>JBAZJW010000001.1:0-775158 GCA_041651055.1 Minisyncoccota bacterium
TTACACTTATCGAACTTCTCGTGGTTATTGCTATTATCGGACTTCTCTCAACGATTATTGCAGCACCTATTCAGAATGCTCGTAAGAAGGCGAAGGATGCAAAGAAGATTGCAGAGTTGAAGGCGCTCACCCTTGCCCTCGAACAGTATGCAGAGGCGAATAATAATCAGTACCCAACAAACCTCTTACTTCTCGCTCCTCGTTATATGCCGGTACTTCCAACGTTCGTTGCTACATCTACAGATGCTAAGAATGCCTTCGCTTATACGACATACACAGGAGTTTCTGGAACACTTAATCTTGTTTTTGGCTACCACCTAGGAGTTCACCTTGATGTATACGGTGCAGCTCTTGATACTGATAGAGATTGTAGCGGTGTAACAGTTGGTGCTAGTCTAGTAAGTCCAAGATGTGTTGTTTGGAGTGGTGATTCGGTTACATCTTTATATGTAGCCCCTCCTTCATCTGGAGGCGTTCCTTCTATTTCTTCGACAGGTGCTACGGGTACAGACTTTGACGGAATAACAACTGGAGAAGTTTCAACAGATACCTGTACTACTGTTGGGTCTTGTGTTTTCGATCTAACTTCACAGATCTAGCCGTAGACTCATCGTGTTTGCTATTCTATCTTTTCTATTCGGTGCTTCAATAGGGAGCTTTGTGCAAGTCGTCGTGACCCGACTTCATGTGGCACCTATTATGAAAACGCGCAGTAAGTGCCTCTCCTGCGGAGAGGCACTTCGCGCGTTTGACCTTATTCCGATCTTCTCCTATCTTTTCTTGAAAGGGAAATGTCGTTACTGTAAAACCGTGTACGGTATATCGGCTCTTATTGTCGAGGCATTGTACGGAGCAGTATTCGTCGCTCTTTACTATTTTTTCCTGCAAGGGCAGTCGTCGATTTTCATGGTAGCTCTTCTTCTTACCTATTACACACTGCTCTTTGCTACTTTCGGTGTCGTCGCCCTCTACGATCGTATGCATTCGTATATTCCGGTGGCATACCTGATGATGTACTGTGTGCTCACATTCTTGATGCTCATGGTGAGATATGTCGCAGAACCGACGAGTATGGTATTACTTGCTCCTGTTATTGTAGCCTTGCCGTTTCTTCTTATTTGGATTGTTTCAAAAGGGAAAGCTCTTGGTTTTGGTGATGTGCTCTTGTTCTTGGGTGTCGGAGCATTCTTCGGTGTTGCTCAAGGCATTGCCGTGCTTCTTCTTTCTGTTTGGATGGGAGCAATTATTGGTGGTGGAATGTATATCGTAAACGCTGTGAACCATGATCAGAAAAAACCAAGCAACATCGTACCCTTTGTGCCATTCATTGTTATTGCATTTCTCATTGTACTGTTCACAGACATCGACATCTTTTCCATCGCATCTTTATTTGCTTAGTGTTACCATTAGCATATGAAGCTTCTTACTCGTTATATGCGATCTGTGCGCGGATTTACACTCATTGAGCTTACCGTCAGTATTACGATCATGATCATTATGACAGGTGTGCTTCTTGCGAATTATCCTGAGTCAGCGATACGTATTACGCTTGTGAACACGGTACACAAAGTTGCTCTTCTCGTACGTGAGGCACAGGTGAGAGGAAGCGCAATCGATTCATCCAATTCATCTCTGGGTGGATATGGGATATATGTAGACTTGGCCACCCCAGGTCAAATTGTTCTTTTCGGAGATTCGGTTACAGGAACAGGGGGCTCTGAAAGTGTGTACGGTCTTCCTATTGGAGACGGCCTCTACGAAACAAGTCCTGTGAATGAATTGAAAAGTCTCACAACATTTCCGAGTAGGTATCTTGTACAAAAAGTGTGTGTAGGGCAAGCTTTCCCTTTTATTTGTAATGCCTACGGTGCCCCGAGCACCCCTTCTATCACGTCGCTTACTATTTCATTTACACGACCGAACCCGCAGCCGAATATTTATATCAATGGCTCAAAGGCGACGAATTATTCTGCAGGGTGTATTGAATTATGGTCACCACACGCACCGCTCATTGGACACATTCGTGCTATCGAAGTGTATAATTCAGGTATGATACGAACGACACTTACTGGATGTGATAATAATTAATCTATGAAGTCTTTTTTTTCATTATTCCCAAAAAAATCACCTCGAGGATTTACACTTGTTGAGCTCTTGGTAACACTTGCACTTTTTACAACCGTAATCGTTCTTGCGACAGGGGCGCTTTATTCTGCGCAGGCAATTAATACGAAACTTCAACAGAATCAGATTATATTGGACGGTGTTAGTTTGGCAATGGAAGTAATGGCCCGCGATATTCGATATGGTTCAGGTTTTTATTGTGCTGCTGCGACGACAAGTCCTATTACTTCTAATCTTCGTACGAGTTGTGGTGGAGGAAATACAATACTTGTATTCAAGCCGTCTGCACCGCTTTCTGTAAGTAGTCCAGATAACGACAGAGTGGCATATTATCGCTCCTCAGATGGTATTATCTACAAACAAGAATATCCAGCAGGTGTTGAAGGTTCGCTTCTTCAGATTACGACAGCTGATGTTACTGTTAATGCACTTACCTTTTATTTGAAAGGGGCAGAGGCGACACCTGTTGATTACGATCAACCTATTGTGACGATTTCTGTTTCAGGAATTACGAATCCAACAAAAGTATCTGTTAATCCTGTAACATTCACAGTACAGACAAGTTCAGCTTCTCGTAAACTAGATAATTAAGTATATGAAATCTCTTTTTACACTTCGCACACGGAAATCAATCAAAGGGTTCACTCTTGTGGAAACACTCGTGTCTATTTTTGTGATCACTATGGTTATTCTCGGTCCACTTACTGTTGCTATCAATGCATCATCATATGCAAAAGAAACAAAAGATACCATGATTGCAAATTATCTCGCACAGGAAGCGTTGGAGCTTCTTCATCATCAGCAGGACTCTGTGTACATACGTTGTGTGACTTCTGATAATGCGAATTGTCCTTTGTCTGTGGTTGGGAATGGAGTTTATGAAATACCTCGCGAGGCAGCATGGAGGATATTTCGTACAAAACTTAATTCTGGGGTGGATTGCTTTGCGGCTACTGGGTGTTCGTTTGATTTTATGGATATGACCACAAACGAAGATGCTGTTCCAACGAAATATTTACCGACAAGCGCTTCGTGTAGTACGCTTTCAAAAACTGCTAGTAATCTCTATGTGTGTTCGGGCGCGCATGGTGCAGGCGGTATCGCTACCACGTTTACACGGTCTGTTTTCTTTGAATCTATTCCCACCGTTGATGCCGTATACAATGATGATTTTCGAGCGACGGTGGAGGTCTCGTTTAGACGCTCAAATGGATACACTCGCACGATACGAGTTGTAGACTTTTTTCACGCCCGATCATAATATATGACTATACAAAAACTCTTCTTACATACAAAAAGCGCGCGTGGTTTCGCACTACCACTAACGCTTCTTATTTGTTCTATTTTGCTTTCGGTCGCAACAGGTATTTCTACTATTCTCGTGAAGGAATTGTATTTCTCTAAAGTTTCTCGGGAGAGTCAGGTTGCGTACTACGCAGCAGATGCTGGGCTTATGTGTGCGACCGTGATTGATGATCAGTATGTCGACCCGGACACAGGTATGGGGATTTTCCAATATGGTAGCGGGGCAGATGCTTCGACTGTTCTTGCAAAGATAAATCTTGCACAAGGAACATCTCTTACTTTAACCGGTGTCAACAGTATTAAGTGTGCAACATCTGAAATTTTTAATACCGTATCACCAAATAGTTTTACGGTAACAGACTTTTCGCGTACAAATTCTTTGGGCGCAAGAGAAGATGGAAAGAAATCAATATTCACTCTTCATATGGATTTGGGTGGAGGGCTTTCGAGATGTGCTAAGGTTACGGTAAAAAAGACAATTGCCTATAGACAGATTATTTCTCAAGGGTATACGAGTTGCGACACCTCAGGCGTTACCCCGATTGAACGCGCAGTGATCAGTACAACGGAGGTTCAGTAGACAAAAGTTCATAAAGTCTATAAAGGAGATACAGGGACGGCCACTCCCTTCGACAAGCTCAGGATAAATCGTGGTCATCCCTGTATCTGTATTCCTTTCGACTTTATAGACTTTATGAACTTTTTACTTTATGAACTCACGGGGGTTTTCATGGTAGTATTATCATATGAATACGCTGGAAATACAGAAGAAAATAGAAGGATTGCGGGGGCTTATTGAGCGTCATCGTGTGCTCTATCATGTGAATGACGCACCTGAAATCTCGGACGAAGTATATGATTCTTTGATGCAGGAACTTCAAAAACTAGAACATGAAAATCCGAAGTACGATTCACCGCTTTCTCCAACTAAGCGCATTGGTGGAGACCCGATTGATCATTTTGAAAAAGTAACACATGAAGTTAAGCAGTGGAGTTTTGATAACGTTTTTTCTTTTCAAGAATTAGTAGATTGGGAAGAAAGAAATGTGACACTGTTACGTAAAGAAGGAATACAAGAAAACCCGACCTATGTAGCAGAGATGAAAATAGATGGACTGAAAGTTGTTCTCACCTATGAACATGGGAAACTTGTACGTGCAGCGACACGAGGCAACGGTGAAGTAGGGGAAGATGTGACCGAAAATATAAAGACAGTGAAATCTATTCCACTTGTTCTTCCAGAAAATATTTCTATTACAGTGATCGGTGAAGCGTGGATGAAGAAAAAAGACTTAGAGCGAATAAATCGCGAACGTGAACTACAAGGCCTCGCCTTGTATGCGAATACGCGTAACTTAGCCGCCGGCACACTGCGTCAACTTGATCCGAAAATCGTTGCTACACGTAACATACAACTCTACGCGTATGATATCGAAACATCTAGGCAAGACCTAGATAAAAAAGAGAAGGCTATATATATGACTCAAGAAGAAGAACTCTCCGTCTTGGAGAAGTTTGGTTTTTTGGTGAATAAAGATAGAAAAATTTGCAAGACACTTTCAGAAGCTCAGACTTTTTATGAAAAGTGGATTGAAAAAAGACATACACAAGATTATGGAATTGATGGACTTGTCATAAAAGTAAATGAGAGAACTCTGTGGGATGAGCTCGGTTACACCGCGAAGTCACCACGTGCAGGTATTGCGTATAAGTTCCCAGCAGAAGAAGTGGCAACGAAATTACTTTCCATTACTGTGCAGGTGGGGCGTACGGGTGCTGTCACGCCAGTAGCTGAACTCGTGCCAGTGCTCATAGCAGGATCTACAGTATCGCGCGCCACACTTCATAATCAAGATGAAATAGAGAGATTGGGTGTGCGTGTAGGGGATACAGTATCTCTACGAAAAGCGGGGGATGTTATACCAGAAATTTTCGACGTGTTCACAGAACTCAGACCAAAAGATGCTAAGAAATTCGTCATGCCTACAACATGTCCATCATGTGATAGTACATTATCACGTATACAGATCGGCAAAGAATTGTCCGCTGCGCTGTACTGTCTGAATAAAGCATGTCCCGCACAACACCTCGAAGGCCTCATTCATTTTGTGAGTAAAAAGGGAATGAATATTGATGGTTTGGGTGAGAAAATTCTCGAAACTTTTCATGACATTGGTTTGATAACTGATGCGCCATCTATATATGCTCTCAAAAAAGAAGATATAGAAGGGTTGGAAGGGTTCGGTGAAAAGTCCGCGGAGAATATCATCGCGTCTATCGATACATCACGCACAGTGCCACTGCATAGATTTTTATATTCGCTCGGTATTCGTCATGTGGGTGAACAGACAGCAAAAGATATAGCAAAACATTTTGGAACATTTGAAAAAATACAGAAAGCTTCGCTTGAAGAATTGTCTACTGTAGAAGGAGTGGGGGAGAAAGTGGCTGCATCATTGGTGGAGTTTTTTGCTGCCGCAAAAAATTCCACCCTCATCGGCGCACTCCTTAAAGAAATAAAAGTTTCTGAAGAAAAGAATCCGCTAACCGGCGGACGTGGGAAATTATCCGGCCTCACCTTTGTCATCACTGGCAGCCTTCTAACACTATCTCGTGATGAAGCCAAAGATTTAATAGAATTACATGGTGGCAAAGTTGCCGCAAGTGTATCTTCAAAAACTGACTACCTACTAGCAGGCGATGGTGGCGGTAGTAAGCGTGACGATGCAGTGAAATTGGGTACGAAAATAATAGATGAAGAAGAGCTGAAAACGCTTGTGAAATAAGGCCTCTTTCTATTGACTTTTATAGATAAACGTGCTATGATTGACGTGCTTCTCCATTAGGGGTGGTTCGCCACTTTCTGCTCGTAGGAACTGAGGTTGCAATCCCGCAATCAAAGATACCTGCAAAGGAGAGCAACCATGGTTGAAAAAACCATTTTCGTGCCCATGACCTCCAAAGAGTACCAGGATTTTTTACAGTCCCAGTCTCGCTCTTTGCATGAGCTTTTCGCTCCGGACCCGGATTATCCGGAATACCAGAAAGCTCTGAGGAGAGAAGCAATGGAAGAAGAACACGAGAGGTCGAAGGGTAGTGATGGTTAATTCTGTCACGTAAGCCCTGGTCCTGCGTCTAAGTGCGCAGGATCTTTTTTTATGCTAGAATATCCCTATGTCATTCACAGAACAAGAACTCGATAATCTTTCAGCCCTTGCGCGTATTACCATTACACCAGAGGAAAAACCAAAAATGCTTTTAGATATGCAGGCGATTTTAGGCTATATTTCAGAAATAAACGAGGTGCAAGGTGAGCTTGTTCGAGGAGAAGAAGCTGTATACAACGTTGTTCGTGAAGATGTTGTCACGCATGAGACAGGCTCAAATACCGAGGCGATATTAGCAGAAGCGCCACTGACCAAGAATGGATATGTGCAGGTAGAACAAGTACTGAAATAGATGTTAGAGATTAGATTTTAGACTTTAGATATATACAACACGAGATACATGCAAAAAACACTGAAACAAGTACATGAGGAAATAAAAAATGGTACGACAACTATTGAGGCTCTTGTCGATGTGTCAAAGAAAACCATAGCAGAAAAAGATCCGGAGATTCATGCACTTTTAGGTATGTATTCGGATGCACTTATCGCATCTCAAATTTCTCGCGCTAAAGAGATGTTCGCAAATGGTACAGCGGGCACTCTCACAGGTATTCCCGTTGTTCTTAAAGATAACATCTTGGTGAAAGGTGAACTCGCAACCGGTGGATCGAAAATTCTTGAGAATTATGTCGCCGTGTATGATGCAACCGTTGTGACTAAACTAAAAGAAGCAGGCGCGATACTTATCGGACGAGCAAACATGGATGAATTCGCTATGGGAGGATCAACAGAAAACTCCGCGTATGGAGTTACGAAAAATCCAGCAGATACATCTCGTGTCGCAGGAGGTTCGTCCGGCGGATCAGCGGCAGTTGTGGCATATGATGGCGTGCCTATTTCGCTCGGATCAGATACAGGAGGATCTATTCGTCAGCCGGCATCCTTTTGTGGCATCGTTGGTCTCAAAACAACATACGGGAATGTATCACGTTACGGTGTGATGGCTATGGGAAGTTCACTTGATCAAATTGGACCATTCGGAAAGTGTGTCGATGACGTCGAGGAGGTGTACAAAGTTATCAGTGGGCACGATGTACTCGACAGTACGTCACTTGATGAAGGAGCAAGGAGTAAGGAGCAGGGGGTATGTAGAAAGATTATTGGTGTTCCTGCGTCATTTATTGCACGAGACGGAATAGATGCTGAGGTGTTGAAGAATTTTAACGAATCAATAGAAAAGATGAAAGTCTCTGGCTATGAAATAAAAGATGTGAGTATCGAACATCTTGAAAAAGCACTTTCTGTATATTACATTTTGATGTTCGCAGAAGTATCAAGTAATCTTGCGCGCTATGATGGTATTCGTTATGGACTTTCTCATCCAGGGGAGACAAGTATCAGAAGTTATTTTGAAAGTCGTACAGCAGGATTCGGTCCTGAAGTTCGTCGTCGCATCTTGCTTGGTACGTATGTGCTTTCGTCTGGTTATCATGATGCCTACTACAACAAAGCGAACCTTGTACGAGATATGCTCAAAAAAGAATTCGCACGCGTCTTCAAAGATGTAGATGTCATTGCCACACCGACATCTCCAATACCAGCATTTAAGATCGGCGAAAAGTCTCACGACCCACTCGCAATGTACTTGGCAGACATCTTCACAGTGCCAGTCAATATTGTCGGCGTGCCAGCTATTTCTATTCCATCAGGAAAAACAGAAAGTGGCCTACCACTTGGTGTGCAATTCATCGCTCCTCACATGCGTGAAGATATGCTATTCACTATCGGTCGTGACTTTGAAAAGCTATACTAGGAATAGCTTAGAGTTAAGAGGTGAGAGGAGAGAGTCGTTCCCGGTCTACTCTTTTCTCCAAGCTCTCCCCTCTAAACTGTTTTTATGTATTCCTTATCCCTCGATTATCTTTTCAATAGAGTTTACGATGTACTGCTTTGGCTCAAGTACGTTTGGCTTTTTGGTATTCTTCGGCACGACAAACAGGCATATTTAGACTCTCATGTAAAAGTACAGTGGGATGGTCTTCGTGATCGCGGATGGTTCGATTCATTTCTTGCACAAAAAGATGCTGCTGTTCCACCGGCTGACGTTCATCTTTCGTTATGGCAACGAATGATGGAAAGTTTTGGCTACAAACTTCCCGACAGTGATGGTGATGGTATTCCTGATGTCTCAGATCCTAGTCCATACGACGCACATAATTTAACTGCAGCACAGCTAAAGGAACGTTATAGTCAAGATTATACTTTTGCAGATAAGGTTCGCGATTTTTTTGGTGTTGGTCCAAAAGATTCAGATGGAGATGGTGTACCCGATAGTTATGAACTAGCGCACAATATGGATCCGAATAATCCAGACTCAGATAGAGACGGCATTTCTGATGGACAAGAATTATCCCAAGGGACAGATCCACTCAATAATGATACGGATCATGATGGTATTATTGATGGACGCGATGAAGCGCCACTTGATGGTTCTACTTCTTCATTGGGGTTAGATACAGATGGTGACGGTGTGAGTGATGCAATAGAAAAAATTCTTGGGACAAACTTACAGAACAAAGATACGGATAGTGATGGTATTCCAGACGGCATGGACACCTATCCACTTGATCCAAATAATATAAGTCAAATTGCTACATTCAATGTTTCGGAACACACAGGAGGACTTCATCTTTCTGTACAGAATCCAATACTTTCATTATTTACTGACCTCCTTTCTCTTCTCGCTATTGCGCTCATTCTTGTGCTTGTCTACGCAGCCCTTCGTTGGTTTATTATATTCGTCGCATCACTTGATCATTACAATCATCACTTTACTGGTGGAGAAGATGGTCACGGACATGGCCAAGGTAAAGGAAAAAGTATACACACGATTACACATACAGAAGAATCTATGCCAGCAGGTATTCCAAATCTTCCTGTCTACGAAAATGCACCAGCTCTGCCACCTACGGTAGAAGAGTTTAAGGAGCATCCTCGTTTTGCGATTATTAAAGGCTATATGAGTAGTCCAAGTGAAGCGTTGTGGAGAATCGGCATCATTGAAGCAGACAATATGCTTGAAGAAGTTTTGAAAGGAAAAGGATATCAAGGTGTGACGGTGAGCGATCTCTTGAAAGATGCAAGCTTTAAGACGGTTGCTCTTGCATGGGATGCACATAAAATACGTAACAGGATTACGCATGAAGGATCAAACTTTGAACTCACAGAACGAGAAGCAAAACGAGCGTTTAGTTTGTACGAATCAGTATTCCGAGAATTAAAAGCAATCGCTTAGAAACTAAAATTATATCGCTACAGAGCGTATTTCTTGGTGAATGAGATTTCCACACTCTTCTTTAGTGAGGTTCATTAGATTTTTATCAAGCCCAAGCGGCGCATGAGTAACTTCTTTTCCCATCCATGGAAGAACCGTAAAAGCCTCTGCCTCTTCATGAGAAGAAAAGGTTACGTCCGCACGAACGAGACCCTCGAGATTGCCTTCAAAGATTATTACCGTAATGGATGGGTTAATTTCGTAGAGATATTTTTTGTAGTAGAGGGGAGAGGATGCTTGGCCTTTCATTTTTTCAAAGTCTTCTTTGGAAATTGAAGAGGTCTCTGTATTGCATTCTTGATGAGAGAGGCAAATCTTTTTCTCATAGAAAAAAGTGCCATTCTTTTTCTCGACTGTTTCTTCAACGAGATCACCAAGTTGTACTATGTATTTTTCACAGGTAATAGATTCGAGATCATCAAGAGTAGGCATTTCCTTTAATAAAAATCTGCGTTCTATTTCATGCTTCATAGAGATAAGTATAGCAGGGAAAATATTTTAAACCATGGCCATAAAAGCTTGTCAAATAAGAGAGTCTAAGTATTCCAGTGCCTACATCTTTATTCAAAATTTCTTTTCTTTTTAGCTTTTCCTCTTTATCAGCACGTGTCATTTTCTTGCTAGAAAATGCACTCACTCTCGGCTACCCGCCTCCGAGAGTCTGATAAAGAGAAAAAACTTGTGTTTGTTTTAGTGCAAAAGAGTTATTTAAATTGTTTACAGTATTCTTTTTACATAATTCTTGTCTGTTGTTATTTATGAGTAGAAGGTGAAGAGTATTTTTTAGCATGCTACACTACGAGGCACTATTGTAATTTTTTCCGTATGGCCAAATCATTTTCAACCAAGAAGTATCTTTCAAAATTATTCGCACCGCAATTACTTTCTGAACTCGCAACAAAACATGGTACGCAAATGTTTTTTGAAATAAATGATCAGACACCGCGTAAGCTTGCTGTCTCGCTCATGGAAGATTCCATCAAAGCATTGGACACAGAACCTCGCCTAGAAATACTTAAAGATCTTTCGTATCTCGCCTCTATTACGAGTGCTCATACGGCATCGCTTGGAAAGAAGCTTTTCAAAGAACAAACCAAAAAAGATTTTGAACCAGAAATCGAATGTGTGAGCGATCATGATGTCGTATTGTATATTTTTCTTCGCCATGAAGAGATTGCAGATAAACTTGCTTTCCTCTTTCCTTTCTATGCTTCAAAAAGTTATATCTCCTATGAGGCTAAGAAGGTGGAACAGCTTGACGCTGAAGTAAAACTTACCGAGCTTACGCGTGAATTCACTCGTCTTGCAAACAAAGATGACAATGCCACAGAACAAGAAATGGAACATCTTTTCTTGAACGATATTTTGTACATCGAATCGAAGTTCCAGGGGTCATACGATGTGGAGAATAAAGTAGATGCGAAGACAGGAGAAATAAACAGAAAGCATGTGTCGAGAAAGATTGAGACCGTGCGTATCGCGTATCTTCCGAAAGAAGAAACGGTTCTCATTGCGGGAAATGTTTCGAAGGAGCAAAAGATAATTTTCCTCGACACTTTCTTGCGTATCGTGTGTGGTGGCGGGTATGAAGAAAAAATCGAAGTGTACAATCTTCTTCCTCTCAAAAATCTTTCTCTTGATTTTACACAGCACAATAAAGGTACACCCTTTATCAAGGCGACCATCAAGTCGGTGACGGTATCCTACGAAGAGGGAAAAAAGAAGCTGAGACTTACGTTGCCGTCATCAAACGATCACACGGGTATGCAGGCGCTTAAGGAAACGCTTGGTGAACTTGGTTTGGAGGAACGCTTCAGTTCGTTTGATATTGTAAACATGACGTTTGGGTTTATGTTCCAAAATAAAGAAAAGCAAGATAAGGCTGTAAACGTTTCCTGTTCAATTTCTCCATCGCGTGCGTCACTTTGTCCGCTTTTTGAGTATGAACGCTATACGAAGGCAATTTTGAAGAATGCGGGGGTGTATGAAGGATGGAAGGTGAGACAAGAGGAGAAGTAATTTGCCAAGATGTTTCTTGAAGCGTAATCTTAAGGCTGTACTGTTCAATAACTACAACGGAGGCAGATATGATTACAGAAGTAGGGCGACTATCACGAGAAGCTGCCCGTGACATTGTTCTTTACACGGCTCTTCGCATCAAACTGTTTGAGGATTCTGTTAATCCTTTTACATGGAACCATGATTATGGGGCCCTTGCTTTACTCTTAATACGAGAGGGTTGGCTTACTGAAACAGGAATAAAGAAAGTCATTTGCTCTCGACTTATCGAGCTTGGTCAAGAGAGTTTCGCTGAGTACCGAGCCGGAAAATTTTCTGTAACAGCTCTCAGAACACCACACGCCCTGGCGTACGCCATTTACCGTCGTGAGATTGATCGCGCATCTGTTGCGTTGCTCACCTCTCGAGGCGTCGACGTGACACATTTTGTTAAACAATACGGTACAAGGTTGGAACGGAAAGTATTCATGCAAATGTTTACAACCTATGACTGTCATTTAACGCCATTTCGTTGAGTTAAGTGACACAGGATACAAACCGCGTTATTTGGCGCGGTTTCTTTATATGAAATTGGGAATGATTATTCCAAAATTGTTTCTTTTGATTTTACTTCCTCGCGAACTTCCATCCAAAGTTTCCCTAGATGGTTGGCTCCATCTTTATGCGGACCCCATCCCCAAAAATCATCACGCCAAGAATCTTCAATGATTTGTCTGTTGCCAGAATCTAGAAGTTTTTTCTTTACGTAAGGATGTTGCTCTACTTTTGCGTGGAGTATTTTTTTCATAATGCCAAGTTTCACATCATCCCAGTCTTTTCGGTATTCGTCTTTATGCTCTTTGGCAAGTAAAAGGGCAGCATGTGCTGACCGTGTAGTACGTATCATTTGTTTAAGTTCTTCATCTTCAAACTTTTCTGTATGATAGGCGTGTTCACTTGTCATACAGAGATTTTCTTTCCAGACAATAGCGAACGAAGAAAAGTTAGAAAAAATATAATAGTCGTGTTCGTAAAAGAAAATAGGGTCATTGTTGCTTTCAGGGTTCATGGAGGAAGTATAGCATTGAGGGGGCTTGGGGCTTGGTTACAAAACTCCTCTCTGTCAGCTGGTGGATCGAAGTAGTTTCGTGAAGTCGATTGGTAGACTGGTCGACACCTGTAGACGACCTTATTTAAATCATGATGGGACTTGGTCACCGCTACGGCTCGCTTCATGATGAGTACATCATTCATCTCGGCACGTAGCCTCGACCCCGGCTTCATCGCCTCGTTTTGCTCGAAGCGATTCAGTTCAAGTCCCACGTGAGTGACGCAGGTCAGTTGCTTCGACTGCGCAAAATACAAAATCCCCAATCTTTCGATTTGGGGATTTTGTATTTTGCGCAGTCGATGGGATTTGAACCCACGACCCCTGCCGTGACAGGGCAGTGCTCTAACCAGCTGAGCTACGACTGCATATTACTACCTGCAAACAAAGCTCTTTTGTTTGCGTGTGAATCTATACTACCATATTTAGCAGAAGATTCAAGATACTTTTTGTGTCGGTGGGAGGGATCTCCTACAAATCTTTTTTCGTCGCCACTCAAAAAGTTTGCAGGTCGACTGGTAAATTAGTCGACACCTGTAGACGGACCGCCACTCGCTATTTCGCCTGCTGGCTCAATAAGGCTCCGTCCATCGTTCCTCCCACAAAAGCCAAGCAGTTGGCTTTCTCATCGACACAAGAAATAAAAAAATGAAGTCAATAAACTTCATTTTTATTATTTCTTGTGTCGGTGGGAGGGATCGAACCTCCGACCTCATCTTTATGAGTGATGTGCTCTAACCAACTGAGCTACACCGACATGTGCTTCAAATACTACTATGAAATGAGTTCTTTTTCAACCACCAACCCCCCAATACAAAAAGTGATTCACTCTATTGTGAATCACTTTTTGTTACTTGTTGCGGGAACAGGAATCGAACCTGTGTCCCGAGGTTATGAGCCTCGTGAGTTACCTCTACTCCATCCCGCTATATATTTGTAAACGACACGAGGTAATATTTTGTTCTTAGTTGCTCATAACCTCAAGGTTATGAGAGCTATGTGTTTCTTGTGTGAGTTACCTCTACTCCATCCCGCTATATATTTGTAAACGACACCGCTGACAATTTCTAATCTTTGTGTGCTCATTATTATACCATAGATAGAGACTTAGAGGAAGAGGTTGCAGCTCTCTTGTTGCATCTTTCTTATCTTTTCGTTAAAGTGCTTGCTGATATGCACTCAGAAACACATCCGACATTCTTCCAGAGGTTTTCCAAAAATATACTAAGCGATCTTGTTATTGTGCGTGAAGTTCTCGGATTTATTATTATGACCCTTATGGGTATTCTTATATGGTTGTTTGATTTTGCAATCATAAGCACATTTTTTTCGAGATTTATTTTCCAGCCATTTTTAATTTATTTCATTGGTACGTATCTGACAAATATACCGCACACAATTGTAATTATTATGGCATTTTTTCCTGTACCATTCATGGCGCCAATTTTAGCGCTTGCGTTTATCTTCATGCTCGCACAGTAGTGTTAGGTTTCTCTATTTTTGCTATAATCCTTCTATGAAATACCAAGTGCTTCTTTTCTATAAGTATGTAACCATCGCCAATCCTGAAGAACTGAAGGCATATTCTTTGGATCTCTGTAAAAGATTCAATCTCACAGGACGATCAATCGTAGCAGAAGAAGGAATAAACTACACTCTTGAAGGACTCGTGGAAGATACCGAAAACTTTGTCGTAGAATTTTTGAAAGATGAACGTTTTTCAGGTATGCAGATAAAAAGAAGTGAAGGTAATGGTACATCTTTTCCGGGTCTTTCGATTAAAATTCGTAAAGAAATTGTGGGTACACGTTTTCCAAAAGAAGTTGATCCGACAAAAAAGACGGGAACATATCTAAAACCAGAAGAACTGCGAGAGTGGTATGAGAATGACAAAGATTTCGTCGTTGTCGATATGCGTAATTCGTATGAATTCGAATCAGGACATTTTGATAAATCAATTGATCCTGGTATGGCAGCGTCACGAGAGCTTCCACAATTGATCGACAAGATACGAGAAGAAACAAAAGACAAAACAATTCTCACTGTGTGTACTGGTGGTGTGCGTTGCGAAAAGATGTCGGCATATTTACTTCATGAAGGCTTTGATAATGTGTATCAATTAGATGGCGGCATGCACAGTTATATGGAAAAATATCCAGGTAAAGATTTCAAAGGAACGTTGTTCACGTTTGATAATCGTCTCGTGATGGACTTCGGCGGAGAACGAGAAGTGATAGGGAAGTGTAAACGTTGCGGTGTTGCTAATGAGCAGTACCAAAATTGTGCGAATGCAGAATGTAATATGCTCTTTCTTATTTGCGGCGACTGTATGTCATCTGAAGGTCCAGGATTTTGTAGTGAAAAGTGTGAGACATCACACGCTCGTGTCGTAGTACGTGTGCGCGGATAAATAGTATGATTCATTCCGACCAGAATCAAAAACCACTTCTTGGGTTTTTTGATTCTGGCGTCGGAGGTTTTTCGGTTCTTAAAGAAGTAAAGACCGCAACGACTGCTGATGTTCTCTATTTTGGAGACTGCGCTCGTGCTCCTTACGGCAATAGAAGTCTGGAAGAAATTGTACAATTCATGAGAGAAATTATTCTTCATCTGAAAGAATCTAACGTGACTCACTTTGTGAGTGCGTGTAATAGTATGTCGGTACACATGACCGAAAAGCTCCTCAGAGAATGTGATGTAGACCATCATCATTACATTGATATTATTATTGCATTCAAGAAGTATTGCGATGTGCCGAATGATTCGCGTATTTTGGTTATTGGTACACAAGCAACGATTACGAGTCAAATATATCAGACACATTTGCGAGGTACTGTTGCTGCTGTTTTTGAATATGCGCCGAGAACACTCGCAGGAAGCATCGAGTCAAATATAGATGAAGAGAGTTTGTATGCAGAAATTCTTCCTGTTGTGATTTACGCCAAAGAGGTCGGTGCTACGCATCTTTTGTATGGATGTACGCATTACCCACTTGTGCACAATGTTTTTGTTCGTGCTGCGACGACCGCAGGGTGGGAAGGAAAGTATATCGACCCAGCACTGTATGTGGCACAAGCGGTTTCGGAATGGGGTTTGGAAGGAGAAGGAAAGGCGGCGTTTGAAACGAGTAAGGATACAGAGGTCTTTACGAAATTCGCTTCAGAATATAGGTAATTCGAGAAAAGAATATTGATGCGTAGTTTGGTATACTCTATGACATAGATACATCTCCATGTCACAGGAACGCAGCTCCACAGAACCAGAAGCAAATAATGAACGGGTAGAAGTTTCTGTTATTCGCGGATTCGACAACAAAGGGATTATGAAGAAATTACTCAAGCTAAGTTCAGAAAATAAAGAGCTCATTAATGAAGTCTTGGAAGGAAGAGGTGATGCACCGATTGGAGACATTACGGAAGTGCCGCAGTATTTTAAAAATGTAGATGTGGTTGTGCGAGGGAGACTGTCTCATCTCATCGACGAACTTATGTATTCTGTTGATGCTAAAAAAAGAAAAGAGATAGCAACTGAAATAGCAGATAGTATTGCAAGCGTCGATCTATCCACTGTATAATTCCACTTCATGAGGTTCGAAAACAAAGTTGCACAATTACGTATACAAAAACACGACGGTCGTGAGACCGAGACCTTTCTTTCTGATGTGATAAGAATGGCAGAAGGGGAAGAGCTTGAATATTTGCTTGGCGAAGTTTTATTTTGTGGTACGAAAGTTGATCTGTCGCTTCGTCCGATGATTCCGAGGAAAGAGACGGAACACTGGGTTGCGATTGCTATCGCAAAGGAGAAAGGAGTACGAAGTATGAAGCAAGAAGAGGCACGCGAAAATCCGGAGGATTTTCGCGTGCTCGATCTCTTTGCCGGTTCTGGAAATGTTGGGCTCGCTTTTTTGAAAAATATCAAAGAGTGCACAGTTGATTTCATTGAATACGATCCAGCACTCAAAAAACAAATTGAGATTTCAATAGAGAAAAATAATATAGACATCTCGCGTGCGAATGTGATGACAGGGGACACGCTTGAACCACTATCTAGGCAAGACCTACACAAGTACGATGTGATTACGGCTGTGCCACCGTATGTGCCGCCACAAATGAAAGATGAAGTGATGAAAGAATTGTCTGCTGAGGTGCCTCTTTCGTTTTTTGATAAGGAAGATGGGTATTATTATCACAAGCAAGTTCTTAGTCATGCAAAAGACTTTTTAAAAACAGGTGGCACACTTTACCTTGAATTCGATATCACGCAACGTGAGAAAATAGAGCAGCTGGCACAAGAAAATGGTTGGACGAACTACTCCTTCCTCCGCGATCCATACGACCACGAATTCGTCATAAAGCTTGTGAAATAACTTAAAAAGAAATTTTGTTGACATATATTAATATAAGTGTTAGTTTGTGATAACTGAACTAAGCTCTAGACGAAAGGAGCGAAGTTAGTCGGTATGCGTTACGAAAACGTATATGTTCATTACAGGAGAAAAAAATGAACGGAAACAGGCCTCCAGAAAAAGAATCCACATCCCCCTTGAAGAATGATCTCTTCGGTCCAGCGAGGGCATCCATGCGCGCACGTCTCGGCGAGTTCGTAGACATCTATATGGACGCGAAGATCAAGGTCACCCAGAAGCTGTTCGATGAAATTGCTGGCGCGAAGGATGTGGACAGCATGATGGCGCTCCGCGCCAAATTGAATGATGTCATACTTACGGAAGATGACATCAAGCAGTTCGACGCAAAAATCGGCGCTTTTGTGACAGTGTTGCAGCGGCATGCAACGGCTTTCATCAAGCTTCAGCAAGAAGTGAAGGACGCCGCCAAGGGGTATGACCCGCATCACTAAGTGTTCGCCCGCCCAACGGCAAAACCCGTCTCGGCGGGTTTTTTATTTTGTATAATGACAACACCGAGGCATATTTTTTGTGGTATTTACATAAAAACTAAAAATTAGAAACTAAAAATTTAGGTACGTGGACCATAGGGTGTTATATACGACAAATTTGACATTTAGCCACATGTTTGCTATAATAGATTCAATTATTTCCGTATGGATATCCATGTGTGGTCAGGTTTTATTTGACGCGTTATGGCTAACCATAGTTCTACCACTCTAGGTAGACGAGTCTTTCAACAAAAGGAAGCAGAGCGCAAATAATCATTAACCAAATTAAAGATTTGCAGAACTGGATGATATTCAAGGCACAACGAATGTGTTCGAGGAAATGTACGTTGTAGTACATTGACGAGAAAACATGATGTTGTAACGAAGAAGATCGCCAGTTGTGAAAATCGTAAATAAACATATGTACACCATTACAACAGGTGGGTCATCTTCTGACTCACGACAGGATTCTCGTTCTCGTTCACCGCAATCAGGTTCACGATCACGTTCTTATTCATCAGCGCCTCGCGATGGAGGTTCTTCACGTGGAGGCTACTCATCAAGAGGTGGATCACGCGGAGGATTTTCTCGTGGAGGAGGATCGTCTTCACCTCGCCCATTTAATGCAAAACGTTCTTTCAAGAAGGATTACATTGATGAAAAACTTTTTATTAATAAAGAAGCTGGAATTACAGAAGTAGATCACTACGAAGCAAAGCATGCCTTTACTGACTTCGGTATCGCTGAAATGCTTTCTGCTAACTTAACAGCAAAAGGACTCGTTACACCATCTCCTATTCAGGATCAGTCTATTCCGGTCGTTCTTTCAGGAAAGGATGTTATCGGTATCGCAAGTACAGGAACAGGTAAAACAGCTGCGTTCTTGATTCCACTTATCAACAAACTTGTTGCAAACAAAGATCATAAGATTATGGTTCTTACACCAACACGTGAACTTGCTCAACAGGTTGAAGCAGAATTCGTCGCGTTTACTCGTGGTATGAAGCTCTTCTCTGTATCATGTGTGGGAGGTGCACCAATCATGCGTCAGATCAAGGAACTAGAACTTGGTGTGAATGCTGTTATCGGAACACCGGGACGTGTGAAGGATCTTATCGAACGTGGAAAAATCAGAATGGAATACTTCGACAGTATTGTTCTTGACGAAGCAGACCGAATGCTCGACATGGGATTCATTGATGACATGCGAACAATTCTAGGCGCTATGCCAAAGACAAAACAAGGACTATTCTTTTCTGCGACATTCTCTCCAGAAATTAAGAGACTTTGTACAGACTTCCTTACTGATCCAGTTACCGTGTCTATCAAGTCACGTGATACAGCATCATCAGTTATGCAGGATGTTATCCGTGTGAATACGGATGCTGAAAAGGTAGAAGCTCTTCATGAGATTCTTCTTAAGCCAGAATATGGCAAGGTTCTCATTTTCCGAGAAATGAAGCGTCACGTAGACGGTCTTGCTGATGAACTCACAAAGCGTGGATTCAAAGCACTTGCTCTCCACGGAGATATGCACAACCGTGAACGTGAACGAGCTGTCAAAGCTCTCGAAGCCGGTAAAGTACAAGTTGTGATCGCAACTGACGTCGCCGCTCGCGGACTCGATATTTCGGACATTTCATTGGTTATCAATTACGATATTCCAAACAATTACGAAACATACATTCACCGTATCGGACGAACTGGACGTGCAAAGAAACTAGGTAATGCTATTACTTTTGTTCCTAAGGCACGTGAGACACGTTCTAGATACTAAAAATAGTCAACAGTTTACAGCTAAATACAATACAAAAGCGCGCCGTAGGCGCGCTTTTGTATTGTAAAATAGTTTTGCATCTTACATGGCTATACGTTATAGTAGATATATACAAATACACAGTACCGATCGCATTTGTATTTTGACTAGAAATTAAAAACTATTACCTAAAAACTACCCCTATGTCACATTTAACAGAAAACAATTCAGTTCCAGATGTTGTCTTTAAGACACGTGTTCGTGATGAATCAGTAGAAGGAGAAAATCCATTCCGTTGGCAAGATGTTGCAACGAGTGAAATCTTTAAAGGAAAGAATATAGTTGTCTTCTCATTGCCGGGTGCCTTTACTCCTACCTGCTCATCCACACATGCACCAGGTTATGAAGCTGCATATGATGATATGAAAGCACTCGGTGTAGACGAAGTTATTTGTCTTTCTGTAAATGATGCGTTTGTCATGTTTCAATGGAAAAAGAATCTCGGTCTTGAAAAAGTATTTATGCTTCCAGACGGAAATGCAGACTTCACACGTGCTATGGGTATGCTTGTGAAGAAGACGAACCTTGGCTTTGGTGACCGTTCATGGAGATATTCTATGCACGTGGTGGATGGTGTTATTAAGAAAATGTTTATTGAAGACGGTATGATGGATAATTGTGAGACCGATCCATTTTTGGTATCTGATGCATCAACAATGCTCGCGTACCTTAAGGGGTAAATAACATAGTCAAGAGTTGAGAGCTTACAGTTTAGAGAAACACAAACGCGGGCACGAAGTGCCCGCGTTTGTGTTTCTTGGTTACCTGTTAAAAGTTGATTATCTAATGATATACTGGTACATATATGAAAAAATATCTAAAATTTCTTGAAGGGAAAGTTAATATTTGGAATTTATTTATTGGTCTCGTGATTGGGTTTGGCCTAGGCGTATCTGCATTAAATGCGCTTATTCCAAATGCGAATCAAATGATTGAAGCATACCGCTTGGATAAAGATGCAAGACGCCAAGATCGTATGATGAAGCAAATGCAGAAGGCTGATATGATTTCAACGACAACAGTTAGGTAGTCTGTATACATAAAATCAGCCCGCGGTATTCCGCGGGCTGATTTTGGTATACTGGCCCATATGACCAAGATAGAAAAGATGCAGGCTATCACAGACGAGATTACCGCTCGCGCTGATTCTTCACTTTATGCGTATCGAATTGAAAACAATTATATTCCGGTGATCGGAGAAGGATCTCTTAATGCAAAAGTATTTTTTATAGGAGAAGCGCCAGGGAAAAAAGAAGGGGAGACAGGGAAACCTTTTTGTGGTCGCTCTGGGAAATTCTTGGATGAAATGCTTACCTCTATTTCTCTCGAAAGAAAGAATGTGTACATCACGAGCGTTGTAAAAGATAGACCACAAGATAATCGTGACCCAACGCAAAAGGAAATAGACCTTTACGGTCCGTACTTACTCAGGCAGCTTGAAATCGTTAAACCAAAAATAATTGTCCTCTTGGGGAGAATTAGTATGAAGTATATGTTTATGTCTGCGGGTATAGAAAATGAATTAGACACCATTGGAGAAATGCATGGCAAAGTATACAAAGGGAAGCTTTCATATGGCGAGGTGATATTTCTTCCTTTGTATCATCCAGCTGCAGCGCTCTATAATCCAAAGAATAAGGCTGTTCTCATGGAAGATTTTAAGGTTGTAAAAAAGTTTATAGAGAAATAAAAAAGCCCATCCGTAGATGGGTCAGTTTGTCGGCCGAGGCAAGCTTAGAGCACTGCGACTATTCCCCAACCCAAAGCAAAGCCGAAGATAAGTGCGATGATCGTCGTGGCCCAAAACTCAACAGGGGAGACGAACAGGTCTTTTGCGCATTCCTCGAAAAGATCTTCTTCACGAATCTCTTTTTGGGTCCATACCCTGTCTTTCCCGTAGACGTTTTCGTCAGCCGTGGCCATTTTCGCTTTTAGGGCGACCACTTTTCGGTCTAGTCCGCCAGGAATGCTGAAAAGAAATTCTTCCCAGAACATTTTTGGTGTTTTCGACCAGATGTTGCCCGAGCTCGTGCCGGCAAAACGCAGCACAAAGTAAGCATAGAGCGAAAGAACAGCAGTCAGTACGCCTCCAACAATATACGGAGCATAGTTTTTCACAAGAGCTTCCTTTCTTTTTTGTTTTGCCGGAATAGCAAAATCTATTGCTATTTAATAGGAATTCGCTGTGTTTGTCAAACCCATGTCTAGGCAAGACCTAGACAGAAATTATGTTTTCAAAAAACAAGAAACAGATACCTATATTGTTACGCAGATTCCTTTATTTTATTTAAGAACTTTTGGAAGTGTTGTTCTTTTTTCTCACCCTGCCATTTATCTAAATTGCCGCAGATTTTCATATCAACAACATCAATTCCAACGAAACCAAAAAGACTTGTTTTCCAAAATGATGCAAGTGGCATGATGGGGAGATAGTGGAACCACGCTGGTCCGCCAGATGTGGCGAAGATTTTCGCGGTTTTACCAGTGAGAAGCTTCTGTATTTTTCCTTCAGGAGTGAATTTGTATGCAAAGTGAACCCAGAAGGTAAGGTCTACCCAGTTTTTCATGATTGCTGGCGGCATTGACCACCATATCGGATGAACTACAACGATTTCGTGTGCCCATGCTACTTGGTCCTCAAATGTTTTTTGTATTGTTGGGGGAACCATTTCTCGTATATTCGTAAAAGTGAGGAATTCTTCTCTGTTCTCTTTTGCGTACAAGTCGACAATTTTCACTGTGTGGCCTTTTGCTTTTTTTGCATTAGCGTAGGTCTTAGCGATGACGTGTGCGTGTCCGGCTGGAGATGGGTGTGCGGTGATGATGAGCGTATTCATAGGGATAGTTTATAGGTAATAGGTTTTAGTTGCCAGTGGATAGAAGAAGTCTTTAAGGTTTAAAGTTCATAAAGTGTGTTAGAATATTTTTAGATTGAACAACAGGAGAAAATCGATGACACAACCGATTAATGAATCAAGAAATGAAATCACTTTGGCAAATTGGATTGCTGAAGTGGTCGCTGCTTCACCGGGAAGAGTTGCGGCGCAGAAACAAAATGTTGCCGGACCAGAAGTGGTTCGGTCGATTCGTCCGAGAGATGCAGATCTCCTGCGGCGGCGTGTTGCTGCGAGAAGTAAAAGGGATGGAGAGATATTCTCCTGGATTTCAGAGTTATGAGTTTTGCAGAGAGGAGTGGCTAATGTGTCACCCTCTTTTTATGTATAATTATCGCCACGGCACTTTGTGGAAAAGTGGTGAGTATATTGACTTTGTTTTTGTATACGCTTAGGATGAGCGAAAGTTCGTAGTACAAGGAGGAGGTCTATATGAACATTGAAGAATTGCTCGCCAGAAGCACGTGGGTTGATGAGTATGAACAACGCTGGGTCAATGAAGACATTGAAGGAGTTGATCTCTTTCGCGCTTTGCGTGTGATGAGAAAACATCTTCCGACAGCTCAAAGCTATTTGGAAACAAGAGGGGAAAAGTTCCCTTGGGCAAAGACGTGGCTGAAATACGGCCGAACATTCCCAACACCGACAAAAAAGCTCTGCCAGCTTATGTTCGATCGTGGTCTTATGCTTGAGAAAGGTCATTGTCACTTCAATGCTCTTGTTATGAGTAATGACATGAGAAGTTGGACTGATGAAATTTCACAAACAACCAGATATGTTGAGGGAATTGCAGTGTGTCCCATGGGAGCACACCCTCACTCATGGGTCGTTGTTGGCGGCAGGGTTCTTGATCCGACGTGGACGTGTGCATACATGACTACGTATTACGGTGTTTCATTTGAGCCTGATCGGGTTCAATCTGTTGCAAAGGCTAATGGCTTCCGTGGCATTACCAGTCATTGGGACAAATGCGGCGAGCTTGTCATTGAGCACCTGGAAAGCCGAAGTGCTTAAATTACATTTGTCGCCAAAGTTCACTAAAAAAGCCCGCCATCGGTGGGCTTTTTCTTTTTGATAAAATAGTAATAAGGAGTAGAATATGGATGTCTAACAACTGGAGAAAGACATGAAGCTCATTTATTATCAACTGGGTATCTGGATTTTTCCAGAGAACTCAGCGGCGCACAGACGGTGCAAAGCCGGGGTGATTGTGCACCTCAGGGCGGAACTGGCCAGGTACGACCTGGAATACAGAAAGATGGTGGTTGAGCGTGATAGCTATCTCACCAGTCTCGGCCCTGAAACTCCGAAAACCGGCCCGCTGGGTCTGTCTCGGCCAGGTTTGCGCGATCCGGATAAACAGCTTTTGGATCCGTTCGACATGTTCAGGCCAAATCACTGACATCGGACTGATATAACGCTCTCAAAAGCCCGCAACTTCGCGGGCTTTTTCTTTATCAACAGCTTCTAGCTTCAAGCTGTTTACTTCTAGCTTTCCCCATGGTATAATCCCACCACTATTGACCACTGATTGAGTACTGAGCGAGGACAATAAAGTAGTGAAGAAAAGTGAATATCTAAGGGGAATTATTAACGGGTCTCATTATTTTATGATAAAGCCATAACAAAAAGGTTTGTTATGGCGACATTTGTTGTTATGCCAAAAACACACCAGTCCACAACTGTGCGCCCACAAAAGACCTTCGCGAAATATCGCGAACCACTTACTCAACTTCCTAACCTCGTCGAAAACCAGATCATTTCATACAAGGACCTTACAGAAAAAGGTATCGTAGAAATTTTCCGCGAGTTCTCACCACTTCGTGATTACTCAGAGAAAAAGTTTGACCTCGAATTCATTTCTTTCGAACTTTCACCAGCAAAGTACGATGAAGTGTACGCAAAGGAAAACAAGCTTACCTATGAAGCTCCTCTCCGTGCCCGTGTAAAGCTCACCAATAAAATATTGAATACCGTAAAGGAACAAGAAATCTTCATGGCAGATTTTCCTTTGATGACGGTTCACGGTACATTCATTATCAACGGTGTTGAACGTGTTGTCGTTCCTCAGCTCGCCCGATCATTCGGTGTTTTCTTCGATTCTGAAGAAACAAAAGGAAAGCGTTACTTCGGTGCAAAAATAATCCCTTCACGTGGTGTATGGATTGAATTAGGCACAGAAGCAGATGGTGGTATTTATGTACGTATCGACAAGAAGCGCAAGTTCTCAGCTATCGCACTCCTTCGTGTTCTCGGTCTTTCTACAGATGACCAGATCAAAGACGCATTCAAGGATCACCCAATCACAGGGCCTCTCATGGCGACACTCGTTGAACGTGATGAAGTAAAGACTATTCACGATGCGTACATCGAAATTTACAAGCGTCTTCGTGATGGTGACCTAGCTACGCCAGAAAATGCAAAGGAGCACATTGACTCTATCGTTTCCCCTGAACGATACGATCTTTCTCCTGTTGGACGTTTTCGTTTCAATAAGCGCTTCGGAAAGTCTATTGATGCAAAGGATAAAGAATCACAGCGTCGTACACTTTCAAAAGAAGACATGATTGAGATTATTAACCACATGGTTGAACTCAACAACAATCCAAATGCTGAAGAAGACGATATCGACCACCTTGGATCACGTCGTGTGCGTTATGTTGGTGAAATGATGGCACAGAAAATCCGTACAGGTATGATGCAGATGAAGCGAAACATTCAGGATAAGATGTCTGTTATCGACACCGATACGACACTTCCTATCGCTATCATCAACCAGCGTCCACTTCAGGCTCGTATCAAGGAATTCTTTACAACAAACCAGCTTTCTCAGTTCATGAACCAAGAAAACTTGCTTGCAGAAGTAGAACACTTGCGTACACTCTCAGCCCTCGGTCCCGGCGGTCTTACTCGTGAGCGAGCCGGATTCGAAGTTCGTGACGTTCACACATCACACTACGGTCGTGTGTGTCCTATTCACACACCAGAAGGTCCGAACATTGGTCTTATTCTCCGTCTTTCGAACTACGCACGTATCAATGACTTCGGTATTATCGAAACACCATACGTAAAGGTAAAAGATGGAAAGATTTCTAAAGAAATTGTGTACATGAACGCGCTTGAAGAAGAACGTTACATTATTGCGCATGCCGGAAACGTGTATGACAAGGATGGAAAGTTCGTTGAAGCAGAAATCGAAGTTCGTAAAGCTGGACAGCCAGGACTCGCTCCTGTAGCACAGGTAGAATTTATCGATGTTGCGACAAACCAAGCATTCTCTGTTGCGACCTCAATGATTCCATTCCTCGAGCACGATGAAGCAACACGTGCACTGATGGGAAGTAATATGCAGAAGCAAGCTGTGCCACTTATGTGTCCAGAAGCGCCGCTTGTAGCAACGGGTATGGAAGGAGAAGCTGCGAAGCACATCGGACGTCTTATTCTTGCAGAAGAAAATGGTGAAGTGAAGTATGTTGATGCAAAGAAAATTGTTATTAAGGCAGACCCTTCGAAGTCCTCAGGGCAGGGAAAGGAATATGAGTACAACCTCATTAACTTCGCTCGTACGAACGCCTTTAACCTTTTCCACCAGCGACCTATCGTTTCTCTTGGAGATAAAGTAAAGAAAGGACAGGTGCTTGCTGACGCTGCGACATCAGACAATGGTCAGATCGCACTCGGTCACAATATCCGTGTTGCCTTCATGACATGGAATGGTGCGAACTACGAAGATGCTATCATTCTTTCAGAACGTCTCGTGAAGGAAAGTAAGTTTTCTTCTATTCACATTGAAGAATTCGTATGTAATGTGCGTGATACCAAGCTCGGTGCTGAAGTAACAACACATGATATTCCAAACGTTGGTGAAAATAAATTGAAGAACTTGGACGAAGACGGAATCATCCGTATCGGTGCTGAAGTTCGCCCAGGAGATATCTTGGTTGGTAAAATTACACCAAAGGGAGAAACAGAACTCACGCCAGAAGAAAGACTTCTTCGTTCTATTTTCGGTGAAAAGGTACGTGATGTGAAAGATTCATCACTTCGTCTTGATCACGGAAAGCGTGGACGTATTATCGGTGTGAAGGTTTTCTCACGTGAACGAGGGGACAATCTCGAAAGTGGCATCATCAAGCGTATTCACATTGAAGTTGCGCAGGTGCGTAATATTTCAGTGGGAGACAAGCTTGCTGGTCGTCACGGAAACAAGGGAGTTATCTCAACGATTCTTCCTGTCGAAGAAATGCCGTTCGCTGCAGACGGAACTCCTATCGATATCTTGCTCACACCACTCGGTGTGCCATCACGTATGAACCTTGGACAAATCTTGGAAATGCACCTCGGTCTCGCTGCAGATACACTCGGCTACCAGGCTATTGTTCCTTCATTCCAGGGAGCATCAGATGCTGAAATTAAAGAAGAACTTGTGAAAGCAGGATTCAAGGAATCAGGAACCGTACAGCTCTACGATGGTCGTACCGGTGAAGCCTTTGATCAGGAAACTGCCGTTGGTGTTATGTACATTATGAAACTGCACCATATGGTGGAAGACAAGATTCACATGCGTTCTATCGGCCCTTACTCTCTCATCACACAGCAGCCACTCGGTGGAAAGGCTCAAGGTGGAGGTCAGAGATTCGGAGAAATGGAAGTATGGGCTCTCGAAGGATACGGAGCAGCTCATATTTTGCGTGAAATGTTGACGGTGAAGTCAGATGATATCGTAGGACGTTCACAAGCATTCGACAGTATTATTAAGGGAGAAGATGTGAAGGAACCGAATACTCCAGCGTCGTTTACGGTTATGTTGAATACACTTCGTGGACTTTCACTCGATGTTATTCCTCGAAAGATAGAAGGGTACGATGCCCCAATGATCGGTGAATCATCTCTATAATCTTCTACTAAACTACTATGAAAACAATCGATACAAATAATTTTGACGGTCTAGGAATCAAGATTGCTTCTCCTGAAGCTATCCGTTCTTGGTCATTTGGTGAAGTTACGAAGCCAGAGACGATTAACTATCGTACAGGACGCAGTGAACGTTATGGACTTTTCGACGAAAGAATTTTCGGTCCAGAAAAGGACTATGAATGTTATTGTGGAAAATATCGTCGTATTCGCTATAAGGATATTGTGTGTGAGAAGTGTGGTGTTGAAGTAACAAAGTCTATCGTTCGTCGTGAACGAATGGGACACATTGAACTTGCATCTCCTGTCGCGCATATTTGGTTCTTGCGAACTGTGCCATCTCGCATCGCACTTATTCTCGCACAGCCAGTGTCTGATGTTGAAAAGGTTGTGTACTTCGCAGGGTATGTCGTGAAGTCAGTGAATCAGGCTGCAAAGGAACAACTCCTCGCTGATCTTGATAGTGAATTTAAGGCGAAAGTAAAGTCTGCAAGTGATGAAAAGACACAGGATAAACTCCGCGAACTTCTCACTGCAACAAAGAAGGAAATTGAAGAAATTAAGCCAACGAAGATTTTTGACGAACTTACCTATCATCGTTATTCGATGAAGTACGGAACATGTTTCGAAGCAGGAATCGGAGCTGAGGCTATCTTTGATATTTTCAAGACTATGGACTTGAAGGATATTGAAGGAAAAATCGTTCTTCAGCTTGAAAAGGCAGGAGCACTCGAACGTGAAAAAGCTGAGAAGCGTTTGTCACTTATTCGTGCATTCCAGAATGCAAACATTCGTCCAGAATGGATGTTCATGACAACTATTCCAGTTATACCTCCAGGTATTCGTCCTATGGTTGCTCTTGAAGGTGGACGCTACGCTGCATCAGACGTGAACGATCTCTATCGTCGCGTTATCAACCGAAACAATCGTTTGAAGAAGCTCATGGAAATCGGTGCACCAGATGTAATTTTGCGAAATGAGAAGCGAATCCTTCAAGAAGCGGTAGATGCACTCATCGACAACTCTGCTCGTCATGGACAGGATGCTGTCATGAGTCAGTCACAGAAGCGTCAGCTTAAGTCACTCTCTGATAACTTGAAAGGAAAGCAAGGTCTCCTTCGTGGAAACCTTCTCGGTAAGCGTGTAGACTACTCTGCACGTTCGGTTATTGTGGTTGGTCCATCACTCGCGCTTAACGAGTGTGGTCTTCCAAAGCACATGGCTCTTGAACTTTTCAAGCCATTTATTATTTCAAAGATTCTTGAACGTGAACTCGCATTCAACATTCGTGGTGCGAACAAATTGATAGAAGATAGTATTCCAGAAGTGTGGGCAATTCTTGAAGAATGTATCGAAGGTAAGTATGTGCTCCTAAACCGCGCACCGACACTTCACCGCCTCGGTATTCAGGCCTTCAATCCAAAGCTTATCGAAGGAAACGCTATTCAACTTCATCCACTCGTATGTCAGGCCTTCAACGCTGACTTCGACGGTGACCAAATGGCTGTTCACTTACCACTCTCTGTAGCGGCACAAGAAGAAGCTCGTACGCTTATGGCTGCGAACCGAAACCTTCTCCGTCCTGGATCTGGAGACTCTATTGTGAACCCTCGAATGGATATGGTTCTCGGTGCGTATTGGATGACAAAGGTTATTGAAGGAGAAAAGGGTGAAGGTAAATACTTCGCTTCGCCGAACGAGGCCATTACGGCATACGATTTTAGTATCGTATCATTCCGTGCCAAGATTTGGGTTTCTCCATCTGATAAGGGTAAGTACGCAGCATTCGGTGGCAAGCCATTCGAAACAACTGTCGGACGTCTTCTCTTTAACTCAGTGTTTCCATCTGACTTCCCATACATGAACGATGAAGTAACAGGAAAGAAGATGAACCTCATTATCGATGAAGTTATTCTTACGTACGGTCTTGATACTGCTCCTTCTGTTATTGATAAAATCAAAACATTCGGTTACAAGTATGCAACTGTATCTGGTACAACATGGAACATCGACGCTGTTAAGGTTCCAAAAGAAAAAGGAGCACTTGTACAGGAAGGATGGGATAATGCAGCTCGTGTAGAAGAAGATTTCAACGAAGGTCTTCTCTCGGCTGAAGAGCGTTATGAGCGTACTATCGATGTATGGCAGGGTGTTCGTACGAAGATTGAGAAGCTCGTTCCTGAATCATTTGCAAAACATGGTTCAGTGTATGACTTGATCACATCAGGTGCGAGAGGTTCTATCGCGCAGATTATTCAGATGTCTGGTATGAAGGGTATTATCGTGAACAACTCAGGACGTAACATTGACTTCCCTGTTATTTCATCATACAAGGAAGGATTGAACCCACTTGAGTACTTCATTACAACCTACGGTGCTCGTAAAGGTAACTCCGACACAGCGCTCAAGACTGCTCAGGCTGGATACCTTACTCGACGTCTCGTGGATGTGGCACAGGATGCTATCATTACAGAAATTGATTGTGGTACAAAAGAAAGTAAAGTGGTGCGTACAGAAAATGCTCTCGGAATCGAAGTTCCAATTTCAAAGAATATTCGTGGACGTATTATTGCAGAAGATATTGTGAGTGATGGTGCTGTTCTCTTCAAAAAGAATCACCTCATCAACAAGGATGATGCGATGACGGTTGAAAATGCTGGTGTGAAGGAGGTGATGGTGTTCTCACCACTTGCCTGCCAGTCACTACACGGTATTTGTCAGAAATGTTATGGACTCGACATGGGTCGTAACAAGAAGGTGGACTTGGGAGAAGCAGTGGGTATCGTCGCGGCGCAAGCTATTGGTGAACCAGGAACACAGCTTACGATGCGTACATTCCATGCCGGAGGAGTTTCCGGAGTCGACATTACACAAGGTCTTCCTCGTGTTGAAGAAATCTTCGAACGTCGTATGCCAAAGAATCCTGCTATCATTGCACATGAATCAGGTTCTATTATCGGTATCCGTGAAGAAGGAAAAGAAAAGATTATTCTCCTCCTTGCGGACGATGATGGATCAAAGGGGAATAAGAGTGGAAAGCAAATCGAATACACCGTACCATTCCGTCGTGCACCTATTGTTAAGGTTGGTGACACCGTAGTGAAAGGTCAGATGATGACTGATGGTTCGTGTGATATTGATGAGCTCTTTACATATGCCGGCAAGGAAGTTGCAGCAGAGTACATTGTGAGTGAAATCAACAAAGTGTACGAACTACAAGGTGCCGCAATCTCTCGAAAGCACGTCGAAGTGATCATTAAGCAGATGTTCGGACGTGTGAAGATTACGAATCCTGGTGAGACACGATTCACACAAAGTGATGTCGTTGAAGTTTCTACGTTCCGTGCAGAAAATGCTCGCGTGAAGGAAGAGGGGCTCACAGAAGCAAAGGGACGCAACTTGGTACTCGGTATCACCGATGTGGCTCTCTCTACGGACTCATGGCTTTCATCAGCATCATTCCAGAATACGACACGCGTGCTTATCACCGCATCGACAAGAGGACAGATGGATGAGTTGCGTGGGTTGAAGGAGAATGTTATTATCGGACGCTTGATCCCCGCCGGTACAGGATTGCGTGGTAAGAAAGCATAAACCGCTTCCAAAATTGACGACCTGCTTGTTATTTTTCGGAAAAAGTGTTTCAACGTACCCGTTAGTACGTCTCCAAACTTTTTCCTAAAAACAACTGCGCATTTCATTCAATTTTGAAACCGGTTGACGTTTACGGAATACGAATACAAAAAGCAAAAGCGCGACCGAAGGTCGCGCTTTTGCTTTTTATATTCATTTTGTGTAGTATCTTAGCCAGAACCGTACCTTCGTATGGTCAAGGAGATATGACATGGAAAAAGTTTGGATTTCCGGCCTCTTTATTGTGGCCATTGTTGCAGTTGTCTTGTTCCTTGTGATGAGGTCAAGACATCTTTCCGTACAGGAGCAAGGTTTTGTGGTCTACGTACAAGCAGTGGCCAAGAAACAAGGTCTTGACAAGGCTCGTCTGCAAAAGCTCTTGTTCGAGGAATGGGACAAGTTGCTGTTCACGTATGGGGTACGTGCCGGCCCATTCTCTCTCGGCAATGTTCCTTTGGTCAAGAAGACCATTGTGGAAACCTACGAATAAGGCAAGGTGACACCTTGCCGCCTCCGCCAACTATATTAAGGTGTATCATGAAATCGACTATTGTAATTCTTCTTTCCCTCGGCTACTCCTCTTATCTTGTGCACAAAGGGGCGTATGGTTTTGGAAAATGGTCCAAGGATGCAAGGAATGGTTTTCATTGGGGCATTGCGTTCGCTGCGGTCACTGTTCTCGTTGTATTCTTGTTCTTCTTATCTGAATGACCATAAATAAACACCAAGTGTGACCACCTGTGAAAGCTCTTGTGAATATGATAAGGTGACACCTTGCCACTCTTTGACCGCATGACTCCGCCTTCCGTGGGGTTTTTCTTTTTCTAAAGTCTAATCTCTAACATCTGAAGTCTGTCCTCCTGTCAACTAGCAACTATAAACTATAAACTATAAACTGTAGATACGAGTTTGGATGTATTCATCTAATGTCTAAAATCTAAAGTCTATAATCTGCCCCCATGAATCCAAAGGATCAAATCAAAGAAAATCTCTCCATTACGGACGTGGTTTCGACATATATTCGTCTTGAAAAGTCGGGTGCACAATTTCGTGCGCGTTGCCCATTCCATAACGAGCGCACGCCGTCGTTTTATGTTTCACCTGAGAGAAAATCATTTCACTGTTTTGGTTGCCAAACACACGGTGACATTTTTACCTTCGTAGAAAAAATTGAAAACATTCCATTCTTCGAAGCTCTTAAAATCTTAGCCGATCGTGCTGGAGTCGAGCTCACGAATTCACAAAAGAATAAAGAAGACACTCGACTCATTTCACTTTTGAAAGATGCCACTGATAACTTCGAAAAGAACTTGAAACAAAGTCCCGAAGCCATGCATTACCTTATCGATCGTGGTCTCACAGAAGACACCATCAAAACATTTCATATAGGGTATGCTAAGAATGAATGGCGCGACACATTCATCGCTCTTGTAGCTAAAGGGTATCAACCAGAAGAGATTGAATTATCCGGCCTCGCTATCAAAGCGACAGATGATAATGGTAATACGAAGGGTTGGTATGATCGTTTTCGTGGGCGTGTGATGTTTCCTATTCGCAATGTATCCGGTGCCACAGTGGGCTATTCTGGGCGTATTATGCCATCTCTGGTGGACCCCTCAGTTGCACAAGGTAAGTATGTGAACACTCCCGAGACAGCTCTCTATCATAAGTCCAAAATTTTATTTGGCTATGACACGGCGAAAAAGAAAATGGCAGAAACAAAATCGGTTGTGGTCGTGGAAGGACAGATGGATTTGTGTATGAGTTATCAGGCAGGAGTGCACAATACTGTCGCAGTATCAGGGACTGCGTTTACAGATGAACATATTCATATCATTAAACGATTTTGTGATACGGTAATCCTTTCTTTTGATACGGATACAGCAGGGAAGAATGCACTGAAAAAAACAGCACTCCTTTGCTTGCTCGGTGGACTCGATGTGTATGTTGTCGGAGATATTGGCACGAAGGATCCGGCAGATTTAATTAAAGAGCGTCCCGAAGCGTGGATACAAGCAGTGGAAAAGAAAAAGCACGTCGTGGAAGTAATGCTCTCTCATATAATGGAAGAAGAAAAAGATGATCGTAAGCAAGGACAGAGAATCGTCACAGAAGTGTTGCCATTTTTGCGCGCTATTTTGTCACCGATCGATAGAGCACATTTCATAAAAGTAATTAGTGGTAAATCTCATATCCCAGAGAGTACACTCACAGAAGAATTGAATCGTGGTGCGGTAACTATTGTCGAAGAAGCGAAAGAAGTAACAGCATCTCTTCCGAGCAAGGAGCGTCTAACGAGAGAAATTATTGCGTACGCGACACTCACAGGGAAAATGGCTGATGAAAAGTTACAAGCACTCGCACTTGATATGAATCAATTTCCAGAAGCTATTTTGCAAGAAGAGATGTTTAAGTTAGAAGAACGAGTGATTGCAAACAAAGAAGAATACTTCGAGGATCTTATCAAGACATACAAAAAAGTAGAACACAAAGAAAAGTTGACATCTCTTCAGAACAAGCTTCGTGAAGAGGGGGCGGATCATGAAGCTGTTTTGAAAGAAATTTACGATCATGCGAAAAAGGCCACTTGATACCTTGAAGCAATATTCAATAACATACTATTTAATATTCAAACAATACCAGATTTAGTATTGTGATTTCGTGTTTATGTTGAATATTGATTATTTTTTTTATTAAACATTGAAACCTAAGCGGTTTCTTGTCCCCTCGACTTTTTTGTATTTCCATAGTATAATCCGCGGTACGTCCTATGGCGAAAAAAGTATCTTCACAAAAAAAGAGTGTACAGAAAAAAACTACGACCAAAACCGTAGCAAAAAAATCAAATAAAAAAATGGCGGTCAAGAAAGCAAAAGTGACCCCAATCAAAAAGACATCTGTAAAGACCCCGATTAAGAAGACCGCGAAAAAAGTCATACCTACAAAAAAGGCAAATAATGTACGTCCAAGACGGGCACTTGCTAGTTCAAAAGTAACCAAGGTTGTGCCAAAGAAGGTTGTTGCAAAGAAAGTTGCAAAATCAACACCAAAAGTTGAGGTTCAAGCAAAGCCAAAGTACAAGCCAAAGGCTTTCACGATTAAAACTGGTCCATCAAAACCAAAAATAGAAGTAAAGACCAAAAAAATTCTGACGCGTGATCAGAATGAAGAAGAGTTGCTTGCGAAAGGTAAGGAACGTGGTTTCATTACGTATGACGAAATCATTCGTTATTTCCCTACGATTGAAACAGACATTTTATATCTCGAAGAATTGTATGAGAAAATGGGGGCTGCAGGTATCGATATTCTTGAAGGTGGAAACCTTCTCGATATGGATGATGACCTCCTCAAAATTGAAGGACGCGATAGTACACACGATAGTATTCAAATGTACTTGCGTGAAATCGGCCAGTATCCACTTATTTCAGGAGATAATGAACGTGAACTCGCACAGCGTATTGAAAAAGGGGATATAGAAGCAACAGCGCTCCTTGCAAAAGCGAACCTTCGTCTCGTGGTGTCGATTGCCAAGAAGTATGTCGGACGATCATCTGACCTTACGTTGCTTGACCTTATTCAAGAAGGAAATCTCGGCCTTTTCAAAGCGGTTGAGAAATTCGACTGGAATAAAGGGTACAAGTTTTCAACGTATGCCACATGGTGGATTCGTCAGGCTATTACACGAGCACTCGCGGATCAGTCACGTACGATTCGTATTCCTGTACACATGGTAGAAACTATCGCCAAGTACAAGCAAGTGGTACGTCGTCTTTCACAAGACTTGGGACGTGATCCTCTTGCAGAAGAAATTGCTGTTGAAATGGGTGTGGATGTAGAAAAAATTCACATCATTGAAAATATTAATCAGGATACCGTGTCACTCGAAAAACCGATTGGAGATGATGATGACAAGTCTACACTTGGAGAATTTATTGCAGATGATAAGATTCTTTCACCGGATGCTGAAGCTTCACACAGAATTCTCGCAGATCAGATCAATGAAATCTTGGACGATCTTTCACCAAAGGAGCGCAAGATCGTAGAAATGCGAAATGGTCTCGGAGAATTCGATGGCGTTATGCATACACTTGAAGAAGTGGGCGCGGAATTCGGTGTCACACGTGAACGTATTCGTCAGATTGAAGCGAAGGTACACGAGAAGATACGAAGTCATGAGAAGTCGGAACGACTTCGAAACTATTAGAATAGAATCAATTCTCTAACCCCATCTACTTTGTTACGGAGCCTCTCTCGTTCGTCAACGTACCAGTAAGTACGCCTCCTCTCTCTCTTCTCCGTGCCTCGTATCTGGGGTCATATAATTGATTATTCTGTGTTTGAGTTTTTCTTTTCATGAAAAAGGGAACAAAGAGCGATCACTTCGTGGTCGCTCTTTGTATTTGGTCACATATTTGCCAGAAGATACCTGTAAATGATACTATCAGTACTCAAAGTGTTTTTTGTTCTTTTTTTTGGGGGATGAAATGAGTGACTTGGTAAGTAATGTGGATTCTGTGGAAATTTGTCCGCATCAAGTGTGGCGTCGTCGAATTCAACGGGAAAGTCTGCCGGGTATTCTTATCCTTGAAAAAGGGGACCCTTTGCGCCTCCCAGCGTTTATAGTGATGGCTTTCCACATTGAAAACAATGTCCCTATTAAGAAAAAAGTTTTTCCACTTAGCGTCGATGAACTTCTTCGACTTTATCAATATGTTGGCTTTCGTAAGCCTCTTCTTATTGGACAGAAAAGTGTTCTTATGTACAAAAGCGGTCCTAATAAAGGATGTCTTGTGAAGGTTGTAAGAGTGGAAGAAATTTACTGTGTGGTGCATCCATTGGGTCTAGACAAGAAGATTCATCCTGAGGGAATACGCCATAACCGCGTCCTGTTTGACTCTGATTTTTGGGAAACATTCGAAATTGTTCCCGAAATTGTTCCGAGGAAATGATTTCCTGTCATCCTGTTTGTAACTTCGTCCTGCGTTTTTTACGCAGGGCTTTTTTTATTGTCTCGCCCTCAATACAAAGAGCGGTGCCGTAGGCACCGCTCTTTTGCATTTCCGTATTTCTCTTAACTGTCGACTATTGACTCTCAACTATCTTTAGTAGCATGCCTGATACCCTCCCGACCAGTAGCAACCATTGTTTGAGTTGTTGGAATATGAATTGTTGTAATTGTAGTTATCGTAGGTGTTGCTCGAAGCGTTGTTGTTGAAGATGTAGGTGCCGAGGGCATTTGGATTTGAATATCCTGCATACCAGCTTCCATTCGCATAGCCGTATGTCGTATATGCCGAAGGACTTGTATACGATGTCTGTACAGGGTAACTATAATTCTGGGGTGTGTATGAATTATACGATGGATAGTATGTCTGTGCTGTGTATGAATTCTGATAATTGTATCCAGTGTTCACTGGATAGCTGTAATTATTTGAATAACTGTTCGAATAATTATTTTGATATCCCGTCTGTGTTTGACACGTTGATCCGATGAGTGATGTCATTTGTGTGTATCTATCATATTGATACGAGTAACATCCTTGATTGTAAACATAGGAATTCGATGTCGGCGCGTTTTGATACGTGTTGTAGTAAGGTGTGTAATATGCAGAAGCAAACAAAGTACCGCTTATGAATAATGTGGCTACGATCGTTGTTGTTTGTAATATCTTTTTCATATACCCAGTATAGTCTTCGTACAAATGTGCGCAAATAGACAAAACTTGTATTCTGTTTCGTAATATATAATAAAAAAACCGCTTCGAACATTGAAGTCCGAAGCGGGTAGTCTTGCGCCCGTTTTGCCTTTAAACGGAGGAAGACAGTAGTAAGGTTTGTCCCACCTTCCCAAAGGTCTCCGCCGCCGTGTGGCCGATCTCAAAAAAGACCCGAGCTTGTCCACCAGTTTCCATTTTCATGGTGATGGACAGGATTGTGCCGGCCGGGATCTTGAGGGTGATGCCCTCAATCAAGCTGCCTGCAGCCCCGGAAAAAACAAGGCGGAGGAGCTCGGTCTCTTTTTCACCAGAGATTTCGTCTGCATTGGCTGCAGAAGAGAACTTCAACGGAAAGTCCGAGACTGGACATCCGTTCACGGTGATGTTCCACCAGGGGAACTGTGAAAGGAATCCTTGGATCTTCCGACGGACCCCTCTTGTGTTGTTGAGGCTCTCCCCTGTGATTTCCATGGGGTATTCGGGTAACTTTGCCATGGGTGTACTCCTTTTTGGCGGTGAATGAACAGTCTTTTATTATATAACTTATTAACTACTATGTCAATAGTTCCTTGCAAAAGCCCTTTAAATATGGTATTATCTAAGTCTATAAAGTTGAAAGTTCATAAAGTTTAGAAAGCAGAATTCTTGGGTTCACTTTTGACTTTAAGGACTTTACAAACTTTCAACTAATACCTATGTTAATCGATCACGTATCATTACAAGTAAAAGCTGGCAAGGGCGGTGACGGTGTAGTCCGTTGGCGTCGTGAAAAAGGAATACCATTCGGTGGACCTGCTGGCGGAGACGGAGGAAAAGGCGGAGACGTCTACTTTCGAGTTGTTCGTGATATCCAAGCGCTCTCGGTGTATAAGCACAAAAAAGAATGGGATGCCCCAGAAGGTGAAGCTGGTCAAAAGAGAAGTATGCATGGAAGTGGTGCTGAAGATATGTACTTACAGGTTCCTCTAGGATCTGTTGTTTACAATCGTGAATATGATAAGAAGTATGAATTCATGGAAGAGGGAGACTTCTTGGTGCTTCGTGGTGGTAAAGGTGGACTGGGAAATGAAAATTTCAAATCATCAACGAACCGTGCACCAGAAGAATTTACAAAAGGAGAGCTTGGCGAATTCGGAACCTTTGATGTTGAATTGAAATTGATCGCAGATGTCGGACTCATTGGACTTCCTAATGCTGGCAAGTCATCACTTTTAAATGCACTCACTCGCGCTGGTGCGAAGATCGGAGACTATCCATTCACCACGCTTGAACCAAACCTCGGTGTGTATTTCGGCTACGTACTCGCAGATATTCCAGGACTTATCGAAGGTGCGAGTGATGGAAAAGGACTCGGTCACAAATTCCTTCGTCACATTACACGTACACGTATTCTCGTACACCTCGTATCATGTGAAAATGAAGATGTCGCGAAGACATACACAACCATTCGTGAAGAGTTGGGTAAATATGATCCAGAACTTTTGAAACGTGAGGAAGTTGTTGTACTTTCAAAGACAGATACTGTGGATGCCGACACTGTGAAGACAAAATTGAAAGCTCTAGAAAAAGCTTCAAAAAATAAAAATGTTATTACACTTTCCCTCTACGAAGACACTACGATTAAAGCATTCGGAGATTCGTTGATGAAAATATTGGAAACGCCTAATAGTTAGGGTGTTATTCGTTAGGACGTTAGGGGTTGAATACAAGAAACAAGAAGCGCGCCGTAGGCACGCTTCTTGTTTTTCGTCCTAACGAATAACGTCTAACGGGGTGCCTTATTTTTTCAAAAGATTCACCGTTTCTCCCGGAGTGAGTAGTCCTACATGTCTAGCGTCTAATCCCATACAGAGCGTGAGTGTGTAGGCTACAGAATTTGAGTTTTCGGTATCACCGTTCATGTTCACACCAAACGGTGGATAGGGAATTTTCTTTTCGTTCAATGGGTCTTTACATGCGAGAGCATTTGTCCAATGATTTTTCATGTCAGCATCTTTTCCTTCTGTAAGAATGATTCCTGGAAATGTTTTTTCGGCGAGATAGTAACGTGGACTATCGAATTCCCACACTTGAAGTGTGTCTGTTGCACGTGTTCCAACGTATTTCCATTGTCCTGTTGTTGTGTTTGTTGCTAGACCGTGTAACTCCTTAACGATATCTCCATTTTGATCTTTGAGGGCCAAATAATTATGTCCTGCAAATCCAAAAAAGAGCGGATGTTGCATGAGCTGTATGCTCCAGTCACCCGGAACTGGTTGTGGTATAGGTCGCACAATGGGGTTGTGAGTAATCGCATATGCGCATAACAAAAAAACAACACTCCATCCGAGATCTTTAATGAATTGATTAGTGAACAATCTTTTCCAGAACATGAGGTGTAGTATACAATAATTCGTCAGTTAGGAGTTAGTCGTTAGGACGTTAGGAAATACAAAGAGCGGCCACGATTTATCCTGAGCTTGTCGAAGGAAGTGGCCGCTCTTTGTATTTTGTATTCAGTCCCTAACGTCCTAACGAATAACGCCCTAACTATTAAGTGCTCCTAACTGGGTCTTTAATATCTCCTGAAATATCGCTGGATTCCCTGACCCTTTTGATTTCTTCATACACTGTCCGACGAAGAACATAAACATGCTTTCTTTTCCGGATTTGTAATCTGCTACCTGTGTAGGATTTTCTTCGATAACTTCCGCGACAATTATTTTTAATGCTTCAGGATCATTCTTTTGTATGAGACCGAGCGTGTCTGCTACATCACGAGGTGAAGCAGTCCTGTCTTCAAGTAATTTCGGAAGAATGTCTTTTGCTCCACGTGATGAAAGTTCTCCTGCCTGTACCATTTCGATGAGGGTGCGAAAAGTTGAAGCTGTAGGCAGGTTTTCTACTGCAATCTCTTTGCCTTCTTTTTTGAGAAGTCCAAGGACATCAGAGATGAGATAGTTCGAAGTAAGCTGTGCGTAGGCATTGTCTTTGCCTTCTACAACACTGTCGAAAAAGTGCGCGAGGAGTGGTGAGTCCACGATGATTTCAATCGTGTCGTCTTTGATACCGAAGTCACTTGCATATCGTGCACGTTTTACCTTTGGCATTTCTGGCAGTGATGCTTTTATTTCGTCAGTATTAAATAATTTACTCAAATATAATTTTGGTAAATCTGGATCAGGGAAGTATCGGTAGTCATGAGCATTTTCTTTCTTTCGCTGTGAGAAGGTTTCTAATTTTCCTTCATCCCATCCGCGAGTTTCTTGGACAATAGAGCCACCTTCTTCGATGAGGGCAATGTGACGAGCTACTTCGTAATTGATAGCACCGAATACAGAGGCGAATGAGTTGATATTCTTCACTTCTACTTTTGTGCCGAACTTATTCGGATCACGCGATACAGAAATATTCGCTTCGATACGCATTTGACCCATTTCCATATTTGCTTCTGATGCGCCGACGTAGCGAAGTATGCGCTGGAGCTCACGTGCGAAAGCCACCGCTTGTTCTGCAGAATGAATCACTGGTTCGGTCACGAGTTCCATCAAAGGGACACCAGCGCGATTGTAGTCCACGAGTGTCATGCTATTTTCATGGGACGATTTCGCAGTATCTTCTTCAAGGTGAATGCGAGTGAGTTCTACGTCGTTAATAACACCACCTGAGACGATAGGGAGGAGGTATTGGGAGAGTTGATATCCTTTTGGAATGTCTGGATAGAAATAATTCTTTCGATCGAATTCTGTGAAGTCTGCAATGGTGGCACCGATAGCGCAACCGACGGTCACTACTTTTTTGATGGCTTCTTTGTTCGGAACAGGGAGTGTGCCAGGGTGCGCCATACACACTTCGCAGATGTTTTGATTTGGCCGCTTTTCTGTTGGGTCGTTTTTACAACCACACCACATTTTGGAATTGGTGTGTAATTCGGCGTGAATTTCGAGGCCTATAGTTGTGATATATGGGTCAGACATGGTATGGAGTATAGCATCTAAAAGCCTTATGTTGAAGGCTTGTTTGGGTGCTTGTGTGAATTGACTGAGCGATGTTTTTATGGTATAATACGGTTCGTTTTAACCACTGGAGGAATCCAATGCGCTCTTTGAGTTTAGGGTTTTTGAAGTCCACCCTAAAGGACTTCGCCATGAATCGGCTCCTGCCGATTCTGCCAGTATGGGCACTGTGCTGGATCTTCGACAACATCATGCTTCCGAAGGCAGAAGCTGACAGGAAGCTCGTAGACAAAGCATTCGCAACTCTTGTCGCGAATGAAGTCATACTTCAAGTGCCGGCCTTTTCAAGAAGAACGACGGGCCCGCTTGTTGTTGCCATGGTTGGCCTTCCTCAATCTGGAAAGACGACGGCCGCGAGGATTCTCGCAAGGCGCGCGGAGCTCTCACACATCAACAGTAACGATGTGCGTGGCTGGCTTATTGATGCGGGTAGCAATTATGCCAACATCAATGCGCTGGTGCTTTACTTCATGGTGTGCCGACTGGAATCCGGACTGAACGTGGTCATGGACAGTGATCACATGTTGCCCGGCAAGCGCGCCTTCGTGGAAGCGCTTGCAAAACGAGCGGGTGCACAGGTTGAATTCGTTTCCATCGAAGTAGAGAAGACTCTTCTTTTGCAGCGAATGTACTCCTTGGAAAACTTCCATCGCCTGTACCACGATGGATTTCGTCGTCACGATCCATCGTTTCAGGACAAGACAGTGTCGATTCCCATTCATACCATTCGAACGTGTGTCTGTGGTGAAATCGCAAGGCAGGCGCCGGGGCATGTGAAATACGGCGCAGGTTTGAAGTCTTTTGCTTCGCTGTCCAACAACGACACAAAGGAAATTTTGATCCTGGAAGCCGAGCACGTCGCCCGCAGATTGCTGATGACCTATGGCAACCAATGTACCAAGGAGTCTGTTCGTCAAGATGTCATTGGCGAAATGAAGGCATGGTGAGTTGTCCGCGATTTTTAGCTTCGGCTGAACTTCGCGGATTTTTTATTGTAAATATAGCAATGCTAGCACAGATCTATAGTCCTTCATATTTGTCACCCCAATGAAAATTGGGGTCCAGTGTCCACTGGATTCCAAATTAAATTTGGAATGACATATACTTTCGTATCTGTATTTTCTGAGCTTACTTCACTTCAATGATATGCGCTAAGGGTGCATACTTTTTATTCCATGTCTGTTGGCGTTTTGCGTATTGCATTGATTTTGTAACGAGCTCCTCTTTCATTTCTTCGGGCGACAGTGCTCCTTCAAGATATTTTCCGATAGTTACATATTCAAGGCCAAATTTTTTCATATCGTTACTCGTATATCCTTTGCTCATAACATCTCGCACTTCTTCGATCATACCTATGGCGAGACGGCTTTCGAGACGCTTTGTGATACGTTCGCGTAAGAGTTCACGTGTAGGATTCATGAGATAGATTTCTGTATCATAGAGAAGCGTAGGTGTAGTCTGCGCCGGAACAGTACCGAGGGCGTCGACTATTTCAAGCGCACGAATGAGACGCACACGATTGTGCGGGTCGATGTTTCCGCTACGTATGGGGTCGCGTGTCGTAAGACGCGCGACGAGCTCTTCGCTTGAAAGCATTTCAAGTTCTTCGCGGAGTTTTTGGTTCGGAGGAACCGGTGGAGTCGTTGTATCAAAAATAAGTGCGTCGATATATTGTCCTGTGCCACCGCAAATGATAGGTGTTTTACCACGAGAGAGAATATCTGCAAGGATAGGGGTAGTGTCGCGCGCGTAGCGCGCGACACTTACCTCATCATGCAGTTCATACACCGAAAGCATGTGATGCACGACACCTTTCATTTCTTCTTCAGTGATTTTACCTGTGCCGATATCTAAACCTTTGTATACCTGACGAGAATCGGCAGAAATAATCTCATATTGTATAGGGATGGTGTTTCCTACTTCATCCCTCGAGTTTACTCGGGATAAATTTATGGCTAAATTTACAGCAAAATCACTTTTTCCACTGGCGGTAGGACCGACCACCACTAGTACTTTAGGGTTTGTTTCCATGTTTGATATACTACATGGTAATTAATCATTAGTCGACACTAGTCATTCGTTGTTCGTTAGGGCGTTAGTCGTTAGGTAATAACGAATAACGAATAACGAAGAACGCCCTAACGAATTTATGCTTATTTTATATACCAAAGACAACTGCACCTATTGCGACAAAGTAAAAAAAGTTTTTGCTGAACGCTCTATTGCTTACGAAGAAAGAAATATTAAGAATCCAGAATTTTTGAAAGAAGTGCAAGCGCATCATGCACGAACTATGCCGTTTTTGGTCGATACTTTTGCGAATGTAGCGATGGGGGAATCAGATGAAATCATTGATTACGCAAGTGAGTATAGTTTTTAAATAAAATTGAAATAAAAAAGCGCGCGGTCCAACCAAATGGATCCGCGCACTGTGTGGCTGTCGCCGTTTCAGGCGACAGCAGATTCTTTCGACTGAATTGCTTCTGCAAGTAGTCGGGCAACCCTGAACTCACCTTCGTGGCTCAAGTAGTGATTGATGTCGCCCACGACATCAATCAGCCCTTTTCTTTTCAGCGAATCCCTCAGGCGTGCGAGATGGGAGATATTGCATCCGTACCCATCTTTGATCAGCATTTCTTTAATGCCGGCGAGGTCTTTTCCGGATTCATGCGATAGTGCAAGCAGTATCGCATCTTCTGAAATTCCGGCCGCATGAATTATTTTTCTCATTGGAGATTCTTGGTTTTGACCGTTACCAATTAACCTGCCATGACGGGGACTGTCGCCAACTGTTGTTGACCAAGGGGTGTCAGGGTATGGACGTACCCCGTTTGTTCGACGAATCCTTTGGTCACCGCTTCGGTCCGTGCTTTCGCAACGTCCAACAGCGTGAAGGTGATCTCTGGGTATTTTTTAGCCAGCATCTCCTTGATGCTGCTGATCGTGCATCCACCCTCGATGGACTGGTTGTTTGCAACAATCTCAAGGAAGTCGCTTTCACTTACCAGGTTTTTGTTAGGGACCATTTTAAAGAATCTCCGGTAGTTCTGCCTTCCAAAATTGGTCGGTCAGGTTTTGTATACTAACACTCAATTCAACTATTGTAAAGTATTCATTGTGAATATAAAAGGCCACCGTGGGGTGGCCTTGATTGTGCGCACCTTGTTTTGGTTACGCGCAGGCTTCTTCTTTGATGTTCGGAGACGTCGACCATCCAAGATGGGCGGGCCTCCATTGCCCGATTTCATCAAGGAATTCCTTGCCGGAATCCGTGATCTCGAAAACTGCATGTCCACGTTCATCGTCCGAACGATAGATGTAGTTGTCGCGGGCAAGCTCAGAGCAAGGGTGTTCGATGCCCCCAATTTCGTAGAGCTTGCCAAAAAGCTTTGCCACTTCGGATTGAATACTTTCTCTGGCCAAAGGGCCCGACGTGTACAAAACATGCAGAATGCGTGCATGGCGCTTCGCAACGGTTTCAATTTGAAGTGGCGGCACAGGGCTGATCGTAAACTGATTCATTCGATGCTCCTAGGTATTCTGTGTTTCGAACAACCGAAACACAGAATATAAATACTACTACGACTTTTCCCTTTCGTAAAGAAATACGGTATAATCACCATTACTTGCCGGAGTGGTTCAAGGAACGAAGGTGACGCAGACGTCCGTAGCTAGCAAGCGAATTAGCAAATTCGTGGCTTGGCCCTAGGACGATGAATGGTTCCATTCCGTACAGATGTATAATACTTATGTAATGATATATGAGTAAAAATAAACAATAAAAATAATAATGCCGGAGTGGCGGAATGGTAGACGCGCACGACTCAAAATCGTGTATCGCAAGGTGTGAGAGTTCGAGTCTCTCCTCCGGCACATACAAAGAAAAATACCTCATTTAATAATGAGGTATTTTTCTTTGTATAGTGTTGGGTACGAGAAAGCAAGCCAACTGCTTGGCTTGCGGAGACGAGAATACGGGGTCGCGAAACTACTTCGATCCGCCAGCTGGCGGAGAGGTAGTTTTGTGACCGAGTCCCACCTCCGACAAATACTCAGAAAAAGCCTTATTTTAAAGGCTTTTCTCTATTGACTTTTAAAGTATATTGTGCTATGATACATAGGCTACTAAATAAATTTAGAGAATCGCTGAATAAGCTTTTCTCGGATTAATTTAGGGTTGTTTCTGAAGGGGTGGTCATACTCATTCGGAAGCATTGTACTTTGCACAACCAAAAAGGAGTGCACTATGACTACTTCGAAAGAAGCGTTTGATTTAGCTCTTGCCTTCACGGGAAAAAGCGTCGTCGTTCGGAACATCAAGACCGGCGATAAGTTGGCCATGGATCTGATCCAGCTGATTCCGGGACTTCCTGTGATCGGCGTCTGCTTGCATAACGGCGAGCCCAAGAACTGGTCCTCAACACCAGTTACCTTTATCACTGCCGGTGATTCTAGTGGGCCTGGAGAGTTGGCCGACGGCGAACTGATGGTTCGCACAACTTCTGGGGGATATATTTTGTCACCTGTGTTGTCCAGTGGACGCATGCAGGGCGGAGTGATCTTCGAAGAGAAGGTGTACTGCGGTATCACGCGCTCAGTCTCGAGCAGGGTTGAGGTTAGCTTTTACCATCACGGTCACAAGGGGTAATATCATGCAAGTCAAAGACTACATCGCGAGCCGCGAATCGTTCGTCAAAAACGGAATACGGTTCCAGATCGTCTCCGTTGCAGGGGGTGCCGACACGCACATGTCTGACAGGATGATGTGCTCAAGCATTCGTAAGTCGAACAAGGAAGGAACCAACGGCGTGAGGATTCCTTACACCGGTGGTTTCATGCCAGGCTTCTATGCTTTCATGACCGAATCGGACCTTTCCAGGGCCGTGGATGTCTTGGCTGAGGAATCTCGGGAGAACGAAGTCCAGTTCATTCTGGATGACGAACTCACCGAAGAACTGGGCGCCCGCGCTCGGTACTTCTATCAGATGCGAGTGCTCCGTTCACGCGTGGTCTGAGTTTTTGTTTCCAACACCCCCGCAGTCTCATGACTGCGGGTTTTTTATGTTTAATCTTCTTAAAAACCAAAAAATAATTTATCTTCCTCTTTACTATAAACTGTCGACTCTAGACTATCTTTGATATACTCTCCTCATAATCATATGGCAGGACAAATCGAAGGCTCAATTTTTTGGATAGAGATAGACAAAATTATACCGAACCCGTATCAACCACGGCGTGAATTCGATCAGGACAGATTGAAGGAGCTTTCGGATAGTATTCGTCAGTACGGAGTGCTGCAACCACTTGTGGTTTCTCGTCAGGAGACAATGCTCGAAAATGGCGGTGTAAAGGTGGAATACGAGCTCATTGCAGGAGAACGTCGTCTTCGCGCTTCCAAGCTCGCTGGACTCACTCAGGTGCCTGTGGTGGTGCGTACAGGGGACGACAGTAGAGCAAAACTCGAGCTTGCTATCATCGAGAACCTTCAGCGTGAAGATTTGAATGCCGTCGAACGTGCTCAGTCCTTTCAACGTCTTGCAGATGAGTTCAAGCTCACCTGGGCAGATGTCGGACGAAAAGTAGGAAAGAGTCGTGAGTATGTTTCCAACACGGTGCGTATTCTCATGCTTCCTCAGGATATTCTAGACGCTCTTTCAAAAGGGCAGATTAGCGAAGGACATACTCGCCCACTTCTCATGCTCATCGATAGACCAGCAGAGCAGATGACACTCTTCAAAGAAATGATGGTGCGAAAAATGACCGTGCGCGAGGCAGAGCAAATTGCTCGTCGTATCGCTTTTGAAAAAGTTCGTAAAAAGGATTTGTTTATGACGCCAGAAGTAGTAGATATGGAAGAACGTCTCGCAGAGACGCTCGGTACACGTGTACAAATAGAACCGCGCGAACGTGGTGGTCGTATTTGGATTGATTATTTTTCACACGAAGAATTACTCGCACTCTCTATTGCTATTCGTAAGGCAGGGGAGGAAAAGACACACAAGGGTATGTTTGATAAATTAAAAGAGGAAGACATGGCGACATTGCAAGCAGTGCCAGATACTGAGCGCTACATCAAGCCGGTGACGGAGTTTACCCACCTTGGACAAGAAGAGCACGTAGTGGAGAGGGAAGAGCAAAGAGGTGAGAGTGAAATACATAACGCCGGAGTGACAGAGACATCCAGTGAAGCTATTGAAATTGATGATTACAAAACAGAAGCTGTTTCTGCTGATGACAGATCAACAGATGATGTAAAAGCTGAAGAGCAGAATGATGATTTGTACAACGTGAGGAATTTTGCACTCTAAGATACGTTAGGGGCTAACAGTTAGGGGTTAGGAGTAGATGCGAAAAAGACAAGAGGCGCGCCTCTTGTCTTGTATTAACCCACAACTCCTAACTGCCAACCCCTAACGGCCCTCATTATCTCGTCAAAAGTTTATCCAAAATACCTCCATGCTCGCGTATGTGTTGGCGAATCTTTCTTTTGGCAAGTGTGGTGCGTGCCATATCTATCCATTTTCTTTTTGGTGAAGCGCTTTCTTTTACATCAATTTCCACAACGTCACGACTTTGCAGTACGGTGTCGAGTGGTACGAGCTTTCCATTTACTTTTGCCCCTGCAGTATGGTCACCTATGTCTGAGTGCACAGTGTATGCGAAATCAATGGTCGTCGACCCTTCTGGAAGATCTATGACGTCACCTTTTGGTGTTAAAATAAATACACGTTTTTCAAAAAAGTCTGTTTTTAAATTGCTCATGAACTCTTTATGATGTTCGACATCCTTTTGCCATTCGAGTAATTCTTTGGTCCAGCCAATTTTCTTTTTTATTTCTTGTTCACTACCATTCTTTCCAACTTCTTTGTAATTCAAATGAGAGGCGATACCATATTCAGCTTCTTTGTGCATGTCTTTCGTGCGTATCTGTATTTCAAGTGTATTCCCGTCACCAGAAAATATCGTAGTGTGAAGTGAACGGTAGCCGTTTGGTTTCGGTACAGCAATGTAATCCTTGAATCGTCCAGGAACAGGTCTATAGAGACCGTGAATCACGCCGAGCGCCTGATAACAATCTCCGACAGTGGGCACAATGATACGCAGTGCGACGACATCGTGAATTTTTGAGCTATCCATCTTATATCGTTTCAATTTTTGCCACAATGAATAGAGATGCTTCACGCGGTGATCGATGCGTTCTATTTCTACATCAAAGGTGGTGAGCTCTTCCTCAAGCGTTGCTACAACTTTCTCTAGTTGCTCGTCAGACACAGGGCGAATGCCTTCGAAAAGTTCAAGAGTCTTTTTGTATTCCTCTGGATAGACGTAAGGGAAGGCGGCGTCTTCGAGTTGTGCTTTTAAGCGTCCCATTCCGAGTCTATCGGCGAGACGAGCGTGTATTTCAAGGGTTTCTAAGGCGATTCGCTTTTGCTTTTCTGGAGAAACATATTCTAGTGTCTGGATATTGTGAAGTCTGTCACAGAGTTTAATAACCACGACACGGATATCATCTGCCATAGCAACGAAGAATTTTCGAAGTGATTCGACGTGACGTTCTGCTCCTGAATAGCGAAGTTTTCCGAGCTTGGTTACACCTTCGACAAGTTTGGTGATATGTTCGCCGAATTCTGCGGTCATTTCTTCATGGGTTATCGAAGTGTCTTCGAGGACATCATGCATGATACCGGCGGCGATTGTTTCGGCGTCCATTTTGAGTGTTGCTAGGTTGAAGCCCGTTGCGAAGACGTGATTGTAGTAGGGTTCACCGGACTTTCGAAGTTGACCTTCGTGTGCTTTTTCTGCAAAAACACATGCCCGCAAAATGAGATTCTTATCTTCCTCTTTCATGTCCGGAAGAAGTGCAAAAATGCGGCTTGGGTTTGTGTCTGCAAAGTTCTGTGATTCCATCTCTTTACTATACAGTTTCTCGTTTTTAGTTTCAAGTTTTTAGTAAACAAAAAAGTGGCCCACCAATTGATGGACCACCCGAAGTTACATGCGGCGATTAATGCCGAAGATATAACCTTTGATATTCAGTTCATTGAAGAGCGACCGTGATCGTAAAGCGGCCTTCTCCTTCTGTTCTGCTTCGCAGGAAATCAGACGGAGAACTCCTAGTGCAAATGAAAACAGCTGACGAGGTCGTTTCTCGAGAACGGTTTCGATACGCTCAAGAGCTTTCCCTTCTATGGTTGAACCGATCTTGTGGTATTCGGCCGACATGAGAGTGATACGTTCCGGCAAATTCGGATGTTTCTTGTCCATCTTTGTGACTTTGCCTTCGTACCACTCGAGGTACAGGGCTCCACCGTTGGTTAAGCAGAATCGCGTGAGGAGCTGTACGTCTCCCAGTTCCCAAGAGGCTTTCGGCTCTTTGAATTCAGGAAGAAGTACATAGTCGGCACTCAGTGTTGCTATCCGGGTTTGCGTGTTGTAGTCTGAGTCACTTGGACGAAGACCAGCATCCATGCCTTGAATGTAGTACCGCCGCACACTATGTGTACTCAAGGGGTCACCGAAGTTGTCCGAGTGCCACGAACGAAAACCTGTGCCGCCTTTGTGTCCACCGCTATAGTGACTCTCCAAAGGTCTGACATACATTCGAAGTAATTTCAGGCGTTCGAACACGTTTAGTTCATCGATAGAGACGCTGACGTCTCCATCGGCGATCCCGACCACGTCAAGCTGACTTTTCATGGTCTTTCTCCTTTTGCTCATTAAAGAGCTTTGGTTAACCGGAATACACCGGCACTTGTATCATCCTATTATTTTGTAGATATAAAGTCAAAAAAGTAATAGATAGTTATGTTTATGGAAAATACGAAAGAAACAGAGCCTTCGCCAGCAGGCGGAGGCTCTGTTTCTTGTGTTGTATGAACTAATTACCAATAACTAATTACTTCTTTTGATCCATTTTATGAGGATTATGCATTGGGCAGAGTTTATCGCTGCATCGTTCTGGAATTGTTTTGGTTCCCTCCATCATGAGTTCGCCGCATTCTGTTCCGTCTTCTTTTCTGTAGGTACAGCGATTGCCTGTTGGTCGTGTCTTGATAATGTGTTTACAGTCAGGATAATTTGAACATGAAAAGAAAATTCCAAAGCGACCTTTTCGTTCTTCCATGTAGCCGTCTTTACACTTATTACAGCTCACACCCGTTGAGTTTGCTTTTCGCATCTCTTCATCTTGTTCGATATATTTACACTTCGGATAGTTTGAACAGGCGATGAACTTGCCATACTTTCCTTCACGTTCCATCAGATCTCCTTTTTCACACTTTGGACATTTCTTATCGAGTTTCTTTGGTCCTTCCATGACTTCACCATCCATCTTTCTCGCTCCCATACAATCTGGATAACGAATACATGAATAAAACTTTCCATTTTTGGCAAGCTTGATTACCATGTTCGCATCACACAGTGGACATTGCATTCCTTCTGGAGCGTCTCCCATGTTGGTTGCTTTCTCGAGACTTTCCTTTGACTTCACGTCTTTCAAAAATGGACCATAAAAGTCAGTGAGCGTTTTTAGGTATGTCGCTTTTCCATCCGCAATGGCGTCTAACTTATCTTCCATCTCAGCCGTGAAGGTATCACTAATGTATGCTGCGAGATTATCTTCAAGGAACGAAATAACTACTTCACCGGTATCTGTCGGGTGCAATGCTTTGTTTACTTTTTCTACATAGCCACGAGCTTCAATGGTTGAAAGAATAGATGCGTATGTCGAAGGTCGTCCGATGCCACGCTTTTCGAGTTCCTTCACGAGACCTGCTTCGGTGTAGCGGTTTGGTGGTTCGGTTGCTTTTTCGATGGCTTGCAAGGTTTTTAATATCAAATCATCGCCAACTTTTAATTCAGGCAAAAGGACGTCATCGCCGCGCGCATCTTGATCTACTGTTAACCATCCAGGGAAAACAACAATAGAACCATTTACAGAAAAGTTCGGAATACTCTTCGAAGGAATATTCGCGATGACTTTACTACGCTTCAACTTCGCATCTTTCATTTGACTTGCGACGGTGCGTTCCCAGATGAGTGAATAGAGACGCTTTTCATCGTCTGTAGTACCTGCGCTTCGCGATGTGGCATGCGTCGGACGGATAGCTTCATGGGCTTCCTGTGCGTTTTTTGATTTTGTTTTGTACTGACGCACCTCGAGCAATTCTTTTCCGTAATTTTTTTCGATGACAGAACTTATTTCGGCAACAGCGACAGCAGAAATAGTCGTACTATCGGTACGCATGTAGGTGATGAGACCTTTTTCGTATAACTTTTGAGCGATACCCATCGTGCGAGATGGTGAATAGCCGAGACGAGATGACGCGGCTTGTTGAAGGGTCGATGTCGTAAATGGTGCTTTTGGTGAACGTGATACTTCGGTGCTTTCGACAGACACAACTTCCCAGTTTGAATTCTTTCCTTCTTTTACAATTCTCTCTGCTTCCGCTTTTTCTTTTGGTTGTACTTCACATTCGAGAATGAGCGTGTAGGTTTTGCTTTCCTTCATGCGACCAACGGTTGTGTATTCACCCGCGATGACGTAGTAGGTGACAGGAATAAACGCGCGGATTTCACGTTCGCGTTCCATGATGATGCGAAGTGCGGGGGACTGTACACGGCCAGCCGAAAGTCCGTAGCGTACTTTTTTCCAAATGATGCCAGAGAGATCATAGCCTACGAGACGGTCGAGCACGCGGCGCGCTTCTTGCGCTTCTTTCAAGTTCATGTCGATTTCTCGAGGGTGAAGCAACGCTTCTTTGATAGCTACTTCTGTGATTTCGTGGAAGGCGACACGCTTTGCACCTTTCAAATCGCACGCCTCTTGTATGTGCCACGCGATAGCCTCTCCTTCTCGGTCGGGGTCGGTTGCGAGAATGACTTCATTAGATCGCTTGGCGAGAGCCTTGATATCCGCGATAACTTTTTCCTTCCCAGCACTCACTTCGTAATGAGGAATGAATCCGCCTTCGATATCCACGGCCTTCTTGTTACTCTTCGGCAGGTCTCTCACATGACCAATAGACGCACGCACTTCGTATGCACCGTCTAGATATTTTGCAATTGTTTTTGCCTTCGAAGGGCTTTCTACGATGAGGAGTTTCATGGGTAGTAATTGGTCATTAGTTATTAGTAATTAGTTACGGAAATATGTTCGCATTCCATGTATAGTATCACATCACTGGGTGGAGGTTCATGTATTTACTAATGACTAATACCTATAAACTAATGACTACCCTACACTATTCTTCGCACTTCGCCAAATGTTTCTTGTATGACACCTTTCATTTCGAGCGATGAAAGAGTGATGAGGAATGCAGTCGGAGTGAGCTCGCTTTTGATAAGTAGTAAATCTTTTTCGGTGGGTTCGATGAGAATATCGAGAATCTTTTTTTCTTGAGGTGAATAATCGTACGCTACTTCTTTTGTTTCTTTTTTTGAAAGATGAAGGAGGGCGTAGAGGTCCTCGGCGTTTGTGATACTGTACGCGCCGTCGCGGATGAGGAGATTGGTACCGGCGGATGTTGGGGAGAATATTTCTCCAGGGACGGCTCCGATATCGCGTCCGAGTTCGAGGCCTTGTCTTGAGGTGATGAGGGCACCAGACTTGTCAGACGCTTCGATAACAAGTATGGCGTCAGAAAGCGCAGCGACGATACGATTGCGTGAGGGGAATGTCCACTGTGCTGCGCCAGTTTCAGGTGGTAATTCTGAAATGAGTACACCGCCTGCTGTTACGATGTCAGAAGCGAGATGGACATGGGCACGAGGGTACAAAACTTTGTGATCGAGTCCACTTCCGGGGATGGCGATTGTTTGTATATTATTTTTGAGAGCGGACATGTGGGCTATACCATCGATACCGAGAGCGAGACCAGAAAGAATGACAACTTCTTCGCCTGCCAGGTCTCGCAGTAATTTCTCGACAACATTTTTTCCATAGCTTGTATGTTTGCGCGAGCCGATGATAGAGAGAATGCGTGGTGTGGCTCTGCCGTACTCGTCGATGGTGATGTTGGGAAGGTCTCCTTCTATATAGAGTGTGTCGGGAATATCGTGAAGTTCGAGGAGGCGGGAGAGGAGGGGATGATTTTGAAATTCATTTTGAGAAATGATATGCATGGATTAAGTATAGCGTGAACTTGGATAAATTATTCACAACGATGTGTAAACCAAACGATGTATCCGCCTACTGGCGGATCATCTCACTCTCCCGCCGTCGCGGTCCGAGAGTTGGTTTACACATCGTTGTGAATAATCATTTTCAAAATTGAAGGGAGGGGTGAAGGGGCGCGGCTTTGGCCGCGCCCCAGGGGATACATACAATAAAAAACAGGGGCAACTGTTTCCGTGTACATCACTGGTGTGGTCTCGCGTTACGAGCCCAACTGTTTTGTATGCGGAAGCAAATTGCTCCTGCTATGATTTGTTGTCGCTGTTGTCTCAGCGTAGAAAGGTGTCAGTGTTTGGCCTCGTCTTTTTTGGCCTCTTCCTTCTTGGCTGCCGGCGGCGGAGACGACTTATTCCTGTTGATAAGGTAGACCGCCGTTCCGACCGCCATCATCGTGATACCTCCGGTAATGAGGGCCGGGTACTGCTGCGCAACCGGGCCGAACCACCCGAGACCCATCGCGAGTCCACCAAGGACTGAGAGGATTGCTCCTCCTGCTCCAAGGCCAATTCCGAAGATTTTCCCACCCGTTATCCCGCCACCGTGTGAATCGCTCATGCTTTTTCTCCTTAGAAATTTGAATTACCGTGTGATGACACGGAAAAATCCGTTAACCACCTTCACCCCGAGTCCTTTCCCTGCGGCTTGTTCGAACCACTCCATTTGGCAGTTCTGTTCACCAGGAAAGATATCTCCACAGGAGTTCTGTGGATCGTCCACCACAAAAATGTGGTAGTTGTGTGCAGCATACGCTGCCACACCAGTCACCTGGACATGACTGCACCCTGTCTCGTTGAATTCGAGGGTTCTGCCCCCCTCCAGATATTTCACTGGAGTGTTCAGAAACCCAATCCGTGTTTCCTCTGCGTTGTTGCAGGGGAATTGCACGATTGACCCATTGACGGGTGAAAAGGTTGTCGTTGCTGGTTTTGCCGGCTGAGTCGCCGCTGTTGCCACTACCGGCTCTTGACGATCCGGCAGTGGGGCACCTTTTGCTCCAAAGAGGCCGATCGATGACCCAGGATTTTGCAGAGCGATCTGCTTGGTTTTCTCCTCCTGGATCTTCCTCTCCTCGGTTTTTATCTGCTGCTGGACCACTTCGGGGTTTGGACCTTTTACATATATGGCTATCGTTGCCAGTGTCCCTACTGAGCCGATAAATATAACGAGCGCAATCTGGAGATTTTTAACCCAATTACTCATGATATTTCCTTTCTTGGGTGTTCGATGTAAACCGTGACGATGTTTCCTGAAAACACCTCCACGTTGAAATATGCTCCGGGGTGACTTTTCGTCCACTCGAAGCAGTCGTCGGAGACCAATGCTACACATTTGTCACCGTCGAACTTTGTCGCATCCCATACGGTGAAGTTCTTCCCTTCGATCCTTATACGGAGAGGATTGACGGCAATCAGATTGCCATCAGTGCCTCTCGCGATGTCTCCAACAGCAAACGCGAAGAATTGGAAACTCGGATGAGCCCTTCCTTCTGCATCCACTATTGGGTCGTATGCATGGCCGTTGCTGTTGTCCAGCGTCAGACATGCACCAGTGTTCAGCAGGTGCCTTTCCCAGTTGGGGAAGGCACGCGTGTAATACCGACATGTCGTGAATGGCTTCACAGGTGGACCTGTCGCCACCTGAGGGCTGGCCTCGGGTGCGACTTCGGATGTCGGTGCTTGTGCGACCGCAGCAGTGACGACAGGGGTTTGCATTTGATTGCTTGCTCCAGTCATATGTTTGCTGTTGTTGTACACCACAAGTCCGATCGCTACTGCGATGCACAGCAGGACCATCATCACGCCGATAACTACGCGCGCGCTGACGCCCCCGCCAATTTCCTGCTCAACTTGTTTGTGGACAGGGGGCGGTGTTGCTTTCGGTTGTGTGACTCCACCTCGGATGGGATTCATTGGCGAACCAATGCGGTAATGGGGATCACCACATCCTTCATTTCCATCTCCATCACGACCCCATCCACCCCCACTGCGTGGGGGTCTCGGGGGAGGGCTTCCACCTCGTGTCGCCATTTCCTCACGCATTCTGGCAAACATTGCGTAAGTATCGGCATCTTTCTTGGCGGCGTCAGCGACAGCCTTTTGGCGCCTTTTTTGATCGGCGTCGTAAGCTTCCTGTTCCCTCTTACTCTTCTCCTTCTTTTCTTTGTCTGAAGGAGTTGGGGTGGGGGTCGCAGGTGTAACCGGCCTCTCCTTTTTCGGGGGAGGTGCAGTCACTGTTGGTGGTGTAACCTTCGGAATCGGTGACTCCTTCGGATTTCCACCAAGCAACTTCATCAGTTGACGTGTTGCCCAGCTGTCCATCTTTGGATCTATCTTTTTCAGATCAGCCATGGCTGGCCTCCTTTCTAAATTTGTTTGTTAATGAACCGTTTCTTTTAGACTCTTGTGTTCCCACAGGAATCCCTTGTTCGTAATACTACAGTATTATAGAGATGTGTCAAGGGTGATTTGGAAAATCAGGAATGATGATTTTTGACCTCTCGTATGGCAAAAAAATACACACAAGAGCACGTGGTATTGGTTTGTCTACTTTGTTTCTACACCACTACTTGCTACTATTTATATAAATCTTATCGTCCCGATAAGAACGCACTTTGAAGGAGACACATCATGGGACAAATGATTGATGGTTACCGTCGTGCAAAAGGGGAAGCGTTAGGGAACGCTGCTGGTTCAACCCCGATGCTATTTCGAGATTGGTTGATAAACATCGGCTACATCGCTTCCTTAATTTGGGGGCTTGGGACCGCTTTTTCTTTACAACCTGTACCACAAACTGAACATGTTTTCACGGAATTCGTGAGACGGTTTGGAATCGAGGGAACGTTTCCCTTTATGTTCACGCTGCTTGCGTTCTGTCTGTCTGGAATAATCTACGGATTCATTCTGGTTATGCGAGAATCAGGTAGCGATCTTGGTGATACAGGTAACGCCTTCATGTATTTGTCTTTCTCGTGTGTGTCTTATTCACTCATGTATGATTGCGCATATCAGATTGGTAATCACTGTACACCACTAGGTTACGGATGTGAGAATTTTTCGAACACTGCGTGGTGGTTTGGTATGAGTGCTGCTGTCGTGTATATTTTGCGTGAAGCATCAATGCCTTTACCAGGGGAGAAGGCGGTGATTATGTGGAATGGTAGACCTATACGGGTCGTGCAAAATGGAGGCATCCTTTTTATACCCGGAGCGCCTATTCCACACAATCTTTATGTTTTTCTCAAAACTCTCGGGCGAGGTGCTGTTCACTTTATGTGGCATTGTCACATTGAAGAAGACGGACGGCACAATCCGAAGATGGTGGTTCATCGTCATCGTTTTGAAGAATGAACATTGTTTCTTTGAAGGAAGTGCGATCGTAAGATCGCATTTTTTTGATTTGGAACTTTCTCACTTCGTGAGATGCGGGTGGGATTTTCCGACAAATCTTTTTGAGTCTCATGACATGATTTACTAATCAGCCGTCGCTCACTATTCCATCTTTTGGAAAGTGGGATTTGGTCACAGAACCTGTTCTTCACTTTGTTCAGAACAGATGGTTCCGCGACCCCTATTCAAATCCCAACAGAAGCCAAGCAGTTGGCTTCTTCCCGCGTCTCAAAAAACGCTTCGCTTATTTTTTTGAGACGCGGGTGGGATTTGAACCCACGAATGACGGTTTTGCAAACCGTAGCGTTAAACCACTTCGCCACCGCGTCTTATTATTTTATTTTTTATTAATTTACAGTTTAATTTTAATCACTGTTATGATTAATTTCAATCTTAGCACGCTTGTGGAACCACTAGCATCCTTCGATTACTATCTCCGGATGTCTTCGCAACCAAGTTGCTCGAGCTACCGCGTCTTATGTTCTTTCTTTCAAAAGTTTTTTCATTCTACCATATTTATGAAAAGGACTCTAGAAAAAAAAGACATAACGTGGTATAGTATTCTCCGTATATATGCCCCTATAGCTCAGCTGGTAGAGCATCGGACTCTTAATCCGCAGGTCGTAGGTTCGATCCCTACTGGGGGCACAATAATGAAAATACTCCACATGTAATCCTGTGGAGTATTTTCATTATCAGTGACAACAGAGCACATGAACTGCTTCATGTGCGTAAGGGATCGAATAGGGGTCGCGAAACTACTTCGAGCAAAGCGAGGTAGTTTTGTGACCGATCCCTACCTTAGAATAGTATGATGGTTAGCGCAAGTAGTAACTCGTGACCACAAGGTTCTTACTTTTGTTTGTTGTTGATCCCTATTTAAAAATCCCACCCACGTCTCCCAGGTGCTATACTTTCTCTATGTCCACACTAAAAAAATATTTTCCACACGTATTACTTTTTGCATACATCGTAGAGTTCATTGTTTTAGCTATTCATCCATACGATAGAGCTGTATGGCTAACAGAAAATCTCACAGTACTTCCCATTGTTCTTGTCCTCGTTATTCTCTATTACAAGAATGTACGTTTTTCAATGGTGTCCTATGCGCTTATGAGTGTGCTTATTTTTATGCACACATGGGGAGGACATTACACATTCGCACTCGTACCTTTTGATTGGTTTAATAATTTCTTTGGCTTTGAAAGAAATATGTATGATCGTGTCGCGCATGCGACTGTCGGATTTTATGCATATCCAATGATAGAGGCTCTCATTAGATATAAAGTGGTCAATAAAAAGTGGTTTGCATACTTGGCGGCCTTTAGTATTATTCCTGCACTTGCGGCTTTTTATGAAATGTTTGAATGGAGATATGCTATCGGAGGCGATCCAGAAGCTGGCCTTGCTGTACTCGGATCTCAAGGGGACATATGGGACGCACAGAAGGATATGCTCATGGATACACTTGGTGGATTATTTGCAACAGTGCTCTTTTTTGTGCTCAATAGAAATAAGAAGTAAAGATGTGGTAGAATACTACCTACAAAACCCTGCCCGGGTGATGGAATGGTAGACATAGAGGACTTAAAATCCTCAGCGCGTTTGCGCGTGCGGGTTCGAGTCCCGCCCTGGGCACAAGACAGGACAATCTGGTACGAAAGTATCAGATTTTCCTTTTTTAGCAGTACTTTTACGTGGTTCGAAATTATTTTGACTATCTATTTTCTGTTGAACCCTTTGAGCGAGTACTTCAACTGGCCTCTTTAATAATGACAACACTTTTTCATCTTTAAGAGTGATGTTCGAAAAAATATGAGATAAAAGAGTTCTTCTTTCTTCGGGTGTTCTTTTCTTATAGATTTCCTCCGCTCGAAAAGCAAGATCCAAAATGTTTAACCATATTTCAAAATACCTAGTTTCTATATTTTTAATTTTTGATATTTGCTCCTGAATACCTTGCTGCTCTTTGTTAATTTCGGTCTGTCTCTTTTCCCATGTGTCGGTACTAATCTTCTGGTCTAATCTATCGTTATACAGTATGTCTAGACGGCTCTGTAATTGAATGTAGCGAGCGTTTAGTGTCTTGAGGGTGTTTTCTTTGTATTCTATTTCTTGAATATGGTTTGCCTTAATTTTCTCCTTTATACGTTCGGCTTCTTCAGGTTTTATATTCTTAAAGAAATTAAAAACTCCTAAAAGTTGCTCTTCAATTTTTGATTCTGGGGTATATGGTTTCTGTGTACACTCGTTATAGTGATTACAATGATAGTAGACAATACCCTTCTGTATTTCTGCGGTAATCGTACCATTGCACTCGCCACACTTCATCATTTTCTTAAATTGAAAATTATGTTTACTGTATGAAGGAGTAAGTTTTCCTCTTTTCACTGATTGTGCTTTATCAAATAGTTCTTTTGTAATTATCGGCTCATGTTTTGCTTCTGGGTAAAGTACATCATTCCAGACCATCGCACCATAATAAAAAGGTTCATTGAGAATCCTCTCTATTCTACTTTTTGCTAACTTTCTACCTGCACGAGTTCTGAAGCCCTCTTTATATAATTGCTGACGTACTGCTTCCATTGAGTGATTACTACTAGAATACAACTCAAATGCTTTCTTTATAAAAGGAGCAACCGATGTATCGATGACATGTGTCTTGTGGCCTTTATCTCCAACTGTTTGGTAACCAAGAGGGGATCTGGTTGGTAACCATCCTTGAGCAAGTTTCTCTGCTTGCCCCTTGCGTACCTCTTCAGAAAGATTTGAAATATATTTCTTGGCTAGGACAATTTCAATATCCCAACGAAACTTTTCATCAGATTTAGCGTTTTTATGAATAATAAGGTTCTGTTTAACAAAGTGTATTTTTCTTTGATCATCTTCATCGATCCAATCGTTTGCAACTACTGCTTCTTTCAAATTACGCGTAAGGCGGTCTACTTTTTCTACTATAAGGTTTTTAACCTTGTTTTTATCTATATATTCCATCATTTCAGCAAAAACTTTTCTCTGTTTTGTTCCGCTTGCGCTTTCAGCGACAGAGAATACTTTGTTAACTGTAAAACCCTTGCGATTCGCATATTCTTTTAATAACTTCTCTTGTGAAGGTAGTGAGTACCCGGTCTCTTCTTGTTCCTTTGTTGAAACTCTACAATAGAGAACTGAGTTATTAGTATCAATGTTTTTCATATATTTATTTTATCATTTTTAGTTTGATTGTCGTACAACGATATTCTCTAAAATGGAATGTCGTCTAGGTTTACATTTCCAAAGGATTGGTCTACTAGTTCTGTTTTTAAGGTTTTTCCAATTTCTTTATATCTTTTTCTTGCTTCATCAGGAGTTAATTCTTTTGCTGGCGCTATGTTGGTTTTCTTACATTGGAATATTTTTATATTAGTATTCTTAATATTAGTATTCTTACTGTGACTTTCTGTCACTTGGTATTTGTTGTTTTTGTCACTTGGTGATGCTTTTTTTGTCACACGGCCAGGTGACTTTTTGTCACCTGGTTGATACCAAGAATCTCTATTTGTAAGAACGTAACCATAATTAGCCCAATGGCCACCCCGTCTTCTTTTTTCCATAATGACTAGATTGTATTTTTCTAAAAGATGTATATTTCTAATTATTGTTCGTTTTGATATATTAAGTTCTTGAGCAAGGAGGTCATGTGTTGGCCATGCGTAACTTTCAAGATTAGAGTGCCTTTTTAAGCAAATGTAAATTGCTAATGCCACATGACCAATTTTAGGTGAATATTCGTCAATTAAAATATTATCAACTGAAAACCACTGACCACTTTTAGTATTGTTGTTCAACTCTTCCATGGTTTCATTTTGAGAAATTAGAACCCAATTCCGACACCCTAGGAGTTGAAACTAAGATGTCGGAATTGACCTCCGATTTTTCTTTTTTATGATCCTCATAATCAAAACGAGCAAGTAAATCAAAAAAGGACGACAAGTTATCTATGTCTTCATTAGTTAGGTTCAACTCTTTTTGTAATATCAACTCTTTACTCATTACATAAGTAAAACAAATAAAAAATCTTCGGTAACTTATGCTTCTCTTATGATAAAAAGAAAATAAAACCCTGATTTATAAGGATTTATTTTGCTTGATCAAGAGTATTATTTTAATACTTTTACTGTAAATGATTTATTTAAGAAATACCCAACTTTATTGTTAGAATCTATAACATTTTCTTTTATTCCTAGCCGTCTTTTTGCAATAATATTAAATTGAGAAATACCAACAGACAGATTCCCTTCTTTTTGGTCTAATTTAGACATGAGTTCCTCTCCGCTTAGTGGTCCATGAGTATGGAGAAGTTCAAGATATTGTTCTCTTTTTCCTTTAACAGGGTAAACCTTTTTGTTTAATTCATTTTTTAAACCTATATTCGAGAGAGTAAGGATAACTTTTTTATTATTTTTAACTGGCCGTAACTTATTTTTTAATTCTAGGTTAACCACTCTTAAGAAAGATACTTTTTCTTTCACAGATGAAATAATGTTTTGTAACATCCTTATTCCAGATTCATCTGCATATATTAAACCATCTTCATCTTTAAAGAAAGTGACTATCGGGACAGTGTTATTCAATCTTTGTTCTAATGAGTTAAGAGTATGAACACGTACCATATCTGGTTCTGAAAGAAAATCATCAGCACTCTTTTCATTTACCTTTTTAAGTACTTTATATGTATCTAAAACCCAGTTACCATAGAAACGTTCAGCAATCTCAAAGTTTTTCGTAGTTGGATTGTTGATTGCGTTTTGGGTTATGTTTATTACTAATTTAGAATCAGATATATAACTGTTTATTACATCTATACTTGAAGATTTTATTTTATTTTTTGAGGTCAACTCTCTCATTACCACATTGTAACAAAAATATTGTATAATTAACTTGCTGACAAACCAATATCGTTGCCCGAACAAGACCACAGGTCTTTGTTGTTGATTGTGTGCTGAATAAGCACCATATGTTTGAGGAAACATAATCAACAACCTTCGGGTTATTGGTTTGTCAGCACCTCTTACTGTGGTGCTTATTTTGTTTTATAAAAATGAAAAAACTAATCTTTAAATGCTCAAATGTTTACTGCTCTTTTGAAGAAATCCTAAAATCAGATACAACAGCAGTAAAAGTTGGAGACGTATGTTTTATATGTAATGAAGGGAAGATTTTTTCTGGAGAATTGTACAAGAAAATAGACCCTTTGAAATATCCAACACTATCAAAGTATCCGCCAGAGGTAGTTTGGGCGACAGTATCTAACTTAATAGAGAGATACCCTGATATGACAGATAATCAGTGTCTAACTAATTTAGAAATGGACTTTGCCCAGAAAGAACAAATGGCCTAATATGAACAAGTTTTTTAACTATATTATAAATAAATGGGAACGTATATATTCGTTTTTTGACCATTGGTGGTGGAAAAATGGAGAAGATGTAGTGCTGTTTGCTTTTGTTGTATTTGTTATATATATACTAGGAAAATAATGACTGAAATTAACCCCCACAAAATCCTCATAGGAATAAGAGCAGAACAAATTAAAAATGGAGATCCTGACTTTATTGTTAATTTACTCACTGATTTTGAAAAAGATGATACTGAAAAGATTAAATCCTTACGCGGTAGTGTTTCTCTTATGTTCCCCAAGGTTAGTGAGTACCCCTTTGCCTTTCTGATGTGGTCTATGGGTTTGTATACTAAATATCCTAATTTTGCCTATTTCCTTGATAAGGAAAGTGGAGATTTTATCGTAGAAAGTATGTTGTACGATATGAAATCACCACCAGCAGATAAAGGTAAGTTATTAAACAATCTTTACAGCAAGGCAGTTGATTTCGGAATTAAATATGGTTACTCAAAAGAAGAGATGGCTACTTACTTTTCCCACTGAAAACTCATTACGTTATTATCCTCCTCTTCAATACTATCTAATAGGTCGCCCATTCCAATAGAAGTATTTTTAACTCCAATCTCTTGTGCAGGTTTTCCAAAAGCACGATTAAGAAGTAACTCAATAACCCGAGGATCTGGTTTTCCTCCATTACCAGTAAGTGCAACCTTAATTTGTGCGTCAATAAGTTTATCTGCCTTCTCAAGAATCTTTGCCTGTATTTGCTTGTAAACCTCTTCCTTAAGCAGTGTTTCTTTTCGTTTTCCGTGTTTACCTATTTTTGGAGACAAAAGCGCCCTCTTAAGGGCTTTCTTCTGCACTTCTGGTTTTGTTGCAAAGGTATTCATTACTGTTTAAGTATACAACAAGTAAAATGAAACCTATTAAAACGTATTGAAACCTTAAAAAGAAGAACCTTTTTCAACCTCTACAACTGCTGTGGTAATAGGAACAACTTTAACATTAAGAGCAACACTCGCATCATACTTTGTCTTATCAAACTCTCTCTTTGCAAGAAGAGGTCTTTCGCTCTTCACTGCCTTACCGTGCGCAACAAACTCTAAAAACTTAAGATTAGGAATTGCTTTAATGTGTTCGGAACTGTATACACTACCTAAATACTCTAAACTAGTTTTATCTACCAAACTATGTGTGAAGTAAGTGTTACATTGAGACAAAACTGTCTTGCTAACTAGTGCTGTACGCTGAGACACAATGAGTAATCCAACGCCATATTTACGACCCTGTAAAGCAATCTGCCCGATTCTTCCAACGACCCACTGTGTTTCAGAGTCAAAACCAGAACTGTATACTTCGGGAATTATTGTGTGTGCCTCTTCCAGAACAATCATTATCTGTTTTGCTTTGCGATTATTCCGTGCCCAGTTCATTATCGCTGATAGATAGAGTTCTGTTGTCCTTAATGTTGCTTTGGTGTTAGTTATTTCAGCAAGTTCAAATATACCAAGTAGGTCGTCTTTACTAGTTAGAAAATCTTCAATCTGATTAGTTACTTGTGGTTTTATTCCATCTATAAATGTTTTCAATTCTCTCTTCTCATTTGGTGCACCGTAAGTGCCTATTTCTACTGCAAATAGATGTGTTTCTAAATCTGAACCTTGAGTAATAGATAAACCGATGGACACTGGATCTAGGTCTGCGAGACGCTTCTTATATTCCCCAGTGAAATCAACGCAAAATACTTTTCTGCCACGAGCAACTGCTTCGCGAATAATGTCTAGCACAAGTTCTGTTTTTCCTGTTCCTGTTACACCCAATACTGCTGTATGGTACTCAATTAAATCATCTAACACGACAGGAATACCAAAGGAAGTAGAGGGGACTTTACCTATCATAAACTCATTCTCCTTGAGGTTTTGTGTATGAACTTCCGTTTCTGATGTGAGGAATAGAGGTTGATTCATTTCTGGAAGCCAAGAATACTTTTCAAAACCTCTATTTGGATCATAGCAACCCAATTGAGCAGCAGAAACTATATGCACTCCATAAGGATTTTGATGAAAACTTTCTTCGTTAGTACTTGCATCTAGTATTTGATAATAAACCTTCTTTCCACGAATACAAGCAAACACGACAACTCCTTCCTCCAACTTAATACCACTTACGGATTGAAACTTTATATTAGAGATTGAAGACCCTTCAACTGTTATTCCCACAACTTTACTGTTTCTTTCCTCTCCACTGAGTATGACGCCTAATGTTTCTGCAAGACCTTCTTCGTTAATACTGTAAACTTCTCCTGTTTTAGTAGATTCATATTTCTTTCCGTCAGTTATTTCACAACATAAACCTGTTCCTATCACTTGTTCATTTTGTATTTGTGAAAATAAAGGCAAAACGTAAGTTATCTTCCCACCAGAAAGATGCGCAATATGAACATATTCAGAAGTCCAATTATCTATATTTTCTTCAAGAGTAATTCTAACCAAGTTCGGAGCGTCAATTCGTAAAACAGAGCCAGTTAATTCTAGTACAGATTTTGTTGTCTTTGTTCCGTTAAGATAAAGGATTACTTGAATAATATGTTCCACTGGACGTGCCACAACCATAAAAGTCCAAAACCCAAGAATTGTAACCATCCATTCTGGTTCACTTTGGTAAAATCCAAGAGCACTTATAAGGACTGCAGGTGTAAAAAGTATCTCTCCTTTGCCAAAAACACCGCTCAGGCGATAAGTTACTTTCCCAAGTTGGGTATTTTGTTGAAAAGCAGATACCAGAGCACATGTAGCAACAAAAATTGCTATTACTATTGTAATGGTATTAGCAGTTTGGAGGCCGAAACTAAAATCGGACACATTAGTAAAATCTAAAGGGGCGAGAAGAAGTACCAAAGAAATAGCAGTTGTCAAAGAGTCACGTGGAGGTAAAAAGAATGGTGCTGAAACTAAATGAAGTAACCAGTAGGCCATAGCCGCCAAAAGCCAAACACTCGCACCAGATCCAGTTGGAAAGAAACTTCCTGTTGCAAAATAATAAATTACCCACGCTATTAAAACATTTATTGCTAAAACTGTGATTCTCCATGTTTGGCTCAAAGGTTCTATGGATTTTATTTCTTGTTCTTTTGCCATGTTAAATACCCCAATAATAGCATAATAACCAACCTTTTAATTGTCTGTTTTTTTATTAAAAACAGCATCAAATAAAATATCAAAAGCCCTGTCCATTCTCCTTTGGAGTTCTTCCGGTGATAGCGATACCTTCTTGTACCTTATTTTTAGTTTTTTACTTTTTTGTTTTGTCATAAAATACCCCAACTTTTGGGTTTGAGTTCTCTAACAGGAAAATGTGTGTACTTTGGCCTCTCGCTCGTCCTAGACGATTTTGTGGCCAAATGAATCGTTGGATATTTAGTGTCTGACTATAAAAGAAAGACACTTACTGCAACATTAAGTATATACCAAATAAAATCTGCTTAAAGTTAGAAGTTATTAAATCCTCTAATGTGAGATAAAGTGTTATAATTAAAATTATATTAAGCGTGAAAAGTTGAGATATCTTTCTTACATTATAAATAAAAAGTATGGCTGTTAAAAAATCGCAATTGTATAGTTCTCTTTGGAAGAGTTGTGACGAACTCCGTGGTGGTATGGATGCCTCACAGTATAAGGATTATGTTCTTGTTCTCCTCTTCATAAAATACATCTCTGACAGATATGTAGGTGTTCCTTTCCCTCCTATTGTTGTGCCTAAAGGTGCAAGTTTCAAGGATATGGTTGCTCTTAAGGGCTCAACAACCATTGGAGATGACATCAACAAAAACATCATACAAAAAATAGAAGAAGCAAACCCTACACTGGGTAAAATTGCTGTTGATTTCAATGATCCTGTAAAACTTGGTAGTGGAAAAGATATGGTTGATAGATTAACCAAACTTATTGCTATTTTTGAAAACCAAAATCTTGATTTTAGTACAAACCGTGCCGAGGGGGACGATATTCTCGGAGATGCTTATGAATACCTTATGCGACACTTTGCATCAGAGAGTGGTAAGAGTAAAGGTCAGTTCTATACTCCTGCTGAGGTTAGTAAGATAATCGCAAAAGTAATAGGTATTTCAAATACTAAAGTACTTACTCCGACTGTATACGATCCTGCGTGTGGATCTGGTTCTCTTCTTCTAAAAATTAGAGATGAGACAGATAAAAATGTTACCTTACGTGGCCAGGAAATGGATAATGCAACTGCCGCACTTGCTCGTATGAATATGATACTCCATAACAACCCGACATCTATCATTGAAAGAGAGAACACTCTTTCAACACCACTCTTCAAAGAAAATAACCAACTGATGACATTTGATTTTGTTGTTGCTAACCCGCCGTTCTCTACAAAATCGTGGACTAATGGCGTTAAGGTTGGAGATGATGATACTTATGGAAGATTCACTGGATTTGGCACACCTCCGGAGAAGAATGGCGACTATGCTTTTCTTCTTCACATAGTTCGCTCACTTAAAGAGAAAGGTAAAGGTGCTGTTATTCTCCCTCACGGTGTACTTTTTCGTGGTGGTAGTGAGGCGTCTATTCGTACTAACTTAATTCGTCGTGGATATATTAAGGGAGTTATCGGGCTACCTGTAAACCTCTTTTACGGTACAGGTATTCCTGCGTGTATTATTGTGATAGATAAAGAAAACGCAGACACTCGTAAAGGTGTCTTTATGGTTGACGCAAGTAAAGGATTTATAAAAGACGGCAACAAAAACCGACTCCGTAACCAAGACCTTCATAAAGTAGTAGATATATTCAATAAGCAACTAGAGATAGAAAAGTATTCTCGTATGGTAAGTATGGTGGAGATTGAAAAGAATGAATACAACCTCAATATCCCTCGCTATATAGATAGTCAGGAGGCAGAGGATATGCAGGATATAGAGGCACATCTACAAGGTGGTATACCAACTAAAGATATAGAAGACCTAGGTAATTACTGGGGTGTTTACCCAACCCTCAAATCCTCCCTATTCACCGACAGTAAAAGAAAAGGATATAGCAACCTAAAAATTAAACAAGAGGAAATTAAGAATACTATTTTTTTACACCCAGAGTTCACTTCTTATTCCAAAACAATGGAAGCAACTTTTTCTACTTGGAAAATAAAGAATAGTTCTATCTTAAAAAAGATAACTAAAGGAGTGAAACCAAAGGAAATAATTCCGACAATATCAGAAGATCTACTCTCTGCTTTTAGTAATACCAATCTTATAGATAAGTATGATATTTATGAACACCTTATGGTTTATTGGTCAGAGACAATGCAAGACGATATGTATCTTATTGCAGACGATGGATGGAAAGTAACTCTCCAAATAATAGATGCAAAGAAAGGCACAACAGAGTGCGACCTTGTTCCAAAGCATCTTATTATTAACCGTTACTTTGCAAAAGAAAAGCAAACTCTTGATGATTTACAAACTAAACTAGACACATCAACACGAGAAATAGAAGAAGTAGTTGAAGAGTACAGTGATGACAGTGAAAAAGGGTATTTTACTGATTTTGAAAAAGTAAGTAAGACAACAGTAACTTCAAGAGTTAAGCAGATGAAGAACAGTGTTCAAGATAAAGAAGAACTTATGGTAATGGAAAAGTACCTTTCACTTGTTGAAGAAGAGTCAAGAGCAAAAAAAGAAATTAAAGATGTGGAGATTTCTCTTGAATTGCAAGTTGTCGCAAAGTATAAAACTCTAACAGAGGAAGAAATCAAGGTTCTAGTAGTAGATGACAAATGGTTAGCAACGCTTGAACAAGCAATTCACAGTGAAATGGATCGTATTAGTCAGCGCCTTACAGGGCGTATTAAGGAACTCGCAGAGAGATATGCAACACCTCTCCCCCTTCTTGTTACAGACACGGAGGTACTTACCAGTAAGGTAGATGGACATCTTAAAACAATGGGATTTGTATGGTAGAAATAACTATTAAAAAAGGATATAAGCAAACTGAAATTGGGGTAATTCCGGAAGATTGGGATATTGTCTCATTTAAAAAAATTGCTGATAAGAATAAAAAATGGAGTATAACAGGGGGCCCTTTTGGTTCAAACTTAAAGAAATCAGATTACACCAATGACGGTGTTCAAATTATACAATTACAAAACATAGGAGATGGTAGATTTATTGACGATTACCAAATTTTTACTTCAAAAGATAAAGCCGATGAACTTTTGAGTTGCAACATTTATCCAAATGAGATAATTCTTTCAAAGATGGGAGACCCTGTTGCTAGGGCTTGTTTTGTTCCTGAAAAAAACGAAAGATATCTTATGGCGTCAGACGGTATCAGATTAGTTGTAAATGAAAATGAGTTTTCTAAAAAATTTATTCACGATTATATTAATTCTGCCTATTTTAGAAACAGAGCATTTGAGGTAAGTATGGGCTCAACTAGGTTGAGAATAGGGTTACCGAAATTAAAAGGACTTAGTGTGGTTAAGCCACCAAAAGAAGAACAGGATCTTATTGCCACAATCCTCTCCGATACAGATGCGCTCATTAACCACTTGGACAAACTAATCACAAAAAAGAAAGCAATTAAACAAGGAACAATACAACAACTTCTTACTGGTAAAAAACGCCTCCCTGGATTTAGTGGTGAGTGGGAAGAAAATAAATTGGTGAAGATAGCAGATTTTTTTAAAGGTAGAGGTCTTTCTAAAAGCAAAATTGAAAATAACGGCCAATATTCTTGTATTTTGTATGGCGAGTTATTTACAACATACGCTCGGGTAATAGATGAAGTAAAAAGTAAAACAAACTTCACTGAGGGATTAACCTCAACAGAAGGAGATATTCTTATGCCTGGATCAACGACTACTGTTGGGATTGATCTAGCCGTAGCGTCCGTTTTAAATAAAAATGATGTACTGATTGGTGGTGATGTAATTGTAATTAGGAAGAAAAAGCAAGAGTTCTACAACCCTAATTTTCTTGCAAATTATTTAACTCACGTCTCAAAATATAAAATAGCCGGAATTACACAGGGTATAACAATAATTCATTTGCACGGTAGTAGGTTGCAGGAAATAATGGTAAAGATACCAAAAGACGTGAGCGAACAAACTGCCATTGCTACAATTCTCTCTGATATGGACAAAGAAATTGAACTCATAGAACATAAACGAGATAAATATATAATGCTAAAAAATGGTATGATGCAACAATTACTAACAGGCGCTATTCGTATATATGGAAACAAATAACCAAACAGTAGGACAAAGAGAAAGAGCAACGCAAAACCGTATTGTGGAACTTTTTCGTAACAACCTTGCTTACGAATATCTTGGAAACTGGGAAGATAGAGAAAATAATAGCAACATAGAAGAAAGTGAGGTAAGGAAATATCTCTCTCGTGTTGGATATAACGATACCCTAATTGCTCGTGCTTTAGACAAACTAAATACTACTGCAAATAACTATGGAGAGAGTTTGTATACCAATAATCAAAAGATGTATTCACTTCTTCGGTACGGCACACCTATTTTAGAAAATGCAGGAGAACAACACCAACACGTTCATTTTATTGACTGGAAAAATCCAGAGAATAATAACTTTGCTATTGCAGAAGAGGTTACAGTGCAAGGTAATCTTGAAAAACGTCCAGATGTTGTTCTCTATATTAACGGTATTGCAATTGGTGTATTGGAACTAAAGAGAAGTACTGTGTCTATTGGCGATGGAATACGCCAGAGTATTGTAAATCAACAAAAGGAGTTTATACAATCATTTTTCTCCACTGTTCAATTTATCTTTGCTGGTAATGACAGTGAGGGTTTGAAATATGGGACAATAGAAACCCCAGAGAAGTATTTTTTGAAATGGAAAGAAGATGAACAGGACGATAGTATGTTACAACTTGATAAATATCTTCTCAAGATGTGTGATAAAAGGCGTATCTTGGACATTCTGCACGACTTTGTCCTCTTTGATGCCGGAGTTAAGAAGTTACCACGTGCACATCAGTATTTTGGAGTTAAGGCGGCACAAGAATATATCCGTAGAAAGCAAGGAGGTATTGTTTGGCATACACAAGGAAGTGGTAAAAGTTTGTTTATGGTTTTACTAGCAAAGTGGGTGCTAGAAAATAATCCAAATGCTCGTGTTGTAATGCTCACTGATCGTACAGAACTTGATAAACAAATAGAAAGAGTATTTCGTGATGCAGGAGAAACTGATGTTAAACGAACCACAAGTGGTAAAGATTTGATGGAACAATTGAATAACCCAACACCTCGTCTTATCTGTTCCCTTATTCATAAGTTTGGAAGTCATAATGCTGATTCGTTTGATGAATATATTAAAGAATTAGAAAATACCCCAAGTAATACTGTTGGAGAACTCTTTGTGTTTGTAGATGAGTGTCATAGATCAGAGTCAGGAAAGATGCACAAAGCAATGAAAGCAGTCCTGCGAAATGCTGTATTTATTGGTTTTACAGGTACGCCATTACTTCAAAAAGATAAACAGACAAGCCACGAAGTGTTCGGGGAATATATTCATAAGTATAAGTTTAATGAAGCCGTTGAAGATGGTGTCGTTCTTGACCTTATGTATGAGGCGCGAGACATAGACACAAAACTAACATCAGAAGAAAAGGTTGATGCTTGGTTTGAGGCAAAGACAAAAGGACTTAACGATTTTCAAAAACACGAACTCAAAAAAACGTGGGGAACAATGCAAAGAGTGTTAAGTTCTAAATCTCGTATGGAGAAGATTGTTCAAGATATATTTTTTGATTTCAATACCAAGCCACGATTAAACTCTCAATTTGGTAATGCAATTCTTGTTGCCGGAAGCATCTACGAAGCAGTTCGTTACTATAAGTTATTTCAGAGTACTCCACTCAAAGGTAAGTGTGCGATTATTACATCATACAATCCTGTAACCCGTGATATTACAACAGAAGATACTGGGGAAAACACACAAACAGAAAAAGAAGAAATCTATGAGACATACGTGGAGTTACTAAAAGATATACAACCCGTACAAGATAAAACCAAGTCGGAAGTATACGAAGATAGAGAGAAGACGCGTTTTATCAAAGAGCCATCAAATATGAAACTTCTTATCGTGGTAGATAAACTCTTGGTGGGCTTTGATGCCCCTCCTTGTACATACTTATACATAGACAAGAAGATGCAAGACCACGGGCTATTTCAGGCCATCTGTCGTGTTAATAGATTAGATGGAGAGGATAAGGATTTCGGATATATTGTGGACTACAAGGATCTGTTTCAGAAACTAGAGGGTGCGTATTCTGTCTATGCGTCAGAACTTGAAACTGCTACGCCAGAAACTGGAGAAATTGGGATTATTCTTAAAGACCGACTTACAAAAGGCAAGGAACGATTAGATGATGCTCTAGAAGCAATCTCTCTTGTTTGTGAACCGGTTGCCCCACCTCGTGATAATTTATCTTTTATTCACTACTTCTGTGGTAACCCAGAAAATGAACAAGACCTCAAGGATAACGAGATTAAACGTTCGGCACTCTATAAACATACAGCAGGACTGATACGAGCATACGCAAACATTGCAGACGAAATGATTGAGGCAGGATATAGCGAAAGTGATGTCAGTTCAATAAAAAATAAAGTAGACACCTATCTTAAGTTACGAGAAGAAATACGTATGGCTAGTGGAGAAAAGTTGGATGTTAAGACATATGAGGCAGATATGAGACATTTAGTTGATACCTATATTCAAGCAGAAGACGCTAGACGCATTGACCCGTTCGGGAAGCAATCACTGGTAGATATTATGGTTAAAAGTGGTATGGCAGAGGTTATAAATCAACTTCCAGAAGGAATTAAGAGTAGTAAAGAGGCCGTTGCAGAAACTATTGAGAACAACGTGCGTGTAAAAATAATCAAAGATCATTTGATAGACCCTGCTTACTTTGATGAGATGTCTAAATTACTTAGTGAGATAGTGCGAGAAAGAAAAGCGAATGCTGTTACGTATGAAGAATATCTTAAAAGGATACACGACCTAGCAAAGAGTGTTGCGCAACTCACCAGAACCGACTTGCCTCAAGACATACAGACCAATGCACAACGTGCTCTTTATAGTAATCTTGGTAAAAATGAGCGCTTGGCTCTTGAAATTGACGCTGTTGTTAAAGGTAGTATGCACGCAGGTTGGCGTGGAAATGTTCCAGCAGAACAGTTAATCAAACAAGCGATTCACAATGTGGTAAATAATGTAGCAGAAGTGGAAAGGATTTTCCAAATTATTAAGCAACAAAATGAATACTAAAAAAAGTACCATTGAACTAGGAGATATATCGTTTGATGTAATCCACAAGAATATCAAAAATGTGCACTTGAGCGTACACCCTCCACTCGGGAGAGTTACTATTTCTGCACCATTTCAAATGGATATAGAAACATTACGTCTCTTTAGTATTTCTAAACTTGGTTGGATACGAAGACAACAACTTAAACTTCAAAATCAGAAGAGAGAAACTGCACGTGATTATGTTAATCGCGAAAGTCATTACTATCTTGGACAAAGGTATTTATTAAAAGTTGTTGATGTAGAAACTGCGCAGAAAGTTGTTTTGAAACACAGCACTATTGAACTTCATACACGAAAAAATGCAACAAAAAAACAAAAAGAGAATCTTTTACACGCTTGGTATAGACAACAACTAAGAGAAGTAACAACCCCTTATATTACAAAACTTGAAAAGAAGATGGGCATAAAGGTTAAAGAGGTTGGTATAAGAACAATGAAAACCAAATGGGGTACGTGTAACATTGAATCTAAAAGAGTGTGGCTCAATACAGAACTTGCAAAGAAATCAGTAGAGAGTATTGAATATGTTCTTGTTCACGAGATGGTTCACTTGCTAGAGAGAAACCATAACGAGAAGTTTATTGCGTATATGGATAAGTTTTTACCAAAATGGAAACATCTCCGTACGGAACTAAATCGTTCCACTCTAGGCCATATTGACTGGGAATACTAGTTATTGGCTATTTTTATTTGTGCTTAAACTAAACTGGAGTAAACTGTCTAGATGAGAAAATACTACGATGCTATTAGAGTTTGGATATACGTAAGAAATAAAAATAAGTTTTCTTTTGAAGATGTTATTGAGAACTGTATAGGAAAAGGATACATACGAACTGGGAATGCATTAGATGTCTTAATTAAACTAAATTATATAAAAAAGGAAAAAGGTATGCCTGTTAGATATACCAAGATATAGCCAAAGATTACATATTTTCGTCTATTATTGCTTGCCGAACTTCATCCCACGTTCGGAGCAACTCTAATGTTGCTCATGCTGTTATTAGACAAGAAGAGATTTGATTTCTTGAAGTGCGATTACTGGAAATGGGTATTCTTTGACCCAATCAATAGTTCGAAAATCGTCCGCTAGAGCGCACAAATTTAAAAATCTGACGAAAGTCAGTTTTTTAATTTGTGCTCAGGGAGCACATGAACTGCTTCATGTGCGTCGGGACTCGAATAGGGGTCGAGGAGTCTCCTGTTTTGTGTACTCATAAAACGAGACGAGGTGACCGAGTCCCGCCCTGGGACGAGAAAGTCCGGAGTATGTTTTTCTAGCAAGAAAAACCACGAGCGGCGGCTGATTAGTAAAACATGCCATGAGGCCAAAGCGAGTTCGTCGAGTGGTGACGAGACGAAACTTGTAGGAGAGTCCCACTCTTTTGAATCCGGAGCCGATATACTTAGCTTATGATTATTCTTCTGGACGGTTCAAAAGGGGCAGGTAAAAGCACGACAGCAAAGTTACTCTGTGATGTATTAAATAATTCAGTATCCTTAAGTATCGATAGCGAAAGAGCTTTACTGGTTAATCAAGAAGAAAAAACAATACAAGAAAGAAATAAAGAAGCTTTCGAAATCTTGCTACATAAGTGCTCTTCCTTTGTCGATGAGGATAAAACTGTAGTTATAGATTGTGGTTTAATTGCTGAGAGAGTTCTTCAAATGGAAAAGCTGGCAGAAGAGAAGAGTGTTTCTTTACATAAATTTCTATTAAAAGCATCTTACGACACCCAATTAGAAAGAGTTCGAGAAAGAGACACATTAAAAGGTAAGGAAACCGATGTGGATAGATTTAAAAAAATTCATGACAGTCTTCACAGTAAATCTTTTGAAGATTTTATCTCTATCGAAACTGATAAAAACAATCCTGAAGAAGTTGTGAACATGATCTTAAGCAATATAGTGTAAAGCGAGATAGTTTTGTGACCGATTCTCGCCCTTTTAATTCCGGAGCTGGTATACTGTTTGTATATGGAAGGAGGATGTCACTGTAAAGCAATACGGTTTACAACAAACCAAGAAACATCTTGGGTTGGTGCTTGTTATTGTATTGATTGTAGAAAAATAAGCGGAGCACCATATGTTGTGTGGGCCATGTATGACACTGACAAGGTTGAGGTTATTGGAACGCCCAAGATATACTCTTCATCTCAAAACGTTAACCGTTCATTTTGTGAAAAATGTGGGTCACCCTTCTCGTATCAATATAAAGACCGGTTAGATAAAATGGGTATCCCTATTGGTATTTTTGATAAAGCAAATGGCTTCAAATTGCAGAAACATATCTGGGTTTCTCAGAAGTTATCATGGTTACATATTGATGACCATTTACCACAAGAACAATGAACAACAGCCATTCTTACAAAAATAGAAAATATGAAGTAGTTCCATATGATGTAATGTGGCCAAAATTATTTGAAAATTACTCCTTAACAATAAAAAAGATATTTGGAAATGTTTCTATTGAGCATATTGGAAGCACGTCTATACCCGGCATGTCCGGAAAATCGTGTATAGATATATTGGTGATAGTAAAAGATCTATCTGATGTTGAAAAACATATAGAAGAAATGAAGCAGTCAGGTTTTGATTATTCGGGAGAATTTGTTATGAAAAATTCTCGGCTTTTTAGAGTTGTAGCTGACAATGTTTTGTATGCTAATGTACACTTTTTCCCTGAAGGACATATCCATAACAAGGAAATGCTTGACCTAAGAGATTATCTTAGAAATCATCCGGAAGAGGTTGAGGCTTATTCAGTTTTGAAAAAGAATCTTTATATACAACATGCTAATGATTATGCTTTATATCGTAAATACAAAGATGAATACATGAATAATCTTATGGAGAGAGTGGCCAAAGATAAGAAAGGGGCATAGTATACGTTCGAGAACAATTTCTAAAACTCTTCCATCTCTCCCGCTTCAAACCTGCACTCCTTCCCGTTGACCATAAACCTCAAACTCTTTGCATGTAGCAGTATGCGTGACGATTCCACTGTGCTCCCATACGCCACGTCTCCCACAATTGGATGCCCGATAGATGTCATGTGTGCACGCAGTTGGTGTGTCCTTCCCGTTTTTGGAATGAGTTTTACAAGAGCTGAGCATTCTCTTCGTTCTATTACTTCCACATCAGTAATTGCTTCTCGTAGTTCTCCTCGTGGATTCACCGGATTCGTTGATTGCTTATACTCTTTTTTACCGCGACCGAGCGGGGCATTAATTCTAAAAGAATCTTTTTCCATAATTCCTTCTACAAGCGCTACGTATTCTTTTTGTGTCGTATGATTTCGGAATTGTTCTTTGAGTTCACTATAGATCTCTTCATTTTTTGCGATAACCATGACACCAGAAGTGTCTCTGTCTAATTTGTGGACAATGCCTCCCAAAGAAATTTCTCGACCATCTTGAAGGGTGATGGCATTGTTAATTGAAAACATTTCAGGTGCATGAGTATGGAGAAAATCTAAAACAGTCTCTTCCTCAGAAAAGTCGAAAGGGTGCACGACAACTCCGGAGGGTTTATTGATAACAAGAATATTTGTATCCTCGAATATAACAGGGATTTTCATGGTACTCGCACTCTACCACGTTTTCGTGTATAATTCCTCTTGTAATTGATATGCCCGGGTGGCGAAATTGGTAGACGCACTTGCCTTAGGAGCAAGCGCCGCAAGGCATGAAGGTTCAAGTCCTTTCCCGGGCACAAATGTAAAAAAGCAAAGTCGTTCGACTTTGCTTTTTTACATTTGTGCCCGGGAAGTAAATGACCTGCGTCATTTACGTAAGGACTTGAATAGGGCGAGCCATCAGGCGAGTGTCAAGCGTGACTTCGAGGAGTCTCCTGTTTTAGGTATTCCTGAAACGAGACGAGGTGACCAATTCCTTTCTCAAATTTATACAAAATGAAAACACCTCACAAGAAAGCCTTTTGGTTTTCTTGTGAGGTGCAGCCGCTATCACTTTTTTGCTGGCACTTGCCCTGGAATGCACGGAACAGGTTTTCCGTCTTGCCCCAGCACAGGAGTGCCAACGTTGGTATAGAGTGTCTTTGACACTTCAAAACAAACCGTCTTGGTCGGGTCAAAACTTTTCGGTGGATTGCTAGTGCACGTTGAAAGCACTATTGCTGTCAAAATTAAAAAAAGCCAGTATGATTGCATTTTGCCCTCCTAAGGCAGTTGAAGGAACCTCTGTTAATAATAAAACTACAAGTTTTTAATTGACTTGTCAACTCTCTCGTCTTTACAGATAAGACTTTTATGTGTCAACGCCAAAAAAAGGGACCTTGAATAAGTCCTTGCCCCTTGTATTCCCCCTCCAATCGGCGTAGTGTAAGAAAATAGGCGCTCGTACGTCTGTATCTATGGAGTTATATACACAATATCTCGCAAAGGCCTACGAAGAGCATTCAGATGCTATATTTAGATATTGCTTCTTTAAGATTTCGGATAGGGAAAAAGCTCTTGACTTAGTTCAGGAGACATACACGCATGTCTGGCAATATCTCATAAAGGGAAATGAAATTGATAATATAAAAACGTTTTTATACAGAACCGCCCGAAATCTTATTATTGATGAGTATCGTAAAAAGAAAACATTCTCTCTCGATTCACTTATGGATTTAGGGTTTGAGCCAAAGGTGGAAGTTGAGGAAGCTCTCTATACAGAACTCGATATCGCACAGGTTATGAAATGTGTAGAGCAATTACCTGAAAAGTACAGTTCCATTATTGTTATGCGTTACGTCAATGATTTATCTTTGACAGAAATTGCATCCATTGTGAATGAGACTGAAAATGTTGTCTCTGTGAGAATATTTAGAGGTATCAGTAAGTTGCGTGCACTCGTTTTATTACCACACACGAAATGAAAAAAATAACACTTAAAGAATTAAGAAATGAAGCGCAAACATTTTCGATGACGGAAAATGAAAAGAAAACCACATGGAATGGGGTTCTTTATCGTGTGAATGAGCTTCAGAAAAATAACGTGTGCACAACACCTGAAGCTTCTTTTGTAAGAAATATGATTCCGTCACGTCTCTACTATAGAGGGTTGCTACCAGCCCTCGACCTACGCACGATGGCTCATATAGGGAGAACCTACGTGCTCGGGCTAGTTATCGGATCGCTTGTCCTTTCTGGTGGGGTATCGGTTTTTGCAGATGACATTTTACCTGGAGACATATTGTATCCAATAAAGGTCAATGTAGTTGAAGGAGCACATCTTGCGATTTCATTTACAACTCCTACAAAAGCTGCCACGGAAGCTACTTTAGCAACACGTCGTCTCGAAGAAGCTGAGAAATTAGCAGCTGAAGGAAGACTTGATCTAGAGACTGAAGAACAGGCAAACATTGCTTTCGATGCTCACATTCGTAAGTTCAATGAGCACATTGAAACACTACAAGCAGAAGGGAATCCTAAAGAGGTGGTGGAAGTGGGCACATTTCTTCAAACAAGACTTGCTGTACACGACGCCATCTTGAAGAATCTTGTTATTAATGATGAAAACTTTTCATTTCTAGAAGAATGGGCCGCATCAACAACAGATGCTCATCACAAGGTGTACACAGCTACTCGTCTAGAAAAGAAACTTTCTCAAGCAGTGATTCCCGTTGTGGTTGCCACTAAAAAGGCAATTGAAGATAGCGTGGATACTTCTTTGCATACACCTATCGTTACAACCAAGCACACATTCACACACGGGATTCCTCTTGACATTAATTCCAAAGAAGCCGATGAGTATCTCGCGACACTTCGCAGGAAACTTAAACTTAACCCTTCTCTCAAAATAGTTATTCCAATTTCTCCAGTGATTGATCCGATTACAACTCGTAGCAAGAAAGACTAATAACGTTTCTAAAATTTAGTAACCAATACAATATATACACATGAAAACTCTACAACGTTCTACAGTGACAAAGGTTCTTACTCCTGCTTTCGCAGCAGCAATTCTCGGTCTCGGTCTCTTTTCTACAGCATCAGCTGCAGACATGCTTACATCACAGCTTGATTTCGGTGCACGCGGTATTAATGTTACAAACCTCCAGTCATTCCTCGCTGAAACGCCTTCTATCTATCCACAAGGATTGGTAACAGGCTACTATGGGTCTCTTACCGTTCAAGCTGTAAAGAATTTCCAGGCAGTATACGGATTTGATCAGGTTGGTCGTGTTGGTCCACAAACACTTGCTAAAATCAATTCATTGATTGCAAATGGTGGGTCAGTAAGTGCTGATGTTTCAGGTCCGGCACTCTACTCTGTTGCTCAAAATATTGGACAGACATACAACACGTTCTCATGGGCAACTAATGAAAATGCATCTGCTCGTGTTTTCTATAGTACATCTCCAGTACAGTTCAATGAAGGAGATATCACATCAGCTGGATTCGGAGCACGTACAGGACAAGTTGCTTCAACAGATAGTAACTTCCGCACAACGCACTCAGTGTCAGTTATGAATCTTCAACCAAATACAATCTACTACTACACACTCGTCTCAACTGACGCGTCAGGTAATGTAAGTGTGTTCGGTCCAAACAACACATTCCGAACAAATCAGTAATACTGGTTGAAGGGGAATAGGGTTTAACAAAAACCACATCTACGTTCGTAGATGTGGTTTTTGTTATTGGTCCTCTCGTTGACGATTGATACTTGCTTGGTATTCTTCCTGAGCTTTCTTTTCTTTTCGAAGGAGCTCATCGATATGTCTGCGATTTTTTTCTCCGTAATCAATTTCTATTTCAAAAAATGGAATGACTTTTACAGGGAGGCGCTTCATAACAGTATGACGAAGTTCACTTCTCATGCGCTTTGCGAAATCTAGCGCTGCGGGCTCCTTTTCTTCAGGAATAGCAGTGATATAAATCGTGCCATGCTTCATGTCTGCGGACACTTCGGCGCGAGTAACTGTGATGAGCGAAAGACCAGAGGATTCACGCTGGAAAAAATCTTGAGCAATACCAAGAATCTCAAGTGCGATTTGAGTTTGGCGTTTACTTGGTAATTTGTTTGCGTCCATTAACATAGATGATAGAAATAAAGGTGATAGGTGAGAGGAATGCAGATTGTTAAATACGAGACTTCTCAACTAAAATTGCTTCGAGTATGTCCGATGGAATCATTTCAACTTTACTTTCAACCATGAGACCACATTCGTTTCCCTCGTTTACGACGTCTGTTTTAATTTTTTGTGACTGTAGTTCGATAATGCGTCCACGACCGAGTTCGACACCGCGACGAATGATTTTGACAACAGTGTTGTTTTGAATTTTACCAGTTTCAACTCTTCCTCCGATAACATGCTTGTCCTTTTGTGAACTAAACGTACGCATAAGCTTGAGTGTGCCGAGAACAACCTCTTTCTCTTCGTATGGAAGGCGGCTCTCTACGATAGTGTCGAACCACTCTGAAAGTTTGTAAATAATATCGAAAAGTTGTGGGGTGATTTTGAAACGATCTGCTTGGTCACGGGCTTTTGCTTCAAGCTTGACTGCAAAGCCGATGATAACCGTCTTTTCATCTGATGATGCGAGCATAATATCTCCTTCTGAAATAGTCCCTACACCTTCAGCGATGATTTTAATTTTGATATCATCTGTCTCACGTTTCTTCAGTTCACGTTTTACAGCATCGAGTGTACCAAGTGAATCAGCTTTAATAACAACAGGGATTACAACCTTCGCATTGCGATAGATTTTCGGATCAAGAACAGCTCGGATGGTGTTTTGTTTTGTTTCTGATTGAAGCACTTCCATGACTTTTTTATCAGAAGAAGAAACGAAAATGGCACCAGACGCAGGGATTTCATCGAAACCTGTAACTTTGATAGGCTGGCCTGCATGAGGAGATTTGATTGGACGCCCTGCAAAGTCTTCGATAATACGAATAGGGGAAAGTGCTGTACCTGCGACGATTGCACCTGATGTTGCGAGTGTTCCATCTTTGATGATGAGCGTCGCTGATACACCACGCTTTTGATCGACAAAACTTTCAAGTATGTATCCTGTAGCATCAGTACTTAGGTCTGCCTTTAATTCATTCATTTCAACCATAAGCAAAAGGGTTTCGAGAAGGAAGTCGACACCTTGGCCTGTCTTTGCAGAAATTTCTACACAAGGAATGTCTCCTCCGTATCCTTCGATATAAATTCCATGTTCAACGAGTGAGTTTTTTGTTTTTTGGATATCTGCACCCGGTTTGTCGACTTTGTTGATAGCAACAACATACGGAAGCTTGTGCTCGTCGATCGTCTTCCAGGCTTCTACGGTTTGCGCCTTTACACCATCTTCGGCAGAGACGATAAGAATAGCGATGTCTGCTATTTCCACACCTCGTTCACGCATACTTTGGAATGCGGCATGCCCTGGAGTATCCAAGAATGTGATGGCTTTAGTTGATCCATCTCCTAGTTTTTGATTAACTTCGTACGCTGAAATACGCTGTGTGATTCCACCAGCTTCACCGTCTACAACGTTTGATTTTCGTATGAAATCAAGGAGAGATGACTTTCCGTGATCGACATGGCCAAGAACCGCGATAACGGGTTGACGAGAAACAGCCTTCAATTCAGAAGTTTTTGGCATAATTTTATGGTGCAATTATACCACAAAAATCCTTAAAAGGATAGGCAAGAGGTGAGAGGATAAAGGGAAGAGAAAGAAGGAGTGACCACTTCCTTCGACAAGCTCAGGATAAATCGTGGTCACTCCTTCTTATCTGTATTTTCTATAAACTATAAACTACCCCTTGTGTTCCTTCTTTGCTGCCCCGATAACAGACAGCTCTTCTTCGGTAAGTTCGTACGAACTCGCATATTTTTCTACAGGTTTTGCGAAGGTGTTGATACGATCACGAGCATGAAGAGATGAGATGACTACACCGTTTCCTTTCTCATTCAAGAGTGCGATAGAGAAGCTTTGATTCGATCCTCCAACTTCGAAGGCTTTGTAACGAATTGTCTGTGCGTTGCGAAGAGCATTTGACACACGAGCGTCAAGTGTGAGAGCGTGTGAAGAAATGAGCTCGTTTCTTTTTTCTATTTCTGAAACAGCATCCACACATGATTTGATAACTGATTCAAGTGAAGCACCAGATTGACCTCGTGTGAAGCGGGCGATTTTGTAATGAAGGTATGCAATGTAAAGTAGTAAAAAAGAAAACAAGGTCACAGCCAGAGTGTTTGGGTGTTGTGTCGTGTAGTTGAGGATCTGTGAAATATTCATGTGTGATGAGTGTAGCAGAAAAGTGATTGTCGCGGCAGGTGTGTATAACCTTTCCTCGTATATCTTTTCTCTGACAAAAAGATATGATAGAATTATTACAGGTGCTCATTTGGAGTCTATCGCGGCTAAGGGCCGCACGGACTGAAAAATGTTTTCTATGGGTCAACTGACTACATTATATGTACTCATTGATTTTCCATAGAAAACATTTTTTTATTTGGTATGATAGAGTATCTCTTAAGCAGTGTGATCGTACATTGTGTATCTTCGCTCTTTAACAAGCAAAATATATTGCAGGTAGAGAACGCCGCACGGCGACTCCCTAAGCATTGCAGACTCAGGTCTGTCCTTCGTAAGATGCTTTTGAAAATACTGCACCGAAAGCCCGCACGCGAAAGCCTCTGTGGGTTTTCCTTTTTATGATAGAGTAAAGACATGAATATGTTTTCTTTTTTCACACCTAAACAAGAACGGGTTTATTTGGATAACGCAGGGGCGACACCTCTTTCTGCTAGATCACAAACAGCGCTCACAGAATCTCTTTCTTTATATGGTAATCCATCAGGGATTCATAAAGAAGGGACGCAAGCTGGACTGCTGCTCGATAAGGCACGCGTACTCTGTGCGAATGTGCTCAATGCTCATGCGTATGAGATTTATTTTGTAGGAACTGGAACAGAATCCTGCAATCTCGCAGTTTTGGGTACGTATGAGGGGTATAAGAAACAAGAAGTAAGAAGTATGGAGCAAGAAACTCCTGACGAAGAACGAAGAACGAAGAACGAGTTGCCTCATGTAATTGTTTCTACCATTGAACATCCAGCGGTACTGGAGCCAATTAGAAAACTCGAGAGAGAAAAAAAGATTCGTGTTACGTACCTTCCTGTTTATGAAAATGGCATTGTAAAAGTAAAGGATATACGTGATGTATTATGTGAAGAAACTATTTTGGTTTCTGTTATGTATGCGAATAATGAAATAGGAACTATACAGCCAGTAAAAGAAATTGGTCGCGCCCTTGAAGAATGGAAAAAGGAACAGAATCGCACGCATACCGCGTATCCATATTTTCATATCGATGCATGTCAGGCGGCGAATTATTGTAATCTCGATGTGGTACGGTTGCGCGCTCATTTGATGACGGTAAATAGTAGCAAGGTCTACGGTCCGAAAGGCGTAGCACTTTTATATAAACGTGAAGGAGTGAAGATTGAAGCACTTACGCACGGTGGTGGGCAAGAACGAGCCCTACGGAGTGGCACAGAGTCTGCGCCACTTGCGTACGCATTCGGTGTCGCGCTCAAAGAATCTCATGATATGAAAGAAGTGGAGTCTGTTCGACTACGCATGCTTCGCGATGCATGTAAAAAAGAATTACAGCAAGCACTTCCAGATATTACATTTTATGGAGCGTGGGATGAGGGAAGACTTCAGACAACAGACGACAGACAACAGAAGAGTCCAACAACACACGAAGAACGAAGAACAAAGAACGAGTTCAGACTACCAAATAACATTAATTGCCGGGTGCCGGGAATATCGTCGGAGGAAATGATTCTCAGGTTGGATGCGAAAGGGTTCGCAGTCTCACACAAGAGCGCATGTGCTTCTTCTGAAACAGACGGTAGTTATGTGGTGCAAGCACTCGGTGCGTCAGAAGAAGAGTCTCTCGAGAATGTGCGCATTACACTTGGCCGTGCTACTTCAATGCAAGACCTGCACAGATTGGTGGAAGCAATGAAAGAGATTGTAATTAAATACAGGAAGTAATTAGTTATTAGTAATTGGTAATTAGTTGAAATACAAACAAATTAAAGTGGTATACTTTTCTTATGAAGACATTTAAAGATTTAGATGTTTGGCGGAGGTCTGTTTCTTTTGCAACTGATATTTATAGCGTAACTAAAACTTTTCCTAAAGAAGAAACGTATGGTTTAGTTTCTCAGTTACGAAGAGCTGGAGTTTCGATTGCTTCAAATATTGCAGAAGATAGCAAGAAAGGGAAGAAAGAATTTTCTCATTTTATTAAAATCTCACAAGGTTCTGGTGCAGAAATAGAAACTCAATTAATAATTGCTAAAAATTTAAATTATATAAAAGAGAATGATTTTGATAGACTAATTACTGAATTAGAATCAATTATGAGAATGCTTACAAATCTCTATAAATCTGTAGCTGAGGTTAACTAATTACCAATTACTAATAACTAATTACTTTTAAAATATGTATACACCAAAAGATTTTTCATCGTTACTCGGGCTTGCAGGTATGAGTGATGCCATGCTTACCAATCACTTCACCTTGTATCAAGGATACGTGACCAATACCAACAAACTCGCAGACCTTTTGAAAGACAAAGAAGCGGGGACACCAGAGTACGCAGAACTTCACCGTCGCTTTGGATGGGAATGGAATGGTATGCGACTTCATGAGCTTTACTTTGGAAACCTCGTGAAAGGAGGAGTGAATTTAAGTGATAGAATTTTGAAACAAAAAATTGAAAGCACATGGGGGTCTGTCGAAAACTGGCAAAAAGAATTCGTTGGCATGGCCGCTATGCGTGGTATCGGATGGGTTATTCTTTCTCATGATAAGCGTGAAGGAAAACTTTTCAATGTATGGGTGAACGAACACGATGCCGGACATCTAGCAGGTGCGACACTGCTTCTTGTGATGGATGTGTTTGAACATGCGTACATGACGGATTACGGAATAAAGCGCGCGGATTATATCAATGCGTTTATGTCAGCAATCGATTGGCACGCAGTGGAGGAAAGACTATAAAATAGTTAGGGGTTAACAGTTAGGAGTTAGGAGTTGATGCAAAATAAAAGATAGTAATCGTGACCAAAAAATACTATCACATACGAGGCTTAATCATATACTTACATTATGTTTCAATTCATATATAATCCAATGTTTGCATGGCCGTTAGTGGTGACGGCAACTATTGTTGAGACTATTTGGTTTGTCGTACTAAAGAAATCTGGAGGGTTAGAAGTTTGGCCGTATAACTTACTAAGTATAATTATTGTGCTGATAGATTTGCCTCTCCTATCGATTGCCATGAAGACTATCCCATCTGGATCTGTTTACGCTTTTTGGACAGGAGTTTCTGCTATTTGTATAACCGCTCTTGGAATTTACTTTTTCCATGAGCCTGTAACTTTTTGGAGATTATTTTTTATTGGTGTGGCTGTGCTTGGTGTGGTCGGTTTACAACTTAACTCATAATTATGAACATAGTTTTAGCTGGGTCGATGGTATTTTTTGAAAAGATGCAGGAGATAAAACGAGAACTGGAATCTAAAGGTCATCATGTCGTCGCTCCAGTATTTTCAAAAGAAGAAATTGCAACGGGGGCAGATACATTTATGGATTATGTGAATGAACAAGGGGGTGTCGATAAAGTTCTTCCTGACGATGCGATTTGGAAAATAAAAGAAAAGGCGATGTTGGAATATAAGACATTGATGGATAACGCTGAAGCACTTCTCGTTTGTAATTTTGACAAGGGTGAAAAGAAAAATAGAATCGGGGATAATACATTTATGGAAATGGGATATATGTTTTTTACAGGAAAGAAAATATATGTGTTACAAGGCCCACCGTATGGTGATGATAAGATTGAAGAAGTCTTAGGAATGAGACCGACGTTTTTGAAAGGGGATTTAGGAAAGATGGAGTAATAAAAAAGGCCACCTGAAAAGGTGGCTTTTGCTGTGCTGGAGTTGAATGTTATGCGCTGCTTGGTTCACGGGCTACTTTTTGCTCGTAGTAGTGCAACGCTATCTCACCCTTGATGAGATGCGCGGCGATTATGCCTTCAATGATAATCCCAGATAGCATCAGGTTCATGAAAGCGAGGATAATGCCGAAAGCATGTGCAGCGAGGAAGGAAAAGATAACCCGACCTATTTCGTTTGTTCCAAACGATTTCGACATGGCTTCGTTTCCAAACAGAATGAGGAGGAGGCCAAATGCCATCGAATACAGCATGACGTCCCCGTAGGTGTTCCAGTTGCATTCGGCGTCGGAACGGAACCGCTCCACCTCAAAGTCTGATGATTTTGTAATACGCAGACCCTCTCCCGTGCCAACGACGGCGCTCAGAAAGAAAAACCCTCCGATCAAAACCAGAATGAACCAGTCGATGCCGCGCAGGGCGTGAAAGACGTTTGTGAGAAAGTCCATGGAAGTCTCCTTGAAAAGGTTGTGGCGGAATTGCCAAAGAGCAGTGGTTGCTATTCTGCAATAAATAGTGCCGAATGTCAACTTGACTCTCATTCTATAATTTGAGATTGTAGATATATCCCGTCACTACCGACTGTCCACCATACCTGAAAGGAAGAACTCTGCTAAACTGTAAATGTATTAGTTATTAGTTATTAGTTATTAGTATTTGTATTTTCTATTGACTCTAGACTATCGTCTATCGACTATCTCACATGCCTCCATCATTTAACAATTTCACAACCAAAGCCAAAGAAGTCATTCGCCGAGCGCATGAACTTGCTATCGAACGAGGACAAAACCAAGTAAGCCCACTTCATTTGATGGGTGCACTTTTGACGCAAGAAGAATCTCTTGTACACGCCATTTTGGAACGTCTCGACGTGGACATCGTACATCTCACTGATAGTATTGTGGATGCTATCGAGGTGCCTGGCGCGTCAGCTACGATGAGTCCGTCATACCAGATGTACCTCACACCTGAGCTCGCAGCGACACTCGAAGCATCACTCAAAATAGCACAATCTCTTGGGGATGAATTCGTCTCCACTGAGCATCTCTTCTTGGCACTCCTTGAATCAATGGGCCAAGTTCGTGAATTGCTCGCGCGTTTCCGTATCGACAAAGATACGGCATATCATATATTAGAAGAACTTCGTGCTCAGAATATTACCGAAGCACAAGGTCCAAAGAAAAATAAGGCACTCGCAAAGTACACACGTAATTTCACCGACCTTGCTCGCGCCGATAAGCTCGACCCAGTCATTGGTCGTGACACAGAAATCATGCGCCTCATGCAAATTCTTTCTCGTCGCACCAAGAATAATCCAATTTTGATCGGAGAGGCTGGTGTAGGAAAGACTGCTGTCGTGGAAGGTCTCGCCATTCGTATGGCAAAGGGTGATGTTCCAGAAAGTTTGAAAGGAAAAGAACTTGTATCGCTTGATCTTGGAACACTTATTGCAGGAACAAAGTTCCGTGGAGAATTCGAAGAGCGTTTGAAAACCATTATGAAAGAAATTGAACGCTCAGAAGGTGGTATCATTCTTTTCATTGATGAAATACACACCATCGTAGGAGCCGGAGCTACAGAAGGTTCAGCAGATGCTGCGAATTTGCTTAAGCCAGCTCTTTCACGTGGTGAACTTCGCGCTATCGGTGCGACGACACTCAAGGAATACCAGAAGCATATTGAAAAAGATCCAGCGCTTGCTCGTCGTTTTCAGCCGGTATTCGTTGAAGAGCCAAATGAAGTAGATGCACTCGCTATCTTGCGAGGCCTCAAAGAAAAGTATGAACTTTTCCATGGTGTGCGTATCACTGATGACGCACTTGTAGCATCAGTGAATCTCTCGACACGATACATTACGTCTCGTTTTCTTCCAGACAAGGCTATTGACCTCATCGATGAGGCGGCATCATCACTTCGTATTGCACTTGAGAATAAGCCTCCCGTGCTCGATGAAGCACATCGCAAAATCATGCGTTTAGAAATTGAAAAAGAAGCGCTTACCAAAGAACTCGTCGCACACGCAGACGGCGACCTTTCCTCTACCAAGAAACGCATTAATGCTATCGATGAAGAAATTGCAAATGTGAAAGAAAAGACGCACGAACTCGAAATCAAGTGGAAAAACGAAAAGAAAACGCTTGGAGAAATCGGTGAAATTAAAAAGTCACTCGAATCACTTCGTACAGAATCCGAAAATGCAGAAATGCGTGCAGACCTCACGCGTGTGGCAGAGATCCGTTATGGACAGATTCCAGAACTTACTCGTGAACTGAATGATCGTTTTGAAAAGCTAAAGAAACTTCAAAAGACGCGCAGAATTCTTCGTGAAGAAGTAACCGAAGAAGATATTGCATCTGTCGTCGCTCGCTGGACAGGTATTCCTGTGGTGCGCATGCTCGAAGAAGAAGAGGATAAGCTCTCTCGTATGGAAGATGTGCTCGGCAAGCGTGTTATTGGTCAACGTGATGCTATTCTAAAGATAAGTGGTGCAGTGAGACGCTCACGTGCAGGTATCAATGACCCATCTCGTCCGATCGGTTCATTTATGTTCCTCGGTCCAACAGGTGTGGGAAAGACAGAGCTCACCAAGGCTCTTGCGGAATTTATGTTTAATGATGAAAAGGCTCTCATTAAGGTAGACATGAGTGAATACATGGAAAAGCACAGCACGAGTAAGTTGATCGGTTCGCCTCCAGGATATGTTGGGTATGATGAATCAGGACAATTGACCGAAGCAGTGCGACATCGACCGTATGCGGTGATTCTTTTTGACGAAATTGAAAAGGCTCATCCAGAAGTGTTCAACCTGCTTCTCCAAGTTCTTGATGAAGGACGACTCACAGATAGTAAAGGGCGTGTTGTGAACTTCAAGAATACGATTATCGTCATGACGTCAAACATCGGTAGTCAGTACATTCAGAAGATGGAACAAATTGGTTTTGGTAATAATGAAACGAGTGGTGTGTACACACAAGTGAAAGAACGTGTGATGGAAGCGCTCAAAGATTTCTTCAAACCAGAATTCTTGAACCGTCTCGACGAAACCATGATATTCGACGTGCTTACGAAGGAGGAAATAAAACAAATTGTTTCACTTCAAGTGAAGTCTCTTGCGACACGACTTCTCGAAAAGGAAATTGTGCTTGAGGTGACTGATGAAGCGATTGGTTATATCGCAGAAAAGTCATACGACCCACACTACGGTGCGCGACCAATCAAGCGATTTATGCAAACGACTATTCTAAACTCTATCGCATCGCTCATGCTTTCAAAGAAAATTACAAAGGGAGGTATTGCACATGTATCGCTCAACAAAAAAGGTGACATAGAAGTGGAAGCACAAAAGCCACGAAAGATTCCGAGTCCGCTTACACAAAAGGACGTGATGGCGAAGAAGAAATAAAGGGGGGCAGCTGGAAGCTAAAGGCTAGAAGCTGGAAGGGGTACGGAGAAAATACAAAGAGCGGCACCTACGGTGCCGCTCTTTGTATTCGAGAAATAGAGTAATAAAAATGGCACCCTAAGTGGGTGCCGTGTGTGCTTGCAGGGCACGTGCGAGGTTATTCCTCGTCGTCAAACATGAAACATGCGTCTTTGAAAGGGTCACCTACGTCAGGGTAAAGTTTCTCCAGCTTGTCTGCGGCGGCGATCAACAGTGAGGCTTTTTCCGGAGAGATTTCCACACCAAGGAGTTTCAGCCAGTGAAGGAAGGAAGCGCCATCACTCATTTGCGACAAAAACATCGAATCAACAATCTCGCTGATGACTTTTTTGTCATTTGTGGAAGATGGACCTTGTTTGATGAGAATGTAATCATCGTCACAACAGAGAAGTTTATACTTTTCTGCGAGGTCTGTTTTTTCGCCTTTGAGAATCTCCACATCGGTCATGCCGGGGTGCCACTCTGGGAAAATATGACCATCCAGTGTTTCAGGGCCGCGGGACTCAGGTTCCCAATAAAGCGCCTTGGGGAAAGCTTTCACATGTTTTTCGCACCTGCAGATTTCTCCGAAGAGAACGCCATGGCCAAAGCTTGTTCTTCGGAGGACGAGAACCTCTCCGTATACTGAGCGCACGAGGTCGCCTGGTCCGAGGTTTGCAAAGGCGAGTCTTAGTTCTTCTATTGTGTGTGTCATTTTTGACTCCAGTTGTGCGCTCGTTTGAGCGTGTGGTTGAGGAAGGAACGGGGGATTGTGTCCGTATAGTACACTACGATAGATGTTCGTATAAGTCAAAGTTTGGGAATGGGGGATTTTGTAGCAAAAAGCGGCACCTACGGCGACGCTCTTTGATTTACATAGGTGTAACCTATGTAAAAAGACTCTCTATCGACCATCAGTCATCGACTACCGACCACCGACCATCTCTCCTTTTTTCTGCAAACGAAACTACATTCTCAAATAGATATGCAACCGTAAGTGGTCCGACTCCACCTGGTACAGGTGTGAACACGTTCGCAATAGCTGCACACCGTGGATCGCAGTCTCCCGCGAGCACACCTGCTTGTTCACTTGTTCCCGCGTCAATAATCACGACACCAGGTTTGAAATCTTCTGGTGACAAAGTATGAGGTGCTCCACTTCCAGAAATGACAATGTCTGCATTCTGTAAAAGTTTCTTCCGTGTTTCTGTATCGGTATCAGCATCAATAATTTCTGGTGTGATCCCTTGATGCTTGAGCCAGACTGCAACAGGTGCACCGACAAGCTTCCCGTGTCCGACAATAACGACATTTTTATTTTCGATATCAGTATATGTATCTTCTAAAATATGTGCAACAGCACCCACCACCGTCGGAAGAGGTGCGCCTGTTTCAATAAATGACGCATTCGCATCGCTGCTCAATACATCGACATCGAGTTCTTGTGGTACCGCATTAAGTACACGTAGAGCATCATACGAAGAAGGGAGTGGTAGTTGAACAATGATGCCGTCATATTCATTACTCTTTGCGAGAGCTTGCACTACGTCAACGAGAGAAGATTCATCAGTTTCACTTTTGAAATTAAATTCTTTAATCGTGACACCGAGCGCTTCTGCATACTTTCTTTTAATTCTAATGAAGGAAACAATACTTGGATGTTCATCAACAGAAATAATGGCGAGCACAGGGGCTCGTCCAAGGTTTGCAATCCTCTCCTTGAGAAGTATTTGCATAGTTTGTGATGCTTCTTTTCCGTTGTAGATCATAATGATAGATTTTATAGTATCAGAAATAAAGCTTATATGCACGGCATATATACTGTTTTTTGTTTTACACAGGTTGTAAATTAGGGTAAAAAAGTATAGAATACACAAGTGTTAAAAATATGCGTCGGTGGTGGAGTGGTCAATCACAATAGACTGTAAATCTATCGGCTTCGGCCTTCGCTGGTTCAAATCCAGCCCGACGCACAAATATAATAAAAGTCCTACATGTACCCATGTGGGACTTTTATTATATTCTGTCTGTCATGGAAGCAAACAAAACTGTTTTGTTTGCGTCTGGATTTGTTGGGCGGAGCGTTATGAGGCTAACAAGCCGAATCGCGAGCGGCGGACTGCGAACTTTTTGAGCGGCGGCTGATTAGTAAATCATGTCGTGAGACTCAAAAAGATTTGTAGTCTAATCCAACCCGACGCACATTGAAAGAAAATACTCCTATTGTACGTATGTAGCATATATATCCTTTAACGACTATTATGCTTCCATGCTAAAAACTATACAATCTTACGGCGGAGTTCTTGTTTCTTTCTTGAAAAAGCACAAAAAATCCAGCATCAGTATTGGAATAGTCCTTGTTGCATATGGTATCTACACCATTTTCTTTTTGCCCTCAACAACAACCACAACGACCATTACAGAGATAAAAGTCGCACAGAAATCTTTTTCTTTATCGGTAAGTGGGTCAGGTGCCATCTCTCCAATTAATACGGTTACCTTAAAAGCTAAAGGGTCTGGTGATATTCGTTCTATACAAGTAAAAGCTGGCGATACAGTACGACAAGGTGCGAGACTTATCTCATTGGATGCGACAACGGCGTATCAAAATCTTACAACTGCTCAAGTGAATCTTGAAACAGCTAAGCTCGATCTCGAAAAAATTAAAAAGCCGCCGACAACACTCGAAGTTCTACAAATTCAAAATCAGATAGATACTGCGAAGCAGACTATCCTCGATCAGGACACTGCTGTGATAAACGCGTACACTTCACTTATGAATGTTTCTTTTGAAGCAACACCAGAGTCACAGGCATCAGCTCAAACACCACCTACTATTACGGGAAGTTATTTAGGAAAAACAGAAGGACAGATAAAAATTATTTCATATCTCTCAGGTGACGGACTCAGATTCACAGCGTCCGGTCTCGTTTCTATGGATGGCCTCGCAAGCACGCTCACCGCACAACCACTTGGTGATACGGGTCTTTACATTAAGTTCGCATCGCTCGATGCACAGCCGAATTGGATTATTTTTATACCAAATAAAAAAGCATCGAGCTATCTTTCTGCATACACTGCATATCAAAATGCACTTATTACCAAAGATAAAACAGTTGCCGCTCAAAACAGAACACTCGCCTTACTTGCGGAGCAAATGAAAACCTTGCAAGCCGGAGCAGACACACTCGATGTGCGAGCAAAAGAACTTGTCGTAGCACAGAGACAAAATGCGGTGAATGATGCAAGTACACAACTCGCGAATTATACTGTCGCGGCACCATTTGATGGTGTCATTGCAAGCATTACCGCAGAGATGGGGGATAGTGTCAGTCAGTCGACATCGCTTGGTACCATTATCACCAACAAAAAGATTGCTGAGATTTCTTTGAATGAAGCTGACATTGCGAAAGTCGCCGTTGGACAAAAAGTAAAACTCACCTTTGATGCGGTGAGCGGACTTTCTCTCGATGGAACGATTGCAGAGATAGATACCTTGGGTACCACATCACAAGGAGTGGTGACCTACAAAGTAAAAATTGCATTCGATGATAAAGATGCGCGTATTAAGCCAGGTATGACGGTCACGGCAGATATTACGTTAGAGAAAAAAGATGACGCGCTTGTTGTTCCGAATGAGGCGATTAAGACGTTAAAGGGTAAGAAATATGTAGAAGTAAAAACATCAACATCTGGAGCGCTCACAACGTCTCAAGTAGAAGTGACTGTGGGTATGGTAGGAGATACGCAATCTGAAATTACTTCTGGTGTCACTATGGGTGATGTCATTATTGTTCGAAGAAAGACAACAACGGCGTCGGCAACAAAAACCCCGACAGCGGCGTCATTGCTTGGTGGTAATGCGTCTGGGGCTGCGCGTCGTAATACTGGAGATCAGCCAGGTTTTTAATCTATGATTGTTTGTAAAAATCTAACGAAGTCATATACGAATGGAGACACGGTAACACCGGTACTTCACAATGTTTCTTTCTCTATTGCAAAGGGTGAATTCGTAGCAATCATGGGACCATCTGGTTCAGGTAAGTCTACGATTATGAATATTTTAGGACTACTCGACACACCGACGTCAGGCACATATTTTCTTGATGGTAAAGATGTTTCATCATTAAGCGATGATGAACAAGCGACGATTCGTGCCAACAAAATTGGTTTCGTTTTTCAATCATTCAATCTTCTCCCGAGAACAACGGTGCTTCGCAATGTCGGATTGCCACTTATTTATACAGGACAAGATGCGAGAACGCGAGATGAAAAAGCAAGGCAAGCATTGCAGTCGGCAAGCTTTCCCGAAGAGCGATTTTCATACTTGTCGAATCAACTTTCTGGTGGACAAATTCAACGTGTCGCTATCGCACGCGCACTTGTGAATGATCCATCTATTATTCTTGCAGATGAGCCGACAGGAAATCTCGACACGAAGACTGGCGAAATGGTTATTGAAACATTTAAAAAACTTAATAAGGAGCAAGGGCGTACGATTATTCTCATTACGCATGAGCAAGAAGTCGCCGCACATGCGGATAGGATTATTTTTGTACGAGATGGAAAAATTATGTAACTACTATGCGATTTAAAGATATTCTTGATGAAACAGTAGCCGCCCTCGCCGCGAACAAAACGCGATCATTCCTTACCGTGCTCGGTATTATGATTGGTATTGCTTCTGTTATTGTGGTTATGGCTGTAGGAGCGGGTGCACAGAGCAGTATTACTTCCCGTATTTCTTCTTTAGGGACGAATCTCCTCACCATATCTCCCGGAGGACAGTCACGAGTAAACGGTGTGACTATCGCCCGTGGTAGCGGAACGACGCTTACCAAAGAAGACGCGAGTGCTCTTCTGCTTGAAACGGATTTAATAGCAGCTGTCTCTCCACAAGTTTCCACACGAACGCAAGTTATCGCACAAACAAATAATACGAATACGACGATATACGGTGTCTCGACATCGTATATGTCGGTAACATCGCTTGAATTAGAGCAAGGGACATTTTTGGAAGATGCTGAGAATTCAAAGTATGCGAAAGTGGTAGTGCTAGGGCCGACGACACGTGATGACCTGTTCAGCACCGGCGCTGATGTCATTGGGCAGACTGTGCGCATTAATAATGTACGCTTCACCGTGATCGGTGTGACGGTAGCAAAAGGCGGAACAGGTTTCGGGAGTACAGATGATCGTGTGTATATGCCAATTGATACCGCGCAACAATACATAACGGGAAGTAAATCTCTCTCATCTATTTCGGTTTCGGTGACCAGTGCGGATAAAATGACAGACGCACAAACGAGAATCACTGATATTCTTCTCAAACGTCACAAAATAACAGATCCAACCAAAGCTGACTTTTCTATTTTGAATCAAGCAGATTTGGCCGCGACCGCGACGTCCATTACACAAACAATTACATTGCTCTTGGGTTCTGTCGCAGGTATTTCACTTGTTGTTGGAGGAATCGGCATCATGAATATGATGCTTACAACCGTACGAGAGCGTACACGAGAGATTGGATTGCGAAAGGCGATAGGTGCCAAGAAAAAAGATATTTCATTTCAGTTTTTGGCTGAGGCGATTGCGCTTACTATTTTTGGTGGTGTTATTGGTATTATTTTTGGCTACCTTGTGGCCATGGCTTTTAATTTAACCGGAATTATTACGACCACCGTTACCCTTAAGCCTATTGTTGTAGCCTTCTCTACTTCTGCTTTCATTGGTATTGTTTTCGGATACTATCCAGCAAAGAAAGCTTCAGAGTTAAACCCAATCGAAGCCCTTCGCTACGAATAGTAAAAGGGAAGTAATTAGTTATTGGTTATTAGTTATTGGTTTGGTATATACTAATAACTAATAACCAGTAACTACCAACCGTCCCCATGTCCACCATCTTTTCGAAAATCATTGCTGGAGAAATACCTAGCTATAAAATCTACGAAGACGAGCATGTTTTTGCTTTTCTTGATATTAATCCTATGCAAAAAGGGCACACGCTCGTTGTGCCAAAAGTAGAAGTTGATAATCTTTTTGATTTAGACGAGGAAATGTACAGCTCTTTAATGTTACGATCAAAAGATATCGCAAAACGTATGAAAGATACATTGGGATGTGCTCGAGTGTGTGTGGTTGTAGAAGGGTACGCTATTCCTCATGCACATGTGCATCTTATTCCTACGAATCAGGCGGACGATTTTGATAAAAAGAATGTGTATAGAGCGAGCGCTGAGGAATTAAAAGAAATGCAGGCTATACTTATCTCATAATGAACTACGTACTTATTCGCATGGTTGCGGTTTTGATTGCAAGCTACGTCACGCACGTCGGCGTGATTCCTCTTGTCTTCACTGTCGAGACGGTGTGGGTGGCGCTTCTTGTAGCCATCATTTTGGCAGTGATAAATCACACTATCAAGCCACTCATTGATATTGTTACATTACCGATCAACTTCTTCACACTTGGACTTTTTTCATTCGTTATCAATGGACTAATGATACTTCTCGCTGGTAATATTGTGAATACATTTATTACAGGAGGTTTCGAAATCCCTTCACTGATTATGGCAGTGTGGTTCGCCATGGTTATGTCTGTAGTGAACTTCTTTCTTCATATTTTTGAATAATCAATATGTGTAGACTTCTTGCTTTTTCTTTCAGAGAAAATACTCACAAACAAAACAGATTAGACCTTCTTGATTCATTCAGAGAATTAGCTTGTACTGGTATCGTTCCTCGTGGACTGCCTTTAGGCCATCATGATGGATGGGGTTTGTCGGTGTATTCACAAAAAGAGGATGGACCTATTTCTTACAAATCAGTTTCTTCAGCACTTCATGATGAAGATTTTATTCCTTCAGAGTTTATTAAGGATGAAATTTCTCAGAGCGGCCTTGTTCACCTTCGTAAAAAAAGTGTAGGAGAAAAATCTATTTTAAATACTCACCCCTTCACAGAAGGCGGTTTTTCTTTTATTCATAATGGTACGGTAGAAAAAGGGGACGGGCCATACAAAGAACTTTCATCTCTCTGCGTCGGAGAAACAGACTCTGAAAAATTGTTTAGAAAATTTTTATCTCTACAAAAAGAGAGAAGCACACTTGATGCATATGTAGAAATGATTACTACAACAAAAGAGCTGTACCCAACATTCTCAGCACTGAATACCATCCTTCATGACGGCAAATACGTGTATGTATCTCGTGTGGTTAATACAGAAAATCCACTTTATATTTCTTTTGGACTTGAGAATTATTACACACTTTATATTGGTGCAAGCAAAGAAGGTGATTTAGTGGTTTCTTCTGAAAAGTGTGCATACAAAGACATTACATATTCTTTGCTTCCGAATAATTCAGTGTGTGTTATTGAGGTGGCAACAGGAGCTCAAACCTTAATTGCTTTGTAAGACTTCTTACTTTACTTCTTCGTGAGCCTCTTGGATATCTTCTACGTCTTCCTGAATTTCGTCTACATCTTTCTGGATCTCTTCGATATCTTCTTGAATTTCTTCGTGAGCCTCTTGGATATCTTCCACATCTTCTGCAATTTCTTCGACATCCTCTGCAATCTCTTCCACATCCTCCTGAATTTCATCAATATCTTTTTCAACATTCGCAATGGCGCGGGCCTGGTGATTCACAGAGAGTTGAATGAATATTGAAAGGTAAATAGCTTCAAGGGAAAGGATGGTTGTAAGCACAAGAAGGACAAGCTCAAACCGTATTCCAAAAAGAACAAGTGAAAAGGAAGTAATGAAAACAATGGTGTGAATAATGAGTGACCATACAGACCCGACACCGCGAGTGATGGAAATAGCTGTATTTTCAAGCTTTTCTAGGGGGAATTTCTTCATAGTTTCCACTATATCATGAAAGTGCTAGGATTAAGGCATGATAGTACCAATAATCGCAGAGCTGGGAACTTTCCTTCTCTTTGCTATCGTGGGAGCAGGATATTTGATTTACTCATTAACATTTTCTAAAAATTCTATGAACGGAGAAACTAAAACAAAGGCACTCGATGTCTTTATGTATCTCGGTATTGGTATTACGCTTGTCGTGAGTGTGTACAACTTATTGCAAATTGTTTTTACCGCAATTGATCGCAAATTCGCAGATGTGCTGAATGCGTCAACGTATGTAGATATGTACAACAGTGATGTGCGCTTCGCCATCTCAGCGCTTGTGGTCATGTATCCAATATATCTTTTACTTTCATGGTATGTTGCGAAAGATATCGCCAAGTTTTTGTACAAGCGTGATCTTACGGTTCGTAAGGTGATGATTTACACAACAATATTCGTAACGGTATGTACACTTATTGGTACGCTTATCTCAATTATTTACACATACTTGGGTGGAGAGCTTTCTGTGAGATTCGCCTACAAAGCACTCGCAGTGTTCGTGCTTTCTGCTGGTGTATTCGGTTACTATTTCTATTCTGTACGTCGTGACTATGCAAAGAAGAGTTTAGTCCCAATGCTCATGACTATTATTGCAACTGTTGTGGTCATTGCATCACTTGTTTGGAGTATTTCAATTGTAGGAACACCGTCTGAGATGCGTGCCAAGCGATTGGATAGTACACGTCTTTCAGATATCTCTTCTGTGCAGCAGCAAGTTCTGAATCGTTTCCAGAATACCGATAAATTGCCTGTAACATTATCTGAACTGAATAATGCCTTTCAAGGATACGCTGTTCCTGTTGATCCAGTAACAAAAACAGAATACGGCTATAAGGTAATCCAGCAGCCAACAATGAAGGTGAATTATGCAACCAATAAAAAAGAAATGGCAACAAATGCTATCTTTGAATTGTGTGCCACATTTGAAACAGTGCGAGATGTAACAGGCCAAGGAGGTGTAAGCTATTCAAAAGGTGTCGCCTCACCAATGGATGCGTCCTTCCTTGTTTCAAATATGTACTATGATGGAGACATGACACCTTTCTGGAATCATGGGGTGGGGGAGACGTGCTTTAAACGTATTATCACTCCCGATATGTACTATGGGAAATAGTCTTTAAATTGTTTATCTGCTTTGTTGCGAAGAATTTTTACTCCACGCAACGTACTATTCGTACGTTTTGGTCGTAAAAATTCTTCGCGCCTCGCATCTAAAACAATTAAAAACCTATTTTAGGGAGTTTTGTGGGAATAATAGGAATACCAAAGAGCGGCCACGAAGTGGCCGCTCTTTGCTATGTACACCATTACCTTAACGTGGTAATGTTTTAGACAATACGTTCCTTTATTATTGTGAAAACAGCATGTGCAACGTAGTCACAGCGATAAGTAGTATATCGGCAAAGTGTCAGCAAGGTGACACCTTACCAGCTTACAAGGCGAGGCCTTGTAGTTTACATAGGGCCACCCTATGTAAACAAAAAAGGAAAGATAGAATATTTATCGCTGTGACTACTAGACATTTGTATCAAGTACGCAGCACAAGGAGAAAACCATGGCCATGCCTGTGGAAAACCTTACCCGTCAAGACCGAAAGGTTCTGGCAATAATCATGGAACATTTGCCACTTTCCATGTTGTCAAAAGAGGAGAAGCAAGCCATTATTGCTCATCCGGCGGATTCGATGGAATGGATTGCGAACCAGATGATCATTTATGCAGGTCATTCGAAGGTTCAGACTGCCGTGAGAAATCACACCATTGACTGTACCGTCAACCCTTCAACCATCATTGGCTTTACGGTTCATAGTCACCGTAAGCTAGGTAGGTTTCTATGGGATAAAGACAAGTTTGCTGATGAGAAGTTTCTCTATCTGTCCGAAGGACAGAAATGTTTCCTTAGCACCAAAGGCACAGAGCTTTACGAGGAGTTGAAAGGCAAGCCCGTCATGAACGCATGCGTTTCCGACTGGCTGCTCGCCAACCCCGAGCAAATTCCTGAATCTTGGGCTGCTAAAGAGGTTTTTTTCTGGGGTACGATTTACCGGGACTCAGGAAATCCTAAGGCCCTGTATGTACGTTATCTCTACTGGAACGGCGCGGAGTTTGCTATCGACTACCGCTGGCTCGATCGTTTATGGGATGATGAAGACCCTGCGCTTCTCTACAAGTAGGGCTTTGGCTTTTGAGTCATAGTTTGTACGTATGTGCATCTTGATTCTTCGTTCTTTGTTTCTTCTGTCCGTGTACCACAGCGATGTGGTGTGCGGGCTTTTTTATATACAAAAAGACAAAATGTCTTGAATACAGGAATTAGAGCTCTTTCGTATTTCTCTAAACTCTCACCCCTTAACTCTGAGCTCTTTTCCTGATAGTATAGAGATATATGAATCCTTACGACCACCTAAGCACAGAAAAATATTGGAGAGATAAATGGGAAGCAGATAAGGTGTACAAAACAGATACACATAGTTCCAAGCCGACATTCTTCGGTCTGGTAGAATTTCCGTATCCATCTGGTGCAGGGCTACATGTCGGTCACGTGAGAAGCTACACAGGAATGGATGTCATTGTTCGTAAACGACGAATGGAGGGCAATGAGACACTGTTCCCGATAGGATGGGACGCTTTTGGTCTTCCAGCAGAAAACTTTGCTCTTAAAACAGGAATTCATCCGTCTATTACGACACGTGAAAATATAAACACCTTCCGTGAACAATTGAAAGATTGCGGATTTTCTTTCGATTGGGATAGAGAGGTGGATACAACCGACCCCACATACTACAAGTGGACTCAGTGGATTTTCTTAAAGCTTTATGAAAAAGGTTTAGCGTACAAAAAGCAGATGCCTGTCAATTGGTGTCCAAAAGATAAATGCGTACTTGCCAACGAAGAAGTGGTGGACGGTAAATGTGAACGCTGCGGCACTCCTGCTGAAAAGAGAAACAAAGAACAGTGGATGCTCGCTATCACAAAGTATGCTGAACGATTGGACAAAGATTTGGACGATACGACATTCTTGGAAAGAATAAAGATTCAACAGCGAAATTGGATTGGCATGTCTGAAGGAAGTGAAATAGATTTTAAACTAACAACCGGTGATTCATTTACGGTGTACACCACACGCGCAGATACGCTTTTTGGTTGTACATACTGTGTACTTGCGCCAGAGCATTCCCTTGTGAAGCAATTACTTGCAAATGGTCAGATAAAAAATAAAGAAGAAGTAGAAACGTATGTTGCAGAAGCTGTACAAAAAATAGACATTGACCGATCTGCTGAAGGAAAAGAAAAAACAGGAGTGAAATTAGAAGGAGTCATGGCGATAAATCCTGCGAATCAAAAAGAGGTGCCAGTATTTATTGCAGACTACGTGCTCGCGACCTATGGAACAGGGGCTATCATGGCAGTACCAGCGCATGATGAACGTGATGGAGAATTTGCAAAGAGGTATGGAATTGAAATAAAAGAAGTGATCGCTCCATATCATAGAGATGAGGGAGAAGATGCTGCCCGAGAAGGTTTTGAGACATTGTATCGTAAAGTTGTTGATGTAATTCTTGAAAACGATAAAGGTCAATTTATGCTTGTCACTGATAATAAAGGTGAATCTTTCGAATCGGTGCATTTTATTGGTGGAGGGGTTGAAAAAGGAGACACGGAAATTGAATCTATTTACAAAGAAGTACGAGAAGAAAGTGGCTATACAGATATAGAATTAGTTGGAGATAAGTTTTTTCCAAAGTCTGGAACAGGTTTTAGACATACCAAGCAGAAGAACCAGGAAACCTTTGGGTTCTTTTATCATGCACGATTGAAATCAGAAGATAAAGTCCACTGTGAAGTAGATGACGGGCTTCATGAAGTCGGATGGTATGACAAAGATAAAATTGCAGACCTCATAACTTGGTCACATCATAAAGCTGCATGGCTTCAATTCTTAAGCAAAGATAAAAATATTTTTACCGGTGATGGAATGCTTGTTGACTCAGGTACGTTTGAAGGTCTTAAAAGTGCTGAAGCTCGCATAAAAATAACTGAAGCCGTTGGTGGACGACTCGTAAAGAAATCAAAACTTCGTGATTGGGTTTTCGCACGTCAGAGATATTGGGGTGAACCGATTCCTCTTGTCTACGATAAAAGCGGAAAGATGTATCCGGTAGCAATGAGCGAACTTCCGGTCACACTTCCTCAGGTTGAAAAATATGAGCCAACAGATAATGGTGAGTCACCACTTTCTCACGTAACTGATTGGGTCAATGTAAAAGGAAAAATTGACGATGCTGGATATTTTCACACAGATAAAGATGGTGAAGAATTTCGTCGTGAGACAGACACTATGCCTCAGTGGGCGGGGTCTTCATGGTACTTCATGCGCTACATTGATCCACGAAATGATACAGCTATTGGGGATAAAGAAATGTTGATGAAGTGGTTGCCTGTCACATGGTACAACGGTGGCATGGAACACACGACACTTCACTTATTGTATTCTCGTTTTTGGTATAAGTTTTTATTTGATATCGGACTTACTCCGACAAGCGAACCGTATATCAAGCGCACGTCTCAGGGAATGATTCTTGGCACAGGAGGTGTAAAGATGAGTAAATCACTCGGTAACGTCATTAATCCAGACGTCATTGTGAAAAAGTTTGGAGCAGACACACTTCGTATGTACGAAATGTTTATTGGTCCATTTGATCAGGCTGTAGCATGGGATGATAAGTCTGTCATCGGCATACGAAGATTTGTTGATAGAGTGTATGCTATTAAAGATAAGGTTACAGACACCGGTGCGACGCTTTCTATTACACATAAGACTGTGAAAAAGGTGGGAATTGATATTGAGGCCATGGCATTTAATACTGCCATCTCATCGCTCATGATTTGTCTTAATGAATATGAAAAAGAAGACATCTTACCAAAGAATGACTTCAAAATGTTCATAAAAGTACTCGCACCTTTTGCACCTTTTGTCGCAGAAGAGCTTTGGAAGTCACTCGGTGAAGTGTCTTCTGTTCACAAAGAAAGCTGGCCAGTATATGATGAGTCAAAATTAGTAAATGACGAAGTTACGTACGTTCTTCAAGTTAACGGCAAGCTTCGCGGGGAAATAGTTCTTTCAAAGGATACAGCTAAAGAAGATGTGCTGAAAGCCGTAAAAAGCCTTGATGGGTATGAGAAATATGTCGGAGGGGAGATTCCGAAGAAGGAGATTTTTATTCCCGGTAAGTTGGTAAATATCGTGATTTGACGTTTTTGGCAAATTATAGTACAATAGTATCTACTACGTAATACATATGTCTGGAATCACTTTCAAACCTAAGGCAGTTTCTAAGAAACTTTTGACCACACTTAATCCACGAACTCGCGAGATCGTGGTTAATCGTTATGGTTTGGAAAAGGAGAACCGGATGACTCTTGAGGCCATCGGAAAGACCTATGACATTACCCGCGAACGTGTTCGCCAGATCGAAAACTTTGCCCTTGCTTCTATCAAGAAGTCAAAAGAATACAAAGAACACCTCTTTGTCTTCGAAGAACTAAAGTCTATTATCAAGGAGCTTGGTTCTGTCGTTTCAGAAGACCATCTCATGCGTCACATCTCGAAAGATCCTGTTATTCAGAATCACATCAACCTTTACCTTGCTCTCGGAGAAGAATTCAAGAAGCACAAAGAAGATGATAATTTCCAAGCACACTTCGCTATCGACGAAAAGACAGCAAGTCATGTACGTGATGCGCTTACGAAGCTTTACAGTTCAATTAATGAAGAAGACCTTGTCAGTGAAGAAGAGATTTTTGATCGTTTTAATAATCACCTCACAGAACTTGTTACGGAATACAAAGACAATAAAGAAGTTATCAAGCGATACCTCGCACTTTCAAAAGTAATCGGCAAGAATCAGCTTAGTGAATGGGGTCGTACCTCATCTCCACATGTAAAAGCTCGTGGTATCAAGGATTATGCATACCTTATTATGCGTCGTGCTGGTCGTCCTATGCACTTCAAGGAAGTTGCGGCAGAAATCAACAAGACATTTGGTAAGAAAGCACACGTAGCTACTTGTCACAATGAACTCATTAAGGATTCTCGTTTTGTCCTTGTGGGTCGCGGTATGTACGGGCTTAAAGATTGGGGTCACACAGGAGGTGTTGTCCGTGATGTTATTAAAGAAGTTCTCAAAGAAGCGGGTCGTCCACTTCCAAAGGACGAAGTTATCAAGCGAGTTCTTGCAAAACGTATCGTTAAACCAAACACTGTCCTCGTAAATCTCCAGAATGCAAAATATTTCAGAAAAGTAGTAGGGGAGTATACGCTTGCATAAGCAAAGTTTTTAGTTTCCAGTTTTTAGTTTTTAGATAAAGCAAAATACAAAGAGCGGCCACGATTTATCCTGAGCTTGTCGAAGGAAGTGGCTGCTCCTTGTATTTTCTATCACCTCTGACCTAAAAACTCCAACCTGCCCATAATACTTTTCCCTATTTTTTTTCTACCCGAAGTGGTATTCTTTTACTATGATGATATCACTGCGAGGTGATGTGAATATCTATGAAAACTATGCAAGAAAAAGTAAAAAACCTATACAAAAAATTTGTATACCCACATCTTTTTCACGGGGATAAGCAGCGATACATACGAGATATATCAATAATTTCAGCAACGGTCATTGCTGTTATCTTTTTTGTTGGATACAAATCTGAAGCGGCGACATATAACTTCGTACAAGCGAGTTGGGCTGGTGGACTTACTGCAAATAATGCTGGACATACATCTAACAGAACAGGCTGGACACAGTACGCAAGTTCTACAGGGGTGACAGCGAATTCTACGGTGAGCTTGGCTTTAACAGAGGTATCTGCAGTTGATGGAAATGCATTAGTTCCACTGGCGACACCAACAATATCTACAGGTGGTGGGCCACGAGGTGTTGCAGTGTCTCCAGATGGACTGCATACATACGTGGCAAATAATGTTGGTAATACTATTTTAATGTACAGTCGCAATACCTCAACTGGTGCTCTTACCGCTTTGGCTACTCCCACCATTGCTGCAGGAAGTAACCCTTACGGAATAGTAGTTTCACCAGACGGAACATCTGTATATGTTACAAATAATGGAGGGACTACTATTTCCATGTATAGTCGTAATGCTTCGACTGGTGCTCTTACTGCTTTAGCTACTCCCACAATTGCAGCTGGAACGAATCCAAGAGGAATTGTAATTTCTGCAGATGGTACCTCTGTGTATACGGTTAACACTGGTAGCAATACCGTGTCTATGTATAGTCGTAATGTTTCAACCGGAGCACTCACCGCTTTAGCTACTCCAACTATTGCTACGGGTTCAGGTCCGTACCAGTTAGCCATCTCTCCTGATGGTACATCTGTGTATGTTCCGAATGTTAACGCTAGTACACTCTCTATGTATAGTCGTAATACTTCAACTGGCGCTCTTACTGCTTTAGCTACACCAACAATTACCACCGGAACAACTCCGATGGGTGTAAGTGTTTCTCCTAACGGAGCTTCGGTTTATGTATTGAATTATTCAGCGGCTACTATTTCAATGTATAGTCGCAATACTTCAACTGGTGCTCTTACCGCTTTGGCTACTCCTACTGTTGCTGCAGGGACGAATCCGTATTCTGTGAATTCTTCTTCCGACGGCACTCGGGTATATGTTGTTAATTACGGAGGGTCTAGTCTTTATGTGTATAATCGCAATACTACAACAGGAGTCCTTACTCTTTTAACTATCCCCACTATTCCAATGGGGGCGAATCCTTCAGAGTCAGGTATATCAGCAGATGGTTCTTCTCTGTATGTTTCAACTCCATCTGGAAATATTTATATGTATAGACGCCCAATCGCTGGCGGGGCTACTGGTTTTGAATATGGGACTCATTCATCAACCATTCTTTCTTCAAGTGGAATAACTTTATCAAATCTTGGAGCACTTACTGCTTTAGCTACTCCAACTATTTCTTCCGGTTCCACACCAGAAGGAGTTACTGTTTCTCCTGACGGGGCTTCCGCCTATGCTGTAAACAGTGGTAGTAATAATGTTTCTATGTATAGTCGTAATATATCAACAGGAGCACTTACTGCACTCGCTACACCGACAATTGCCAGTGGATTTTCTCCTCAAAAGGCAGCTATTTCTCCAGATGGTACTTCTGTGTATGTAACAAATGCGAGTAGTAATACTATTTCTATGTACAGTCGTAATGTCTCAACTGGCGCTCTTACCGCTTTGGCTACTCCCACCATTGCTGCAGGGACAAATTTACGAGATATAGTAGTTTCTTCAGATGGAATATCTGTATATGCTGTAAGTCTTGGTAATAGTACTGTTTACATGTACAGTCGCAATACTTCAACTGGCGCTCTTACAGCTTTAGCTACTCCCACCATTGCTGCGGTGGCGAGTCCTATGGGGGTAGCTATTTCTTCAGATGGAACATCAGTATATGTGACTAATAGTGGAACTCCGTATGGGCTCTCTATGTACAGTCGCAATACTTCAACTGGCGCTCTTACTGCTTTAGCTACCCCTACAATTAGTACGGGGGTGTATCCGACAGAGGTGAAAGTATCAGGTGACGGTCTTTCTGTTTATGTTACAAACGGTCAATCTTCAACTGTGTCTATGTATAGTCGTAACACCGGAACTGGAGCTCTTACTGCTTTAGCTACTCCCACAATTGCTGCGGGATCAACTCCGGCAGGTTTGGTTATTTCTGCAGACGGTTTATCTGTTTACGTAACAAATCAAAATGGTGATAGTATTTCCATGTATAGTCGCAATACTTCAACTGGTGCTCTTACGGCACTTCCTGTTTCGACTATAGCTACAGGGTCTCTCCCAAGGAGTATGGCTATCTCTGCAGATGGCTTGTCTGTATACGCTATCAACTATTCTTCTAACACAGTTTCGATGTACACGCGCGCCACTTCTGTGGTTTCAGGCACTTTTACCTCAGCGGTTATTGATACTACAACAACATCTAGTTTTTCTACTGTTTCTTATGTAGCCACAACCCCAGCAAATACTTCTGTAACAGTAGATGTGCGTGCGGGGAATACTTCGTCACCGGATGGTACATGGACAGCATGGCAGACAGGTCTCTCAAGCGGAGCTAGTATTTCTTCTTTAAGCGGTAACAGATATGCACAATATCGACTCAATCTTTCGAATACTGACGGTGCAAGTATTCCTGTTGTTTCAACAGTATCACTTAATTATGGACAATATACATCCTCTGGATATCTCATTTCATCTCCTTTTGATTCTGGTTCTACAGGAAATATTGTAAGTCATATCGCGTGGACTGCCACAACTCCGTCAGGTACGGTTGTAAAATTCCAAGTGCGTACCGCACCAGATGCTGCAGGTGCTCCTGGTACATGGTCGGAATGGGTTGGGCCAGATGGAACAAGTGCTACGTATTTTACAGATAGCACTGGTGCTGAAAATATGCCAGCAGCATTTTTAGATGCAAGTAATGATCAATGGTTTCAGTACAAAGCATTCCTCACCACATCAAGTACAAACGCTCCCACTTTAACAGATACTACTGTTACGTATGTAGTAAACGCCCCTCCTGATTTTGATGCAACGTTTGGAACAAATGGAATAATTGTAGAACAAATTGCTACGTCTACAGATGCGAATCTTGGTAAGGTTTCTATTGAATACAAAATACGAGATACAGATACAACAACAGGATCTGTAACACCAGGATTTATTACACCATCATTTGAATATAATATTGGCGCTGGTTGGGTTGCTATTACCTCAGGGAACATGGCTTCGTCTTCCGTTACGAATAAAGCAGTTTCGGAAGTCGGATACAACACCTACACCGCATACTTCGATGCAGCTTCTGCTTTACCCGATACGTATTCTACGTCTGCTCAGATACGTGTGAAATTAAACGATAACGAAGGTGCGAATAATATTACGTACGCCACATCAAGTGCATTTATTCTCGACACTCGCACACCAACAGTTACGAATTTCCACGTGAACGGAGCAAGTGCAACAAGTACGGTAAGTTTCAATGTGACGGATGATACGAATATTAAAGATTATACGCTTTCAAATAATGTAGACTTTACTCCGGACGGTAGTAATGCTTCGAGTGGGATAGCACAGGTGGTGGATAACGTGATGCTCACTGTTGCTATGCCGTGGATTCCGACAGGAACATCTTCAAAAATTGTGTATCTTAAAGTACAAGATAAAAGAGGAAACATCAGAACTTCACAAGTCTCTATTCCTGCTACACCATCAAATATTCAGTATCGAGATATTTCAAACCAAGAGACCAGTAGTTATCGAGAATTTATCGCTTGGAACGTATATCCAGATCCAGCGCCAGCAGGTGCAGCTTTTAAGAGTTATGAATTATATTATTCAGATAATGGTACTGATTACTCTTTGCTCTATACAAGTACAAACCCTACAATTAACTATTACATTCATACACCGGTATCGACAAGTACACTCTATTATTACAAAGTCGCATTCACCACACAGAATGATGACCGCACACTTTTTTCTACTGTTGTGAGTGATATACCAGATGGTAAAGGTGGAACAAATAATGGTGCAGTGCCAATTATCACAAACGTCGCCGTGTCAGATGTCAAAAACACTTCAGCTAAAGTAACGTGGACAACGGATGACCTTGCTCTTTCTGAAGTGGATTATGGTACGAGTATTTCGTATGGACATGTTCAGCAAAGCAGATCCTATGTAACTAGTCATTCTGTGTATATAACCGGTCTTACACCGAACACTCAGTATTATGTGCGTGCACGCTCCATTGATATTTATAGTGGAACAGCAACAGATAATAATAATGGTGCAGGGTATACATTCACAACAGCTGGTGGTCCTGTTATTTCAAACGTAACTGCAAGTAGTATTTCAGACGGCTCTGCGACTATTTCTTGGAACACATCGACATCATCTGATTCGTATGTGGCGTACAGTACAAGTCCTTCTCTTGCATCATATACAGAAGTCGGAAGTGCAACTTTAGTTGATGGTAGTGCTGGTGTGTATCAACACCGCGTAACGGTGACAGGACTTTCTGCAGACACAACGTATTATTTCCAAGTGAAATCAACAGCTGACGGCAATACAACAATAGATACAAATAATAATTCATATTATAGTTTCAGAACAACATACGATACGATTGCTCCTGTTATTACGGATGTCCTTGCTCCAGTGCGCGCATCTACAGGTGCGGTTATTACATGGAAAACTGATGAACTTTCTACGACTCAAGTTGAGTATGGTACTGTCGCATCTACAACATCTGGAAGCTATGAATCTCAAACCGTCGCCGTAACAACTCCTTCTATTTTCCACGCGATGACGCTTTCGAGTGAAACCTTAAAATTAGGAGGAGGGACAAATGCACTCGCAAAGCTGACGGCATACTATTATCGTGTAAAATCAACTGACCAAGCCGGAAATAGTTCATACTCTGCGGAAAATACCTTCACCACAACAGAAGACGGAGCGACGACAATTACCTACGGTAGTGGAGGTGCTGTGGAGGCAGCAAAGCCGGACACAAAACGTGCCACCATTTCTGACATAGATGTCACTGATATTACGCCGTTTAGTGCAACGATTTCATTTAAAACAGATGAAAGCACTTTGGGTATCATACAGTATGGAGATGCTATTCCTTACGACCATAACACAGGAGGTATATCGTATGCTTCGGCACACAAGATAACTCTTTCTGCGCTTAAAACAGGAACAACATACAATTACAGTATTAATGTTATCGATACATCGGGAAATGTGACACAATCGTCAAATGCTACTTTCAAAACAACGAACATCGCAGAAAATCTCGGCAACCTTCTTAAGGTGGATACAACGCTTAATGACCTTACACAAAAAGTAGAAGACTTAGTGGCTTCGGCATTGCCATCAATTAATCCACCTTTTATCGACACTCCAATTGTAGATGCTATCGGGGAAGATTTCGCTACCGTGTCTTGGAAAACAAACGTAAAATCCTACGGTTCCATATTGTATGCTGAAGATAAGACGTTTATACAAGATGGAAAGTATACAGGTGAACAGACAAAAACTGATGCAAAAATAACCGAACACACCATTGATCTTGATAATCTAAAACCAAATACAAAATATCACTTCAAGGTGAAGTCATATGTATTTTTGGGTGCCGCGGCACAGTCAGAAGATATGACCTTTGTAACAAAAGCAGAAAAGGTTGTAGCAAGAGTTTCTGATAGAAAAAAAGATTCCATGAAAGTTTTGTGGACAACTAAAGAGCCGACAACCTCCGTTGTGAATTACAAAAAGAAAGGAAGTGCTTCAGCAACAAAGAAAACAGACGGTTCAATGACTACATCGCATGAGCTTCTTCTTGATAATCTAGCTCCTGCAACGACCTACGAGATACAGGCCTACGGAGTAACTGTAGATGGTAATACTGTGGACACAAAAGACACCATTATCGCAAGTACAAATGAAGATGTGACATCTCCTGCAATTTCTAATTTCAAAGTAGATAGTGCTCTTGTTCCTGGAAGAAATGACAGAACGCAGACGATTGTCTCTTGGAAAACAGATGAGCCTGCTACATCAGTCGTTCGCTATGAAGAAGGTTCCGGGTCTCTCACCTCTACACTTTCTCTTGTAAAAGAAGATAACTCAACATACGTAACAAGCCATGTGGTGATTCTCACAAATCTAAAACCAGCCACGGTATATCGTTTCCAAATTATCTCTGCTGATGATGCGAACAATACAACACGACTACCAATTCGTACCATCGTAACTCCAAGTCAAAGTGAGTCAGTCGTGGATGTCATTTTCAAAAACTTTGACGATACATTTAAATTTATGAGAACTGTCCAATAGTCTATGAGCGCCGAACCAATTATCACCATTAAAGATGTAAACCTTTGGTATGAAAAGGGAAAACCTGCAGAAGTCCAGGCTCTTAAAAACATAACCTTAAACATCGAGAAAGGGGACTATGTTTCTTTCTTTGGGCCTTCGGGATGCGGCAAGACAACCATGCTTTATGCTATTGCGGGGATCGACCAGTATCAGTCTGGAGATGTTTTTGTGAATGGTAAAAAAATGACAGGCTTATCAAAAAAAGATTTAGCAATTTTTCGTCAGAATGGTATTGGTATTGTTTTTCAACAATTCAACCTTCTTCCATCGCTCACGGTATTGCAAAACGTCGCGCTTCCGATGTCTTTCTTAGGATTGTCATCCGATGAAGCGGAGAAAAATGCCAAAAAGCTATTGGAAAGACTGGCTCTTTTACCGTATGCTAATCGTCACCCATTTGAACTTTCTGGGGGACAGCAGCAACGTGTGGGTATTGCGCGTGCCCTTGCGAATGATCCTCCTATCATCATCGCAGATGAACCACTTGGAAACTTGGACTCGGTGAACGCTCAAAACGTACTCGCTTTCTTGAAAGAACTTAATGAAAAAGATGGACGTACTATTATCATGGTGACGCACGAAGCATGGAGTCTTCGCGATGTAAAAACTATTTTTTATATGAAGGACGGAACGGTAACAGAAACCGAAAAGCCTTCTGGAAAATCTATTGCTGATTCGTTGAAGGATCACTTGAATGAACAGTTAGGTGGTGTGAACGGGTCATCTGCCTCATCAGTTGAAATGACGGCGCGAGTTCTTTCTAACTTCCTGCTTCGTGGGTATACGTTAGATGAAGTTTCTAGATTTGAGGTACTTCTCAATGACCGCCTCTCAGGAAAAACAACAGCAAAAGAATTTCTTGCATCGATTCATTCACCACTTGCCTCTGGAGGTATAGGGTTGTGGAATCAAAAAGCAAAACGAATAGCGCATTATGTTGACAAAGTAATGGAAACCAAAAAAGAAATACACGAAGTGCTTCATCATCTAGAAGAGAATCCAGAAATAGCAATACACGATGAAGTGTGTCGTGTACGAAATTGGCTTTTGCAAAGTGATGAAGCTGCAGATTTGTCTCACGATCAAATACAATCGCTCGATCAAGTTGTGTCTGATCGTATGCGTGGCTATCTTACCGCGGAACAGTTCGTAGAAATTCTAGATTTACCGTTATCAAAATGGGGAGCAGGTCTCTCGACACATCACGCAAAAGTTCTTAGTGAGAAATTGGAAAGTTTTTTGAGTAACGATTACGAATTGCCAGAAACTAAGCACACTCATTCATAATATATGTCAGGACACACACTACAATTTAGGGAGCTTCTCAGATTATCATTACGAACATTTCGTACGAAGCCCGCACGTGCCATCCTTACCATTTTGGGTATGTCTGTTGGTATTGGAACCGTACTCTTTTTGATTTCACTTGGATACGGCCTTCAATACATTCTTATTGGTAAATTGATAACCACTGAAGACTCTTTGATTACGATGGAAATTTCGTATCCAACGGAAAGTAATTTGGTTATCAAAAAAGAAACACTCGACAGACTGCACGGGTACCAGGATGTTTCTGAGGTGAGTCCTGTTGCCAGCTTTCCAGGAGAGGTGAGTGTGAGTGAAAACTCCGGACTTCTCGCCGATACACTTATCGTAGAGCCTTCGTACTTTCGTTTGGCTGGTATAAGTCCTGAAATCGGTGCAATTCCAAAAGCAGAAGATAATGGAGTGATACTTTCAAAGCAAACAATTATTCCTATCGGACTTGTAGCAGACCAGACAGCTCTTACAAAAAAACTCGGCTTGAAAGTTTTCTATCAAGACGATGCTACTGGAATATCTCAAGAAGTTATCTCTTCTATTCCCATGTCTATTTCTGGACTTATTATGGATGACACATTACAACCGCAAGTGATTGTCTTTGCGAACTCTCTTTCGGCAGATCCTCCTTTTTATAGAAAGGCTTTAGTAAAGGCAAGGAATATTGATGTCGTTGAGATATTACGAGATAAGCTTATCAATGAAGGATTTTTGGTCTCCGCACGTATCGACTTGGTGAATCAGGCACGAAAAATTACGAATGTGATTACTATCGTGCTCGGTGTGTTTGGTATTACAGCACTTATCGTGTCTGCTATTGGAATGTTTAATACAATGATTGTTGGATTCATGGAAAGAACCTACGAAGTAGGCATCCTTAAATCTATTGGTGCGACAGATGGTGACGTGCGTAATTTGTTTTTGGTTGAGTCTACGATGATGGGACTGCTTGGTGGTGTGGGCGGTATCGCCATAGGAATGGTTGCAGGAAATGGACTGAATCTTCTTCTGAACGTCTGGGCTAAAAGTTTGGGCGGCAAAGGGTTTCAATTATTTTTGACCCCATGGTGGTTTATTGTACTTATTTTAGTGTTATCACTTTTCATTGGACTTATTTCTGGTCTATGGCCAGCATATAGAGCGTCAAAATTATCACCAAAGGAAGCGTTTACGAGAAGATAAGGGAAGGTGGGCAGCTGGAAGCTAGAAGACAGAAGCTACATACAATACAAGGAGCGGCCACGAAGTGGCCGCTCCTTGTATTGTCTTCTTCTTCAAGCTTCCAGCTTTTAGCTTTCATCTTCCAGCTGGGCTTACTCATGGTATACTTTTCTCATGCAATTTCTTATTGATACCGCACTTACCTTATTGTATCTTTGTGCATTCTTGCTTCTGTCAGCGTGGACATGGCGTTTTTGGAAAATGTATGTCGTTCAGAAAAAGATGCACAATCTTGGTGCGGATACTATTATTGCCGAGATTAAACTTCCTCGAGACATTATGAAGTCTCCTCTTGCGATGGAGACGGCTTTAACCTTTTTAATTCAAGGGGGAGGAGTGAATACATGGTATAAAAGAAATTTTCTTGGTAATTTACCTATTCAATTTTCTTTAGAAATAGCATCCCTTGAAGGAGTTATCCATTTTTATGTTCGCATGGAGAGAAGACATTTCCCTCTCGTGCAGGCTAGTCTTTATGGGCAGTATCCGGGTATAGAAATTGTAGAGACAGATGATTACACGAGACTTATTCGTTATCACCACCTTTCAAAAGATGTAGATATGTGGGGATCGACCTATACACTAGGAAAAACATGGAAACCAAATGATGATAAGGGGCAGCCATACAAAAAAGATGGAAAAGACTATGAAATGCCAGCTGATTATTTGTCGATTAAGACATACGTTGATTATGGTCTTGATAAAGACCCAAAAGAAGAATTTAAAGTTGACCCAATTACACCACTTCTAGAATTCATGGGGAGTGTCGGAAAGGGTGAGTATGTATGGTATCAAGTAATTGCCCAAGATGAGGCCGCTTTTAATGCGAAAACGACAACCGAAAAAGGAAAGAAATTTTTGAAAACGTATCTTAACGAGGTGACACATGAACACTGGTCTCTCTCTGATATTGCAAATAAAAGAAAGGAGCAGATTCGCAAAGTTAGAAAGATAAAAGAAGGGGATGTCGCGTATGATCTTCAATATGGTAACCCTATTCAAAAGACAACAGTAGGGCCAGATGGTAAAACTATTCTTGATAATTTAAAATACGGAGAAGATAGAGAAGTTAAGTCTCGAGAAGGAGAGCTTACTATAGAAGAAAAAGATGAAATCGAAGTCATTAATCATAAATTATCTAAACCCCTGGTGCGTGCCGTTGTTCGGCTTATTTATGTTTCCAAAAAAGAAGTGTTTAACAGCCAGAACATTGCTTACTTCTTTAGTATTATGAAACCTTTTAGTGATCCAAGTCCAATTCGTAATGGATTTAATCCGAACGTTATCGATCCATACGATTATCCATGGCAAAACTTTATGGATAGACGTGTGCCGTGGCGTAAAGAAGAGAAGTTCGAGGCCTATGTCGAACGAGAAGGATTCTTTCCTCATGTTGTAGACGAGGCTATCACTCCTGCTTTTTCAATTCAAGCTATGGAAGATAGATTTTTCTGGTATTCATCAATGCGTACACGTAAAATATTCCGTCTTCTCTATCAGGCGATATTCAAGCCGTTCTATCATCCACAACCAGATGAGGTGATTGTACTGAACCTTGAAGAAGTGGCGACACTCTGGCACTTTCCTGGCGCTGTCGCGAACACTCCTACACTTCCACGTATCGATAGTACGAAGGGTATGGCTCCTGTTAATTTGCCACAGTAATTCTTTATGTCTTTTTCTTCGTTTTCAACCACGCGTATCGTCGTGACCCTTCTTTTGTTTCTTGTTCTTGGATACGGGTATAGAGTACTATCTTCTGTACCGTCTGATTTTCCTGTAGGAAAAAACTTTACCGTAGAAGAAGGGGAAAGCCTCAGGAGTGTAAGTCTTCGCCTAAAAGAGCAGCATTACATACATAGTGCTTTATGGTTTCGCGCAGGGGTTTCATTTTTGGGACGTGACAGACATGTGCAATTGGGTGGATATGTTTTCGACTCAGCCTTACCTCTTTCTGGAATCGTTCACAAACTTGTGTCAGGTAAACCAGATGTGCCGCTCATTAGTGTAACTATTCCCGAGGGGAGTACGACATATGAAATTGCAGTACTATTACGAAAAGCACTGCCTAATTTTTCTATTGATATTTTTGGTGAAAAAGTTTTTGCAGCACAAGCAGATGGTAAACTTTTCCCATCAACTTACTTCTTACTTCCTTCTACCGATGAATCTCGTGCTGTAGAAATAATGACAGAGACATTTGCTTTACGATTTTCAGAAAGCTTCACAGGTGTTACTTTCCCAGAAGTACTTCCCACAAAGGAATCTGTCATTTCTTTGGCTGCTATTTTAGAAGGAGAAGCAAAAACAAAAAATGATATGCAGATTGTTTCTGGAATACTTCAAAAACGCTTACAGATCAAGATGCCTTTACAAGTAGATGTGGCACCAGAAACATACAGGAAAAACGGGCTTCCATTACAGCCGATTAATAATCCAGGACTCGTAGCGATTGATGCCGCCCTTCATCCTACAGCGTCACCGTATCTCTACTACCTCACAGGTAAAGATGGTACAATGCATTACGCTAAAACATTTGAAGAACATAAGAAGAATATACAGAAATATTTGAAATAGTTATTAGTAATTGGTTATTAGTAATTAGTTGTGATACTCTTTTATGTATTAATATTTATCTGTATTTACTAATCTGTGTTTACTAATTACCAATAACTAATAACCAATTACTAATTATGAAAATCCACAACCTCGCTTTTATTGATACCGAAACCACAGGAACAGATCCAGACAAACATGAAATCATCGAACTTGCTGTGGTGATCGCACGACAGGTGCCACGCGAAGGTAAGGGTCCGAAGCTTGAAATCATAGAAGAGTGTGAGTGGAAAATAAAAATGGAACGTCCAGAGAAAGCCGAAGAAGCCGCTCTTCGTGTGAATGGTTACAATGAAGTGGACTGGATGTTCGCAGTGGATAGAAAGAAGGCCATGGAGGAGTTTGCCAAGAAGACGCAGAGTTGTACGTTCGTATCGCACAATCTCGTTTTTGATTATGGTTTTATTATGAAAGCATTTGAAGAAACCGGTGTAGAGAATCGTATGCACTATGCGAAATTAGATACCATCTCTATGGCACTTGCTCGATTGTACGATGCGCCGTCTGCTGATAAGTTTTCTCTCCGAGCACTGTGTGAATTATTGAAGGTAGAAAACACAAAGGCTCACACTGCACTCGCGGATACCAAAGCACTCGTCGCTGTATACCGTAAGTTGATGAATGCATAAATAAAACATACATAAAAAAAGCACGGCTTCGGGCCGTGCTTTTGCTTGCGATCCACTCATTCTCATTGCGGGATCGCTGGTTCAAGCCAGCAGTAGACCTGTGGGACAGGATCACCGCCTTCTTCTGGCTGGAAGAATACTGTCTGACACACCCGCACCTGATAGTAGGGCTGCCACGGGTAGACAAACGTTGGTTGGGGTACATAGATTCCCCAATATGGCCGTTGAGGTACGGCGTATACCGCAGAGGGCCGTGCGTACCCCAGCGGTGAGACATGTGCAGATTGGGGCACCTGTCCACCGTAGCGTGCTTGATGCCCATGTCCGCCGTAATGTTGGGCATGGGCTGGCGACGTCACACTGCTGATAATGAACAGCAGTAGTAGAAACAATATCGGAAAGAGCAGTCTTCGCGTCCTCATCATGATCTCCTTGGTTGTTGAGGTGCTCTTAATGGTAGTACATATCTCACGCTTTGTACAATATAAAAAAGGCGCCGATGGCGCCTGGGGTTCATGGAAGAAATACATTCGCCATGGTCGGCGAATCGTAGAAAGCAAGAGGTTGAAATTCCTCATTGCTCCGGTCGGCTGCTGCACGATCTTCCGCATGGTCGTCATTTCGTGACACACGGTGAGGGTGATGTTTGCTGTCCTCTTCAGTTATCCCATCTACCGTAAAGGGGTGTCTTTTTACACTCGCTGCAGATTTTTTCATTTTCCCCGTCCTCTTCGTGGCTGGTTGTGTGCGCTTCGTTACGATTAGCCATTTCGTAAAGAAGTATCCGTACCTAATCATACAACGAATATGCATGCGTGTGCAATATAAATATGATAGAGTGTTTTTATGAATAGTGAATCTTCACACAATAAGAAAAAGGTATTTGTCGGTATGTCAGGTGGCGTGGACTCGTCTGTTTCTGCGGCATTACTCAAGAAAGAGGGGTACGACGTCACCGGAGTGTTTATCAAGGTCTGGCAGCCAGATTTTATTGAATGTACATGGAAAGAGGACAGACTAGACGCCATGCGTGTGGCATCTCTCCTTGATATTCCATTCGTCACTCTTGATCTTGAAAAAGAATATAAAGAAGGTGTGATTGATTACATGATCGATGAATACAGAAAAGGACGCACGCCGAATCCGGACGTGATGTGTAATCGAGAAGTAAAATTCGGTGCATTTTTGAAATGGGCAAAAGAGCAGGATGGAAACGCATATGTGGCAACTGGTCATTATGCATCACACAATGGAAACTCTTTGGTGAAAAGTAGAGATGAAGAAAAAGATCAGACGTATTTTTTGTGGACGCTTGCCAAAGAATTACTACCATCAATACTTTTCCCTGTGGGTGGTATGGAAAAAAAGGAAGTACGTGCACTGGCGGAAAAATTCAAGCTTCCTGTTGCTGCCAAGAAGGATAGTCAAGGGCTTTGTTTTGTGGGGACCATCGATGTGAAGACACTTCTCAAGAAGTATATAGATGAAAAAGAAGGGGAGGTAAAAAATGAACAAGGGGACGTATTGGGCACACACACCGGAGTTATGTTTTATACCATCGGTGAGCGACACGGATTTACGATTACAAAAAAGTCTACCGATGAAGAGCCGTATTTCGTTGTGGCAAAAGATTTTGGTACAAACACACTCGTCGTATCTCACACACCTCCCATTGAAACTCATGGTGAAATTATTTCACTTGAGAAAACAAATTGGACAAAAGAAATACATAAAGGAGATGTGTACGAGGCACGTGCTCGCTATCGCGCACCCTTGGCCAAGGTTGAGGTTATCGACAGTACACATATGAAAGTATCAGAAGGGGAGTTAACCGCGACCCCAGGTCAATCTTTCGTGTTGTATGATGGAAATCTCTGTGTCGGAGGAGGAATTATACTCTAGGCTAGTTTAGTGCTTGTGATCTGAGATGTGCTCATGATCATGCTTCACATGGAAACGTATTTCGAGATAAATAATCCAGAGCACAATGGCGGCAAGTGATGAGATACTTGCTATTTCAAGTGCATGGAATTGTTCATCATTAATTTTCTTTCCTAACATAAAAATAAGAATAGCTGCGACAGGAGAACCTATTTGGGCGAATATTCCATAGACGACAGTTCTTTTTATGGAAAGCCCAAGACTACGAAGTACGGTAAGTGTTCCGACTATCTTTGGAAGTTCGTGAATAATGATACCAATAGTCGCTGCATATCCAAGTACGGGGCTTACGATGTATGTGGCACCGATCACAGCCCCATCGATGAGAGAGTGGAAGGCTTCACTGATAACTATACCCTTCGCACCCTCTGCTTCTTGATTATGTGTATGTCCGTGATTGAAATGTGAAAGAATAAAAATGGTAATGAGTGCTGTGACTCCTCCTATAACGATATCAATAAGACTAAGACTATCGCCATTTTCACGAAATGCATCGAATACTGCAAAGGCAAGGAGGGCTAAACCTATAGAGAGGAAAGTTATTTTCCAGCCACCTTTGAAAAGATTTCTTCGTAAAAGAAGCGCAAGCAAGGCGAGTAAAGGGAGTGAGCTCGCACTGAGGGCCATGAGTAGGAAAGATGTATTCATTCATAAAGTCTATCGTATCTTTTTGGAATATGCAAGTCACTTGCATAAAGAGGTAGTAGTCATGATATGCAAACTCTTCGCATAAAACTGTACAAAGAGTATTGCTCCGTGATACTATTCAAGCTATATGGCACGATATTCAAAGGAAGATTTGGAGACAATGATACAAGAAGCAGGACTACGAGTCACAGAACACCGTACTGCAGTGCTTTCCTTTTTGTCTAAAGTGAAAAATCCAGTGACTGTATATGAATTGGTTGACGCTCTTCGCAAGAAGAATAACATTGACCAGGCTACGGTATACCGAAACCTTTCTTCTTTGCATGAAGCTGGACTTCTTCGCCGCCTCGACTTCAACCATGGGCATGCACACTATGAATTAGAAACAGGACGCGCATCGCATCAACTTGTGTGTGGTAAGTGCGAGACTATCGAAAAGATAGAGGGGATTTCTATTGATGATGTTGTTAAAAAAATGCTCAAGAAAAGTAAAAAGTTTAAGCAGACTACAACACATTCTATGGAGATATACGGACTCTGTAAGTCTTGTGCGTAGATTGACTTTTCATAAATAAAGTGGTATAGTATGGACTGACAATTTTGTCAGGAAACAAAAAGGATCGCGCATGAATGCACGACGGACAAGGGTAGAGGGTGTTTTGGAAAGGATTAACCAAGCGGAACAGGGCGAAGCACATGCTCGTACCGTTGAGTTGATTCTGAAAGCCATGAAGCCTCTGACAAAGGCTGAACACGGTACCCAGGCAACGGTTGTACTTGCTCCAGAGGGGTATAACCATATGAGTCTTGAAACAAAAAAAGTAAAAAGTTTCGAGGCGGTGACCAATGACGCTGGCGGTGTGGAGCTATGGATTCCCAGAAAATCCTTGGTGAATGTTATCGTTACTCACGGTGGTTCGCACGAACACCTAGGAAAAGTATCTTTTTATTTTTGGAACGGTAAACAGCTGTCCAAAGGTGGGGTTCTTCTGAACAAGTCCTTCACCACAGGCAGGTTGAGTGAACGACTTGGGCCATTCTTCGCACCAGAACGGTTGGTCAGGAAAAAATAATTCCTACGACAAATAAATTGTCTTGTAGGAACGCAAAGGCCTCACGTGGGGCCTTTTTTTTATATAAAAAAGCCGGCGCAAGGTTGCGCCGGCTGAGTCTTCATTACAGTTGGTTGAAGAAGACTTTTGGCTGACCGTACATCACCCCGCTGACTTGACGGTCAACGGCATACGCCGCCCATGTTTTCAGTTTTGAAACACTTCCTCTTCCTACAGGACGGAATTCATGCCCACCCACCAGGATTGTCATATTTTGACGTTTGCCGCGCCGCAAGACGAGGACTTCTTCGTCAATGATTCTCATGATGTGAGGCTTCACTTCAACCCCTCCGATCTTTTTACAGAGAAGCTGTAATCCATTTCGTCGCCCATTTTTTGTTTTTGTTGCTTCGGTCAAGATTCGACTGAGTCTATTTTTTCCAGAATGCAATCTGACGACGTTTCTGCCGTTTTTTCCTCGCATGTTTTTCTCCGGTTGTTGTTGAAGCATCTATATACTACAATCCTTTCATCATTTTGTCCAGTTGTACTATACTTACAACAGTATTCATAATTAATAAATATCTATGCCTGAAACCTATAAAGATTTACTCAAAAATAATGTTGTCGCTTTCGGAATTGTGATTAGTGTTGCTTGGGTAGCAAGCTCTTTTGTCCTCGCTGGCGGTATTGGACATCTCAAACAAAATAATAGTATCAGTGTGACCGGAACAGCTGAAAAGATTGTTGAAAGTGATGCCGGTAAATGGACTTTTTCTACGACGAGAATTACAGCACCTGAGGGGTATGCTTTCGCAGCAAAGCAATTACGTGATGCCTCCGATATAACGGTGAAATATTTGGTAAATCGTGGGGTGGATGCAAAAGGTATTACCGTGCAACCTGTTGTGACTGGTGTTATTTGTCAGACACAGAATCAGACGATGTACGACGGTATGGGGAAGCAACAGTGTTCGGGTTCTTTTCAGAACACACTTTCACAACAAATCATTGTTGAATCAAGTGATGTGAATGCTATTCGTGATTTATCACTTAACGCTGCGAATGCGTTATCGTTGCTCGGTGTTCAGATTCAAACAAATTCAGTAGATTTCTTTTATACAAAATTATCAGATTTACGTGTAGAGCTTCTGGCGGAAGCATCGAAGAATGCAAAAGAGAGAGCCGAAGCTATTGCGAAAAGTACAGGAGATGCGATCGGTTCAGTGAATGATGCTTCTCAGGGAGTGTTCCAGATTACACAAAAGAATAGTACAGAAGTAAGTGATTACGGAAGTTACGATACTTCGACGATTGAAAAGAAAGTTACAGCAATCGTGAGGGCGAGTTTTCAAGTGAAGTAGAAGAAGGAAAACAAAAAAACGACATCCTTACGATGTCGTTTTTATGTTACTTGGTTATTTGTTAAGTGCTTCGTCGATCGCGGCCTTGAAGTATGCTTCTGGACGAGCACCATCTACCATTGCGACAACCTCGTATCCTTTACGAGTTTTTACGAGGACAAATGTTGAAGGAGTTCCTTGTACACCAGCCGCCGCTCCATCTGTCATAGAGGTATTAATTATATCGGAAGTTTTTGGATCATTCATGCATGATGTGAAAGATGCCACATCAAGTCCAATATTTTTTGCCAAGTCCTCCTTTCCTGTAGCCGGAAGCTGAGGGGATGAATTGGTCTGTGATTGTTTTGGAACCTTAAAGCCGAATAATGCATCAATGTATTCAAAATGTTTCTGCGCGCCGCCTACGATTCCTGCACATTGTATTGCTTTTGATTCATCAAAAGCATGTGGGTGAATACTTGTAAGTGGAAAATGCCGATATACGAATGCGACTTTGGATGCGTAATCAGTACGAATCTTTTGTATTGTTGGGTATACCGAAATACAGTATGGGCATTCTGGGTCTGAGTACTCAACGACGACGACCTTACTATTGATCTTTCCTCCGATGTAATCAGCTTCATCCACCACCTTTCCTGTGAACATTGTCGCGGCAACTTTCGCTGTTCCTCCTTGCATAATAAACCCATACGCAACAAGTCCTCCTGCGACAATGACAGCACCAAATAAAATGGCAACCGGTGTACTAAGTGTGAATTTCTTAAAGAATGTCGTAATTGATTTGAAAATATGATGTATTTTGTTCATAGTGGTTTATACTGAATATCAAGAAAGTATATCATGAACAAAACATCTCTTTTTACAAAACAGACCTTTAAGCGCCTTCTTGTTGGGACACTTCTTGAATTTGGTCCTATTTTTGTATTCTTGCTTTCCTTTCATCATTTTCGTATTTATGAGGCGACAATTGTTCTTATGATTACGACGATTATTTCAACGGTTGTGACCTACAAGGTTCAGAAACGTCTCCCGTATCTCGCGCTGTACGTTGCTTTCCTGACTATGCTTTTTGGATATCTTACGATTGCGCACCATCAGCCGAAATTTATTCAAATGAGGGATACGCTCTATGATGTGACCTGCGCGCTCACGCTTTTGATCGGTCTTATGATTAATGTTCCTTTTCTTAAACTTGCTTTTCATGAGGTGCTGCCGATGACGAATCGTGCATGGACGCGGCTTACCTACACATGGATAACTTTTTTTATTTTCACTGCAATGGGGAACGAATACGTACGAAGAACAATGACACTTAAGGAATGGTTTGACTTCAAAAGTGTCGTGGTTATTCTTACTGCATTATGCGGAGCCCTTGCGCTCTATTTTTTGTACGAAAAAGCAGGGGAAAAATAATTAGACGGCTTATCGTCAATGGTCTGTAGACTATAAACTTACACAGAATGCGAGGCAGAGATACAGTGGGCACTGTATCTCTGTATCGTTTTGTGGTAAACTAGCGCACATTATGTCCGAGGCAACATCTACCCACGAAACAGCTAACGAATCAACTATTCTTCACGTGTATGAAGAAATTCCCTCTATTTCATCACCGACACTTGGAAGTGTAGGACCTCTTACGATCGCAACATCAACGGTTACGGTTATGTTTATTACCGTGCTTCTCGTGGTGCTCTCTATAAAAGCTTCTCGCTCAACAATGATTCCCGGAAAATTCCAGCACATTCTCGAGATTTTTTATGAAATGGTTTCTGATTTTATTACGTCGATTGTCGGAAGTAAAGAAAAGGCTAAAGTGATAATTCCGTATGTTGGAGCACTCATGACATACTTGATTGTAGCGAACCTGCTTCCTATGGTGCCACTTATTGGAAGTTTTTATGTGCTCATAGATGGAGAACATGTGCCACTTTTCCGTGGAGCAACGACGGATTTTAATACGACGTTTGGTCTCGCTCTTGCGGTTATCGTAACAATGCAGGTTGTCGGCATTCGCCAGCAAGGAGCTCTCGGCTATCTTTCACACTTCATACAGATCAAGCAGGTGTACAGAGGGTTCAAGAAAAGCTTTGGAGAGGGAATGACATCAATCGTTGGATTCTTCGTGGGGTTGATTGAAATTGTCAGTGAATTCGCAAAGATACTTTCTCTTTCTCTTCGTCTTTTTGGAAACATGTTTGCTCATGAAGTATTGACGGTTATTTTGCTCGGAGCCTTTTCTGTGGCCGTGCCTGCTATTTGGATGGGAATGGGACTACTCGTTGGTGTCGTTCAATCTATTGTATTCGTCGCGCTCGTGACGGTGTACTATTCGTTGGTGTTGAAGAAAGAAGGACATTAAATCGTTGGTCGTTAGGACGTTATTCGTTAGGAGGGGATCTGCTGATCTTCACGGCTGTTGACGTTTCCTTGTGCGGGCCAATTTGATGGAACCCTGAAAGCGAGCCGACAGGCCGCATAACAGAGTCCGCGATCAGCTGGCTCTTTTTTTATTGCCGGAAACAGTAGTCCAACCTTTCTTCCACAGGAGGAATGCAAAAAAGTATTTTTTCTGCTATACTCCAAACCAAAGCCGAGAGGCGAATTTTTATTGAAGCGTTATATGTTTTTTGTTGGATTCAAGTATTTTTAGTATTTGTATTTAACTAAAAACTAATAACTAAAAACTAATAACTGAATTTATATGACCCCAGAAGCAGCAATTTATATCGCAAAAGGAATGTGTATCCTCGCCATGGTAGGAACGGCTATCGGACAAGGCTACCTCGTTGGCAAGACAATGGAAGCTATTGGACGTAATCCTGACGTTGAAGGTTCTCTTTTCTCAAAGATGATTATTGGTGTGGCTATGACAGAAACAACTGCCATTTTCGCGCTTGTAGCATTCTTCCTCCTCAAGTAACAAGAACCGTTAATCGTTAGGCAGTTCTTCGTTAGGAAATTCCTAACGAAGAACGAAGAACGTCCTAACTATTATTCTTTATGCAAGAAATATTAAACATTCTCGGTTCTGTTGGCTTCAACTGGCACGTTGCGCTCGCGAACTTCATCAACTTCCTCATCATCTTGTTTCTTTTGAACAAGTTCTTTTTCGGTAAAATCGGAAAGGTTATACAAACTCGTCACGATGTCATTGAAAAAGGGCTTTCTCAGGCATCGGATGCTGAAAAGGCTCTCGCTTCTGCTTCTGAGGAAAAGAAGAAAATGATAAAAGAAGCTCGAAAGGAGGGTCAGGATATCGTCGCAGCGGCGGAAGTGAATGCATCAGCTCTCGCTGAAAGCATTTGCAAAGAAGCTGAAGATGATGCTGCAAGAAAAATGGAATCGTTAGCAGAAAAAGAAGCAAATCTAAAGGCTCATGTAGAAAAAGAGTTTGCAGAGCGTGCTCCAGCTATTGTTGCCAAGCTTTATGCTGCCGCACTTTCAAAAGAAATGACCCAGACAGATAACGACGCCCTCATTGCTCGTATGAACGCATAAGTATGTATTTGTATCCACTAAAAACTGGAAACTAAAAACTAAAAACTGCCCTTATGACCTTATCCCGCAAAATTGCCACCTACATTGTAGAAAAGAATGTGAGTATTGGTGTTGTTTCAGAAACACTTCAAGAATACAAACTTCTCTCATTACTGCCTTCTATTTTGAAAGCGGTAACGCAAATGAAAAGCGATGATGGTGCACGGGATACTGTTTTGATAGAAACCCCGTTTGAAGCTTCAGAAGAATCGATAGCACATATCAAACGGATTGTAGGAAATGATATAGCCCCGCACAGGGTAACTGTTAACAAAAATCTCCTTGCAGGATTCAAGGCTCGGTTCAAAGGGAAATTATACGATGGGTCCGCCGAACGAGTACTGAGACAGTTAACTAATTACTAATAACCAATAACCACCAAGCCATGTCAGTAGAAAAAATAATCAAGGATCTTGAAAAAAAGATAGAAAGCCTTTCAACAGAAATCGAAGTCAATGAAGTCGGGAATGTTATCTCTGTAAGTGATGGTATTGCTCGTGTTTCTGGACTTTTCTCATGCGCAAGTATGGAAGAAGTGACATTTGCTTCTGGTGCGAAAGGTCTCGCACTCAACTTGGAATCCGACATGGTGGGAGTAGTTATTGTTTCTGGTGCTGACATGGTACGTGAAGGTGAAGAGGTGACACGTACAGGACGTGTGCTCGCTATCCCTGTAGGAGAAGCGCTCCTTGGTCGTGTAGTTGATTCACTCATGAATCCAGTAGACGGCGAAAAGCTCTCAGGACTCACGTCATTTGAACTTGTAGAAAAGATTGCACCAGGTGTTATGGATCGCGAACCGGTGAATGTGCCAATGCAAACAGGTATCAAGGCTATTGACGCTATGATTCCTGTTGGACGCGGACAGCGTGAACTCATCATTGGTGATCGCCAGACAGGAAAGACGACTATCGCTATCGACACCATCATTAACCAAAAAGGCACAGGAGTTATTTGTGTATACGTTGCTATCGGTCAAAAGGAATCAAAAATCGCACAGATTGTTGAAAAACTTCGTGCGACAGGTGCTATGGAATACACCGTGGTGGTGCTCGCCGGAGCGTCACACTCCGCCGCACTTTCATACCTCGCACCATATGCAGGTACTGCCGTTGCTGAATATTTTATGGGACAAAAGAAGGATGTGCTCGTTGTGTACGATGATCTTTCAAAGCATGCGGTTGCGTATCGTGAAATGTCGCTTCTTCTCAAGCGTCCACCAGGACGTGAAGCGTATCCTGGAGATGTGTTCTACCTCCACTCACGCCTTCTTGAGCGTGCATGTCGCAGAAATGAGGCTGCTGGGGGTGGTTCTATAACCGCGCTCCCAATTATCGAAACACAAGCCGGGGACGTGTCAGCATATATTCCAACGAACGTTATTTCTATTACCGACGGACAAATCTTCTTGGATGCGAACCTCTTTTACAAGGGTATGCGACCAGCTATTGATGTTGGACTTTCAGTATCTCGTGTGGGTTCTTCAGCACAAACAAAAGCAATGAAGAAGAATGCTGGTAAAATGAAACTCGCTATGGCACAGTATCGTGAGCTCGAATCATTCTCACAGTTTGACTCTGATCTTGATGCGGATACCAAGCGTACTATCGAACGAGGAAAGCGAACACAAGAAATGTTGAAGCAGGCAAACGGTAGCCCACTTCGTACAGGTCTTCAGGTGTCGACCGTGTATGCAGTGAACAATGGCTTTGTGGATACTGTCCCGACGACAGATATCGTTGCATGGGAAAAGGCAATGCATAGTTACATGAGTTCTACTGCCAAAGACGTGCTCGTTGCTATCGAGAAAGGATGGGACGAGGCAACAGAGGAATCTCTTAAGAAAGCTTTAGAGAATTTTGTGCACATCCATGGAAATAATGAGTAGTATTACATGCTAATTTTTAGTTTTTAATTTTAAATTTTTATTGAAATACATTCATTAGAAACTAAGAACTAAAAACTAAAAATTTTGCGAAGCAACCATGCAAACAAAAATTATCAAACAAAAAATCAAGAGTGTCGGCAGTATCAAGAAAATCACTAAAACGATGGAGATGGTTTCTGCTGCGAAGATGAAAAAGGCTATTGATAACGCTCTTACACTTCGACCATTCCATACTGAGGCACAAAATGTGCTTCAGGATATTTCGCTTGACCCACTAACTCGTCATGAACTTCTCGCACACAATGGTGTCGAGGGTGACGTGGTGATTATTGTTGCATCAAATAAAGGTTTGTGTGGAAGTTACAATGTGAACGTGTACCGTAAATTACTCGAGGCCTACACTGCGGATGAGCGTAAGAATTTGAAAGTGATTGCGTACGGAAAGTATTCTGAAAAAGTTGCTAAGAAGCTTCATTTAGAAACACTTGCATCATTTAATCATCCTGTGCTTACATCAGACGATGCTCATGCGACAGCGACGATGATTGTCGATTGGTACAAAGAAAAGAAAATCGGCACAGTACGTGTGCTCTACACACACTTCACTTCTGGTACGGTCTTTACACCGACACTGCTACAACTGCTTCCATTTTTATCTGACGGAAAACCAGATACACACGGTGAACCGAGATATGCATATGAACCAGATCAGGAAGCCGTGCTCTCAAGTATTATTCCAATGATGCTTCACAACATTATTTATGGTGCTATTTTAGAAAGTTGTGCGTCTGAACATTCAGCACGTATGTTTGCTATGAAATCAGCGACAGATAATGCGAGTGAACTCGAAGACGAGCTTAAGTTGTACTACAACCGCGCTCGCCAGGAACGCGTGACGCAAGAAATCGCCGAGATTACTTCTGGAGCTATGGCCCTGTCTTCCTAAAAGCAAAATAATGCGCTCATATACATGAGCTCATCATTTTGCTTTTAAGCAATAGGAATTATTAATCAAACATCAAACATTATGAACACAGGAACAATCACACAAATCATCGGACCTATTCTCGACATCACCTTCACACAAGGTGTGCCGAATCTTAGAAATGCACTCATCGTTAAACGTGAGGACGGCACATCTCTTACACTTGAAGTTGCTCAGCACTTGGGCTTCAACGACGTTCGTGCGGTGGCCATGTCTTCCACTGACGGTCTCACTCGTGGCATGGAAGTGATTGATACTGGTGCGTACATTCAGGTACCGGTTGGTCCTGAAATTCTCGGTCGTATGTTTGATATGACAGGTGTTCCTATTGACCAGAAAGGTTCTGTGACTACTGCTAAGACGTATCCGATTCACCGTGCTGCACCAACGTTTGATGAACAGTCTACACATGCGGAAGTTCTTGAGACGGGTATCAAGGTTATCGACCTTATTTGTCCATTCCTTAAAGGAGGAAAGGTTGGACTCTTCGGTGGAGCTGGAGTGGGAAAGACAGTGGTGATTCAGGAACTCATTCGTAACATCGCGTCTGAACACGGAGGGTATTCTATTTTTGCTGGTGTTGGAGAACGTTCTCGTGAAGGAAATGACTTGTATCGCGAAATGGAAGAGTCAGGAGTGCTCGACAAGACAGTGCTCGTGTTCGGTCAAATGAATGAACCGCCAGGTGCTCGCGCTCGTGTAGCCCTCTCTGCACTTTCTATGGCGGAATATTTCCGTGATGAAGAAAAGAAAGACCTTCTCCTTTTCGTGGACAACATTTTCCGATTTACACAAGCTGGATCTGAACTCTCTGCGCTCCTTGGTCGTATGCCGTCAGCTGTGGGATATCAGCCGACACTCGCATCAGAAATGGGACAATTACAAGAGCGTGTGACATCGACAAAGAATGGTTCTATTACGTCTGTTCAGGCGGTATACGTGCCAGCGGATGACCTTACTGACCCAGCGCCAGCGACGACATTCTCTCACCTTGACTCAACAGTTGTGCTTTCACGCCCGCTTTCTGAACTTGGTATTTATCCAGCGGTAGATCCACTCGACTCCTCATCTACTATTCTTCAAGCAGACATAGTAGGACAGGATCATTATGATGTAGCTCGTGGTGTACAGAAGGTGCTTCAGCGTTACAAGGACTTGCAAGATATTATTGCCATCCTTGGAATGGACGAACTTTCTGATGATGATAAGAAGACCGTGGCTCGTGCGCGTCGTATTCAGAAATTCTTGTCACAACCATTCTTCGTAGCGGAACAGTTCACAGGAGCAACAGGTGTGTACGTAAAGAAAGAAGACACTGTGCGTTCATTTAAGGAAATCCTCGAAGGAAAGCATGATCATATTCCGGAGTCAGCATTTTATATGCAAGGAAGTATTGATGATGTAATCGCTAAACATACTGCAACAACAAATAATTAATTCACGTTATTCGTTGCTTGTTATTCGTTAGGAAATTCAAAACGAAGAACGAAGAACGAAGAACGCCCTAACGATCATTTATGTTATCACTCAAAGTAGTCACCCCCGATAAAGTAGTTGTTGATGAAATAATCGACAATGTTAGTATTCCGACAACGAGCGGTGTGATTACGGTGCTCAACAAACACATTCCACTTGTTTCCTCTATTAAGGCAGGGGAAATGATTGTGCGAAAAGGAGCAACAGGGATTAGTTATGCAGTCTTTAAAGGTTTGGTAAATGTGCGCCCACATCGAAAAGGTTTGACTGAAGTGGTGGTGTTACTCGAGAGAGGTGAAGCCGTTGATGAACTTGATCATGCGCGCGCCGAAGAAGCGCTTGCACGAGCAAAAGCTATGAAAGATGAAAAGGAAGATGATGTGGACTTCGGAGTATTTGAAGGAATGATTGAAAAGGAATTGAACCGCGTGAAAATTGCGGTGAAGCACAGGAGACATTTATAGTCGAAAGTCTATAAAGTCCGTAAAGTTAAAAGGAAATAAAAATACTTAAATTAGAATTAAAAACAGCGGCCCGAGGGTCGCTGTTAGCACTACACGGTGAGTCTTTTACTTGACAGGATCAAGCAGATAATGTCCTTTGGAGGTGTTTACCAGTAGGCAGCCGTCAGACATTCGGTCAAGTGTTGTTATTGGTTTCGATTTCAAGTCTGGGTTGTGTTGTGGGTCGCACGGGAGCTCCATTTCAGCGAAGTGACGGGATACGGAAGCGCTCACTGGTTCAAAATGAAGTCGCCCACCCACCCGTGGTTTGTCTTTAACCAGTCCCGCAAATATTGGGGGTACCACAAGCCTCGTTAATGTGGCATTGCCCTGGAAATATGCAAGGTACATCGTTTCTCCTTGAGACACCCAACTTCTCTTGGGTGTAAATTACGATTAGGAGGGTGAGAAGCCCTCTGGTACTTTTCAATTAAGAATACTAAAGTAAATAAACTCTTGTGTCAAATACGGGGAGGCCACTTCGTGGCCTCCCCACGTTCTCTTTACAGAAGAATTATGAGAAGTAGTATACCTACAATAATTCTATACCATCCAAAAACTTTAAATGAATGTGAACGAATGTAATCTAAGAAATATCTAATGACGATAAGCGCGACAGCAAATGATATAAAAGTGCCGAAAAGAATAGGGATGATCTCAGTAAATACCAACTCACTGTTTTTTTTGTAGAGTGTATAGAGTGTTGCAATAACCATGGTTGGTACGGCAAGTAAAAAAGTAAATTCAGTGAGCACTTTTCGAGAAAGTTTCATTGTAAGCCCTCCAATAATCATTGCACCAGAACGAGAAACCCCAGGCACAACGGCAATTGCCTGATAAAAACCAAGAAGAAGAGCTTGTGTGTAAGTAATTTCTCGCGCCTTCACATCTCCTCCTTCTTGTTTCTTTGTGTACCAATTTTCTACGAGAATAATAATAATTCCACCTAGTGTCATTGTGAAGGCCACAAGAAGAGGATTCTGTAGCCATTGTTTAATATGTGGAAACACTACTAGGCCGACAATTCCGGTTGGAATAAATGCAACGATTAGTTTTTTTATGATACCGAGATCAAAAAGTTTTTTAAAGTACAGTACTACAACGGCCGCGATTGCTCCGACCTGTACTACAATTTCAAATGTGGCAAGAGTGCTTGATTCTTGGAGGTGTAAAAAGTGCGATACGAGCACCATGTGTCCCGTAGACGATATCGGTAAAAATTCTGTTAACCCTTCAATGATTCCAAGTATGAGTGAGTGAAATAGTGTCATGTTTCAAAGTTTAACACATATGCTATGCTGTTTTTACTACGCTATGGATAACGCTATTTATTTTGTTGCCGCTCTTCCCATTTATGTGGCAAGTGTATACGCGCTTATGCATGTGCTTACAAAACATGAGAAGAAACATCATGTTCGGCATATTTTTATTATTGCAGGCAGTGCTGTGCTTTCGTGGGTTGTTTCTGTGTATGCAAAAGATATCATCGCACACCCTCGTCCAGATTTATCAAGTGCTCTTTTTATTCCAAGCGACCCGTATAGTTTTCCGTCAGGGCATGCTGCATTTATGTTTGGACTTGCATGGAGCATGTACTCATTCGATAAGCATGCTGGTAAAATACTTTTCATTTTAGCTACAGTCACAGGTATCGCACGTGTGCTCGCTGGAGTGCACTATTGGTACGATATTGTCGGTGGATTCATGCTTGCATATTTTATTGCATACGTGATTCATTTTGCATCTCGTAAAATTCTCGCCTAACAACACTTTTCCTTCTAAGGATTTTTATCTCTCATGCTACACTTTGTGTATTGAGTGAGATTTTGTATTTCTCTCACCTCTCTCCTTTATTTCTCTAAACTATGAAGTTGTCCCACATCACCATACAAGGCTTCAAATCCTTTGCCAAGAAAACTACACTTGATGTCACACATCAGGTGACCGGTGTTGTTGGTCCGAACGGCTCAGGAAAATCAAATATCGCTGAAGCGATACGCTTCGTGCTCGGAGAACAATCCATGAAAAGTATGCGTGGTAAGATTGGTGCTGATGTTATTTTCAAAGGGTCAGAACATCTTGCACAAATGTCACGTGCCTCAGTGACGATGGTGATAGATAATAAAGAAAAAGGTGACACATCACACGCAAGTGCTGAGCTTGCAACGTATCTCGTCTACGATGAACTCGTGCTCTCACGTGTCATTTATGCCGACGGCACGAGTGATTATATGTTGAACGATGCCAAGATTCGCCTGAAGGATGTGCAGGAACTTTTATCATTTGCAGGTATTGGTGGAAGTTCTCATACCATTATCAATCAAGGTGAGGCAGACAGAATTTTGCTCGCTTCTCCACGTGACCGCAAAGAAGCACTCGAAGATGCTCTCGGTCTTCGTGTCTACCACATGCGCTTGAATGAAAGTAAACGTAAGCTTGATCGGGTGAAGACACATGTGCACGAGGTGGATTTACTTCGAAAAGAAATAGCTCCGCACCTCTCACACCTCAAACGTCAGGTTGAAAAAATAGAGTCACAAGAAGAAGAAAGACAAAAGTTGCACGTACTTCTCACTGCGTATCTCACTCGTGAAGCGTATGAACTTGGATTATTACATGAACGAATATGTGAACAAGGGGCATCTTCCTCGCTTGTATTAATTACTGACTCTATCAACAAAGAGTTACATGTACTTCGAGAAAAAACGCATGATGTCAGAATAGAAACGGGTGCAGAAAAGCAAACTTTGCAAGCCGAAATGCGTTCGATTCTCGAGCGTCGCGATCAGGTGACCAAGACTCTCGGAAGACTAGAAGCCGAAAAAGCTTATCTTGAAAAAGAGTTACTTCGTGAACATGAGCAAAAAGCAATCACCATAGATAATGCCGAGTTTATCAATACGCACTCACTCATTTCTCACGGCTTCGAAGGTTTGCATCACGCTCTCGGGTTAGAAAATATTACTGATGCAAAAAATAAGGCCGCACAAATTTCTGATACGGTTGAAACATTTTTCACAACACATGCGACAGGTGAAGAGTCCAAAAAAGACCTTATCACTAAAGACATTTCGGTGATTGTTGTCGCTATCGAAGATCATGAAGCAAAAGAACGAGAGTTGAGTAAAGAAATGGTCGCTCTTCAAGAACGGTTGGACATGGTAGACACACATGCACAAAGAGATGTGCAATCACGTCACGATGAAGAAAAGAAAATCATGCTTCTCGAAAGTAAACTTCGCGAACTTGAAAGTACGATAGCGCTACGAAAACAAGAAGAAGGCGAACTTTCTTTGCGACGACAACACTTCGATGCATTACTTCAGGAAGGAATATTAATTGTTGGACGCGTCATCGCTGGATACAAGGAAGAAAGAGTGGATGAGAAATATAACAACACACCAAAGCACGATTTGATGCGTGCTATTGAACGTTCCAAGCTTCGCATTGAAGAAGCCGGGGTACCGAATCGTGAAGAAGTCATCGCAGAATACAAGACGACGCAAGAACGCGAAGCATATCTCACCAAAGAGCTTGCCGACATACAAGAAAGCGAAGTGAAGTTGCTCACGCTTATCGACGAGCTCACGATATCGCTTGAAGAGCGTTTTTCAAAAGGGGTAACAGAAGTATCAAAAGTGTTCGGTGAATTCTTTGGTGAAGTATTCGTTGGAGGAAAAGGAAAGTTGTCGCTCGTGCAATTGACGAAGATAGACGAAGAGGGGAATCAGATTACGGAGCAGGGAATAGACTTGGATGTGTCACTGCCAAATAAAAAAGTAAAAGAGATAAGTATGTTTTCTGGTGGCGAGCGGGCCCTCGTATCTATTTCGCTCTTGTTTGCCATGTCGGCTATCACTCCTCCACCATTTATGGTACTCGATGAGACAGATGCACCACTTGATGAATCAAATGCGCGCAAATATGGCATGATGCTGAAGCGACTTGCCGAGAAAAGTAAATTACTCGTCATCACACACAACCGCGAAACCATGAATCATTGTGACATGCTCTATGGCGTGACTATCGGAGTGGATGGTTCTTCGAAACTCCTTTCAATCGATTTTAAACAAGCCGAAGGCTTCGCGAAATAAAGTAACAAGGCCTCGCCTTGTGTTTTGCAGTTCTTGTCATTAGTTAGTAATTATCAACCGGCACTGTATGGCTATGCTATACTCTATCAATATGGAAAGAATCTTCACTGGGTCTATTAGTATTACCTCAAAGAAGGATGGATATGTGCGAGTTCCGGAGCTTGAGCACGAAGGTGCTATTTTTGTTGACCATTCACACCTCAACACTGCGCTTCATGGAGACATGGTGCAAGTTGAACTTCTTGGTAAAAAGAAGAACGTAAAAGATGAGGACGAACTCTATGGAAAAGTTTTGAGTATTGTTGAGCGTGGAAAGAAGGGTTATGCGGGAATCATTGAAGAAGAAAACGGTATGTTCTTTTTACTTCCAGATGACAAGCGTATGTATACGGATATTATTATTCCGAACAATGCTCGCAAAGACGCCGAAGTGGGCATGAAGGTTCTCGTTGCTATTACAAATTGGACAGATCCAAAGAAATCTCCAGTCGGAGAGGTGACCGTGGTGCTCGGTAAACCAGGAGACAACAATGCCGAAATGCTCGCGTATGCTCTTGAGCGTGGTTTTAGTGATGTGCACAATGAAGAGGTGGTGAAGGAAGCAGATGATATCAAAAAGCGAGGCATCACAGAAAAAGACAAGGAGAATCGCAGGGATTTTCGTCAGATTCCTACGTTTACGATTGACCCAGCAGATGCAAAAGATTTCGACGATGCTATTTCATTTCAGACACTAGCGAATGGTCACTATGAGGTCGGGGTACATATCGCCGATGTGTCGTATTATGTGCGGCCAGGAATGGCCCTCGATGACGAATCAGTCGCTCGCGAAACTTCCGTATACCTTGTAGATAGATGTATTCCGATGCTTCCAGAAGTATTGTCGAATGATTTGTGTTCACTTGTTCAAGGAGAAGATCGTCTCGTGATGTCGTGTGTGCTTGAATTGGATGGTGAAGGAAAGGTTCACAACGAATGGTTCGGAAGATCTCTCATCAATTCACATCGTCGATATAGTTATGAGGATGCACAGGCAACGCTCGATACAAAGCAGGGAGATTTTTACAATGAATTAAACATTTTGAATACTGTTGCGAAAAAGTTGACCCAGGCACGATTTGACAATGGCGCGCTCCAGCTCGAAACTGATGAAGTGAAGTTTAAATTAGACGAACAAGGTGTGCCTGTCGATGTGTACATTAAAACTCGTGGTGATACGCATAAATTAATCGAAGAGTACATGCTCTTGGCGAACAAGTATGTAAGTAAATTCATCACTAAGAAACAAGAAGAGAAAAATGGTGAAGGGAAGGCGATTTGTGTGTACCGTGTTCACGACAAACCAGATCCAGATCGTATGCATGACCTCGACCTCTACATTCGCGGCTTGGGATATACCGTGCGATTCATGGATGGTCTCATTCCATCACAAGACTTGAATGCGCTTCTCGAAAAGATGGGAGACAGACCAGAAAAGTCACTGCTTCAGGTGCATATTACTCGTTCTATGGCGAAGGCGATTTATAGTACCAAGAATATTGGTCACTACGGTCTTGCGTTTGATTACTATTCTCACTTCACGTCACCGATTCGTCGTTATCCAGATGTGCTCACTCATCGTTTGCTCATGCGTGTGCTCGAAGGAGATTACCCACTGGAGTCAGAGCGTGGTTTGTATGACAAATTATGCATGCAAGCATCTCGTCGTGAAAAAGAGGCATCAGATGCTGAGCGTGGAAGTATCAAGTACAAGCAAGTGGAGTACATGTCATACCGTATCGGTCAGGAATTCGATGGTATGGTTTCCGGTGTTTCAGAATGGGGTATTTATGTAGAAGAAAAGACGAGTAAGTGTGAAGGTATGATACGCCTTCGTGACCTCGGATCTGATTTCTATAACTTTGATCAAAAGGGTGGACGAGTGTTCGGTGAAAGAACGGGTATCGAATGGAAAATTGGCACACCGGTAAAAATAAAAGTGAAGAATGCGAATTTGGATTTGCGCGTGATTGATTATTCACTGGTGGCGTAAATGGTATAAAAAGAACGGCTTTGCGGCTGTTTTTTGTTTGTGGTAGAATTAGATTTCAGAAAGGAGGGTGCTCTATGACCATCTTAGCTCTCGACCTTGACCAAGGTCAAAAAGAAAAACTTCGTGAAATTTGGGATAAGGATTTGGATCGCTTTGTTCTTTACGGAACAAGCTTTCCGCCTTGTCCGCAAGGAAGGAAGTGTGAATGCCCTAACGTGAAAAAAGCTATGGGGCTCGAATTTCACGCATGTGACCCAGACCCCGCGACCGGATGCATCGTTCAGGTCAGCGTATTCAGTCAGGGGGTTTGAAAGGCCTTGCCGTTCCGGTATCTTCGGGACGTGCAGGGCTTTCCTTTTTTATGAGGGTATGGTAGAATAAGCCACATGTTAAAAATCAGATTACAACGTACAGGACGCAAGAACGACCCACATTTCCGTCTTATTGTTACCGAAAGTACACTCAAGGCAAAGACATCTCAGTTTACTGAGATTGTTGGAACATATAACGTGAAGCAGGGAATTTTCGAAGCGAAGGGCGATCGTGTGAAGCACTGGATGTCAGTTGGAGCTCAGACAACACCAACCGTACACAATCTCCTCGTTTCAAAAGGTGTTATCGAAGGAAAGAAAATAAATGTTCTTCCAAAGAAAACAGTTCAAGCAAAGAAAGAAGTAAAGGCATAACTTTAAAAATAAAATCTCTGCAATTGCAGAGATTTTATTTTTAAAATTCACTTTTTTGTTAAAAGTTTCTAAAGTTTAAGGTTCATAAAGTAAGTCTAGGCTTTCATGTCTACTTTTGACTTTATGAACTTTTAACTGACTTTGTGCACAACTTTTACTATTCTATTTTGTACTTGGTACACTTACTGATGTAACGTACAAAATATACAAGAAAAACCAATATGAAAGATCAAGAATTTGTTGAATACGTAGTGAAAGCTTTAGTGGATAATCCCGATCAGGTGAAAGTAGAACGACGAGTTGATGAAATGGGTGTGCTTATTACTCTTGATGTTGGTGCGGAAGACATGGGAAAGATAATAGGACGCGATGGTGCGACAGCAAAAGCGCTCCGCACACTTCTTCGTGTTGTTGGAATGAAAAATAATGCTCGTGTGAATTTGAAAATTAATGAACCAGAAGGACGCGCCCCACAAATGATAAAGGAAGAAGAAATTGGAAGCCAATCATATACACCACGATATGATACTTCTGATGTTGATGCTGTTATGCAGGACCTGAAAGGGATTTGAGTTAAAATCACTCCATCTACTTTGTCGCTACAGAATTTTTCTCAGTCGACGTACTAAATGTACGCCTTCTTTGAAAAATTCCTAAGCTTCGCGTATCTGGAACAATTTTAACTCAAATCAATTCGATCGTTAGTAATAAAAAAAGAGCACCAGGGGTGCTCGGGGTTTCCCTTATTGCTCCGGAGATTCCGGCTGAGGGTTTTGGGGTGTTTGAGGCTGTTGCTTTGGCAGAAAAGCCCACCAAGCCGGATAGGGGTGCTCGACCCCTTTTTGTTCGGTTTGTTTTTCTTGGGCCATGCTCACCTCTTCGAGAAGGCAAGAACAACAGCACCAACAGCAACAATCGCCACACAGACGATAGAAGCCAGAAAGAGGAGTCCTTTCGAGGTCTCCACGATGCTGCGAAGCCTGCTTTCGTGTTTCATACTTTTCTCCTGGTAGTTGACGTTTTATATTTTACATATTTTATGATATACTGTCAATAATTATGAATTACCACGTGGTGACAATTTTCCCGAACATGCTCGACTCTTATTTTTCGGAGTCGATTATTTATCGTGCTATAGAAAATAAATTGATAGAAGTAAACACCTATGCGCTTCGTGACTATACGGTAGATAAGCATCGCCGCGTTGATGGTCGTCCGTATGGAGGAGGACCTGGTATGGTGATGTGGGTTGATCCACTCATTCGTTGTGTCGAAGACATACAAAAGAAAATAGAAAAAAGAGATAAGAAACTTAGTTTTAAGAAATCTAAAACGACTAACGACAAACGAAGAACGACTAACGTTTTGGTTGTTATCTTTAACGCTGGGGGAACAATGTTTACCAACACCCTTGCTCAGACGTCAGCCAAAAAGTATACCGACATTATTTTCATTTGTGGAAGATATGAAGGGGTGGATTCTCGTGTGAAAAAGATCCTGAAGGCCAAAGAGTGGAGTATAGGGGAATACGTGCTCACAGGCGGAGAATTGCCTGCCATGGTGTGTATTGATGCAATATCGCGTCAGATTAAAGGAGTGCTCAACGACGAGCTCTCGCTCGAAGAAAAGCGTATGGCATCACACGAGATTTATGCACGCCCAGAAGTGTATGAATATGCTGGTAAAAAGTATCGCGTACCAAAAGTCCTTTTATCAGGAAACCATAAGTTGATTGATGAGTATAGGGCAAAGAAAGAAAATAAAATTGGAAAAAAGTAATTGAATTGATTTTTTTGTTAGCTGTAACCCATAACCTGTAAACTATTTAAAACATGTACCTAAAAATAAAAGTAATCTCAGACGCACGTTCTGAAAAAATAGAAAAGCGATCTGAAAACGATTGGCGTGTTTGGGTTAAAGCACCAGCAGAACATAACGCCGCGAATACTCGTGTTCTTGAAATTGTGCGAGAGGATTATCCTGGTGAACTTGTTCGTATTGTGAGTGGTCATCACTCTCCTTCAAAAATTGTGAGTATCGGGTAATTCTGGTAGAATAGTGTGCACTTGTTTGTTATGCCGATGTAGCTCGAGACGGCTCGGCCGCGAAGATGTCGAAAGTTAGCAAACTTTCGAAACGGATGAATCAGCAGATTCATGGCTTGGCCATAAGTAGATTATCAAAACGTGTATAAAGTTAGTGGGTAGTTGGATAATATAAGCCGATGTAGCTCAGTTGGTAGAGCACGTCATTGGTAATGACGAGGTCAGCAGTTCAATTCTGCTCATCGGCTCCAAAAAAATAAGCGAAGCCATTTTTTAGAGCTGTTGAGCCTAAAATTCGCAGAGTGAATTTTAGGTAGACATGAACTGCTTCATGTCTTACAGAATTGAATGGGCGCAGTTCAAGGAGCGAAGAGCGACGAAGATGTCCGTAGCCAGCAGGCGTAGGACAAAAATAGATAGAGCAAGCGAAACCACGAGCGGCGGGTGATTAGTAAATCATGCCGAGAGGCCAAAGCGAGTTCGTCGAGTGGCGACGAGATGAAACTTGTAGTCGGTTCTGATCATCGTCTCAGAATCGTTTTCTTTCCCAGCAGTATCCCAATCTTTCCTTTCAGGGTATCATATGCACATGACCTCGACACTTGCGAAAGTAAATATTATATCTTTCGGACTTCTTGCATTCATTATTGCTGGATACCTCGCTATTCATCTTTCTGCGCGCGAAGTTTTTATCCGGGAATTTTTGGCGCCTGAACCAGAAAGAACAAAGCCTCTTCTTTTTACGGGAGATATTATGCTCGGAAGGCACGTGGAAGATCTTATGAACAAAAATGGGTTAGCGTATCCTTTTGCGAGTACAACAGATTTTTTGAAAAGTCACGTAACAATTTCAAATCTAGAAGGGCCCATACCAGAAGAACATATTCCTACAAAAACAAATGGGATGACTTTTTCATTTCCATCGCGTACACCAACCGTCTTGAAAGAAAATGGCATAGCTGCTGTTTCTTTAGCGAATAATCATGCACTTGATCAAAAGGTTTCTGGGTATGAATACACTAAGCTTATTCTCGATCACGAAGGTGTCGCTCATTTCGGAGGCTACAGCACGACTGTGCCAGATTATTTTGAAACGCATATCGGTACAACGTCCGTCGTTGTTTATGGTATTAATATGATTTCGAGTACATGGAACATAAGAACGGCGTATCGCGTCACTGAAGATTTACAGAAAGAATTTCCAGATTCCGTTCTCATTGCATTTATTCATTGGGGTAATGAATATGATTTAAAGCAAGGTGTACAACAAGAAGAGTTTGCTCACGCTCTTATCGACAGGGGGGTCGACTCCATTGTCGGCTCGCATCCACATGTTATGCAAGGTGTGGAACTATACAAAGGTGTACCTATTTTTTATTCACTCGGAAATTTTATTTTTGATCAGTATTTCTCTCAAGATGTAGAGCGGGGATATACGCTTGCTCTTGATAAAAAAGATGAGATGCTCATCTATTCGATCATTCCAATTATGAGTGATCACAGTCGCCCATATTTTCCTTCACAAGAAATGTCTCAAAATATTCTCTCAGTGATCGCAAGTAATTCAAGTAAAGACTTACAAAATCTTGTGGAGAAAGGGGAGATCATTGTGCCACTTCTGTTCAAATAATCGCTACATTATCTCTAAAACTTCTGTTTCCCATGTCATTCCAAACTTGATTTGGAATCCAGTGGACACTGGACCCCAATTGTCATTGGGGTGACAAAAACAAGGACGAAGTTACAGTTCTATTGTGTGCACGCTTGTATTATCGATGGGGAATTGTGAAGGATTAAAAACGGTTAGTGCGTGAAGCTCTTTGAGTTCTTCCAAATCTTCATCTGAAAGGTCTACACTTCCTCGTTCTTTAACTTTTTGGAGATATGTCTTTAGTCCATAAATAAATCTTCCATGACTAAAAATAGCAATCGTTTTCTCTTCTCGTCCTTCTAATTTTTTTACTAATCTTTTCATGCGAGCAATGAGCTCTGAAAAAGATTCAACACCCTCACCAGTCTTATGATGAATATCCGCATGCCTCCAGTAATCGATAGCAATTTTCTGCCTTTCTTTTTGATCAGCATCGTTGTAGAGTCGCGGATCAAGATAGGTGAATTCTTCCACATCCCATATTTCCACAGGGATCGATGGGTTCTTGGCGATGAAAGGTTCTGCCGTTTCTCTTGTGCGTGAAAACGAAGAGAGAACAATGAGATCGGGGATTACGTCTAATGTTTCGGCTAAGACCTGTGCCTGCAGACGACCTTTTTCTGAAAGCGGAATCGCATCGTGTGTATCAATTTTCCCGCCAGCATTACCGACACTTTCCGCGTGCCTGATAATAAGAATTTTCTTCATGGTTCTTATTTTATCATACTTGGTACGGGCTTTAATAAAAGCAATAATATGTTAGAATATTTAAACTTAGTTCATGATCAATCATTTTTTTGAATTTGTCATTCCAGCGAAGGCTGGAATCCAGGTTCTGGATTGTCAAAATGTGTGCAAGGTTAGAGGGCAATGAAAATATAATAAGTCAGAGTAGCTCGAGACGGCTCGGCCGCGAAGGTGTCGAAAGTTAGCAAACTTTCGACACAGTTGAATCACCAGATTCATGGCTTGGCCATAAGTAGATTCTTAAAATGTGTAAAAAGTTAGTAGGTAATGAAAATAAAATAAGCCAGAGTAGCTCAATTGGTAGAGCACCGGTATCGTAAATCGTAGGTTGCCGGTTCAAGTCCGGCCTCTGGCTCCAAAAATAAAATAGTAATGATAAGTAGACAAAAGGTCTTTTTTTGGATAGTGTAAGGGCTGTTCTTAACCAACCCAAGGGAGGTCAAAATGGAAAAACCAAGTATAGACACTCCTTTGGTTCGTCACGTTCTCGAATGCGTGGAATCGGTAGAGGGGTCTCGAAAAACAGCACAAGAAATCAAGACCATGTACGAAAAAAGGAACCCTCCACTTTCGTGGATGCGCAGTGCTTCTGGAGCTCTCGTGTCTTTGGAAAATATAGAGTGGGCTCTCAAGTTTTTGGCAGAGGCCAAGTACATACAACGAGAGCTTACCCGTTTCTATGATTTCGAGAGAGGGGACTCCGAAATGAAAGAAGATACCTGGATGTATTTCAAAAAGAAAAAAGAGATACCTCCTCCACCCCGTAAGAAGTAACAGCACCGCTCCAAAAGCGGTGCTAAATTTTTATGTACTTGCTATAATACTGATAATGTCAGATATATCTCAAGAAATTTCAGAACTTGAAGCCCGTATGAATGAGGGTTCTTTTTGGAATGATAAAGAAAAGGCTCAAGAGGTGATTAAGAGAATTAAAGAACTAAAGGATCAGAGCGACGGTGTGAACGCGCTCGATAAAGGGAATGCTATCATGACGCTCCTAGCTGGTGCAGGCGGGGATGATAGTGAAGATTTCGCACGGATGCTTTTTGAAATGTATGATGCTTATTTTTCAATAAAGGGATTCACATATGCCGTACTTCATGAAAACAAAAATGATCACGGCGGGTACAGAAATCTTACGATAGAAATAACAGGCAAGAATGCGTACGGCACACTCAAAAATGAATCAGGTGTACATCGTCTCGTGCGTATTTCACCGTTTAATGCACAAGCCAAGCGTCACACTTCATTTGCTATGGTAGAAGTGCTGCCTATTATTCCTGCTGCAGAACGTAAACCATTTTCACCAGAAGAAATTCGTATCGAAACATCAAAAGCAGGTGGTCCAGGTGGGCAAAATGTAAATAAGCGTGAGACAGCGGTGCGTGTTATTCATATTGCGACAAATATTTCTGTGCATGTGGCGACCGAACGTCAACAAGAACAGAATAGACAAAAGGCCTTAGAAATTCTTCAGTCCAAACTTTTTAAATTAGAAGAAGAAAAACGAAAAGCAGAGATAGAAGGGCGACAGATTAGTAAGACGACAGAAATAGAATGGGGGAATCAAATACGTTCGTACGTGCTTCATCCGTACAAAATGGTAAAAGATCACCGCACTGAGTATGAGACGAGTGATGTAGAAGGTGTTTTGGAAAAAGGTCAACTCGAACCCTTTATCGAAGCAGAGAAAGGGTTGTAGATAAGTAAGCGGCCATAGTTAAGAACAGGTACTCAGGATATTCCCAGTTTACATTTTATTTTTCAACAAAAGCGCCACTGTCTGAGGTATACTCTTTTATATGCTAAGGACGTTAAGATTTTATTTTTTTATTTTTACAGTTTTGTTTCCTGGTGTTGCTTGGGCTTCCACTACAGACGGCACGATTGACGCTGCATATCATTATGCTTGGTCAGAAAATGCAGGCTGGATTGATTTTGGTTCATCTGCGGGCAATGTTCATGTAGCAGATACAATTCTCACCGGTTCTGTGTATGGTGAAAATATCGGATGGCTTACACTTAATCCTCAAACATATGGCGGTGTTACAAATGATGCAGCAGGTAATTTGTCTGGTTATGCATGGGGAGAAAATGTTGGTTGGGTAGATTTTTCGCGAGTAACTATCGGTTCTGATGGTATTTTCGCTGGTAGCGCATATAGTGAAAATATTGGCTGGATAACTTTTGGTACAGGTGACAATAAAGTGATGACAGATTGGCGACCCGCTTCTGGCAGAGTACCTCCTCCAGCCATAAGCATGGGCGGTGTATTTTCTATGCCTTCTCCTTCCGTGGTAGCGGCTCCTTATCAGAGCACCGCTCAAAAAGTTGAACCGGTTGTGCCCGCTGTACCGGCTGTACCAACAACGCCTACCCCTCTTCTAAGTACGCCTTCTGCTCCAGTCAATTTTACAGCCCCAACCTCGATAGAGATACCTTCTAAAAATTTAGTTGTAGGATCAAGAGATCAAGGTGTTAAAGCGTTACAGAAATTTTTAAATACTCAAGGTTTTGTAATTTCTAAAACAGGAAACGGCTCACTTGGAAATGAAACTGAGTATTTTGGAACAGCAACACAGAAGGCTTTGTCTAAATTTCAAGCCGAGAATGGAATATACCCAGCTAATGGGTATTTTGGTCCAATCACAAAAAGGTTTATTGAAAATATAAGTCAGAATATAAAAATAGCTTCACCTGAAGTCACCATAATGGCACCTCCGCTTCCAGCAAATCCAAGCAACCTCGATGTAAAACCAGTGCCTCAAGCGTTACCCATTACCCCCATTATCATGGTAGATACTAAGCCAATTTTCACTAGAGATCTTACACTCGGCACATATGGAAGTGATGTGTTGGAACTTCAAAAGTTTCTTATCACTCGAAATAGTGGTAGTGCATCACGATCTTTAGCAGAAAATGCTCCCACTGAATATTTTGGACCCATTACTCAAGCTGCACTGATTGAATTTCAGGAACATAATAATATAACTCCTGCGCGCGGGTATTTCGGACCTAAGACAATAACCTTTATTAAAAATTTAGAATCGAATCCTTAAGATTAGTATCAATAAAATAAATATGAAAAACAATATCACAAAACACATAAAAACAATACTAGTAACTAGCTTCCTTTCAGGAAGTTTAGTTACGCTTGGATTAACTATGTCGTACGCTGGGACACTTACTCCACCAGGGGCACCAGCAAACACTATGTATACTTTGACTGATATTTTTAATCTTTCAGGTGGGACAACTACAACATTAGGAACAGGGGCCATACCCACAACACCTAGTTCGGTATTGACTACATTTAAAACATTAACCGAAATCTATGATGCTATTTCAACACAAATAACAAACCTTGCAAACGCGAAGATTGCAAGCGGTATAAGTGCTTTTGGATTCATCGGTACATTATTTGGTGATACAGATGCTTCCAAAGTTCTGACATCTGCTACCTATGCAGGTACGATTCCTGTCAAAGTAAATGATAATCCAGTGACGGGTGGTACAGCTTCTAGTACATCTCTCTTGCTTACCCCTCCGCTTGGATATTACGATGGAGTTGCGACTGTATCTACCACGTCTGCTAATTTTATCGCAGGGAATATTAAAAGTGGTGTAACGTTATTTGGAACACTCGGCACGTACTCTTCAGGTGGTGCGTCTAGTGCTCAGCCTCTCAAAACCAACCAGACTAGCTGTTTTGATGCCGCAGGTACCATTATTTCATGTACTGGCACTGGACAAGATGGAGAATATCAAAAGGGTGCCGCACGGTCATACACTGACCCAGGTGATGGTACCATCACTGACAACACTACGGGTCTTACATGGAAGAAATGCTCACAAGGACTTTCTGGAGCCACCTGTCAAACGGGAACCATTACATCTTACACTTGGATTAACGCCCTTGCTGAATGTGAGGCAGATTCAACTGCTGGACAAACCGATTGGCGTCTTCCGAATGTCTATGAACTTTACTCCCTGGTTGATTTTCTTAGCTTTAGTAGTCCAGTCATAGACTCCGTTTACTTTCCTAACACTAACACTTCCTTCTACTGGACTTCTACTACTCGTCGTAGCAATCCTTCTTATGCTATGTATGTGAGTTTTTCTACCGCATACAACACAAACCACACCTTTAAGAGTACTACCTACATGGTCCGCTGTGTTCGAGGGTAAATAAAAGCACGTCTAAGTTTTTAACGTTTAATCTACGAATTAGTCAGCATATTTCTATCCACTGATTGTGAAAAGACAGGATGTGCTACAATAAAACTATGCTCTACTTCGACCAAGTTTCAAAAGAATATAGCGACGGCAATAAAGTGCTGGATAATATTTCTCTCACGGTGCATCAAGGTGAACTCGTTTCTATCGTCGGACACTCAGGTGCCGGCAAGACAACACTTATCAAACTCCTCTTAGCTGAAGAACAGCCAACAGAAGGGACGGTCTCTTTCCATTCGGACAACATTAGTACGCTTAAAGGAAAAGATATGGTGAATTACAGACGAAAGGTTGGTGTGGTGTTTCAGGACTTTCGTTTGATTGCGAACAAGACCGCGTATGAAAACGTGGCCTTTGCCATGGAAGCTGCCGGTAAAATGGATGAAGATATCAAGGAAGATGTGCCGCATGTGCTCGAGCTTGTGGATTTGAAAAGTAAAATGCACCACTTCCCACACCAGCTTTCTGGTGGAGAACAACAACGCGTGGCTATCGCGCGTGCGATTATCAATCGTCCCGAAATTATTATTGCTGATGAGCCGACAGGAAATCTCGACCCACTCAACACCTACGACATCGTGCAGATCTTGAAAAAGATTAACGATCTCGGTACAACGGTGATTCTCACGACACACAACAAAGGCATCGTGGACAATCTCGGACGCCGCGTTATCACCATGGAAGATGGACGCATCACCCGTGACCAGAAGTCAGGTAAGTTTACAATGTAATACATCGTCCACATGAAAACCACACTCACCAGAAGAATAGTTACTGCCGGATTGCGAGGCTTTTACCGTAACCGTACTGTATCGCTCTCGTCTATTTTTATTTTAACGATTACGCTTTCCATTATTACTGCGTTTTATTTGTTCCGTGCGATTTTTGATTATACGCTTGATCAGGTTCGTGAAAAGGTGGATGTGCGTGTGTACTTTACGGTAGACGCGAGTGAAGAACAGATCACTGAGGTGAAAGCAAAACTCCTTGGTCTTTCTCAAGTAAAAACAGTAACCTATACATCTCGTGAACAAGCGCTCTCTGATTTCAAAACAAAGCATCAGGGGGATCAGCTTACTTTGCAAGCTATCGATGAACTCGGCACTAACCCATTCGGTGCATCACTTTCTGTGGTTGCGAAAGACACCTCACAGTACGAAGCGATTGCGAATCAGTTGTCTGGAGGGCAGGGATTGCTCGGTGAACTTTCTGGTTCTGTTGATAAAATAAATTACTATCAATTGAAAGACAGTATTGATAAATTGAACAATATTATTGGCTGGACCAACACGGTCGGCTTCTGGCTCTCGATGATATTTATTTTGATGAGTTGTATGATTGTATACAACACGATTCGTCTCGCCATCTTCGTGTATCGAGATGAGATTGCAATTATGAAATTGGTAGGTGCTTCGAATATGTTTATTCGTGGTCCGTTCGTCGTCGAAGCTATGCTCTATGCATTCATTGCGACAGTCATCACTCTTGCGTTTTTCTACCCCGCGACAATCTGGGTTACCAAGAAGACAGTATTTTTCTTTGAAGGTATGAATATCAATCAATACTATACACAGCATTTCTTCCAGCTTCTCGGAATACTGCTCTTATCCGGAATGGTATTGGCGGTTATATCCTCTCTACTTGCTGTCCGAAAGTATCTAAAGGTCTAGACAGATTTTAGACTTTAGGTGTTAGATTTTAGATATACATACCGTCGGTACTGATTTATCTAAAATCTAAAGTCCAATATCTAACATCTACCACTATGACTCAAGCGACTGCCTTACAAATTCTCAAACTCGGACATACGACCTTTCTCACAGGAGCGGCTGGTGCGGGTAAGTCATATGCGCTTCGTGAGTACATTGCGTACTTGAAAAAGCACGGTGTGAAATATGCAGTCACCGCGTCTACCGGTATCGCGTCCACGCATATTGGTGGCACGACCATTCATGCATGGAGTGGTATTGGTATCAAACAAAAATTACATGCGTATGATTTAGACGCGCTTGAAGAAAAACAAAATCTCTACAAAAGGTGGAATGAAACACAAGTGCTCATCATCGATGAAATCTCCATGCTTCATGCATCCTTCGTGGATATGTTGGACAAGGTCGCGAAAAGAATGCGAAGAAGTGATATGCCTTTCGGAGGTATACAAGTGGTGTTCACGGGGGATTTCTTTCAGCTTCCTCCAGTGGTACGTCATGGTGACCTTTATGAAAGTGAGGGTGTGTTCGCATTTACATCTCGTGCATGGCGTGAAGCCAAGCCTGTAGTGTGCTATTTGACCGAACAATTCCGTCAGGACGATGACAAGCTTTCGTCCGTACTCCAAGCGATACGAAGCGGAGAAGTGGAAGAAGAGCATTATGAATATTTGCAGTCAACGAGCAGTAAAGAACACAAAGAGGACCACATTAAGTTATATACGCACAATGAGAACGTAGATGTTATCAACAAAAAAGAATACGATGCGATTGAAGGCGAATCTCGTGTTTACGATATGATCACGAAAGGTAAAGCGTCTATTGTGGAATCGCTCAAGCACAACTGTCTCGCGGATGAGCGACTGTATCTCAAAGTCGGAGCGAAAGTCATTTGTATAAAAAATAGTGTCGATAGGACGTACGTGAACGGATCCATGGGTGTGGTTGCTCGTTTCGACAACGAAGGTGCACCAGTCATCACTCTTGCGAATGGTAAGACGGTGACCATCAAACCAGATACATGGAGAATCGAAGAAGATGGAAAAGTACGCGCCGAGCTCACGCAGCTCCCGGTGAAATTGGCATGGGCGATCACCGTGCACAAGAGCCAGGGAATGACTCTCGACAGAGCTTCCATTGATCTTAGTCGTGCGTTTGCTTCTGGCCAGGGATATGTGGCACTCTCACGTTTAAAGTCACTCGAGGGGCTTCATTTGACGGGATTTAATCCTCAGGCATTACAGATTGCTGAAGAAGTGCGAGAGGCCGATAGTACTTTTCGTAAAAAGAGTGAACAAGCCGAAGACGCTATCGCGAAATATTCCGAAGCAGAAGCAGAAAAGTTACACGAAGCCTTCCTTACAAATTCCGGTGGTCAACTCGTAGAATTAGACGACGAAGAGGCAGAGGAGATACAAGAAAAAGTCGCATCACATACCAAGACCCAAGATATGCTTAAAGAAAAAATTTCTATCGAAGCCATTGCCGAGAGACGTAATCTTTCTATTGATACAATTATTGGTCACATTGAAAAGTTAGTAGAATTGAAAGAGCCTGTCGAGCTTGCACATGTCCTTCCTGCCAAGAAAGACGTTACGAAAATCCTCAAAACCTTCGAAGAGCTAGAAACCAAAAAGCTTACCCCTGTGCATGAGCACCTAAAAGGGAAGTATACCTATCACGAAATACGGCTTGTGAGGGCTTCTATTGTTTAACCTTATTCTGATTTAAAGGACAATCTTTTTTGTCTTTACTATAAAACCCTTAATAAGGGCCTTTTAATTAAACACAACACTAAAAACAGATTGACAAGCCATTAGATAAGCATAGAATGCGATTAGCTACGAGATACGTACATAAGCGGGTAGTTTGTGTTTTTGGCAGTGTTGTTTTGCTTTACGTTTTCTTACTCAAGTGGATACTAATAAAAAAATATGAACAAGAAATTTGTTGTTTCGGTTCTGTCAGCCTCGGCTCTTGCTTTAGGTTTTTTCACTGCTGTTTCGGCAACAGTAATGCTACCTATTGATCTTGGGACCGCAGGCAACTTCGTTATTCTTTCAAAAACAGGAGTTACTAATATTCCAACATCATCCATAACAGGAAATATTGGAACAAGTCCTATTACTGGAGCATCAATCACTGGACTTGATTGTGCAGAGGTAACGGGATCTATTTACACGGTAGACGCCACTGGTCCATCTTGTAAAATTACGAGTCCTACATTATTGACTACAGCAATTAGCGATATGGAAACCGCATATACAGAAGCGGCCGGCAAGACTGTTTCTTCTGGAGCAACGACAGATGTCGGGGCAGGAACATTAACTGATCTAACCCTTACATCTGGTGTATATCAGTGGGGTTCTAATGTTACGATTCCAACAGACCTTACTCTTTCTGGGGGTTCTACAGATATTTTTATTTTTAAAGTAGCAGGAACATTAGATATTGCTTCAAATAAAAATATTATCTTGACAGGAGGAGCTCTTGCTTCTAATGTTTTCTGGCAGACAACTGGCACAGTAACTATCGGATCTGGTTCACATTTTGAAGGAGTTATTTTATCTCAGACAAATATTGCCATGCTTACAGGTGCAACACTCTCCGGTAGAGCTTTTGCTAAAACAGCAGTGACATTGGATGGAAATACTATTTCTGCTTCAGACGTTGCTAGTACAGGTGTTGTCTTTATTGATACAAATGTAAATGGTACACGCGATGGAGGAGAATTGTTTTTCTCTACCCTGCAAGGGGCGATTAATGCAGCAAGTCCAAATGACACACTTGTACTTAGTTCTGATATAACTACGATATCTAAAGTTTTGGTTGATAAAGCTTTAACGATTAATGGTGCCAACTATACACTGTATGCTAATTTTACTGGTAGTAGTGATGCAACAAATAATTCTGCAATTGAAATTGCTCATGATTCAGTTACTATCAAAAATCTCACTGAAGATGGAACAAGTGGTACACGTTTTCATGGTATTAACATTTACAAATCAGCAAATGTAGTACTTGATACTGTTACTGTATCGCACAATGCAAAGTCTGGTATTACGGTAAATGGTTCAACTGTTACAGCTCATAACGTCTCTACTCTTGGTAACACGTGGGGTGGTATTAATGTCGATCAAGGTTCTGGTGTTACATTGCCTTCAACATTAACCGTTACAGGAACAAGTATTCACGAAGAAAGTAATTCAGCAATTTGGATTGATGACAACAGTAAAGTAGATGTATCTGTTATTGATACTAACAGTCAGTATGCATCGACAACATATGTCTTCTCTCCTTCAGCAACAGGAAGTGTCTTTTCTCTAAAAAGTAGAACTGTGAAAAACGAAACTGAATTACGTTCAGCATTAAGTAATGCTCTTGTGAGTACAATTATCTTCTCTCAAGATATATCACTAGCAGCTCAGCTGGACATAAATCGCTCTGTGATTATTGATGGTGGAATGCATACACTTACTGCTACGTTTAATAGTGGTTCTGTTATCAACATTCTTGCGAATGATGTAATGATTAAAAATCTTATAGAGGACGGAACAGGGACAACAGCAAATCGTGGTATTAATATTTACAAAGTAACAGGTGTTACCCTTGATACTGTTACCGCTTCTCACAATAGTAAAAATGGTATCGTGGTGAATGGTTCAACCGTTGTGATGAATAACATCAGTACTGCATATAACGGATGGGAGGCTATTGATGTGGACTTGGGTAGTGGGGTTACGTCACCTGCTTCTTTGACTGTAAACGGAGTAAGCTCTCATGTGGAAAATAAAGCAGCAATACGAATTGACGATACAACTAAGGCGACATCAGTGATTGATACAAATAATCAGTATACTTCGACGACAACAGTTAACACAAAAGATTTTTCTCTTACTGTTACTGTTGTAAAAAACGAAACTGATTTACGTACAGCACTAAATAATGCTTCTCTTGCTACGATAGTGTTCGGTTCAGATATTACGATTCCTTCGACAAGCTCTGCGCTTCTTGTTTCTCGTGCGGTTACGATTGATGGTCATGGCTTCACGTTGAAAGCACAATTTACCAAGACAAGTAATTCAAATAACTCTGCAATTATGATTGGTCACAGTGATGTAACTATCAAAAATCTTATCGTAGATGGAACAGGTAGTACAAATCTTCACGGTATAAATGTTTACACTTCAACTGGTGTAAAACTTGAATCTGTTTCTGTAACACACAATGGTCATGCGGGTATTGTTGTGAATGGTGCAGAAGTGGACGCAAAAAATATCAGCACATCATTTAATGGTTGGGGAGGTGTCAATGTCGATCAAGGGTCTGGTGTTACTGCTACAAGTACATTAACAATACATGGGGTAAGTCTTCACTCAGAAACTGGCGCAGCAATTTGGATTGATGACATCACAAAAAATGTAGCTGTTGTTGACGCGGATGCTCAGTATTCATTTACTGGCACGACTAGTTTGCGAACATTCGCAATGAATACTGTTAAAGTAAAAACAGTAACCACTACACATCAGAGTGGCACAAGTGGAAGTGTTGCGGTAACGGTAGATGTTCCAACAGGAACGATTATCTCGGGATCTCTTTTGTGGAGTGGTATTCTTGATGCTCCTGTAGCAACAACGACAACAGTCTCTCTTTCTGGGTTCAATACTTCTGTAACATCAGCGATTGCCCTTGGTTCAAGTAACTTTGACCTTACATTCGATAGAGGTGTCAGACTTCTCTTCGCTGGTCAAAAGAATACACAAATCGGTTGGTATAATCATGCAGGATCTTTTAGTGTAATTGCTACAACATGTGCAGCTGATACCCAGACTGCAGGAGACGCACTTGCGTCCGGTGCAGACTGTAAAATTAACGTAGGGAATGATCTCGTTGTTTGGACAAAACACTTCTCTACCTTCGTGACATACACACAAGCAGCCTTCACAGTTTCAGGTGGAGGGGGAGGAGGTTCTTACTTTGTAAGCTCACCAGTAATTGCTTCAAATAATTCAAACACTACAGTGACTCCTGTTCTTGCAGTTGCTCCCGCAGGACAAGTCCTAGGGGCTTCGGCGGTTCGTGGTGAAGTTTTGGGTGCTACATCATTTGCTTTCCTTAAAGATCTTAGGTTTGGTTCAAGAGGGGAAGATGTGAATGAACTTCATAAGTTTTTGATTGCTGGAGGATACTTGAATATTCCTTCACCAACCGGATACTTCGGTTCTATGACAAGAACTGCTGTAGCTAAGTGGCAAAAGGCAAACAAGGTTTATCCAACAATGGGTTACTTTGGTAAACTCTCACGTGCGAAGATGATGAGTATGAATGGTCAGTAATAGTAAACCAATAATTATCTAACAAAAAACACCCCCAGAAACGGGGTGTTTTTTTGAGGGTTGTGATATATACTGTTTGTATGAAATTCCTCGTGGCGCTTAAACATCTTTTCATTCCTCATCATGGGAATGATTACAAGCCGCATTTTTTTCGAGAGCTTTCGGTGGCTATCGTCCTTTTCGGAAGTACGTTCTTGCTTGGAGCATCATTCGGAAGCTCATTCTTTATTCACAAGACTGTGCTTGGTGTGTCTATTGCAGCGAATGTACTTGTCGACATGACGAATGATTCTCGTATTGCATACAATGAATTACCTCTTGTACGAAATGCCAAGCTTGATCAGGCAGCTATGCTTAAGGGAAACGATATGGTGAATGAAGGCTACTTTGCTCATGAGAGTCCGAAAGGTGTGACACCGTGGCATTGGTTCAAAGAAGTCGGGTATACATTTTTGTATGCAGGGGAAAACCTCGCTGTTAATTTTACAGATTCAAAAGATGTACAAGATGCATGGCTCGCGTCTCCGCTTCATCGTCAGAATATTTTAAATTTGAAGTTCCATGAAATAGGTCTCGCAACGGTAGAAGGTGTGTACAAAAATAATCCAACGATTTTCGTGGTTCAAATGTTCGGTACGCCAGCTGTAGCTGCGGTGCCTAAAATCGAAGTCGTAAAGAGCTCTACATCTACAAATGAAAAGGCCATAAGTACACAGCTCGTCGTGAAGCCAGCTGTTGTGACTTCCGGAATACAAGCATCAAGTAGCTTGGCTCTCGCAATGGCTTCCGGGGAGGTTAAAGGAGAGGCATCGCTTCCGGTTCCTATGTATCAGCCTGTTATTACCACCAAAGAACTTGTTGTCGTGAAGAATATTGAAAATGTAGAACCGATTCAGCTCGTAGATGTCTCTCCGCAAGCAGAAAAGTATTCGACGTGGTATCAGAGAGTTTTGTTTGGCGGACCGGCATACATCGATATTATTTTCAAAGTGTTGATACTGCTCATTGCTCTTGCTCTCGTAACCATGATTCTCGTTGAAGTGAGAAAGCAACACTACAAGCACATTCTCTACGGAGTGATCATGCTCGTAGTTCTAACTGTTTTCGTTTATATCAATAGGGGATTCTTCTAAAGAGGTAAGTGCTTAACTGGCGTAAGAATTGATGCTGGATTCGTTTTCCATTCATCACTTACATCCGCGTAGAGTTCGAGCTCGTTATTGTCTGGATCGAGAATATAGAGGCTGTGCGTGACGGTGTGGTCACCTGCCCCTACAATGTGCACTCCTTTACTTAAGAGCTCTTTATATGCTTCCTTGATATCGTCTGGCGTGTTGCCGATTTTGAAGCCAATGTGATACAGTCCAGCAGAAGGGGGTATGGCTTTCTTTGGTTCACCACCGACTTCGATAAGTAAGAGCTCGTGATGTGTTCTTCCAGAGGAAAAGAGGGCAGTCTTTTCATTGCGACTGATTTCTGTAAAACCAAGGGTGTCTTTGTAGAAATAGGCAGAGCGAGTAAGATCAGAAACATAGAGCACGACATGTCCAAGTTCAAGTATTTTCATATACCACGCAGTGTAACAGATACCATCTTTCTGAGCCTGTCCTGTTGAAATTTTACGCCAAAAATGGTATTGTGGTTTGGACCAGCCGACAGTTTACAGTCGAAAGAGGATAGAGATGTATTCATTTAATTTCTGTTAACTGTAAGCTAACAGCTGCTGACTATTTTTGGGGAATCGTCTAATGGTAGGACACATCCCTCTGGAGGATGGTATTGGGGTTCGAGTCCCTGTTCCCCAGCTCACATAATTCATCGAGTACGAAGTACGCTTTTTTGACATGTGAGCTGGGGAAAGCGAGTGACCTGCGTCACTCGCGCCAGGGACTCGAATAGGGGTCGCGAAACTACTTCGAGTGAAGCGAGGTAGTTTTGTGACCGAGCCCCCGTTCTCGACAATTCGAGGCACGTAGGGACGAGAAAGCCTCAGGCATATTTTTCTAGCAAGAAAAATGCCGAGGAGTGGTCCGTCTACAGGTGTCGACTAATTTACCAGTCGACCGGCGAACTTTTTTCGCGACGGCGAAAAAAGATTTGTCGGAGAGTCCTTCAACTAGTGTATACTTATTTCATATGGTAAATAAAAAAGACATCAGAAATTGGAAGTAAAATAATTCGCTCTCGCGCTCAAGATGTTACTAAAATAAGTTCATCTAAAGTCAAAAAGATAATGACTGACTTGACTGATACCGTGCGGAAGGAGAATCTTGTAGGCATGGTAGCTCCTCAAATTGGAATAAGGGAAAGAATCTTTGTTACTGAAATAAGAAAAACTCCTACAAGAATGGCTGCATGTATTTATTCTAAAAAATAAAGCAGCCCGAAAGCTGCTTGTTGAGCTCCTCTTCTTTAACTTGCATTCTTTTTGAAGTCTGCAAGTGTCTGAAGGGGAATTACTTGGTCCAGAGGAAGTTCCGTAATCTCACCATTGCTGGATCTGATTCTGACAATTACTTCCACCTTTTCATCGCCTTGTTGTGCGTCCGCGAGAGCGAACAGAATAGAAAGTCCGTCTTTCATGATGTCTGTTGGCCGAGCGGAAGCTTTTTGTTGGTAATCAGCAAATCGATTCGCCCAGCCACCACTTAGACGGACTGTCACCGTGTGATCTTTTGCTACCCTGTTGGCAACTTCTTCGGTAGCAAGTGTTTTCCACTTGCCTAAAAATATACTCATCGTTATTCTCCTAAAATTAGAAACGTTCAACGGTGATGTATAATACAACACTTTACACAATTATGTCAATTCTGCGTTTCTAATATTTACAACATTTAATATATATGTTATATATTAAACCAGATCAACCGGAGATACGAAATGAAACTTAGTTCTGGAACTGGAAAATTCTTCATGCTCTGCCTTATTTTGGGAATCATCTCACTGTTTGGAAGCATGATGGTCTTGGGTGTCGATGGGTCGCCTTATCGCCACGGCAGACCGGGTGGACAGTGGTTTTTGGTCCAACTTGCCGGTGGAGTCATGCTTCTTTTCTCGGGCATATTCGGACTCCTAGTCAATAATGTGGCCGAGACTTCCTCAGTACCATTCAAGGTGAAGGTCGTCTGGGTTTCATTTATGGCGATTGGGACATCGTTCCTGTACTGCATCTTTCTCTTCGCGCCGGCCGTGTGAAGAATTGCCTTGATTAAGGGATACATTTCCGCCTTTTAACGAAACCGTTGAAAGGCGGTTTTTTATTATATGATTATTCCAACTTCACCCCATCGTGTCAGCTCACACTTTTCATTGTGTTAGAAAGAATTCTGATAATTTCCCGCTCTCTACTAAACATCGTTCTCTTAAATTCCAACCCTCCTCCTGCTATACTTACCTTCATGAACACACCTTTCGCAGTTGCAGGCTTCCTCTATAATCCAAAAAACAAATCTGTATTTCTTCATCATCGAGATGGTAATACAACATTCAATCCACATAAGTGGGCATTCTTTGGTGGCTTAGGAGAAGCAGTGGAAACTCCTCTACAAGCATTCGTGCGGGAACTAGAAGAGGAGACTAATTTGAGTATTAAAGAATCGGAAGCAATTTCTCTTCGTAGTTATGTAAATACTGATCATCAAATAATGCGACATGTATTTTTTGTTGTGTCTGATATTGATATATCTTTATTAAAACTTGGCGAGGGGGCAGGGTTTGCATGGGTGTCGTTATCAGAAATAGACACATATGATTTAACCAAGAAAACAAGAGAAGATTTAGAGTATTTCCTCGCTTCTTTTTTTGTTGATAAGTAACCTCCTCTCAGCTCTCTCCTTTACTCTTTATCCTTCTCTCCTCATCTTCCATGCCCTCCTCAAAAAATCCCTCACTAATCCTCGCCGTCACAGCCATCATTTTCTCCCGAGAAATGTTCTCATTTTTCAATGACCCTGAAGGTCCGAACCTTCTCGTGGTTACAGGGATGTCAGTGATTATCTATTATGTATCTTTGGGACTATACATATATACACCTCGAGTAATACGAAATTTCAAACAGAATTCTCCCGCACCTCTCATGAACCCTCAGAGATTTTTGATACTACTATCTATTCAAATAATGGTGACAACTGCTTTCTATTTTTGTTTGAGGTAAGGTCTCGATTTTGTATCTACCTTAATACCTTTATTCCATTTCTTCACCTGCTATACTTACCCCATGAATGAACCAACACCAGAAGAAAGTAAACCAGTAGAAAGCTTCGAAGATGTTCTTACTAAAAGTTTTGTTGCTGAGTCATTACGACAGCATCCGGAAGACTTAACAATACTTAATGCTTGGATGGATATGCGTCAGAGGAAGATTCAAACCTCTTATATTTCTCCTAAAGATACAGAACTTCGAACACTTGAATTCATCATTGAACTCGCGGATATTTATCGTGATGCCGGCCTTATTGAAGCGGCAGTTGATGCCTATAATGACGCGGCCGATATGGCTCAGGCAAACGATGTTCCTCGTGCGTATAATGCTATTCTCGCAGAACTCGCAAAGATATAAATGTCTCAAATCACACACGTGTCTCTCACGAAAAAAACCATCAAGTTTTTTCGTCCAGTCATTCTTGTGATGATGCGTTCGTGGTGGTTCATAACGAGACCAAAAACAAAAGGGGTCAAAGTTATGATTCTTTGTGGTAATGAAATTCTTCTCATTAAAAATACGTATGGCTATAACTATATATTACCGGGTGGTGGAATACATAAAGGTGAACTTCCAGAAGATGCGGCAAGGCGAGAAGTCTCAGAAGAGGTGGGTATACAACTGACAAATATCACAGCTCTCCCGCCCTTTATTGCATATCAAGAATACAAAGAAGACACAGTTCATAGTTTTCATGGTGAAGTAGCGTCAAAAGATTTTATCTTAGACAAGGTAGAAATAGATATAGCAGAGTGGTTTCCGTTGGATAAACTTCCAAAGATTGGTTCTGTGAGCGATAGAATTATCAAGACGTATCAGACACAGAATATATAGAATATGGTACCCTTTACCTATGCCCCACACCTACATTCTTCGTTGTGCAGATGAGACACTTTATGTCGGTTCGACAACAAACGTAGAAAAAAGATTGAAGGAACACAACACCTCAAAACGGGGTGCTCATTACACGAAGATCCGCAGACCTGTCGTTTTGTTATATCAAGAATCATACGAGACCATCGGTGAAGCGCTCAAACGAGAAGCAGAAATAAAACGGTGGACACGAGCAAAGAAGTTGGATTTTCTGACGAACGCTGTGAATGGGAAGTAGAGATGAATCTTACCCTTTAAATAACCTTCTCCACTTCTCTTTTGAAATAAGAAGGAGCATACTTATAGACAGTAAAAGGAAAATTATTATTTATTCTCTTTATTCATGCGACACATTAATTATGAAGCAACAATGTTTTCTCGTTTTGTTTTTTCAGATACACGACTTTCTTTAGTTTGGTTAGTTGTCAGGTTGTATGTCGGTTGGGAATGGTTTTCTGCGGGAATCGTAAAAATGCAAAACCCTCTCTGGTGGGGTGATGGAGCAGGGGCACCACTTGCAGGCTTCATTCAAGGAGCATTACAAAAAACGACAGGCCTTCATCCTGATGTACAGATGTGGTATGCCTCATTTTTACAAAACTACGTACTGCCCCATGTCGTTACGTGGTCAAACCTCGTAGCATTAGGAGAGGTACTTGTCGGTGTCGCCCTCCTTGCTGGATTTTTGGTTGGCGTTGCTGCGTTCTTTGGAGCATTTATGAATTTTAACTACCTCCTTGCGGGAACAGTAAGTATGAATCCTACGTTCTTTTTCCTAGGTATTCTTCTTATTCTTGCGTGGCGTATTTCTGGATATCTAGGTTTTGATTATTACGTATTGCCAAAAATGAGAAGTTTTTTTGGTTCACGGAAATAAATTAATCATACAAGAGAAGTAAAAGAAAAGAATCTCCGAAAGAGATTCTTTTCTTTTTTAATTTCCACAACAAAGAGATGTTTGCTTTTCGCGCTTTAGGAGTACACTATAGGCATGACCTCAAATATAAAATATATAAGCATCTCAGTTTTGATTATTGTGCTTTTTGGTATCGGATATGTATATGTAGAAAAGAATTCTAAAACGGAAGATGGGGCCCAGTGTTGTTTGACAGATCTTACTGCGAGTTCTACGGATTCATCTGTTGCAACCTCGACAAAGACTCCAGTGAAAACAGGAACAGTTTCGACAGGCGTGAATACTTCTACATTTAATTCATACAGTAACATCGAGTACAATTTCGCAATGAAGTATCCGAAGTATGTACAGGTTCGTAATGGATTTTCAACATTCCATGAAATTGGGAATAATTGGAGACTCTATCCCGCACAGAATAATCAGGGAAAATCTGTCGTATCTTTTTCTATTCACAACATTGATCAAGGATCAATCTCGAATGGTCACCAGAGTTACCCTCTCTATTTTTCGGCAGAGGTTCGTGTCGGAGTTAGTCCAAATGTAAAAGAATGTTATACAACGGATGCGGGATATGCAAATCAAAAAGTAACGAATGTAACAATTAACGGAGTTGCTTTTAAGAAATTCTCAACACAAAGTGCGGGTATGATGAAATACGTCCAGGCAGAAAGTTATAGAACAATACACAATAATATGTGTTTTGCTCTTGAACAAATAAAGACCGGTTCAGTATATCGTGATGATTTAATGGCAACAGGTGTCGCAGAGACAACTTTAACTAATTATTACAACGAAGGAGAAACAATCATTAAAACTTTCAAGTTTACAAAGTAGAACAGGGAAAGAATGAACAGAACTTCAATTTGGTGGGGAATGTTTATTGGTTCGACAATAGGAGGATTCATTCCTAGTTTGTGGAATGCGGGTATGTTTTCTATGACTGGAGTCTTTTTGACAGCCATCGGAGGATTTGTCGGTATTTGGGCAGGGTATAGTTTCAGTGAATAAATAGTAAACCCTTTACTATCTTCGTTTGGTTTACTATACTAAACAACAATATATAACTGTTATGGCTAAAGAGAAACTAACTCCCAAATACATCTTTGTTGTGGGTGGAGTCATCTCTGGAGTTGGAAAAGGAATTACTGCTTCGTCTATTGCAAAGATCCTGCAAGATCGTGGACATGTCGTTACTTCGATCAAAATTGATCCATATGTAAACATTGATGCGGGTACTATGAATCCTACAGAACACGGAGAAGTGTTCGTGCTTGATGATGGCTACGAGACAGATCAGGACATGGGGAACTATGAACGATTCTTGGACACGACGCTTACGAATGAAAATTACATGACAACTGGTCGTGTATACCAAGGTGTTATAGAAAAAGAGCGCAGTATGTACTACAAAGGAAATTGTGTGCAAGTGGTACCGCATGTGCCAATGGAAGTTATTGCACGCATCAAAGCTGCTCAGAAAAAAGTAAACGCTGAATGTGTCGTTATCGAAATAGGGGGCACAATAGGTGAATACGAAAATATTCTTTTCTTGGAAGCTGCCCGCATGATGAAAACAGAGCATCCAAATGATGTGGCGTGTGTCGTCGTGTCCTACCTTCCTGTTCCTTCGACGATTGGAGAAATGAAAACCAAGCCAACACAGCACGCAGTACGTACGCTACAGTCGTCCGGACTCTGGCCAGATATTATTGTGGCGCGCAGTGTGATAGCTCTTGATGCAAAGCGAAAAGAAAAGCTTTCATTCTTTTGTAATATAAAACCATCACATATTATTTCTGCACCAGATGTAAAAAGTATTTATGATGTTCCTGTAAACTTTGAAAAAGAAAATGTCGGAGATATCGTGTGTGAAGTTCTTTCCCTTTCGAAAAAGGTTTCGGCATCACGAAAAGAAGAAGGTGAGAAACGTAAAGCTGCGTGGTCAACCTTTGTAAAACGTGTACATACTGCGGAGAGCGAAGTAAAAATTGCTATTGTTGGAAAATATTTTGATACAGGAGATTTCGTATTGAGTGATGCATACCTCTCAGTCATTGAAGCTATCAAGCATTCATCATACGGACTATCAAAGAAACCGGTTATCAGCTGGATGAACTCAGGAGAGTTTGAGGTGAGTGATACGGTTACTGCCGCGGACGTAAAAAAGAGACTAAAGGTACTGAGTAATTTTGATGGTGTCATTGTGCCGGGAGGATTTGGGTCACGTGGCATTGCTGGAAAGTTAGAAGCTATACGATATGTGCGTGAGAATAAAATTCCATACTTAGGACTCTGCTACGGAATGCAACTCGCTGTCATTGAATATGCGAATAATGTCGCAGGTATCAAGGGTGCAACATCAAAAGAACTTGAAAAAGATGCAGAGCATCAAGTGATTACGATAATGGAGTCACAAAAAGAAAAGATGGCCACAGATAATTATGGAGGAAGTATGCGACTCGGAGCATATCCTGCGAAGCTTCTTCCAAAGAGTATTGTCGCAACCGCGTACGGTATGACAGAAGTGAGCGAGCGTCATCGTCATCGTTACGAAGTGAACAATGCCTATGTGAAGCAGTTGGAAGAATCGGGGATGGTATTCTCTGGAACATCACCAGATGGAAACCTTGTCGAGTTCATGGAGCTTCCTAAAAAGATTCATCCATTTTTTGTAGGAACACAAGCGCACCCAGAATTCAAAGCTCACCCACTTACTCCTCATCCATTGTTTACTGCGTTCATAAAAGCTGCAACTAAAAAATAAACGAGAAAAGGTTTTAATAAAAAATAACCACAGCGATGTGGTTATTTTTTATGAAGAGAGTGTTGTATTTATTTGATACCTTCCAAATGCTTAGCTTCGAGTTTTCCTTTTTCAGCTTTCCATCCGATCATGTTTGCAGTGATTTGAATGAATGATGCTGCACCGGATATTGCAAGAATAAAAAGTGGAAGCCATGCAAGTGGCGTGAGAAAATAAAAGAAGACAACCATGAACGCTGACCATACAGAGAAGCACCAAGGGCAACCAAGGAGGTCAGACATTGCACGTCGCCAGCCGCGAGTGAATTCTTTATGCTCGAAGTAGGTAACACCTTCTTCTGTGTATATCTCGTCGACATGAAAGAAAAAGTCACGAACAAAACGTGTAATTTTGTCATAGACAAAAAGTCTTACAACACGAAATGAGGCGAGTATAAGAATGATTGTATCTGCTAGATTAATGCGTGTAGGAAGTGATCCGTTCGTACGATATAAAATTGTAAGGAGCCCAATTGTAAATCCTAAAAATAAAACTGAGTAAATAAAATTCCAAAGATTCTGATCTTTTCTGTCCGATAGTTCTTGGTGGTGCATGATTATATGATACCACATAATATAAAAAGAGGAAGAGTTGCATTGTTTTTTATGAGGACGGTTCGCACACAACACAAACGCTGTTATCTGTTGAAAACTCACAAACGAATTCATATCTATCACGTATACTAGTAAGTATAGTCATTGCACTCTTCATACTCTATCGTTATGGTAAAAACCTCTTGCACATTTTCAAACCTACACATCATTAGTCGTTTATCCATTTTTCTCCTTTTTGCTTTTTTCTCTTCACTTCAAATACAAAATGTTTCCGCTGCAAACATTACATTGTCGCCGGCTTCGGGTACTGCTACTGTTGGTAAAACATTCTCCATTGATGTAAAAATAACAAACAACCAAGACCCGATTAATGCGGTTTCATCTGTTTTATCTTTCCCTGCGAATCTTCTCGAAGTTGTTTCTATTTCAAAATCAGGATCACTCATTAATACATGGGCAGAGGATCCAAAGTTTTCAAATCAAGATGGCTCAGCCTCGTTCGAGGGTGTGATTTTAAACCCTGGATTCACAGGAACAACAGCCAAGGCTGTAACCGTCACCTTTAAAGCGAAAGCTGCAGGGAGTGCAGCTATTTCACTCAAAACAGGGCAAGTTCTTGCGAACGATGGCAACGCTACCAATGTGCTTGGCACGCTTGGTTCTGCAACATTTACCATAACAGATAGTGTTCCGGTTATCACTCCGGTAGAAATTGTTGCACAAAAAGAAGTTACTCCTATCAAAGTTACGAGCGCCACAGTTCCTGTAATTATTTCTTCAACCTATCCAAACAATGCACTCTGGTATTCATCTCGAGACGCATCATTCTCATGGAGCCTTCCTTCTTCAGTGACTGCTGTTCGTACGCTCTATGATGAAAAAGAAAGTAGCTCACCAAGCAAAGTCTATGATCCTGCGATCGATAATCGGTCATTCAGTGTAGATGGAGATGGTGTTATGTATATGCATGTTCAATTTAAAACAAGCGCAGGCTGGAGCACTGTAGCACATTACAAGTTCCAAATAGACACGAAGGCCCCAGAAAATCTAAAAGCTACATTCCCAGACGGCGCAACAACGACGAACCCTACACCTGCGGTACTGGTTACTGCAGACGATACTCTTTCTGGACTTGATCACATCACAATGAGTGTTGATGATGGAGAGATAACGACTTATCCAATCGATTCATCTAATCTTTATCATCTTCCAAAGCAAAATTCTGGTAAACATACAGTACTTATCACGGTATACGATAAAGCCGGCAACAAAAATGATCTCTCTGCGAATTATACATTGCAGACAATCGCCGTTCCTACGATTACTAATTATACAAAGCGTATAGAACAAGGTGGAGTACTCACTATATCTGGTACAACATACCCAGAAACACTGGTTGAAGTAGCTCTCACCAATCAGGAGGGAAAAGTAGTCTCTGAAAAAGTAACATCAAATGAAAAAGGAGATTTCACCTTAACATGGGAAGGGAAGCTTCCAACAGGTATCTACGAAATGCGTGCACGCGCAATAGACGCTAAGGGTGCGATGAGTGATTTCTCAGATACACGAGTTATTACACTCGAGAATGTTGCCCTCATTCGTATAGGAATGTTTATTATGAACTGGTTGTCGTTAATCCTTATCATGATAGTCGCAGGATTTTCTATACTTGGAACCTTCTGGTATTCGCTCTTACAGTTCGGTCGCTTTAAAAGAAAGGTTCACCGTACATTGGCAGAAGTAGAGAACGCTCTTAAGATCAACATTCAAGCACTAAGACGTGACACCGAAGAATTTCACAGCCTTCTTGTAAAAGCTGAGAAGAAACGAGAACTTACTAAGGAAGAGCAGTCAATTCTCAAGAAATTTAAAAAACGACTTGAGGTTACAGAGAAAGAAATAGAGAAGAAGTTGGAGGCGATTGGGTAAATAGTTAAAAGTCTATAAAGTTTGTAAAGTCAAAAGTAAAATACCGGACGGCTACGAAATGGTCATCCGGTATTTCTTTATGAACCTTATTAACTTTTTTCTTTATGAACTAAAAGGTGTTACACTTTCTCTATGAACACCATAGACTATACACGTATTGCGGCGGAACTTGCATCACGAATTACTGGCGAAGTTTCTGTATCAGAAGTAGACCGTGAACGTGTCGCGCGCGATACCAGTCTTTTTTATCTAAAACCAGAAATTGTTGTGTACCCGAAAAACGCTGACGATATTTCAAAAATTCTTACCTACGTTTCTAAAGAAAAAAGTACAGGGGTGAATATTTCTGTTGCATTTCGTGCTGCAGGTACCTGCATGACCGGTGGGCCACTTTCAGAATCTATTGTAATAGACACAATGCGCTTTATGAATCACATTACGAATGTGACAGAAACATCTGCTACAGCTGAACCAGGAGTGTTCTATCGTGATTTTGAGAAAGAAACCTTAAAGCAGGGCTGGCTCATGCCAAGCTATCCAGCATCACGTGAGCTTGCAGCTATTGGAGGCATCGTATCGAACAATTCTGGCGGAGAAAAGACACTTACGTACGGTAAAACAGAAAAGTACGTCAAGTCTCTTGATGTCGTCTTCGCAAATGGTGAACGAGCGACCCTAGAAGCAATACGTGAAGAAAAGTTGATACAAAAAATGGAAGAGCAGACTGAATGCGGTCGTATCTATCGAGAGTTGCACGCCCTCGTCGTGAATAACTACGATGAGCTTAAAGCTGCCAAGCCAACCGTATCAAAAAATTCTTCAGGATATTATCTTTGGAATGTGTATGATAAAGAGACGGGTATTTTTGATATAACCAAACTCATCACAGGAAGCCAGGGAACACTTGCTGCAGTTACATCTGCAACAATGACAGGGGTACGGCCAAAAACGCACACGCGTATGCTTGTCATGTTCGTGCCATCAACGACACATCTAGGAGAAATCATTCCACGTTTCCTTGTGCACAAGCCAGAAACACTTGAATCCTACGATGACCATACCTTCAAAATTGCGATCAAGTTCTTCAAAGATATTGCCGTTCGTATGGGGGGAAATATGTTTACGCTTGGATTCCAATTTTTGCCAGAATTCTGGATGGCGCTCACAGGTGGTGTACCAAAAATAATTTTAATGGCAGAATTTACAGGAGACACCGAGGTTGGTGTAGAAAAAGCCGTAGCGGATGCATATGAAGATTTGAAATCTTTCAATCTTCCACTCAAAAAAACCAAATCAGAAAATGAGTCGAAGAAGTACTGGACATTCAGACGAGAAAGCTTCAACTTACTTCGAAGTAAGCTACAAGGTATGCGCACCGCACCAACCATTGATGATATTGTCGTGCATCCACAAGATCTTCCAGAATTTTTACCAAAACTTGAAGCTATTTTCTCACAAGAGAAATACAAAGACCTCGTCTATACAGTAGCGGGACATATGGGGAACGCTAATTTTCATATCATTCCTCTTGTTAACATTCATAAAGAGGGCATAACAGAGACGCTTCACGCCCTTATGGAGGAAGTGTATGGTCTTGTCTTTGAATATAAAGGATCAATGTCAGGGGAACACAATGACGGACTGCTTCGTACAGCATACTTACCACAAATGTTTTCACCAGAAATCATTTCTTTGTTTGAACAAACCAAAAATATCTTTGATCCACAAGGAATACTTAATCCTGGTAAAAAAGTTCATGGTGACAAAGCCTTTGCGTGGAGACATGTAGATAAAGCATAAGAAAGATATCTTGAATTACCGGTTTGACATTTAAAAGCGTTTGGTATATCATTCAAACATGCACTTGAATGTTTTAGCTAAGCATATGAGAACAGCCGGAGACGAGAACCGTCTTCGTATTATCTGTTACCTCTTCAAAGAAGAGGATTCTTGTGTTTCAGATATCGCGACACATTTACAGTTAAGCGTCGCCACAACGTCTCATCATTTAAAGATGATGGAAAAAGACGGCCTCGTAGAAGCGAGACGCGACGGAAAACATATATTCTACAAGGTACCAAAAACACCTTTCGTTAACGGTCTCAAAAAGTTTATTTGCACGTATACAAAAATTTAATTACAAAAATTACAAAAACTAAACCCACAACACTATGTTCAATCTTTTCAAATCAACCCCAACAATTTCTCTCGAAGATATTGCAAAAAATGTACTTCTCCCTAATACATCATTTATCGATGTACGAACTAAAGAAGAATACAATTCCGGCCATGCTAACGGTGCGGTTAATTTACCACTCCAGACACTTAGCGAGAAGAATGCTACCGATCTACAAAAGTACGAATCTGTGTACGTTATCTGTCAGTCCGGAGGTCGTAGCGCACAGGCTACTTCATTCCTTCTTTCAAAGGGAGTGAAGGCAATCAACGTTCCCGGTGGAACAAGTACCTGGCAAGCAAAAGGTTTACCAATGGCATAACTATGGAGACGCAATTCTTTCAAACACAAAGAGGATGTCTGTCATACATAACGTATGATAATGCTTCACGCGAAGCAGTTATCATTGACCCATCAGCGGAAATGAATACTTCAGAGTACCTTGATTTTCTTCAGAAGAACAATCTAACATTGATGTATATTATCGAGACGCATACTCATGCTGACCATATTTCTTCTGCAAAAGAAATTAAAGCAAAAACGGGAGCGAAGATCATTCGCCACGTGAACGCACTCTCACCTTCAAGGGACGTAGAGGTTACTGGTGGTGAAAATATTCCTCTTGGTGAAAGCAATCTTCGAATTATGTACACTCCAGGGCACACGAATGAAAGTATTAGTATCTATAACGGTAAAGAGGTTTTTACAGGAGATACGCTTTTGATTGGAGGCACAGGAAGAACTGATTTTCAGATTGGTGACAGTAGAGAACTCTATCAAAGTCTTCACTTTAGCATCGGAGGCTTACATGTCGACACTCTTGTTCGTCCGGGGCATGATTACAAAGGGAGAAATCAAGTAAACTTAGGGGATGAACTAAATACAAACCCTCGAGTTGCTCTCTGTGAGACTGAATTTATTCAAACAATGGAAAATCACCACCCTCCGAAACCGGAGCTCTTCGATATCTCTATTGAAGAAAACTCAAAGTAATCTGTTGATAACAAAAATAGAAACAAAAGCCAGTGGTATACTATGATTATGAAATTCATAGAATTTGTATACAACTTTTTCGATAAGATGGAAGATCATGTGAGAGCGAGGCTTTCTCGACATGCTTTTATTTACACCTTTATAGGAGGAACAGGCATCGTACTGTTCTGGCGTGGTATTTGGCATGTTGCAGACGTTTTAGAAACCATACAAGGCGTACCCCGTGTCCTCTTTTCTCCTCTTGGGTCAGTTATTCTTGGTGCAACAATACTTCTTTCTACAGGGCTTTTCGTGTCTGTGTTTGTCGGAGAGTCAATTATTATTTCCGGCATTAAGAAAGACAAGAAAGTGATCGACAGAACAGAGGAAGAGGTGGCTTCAGAAATGGGAGAGGTCGAAAGAACTTTAGTTCTACTTGTTGATTTAAAGAAAGAAGTTGAAAAGCTGGAAATTAAAGTGAGAGATCATAACAAAAATAATAAGGGGTAAGTTAAAAGCAGTATCGGTTGATACTGCTTTTGATTTTTGGTGAACTGCAGTGGTTTTAGTTGGAACTTTCCACTGAAGGAATTACGGCTATGGGCAAGACACCTGTATGTGTAGGATTTGCTGTCCCGTAGTAGATACCCTTTCCTTCAATAAGACGGGATTCTCTGCCTTCTTCATACTGTTCGCTAAAATCTTGAAGATGAGAACGTAAGTCGAATGTTGTTGTCTGAAACACCGGTAGAAGTTGCACTACTGTGTATTTACTCTGTACTTCTTCAGAGGTAAGTGCGTATTTCGTTGCTACAATACCCGAGAATACCACGAAAACATGTTTAAGAGGGGAGGTAAACTGGGATAGTTTTTTAGAAAGACCCTTCATATCGTAAATTGCTGGAGTAAGAATGAGGCAATTAAGGATAGTGTTTGGTTCATAAGAATTTTCTACCATCTTATTCCGAATAGTATCAAATAACTTCCCAGGTTCACCTCTGTGCTCCACCACCTCAACTTCACGCATGTACCCCATGTACTGACCATTTTCTTCTTTGTTAAATGTAATTACTAATCCATCAGGCGGATCTGTATTCGGTATATGTACCCACCAATCAACATTCGAATCGCTTCTTAATGCAAGACCAAAAATTGACAAACAATAACGCTCCCGCTCCTTTTTTGAAAGCTTCAAAATATCTCCATAATATTTTTTCATGGATTCCACATTTTTTAAAAGCCCTTTTATAGGATGATCCCACTGTTTTGCATGGGCATTCAAATCACGGAGGTTAATTTTTGCCATTACAGGGTCTCCAGCTTTATTGTCGAAAAAGAAAGTCATCTACCTTAGTCTAGCCTAGATAAGGCTACAAATAAAGGAAAGTGCATATTCAAGTGTTAGCAAAAACCCTTAACAGAATTTCCCCCACAAATATTTACTCATCGTCACTTACTTTCTCTTTTTCGCTTGCTAGCAAATATGCATGAGACTCTTCATAAAGCGCATAACCTACCACAGGGTGAGTTATGTGCTTTATGGACCCTAGGAGAATCGGTCACAAGAGCACTCGCTTCGCTCGAGAAGCTCTCGCGACCCCGTATTCGATTCTCCTCGTGTCACACGCAGGTTAAACCGAGAATCGGCTACAAGTTTCGTCTCGTCGCCACTCGACGAACTCGCTTTGGCCTCCCGGCATGATTTACTAATCACCCGCCGCTCGTGGTTTCGTCTGCTGACGAAACATCACTGCGCCCATTCGATTCTCCTCGTATGACGTGCAGACGTCATACTTAGGGTCCACAAATTAAAACACGACATCAAATGATGTCGTGTTTTAATTTGTGGACCCTAGGAGAATCGAACTCCTCACCTCCGGAGTGCAAAACCGGCGCTCTACCATATGAGCTAAGGGCCCTTATTCATTTAGTTCTCTCTTGAGAACATTGATGATAATACTACCATATTTTTCTCCGTAAGAAAAGAGGGTAATAGGGGGAATTATTGCTTGTCATCATTTTGGAATTTGTTGTATTTACTTCTTCATTATATTATGTCCACGAAAAGTAATTCATTGCTTTATATGTCGTTACAAGGTATGATGCGTACTTAAGGGTAGATAACTATATAATAAAAATATGTCAGACGAAATTACAACAACAGGAACAGATGCAACAGTAGACCCAACAACAGTTGCTATACCTGAAACCACAGAACCAACAGTTGCTGTTCCTCCAGCAGATGAAATGCCAGAAGTAACAGAAGGCGAAGTGGTTACTGCTCCAATCGACACAACAGTCACTCCCGCAGAAGCTAACTAGCTTTTACACTAAAAATCCCCGCATGATGCGGGGATTTTTGTTTCTTGATTGCATTGCTTGAATATTGAATATTATTTCATTGAATATTTTGCCCATAGGGCTTACTATTTCCAAAGCGTCGCCCCAATAGGGTCGTTCGCAAAACGATGATTCACGTCGCGATGAATCATTTCATCTTTAATCGTCGCCTTGATCATATCACTTAACTTTGCATCGAGAGGTAAATTCCAATACGATATAGCGAGTTTTGGAGCAGGCACATTTTCATGCACTCCTTCCTCGACAAGACGTAAGTAATGCTCATAACTACTCACTGCTTCTTCTTCCAAAAAGCCGACAAACCTATGTGCTGTTTTTGGAGATAGTAAATATACCAAAAAATAAATATGGTAAAAGAAGAACTGTACAATCATAATAGAAAATCGTTCACCGACAGTCGGCTTAGCAAGCTCACTATATACAAGAAGATGTATGCGCTCATTTTCCGCTTCGTCGAGCAATGTCTGTATCCAACCTCTATCATCTTGTATACGACGAAGTGACTTCAGATGTTGAAGTAATCCTCCGACCATACCGGGCACCGCTGCTATTGTTTCTAAAACGACAGCACGATGACAATACCTCGTTTGGAATAAAAAGTCCCCAATAGCAGCGAGTATCCGTACAAGTTTTCGAGCCACAATGTCGCTCATGCTTTTGGGTTGATATGTATAAGATTCTTCATGTATCGCCACATGAGGGACTACTTCCTGTAAATGTTTTTCTATATCCTCATTATGTTCTTTGATCATGGGAGACAGTATATCCTGTTTATGCCTTTTTACTGACTTTTATCAACAGACATAACCATGGTAGAATAGGAGACATGTTAGACATTAAATTTATACGCGAAAACAGCGAACTTATTAAAGCGGCAGCAACCAAAAAACACCTCTCTTTCAGTGTTGAGGACTTAATCGCAGCAGATGCTAAACGCCTTGAAATCCTCAAGGTTGTTGAAGATCTTCGTGGACAGCAAAATGCTGCGAATGAAGCCATAACCAAAGCGACATCAGAAGAACGAAATGGTCTTATTGAATCAATGCGCCGTGTAAAAGAAGATCTTAAGTATAAAGAGGACGAGCTTGAAGACGTAATGAAAATCTGGCGTACCCTCATGCTTGCGGTGCCGAATATTCCGGACATGTCAGTACCCGAAGGAGATGATGATGGAGGAAATGTCGAAGTAAAAAAATGGGGGACAATTCCAGAATTTACATTTGAACCCCTCGATCATGTAACACTTATGGAAGCCCAAGACATGGTGGACTTCGAACGTGGCACAAAGACTTCTGGCTTCAGAGGGTACTTCTTAAAAAATGACGGGGCAATGCTTGAAATGGCGGTATGGCAATATGTCATGCAGCGTTGGCAAGGGAAAGGCTTCACACCAATGCTTGTACCGTCAATGGTAAAGCGCGAGACACTACTCGGCTCAGGATACCTTCCTCAGGGAGAAGATGACTTATATAAAGATGGTAATGACTACTTTGCCGGAACAGGGGAAGTGGCGACTATGTTCTACCACTCAGACGAAATTTTAGATGGAAAAGATCTTCCAAAGAAGTTTATTGTATGGAGTCCATGTTTTCGCAAAGAAATAGGAAGTCACGGTAAGGATATCAAAGGATTGGTGCGTGTTCATGAGTTTTACAAATGTGAGCAGGTGATTCTCTGTGAAGCAAGTCACGAAACATCAGTCACACATCACGAAGAGCTCACTCGAAACGCTGAGGAAATGATGGAAGAGCTCGGCATTCCGTATCATACGGTAGTGAACTGCGGTGGCGATCTTGGCCTCGGACAAGTAAAGAAATACGATATCGAAGGATGGATTCCTTCACAACAAAAGTACAGAGAGACTCATAGTGCTAGTTATTTCCATGACTTCCAAACACGACGATTGAACATTCGTTACAAAGATGCTGAAGGAAAAATGAGATACGTTCACTCATTGAACAATACTGCTGCCGCAACACCACGACTCGTAACAGCCATCATCGAAAACTATCAGCAAGCAGATGGTACGGTGAAAGTCCCTCAGATTCTCGTGCCTTTTATGGGTGGCAAAACAGTTCTTGGTAAACCTTTCCGTTCATAATCTATGAGAAAGAGGACGTATGTTCTTTGGAAGAAATGGATTATACGTCTCGTGGTTATTCTCGCCGTTTTTTCTTTGGGGTATGTACTGTTTAGAACATCAACCTTCACCATCACACGTTATGAGTTAGTCGGAGTACCTGATGCTTATCAGGAATCTATTCAAGAAGGTTTACGAGGGATCGCGAGTACACCGCTCTACAAAGTAATTCCAAGTAATAGAACTTTCTCATATCGAAAAGCTCGCATCACTACACTCATAGCATCAACACTTCCCACGACACAGTCAGTGTCCATCAAACCTATATCGTTGCACACGCTTCGTATCACAGTGACAGAACATACACCTCTCTACAAAATAGATGAAATGCATGCAGTTACAAAAGAAGGTGTTGTTTATCGTGAGCTTCACAATGTAAGCACACTTCCGCTTCTTGTTGTCGCCTCATCAACATTAAGACTGGGCACCAACAAGGGCATTACAGAAAATAAGCTAGAAGGAATTGCGCCGGAATCTCTTGAAGAGATCACAACACTCATCAAAAAGATTGATTCTATTTTATTTACCGTGACAAAAATTGATGTTGACCAAAATGGCGATGCTATCTTCTTTGATTCACGAGAAAAAAGTGGAATCAAAGTCTCCTTACGTGTACGAAGCAACGATGTGTGGTCGAATCTTGTATCAGCAATAGATACCGAACCATTAAAATCAAAACTAGAACATAATAAAGATGACCTTGAGTATCTCGATACACGATTTGGTAATAAAGTTTTCTACAAGTTTACAACAGGCGAGAAGCCCGCTATAATCCCTGACACATATGCTACAAGCACTGCTACAACGACTGCTCGATAAGGGCAATCGACATACAAGAATACACCAAAAACCACTTCGTGGTTTTTGGCAGAAATGTATCGACGAAAAGCTGTCTCTCGGAAAAACCCTTACGGCTGTTGCTCCGATGGCAGATGTGACCGATATCGCATTCCGTACGATGATAGCAAGGTACTCAAAGCCAGCTGGCCCAGATGTTATGTGGACGGAATTCGTGTCAGCAGATGGACTATCTAGCGCCGGGAGAGAAGTTCTCAAACGTGATCTTGAATTTACAGACATTGAGAGACCTATTGTCGCGCAACTTTTCACCTCCACCCCAGAGAACATGCGTAAAGCAGCAGCTCTCTGTCGCGAACTCGGTTTTGATGGTATTGATATCAATATGGGGTGCCCAGACAAGAGTATTGAGAAGCAAGGAGCAGGCGCAGCTCATATAAAAGACTGGCGCACTGCACAAAAGGTAATACGAGCCGCACAAGAAGGTGCGGGCGATATTCCTGTATCTGTAAAAACACGTCTCGGCTTCAACAAAATGGAATGGGAAGAATGGTTGCCAAAGATTCTTGAATGTAATGTTCCTGTACTCACGGTTCACCTTCGTACTCGTAAAGAAATGAGTAAAGTAGATGCGCACTGGGAACTTATGAGTGATGTTGTGAAGCTTGTGCGTGAGGTAACAGGAGAATTAAGCGATGGAGGAACAATAGTTCTCGGTAACGGTGACATCAAATCAGTGCGCGAAGGTAAAGAAAAAGCAAAACAAAGTGGTGCAGACGGCGTCATGGTCGGTAGAGGAATATTCGGAACCCCATGGTTCTTTAATGAAGACGTATTTGAGAAAGGGAAAACCACCGAAGAGCGTCTTAGGATTTTGATAGAACACACAAAATTATTTGAAGAAAAACTTGGTGATATCAAAAATTTTGCAATTATGAAAAAACATTACAAAGCATACGTTCATGGTTTTGACGGCGCAAAAGAACTCCGCATGGAACTAATGGAATGTAATAACTCAAAAGAAATAGAAGTGAAAATCAACGAATTTTTAGCAAAATAATTATGCTGTTTTAACCAAAATAGCACCTATGATCGCAAGCACAGTGGCTATCATTTTTCTCTTAATATTTTTATTTTCGCCAAAGATAATAATGGCAAGGGCAACCGTAAAGATACCACCTGAACTTCTAATCGGATACGCTACGGATAGCGGTACATCAGGAAGACTGTAGAGCAATAAAAGACTATAGTAAGAAAGTCCAAACAAGAATGCTGTTATTATATATATTTTGAAATGCTGGCGCATTTGTCCATTGTAAAACTTAATTCTTCTCGTATAATCAGGCAATAAAAAGAAAATAGGAATAGTGAGCATGAGAAAGAAGTAAAAGAGTGTGTCAAATGTGCCCACAAGTGTTTTATCAAGTAAAATTGCCAAGGCTGCAACCAGAGAAGAAATAACAGCTATAAGGATAGGCTTTAAACCAACCTCTTTTCTGATGTGAATATTGCCACTAAGAAGTAGAGAAGACCCGATAATAAGAATAATACCAAACACAGACTGAACGGTAACTTTTTCAGATAAAAATATAATACTCGCCAAAACAACCCAAACTATCTGTAGTTGCGAGACGGTCGTATAAATACTTACCGGTGTTTTTTGTAAGGCATAATTTGAAACAATTCCACTGACAGCTTGAACAATACCAGAACCAATAAGCGCTAGTAGTAAGAGTGTAGGCAGGGCGAAGAATAAAGGAATGCTTTTATAGATAAAAGGGAATACTGCTAAAGCTATAAATATGTTAACGAAAAAGAAAAGTGAAAACGAGTCGACATTTTTTAACGCATACTTCGTATAGAGACCATTAAGGATACGAGAAACAAGAGCAAGAAGGAGTACGAGAAGAGAGCTGTACAGCATAATGCGTTCATTCTAGCACATGATATAATTAAAAGATGTCAGAACAACACCTCGCTTTATACAGAAAATATCGACCACAATCATTTGATGATGTCGTCGGACAAGAACAACTTGTCACACTTCTTTCGAGCGCTATCAAACAAAACAAAATAGCACATGCCTATCTCTTTTGTGGTGGACGAGGAACAGGGAAGACGACGGTTGCGAGAATATTCGCGAAAGATATCGGATGTAACCCAGAAGATATTATTGAAATAGATGCCGCGAGTAATCGTGGAATAGACGAGATACGTGAACTACGTGAAGCTGTGCGCACCGCACCGTTTTCTTCTCTGTACAAAGTGTACATTGTAGACGAAGCACACATGCTCACCAAGGAAGCTGCGAATGCACTTCTAAAGACACTTGAGGAACCACCATCCCATGTTATTTTTATACTTGCAACAACGGATCCAGATAAACTTCCTCAAACTATTGTCTCTCGTTGTCAAAAAGTTGTGTTCAAGTCTCCAGATATTACAACTCTCGCCAAGAGATTATTGCACGTTGTAGAAAAGGAAGGCAAAAAACTTTCTGAAGGCGGCGCAGAATTAATTGCCCGTCATGGTAAAGGGTCCTATCGTGATGCACTTGGCACACTTGAACAGATCCTAACCACAGGAGCAAAGATAATCAAAGATGAAGATGTGAAAGCTATGCTTGGCACTCCAGACGGAGAATTACTTCTCTCTCTTTTGGAAGCGCTGTGTATCAAAAATGGAAAGCAAATCCTAGAACTTTCTGAAAAGCTTCACGCGAATAACTCTTCAGCACTTCGCGCCTATGACGAGCTCATTGAACTCATTCGTACAGGGCTTTTGATACGAGTAGGCGAGAATGTCTCGAAAACACCAGAACTATCAAGACTTGCAACGGAATACCCTCACTCCATTGGCTCAAAATTGATACTAGAGCTGCTCGAAAAGCGTCACCTGCTCGAAGTATCAGATGCTCATTCTTGGATAGCTCTCGAGGCAGTATTGCTTTCCACCATAGAAAACTAAAAACATGGATAAACAAGACTTAAAGGATTTTATTTTTGAAGCAAGTCGTGCCACGTATGCTTCAGGTGATAATTCCATAAAACATAAAGAAGAAGATGGCTCAACCACCATTTCTTATTCTTCTGGAGAATACAGAATGCACGATAACTACTTCGGTGGTGAACCTTACGGAGGAAGAGAGGTTATTTTCTTAAACAATAAAGCTATTTGGATGATGGTCTACTATGGTCTAGTTCATAAAGGGGTTGTTAACAGTGAGGTTTATACATTTTTAATGGACTCTCTTTCTCATAATACTAAAGATATCCCATACCGTGGTCCAGAAATTTACAAAAAAGAAAATTGGACTTACGAAAATAAATTAAAGGGAGAAGTTGATAATTTTTCTGGCACAGAAAAAATATACAAGGATGATATTTGTGTATATGAAGCTAGTTACACAGGAGGAAACGTAGACCTGTAAATCATAAACACAGACCAGAAGAGCGACACCTTCGGTGTCACTCTTTAGTATCTGGGTTAACTGTAAACTATAAGCTGTAACCTATAAACTATCTCTCTTAGTCTGGTATCAAAAACAACGCCATGACCGCTGCACCAAGCCAAGAAATTGTAGAAAGAGCTCCACTTAAAAATAGTGGTATTCTTTCTCGCACTGAAAGTGAAGCATAGGCTCTCGTGGTTGATTTTTCTTTCAAATTTCCGATAGCAAAACTATTAAGGAATAACGTGGCAACGAACGCCATCTTGATATAAAACTGTGGACGAGCGAGGAGAAATTCTCTCTCGGGCCAAAAGAGCGCGACACCGGTCCCGATCATAAGCAATAATCCAATCCATGTTCGCTTGTGATACTTTTCAACTGTTCTGGCGTCGAGTTTCTCAACCTTTCCTTGTATCCAATTGAAACCCATGTGGTCTGCATGAAAAACATTCCACGCAACAAATGCCAAAGCGATAAAATGTAGAGGTAAAAAGATTTCTTCCATATATAAAAGTATGTGTAATTATTGAGTAAGTGTTCCTACTAAGAACGTTGCAAGTTTTGCACTTGGCTTCCTATCACCACCATGAGCTGTGTTGAAAAGTGTAGATCCATCTCTTCCGCAAATCATAAGAATCTTTGACCTTCCTCCTGGATGCTTGGCAACCCATGTGGTCAGGTCGTAGACATTCCCGTTGATGGCGGCATAACAACTTGCTTCATTATTATGCGCCTCCACTTCAGCTAATGTAAAGCTTGTTTTAGCGGGATCAGCAGCAACAGGGATCGTACTTGATGAAGTTGTTACAGTATCGGTTGATGCCGGTGAGTATACCGGTTGTGAATTCCAATATAGAAAACCTCCAATAAGAACGAGTGCAGCACCAAAGTAAAGTATGTATTTTTTCATATAGATTTCAGTATACTACTACGTTTCCGAGGCGTCTTTTCTTTCACTGTGGACTATTTAACTTTTCTAAAAAGCGTATACCAAGAAAAATACATACAGAGGCCACCTATAATGAAAGGAACTTTCACACCAGCAAATGAAGAGATAAGTCCTGCAAGTGTCGGCACAAGCCCTTGAGACATTGCCGAAAGTGAACCACTGATACCGAGTGCAGCACCTTGTTTCGAAGGAGAAACACTTTTACTAATGAGCGCACTCATGTTTGCCATACTTAATCCTTGTGGAATAGAAATAAGTGGTAAAAGGAAATATTGAAATGCAAGATTCGGCATAAATGGCAACACAAGAATTGCTGTTGCAACGGAGATAATACTAAAGCGAAGTATTTGTTTTTCTTTGTAATGTTTTGTCACAATGCGAAGAATGAATACCTGCGTAATGACAACCCAGATTCCCACTGCTGCAAAATATGTACCAAGACCACCTTCACTTAAAGAGTATTTATGAACAAGATATATACCTGAAAATGACGTAAAGAAAGAAAAGCCCATGTAATAGAAAAAAGTTGCACGATAAAGTGGAGAAGCGTCTTTATCGGTAAATGCATCACGAATATTATGAAGCGCTCTCCAGATAGTTATTTTCTTACGAACAGCTTCACGAACGAGATGTGTCTCAGGAAGCATTACGCTAATCCATATAAGATTAAGAATCCCCAACATACCCGCAACCCAAAATGGTGCAGACGCTGAGTGAAATGTGCTAGCCAAAAACCCACCAAGTGCCGGTCCTGCAATGAAACCGATACCAAAAGCAGCCCCGATAAGTCCGAAGTTTTTTGCTTTATCTTCTGGTTTTGACACATCAGCAATGGATGCCTGTGCAATACTAAAATTCGCCCCAGCCAATCCTCCGATAAGACGGCTCGCAAGTAAAAGGAAGAGTGAGTGTGCAAGAATTCCAAATCCAAAAACTAATTGCGAAAGGGCGAGCACTCCGACTCCAACGGTAAGTAACTTTTTTCTTCCATAAATATCAGAAAGCTCTCCTAAAATAGGTGCAGCGATAAATTGCATAAGACCGTACAACCCTGTAGCAAGTCCTGCAATTATGAACCAATAACTCTCGGGATAATTCCCTAAAAGAAATGAAGAAGATGTTGGGTCCGTAAAAATAATTGGAATAATCGGAATAACCATACCAATACCGATCATGTCGATAAGCAGTGTAATAAAAAGTATTGGAAGTGGATTTTTGTTTCTCATAAGGATAATTAGATTAAGGCGCTGTGCGCTCACAGGGTTATATCATAGCATTATATGATGTTTCTTAGTACACTTAGAGCACCGTCATGTATAACAAGCTACGAAAATTAAGCACCTATACAGCCCACTCCACAACGATACTTTTCGTCTGTGGTTTTATTTTTGATATGTTTCTTCTGCCGGATATCACTGAACCCTTAGCAAGATTTATTGGTATTTTGTATTTGAGTCTTGTTGCGTTACTTATTATGTTTCGTGAATGGCTCATCTCCAGAAATACAGCAACTCATTTTGAGCAAAAAATATACGCGGTGTCTACATTTGGTATTGCTTATTTTTCTGGTTCAGCTCTTTCTTTCGTTTTTATATACGCACTTCGCTCTGCAGCTCTTTCGGTGTCATGGCCACTCTTTCTCATTCTTCTCATTTGTATTATCACCAACGAGTACATTGCAACTCATAATTATCGTTTTACCCTTGATGTGGGAGTTCTTTTTATTGCTGTTCTTTTTTATACGATATTCAATATTCCTTTGGTTCTCAAAACCCAAAACGATATGGCGTTTGCTATATCAATAGGAATCTCAGTACTCGTATCAATCGTGTATATTTATTTTTTACAGTTCATGTCCGAAACAGCAAAAGATGAAACTTCCCGTGGATATGCTCTTGCAGTAGGAATACCGATGTTTGTTGGTATGCTTTATTTCTTAAATGTTATTCCTGCTGTTCCATTATCATTGCATGCAGGCGGAACCTACCACAACATTATTCGTACAGAAGAAGGGGAATACCTTGCGAGAGAAGAAGTTGATAGTAGATTTATGGCGAAGTATCGTACTCCTGTGTATCGTCTTACGCCAGTAGATAATGGTGTGTTCTTTTTTAGTTCAATAGATGCACCCGCCGAACTGACGGCGCCGATTACACATGTTTGGGAATATTATGATACGACAAAAAAAAGATGGATTCCGTCAACTGTTATTTCCTTCACCTTAGCAGGAGGAAGGGACGACGGTTACCGTGCTTATTCTCATAAAGAAAATATTACGGAGGGACTTTGGCGTGTCACGGTTAAAGTTGATCAAAGCCGTATTGTTGGACGAGTAAAGTTTTGGATAGAAAAACAAAATAGTGCTGAGATCGTAGAAACAAAAATTTAAAAAAGACGAAGAATAAAAAGGACAATGGCGACAATAAGGAGTACGTGAATAAATTTACCAAGGGAATGCCCACTAACAACTCCGAGTAGCCAAAGAACAAGTAGCACGATAGCAATATTTGTAAGCATAGTACTTCTTATGACGAATACACGTCCGAAATCTTACAAAAGAGGCATTACGGTAGGCTGCAAACTGTTTTCAGTGACTGAATATCTTCATTGCTGAGCGTCAGAGTGTTTGCGGTATTGAGTTCATACATAATAGAAAGAGGGTTGGTATTATGGTCAAGAGAAAGGGCGTGGCCAAACTCATGTGCAAGAATACGCAGTAATTTGTATTGTGTACTAAACTCATAAATATTTATCGTACGAGTACTCGGATCATAGGTTCCTTCCTGAAATTCTTTTCCGGCACGAGCATTGATAGTTCCGATGCGTACATTTGCATCACGCACAAGAAGATTATATTTTTGAATAAAAGCATTAACTTGATCGACTTGCGCATTTAATGCGAGGCGCTTTGATTCGAGATAGGATTGTTTTGTTTCAAGTTCTCGCTGTAGAGCTACAAGCTTTTGATACTCGGCAGCAGGAGCTCCTCCTTGATTGTTCCAATACTCTACCTGTGTCTGATACGCATTCTGGTCACTTTCAAAACGTGCAAGGTCGGAAGCATAAGCCTCTTTACTGACAGCAAGATCTGCTTCAAGTTTTGTATACTCTTCCTTTATTGAACCAGCAAGCTCTCCTGTCTTTTTCACATCAGCTTGTAGTTCCAAATTTTGCTGTGTCACTTTTTGACGCTCATCATAAATGAGATTCACCGTAAGATCACCTTTCGGATCATACATAAATAAATTCTTACCAACAGATGTCGACCAAACGGCAGAAGATTGTTCGAGTGCTGCAAGAAAATCTTTTTTAGATATACCAAAGTTTTCATCAAAGGAACCTATTCTGTACGTAAGCGGTGCCGCACATGGTTTTGTTTGTAGGCGATACAAAATCCCAGCAACAATAATTGTGATCATAAAGAAAACAAGGAGACCAGATACTGTGCGGGATAGGCTTGCCATATGGAGAAAGTATACTACAAACGCTTACCGTTTTTGTTCCAATCAGGAATTCCTGCTGACTGGCACTCTAGCTTCGTCGCATTACGAATATATTTTTTATTTTCTTCTGGAACAATAGGGATATGATGTATATCAAAAATAGTTTCTGCAATATGCCACAAATCTTTATCTGACGAAATCCACTTTGTCCCAAATCGATTAAGATTAATTGGCTTGGAATACCCCTCTAATGTTTTCTCTCCTGTTGTTGTCAAAAAATATTCATTAAAATAGGAGAGGGCGAGCTCGCGTATTGTTTTGTAAATCGGATCTCGATAACGAAGTACTGCATGATTCGTTTTACTAATAGCACCCCAATAACCATTTCGTTTGTAAAGAGCAATCACATGGTCATAATCATCCTTTCTCACCTTTAAACTCATCACGAGAGGTTTACGACCTGATTGTGCAAGTGCACACGCAGCGAGCATTGCGCCTTCGATGCAGTGTGCTTTCTTTAAAGAAAGCACACGCATAGGGGACATACAAGTCTCCCCGTGCTCCTCGTAGTTAAAAGGAATCGAATCCAAAAAATCCTGAATCTTTTCTGGAGTAGTAAGTGTTGCTAAAGGTATAGACATGGAATGTTTACCAAAAAAAACGAGAAGCGTTTAATACTGTGTTAGTCCTTCGATATATGTCGAGAGGAAAGAAGGGAGGACAAAGAATAACCCAAGCAAAGGAAGAAGGATGGCGAGTACTGTAACCCACATCGTAGTAAGAAAATACTTTCTCGTCTTTTCCACAGAAACATATATCGCCTCAATTTTTGCACCTTGCGTGTCTAGTATAGTTTTTATTTCTTGATCCATAGACCTTTAGTATACGTCTCTTTGTAAGATTTAAGAAAAATATACGTCATAAGGGTATATATACAAAGAATCTATGAAATTTTTTACATCTATTTCTCGCATCAAAAGATACACCATCATACTTGGAATGGTTCTTTTAGTCCCACTTGCATACGCTGCAACACAAGCATCGTTCTTACAACCCAGCACTCTTTTCACTTCACCCGAGACGAATCCTCTCGCTAAGGAGTACGAATTAAAACCGCTTTTCTCCTCCACTGAACAAGTAAAGAAAGGTTTAATTGAGGGTATTAATAAAGAACAAGGGTCTTTTGTTTTACGAACAGGAACAACATCGCTGGTGATAGAAATTGTAAAAGATACAATAGTCGCGACAGGAAAAGAAAACATCGTTCTCTTTTCAGCGTTAGAAAATAATACAAAGGTGTATGTTTTTGGATTTATGAAAAGTGACAAGACTTCTCTTCTCGCTTCCAAAATAATTATCGTAAATAGAAGCGTACTAGAAAGAGTTCGTTAATTTTCCTTTTCTATATTTTCATGAAGAAAAATATCTTCTTTTGGAAACGTAGCATTATCACGGATAAAACTCTTTCCCATCCCTTTACGAAATCTATGCCGCGATCTCGTATATGCGAAAAGTGCAAGTGTGCTTAAGGTAAGCAATGCGCCGAGTCCCGCAGATAACAAATCTTTTGTTGTATCAAAAGGGTCATTGCCTCCGATAAATAAGTACCCTATGGCCGCATCGTACTTGAGCACGGTCACCCATTCAAAAATTTCATAGAACACTCCAAGTGTGAGTACGGCCATGAAAGGAACGAGGTAACCCCAAAAACCTTTTATCTGTGCAACGCGTAAGAAAAATTCACGAAGTGGATACACAATTAAAAGCCCAAAAGAAAAGTGGACGAATTTATCGTACATATTATCGTTCACATTAAAGATATCTCCTATAGTTTTACCGAATGGTACAGACCCGTAATTGTAATGAGATCCAACAAGATGTAGCATGATAAATATCGTAATCAATGTAAGCGACAATTTTGAAAACTGAATATACCAAACACAAAAAAAGTAGACAACAGGAACAGAAAGAAACACTGTTTTATTTTCTAAAAACCAATTCTTTTCACTTGCTGGGTACCATGCGGACCATAGCCATACACAAACAAAGAAAAAAAGGAGAATATATTTGTAATAGGTATTAAAAAATAATTTCATAAAGATACGGTTAGCGTCTTGAAAGTCTCCTCATTCTTTTGAAAAGACGATACTCAATAAGCATGAGCATAATGCCTAGAGAGACAATCACGAACGTCGCCTCAAACAAAAACTCAATATTCTGCTCCCATTCACTTCCCAAAAAATAACCAACCAGCCCATATAAGAGAACGTAGGCGATTTCCCCAGCGATTTCGATCATAAAAAACGTTTTGTATTTCATTTTTCCAAGCCCTGCAAGAATATTCACCAAAGGACCGACAGTTGTCAAAAATCTACTAAAGAAAATAAGAGAGTACGAGAACTCTCTAAGGTAAAGGATGACAGATTCATACAAGCGAGAAGCCAAGATTCTTCTAAATCCTATTTTTTGTAATATCTCGACACCGTACAAACGAGCCAAAACATAACCCGTCAAATCCCCAAAAAAATTACCGAGGAATGCTACGACAAGAACCCATGTAAGACTAAAATATCCTTGGGCCGCGAATGCGCCTGACGCAGCGAGAACAGCACTCGACGGAAGCGGCGCCACAAGTGCCGCAAGATAAGAAACCAAAAAAAGCGCAACATATTTATAGAGCAGGAGGAACGAAAGTACTGAATCAAGAATCGTAATCATGCTACCTCTGTTTATGTTTTAGGGAATCCAGATACGTACGAACATCATCTTTGATCAGCACAAGAAAAATTGATACGGGGACTCCGCTTGTTATAGATTCCTTATTGAGTGTTATGTTCGGATACTTTTCATCTGTAATGCGCATTCTATTTTTTAAATACTCTTCCGGTATCATAAATGTTTGATTGATATACCCAAACGTCATCCAGGGCTGTATGTTTTCAACCTGCACCTCACTTCCGCGAATATGTCTTGTGTGAAAAGTTACATTACTTGCCATGTGTCGGTAACGTAAAACAAGAAAAAAGATTGCACAAAAGAGAATGCTCATAGCTGTAAGAAAAAGAATCTGGTATGTATATTTTTTAGACATATAAGAAAAAGAAAGGATTCAACATACATAAAAGTGTACCATAATTTTTTATCAATCATTAAAGGAATAGGCTTTTAGTATCAAAACCTTAACGTTGCACTCTTCCAAGAAAGGTTTAGAATGAGCTACATGAACAAAATCTCAAGAAAAACGATACTTTTTCTCCTTGCACTTCTTGTGGCGATACTTGCCGTCTCTTTGGTTACTGCTCCTGATGAAAGCAAAGAAGCATCCTTCATCTCTCATATCATTGCCCCTCTTCAGAAAGAAATACCGATACTTCAAAAGAAGCAGCTCTTTGAATACGTTGAGATTATAGATAGCTGCGGACCGTACTTTACAGGAACATGTGTCAATGTTCGAAAAGAACCAAGCAGTACATCAGAAGCGGTCACAAAACTTCGTAATGGTATTGTTCTTAAAGTTGAGAATAAAGTGGTGACGAACGGAGAAACGTGGTACAAGGTAACCTTTGATGAGTGGCTCCGCTACCCAGAACGAGTTACGGGCGACTGGTATGTTTCCTCTACGTATGCAAAATTATTTTTAGACGAAGGCCCACAAGAACTTTTGGAAAATGTGGTTTCGACAAGTTCGAAACATATCATCGTTGACCGCTCTTCACAAAAACTCTATGCGTATGATGGCGATGTGCTTTTTATGGAAGAACCTGTATCGACAGGAATAGAAGGCTCACTCACACCGCGTGGAATTTTTAACATTTATAGAAAAACTCCGAGCCGTTACATGCAAGGACCTCTTATTGGTATCAGCGAAAAGTACTACGATCTCCCTGGTGTGCCGTGGAATCTTTACTTCACCGAAGATGGGGCAGTGATTCATGGAGCATACTGGCATGACCATTTTGGAAAGCGTTGGTCTAGTGGTTGTGTGAACATGTCACCAGAAAAAGCAAAAGAACTGTATGAGTGGGCAGATGTCGGAATCAAAGTTACAGTACAAGATTAATTGCATCACTTTTTCTATAGACAAGAACCTCACAAAGAACTACACTTCATACATGAACACCGAAGACAAAATTGCAGAAGTATTATCGTCGCTTCATCAACCACTTGGAGTAATAAGTACCGTAAACGAAGAATGCCACCCCGAACTTGCAAGCCTCTATTACGTGCACGATGATGCTCTTAATATTTATTTCATCACACGCGAAGGAAGTAGAAAATATAAAAATATAACAAAAAATCCTCACGTTGCATTTGTTATTACAACAGAACACCCGGCCCGTACTATTCAGCTTGAAGGAGTCGCAGCAAAAGACACTGATCCACGTGAAGAAAATGAATACTTCGCAAAACTCGTAGCCCTCGCCTCAGAGCATCTCATCATGCCGCCCGTGAGTCAGATAGAAGACGGAGAAATGCTCTTCATGAAAATGACTACCAGATGGGCACGTTTAGGTGACTTTGAAATAATGAAAGAAGGCGATAAATTCATAGAAACCAACCTTATCTAAAGGTTTATTCTCGAAGTGAAAGAAACAAGAAAAGAAATACGTAGTAGAGGTAAGATATGCCATAGAATGTTTCTGAAGGCGTGGCTATTCTAAAAAGAATACTAATCTACATACAACATATGGAAACATTTACCATCAACAAAAAGAAGGCGATTATTACAGGAGGTGTCATCGTCGCGTTTATTATAGGAATACTATTTGGTCTGGGTATCGGATCCCACAGAGGAAGAAATTATGAAGGGAGGGGGATGATGAGATATTCCAATAATCAGTTCGGAGGAAATCCTACAGACCGACAAGGAATGATGTATCGCATGCATGCTGGACAGTGGAACACTACAGCAACAGGAACTCTTCCTGTAAGCACAACAACAGAAAACAATTAGTCTTTTGTTGTATTACAAATAAAAACTACACCCATACGGGTGTAGTTTTTAGTATTCAATACTACTACTGAGCATCAGAATGAAGCCTGTTCCAAAGCACTGAAATAACAAAACCAAAGAGGTAGCCGATAAGTGTCGTGCATACAATCAGTGTAAGAGATGCTACTCCATTAAACTGGCCAACTGAAAACATTGGCGTAATCATATGTGCCCAAAAAATAACATCAAAGAAACTTTGGCCGAGATTTAAGAAAACAAGAAGTGACCAAAACGCATGAAGTCCTCCGATAAGCACTGCAAACAAAAGACCGATTTTGTTATTGTTCATAAAAATATTCTTATTGTTACTAATACACTAAAGTATATTCCTCTTTTTGTTTTTGTGAATAGTTTATCTACGGGGCCTCTCTACTGTTGCAATATAGAGCTCTTCTACTTTCTGACGTGCCCATGGTGTTCTTCGTAAAAATTTAAGACTCGAAGAAACACTTGGATCAGTGGTGAAACATTTTATAGTAATGCTTTCACCGAGATCTTTCCATCCATAATAATCAACAAGATACTCTACGATAGACTGAAGTGTTTTTCCATACAGAGGGTCATTTGGATGTTCAGTCATGAGCGGTACATGAATTATTTTTCCACAACATCATTTACAAGATATGTGTAAATAGAAATAAACGCAAAGAGTAAACTCATCGTAAGAGAGCCTAAGAAAATACCAATAGGGCCGAAAAAGATAATACCACCCAAAACAGAGAGAAGAACAAAGAGTGGATGGATCTGTAATTTACGACCAACAAGCTTCGGACCAAGAACATTATCAATCATACCGACAGCAATAGCTCCCCATATCATGAGACCTACAGCAGAAACAGTATTTCCAACGACGAAGAGATAGATGACGCCCGGAATAATGATCAGCGCTGTACCAATTCCAGGAATAAGTGCCGCTATAACCGTAAGCGTTCCCCAGAGGATACTATTTGGAATTCCGAAGATTGTGAATCCAATAGTAGTGAGAATTCCTTGTATAAGAGCAATAAGGAGGCTTCCTTTTACAACAGAGTTCACCGCTGACTCGAGGCGTTCAAAAACAATTTTATCATCCTTATCATCAAGAGGACTTAGCTTAATGATTGCATCTTTTACCTTAGAACCATCTCGGAGTAAGTAGTAGAGTGAAATAAAGAAAATGAAAAGGTTAAGAAGAAGTGCAGAGATTCCTGAAAGAGCAACACCGAGATGTTCGATAAGCCATGAAAGACCTTGCTTGATATACATATCGAGATTTGCGGAAAGATTCAAGAAAAATTCACCTGTTCCAGGTACTATCTTTTCAAATGTCTGCCCAGCGCTTTGAAGTACAGTGACAGCGAGGTCTTGTCTATTTTCTCCCTGAATCGTAGAGCTGTAGAGCGCAACTGCTTCATGGAATATTTGAGTGCCTAGAAATGTGAGAGGCAAAATAATACAAACGAGACTCACAAAAACAGTAGAGAGAGAAGCAAGTGCCTCTCTATTACCAAAAACACGCAAGAGCTTCCTATATAGAGGCTGAAGCACGACTGCGAACATTGCAGCCAAGGCAAGCGGGGCCAAGAATGGCTTGAGAATAAAAAATGATAAAAGTAAAATCCCTGCAAGAAGTAAAATCAAAAAAGGAAGCTGAAGTTTTCGGTTATTCATATACTTCTAATTATATCATAATGAGATAATTCCTTTTATATACGAAAATGATTCTGAAAGAGTGTGATTTTATCGATAGCCTTTTGATAAAAAATCAAAGAATCCCCAAAAAGAAAGCACAAAAGCGGTGAGTGCCGTCGGACAAAAAAGAATCCAAAAAGAGACACCCATATTCACAAGAAGAAAGAATCCTAAAAGAAATCCAAGCGTCCCAAAAACCATATCCATGATGACGTTTGCTGATGGCTCGATAATAGTAATCGCCCACTCAAAAACCTCCCATGCAAGAAGAATAAAGAAAGAGCAGACTAGGGCCAACGTAAATCCAAATCCAAGTTTGTAAAAAAGTGAAGAAAGAAGAACTCCAGACAAAAAATGTACCAAAGACCAAGTGTCAATGTATGTGCCATGTTTCCAAATATCCATATCGTAATAGTACCATATTCCACAAAATAAAATTGACACACCTTTTATTTTTATATACTCTTTGGTTTGACAATGTTGTCAGATATAGGGAGTCTATCTTGTCAGAATACGGCAACGACAGCGATGGTGATAGCGGAGGCGGTGGCTACGGCGAAAATTACGCCGAAAGAAAGGATGACGGATGCTTCTTTTCCGAGGGGGTGTTCCAAGACAAGCACGCTCTCCAGGTGGTACGGCTTCGTCACTTCCGAGACGCCGTCTTGAAACAAAGCAAATTCGGAAGAGAGGTCATCAGACTCTACTACGCGATGTCCCCATGGGCGTCGGCAAAAGTACAGAAACATCCACTGGCCCGTGCGGCCATCCGGAGAACCGTCTGCTTGTTCGTGTGAACAAGTGACGCACCCCTCAGCGCTCTCCCAAGAGCGCTGTTTTTATGTGTATAAGAAAAAGGTTGTTGTAATTATTCTAAAAAGGTAGTAGAGTGCAAACATCTTTTGTTCTTAGGAGAAGAATCATGGAAGCACTTCCAAAAAATGGCTTGGGCATACTCTCCCAAAACGAGATTGATTTAGAAAAGATTCTAGAAATGGTTCCGGTCGAATGTCGAGGCTTGAGATTTGAAAGAGTTATGAGAACCTTTCATCCACAAGAAGTAACCAGTATGCTTGAACTTGGTTTTGCTATCGAATGGGCTCAGCGGAATAACGGGGCAAACAATCGTCTACTCGGCACTTTTCTGCAAGCAGACGAAGACGATCCGCGAAAAAACTCAATTCCTTGTACTGCACGCGAATGGGAAGTTGCAGAGCTCGTTGCGGCCACAATGGTGAGGTGGTTACCCACGGCCGTTGGATGCTCCTTTCTTCAAGCGGCATTTAAACAAGGAGGAGGAAGTATGAACTATACACTTCCAGACCCAGCCAAAGGAATACCTTCATTTCCCTCATCCCCACCGGAAGCAGTAAACGACCCTGGTCCAATTACTGGCGGAGGGGGTGATGAAAATGACGGAGATGATGACTGGCCTATGACATGAAAAACAAAAGGTACAACTTGAACAAACCGCTCCGGCGGTTTTATTTTTATACTACCGTAAACAGCACAATTACTCCTTTGAAAAATATTCTGTCGATGAGGGGCAATCTAAGACCTGCCACACGTGTACGTTCGAAATGTTCCTTCACCGTATTGTTCACAAATTCAGGCAAGGGGATTCCTAGATCTTTTGCTTCTCTTGCAAGGTCAAAAGAAAGTCCTACGGAATTATAGAGAATGGTACGTTGCAGTGTAAGGAATCTTTTTCGTAGTACGCCCGTCTTATCCTCCTTAAGCATTCTTGTGACCTCGCTCACCCCGAATTCCATATGACCAATCTCCTCATTCAAAATCTTACCGGATAATTCACTGAGTGCCCCATCTGTATGATGCTCAAGTTCCCTCAAGAAAGAAATATTCAATCCTTCTACGATGAAATTTTGTATGAAGACGCACGCTTCATAATCTTTTCTTTCGATAGCATTAGACATTTCTTTATCCATGGTACGAAGATATGGAGATACCTGAGAATCATTACGTGGATGTGATCCCACATATGCTGTGAGCAGTTCAAGGTGTATGTCCTCTTCTCTCTGTTGTTTCAAGAGAAAATCCCGAGCGTAAGCATTGGGTGCGAAAGCTGACATTTTTCTACAATAATCAATAGCAATAGTCTCACCGAAGATGATTTGTAATAAATAATGATACCGTGCTTTGCTATATTCTTTCGATTCAGTGGAGGGGTAGGTGAGCGCGTGTACGGACATGATGATAAGAATGAGTATAGCAGGAAAGAAGGTGTGAGATTCTAAAGTTGACACTTTATTCCAAATACTCTAGAGTTGACGACGTAGCCCTTTCATCAACCAACAAGGATAGAATCATGAACATCTTTAACTGGAAACCCGTGGTCCGGCTCACTAACTTCGCCGGAAAATCGAGTGCAACAGGCACCCCGGCACTCCATTTCGAAGCCGAGATCGAGTGCCCTTTCTGCAGACGGTTTTCTGAAATTTCTACTGACGGCTTCACCCTCGGCAGTCCGACCTCAAAGCATCTGCCTTTGAGACTTGAATCCATCTTCAAGGAACTTGTTCAGCCACGGGAATGCAATTTCTGCGGCATCCTCTTTTCCTTGGTGCCGAAAGAAGTGCGTGACGACTTCGCCAAAGAAGTGCAGGCGCGCGTCCCTCCAGAATGGGTGGATGCCGAGATCGAAAAGCTCAAGAATCCGGTGGAGAAGGATCCGTTAAATCTCTTCGCGGACTGAGCCCGTTTCGAAACCATCATGAACGACAATGAACTAGCCGAATGGCTGAATCTTCCGCTTTCGCGGATAGAGGACGATCTCGCAAAATTGACTAAATGGCTCGTCAAAAGTGGCCAGTGGGATTCAAGAAGTGTGGTAGGGGACGCCCTTATCCGCATCGAAGGCCAACTGCAACGAATCAGGCAGGACCTTCCCAAACCCTGAGAGGGAACTCTCTGAAAACACGCCCCGCATCACGCGGGGCTTTTTTATTTTTTAAATTGAGAAAAGAAAGACTCCTTCTCCTCTTATTTACAATACATCTACCTTCTTGATAGCAAGAGTTACCGTATCACCGCCCAATGAAACAATTCCATACTCTGCTTTCGGATTATGATTCCCATCATTCTCCATAAATGAAGGAACAGTAAAATATATTATCCCATCCATTTCTTCTTTACTGTAAAAATGTGTATGTCCACTGAAGACAGCAAGAACTTTCTCAGATTTCTTCAAGACATTCCTTACAAAGAATTTATTATTGATTGATGCGCGCTCTGGTCGTTCCTTAAAATAATAATTATTCTCCATGCTTTGATTATCGAGTGGATGATGACAGTACACAATAACTTTATGCTCTGTCTTTTCTAAATCCTCATTTAGCCACACGAGCTGCTCTTCACTTATATAGTAAGGACCTCGAGGCTCAGTAACATTACCATCGAGCACGACATGATGGTAACCACCCAAGTCAAATGAATAATAACTCTTCTTCTCACCAACGAGCGAAGCCCATGTTTCTCTGGTGAGATTTCTTACGTCATGATTTCCAGCAACATGTTTTACTGTTGTCTTTGTTGAAAGAAGAGTCAATGCTTCCTTGTATGTTTCGACATCTTTTTCAGCATTCTCGTCATGAATAAAATCACCAAGATTAATAACTAAATCACAGGCATCCATTTCACCCTTCAACTTAGGTATCAATTTTTCATACTCTTCACCGTACACGTTTACATATTCTAGTCCTCTCAGAGTTGGATAATTGGAGTTCTCTCCGTGGTGAATATCAGTAATGAGAAATATTTTCATACGTACATTTAATCTACTAAGATAGGCCGATCAGGCATTATGCATCTTGTTTTTTGTACTGCGAGAGACCGAGAATATTTCCTTCGGAATCCTTAAACCAAGCCAAGAATCCCATTTCTCCATTTTCTCCCAGAGGCGTCTTACCTCGCACAACAGCGCCACCATTCTCAACAATTTTTTGTAACGCTAGATCAATATCCGCGACATCAACATAAAACATTGGATGAGGCATAGCGGGGTCACGTTTACTGGAGCCACCATTAATGAAACCTGCTTCGACTGGTTGCATTTTTTCATTGACCTCTCCTGTTTGCCAACTCGTGTAGCCAAATTGTTCCCAGTCAAAAGGTTTCCAATCGAAGACGTTTTGATAAAAAGATTTTGCTCTATCTTTATCGTCCCACGGAAATTCAAAATGTGTAACTTTGTTCATAGTGAAACAATTATAGCACTTCTTTGTTCTAAAAAATCACGAATTGAAGAAGGAAATTCAAACAGTTTTTAATCAACCAATGGGAAAATCGCTGATGATCCTTTTGTAAAGTCTTCCACCAAACTTGGGGTTCCTGCTATGAGGTTTGTGTTTCTATAATCGTAGGTAGTAGCTCCAATATTAACAACAACTCCACCCGCCTCAGACACCAACAGGCTTCCAGGTGCGAAGTCATAATCTTTTCCAAACGGGTCATAACATATTCTTGCTTCTATTTTTCCCGTGGCAACCAGCACAAATTCATAACCAGAACATATTGTCTGTAGCAAGAGAGATTTTTCTCGCACCTTATTTCTGAGTTCTACATTTGCCGGTTTAGCCTGATTAGTTTCTAGAGCGACAACTGATTGATTTGTAGGGCGACTACTAATACTGATTCTTTTCCCATTTTCGAAAGCACCTTTACCTTTTTCTGCATGATACATCACATCATTTCTAAAATCATAAATCGCAGAAAAAATTACCTGACCATCTTCAATCAAAGCAACCATTGTTGTACAAAATGGCATCCCTCTAACAAAGTGCAGAGTCCCATCTATCGGGTCCACAAGCCATAGTTTCTTGTGATCACGGCTACCACCAAATTCTTCACCAGCAAATTCTATCGTTGGGTCAATTTTATTAAATTCAGTTTTAAGATATGACTCAACGTCATGGTCAAGTTGTGTAACCACGTTATGTGGTGACTCATCCTTTTGTGCAATTACTTCTACCTTGCCATAAAAGGGTAGAGTAATGCTTCTTGTTGAACGAATAATTGGTAAAACCTTTTCCGCAATATTTTCCATATGGTTGATTATATCATTTGATGAAGACGACACTGAAACCTACTTATCTTCCTTAGAAAAACCCCATTGCCATTTTGGTTTGTCTCCTTTTACATAACAAATACGTATGAGGCCAGCGGTTAATAGTGCCACTGGCACGATAAAAGTAAAGAGAACTTCTCGTGCTGGTGCGTTTTTATCAACAATTAAACTAAGGCCAACAAGAAGCTCTACGTAGACAAAAATAGCTAGCCACCCTTGCCATGTCGCTGGGGTCCAACCCCAGCCATAGAGCTTTCTTTTGAACCAAAGCTTCTTCGGATTGTCTTTAAGATATTCAATATATTCTTTAATCATGCATTTAATTATAGCAAACTAACAACATACTTCGTACTTGAGGGGATGAATTGGAACAAATCTTAAAAAGTAAGAGCTTCGATTCCACGCTTAATAGCCACAAATCCATACCCCCACAAAAATGGGAGCCATACTGGCATAATTCCAAATAAGGAATTTCTGGTAAATGTCTCTACTCCAGTAGCTATAAAAAAGTATTCGAATATAATCATTACAACAAATCCAAAAAGTAAAACGAAAATATCTTTTTTAGTACATTTAATAAGATAAAGTGAAAGAGAAATTATTAAGATGTAGAGTAACGTTAAATAATAATCATTTAGAATAATTGGAATAAGTCCAATCATAACGAGAACAGGGAGGGATACCATGAAAATATATTTCACTTGTTGCATACTTGTAGTATAGCATTGGATAATTCTGTGGGACGAGGTTGGAACAATTATTTCCCAAAGAGATATTCAAAAGCCTCATTTCGAACACCTTCAAAATCATGCGACACATCAAAATATTTAATCGCGTATTTCTCACATTCTTGCCTCAAGTATTTACTAAACTCAATCATTTCATCAATCATGGACAACATTTCTTCATCAGAAACACTCTTCGTCCAGTCTATATCACCCTGATGATGCTCTCTTACCAAGGCAAGCTTTTCATCTTTCGTTAACTCTGCGTAACCTAAGAAGCAACACTTAACTGGTTTCCCGGCATCAATAAGCTCACTAACTTGGCTTGGCAAAAGTGAATCACCTTCGATGAGATAGTCACGTTCTTCTTTGAAAAAGAAATTAAAGAAGTGATTTACTAGTGGCCATATTTTCTTTGGTCTATCAAGCAAAGAATCTTGGTACTTCAAACCAATCTCTGGGACGCCATGTACAACCGCACCGAAGAGAACGTCGAGAGGGAAATAGGGGATCTGTTTTTCAGCAACAGCCCTACGTGCAAGTAGTGTCTTTCCTGAACGTGACGCGCCGGCAAGTAGATATAACATTTGATAATTATATCATTTATTTATGTAAACACACCAAAGATTAAAGTATAGATTTCTTTATTCTGTATAGTTATTTTACTTAGCTGGGACTGTGGGACGATATTCGAACGGTTTTAGTTTCTACTTCAAAGCAAACGGGTTGAAGTTTGTCCCGTGATCGTAGGTATCCAACCCCTCCTTCTCCTTAACAATTTTAATCACCCTTCTAGTAACTGGTAGGGCAAGAACCTCCCATGTAGTACAGAAAAGCACAGTAGATATAACAAGCGGTACAAGCTCTGGAAGAGTAAACCATCCGGCAAAGTAGAAGACAGCAAAGAAAGCAATTCCGTTATCTACGATTTGTCCGAATAATGTTGAAATCACAAGTCTTGCATTGAGATACTTTCCTTTGAAATGCAGTTTCATTTTCGCAACTATGTATGAGTTTGTCAGTTCACCAGAAAAGAACGCAACAATAAAAGCAACAGCAACGATTGGTGAAGCTTTAAAGATAGCGTTGAATGCATCATTTAATTCAAATGACGGGTTTGGAACGATGCTGTAAATGTATGTAAGTGTTGAAGCTAGTAACATACATCCAAATCCAGTCCATACGACTTTTCTAGTAACTCTGTATCCATATACTTCAGTAAAGATATCAGCAAAAATATAAACAAATGGATACGCTAACGCACCAACTGAGAAAACAAACGTCCCTATGTAAAAAGTTTTTAAAGAAGTAAATACCCCTACAAGAAGAACCGTAACCCACAGCATCGCAAAAATGATTAAGTACTTATGAGGCTGATGCGCCGAAATCACTGGATCCGTTATGAGTGCGTTGTTTTGGGTCATATGTGTAAAGTCTAGCGCATATATCTAAAAAAGCGAGCTGGGGCCATGGGACGAAGTTGGAACTTTTTTTGGAAAAGAGGTAGGATACTGTCAGACAACCAAGAAAGGGTTCGATATGAACATTCCATCTTTCCAAATGACCGGCTACGTTAAGACCGTGCTCGTTGCCCACCAACATGACACACATGTTTCCACCCCATCGGAAAAGATCAAACTGATCCAGGGGCAGGGTGTGCTGCATGACAACCACTACGGGCCACGTCTCGTAGACATTCGCGATTCGAGCATTCTTCGTTTCGGTCTTCCGAAAGGTATGGAGTGCTTCAATGCAAGACAGTGGAGCGCGGTCTCCCAGGAGGAGCTTGATGAAATCTCGCAGCTCATATATATCCCGGGCATCAATCATGGACTTCTGGGTGAAAACCTTGTGATCTCCGGAATTCCGAGGTTTACCCAGCTCCCTTCGGGAACTCAACTATTCTTCAAGGGGCAGAAAGGCGAGCTGCGCTCAACTGTACTTTGTGTTCATAAAGAAAATAACCCTTGCCATCTGCCCGGCGAGATGATTCAAGCGCAGTTTCCAGGACAAGAGAAACTTGCGGGGGCATTCACGAAGCATGCCAAGCGTCGGCGAGGCGTCGTGGGGTTCGTTATTTGTTCCGGCTTTGTGAAGAAGGGAGACACCGTCATCGCTGAAGTTCCGGAACAACAACTCTACGAAGGATGATGAGGCATTCGTTGCCGCCAAACAAAACCGCCAAGTCAGTTTTGTTTGGCGGTTTTGTTTTTGTTAAAACTACGAGCTGGGACTGTGGGACGAAGGTGGAATTAATTTATATAAAAGTGTAGAATAAAATCAATAGCACAAAGGAGAATACAAATGCTTACCGTAACCGAAGTCCCAACCAAGTCTATCCGGCTATCCGTCCAGATTGAAGATATGGAAATTGGAAGAGCTTGGCTTGTATTGATCAAAAATGACCTCCACTTAAAACCTTACGGCCTTCTTGAAGATGTGTGGGTTGACTCTAATCACAGAAAGCAAGGTCACGCCACAGCTCTTGTGCAAAAGATCATTGAAATAGCTAAACAAGAAGGCTGTTACAAGATTATTGCAACAAGTCGTTTCGAACGAGAGAAAGTTCACGACTTATACAAACATCTGGGCTTTATTTCTCACGGATTTGAGTTCAGAATTAATTTGTAAAATAAATTCCAGTCAATCAAGAGTTGCAGACCCACTTCGGTGGGCTTTTCTTTTTCTAAAAACTCAAGCTGGGGCTCTGGGACGACGTTGGAACAGAATTATTTACTTCGAGTTCTATAAAATAAGTAAGAATTTTCATGTAAAAACGTCATCATATATTATGAAAGTAAAGCACTTGCAACAATCTGGGGAAAAGAGTAGTGTTAATAGTCTTAATAAAGACTATACTAAAGATATGCTTACTAAGAATCTTCAGCTTCTTAGCTACCTTACAAAGAAGCACCCTCATGCTTCAGTAACTGTGTTAATTAAATTATGCTATTTAGTTGATTTAGTTAGTATTAAAAATGGTAGTGAGAAGATTTCAAATTTTACATATATCAGATACTTTTATGGACCTTTTGACAAAAGTATCTACACAGAATTAGACCAATTACTTGAAAGTGGTGTATTAATAGCAACACCAGAATACAAAGGCGATTCTGAAACAATAATTTATTCTTTCAACGAAGAAAAGAAACTAGATACTTCCGCTTTAGATAAAAATGAAATAGCTATTCTTGATGAAGTACTAGATTCACTCGATGGGTATGGAGCAAAGGCACTTACAGATGTTGCCTACAGTACTGCGCCTATGCAAGCACTTAACGCAACTTTAGGTGGTGACGAAAATCTTGGTGTTGAACTTAATCTAAACTTAGTAAGAGCTTAATTTTTATGCCAATGTCTGACGCTGAACATCTAGCTTGTATTAAGCCACGTTCAGCATACATGGACTTCAGGTCATTAGAAGAATCTACAGGTGAAGTTAATGCAAAGTATAAATTACTGACAAAAAAATTAGCAGGTGTTTATTTTTTTCACGTTCTTACAAAGAGTGGGATAACTTATCCTCAAGAATATCGCATGGAGATACTCAGAAATGATTGGGAATCGCGTGAGCCCCATCCAAGAGGAATGCACCTTGATGAAGATGCTTCGTATTTAGGTTGTCAGCATTTCCATATGATGAGTGAAAGAGATGTACTCCTTAAAAGGAAAGAATTTCGTAATGGTTTCAATATAAGTGGGCTGTTAAGTCAGACAAAATTTACAGAAGTTACAGATTTTATAAAAAGAAGTGGAGGTGTCTACTCAAGAAAATCTAATGTAGTGATTCAAGAAGATATAGAGTCTGTTTTTAATAAAGGGGTTATATCGGATAAAATAAGAAATAAACTCGGGCTTTAATTATTCTTTTTTGTATAAGTTAAGATAATCCATCAATATACTGTATTGGTGTTATACCATAATCCCACACAGTTGAACTTCTTGAAGGGTCAACTGCCCCATGAACCGCAACACCAAGAACACCATTGTCTTTATCAACTACTGGTGAACCACTCATTCCTTTGTAAATCGGTTTATCAATTGTAAATCTCTCAATACTAAGTATTCCTATACCGTTACTTTTTGAACTAATTTTTCCTTCGTAACATTGTGGAGTGTCATTGGTTCTATATCCAGGAAATCCAACAACCGTTATAGCCTCTTTAATTTGAGGAGTTTCAATTGTGCTTTTTTCAAGACTAAAGAATGTTACTGTTGTTGGTGCTAATATTTTTAAAACTGCTAAATCAGGAATAGAGCTTTGTTTTACAACCTCAGCTTTGTATACGTCCTTAGTTTCAGAGTTGTAAACTTCAACTATTCCACAAGCACCATCTATAACATGATAACAAGTTACAAGCCCAACATCTCTCAACATGAAAGCTGTGCCAGTATATCCGACAGAAGTTTTAATTACCCATATTGCACGTTTCAATTCATCAATTGCACTAACAGGTAAGTCTACTGAGTGTGGGTCTATTAAACGATTAAGCCTATTTTTAAACTTCCTGTATATTGGATCTTTCCCACTTCTGATAAATTTTAAGAAAGATATTTTCCCATATAAAACTGGTGTTAGATCTGGTTCATCTTGACGACTGGGATGTAATCTAAAATACACGTTCGAGGCATTTACTTTTCCAAATCTTTCCCAAGCATATAATATTGTTCTCAATTCTCTAATGTATTTTCTGGAAACATTACTAAATTCATTAACGGTAAGGCCAGTAACTTCTTGTCTCATATAATGTCTCTGTAACCTAACTTTTGACTGATTAATTGAGAAATTATTTTTTTGAATGATTGAAGTTAATTTTTGTCCACATGTAATTATTCCGTGTGAACGGGAAACAATATCAAGATTTAGTTCTCTAGAGTTTGTAGAAAAAGTAATGTCATCTGCATATCTTGTATATAAACAATTAGTTTCTTTTGCTAACTTTTGTAAATCATTATCTAATGTATAGCAAATTAGATTTGATATAACTGGAGAAGTGGGGGCTCCTTGTGGAAGCTTACCCTCATAACAACAAATTTGAGCAAGTAAAATTGCAACTTCTCTTGGGAAAGAAAAAGCTGTTGATTGAAATAATCCTATTATACGACCTACATGAATTGATGGGAAGAAGTTTTCTAAATCAATATTAAAAACAAGATTTTTTCTTGCGTGTAGTCTTGCGTTATCTAAAATATCTTTATCTTTACAAAATCCATAAACAGATGATTTTGGTTTATAAGCTAAGTATAGAATATATGCCAATTTTTTTTGTAAAATTTTAAGATTAGATATTGGTGCTAAAATCTCTCTTTGTCCACCACTTTTTTTCTTAATATAAAATTTTGTATACGGAACTGGTTTATCTGGTCTGTAAAGTAGGTAAATTATTGTAGAGTAGTCAACCTCTAAAAGGTCAGCAACGTCTTGTTTGCTTTTTAGTGCTCTAAAAATTTTTAGAATATCGTCATCACTTCTTGTTAAGGTTGGTTTCATTTCTGTGTAAAAGAGAGAGTGGAATAATTCTTCCTCCTGCAAAACAAACACACTTACATAGCAACATTTGCCAAAAACACAAGGGCACGTATCATCTCACCTTAGATACATCGTCGCGTATACACAACGAATAGCAATTTCCACTCTCTCTTTTAAAAAGAAACTTACCAGTTGTATTATAAAACAATTACATTATTAATCCTAAAAATGTATTATTTACTCATGTGTATCTGTTTAAGTGAGTTGTATCTTCTGTTATTATTTTATAATAAATTTTGCACCGGTCTTCTCCATTAAATCTCCTAGTTGCTTACTCGTCTGCCCCAAACTATTAAATAATTCTACAATTCGGGAATCTTTTTCTTGAAGTTGTGCTACAAGTTTTCTGTTATCAATAAATAAACCAGCAGTAGCAATACAAGATATTACTAACAACACTGCTAAAAGTAGAGTGATTTTAGATTTCATACGTAAGGTTCTATATTAAATTTTTGGTAGCAAAACACCGCCATAGAAATAGGAGAACCTTACGAGTAGACCCACTCCATGGCGGAGCTTTTATCACAAGGTATTAGGTTTGTTTTGTAAACATAGCATAACAGGGTACAAGGAACCTCTCCCTCAGTAAACTTTTGTCGTCACAAAAGTTTCTTCGGGCAACTCTCGTGGTTTCTTTTGCTAAAGAAACATCACTCCGAGTATTCGAGTCCTTGCCGTGAAGGACCCAACGTCCTTCACTTACCCCAGCTCACACGACAAAAAAGCGTACTTCGTACTCGATGAAAAGTGTGAGCTGGGGTACAAGGACTCGAACCTCGATACTCAGGACCAAAACCTGATGTCCTACCATTAGACGATACCCCAAGATGTAAGTTTTTAGTTGATAGTTATTATTTTTTAGTTAATGCAAAATGAAATTCATTGTGCGGCATGCAATACCAAAAAAATGACTATCAGTTATTAGCTAGGAGAAATTAAATTCAGAGAATTTCTTACCCCTAACTCCTAACCGTAAACTCCTAACTAACCAAAACACAATACCATTTTTGAGAGATTTTTGGAAGAGGGAAGGAAAGATTCTCGGTGAGAGCGCTGTCACAGTAAGCTTTTTGAAATTATACACAGCGTCCACAGAACACCACGAAAATTTTGCTTGCGCGAGAGGAAAAGAGGGGAGTATACTCTCCTACATTACACACCAATTGTTGCAACTTTTATGTCATCCACGTCATCTCCACTTTTCCACGCATCGAATACATCAACAGACAGCAACAATTTTAAGCCTTCGGAAAAACTTCCAGAGCACCTGACACATTTCCAGGAAATTGGAAAAGACACTCGTAAGAAAATGACAGACGTAATGCAATCTCTCCTTGAACTCACTGACAAAATGGCATTACGCGGAGCAGCGACACTTCAAGAAGTAAACTAAGACCTATACACACCTCCTCTTGACGAATTGACGATTGTATGAGAGAGTGAGTATATTATTTACCTTTATTCATAAGGTGAAATAGATATAGTCATGGCACTCAATCAAGATCTACGATACATTCTCGAACAATCTGAACTCACTTTTGAAGAAGTGAGGGCTTTCGAAACGGGATTCCTTTTGCTTACCGCAGGGGAGCAAGCTGAATTCGCAGAGATTATCAAAAACGATCCTGAACTTATCTATCCTCTCTATATTAACTTCAAAGCAAAGCTTCGTGCTGCACGTGGAACAGAACAAGACTGGACTGAAGCTATCGAAACAGAAATTGTACAGCTCGAAGACTTTCTCGCAAAACGAAGAGTTGGAGATGAGATAATGTAAAATAGTTTGCAGTCAACAGACTACAAGTCAACAGAAAGATTCAAAATAACACCGAGGGTGTTATTTTAATTTTGAATCTCTATCGTCTCACTTACGTTCTTTGTTTTGTATTGTCACCCCAATGAAAATTGGGGTCCAGTGGACACTGGATTCCAAATCGAGTTTGGAATGACACCTGGTGCCCCGCCTGCTTGCTGCGAGGTGGTTCATTTTTGAATCTCAGTATGTCATTCCCGCGAAGGCGGGAATCCATTACCTAGATTCCCGCCTTCGCGGGAATGACATATACTCTTCCGTTTGAATATTGAAAATTGTTTCATTGAATATTGCCTAGAATATTGTGCGTATCTTTTCCCATATTCACACTCCTCATATATACTGTTCTCTATGAAGCTACTCGTTCTCAGTCTACGTCTCATCATGGAACGTCGTGATAGTCGCATGGTCATTATTATTTCGACACTCGTCTTTTTGTTTCTCCTTCTTCTGACACAAAATGGAACAGCAGCATACGATGCACTCGGGTTCACCTCACTCTCACTTTCTGCGCGTATTGGTCTCTTCTTTTCTACACTTTTTGATATAAAAAACACCTTCACCACAGGATCATTCATTCTTGCCGTGCTCGGATCATTCTTGGGTGGCATCAATATATCGCTTGCGTACACCTACATGCGTCTACGTGGCCAAATTATCCTCCGTAGCGGACTCTATAGTGGAATAGGGGTATTCATGGCTTTCTTGGGAATTGGCTGTGCCGCGTGCGGCACAGCCCTTCTCAGTATTCTTCTCGGATTCTTTGGACTTTCGGCCATGCTCAACCTTCTCCCATACCAAGGACAAGAAATCGGGTACATTGGACTCATTTTTCTTTCTATCGCATCCTATTCACTTGCACAAAAAGTATCAGCACCAAACGTGTGTTAAACTTTACACATGTCATCCATTCCTGCAGACGTTTTATCACGAGCAAATGCAATAGGATTCTTTGGTGTTCTGATTCTTCTCATCGCATATTTCTTTGAAGGTCCACCACTTGGACTTTTTGATATTGGTAAGCATTTACCATCACAAGAAATACCTACGTATTACCAAGTGACGAAAGTTACCGATGGCGACACGATTCATGTGAATATAGAAGGTGCAGATGAGGTGATCCGTCTTATTGGTATCAACACACCTGAAACTGTCGACCCACGACGACCAGTACAATGCTTCGGCAAAGAAGCCTCTGCCAGAATGAAAGAACTTGTCGGAGGGAAAATAGTACGTCTCGAATATGACGACTCTCAAAGCCTTCGTGATACTTACAATCGTTTACTTGCTTACGTGTACCTTGAAGACGGGGAAATGATCAATCGTAAAATGATTGCAGAAGGGTATGCCTATGAATACACCTACATGACACCGTACAAATATCAGCGTGAATTTCGTGAATTACAAACCCTCGCACGCACGTCAGCGCGTGGCCTTTGGGCACCAGAAACCTGTAACGGAAGTAAAACACTTTCGAAATAAACCATTATGGAGACCATACAATTTCTTCTCAAATTTCTTTTTAAATTAGCAATCGCACTCATCATCGCAAGCTTCGTATGGTGGCTTGTAACTGCACTGTATCCCGCACTAAGTCTTCGAACATTTTTCCTTGCGTCTGGCACTGAAAATAGTTGGTTACCTGCTCCTGGAAGTTGGGGGCCATTACTCGGCAAACAAAAAGTTCCGAGTGAGTACGATAATATTTATGTTCCGGGTCCACCATACAACGGATATTCCGATGTATACAATAATCCATATGGTAGCGGCGCACAGGTAGATTTCATTACCTACACAACTACAGGTGTACAAATAACACGTAATGGGCAAGACATCACAAGAGATGTATCGCAAGGTGGCCAAACTGGAACATCACAAGGAGGGGTGGACCGAAACGGATATGCTTCGAAAGAACTCTACATACGCAACCTTTCTATTTATCAAGGTGGATCTATTTATACTGGTATCAGTTTTGTCGGTGAAGCGCGAAATGTAATGTTTAGTAATGGGAAGTTTCCTATCATCATCGTGGACAATATGGGGCGTGTGGCAACGGTTGCCATTGCGGAAGCAACATCGAATTGGTCAGTACCAGGATGGGCAAGATTCCAAGTGAAAATAAATGGGGTGATGCCGGTGAAAACGGCGTGCACAATGGTGTTCCAGTCCGGTGTGCCAGAGAATTACAATCAGACACCGCTTCGTGTCGCAATACCGATAGTGTGTAATTAAGAAAAGAAAAAAGCCATCACAGAGGATGGCTTTTTTCATAAAGAAAGGTTCGTATATTCTACGTATGAATATGAAGAAGACACAATAGAGATATTATACAATTTCGAAAGCTCCATCTGAACCTCTTCTTACTTCCGGATGATCGACATCACCAGCCGCAGCTCTTTTTATGTCACCAACATCAGGGGGGAGGGTTGGTCTCAAAACTCTTGAATGTGAACCCCACTCGTGTGGGGGTTCTTTAGGTTCCCATTCAGAAACCTCTGATGGCCTAGCATCTCCCAGAACCGTTATCCCTTTTTCTTTCAAAAATTTTTCGAGATCATTGTTTGAAAGATTTAAGTGGACAGCGACTCCAAATAACTTGAAGCGTTCTTTTGGTGTAAGCACAGTACCGAGAATTCCTGCTTCCTGTCTCTCTCGCAGTACTACTTCCAGCGCTTCATCAAGTGAATTCGGTATTACTTTTTCCGGAGCACTGTTATTTCCAAATGACTCCATAGAAGTTTATGCGGTGAGTCTATCGATAACAGCTTTTACAAGTGCACCGTCAGCATTCGCACCAAGTTCTTTCATCATAATTCCCACGAACTGTCCTTTCTTTGTCGGATCAAGTGGAGAAGCAATGAGTTTCGCTTTCACTGCGGCTTCGATATCTGCTTCAGACATCTGTGCAGGGAGAAGCTCTTCGATGATGGCGAGTTCATTTCTTTCATCATCAGCGAGTTCTGGACGACCACCTGAGATGAACTGTTCCATAGAATCTTTACGCTGCTTTGCGAGGCGCTTGATGACCTTCATACAGTCCTCATCTGAGAGAACTTCCTGTGGAGGACGACCTTGCGTCACGAGTTCATTGGTAAATGCAGCTGAAAGCATACGAAGTGTACCGAGACGTACAGCGTCTTTTGCAATCATTGCCGCTTTGATTTCAGCTTTAATTTTTTCTTGCATAGTCATTTTATTATAGCACAAAATGCCTAGTCAAAAGTCTGTAAAGTTAAAAGCCCATAAAGGAGACTCGGACACAAAGAGTCAAACAAAAAACCAGCCGCGTACGGCTGGTGGGTGAATCGCGAGACATTTCTCGGCTCATTGTGATTGTGTGAACAATCTTTCGAGGTCATCGAGACCATTTACGTGCAGTACTGTTCCATCTCTCGTGGTTATGACAATATGAGGAACGACCTTTGCAGGATATTCCTCCATGAGCTCCTTCCATTTTGGTCCTCCGAAGAAGAACTCTTCAGGGACGACGTTCTGAAGTCGGTGTTTAAGCAAGCTTTTGGCTCGAGCGCAAAAACCGCACGGCGGAGATATTCTGGTGAAAATCACGACTCCTCGGACCTCTTCGGATGAGAGTGCTCTAGGTTGTTCGACGGCAAACATCTTTTGTGAACCTTTCTGAAAGGAGAAGATTATCAACAAGGCGAGGCCTTGTAGCTACAAGGCCTCGCCTTGTTACCAGCAAAAGTGCTGACACTTATTCATACCATATTTATATGGAAGCGGGCAAATGGGAAAATATTTAATACAACAATATTTAATATTCAAATGAATCAAATGCATTTAATCCAAAAAACTCCTCTAGGCTTGCAGGGGTTCTCTGAATTAGTATTTACCTCTTTGTATTTAATTGAATATTATTACGAGCAGTCTGTATAAAAAAATAGAACCCCCAAAGTGGAGGTTCAGAATGGTCCTTAAGCATTCAATGTGTGAGGATGTTTCGTCAACGGACGATCCACACAGGTTACGGAATGGGCGCCGAATGGCTCGGGCCCAACCACCACGCAGTTCAGGAGAACGTGCCCGCAGCGACCGTGCCAGCGTCGTCGGCCTGCTTCAGCGCAACTTCGTCGGCGCCGGGCTGATCCTTGGCCGTGTCGGTCGTGCCGGCGTCCTGCTGCTGTTGACCTTCGATGTTTTCACCAGCGCCGAACTGCTTTTCGCCGTGCAAAATATCGGTGGTGCCCGCCGCGGTCTTGGCCACGCCGCCTTGCTGCTGCTGGATCAATTTCGACTCGTCGTTGCCGATCTGGTTCACGGCGCCCGTGGTGCCTTGTTCCATCTGCGGGCTTTGGCCGGTGGCGGTCACGCTGATGTCGGCAGGTTGCGCGCCGGCGTTCACGGTGGTCTTGTGCGGATCGGAGGCGGCCAGCGCGTCGGGCTTCACGGCGGAATGGATCACATCGGTGCCGTGCGCGGCGCCAACGGCCTGATTCAAAAACAGCGCACCGAGGATCGAGAGACGCAATTTCAAGTGGTTCATGGAAAGCTCCTGGTTGAATTGAAGGGAACGGGAACAACGTGCCACAACGGGATGTTGCGACAAGTAATACTCTACCACATACATCAAAATCCTGTCAAGGGATATGGGGATAGTCAAAAGTCTATAAAGTTGAAAGTTCATAAAGTAAATACGGCATACAAATATTCAATGATTCAATTTTCAATATTCAAACGATAATCAAAACCACTCCCTCAGTATCCACTTTTGACTTTACGGACTTTCTAAACTTTATAGACTATACTAAGACCATGTCTCCCACCATTATCATCACCATTTTCGGCACCATTATCACGGTACTTCTTGCATTACTTCTCATTAAATTAAATACGCCAAAGAAAAAAGACGAAGAGGACCAAACCTTTCTTATTCTTCAAGACCAACTCGAGCGATTGCGAAATACCGTCGAAAATAAATTGGAACGCTCATCGTCCGAGCTCCATCAAGTACTTCATCGCCAAGGAACAGAGGCGAACCGTCTCATCACTGAAATCACCCGTGAACTCACTGAAGTGAAAGAAGGGAACAAGCAAGTTTTCTCCATGACCGAGCAACTTCAAAATCTTGAAAAGGTTCTGACTCACCAAAAGCAACGAGGAAATCTCGGTGAAGCATCCCTTGAACTCATTCTCTCGAATATGCTCGCCCCAGGCCAGTACGAAATGCAACACTACTTCAAAAATGGTGAAGTAGTGGACGCCATCATTCATACCAAAGAAGGAATTATTCCTATTGATGCGAAGTATTCACTGGATAATTACCAACGCCTCATGAATGCAACGGATGAAGAAGAAACAGCGTACTATCAAAATGAATTCAAAAAGGATATTCAAAAAAGAATCGATGAAACCTCAAAGTACATTCGTCCGGAAGAGGGGACGCTACCCTTTGCTTTCATGTTCATTCCCGCAGAAGGAATATACTACGACCTTCTCGTGAACCAAGTATCAAAAGGTGCTATCAATACACAGAATCTTATCGAATATGCGTACAACAAACGAAAAGTAATTATCGTGTCTCCGACGACATTTTATGCATACTTACAATCAGTACTCTATGGATTCAAGGCGTTTAAGATCGAAGAAAGTGCGAAGCATATTCAACAACGCGTAGAAGAGCTTGGTCGTCACCTCACAGCCTATGAAGACTATATGAAGAAGTTAGGTGTAACACTTGGCACCAGTGTGAATCATTACAATGCTGCCTATAAAGAATTAAAAAAGGTAGACAAAGATGTACTACGTATTACAGGTGAAGCAATGGGGATAGAACCAGCGCTCTTGGATAAGCCGACATTTGAGGAAGAATAAAAGATAGTCGAGAGCTGATAGTCGGCAGGTCAAATACACATAAAAAAGCCGCCAGTACTCTGGCGGCTTTTGATTCATTGGTGGCACTTACTGAAAGCGCGACCAAAGTGTTTTTCGCGGTGAAGCATCTTTGATGTCGATCTTTTTCGGCCTGTCAAAAATGGCATAGATGGCGACGAACAGGGCAACGGGCGCGAAAAGGATCATTGCCCAGAAACAGCACCGCTCCTCATCGTCCCCTGAAAAAGAGATTCGCCCTTTCGCAAGGAAGCGATAAATCAGTATCCCGAGCAGTCCGGGAGTAAAGTAAAGCGCAGGCCCGGCGAGGTCGGGGGACAATCCGAACACCACAAGCAATTGAGCCATGTGACTCAGAAGCCAGTCCAGCCAAGCAATCAAACTTTCTTTCATCATTTACCACTCAGGTAAATTGAAATCACCGCCCAGACGGTCCCGACGACCACCAAAAGTGAAGCCATAAAACCCCAGTCAATTTCCATGATTTTCTCCGGTGAAGGTGTTAAAACTAAGAGCCCTCCATCATACTACCATTCTTGTGAGTATAGTCAAGAGCATACTCTTGCACACAATTGTAAAATAGTGTATAATTTCACAACTATGTCATTCGCAGTTATTCAAACAGGGGGTAAACAATACAAGGTTGCCGTTGGCGACGAAATCGCAGTTGAGAAATTGGCCGGCGATTTGAAGGTTGGAGATAAAGTTACTATTAGTGAAGTAGTCCTTAAGGATGACGGCGCATCGACAACTCTCGGAGCTCCTTATATCACAGGATCTAAAGTAGAAGCTACTATTATCGAATCAGGCAAGCTTGATAAGGTAATGGTCGTACGTTATCGACAGAAATCACGTTATCACAAGCGTAACGGTCACCGTCAGCCGTACATGAGTTTGAAGATTGAAGCAATTAACTAAAACACAGAAGTAAGGAGAATGAAGAAAGGATAAAGAAAAGTCGCATCTACGATGCGACTTTTCTTTATCCTTGTATCACCATCTTCCTACTTCGTACTCCTTGCTTCTTTTTAATTCCTTCTCTCCAGCGCTGACTTAAACGTATCTCTATCCACGTACTCAAGTTCGAGTCCGCTCGATAGCCCTCGTGCAAGGTGTGAAAGAGTAACTTTTTCAATACCGACAATTTGCTTAATTATCTTTTCTACATACTCCGTAGTCGTATCTCCATAATCCGTAACAGGAAGGGCAAAAATGACTTCTGTGAGGCTTTCATCTTTCAATGCGGTATGTATGTGATTCGTGAGTTCTCGTATACGTATGAGCTCAGAAGGCTTTTCTGTAAGTGGTGGCACAAGACCGCCCAAAATAAAATAGAGACCATTGTATGAGCCTGTCTTCTCCACTGCATCTAAGTCAAGTTCTTTTTCGACAATCATCAACTCTCTATGATCACGAGAAGCATTATCGCAAATATCACATAAAACTTTTGCCATTTGGGCATTTTTATCACCAAAGAATCGATAGCATTTTTCGCACTGTTTACCAGTGAACTTTAATTCTTCAAGCGCTTTTATGAGCTGCTCTTTGTAATGAGAATGTTCACGCAACAAAAAATATACGAAGCGTTTTGCTTGCTTCGGACCAATGCCAGGGAATCTCATAAAGAGTTCAGTAAGTCTGTCGGTAGCGTTCATAATTTTGTTAAGTATAACAAAATTCGTTATTCGTTAGTAGTTATTCGTTAGGAAATGCAAAACTAATAACGAATAACATCCTAACGACTAACGGTATTACTAGAATTCTGGTACATTCACCGTTGGCATAGAGAAGTCGCCAAACTCAGACTTTTCAACGGATACGAAAGACGTCTTCTTGTCATCAAAGTAAAGCTCAATCATTCCTGTTGGACCGTTACGGTGCTTTTCAATCAAAATTTCTACAATGTTTTTGCGTTCTGTATTCTCGCCGTATTTATCTTCACGATGAATAAACATAACCACGTCCGCATCTTGTTCGATAGATCCTGAATCACGAAGGTCAGAAAGTCGAGGTTTACCACCACGAGATTCAACAGCACGAGAAAGCTGCGAGAGTGCGATCACTGGAGTATTAAATTCCTTGGCAAGCGCTTTCAATGATCGAGAAATTTCTGTCACTTGGTTTACCATATTGTCATAACTCTTGGATGTTCCCATCAACTGCAAGTAGTCCACGATAATGAGTCCGATAGGTTTGTCAGTGTTAAGTCGACGAAGTGTACTTCTCATATTCAAAATAGTATTCGCGGCTTTATCATCGACGAAAATCGGAGCCTTCATGAGCTCGTGCATGCCTTGCTGAAGGCGAGAAAACTCTTCATCAAGGGTGAGCTTCGCAGTGCGGAGTTTCCAGCTATCCACCTGAGACTGAGCCGAAAGCATACGGTCGACAAGTTGTTCCTTGCTCATTTCCAGTGAGAAAATGGCCACAGGAATACCATGCTTCACCGCAGCGTTACGTGCAAAGTCGAGCGCGAGAGATGTCTTTCCAACAGATGGACGTGCCGCGAGAATAATGAGGTCAGATGGCTGAAAGCCAGAGAGTTTGTTGTCTAAATCTCTGAAGCCACTCGGCGTACCACGCATACCACCATCTTTTTCGGACATCTTTTCAATACGAGACCAGGTTTCATCAATCAATTCGTTGAAACCAATAAGACGATCCGAAGATCCACCCTTGGTTGTGATTTCATAAATACTTTTTTCGGATTCTTCGAGGATAGACTCGAGTGAATCAGCTTCTTCGTAGGCTATTTCTCCAATATGAGATGTTGCCTCGATGAGCTTTCGCAGTAATTCCTTTTTTCGAACAATCTGAGCGTAGTACTTTACGTTTGCCGCCGAACCAACAAGCCCGAGAAGGTCAGATAAGTACGGTGCACCACCGATTTGATCAAATTCTTTTCTTTGACGAAGCGCAGCTGATACTGTGAGAATATCTACTGGTTCTTTTTTGTTGACGAGCTCATCAATGACTTCATAAATAATCTGATGCTTAGCTGCATAAAAACTCTGTGCATTTACAATATCTGCAATATCAAAAAGTGCATCTGATGAGAGAAGAAGTGACCCAAGCAGTGCCTTTTCAGATTCCAAATCTTGAGGAGGAATGCGCGGACCGCGAAGAGGATCTTCTACCTGCTTTCGATCGTAGCTTTCATAATTCCCTCCGTATTTCCCACGTGAACGAGGTTTGCTTTTTGAAGAGGCGGATAGTTGGTCAAGTGGAATCATGTAGGTAAGTGTACAGGAGCAGGCAGGTCTTGCACAAAAGAAAATAGTATTGTACTCCGCGTAAAACAGTGGATTGTGGGGATAAGGGGGCAGTTTTCAGTTTGTAGCTTACAGTTTACAGAAAATACGAAATTACAAGGCGAGGCCTTGTAGTAAATAGAATAGTATTATAGAATAATAAAGCTTCACCCCCCCTTCAGCAAGGAGACTTCCACACCCACCGAGACTCGAAAAGCAAGCAGTTGCCATGTTCCTCGGTCGGGTACTTTTTATTTTCAACAGCCGAGAGTGTCGACAGTATTTGTTTGAATATTGAATATTTAATTATTAAATATTACTTTGAAATCTCCTGTCCTCCTCCGGTATCTTTCACGCTATAGCCAAGCTTTTTTAATTCATCACGAAGTCGGTCTGCTTCAGCGAAGTCCTTTGCAAGACGTGCTTTCAAGCGAGCATCGAGCAATGCTTCTACATCTTTTGATACCGTCAACATTTCTTTCGAAGCTTTATGAAGAGAAAAACCAAGGATAGAACTCATTTCCATAAGAGTTGCGTACTTGTCTTCATTGTTTACCTGTTCATCTTTAAGCAGTGCCCACATTTCAGCAATACAGGTCGACGTCCCTAAGTCATCGTAAAGAGCTTCCAAAAACACCTTCGTATGGTTCTGATTCACTACACCGCTATGTGTAATGTGTTCCGCTGACCAGTCCCATAATTTTTTGTACGCAACAGAAGACGCATCGAGCGCTTCGAAAGAGAACGCAAGTTCTTTACGGTAATGCGTTGTTAAAAGATAGTACCGAAAGGCGATAGGGTCATATCCTTTATCGACAAGTGTTTGTAATCTCAAAAACTCACCGCTTGATTTTGCCATTTTCCCTGCAGTATCATTCAAGAAATTATTGTGCATCCAATAGTTTACGTACGTCTCACCGTTAGCACATTCACTTTGTGCTATTTCATTCGTGTGATGCACAGGAATATGATCGATACCACCTGTGTGAATATCAAAATGCGGTCCGAGAATCTTCTTTGACATCGCAGAACACTCAATATGCCAACCAGGGAAGCCTTTTCCCCAAGGAGAATCCCATTCCATTTGACGTTGTTCATTTTTGGGGACTTGCCCTGAGCGTGTCGAATGGGAGAATTTCCACAGTGCAAAGTCGGTGATGTTTTTCTTCTCTGTATTTTCTTCTACACGGGCACCACTTTGTAGTCCTTCTATATCTAAATGTGCGAAATCTGCATACCGTGGGAACTTTGATGTATCGAAATAGATACCATCTGAAATGGCGTAGGTGTAGCCTTTTTCTTCAAGCGTTTGCACAAGTGCAATTTGTTCAGGAATAGTATCCGTCGCTCTCGGAAAAATGTATTCACTGCGGTTGATATTAAGGAGGTCTAAACAATGAAAATATTCTTTCGTGTAAAAGTCCGCTATTTCCCACACAGTCTTACCTTCACGCTTTGAACCTTTCTCCATTTTATCTTCACCAGTATCACCGTCAGTCACCAAATGACCAACATCTGTGATATTAATAACATGCGTAACATCATATCCAGCAGAAAGAAACATATTGTGGAGAGTATCCGCAAAAACCACCGCGCGCATATTACCGAGGTGCTGATAATGATACACCGTCGGACCACATGAATACATACCAACCTTACCTTCAGTTATCGGTTTAAATTCTTCAGTGGTTCTAGATTTTGTATTGTGAAGTTTAATTATCGGGGTCATATATTCCGTAAAAGATGTTCCTTCATTCTATCATAAAGACAAGGTATACTGATGGCTATATGAATGAACATCCACGTATATCTAAAAAATACATTATTCGCAGTATCGGCATAGGAGGTCTGGTCTTCGGGCTTTTTGCTTTTGGTTTTTTGATGGGAAATGCGATGGGTAGCCCAAGTTATGCATCTCAAGTAACCGGACAAATGAATAGCACCCTTCTCGGAAAGGTACAGTCAACACTTGGTGAAAAATTCGTGTTCTGGAAAGCGTCGTCAACACTTCCAACAGATAAAGAACTCGAGTACGGCATGATAAAAGGCTACGTCGAAAGTTACAAAGATCCGTACACGGTCTTTTTCCCACCAGCAGAGGCAAAAAGCTTCACTGAAAATGTACAAGGATCCTTCGGTGGTGTAGGAATGAATGTTGGCATGAAAGATGGCAACATCGTCGTTATTTCCCCACTCAAAGATTCTCCAGCAATGAAAGCCGGAATAAAGGCAGGGGATATAATCACTGCCGTAAACGATAAAAACATGGTTGGGCTTTCATCAGACGAAGCAGTGAATCTCATTCGTGGACCGATTGATACAAGTGTAAAGATAACCGTACTTCATACAGGAGGAAAGGCGGTAACAGATATCACTATTGTTCGTAAAGAAATAAAAATCCCAACAATAGATACTGAAACTAAAAATGGCGTATTCGTAATTCATTTGTATAACTTCTCTGCTGAATCTCCGGCACTTTTCGGTGGAGCATTAAATAGTTTTCTTACATCAAAGCTAAAATACCTCGTGATTGATCTTCGAGGAAACCCAGGAGGATACCTTGAGGCTGCAGTGAATATGGCAAGTTACTTTTTGAAAGATGGAGCCGTAGTAGTGAGCGAGAGACAGGGAAAGGATGAGCTTGTTGTAAATCATAGAAGCACAGGAATTAGAGCTCTAGAAGCGTCGACAAAAGTGGTTGTCTTGATTGATGGAGGGTCAGCTTCAGCATCTGAAATATTAGCTGGAGCTTTGAAGGATTCAGCTGGCGCAAAAATTGTCGGTGAAAAGTCGTTTGGCAAAGGATCTGTGCAAGAACTTGTAAACTTTGACGATGGATCATCACTTAAAGTAACGATTGCAAAATGGTATACGCCAAACGGTGTGAACATTTCTGTGAACGGTATCAAGCCTGACGTGGAAAGTGTTGCAACGACAACGGTAAAAGGAAAAGATGGTAAACCACTTGATGTACAACTTTTGAAAGCGATCGAGGTGGTGAAGGGGATGAGGTAAAAACAGTTTTTAGTTTCCAGTTTTTAGTTTTTAGAAAATACAAACACACGAAGAAGCGCGCCTACAGCGCGCTTCTTGTATTGTATTAACTCACAACCCCTAACTGCCAACTCCTAACTCTTGCCCCCACTGGGCCCCTCTGTAATTATTTGCTATAATCAACCTACTATGAAAATAATTCTCCTCAAAGATACGGCAAATCTCGGTAAACGAGGCGATGTAAAAGATGTGCCAGAAGTGTATGCAATCAACGTCCTCATCAAAAAAGGTAACGCTCTCCAAGCCACACCAGCTGAACTTCTTAAGTGGAAACAAAAGAACGAATCAGAGAAGCATAAGAAGGAAATTCAAACGAACACCTTCCTACAACTCATTGATAAACTTCACAAAGAAAAAGTCACCATTACTGGCAAGAAGCATGATGATAAAGGACAACTCTTCGCTCAAATAAAAGATGTCGATATAGCTGATGCTATTTTTGCACTCACATCCTTTTCAATAGATCCGAAGCAAGTAACAATCTCGTCACCAATTAAATCAATCGGCGCACACATCGTAGAACTCAAACAAGGAGCACAAAAAGAAAAGATAACGATAGAGGTGAAATAACATGCCAAAATTACAACTGTCAGATATTCTACAGTTCACAGAACTCCTTAATACTTTTACTGGCATAAAAAGAGTTTGTTATATACCTAAAACTAATATTCGGGAGAATGACGTAGAGCACAGCTATGGGCTTGCGATACTGGCATGGTATATAGCAGAAAATAGCTCTATTGTTTTAGATAAAAATCTAGTTCTTAAATATGCTTTAATACATGATCTGGTAGAAGTCTACGCGGGGGATACGTATCTCTACTCTGAAAACCAAAACGACCATGATAGTAAAAAAGAAAGGGAGGAATCTGCTCGTTTACGCATACTTGAAGAGTTTCCTCTATTTAAAGATCTGCACAAAACTATCTTAGATTATGAAAAGAGAGAAGATGAAGAAAGTCGTTTCGTTTATGTGTTAGATAAAATTCATCCCGTAATTCAAATGTATTTAGATAACGGAAGAATGTGGAAAGAACAGAAAGTCACTCTTGCTATGCTTATAGAAAAGAAAGCGGACAAAGCGCTTCTTTCTACAGAACTCTTGCCGTATTGGGATGAGTTACTAAAGCTATTAACAGAGAGTGAGGACAAACTATTCCATAAAAAATAAAACCGCTCAGATGAGCGGTTTTATTTTGACTACTTTGTCTTTGGTTCGAGACCGACGTTTGCCACCTTCTTTCGCTTGAGTGTTCCATCAAGATGCTTCATGCGTCGTTCTGTAAATGATACCTTTCCTTCCACAAGTGCGAAAAGAGTGTGATCACGTCCAAGTCCAACGTTCTTTCCTGGCATGATTTTTGTACCACGCTGGCGAACGATAATAGCACCAGCTGACGCTGTTTCTCCAGCATAAAGCTTAGTACCAAGGTACTTTGGCTTACTGTCTGTTAGGTTTTTTGCCGAACCTGCGGCTTTTCTTGTTGCCATAGCGTATACTAAATGTTAAATATTATGTTGCGTAGTATACAAGATTATGCAAAAAGAATCAATAGCAGTCTCCCGCGTGCGAATGTCTTTAGTCTTTTGATTACAGCATTATTCCTCCTTTGTTTTACGGTTTTTCTGTACATAAAGAGGGGAGCAGACGATATTCCTGTATCTTATATACCAAACAACAGCCCTTCCACTGACCAAAAAGAAGTCGATTCACGTCCATTTGCAAGCAAAAACGGCAAGACCTACACATTTTCATGGTGCAGTGGTAGCACGAACATTTCCCTGAAAAATAAGATTTATTTTGTGGACGAGGCTACCGCTCAAGCTTCGGGGCGTACGCTTTCAAAATTGTGTACTAAATAATAGTTGTCCACTTTCAACTTTATACTTTTAACTTTACACTGTGTACATATGGCAAAAAAAGAACAACACGGAACACGTGAAAAAAAGAAGGCAAAGAAGGTAGTCGTTAAATAATATAAAGTAAGCAATAAAAAATGCCCATCCGAGTAAACCCGGAGGGCGTTTGTTGATTAAGAGGAGGGCAGACCCTGCTTAGTCTTGCAGTGGTAGGGCGCGAAGGATTTTCATCTCCTTGCGTACACGCAGGAATGCAAACACTGTAGCAATGGCAGCCAGCGATATGCCGCACCATGCCATGAATGATACGTAGTCAGTGTGCACATACTTTGTGATCCAGAGATACAAGAATCCTGCGATCAAAGCCCCTCCAGCGACACCAGACAACATCTTCTTCATGATAGATGCTGCTATGAAGAAGAAGGAAGCTGTGAATGATATGACCACGAATGTGGTGATCTCGTCTTCCCACTTGGGGTACAGGGTCGTCGCATCAGTTCCCAAAAAGAGCAGGACAGACCACGGCAAAAGCATCCAAAATGCGAAACCGTAGAGCATGTCTGAATATGCCTTGGAAAAGACGGGACCCCAATCAACCTTTTCAACGTCTGATTGCATGGCAATCTCCTTGACTATGTGCGGCGCAATTTCTGTGCCGCGATGTGAACGAACAAGAATACCGTCGCGATGGCCGGCAAGACCACGGCGCAGACGACCGTGATGGTGGTAGCGTAGACCGTGCCCGCCTGTGCGAACAACGCGAAGGAAGACGCTGCCCAAAACATGCTGCATGCGACCAAAAGTACCACACGTCCTTGCCTCAACTCCATAAGGTTCCACACTTGCAATAGAACCATTACAAGCGGGGTAAAGAAACACCCCGTCATGCCGATGCCCATGGACCAGAACCATTCTTGCTGCCACTCGGGCCCGCTGAGCACTGCGCGCCTGAGCACGAGGGTCAGGAGACCAAAAACAGCTGCGACGGCAGACACGCTGTAAAAACGCATCAGCCACCAGTTAAAGTACTCCAAAGCCGATTCAGGCTTTTCCAAGACGATTGTCATGGGGTGCTCCTTTCTAAATAATGTTGAGCAAGTTTACAATACTATATTTTTAGTAGTCTGTCAATGAATACCCTCTATACACACATCTTAAATCTGGCGACTGATATACTCAACACTTCACCTCCTAAAAATTATGCTCGAACTATATCTCCCCATACTCATTTCACTTTTTATTATTGAAGTTTTGCTTTCTGTCGACAACGCACTTGTAAACGCAACACTCGCAGAATCTCTTCCGGAGGAAAAACGAAAGCGCGCGATACGTATCGGTATTTTACTCGGAGCAGTTTTCCGTATCGTCGCACTTTTCTTGGTGGCGATTATTATTCAAAATGTGTGGCTAAAAGTTTTAGGAGGTCTCTATCTTGTATACCTTGCAATTGCCCATCTTGGAAAAGCGGTAACGGAAGAAGGTAAAGCCATAACCCCGAAAACCACATATCGAGGGGTCATTATACAAATCGCACTCGCAGACATTGTTTTTAGTATTGATAACGTTATTTCTGCGGTAAGTTTTTCAGAAAATATTTATATCGTCATGCTGGGTGTCGGCATCGGTGTCATCAGTATGCTTTTCATTACGCCAATTCTTTCGAAACTTATTCACAAGTATAAAGGTATGCCACAAGCCGCATATGCAATAGTGGGGATTGTTGGAATAACACTTCTCATTGAAACACTCACAACCCTACACATAACCGAAGCTGCAAAATTCGCGATGGTTCTTGGTATTGTCTTCTTTACTATATTCTACGAACACAGTCTTAGGTTACGGAGACTTTCAAATCCGATTCTTATCAAATTACAATATATCATTGCGCTTCCTCTGGATATCATGTACGCCATCAGAGCCCATCTCCAAAAATAAGAAAGTTGTTTCTTTTGCTATACTGATCTCATGGAACCAACTTTCGAGAGTCGTTACAAAGCACTCAATCAAGCACAGAAGAAAGCTGTAGATACTACTGACGGCCCTGTGATGGTTATAGCTGGTCCTGGAAGTGGAAAGACAGAACTTCTCTCACTTCGCGTGGGAAACATTCTTAAAAACGGCACAGCGAAGGCCTCGAACATTCTCCTTCTCACTTTTACTGAGACAGCTGCACAAAATATGCGCGAGAGATTGGAAGCGCTCATCGGAGCAGATGCGTATCGTGTCGCTATCTACACCTTCCATGGATTTTGTACGGACATTATAGGGAGATACCCGGAATACTTTTTCAATGCCACACACTTCAGACCAGCGAGTGACTTGGCTCAAAGTGAAATTTTGCAGACGATTTTCGAGCATCTTCCTCACAAGCACATACTCGGGAGCTATCACCCAGAGCGAGGGTATGCTTATTTGAAAGAATGTCAGGTGAGAATTAAAGATATTAAAAAAGGTGGACTGACACCGATGAGATGGAGGGAGTTGATGGGGGAAAATGCGGCAGCATTTTCCACATTAAACGATATTCTTGCAACCCACCTCCCAGAGCGAATCGGAAAAGATTCTCACACTGCTTTTGAAACAATGCAATCACTCTTTGAAAAAACGGGAAGCAATCTCGGTCACATGTATGCACTTTCAATTAAAGAAGCACTTGATGAGGTAGACGCTACCGAAAAAACAACACCACTTTCAGAATGGAAAACAGACTTCACAGGAAAAGACGAGAATGGTAAGCGGGTATTCAAAGATTTTTTGTTGCTTCCGAAGCTTATAGCACTCGGAGATGTGTATGAGATGTATCAGAATGCACTTCACACTGCCGGATACTTTGATTATGAAGATATGATTCTTCAAGTAGTGGAAGCTCTCGGCAAACATGTGACGCTTCGCACAGAGCTTGAAGAAATGTATCAGTACATCATGGTGGACGAATTCCAAGACACCAACAATGCACAACTCTCACTTGTAAAAGCTATTTCGAGTAACCCAGTGCATGAAGGTAGACCGAATGTCTGTGTGGTAGGGGATGATGATCAAGCCATTTACAAATTCCAAGGGGCGGAGATTTCAAACATTCATTCCTTCAAAGAACTTTACAACGATGTGGAGACTATCGTTCTCACAGAAAATTATCGATCGACTCAAAAGGTGCTGGATTTTGCACGTGCCATTGTAACCCAAGGTGTGAATCGTCTCGAAACTCGTTATGAAGAAATTAGTAAAGTGCTCATTGCTAAAAATAAAAAACTAGAATCAGGGACCATTTATACACAGGCTTTTTCGACAGCCGAAGAAGAGTACGTCTACATCGCTGGAGAAGTGGAACGACATTTAGCAGAAGGTGTTCCTGCAAAAGAGATAGCCCTCATCGCACGCGAACACAAACAGCTCATTTTATTATTGCCATATCTCGACGCACTCCATGTACCGTACACATACACGCGCAAAGAAAATGTGTTCGACGAGAAACATGTAAAAGAACTTATTATGTTATGTCGTTTTTTGGCAACTGTAAGCGATAGCACTAATGAACGAGATGATTTATTGCCGGAGATTTTGGCCTTCCCATTTTGGGGGCTCAATCGTATCAGTATTTGGCGCATCGCCGAACATGCTAAAAGAGAAAACATTTCGTGGCTTACCGCAATGTCACAGTCGGAAGACATTCGTATCAAAGATCTCGCAGCATTCTTGATAGAGCTCGGTGTCGCCAGCCAAACCACACCACTAGAAATTATTTTGGACACGCTCATTGGCAGTAAAGACGTACCACTTACAACTGAGTCACCAGAAGATGATGCGAACTTTGACCCGACATCACTTCATTTAGAAACATCTTTCACCTCACCATACAAAGAATACTATTTTGGAAAAGACGCACTCAAACATAATGCGAGTACATATATTAATTTCCTTTCATCACTTCGTGTTTTTATGCATGCACTTCGTGAATATAAAGAAGGGGAGACCCTTCGCACGCATGATGTCGGAGCCTTCGTCGATATTCATACTGACTACAATATTCCACTCATCAATGAGACACCCTTTGCGCATAATGAAAACTCTGTGTCGCTCCTTACCTCTCACGGCGCGAAGGGACTGGAGTTCGCTTATGTCTTTGTCGTGTCCGTTAACGATGCTATTTGGGCCGGAAGTAAAAAGGGGAACAAACTTTCATTTCCAATCAACCTTCCACTTGCAAGTGCGGGGGACAACGAGGACGATTTCATTCGACTCTTTTACGTAGCACTCACACGCGCACGTCACACACTCTATATCACACATCACAAAAGTCCATTACGATTTTTATCGACGAGTGAATTGCCGGATACAGAAACATCACGCCCAACACTTGAAGTCCCGGACCTTCTTGCTCACGGTCTTTCTGTGTATCACGCTCCTCCATTTGCAAAAGATGAAAAAGCCTTGCTTCAAAAAGTGGTAGAAGGGTACATGTTGTCACCGACGCATCTCAATAACTTTTTGGACTTAACAAAAGGGGGTCCGATGATGTTCCTGGAACAGAACCTCCTTCGTTTTCCTCAAGCCAAGAATGCAAGCAGTGTCTATGGTACAGCGATTCACAAGGCGCTCGAAGATGCACACATCATGGCTCGCAAAGATGGGAAAGTTCCACCACTTGAAACACTTATCAAAACATTTGTTCATGAACTAAAACGTGGCCGCCTACAGGACTTTGAAGAAGATAAATTATTAGCACGTGGAGAAAAAGTGTTGACGCAGTATTACGATATCAAGAAAAAAGATATTAGCGGTGAACATATTGTCGAACTCAACTTCTCCAAGCAGTCCGTGATGGTTGGCGGAGCATTGCTCACAGGAAAGATAGATAAAATTATTGAAGATGAAAATAAAGACTGGACCGTGGTAGATTTAAAAACAGGAAAAGGATTCAGTGCATGGGACGAGCCGAAGCAAAGTGTGTACGACGAAATAAAACTTCACCACTACAAGTACCAACTAATGATGTACAAAGTGCTCGTAGAAAATTCTCGAGATCATAATACGCGGACCGTAAAAGAAGGAGTGCTTGAATTCGTCGAAGAAGAAGTGGCAGGGAAAATACAAGAGCTGTCGCTTTCTTTTAAAGATAAAGACGTGGAGCACGACCTCGCAAAATTTACCAAGCTTATTATGGCGGTGTACACCAAAATCACGAACCTCGATTTCCCAGATACAAGCACGTACGCAGAAAGTTTGGAGGGCATCAAAGAATTCGAAGAAGATTTAATCGCCGGAGTTATATAACTGTGTGAAAAAAGTAAATGAACGAGGAACGCACACGACAACTATTGAGGGTGCAAAAGATATACTGAAAGCTTTTAATAAAATTGGAGTGGTTGTATCGCCTGGGGTAATCGAAGCCAATGCAAAATCAAGAGGCAAAAGCGTGAAGTTAAAAAAAGTAAACAATGAGACATTCGAAATGGTTGTCGTTGTGAATAGTAGCAAACAAACATTCAAAGTATACGGTGAAAATCAAAGAGATATTATCAAGCTTATCAATAGTTTCAAATCAGAAAATTGGAATGTGCAGAAGGTGTTGGATATTTCGGGAAAATAAAACACAGTAGCAAAATATAAGGCAAATAAAAAAGCCGTCCCGTAGGGGCGGCCTTTGTTGCGAACAAGGAAGGTCAGGCTTCAATACGAATCCTGCTGTTGTACGCATCCCACAACTTGCGAAGAGCAAGGGGGTACTGCACCCGGAAGTTATTGTGGAGCTCATTTCCCACTTCAACCCTTGGGGCAAGGACGAAGGCTCCGAGATTGAATATTTTCCTGTTCTTGAGGTGCCTTGCGAACCTGCTGGAAAATCTCTTGTTCGGAAAGGCTTCAAAGAAGCTGATAACCGGGAAATTTTCCCAATTGGCGCCGTCCTGAAACATCTCCCTTAAAGCTTTGAGATCACTGAGAGCCTTCGGGGCCTCCAGTTTTCCTTGGCGATCGAGGATTTCAACCCTTTCAATCGCCCAGTTGACAGCGAACTTTGCCTGAGCCAAATGTTCAGGGTCGGGTTTTTCCTTCTTTTTCACAGAGGTTACCATGAGCTTCTCCTTGAGGTTGTTGCGTGGTGGTTACCACGGGCGGCCGGGGTCCTTGCTTGCAGAGCAAGTGCGTACAAGTGGCGCTGCCTCTCCGCGCCAGACTTTTCGAGCTCGTGAAGAATGAAAAACAGTTCCCGTGTGGAAGCTGTTAGGAATGCCGACACTGTCGAGATCCCAACTTCTTCAAAACGAAGAACTGTCATCTTGCACGTACAAATCTCTCCCAGCGCAAAATCAATAGGGCCAAGAGATTCAGAAACGGAGATGCGAGCATGGAGCAACAGTTCTAACGCCCCTCTCAGTCGTGCGGCATCCTCTTCCGTAACTTCCAAAGGGGGAAGGAATCTTAACGCAAAATCATTTTTAAGTCGCAACAATAGACGACAAGACTGAGCGGCGTGAGATAAGTCATTCCTCATCTCCACTCGGTCCAAAAGATGTGGCTTTTGATTCATGGTTTTCCTTCTTATTGTGATCACCTTACGGGGATCGGGGTTGAAAAAACTAAGAACTGAAGGGAATACTATACCACGCAGATAGTTTGAGGTCAATAATTTTTTACATGCACAACAACCCTTTCCTCTTACTGCTATACTAGAATACATATGCCAGACAAATATTCAGCAGTATGGGTGTCACATTCTTCGATGGGGGACTTTCTAAAATGTCCTCGACTGTACTACTTGCACAACATGTACAAGAGTCCAAAAACGGGACACAAGATGTCTATCGTGAGTCCACACATGTCTCTCGGTATCGCAGTACATGAAGTATTGGAAGGGCTCGCGGAATATCCATCACATGAAAGAATGAACATTGACCTTCGTGCAAAGTTCGAAGAAGCTTGGCTTAAGGTGACGGGGAAAAAAGGAGGGTTCACCTCAGTCGACGAAGAGGAGGGGTTCAAGTCTCGCGGCAAAGAAATGATAAACAACGTCATCAAAGATCCACGTTTTTTACCGAATAAATGCATCAAGCTAAAGCGCGATACCATGCCGTGTAATTTTTACATTAGCGAAGATCACAATATTATTCTAAACGGCCTTGTTGACTGGATTGAATATCTTCCAGAAACCGACTCCCTTCATATTGTTGACTTCAAAACAGGAAAGCATGAGGAGAAAGAAGGGTCACTGCAACTTCCAATTTATCTTTTGCTTTGTAATGCATTACAAAAGCGTGCAGTGACGAAGGCGAGTTATTGGTATCTCGAAACAGACGAAATGAAAGAGGTGTCTCTCCCCGACAAAGACAAGGCCGAGAAAGATGTGCTCGCTATCGCCATGCAAGTAAAAGAAGCTCGCGTGAAAGCAAAGAGAGAAGGTGAGAAGAGCGTATTCGTTTGTCCACAGGGGCCGTATAATCCAGAAACAAAAGAAGGCGGATGTTTCGGGTGTCGGCCATATGAGATGATTCTTGCGGGCGACGAAAGCATGGAATCAGTCGGTATCGGAGGGTTCAATCAGGACATGTACATAGTAAGAACTATGTAAACTATTCATATGACAAAAATAACAACAAAACAATTATTGCTTGCTCAAACTATTGTTCTTCTTCTTGGAACACTCTTTGCATGGTCAAAACTACTGGAACAAATAAGCACATTCCAACTTCGCTATGGTACTTTATTTCGCTTTCGCGACTGTACACTACCAAACCCATTTACCACACCGTGTCTCTATGGATCTATTGCTTTTCTTGTCGCTCTTGCGTGGAGTTATTATCTTTTCCTCAAACCAAATGAAAAGCAAGAAAGACTCCTTCGCAATTTTCTCATCTTTTGTGTGGCTTTTGCCGGTACAGTATTTGCGTATGAACTCATCGACTATTACAAAGTGTTTGATACCGGGGGCATTATCAAAAGCTGCTCACCGGGGACCGTGCCATTTAAGACACCATGTTTCTACGGACTGATATTCTTTACCTTAGCGTGCAGTGTTTCATTTGTCATTACAAAAAACAAAAAACTCCACTTGTAATATCCAAAAAGTGATACACTTATTATTATGAATACATACGATTACTATCTAACACTTATCAGACCAACATGGGCGCCACCAGCATGGATATTTGGCCCTGTCTGGACCGTGCTGTATATCATCATTGCGGTTACGTTTGGGTATGTCTTGTATCAGTGTTGGAAAGGTAAACTTACAAGGGGGACATTCTTTCCTTTCATGCTCAACATTATCTTTAACCTTGCGTTTACACCAATTCAATTCGGATTACAGAACAACCTCCTCGCGTCTCTTGATATCATTTTAGTTCTCATCACTCTTCTTTGGGCAATGTTTTCTATACAAAAGAAATATACATGGGTAGCACTTGCAAACTTTCCTTACCTCGTATGGGTATCCTTCGCAACCGTACTACAACTTACAGTCACCTATTTAAATCTCTAAATGGCAGCAACTAAAACTAAACAAAAATATTTACTCGGAGTAGTTTTACTTATTCTTGGAATTTATCTTGGTGGGGGACTTGTGCAGTATGTACATGAACAGAAAAAAGAAACAGCTAAGAAGCAAGTGGCAGATGATCTTAACAATACAGACACCCGTGTCAAAGGTTTGTATACGCAGATGAGCAACACCCTCTATGACTCGATTCCGGATAAAGATTTCGTAAACTTCGCAAAGACTATCATCGAACCACGATGTCCATTCTATGTGCCTAACGGCATCACATATCGTGAATGTCTCTCAGATTGGGAACAAGGTCTCGAAGCAAAAACATTGACTGAAGCCGTGGATGAAGTGCATGCGTATTGCACAACATTTACAAAAAAGTATACCGACGAAAGCTCTCTTGAAGGGCAAGAGCTTTTTCTCAAATGTGCCATCTATAAACTTCAGTGACAGTAAGAAAATAACAAAGAGAAAATAAAGAGCGGTGCCACAGGCACCGCTCTTTATTTGAATTATTTTAGTTATACACAGTTGTTCTATTGTACTAGAACAACTGTTCTACTACACTAGAATACATGAAAGACGATCAAGAACTAGCAGCATTCTTCACGAGATGGAAGCGCATGCCGACATACGAAGAAATGAAAGATCTTTTCGGTGTCGCTTCGAAAAACACCGTCGCGTACAGAGTCAAAAAAATGATTGAGGCCGGTATATTGGAGAAGAATGGCAACAAGCTCTCTCTCGTACAAACAGGCAGCGTCATGAGGCTTGGAACCGTTCAGGCGGGATTCCCGACAGCGGCCGAAGAAGATATCGCCTCAGAACTCATGTCACTCGATGACTTCCTTATCGAAAGAAAACAATCGACCTATATGTTAGAAGTCAGAGGGGAGTCAATGAAAGACGCAGGTATCATGGAAGGAGATCTCGTGCTCGTAGAAAGAGGAAGGACGGCCAAAAGAGGAGACATCGTCCTTGCCCTCGTAGACAATGAATACACGCTTAAATATTTAGAAACAGAAAAAGGTAAACCCGTACTCGTTCCCGCAAACAAAGCTTTCAAAAAAATTTATCCTAACCCAAACACCTTACGCATAGAAGCAGTCCTTAAAGCAGTTATTAGAAAATACAAATAATCCATGAACACATTACACCTCATCATCAGTACTATCCGGTCACCTAAAAAAGTAGAGCGAGTACATCTCAGTCGAGATATCAAAACTCTTCTCGAATGGAGTGTCCAGTAATCTATTTACAAAAAATATCAAACCTAAATTATCATCATGACATCCACCCGAGCAATCATTCACATACGAGCGGCAAGTAAAGTAGTTACCTCCATCAACTACAGTAGACGCATGTATGCTGTCATCAGACGCTACACACCGGACGTTGTAGAAGGAAGCGCAAATGAATGCCTTGCGGACCTCACTGGATTGCGTACATTCTTTAAAATGACCTATGCCGAAATCGCTGAAAATATAATCAAAGAACTTTCTCGAGAAATCGGTGTGAAGTTCACACTTAGTATTGCGACCAACAAAGCGTTTACCGACGCCAAAAACAAAGGCAAGAAAGTGCAGAGCATTTCTACCTACAAAGAAATCAATTCACTCTTCGCTGGATCTTCATTTGTACACAAAGGACATCGCTCGCGGATTGGAAAAGTGCACGGAAGACGTCTCGCCGTTCCTTTCATTGGAAAAGTTTCATAGAGTATCGTATCATAAAGGGAATGATACCTACTCCACAAACAGTTGTTGTCCATGATAGCTTTCAGAAAAACTATACCTATACACGCACAGAAGAAGTGGGTAAGAATTTTGACCCACTTTTTAAACCAGACCTTACTCCGAAAGAAATGCTCGCTCTCGGTGTCTTCGGTGGGAAATATATGACAGATTGTAGGGATGAATTTCCGGCGGATTGGTTTACGCACGCCAAACTTTCTCCAATCAAAAAAGATAAAGAGCTGAACTATTTTAAAGTAAACGCTAGCCAGTCACTTTCCATGTGGAAACTTAATGGATGGCTTCATAAAGATGATCCTAGAGGATGGTTCCAGTGGTACTGTAGATATTACATGGGTAGACGCCTTCCAAAAGAAGACGAGAGGCAGATCAAGCGCTGGCGCAACATGACTCGCCATGTGGCACAACTGCGAAACAAGTGTAGAGCAGGGGACGCGTCATGTAATACCAGACAACGACAAGCCTTGCTTCACTGGGCCTATGATTCGAGAAAACTTTAATATGCAACACCAACTCATGTTTGAGGGAAATACTATTACCTATACTCGTACCCTAAGCACGCGTGCAAGAGCGATTCGACTAGCTGTATACCACGACGGAAGCTGTAAACTTACTACACCACGACATGTACGTGAAGATTTTGTAGAAAAATTTCTCAATGAGAAAGCTGCTTGGATATACGAGAAAGTAACACATTTCAAAAATAACCCTCGCACCGTTCTAGGAAAAGGGACCAAGAAAGAATTAAACGTTCACAAAGAAGCTGTACATACACTTGTAATGGAACGACTCCTTCACTTCAACCAACACTACAAGACAAAATGGAACAAGATCACCATCAGAAACCAGTCGTCACGCTGGGGAAGCTGTTCAAAGCAGGGAAATTTAAGTTTTAATTACAAATTGATTGATATACCACAAGCACTTTCGGATTACATTATTGTGCATGAACTTTGCCATTTGAAAGAAATGAACCACTCAGCTAATTTTTGGAAACTTGTTGAACAAACAATTCCTGACTATAAGAATCGCCGGAAACTTTTGAAAAATCTGTAGACTGTTTGCTGTAGACTGTTATACTGTCTACATGCAACTTATTTCACTTATTCTCAATTTTATTCTCAGTATACTTAGTATGCTCCTTCAAGCGTTGGCTGATTTCTTCAATTTCATTCTCCATTTTTTTAGTATTATCTTCTCGTAAGATACTTGGTTTACTTAGATGAGGTAGAGGTCTATACTAAATGGCATATGACACTATTAGGAAAAACGATTACGGGTATTTTTATTATTAGCGTATTACTTGGTTCATATGTATGGTTTTCTCATCAGAAAAACAAAACTGAACCTATTACCTTTACAATAAACGGTGAAACCGTAACGCTCGCCGATGAGACTCATGTAGAAGATTCTCTCGGCGGAGTCACATCAAGAACACTAACAACCTATTTCGGCAATGATGTGCGAGGAGACTTTAATGGAGACACAAAAGAAGATAAAGCCTTTCTCGTTACTCAAAACACAGGTGGCTCAGGCACCTTCTATTATGTAGCAACAACATTAGGAGGTGAAGCACTTTTCCTTGGTGACCGTATCGCACCTCAATCGACCGACTATAAAAATGGAGAAATTGTTGTGAACTATGCAGATAGAAATAACACTGACCCAATGACCACACAACCCTCCGTTGGTGTTTCAAAATATTTTATCGTGAAAGAAGGAAAGCTTACAGAAGTGAAACATGATATACCAGAGGCACAAGAAAGCCCTGTTACACCTACTGGTACAACGACACCGAAAGAATCAACGACGGGGACAACGACGTCAAACGGAATGGCGTGCACGAAAGTTGGCGGCACCTGGTCCGAAACTTACAAAGAATGCACAGGAATATCGGAAGTATCATGTAAAGAAATTAAAGGAGTGTTCAACGAATGCGCTTCTGCCTGCCGCCATGACCCAGAGGCAAAGGTCTGTGTCATGATGTGTGCTATCATCTGTCAGCTCTAAAAGATCTACTACGAATACCAGAAGTAAAAATAAAAAGAACCTACCGCAAGCAGGTTCTTTTTTAATATTGTCGTGACAATACTCTGAGAGTTAAAGGGTGCTAAATTACAATAAATATGCTATACTGTCTAGTACTATGACAGAAAACACCTATCTCTACGGGAGAAACCCTTTACAGGAGGCACTTCTTGCTAAAAAACGAGGACAGGTACTTTCTATTGAACAACTTTTACTCACTAAAACAGCAGAGGAAGACCCGGCCATTATGAGTCTTGTTCAGAGTAATAATCTTGACTACAAAATAGTTACCGTAGCCGAAATCGAAAGCCTCATCGGGCGCGGTGCTGTACACCAAGGAGTCTGTGCTTTGCTGAATGAAAAAGAACTCTACACCCCACTTGAAGATGTGCTCGCAAAAGCAGCAGCTAAGGAAAATCTCGGAAAGAAATCTGTCTTTGTTCTTCTCGATGAATTACAAGACCCTCACAATGTCGGAGCGATTATTCGTAGTGCTGTAGCCTTCGGAGCAGATGCAATACTTATTCCCGATCATGATCAGACACAAATCACAGGGACCGTCATCAAGACATCCTCAGGTATGACCTTTGCTATTCCTATTGTACGTATTGGCAATGTAAACACAATACTTACAAAATTAAAAGAACAGAAGTTCTGGGTGTATGGTCTCACCGGAAACGGAGATTCGAAGCTGCATACAACAAAATTTGATGCAAATGCAATAATCATAATCGGAAGTGAAGGTGAAGGTATTCGTCCAAAGACACTTGAGCTATGTGACTTCAAACTTTCAATAGAAACAAGTAAGCTTTGTGAATCATTGAATGCTTCAAATGCAGCTGCAGTAGTGCTTCACGAATGGTATACACAAAATAACTAATATGAAAAATCAATCCGGAGACGCAAAGATCTGGGATGTTGTTGTTATTGGTGGTGGTCCAGCGGGCATGATGGCTGCAGGTCGCGCAGCGGAACGAGGAAAATCTGTACTCCTTGTAGAAAAGAATCCTGCTCTTGGTAAAAAACTTCTCATCACAGGTGGAGGGCGATGCAACGTCACCAACAATAAGCCAGATAATCGCGCAATGCTCGCGAAATATAAAGGAAACGACCAGTTTCTTTTTTCGGCATTCTCACAATGGAACGTAGAGAGTACACTTTCATTTTTTAATTCTCGAGGCATGGCAACCAAAGAAGAAAACGAGGGAAGAATTTTCCCAGTGTCTAATTCTTCACAATCAGTCTTTGATGTTCTCTATAACTACATGCAAAAAGGAGGAGTTGTTATTCATAAAAGCACCAATGTCCGAGGTATTGATATCGAAAAACACACAGGAGATATTGTCATAAATACAGCGAGCGGAAATAGTATTCGTGCAAAAGCTTGCGTCTTAGCTACGGGAGGTACATCTCGTCCAGAAACAGGATCAACTGGTGAAGGTTTCCAATGGCTCAAAAAACTTCATCACACTATCGTGGAGAATGATGTCGCTCTTGTACCTATCGCATTACGTGATGAATGGGTCAAGAAAATAAGTGGTGTTACGCTCACAGACATCAAGCTTACAACCTTCCAACACCATGAAGATAAATCCGTAAAGCAAGAATCTTACAAAGGGAAACTTCTTTTTACGCACACAGGAATCAGCGGTCCAACCGTATTAAATATGAGCAAGGACGTTGGGGAATTGCTCAAGTACGGCGAGGTCACACTTGCTCTTGATCTCTTTCCGGCAAAAGACGAAGGGAAATTACGTCAGGAACTTCAAACTATTCTCGTAGAAGATAGCAACAAGAAATTAAAAAATGTTCTTGCGCAACTAGTGCCTGCGGCACTACAGTCTGTTCTTCTTGAAATTTCAGGAATTGACGGAGAGACATTTTGTCATAGTGTACGAAGCGAAGACCGTGCAACACTTGCCAAAGTGCTGAAAGCAGTCCCACTTCATGTAAAAGGATTACTTGGCAAAGAAAAAGCCATCGTCTCATCAGGTGGTGTAGCGCTTACGGAAGTTGATTTCAAAACAATGCAATCACGCGTCGTACCAAATCTCTACCTCGTAGGAGATGTTTTAAATATTGATCGTCCGTCGGGAGGATACAGTCTTCAGCTATGTTGGACAACGGGATTCGTCGCGGGGGACAATTGTTAGGAGCAGATGTAGAGATTAGATTTTAGACTTTAGAGTTCATACAAAAAGCCACCTTCACGGTGGCTTTTTCTCTTTTCATTACTTACTTCATATCCTTATATTTCTTCCCGGGGTATCTATAGAAGAGTAACGGTACAAGTACGAGCGTGAGCACCATAGCAAAGGCAAGTCCGAACATAATTGCAAACGCAAGCGGCCCCCATAATGCAGACGCTCCGGCGAGTGGAATCATACCAATCACGGTCGTGATTGTGGTGAGGAAAATCGGACGAAGACGAATCGCAGATGATTCAACAATCACATCATGTAAGTTCGCAGTGCTTCCACTTTCTTTCTCTTGCTCTAGCCTGTGTAAAATAGAATCAAGCAAAATAATACCATGATTAATAATCACTCCGGCGAGGGCAATGAACCCGAGCATTGATGAGAATGAAAGAGATTGTCCAGTTATTGCAAGCCCCCCGAGCACACCAATCAAAGAAAATGGAACAGCAAGGAGAAGATACATTGCATAGCGTATAGAATTAAATTCAAGAACAAGTATTGCAAGCATGCCAACCATTCCAGCAATAAGTGCAAGACTCATTTCTTTGAAAGAGTTGTTCACATCTTCTGTTTCTCCACCGTAACTAATGACTACAGACTCTGGAAGATGTAAATCTTTTTCATGTTTCTTAAATTCAGCGACAACCTCTGTCGCCGTTTTGTCTGGACGCAAAGAGCTCGTAACACTTGCTACGCGCTTTTTATCTTCATGACTAATGACAGCACGTGACGGTACAAGCGATGTACTAATGAGAGAGCCAAGGAGCACCGTCTGTCCGCTCGGTGTCGAAATAGGAAGTTGTTTAATACTGTCAACACTTGTCTTAATCGTATCCTCAGGATTAATGAATGCTGGATTAAGATCCGTCTTTACAAGCACGTCGATATCGTCTGACTGTTTTTTGATTGTTGTTGCTACTGTTCCCGAAACAGAAGCGCGCAGTACTTGCGCAACAGATGATGCAGAAAGACCAACCTGAGAAGCTTTTGCTCTATCGATGGTAATTTCAAATTGAGAACCATCATCACGAAGTGATGTTTGTACATCAAGGGTACCATCAATACCTTGAAGTATTTTTTCAGCTGCATCAACTGCAAGTGAAATATCATCAAGATTGTCACCCAAGAATTTTATCGTAACAGGAGAACCTGACGGAGGACCATTGCTTCCTTGGCCCACACGCACCTCCGCTGACACAATAGGTGCGAATTCTTTACGAAAAACTTCAACGGCTTCTGTCGAGGTTATCGTGCGCTTTTTGTTCAACATTACCGTAATGTTTGCTGTCTTTGTATTTGCTCCTCCGCCACTATTAGAAAAAGCAGATCCTGCTCCAACAGTTGTGACAAACGAATCAACAAGAGGACTTGTATACAAAAGCTCTTCAACTTCACGAACAGAAAGATCTGTCTGCAAAAGAGGAGTTCCTTGAGGCTTTTCGATGGTCACGAAAACAAATTCTTGGTCATCTTGAGGGAAAAATTGCACCTTCACGAGCCCGAGAACTGGCAACATGATCGCTACCACAAAACCGAGCCCGAGCGCCGCTAGGAAGCGATTTTGTGCCTTTCGACTAGAAAGAATACCTCCCAAAAAACCCTTGTACCATGCTCTCGCTTTTTCGGACCACTGCTCCTGCATTTCTTCAAAACGGTTTTTATGTGGTTTGGTGAGTAAAATAGCAAGTAGTGGAACCATGCCGAGTGCCACGAAAATAGATGCGAGTAGTACAAAGATAATCGTGAAAGGAATAGATGAAATAAATTTTCCAACAACACCGGAAAGGAAAAAGAGTGGTGCGAACACTGCGACCGTCGTCATTGTTCCGGCAATAAGCGGCCACGCATACTCTTTAATGGCTGCAACAGCGGCGCCTTCAGCGTTACCATATTTTTTTAAACGTGTGTGAATTGCTTCGGCAACTACAATACCTGAGTCCACTAAAATCCCAATTGCTAAAATAAGAGAGAAGAGCGAAATGAAGTTAATCGTATTTCCAGAAACATAGAGACCTGTGAAAGCAATCACAAACGAAAGGGGAATGGAGAGACCTGCAACAATAGACTCTCTCCAACCAATGGTGAGAAAGAGCATAAGCATCACGAGGGCAACTGTCTCAAAACCAACACGTGTAAGTTCCGTTAAATCTTTTTCTACACGCTCACCTCCGTCAAAAGAAATTACAACCTGCGCACCGGCTAATTTTGTTGTCTTCAATTCTTCAAGCTTCGCGCGCACATCTCTAGCAACACGCGTCACATCACCACCTGATTTTTTGTAAATATTTAATGTGAGTGACTGTTCAGCGGGAGCTGCTGCTACCGAGACCCTCGAAAGCGTTGAAGGTGGAGCGAGGCCGTCTGCCACAAAAGCAACATCTCGCAAGTATACTGGCACGCCATTTTTTGAGGTAATAGTGATATCAGGAATTTGAATCGCTTCTGTAATTGATCCTGCAAAACGAATTGGATAATCGATATCAGAAACCGTGATCGTTCCGATCGGGAACGATGCATTTGCCGAAGCAATAGCCCCAATGACCTCATTGATAGAAAGACCGTAATTTGCTAACTGATCTTTACGAATAACTACTTGTACTTCACGTTTACGAGTTCCTGCAATATTTACCTTAGAAATACCGGGAACTTTTTTTATTTCACTTTCAAGATCTGCTCCGAGGGCTGTCAATCCAGCAGGGGACGTGTCTTGTGAAATAGAAACAATAAGTATAGGTTGGTCCGCAAAGTTTACTTTGGATACGACCGGATCGAGAGCGTCAGATGGAAATTTCACCTTTGCACGATCCACAGCATCTTTCAAATCTTGAATAGATTTTTCTATATCTGCTTTGGCATTAAACTGGGCCGTTACAACAGACACACCTTCACGTGATGATGATGTGACCGTATCAATATTTTCAATATTCGCGACTTCGTCTTCTATGCGATTTGTAATTAACTTCTCAGTATCTTCTGCTGACGCCCCACGAAGCACTGTAGAAACAACGCCAATAGGAACAATAACTTCCGGTGAAGATTCTTTTGGTATAGCTACAAGAGAATAAGTTCCGATGGAAATAAGTGCGAACATCACCATGTAGGTGAACGATCGTTTATTGAGAAAAAAGATCCAGAAATTATGCATAGAGGTTCGTGAAGATTATTGAGTTACGGTTACAATCATTCCTTCTTTGAGACCGCGTGCATCTTTTACAATCTGAAGATCTCCCGTTATGCCAGAAAGTATTTGAATCTCTTCACCCATTAATGCTCCAATCTCAACAGGAACAGAGACAAGGGAGCTCGATGTACTCATGGTAAAAACAAAGGATCCTTTTGGTGTGATTTTGAGCGCAGAAAGGGGAATATGGATAGGACCTTGCACGGCCGTTGTTACTTTTGTTTGTGTACGACTCACCGAAATACGAACAGATTGACCATTAATAAGGGATGATGTTTTATCAGTAATACCGATACGTACTTCTATTTTCTTTGTGCGAGGATCAATAGCTGACGCAATACGTGTGATTACCCCTTTAAAGACCCCATCAATCATAACAGGACTTCCAACAGCTGCACGTTTGGCGTCATCTTCTGTTACGTAGGCGAGCACTTCAAGTGCTCCATTATTAGAAACAATAGCCACTTCTGTAAACGCAGAAACAAAGTCTCCTGTTTCTATGGAAAGGGAATTAAGTGTTCCTGTGATAGGACTTCGTACTACTGTTTTTTCAAGACGGGAAAGCGCCGCATTGTACGCACCTTGTGCTTGTTTTACCTGAGCATCCGCTGATGTAACATTTGCATCTGTATCACCGGATGTTTTTCCTGCGACAAGTGACGCTGCAAGGCTCGCATTCAGTGCTGTACGACTAGCGCTCAGCGACCCGATTGTACCTGCGATAGTACTTCTAGCAATACCAACCGTAGTCTTACCACTATCGATCGCTGCTTGTGTAAAAGAAGAATCGGTAAGTGCTTTTGAGTATGCGGTAGCCAAATCATCAAAGTAGCTTTTTACTGCTTGTGCTTCTGTTTGAACAGTATTTAATTCCGCGACAAGATCGCTATCTGTTGTAAGCGTACGATTACGAGCCTCACGAAGGACGAGACTACGTTCTATATTCCTTCGGCGATCTTCAAGAGAAAGCGTAAGATGTGCATCTGGAACAGACATCATAAAATGAACACTGCTTTCACGGGGAGAACTATAAACGTTGTCTGTTTTCGCACGAATAACATCATCCATCGTAGCGTACGCATTTGAAATAGCACTGAGTGCATTTGTTTTAGTGTCTGAGAGAGAAGAATTCGTACTACCGCTATTGATACGAGAAATATCACGAGCAGCTTTTGCGGCATCGTAAGAACCTTCAGCTTGAAGGAGGGATGCTCTTTCTGCAGAGTTTTCAAATTCAGCAATCACTTGACCAGCAGTTACATAGTCACCAAGTTTTTTATAGACACGAGTAAGCTTGCCAGATGATTCTGCTCGGATTGTTGCTTCGCTTGTAGAGGTCACTGTACCCAAAAGAGGAAGAGCTGATTCATTGTTTGTTAAATCGGAAACAAGGGCAAGGGTAACTGCACGGGGCGCTTTTACAATTTCTGATACTGGTGCAGTTCCCGTGAATGCACGCACAATAACTACAAAGAGAACAAGAACAGCTGCACCAACCCCAATCTGTTTTGGGCGAGACAATTCCTTGTACCAACTCCAGAGTTGATTCTTAATGTCCTTTGTATCATTAATGACTTTTTCTAAGTGTCTGTTCATATATGTTGTATGTATAAATGCGTTAATAAATATTCCTTCTACTTCTTGATGAGAAGATTTGAGAGGACTGTGGTGAAGTTTTTCATAATACCTTTACGTTCACTATCTTTAATGACATCAAAAATAATATGTAGTTCGTGTTCGATAATGGTACGAGCTTGTTCAAAAGCCTTGCGACCTTTTGCGGTAATCGTAATGATGTGTTTACGGCGATTTTCTTTATTTTCAACACGAGAAAGATACCCAAGGGCTACAAGCGTAGAGATATGTCTACTCACAGTAGCCTCGGTCACATGGAGTTGCTCTGCAATAGCAGTTTGAGACACTGGTCCAGTAGCCGAGCATTGAAAGCCGACCAAAACCATAAACTGAGAAAAAGATAAAGAGCTTTTTTGCGAAAGGATATGCTCGAGTCGTTTTTCCACCAAGAAGTACATCTGGTGGATAGAATACATGAAGCTCTTCGAGAAGTCATGAGAGTCGTCACAATGGTCTATATTGTTGCATTGGGTTATCATAGATCAATTCTACAACTTCAAGGAACTATTAGCAAGCTAAGTAAGAAATTCAGCCGATGTGCTCCACAGGCTTATTACGTTAACTATTTCTTATTTTTAAATAAGAAGGGAAGAGTCTTGTCTTCACCCGGATGGCAGGCGAGGGAGCTAATAAATAAAATAAGGAAAAAATAAGGAAGGAAGAGCAATTACCAAAAACGCTTTATGGATATGGTCGAGGGGCCGGTTTTGATTATAGGTCAATGTCGCACAATATATCTTTTACGACGTACAGTGGGCAAAGATGCCCGCGTAAGTACGTTGTAAAAGATCCGGCTACTGTGCGACATTAATGTACTCATAATGTCGCACAGTAGTGTTTTACGACCACATTTAAACCAAAAGAAAACACCCCCTCGTGTTTATCTATTAAAAATAAAAACAAGAAAAGAATTTTACTTCATCTTCACAAGAATGAACCATGAAGCAACAGCAGCTCCAACTAAAAATGCGAAGAAGAGTACAAGAATAAATGCGGGCGTAGTGAATGAAATCATGGGTATGAAAATTATGTGTATAGAGTACAGTCTACTACAAGTAGCTGAGTGGGTTAAGGTATCCAGCCTTTGGGGCAAGTGGCATGATCATGTATGTACCACACACTTTACTCTTGTATTCCGTCGGAGCTGATATGTGTACTGAGTCCGAAGCGTATACCGTGAAGTGAAGATGTGGACCGGTACTGTAACCGGTGTTACCGGAGAGTCCGACCTTATCTCCAGAAGCAACCGTCTGGCCAGAGGTTGCTTGTATGACGGACAAGTGGGCATACAGTGTCGTTAGACCATTCGTGTGACGTATAAGAACCCATTTACCGTACGAGACACCGGAACAAGCAGAATCTGTGTTTCCAGTTCCGACAACAGTGCCGGCAGCTGCAGCTAGGATCGGCGTACCAACTTTTACCCCGAAGTCTATACCATTATGTCCAGAGCCATTATAGACCTGAGGATTTTTACTGGCAAATGGCGTATTACCAAAATACTGCGTAATAATAACGTTGGCGACAGGGTACTGCAGTACCCCCTTTCCGTATTTAGGGAGTTTACTTGCATCAACAATAACTTTAAGCTTAGATTCAACATCGAGCATCTCGGCCTCCAACTCCCCTTTTTTACGCTTTCGATCGGCAAGTAATTTTTGATATTCAGTCTCTTTATTTTTCGTCTGAACAAGAAGTGAATTTTTATCTTTCGTTGTCTGATCAACGAGAAGCTTTTGATCCGTGAGCGTTGCGTTTAAACTTTCGAGTGTTTTTTTATTTGACTCAAACGTTTCTTTTTGTGTGTTTAATTCTTGTTTGACCGAACTAAGCTCGTCAACCTTTTGATTGATGGCATGCGAAACATCTGCTCCACGTTTGATGATATCTAGTGCATCTGATAAATGTGAACCGGGAGCAAGGACACTCATAACTGCTGGCATACCCGTATCTTGATATACGAGAGATCGCAATGTTTCTGCAAGTGCAGACTGGGTGCGGGTAAGTCGCTTCGTAGTAACATTGATCTCGGTAACCGTTGTACTAATATGTGTTTGAGCTTCAGTAATGCGCAACTTTGTACGATCAATCTCTTTGGAAAGAGCGGTACGTCTTAACTCAAGACCTGCAAGCGCTTGCTTTAATGTCTTTGCCTCGCCTTGTGTTGTGTTAATTTTAGAATTAAATTCTTTAATCTCTTTATCGAGCGACTGAATCTGTGAAGACAGTGAATTGAGATTAGACTGTAATTGATCAGCTGTTTGAGCACGAGAAAAAACTGGCATCAAAAGCATGGTTCCAAAAGTAAGTGTAAGCAGAAGAGAAGAAAAAGAGCGAGAAGACATATAACAATACTAACAGTTATGAATCTAGTGTGTGACAAACTTCTCTAAGGCGAGCGAGAGTTTCCTCTTTACCCAACACATAGCAAATCGTAAATGGGTCAACAGATTTTTCTTGACCTGATAGGGACATACGGAGTGGCCATAACACATTCCCCTTCCCTTCCGCTTCAGCGTAGGGCATAATAGCTTGCTTAATTGCTTCCGCTGAAGAAAAATCTGCAGCAGATATAATTTCTTGCACTTTTTCTAAATGACGAATTGCAACGTGAGCTTCATCATCTTTGTAGAGTACTCGTTCTTTTTCAATCGTCGGGCGTTTTACAAAAAAACCAAACTCTGCATCTGCAATAGAGGTCAGTTCTCCGTAGGTAGAGATACGATCGACGATTGTTGGAACAAGTCTGTGCAAGAGGCCGGCTGGGTATGTCGACATATACGGAGCAATTGCTTCAAGTTGCTTTTCCTTAGACTGTGCACGTATATGCTCCTTGTTCATCCACAATAATTTTTCTTCATCAAACATAGCTCCTGCTTTGTGTATTTTTGCAATATCAAAAAGAGAAACAATTTCCTGTGGGGTCATGACTTCTTTGTCCCCTCCTGGATTCCAACCAAGAAGAGCTAAGAAGTTCATCATTGCCTCTGGTAGATACCCTTCATTTTTATAGTCTAAAATATCTTTCGCTCCATCACGTTTGCCAAGTTTTTTATTTCCTGCCGGAGCAAGAATCGGGGGTAAGGTGACAAACACCGGGTACGTAATACCGAGAGCATCATAGAGAGCCAGATAGTTCGGCATAGACGCAATGAATTCATCAGCGCGCATAATATGTGTCACACCCATCTCAAGGTCATCAATAATATGCGCGAAGTTGTACGTCGGATACCCGTCACTCTTAATGAGTACAAAATCATCCAACGCTTCAGGACCGGCTGAGAGCTCTCCGCGTACCGCATCCTGCCATGTGTAACTTTTTATTTCAGGAATCTTAAAACGAAGAGGAGTGGTTCCATCCCATACCGCTGTCGTCGTTGGGCGATGATCACGATACAAAAACGCACGCTTCTCAGATTCTGCTACCACACGAAAGGCAGCAAGCTCCTCTTTCGTATAAGGGTCAGCATATGCATATCCTTTTTCGATAAGAACTTCGGCATATTTTTTATATGAATCGAGACGTTCTGATTGAATGTAGGGTGCGTGTGGACCACCAATATCTACCCCTTCATCCCATGTAATACCAAGCCATGTTAGCGACTCAATAATATGTGGAATAGAACCCTCTACTTCTCGAGCTTTATCAGTATCTTCAATACGAAGAATAAATCTTCCATTATTTTTTCGTGCCCAAGCCCATGCATAGAGTGCAGTTCTGACACCTCCTACATGCATGTACCCAGTAGGTGATGGTGCGAATCGTGTAACGACGTGAGGTATAGTAGACATGGTAATTTTATGATGAATGAGAAAGACTAATGCGCACAAGTTCTCGAGCAATGACGGCGGACGCATTGCGTGAAGTTTCAACAGCTCGACAACTTTCTACCATCTTTGTATATGCTGCCTCGTTTCCAAGAATACGTCCAACCTCAGACACTAAGACTGAAGTTCCAATATTATTTTCTTCGAGGACTGTTGCCACACCACGCCCTGCCATAGCGTAAGCATTGCTACATTGATCACGACTTATTGTTTCCGGGATTGGAATAATGATCATAGGTAATTGCCATTCGATAGCTTCAAACAAAACAGAAGATCCTGCACGAGTAATAATCATATCGACCTTAGGATAAAAAATTCCAACATCGATAAACCCGTCGATAAAATATCTGTCCTTGTACTGATGCTGTAGTAACACTGATGTAGTAATCTGTTTCATCTCTTCTAAGTTATTGACGCCGACTTGGTGAACTACGTCGTACGTGTCGAGAAGCAGAGGAAGAGAATTGAGTATCGCTTCATTCATTCGCTTACTACCTTGTGAACCTCCTAAAATCAGAATCACAGGCCTTTCTTTTTGACTATATGTACGTTTAAAACTTTCAAGAGGCAAGAGTGCGTCACGTATTGGCTGACCAGTAAGTGCGGTTGTTTCTTTCGGATAAAAGGGAGCTGCTTCTGGATAAGAAATAGCGACGCGTTCAGCAAATTTTCCTGCCCACAATGTCGTACGGCCAGGGACTGTATCGCTTTCATGGACAACGACAGGAATAGAAAGGATGCGCGCTGCGAGTAAAGTTGGGAAACTTGCATACCCCCCTTTTGCGAAAACAACATCAGGATACACTGCGTACAATTTAAAAAGCGCAACAACACACCCCCATGCAGTCTTGAAGAGGTTCGTGACTGTCTCAAGTGATGGATACACATGAAGTTTGCCTGCAGGAACTTTTACAAATTTTATCTGAGAATCAAAGAGCGCCTTTTCATCATACGGTGCGTCAGAGAAAAAGTACAAATCTGGTTGAACAAGCTTCTGAACAAACACTTCTTTCCGCATACGTTCAGCAACCGCAATAAGCGGATAAAAATGCCCCCCTCCTGCTCCTGTTAAAACTACTTTCATACGTATAATTGTGTTGTTTTAGAAATGTTAAGAAGTACGCCGAGTTCAAATAGTGCTGCCATAAGTGCTGTTCCCCCATGGGACACAAGAGGCAGAGGGACTCCCGTGAGAGGCAATAATCCAAGCATGGAAGCAATGTTTAAAGTTGCCTGAGCTAGAATGATTACGGTTATACCGATTGCCAGTAAACTACTAAATTGGTCCGGGGTATTTTTTGAAATCATATACCCTCGTACCCCTACTATACCATAGAGTGTAAGAAGAAATAGCACCCCAACAAAACCAAGCTCTTCTCCTAAAACAGCAAAGATGGAGTCGCCTATCGGCTCAGGAAGATAGTTAAATTTCTGCACACTTTGCCCAAGACCTCTTCCCATTACCCCTCCCCCACCAAGAGCAATAAGCGACTGATTAAGCTGCCAAGAAGAACCCCGTGGGTCATGTCCACTATCTACGAAAGTCTTCACACGCTCCAACATGTATGGACGAAGTGATACCAATACAATGAGACCAATCAAACCTAAACCAATAAGCGTAAGAATATGTTTCCTTCTCGCTCCCCCTACGAAATAGACAGCAAACGATGCCGTCATTATTACAAGATACGTACCGAAATCCGGCTGCGCAAGTAACACCAAAGAAACGAACCCTGCACTTATTAAATATGGAAGAAGCCCATACTTCCAATCTTTAAACAAAGGGCGATACGTCGCGCACCAAAATGCCATAAAAACAACAAAGGCAAACTTAAGCATTTCGCTTGGCTGCAGCGATAGCGGACCAAGATCTATCCAGCGATGTGCTCCTCCGTGGTAGACAGAAAGACCCGGAACAAAGACGAGCATTGTCACAAGAAGAGCTCCCACAAAAATACCATATGCATACTTTTTATAGAATGAGGTTGGAATACGTACTCCAAGATACAGTGCAAATGTTCCACCAACAAGCGCATAAATAAGTTGCGTCTTAATAACAGCATAAAACTTCACTTCGTTTACTGCGAGCACACCAAGTGCTGCAGATCCGAAAATAACAAGACCACCCAAGAGTAAAATAATGATTGTTACAAAAAGAGTTTTATCGACGCGTGCAAACATAACATTAACTTACCAAAACAATTACAACACCAAGGAGCGCGCACACATACGAAACGATCCAATACCGCATAACAATTTTATGACGAGGCCAACCCTTGGCTTCAAAGTGATGATGAAGCGGCGCAACCAAAAATAACTTTCTCTTAAAAATCTTCTTCCATGAAAGCTGAAAAATCACCGATAGCACTGTAACAACCAGAGGGAAAGCGATGATGGGAAGATACATGACGGCATTCGTCAAAAACGCAATGATAGAAAGCGCTAACAAAATAGCCATAATACCTGTCTCCCCCATCATAAATGCTGCCGGTGGAATATTAAACCACAAGAATGAAACTATCGCTCCCGCAATAACAAAACACAAAGCTGCTATGTCTATCTGGTGATGCATGAACGCAATAGCACCGTAGGCAGAAAAAATAGCTGAGAAAATACCACCAGATAACCCATCAATACCATCGATAACACTTGTTGAAAAAAGTGCAACAGTTACGAGCACAAAAAATAATACAAAAACAACACCTCCTACAGTGAACATTCCGTAGAATGGAAGGTATATAGCTGACACTCCAAGTTTAAAATAAAACCAAAACCCAGCAAAGGCCCCCATAGAAGCAACAGCACTTAATCGCACAGGAAAAGAGAGTCCCCCTCCGATATATGTACCAACCCTTCCTGCAACTTGAGAAACAAGGAGGTCATCTAGTCCTCCAACAATTGCGCCAACAAGCATACCCATAAGAGGTAGCCATGTTTGATTACGAGAAATAAAATCTAATTTTTCAGTTAGTGCTGTTGGATATACTCTAGAAACTGTCCAAAATAAAAGAGCAGTAAAAAATACCGAGACCCAGACAACAATACCCCCCATTCGAAGAAGCTTTTTTTCTTCATCATTATGCAATGCTGATGTAATGGGCGCATCATGACCATCCATACTCTTTGAGACGCTTTTCTTTTTCCAAATTTTATGACGTGCTAAAAATCGCATGACAAAAGGTGCAATAATAATTCCAAACACAAAGGCAACAATGGCCGGAAGAAGAACCTTGAAGGGGTCGAGTGCAAACATAAAACCTAGTATATCACGAAAGAAATACTCCTGTCTCTGTGTACAGCCTTACGGCGTAACGCTTTTTCTAAGTGCGTTATAGAGTATTTCTACGTCAGAAAACCTCTCATCTCGAGTAGACCCGAGTACGACAATCGCAACAGGATGACCAACAGTTATATCAACAATAACCGCAAGATTTCCTCCTGCACTATCAGTAAAACCAGTTTTCGAAGCCTCGGCCCCACTTAAATTTGTAATGACTTGGTTTGTATTTGGAATACCTGAAACTTTTCCCGTACTTGCTGTCACTGTCAGTCGAGCATGTGTTGTGGCATCGAGCAATTCAGGAAATCGCTTACGTGCAGCTACGAGTAATTTTGCAACATCAAGAACTGTTCCCTCGCCTCCTAATTTTCCATTCACATCAAGCCCTGCAGGGTCGGTAAAATGTAGAGCAAGACCAAGCAATGCAGCGTCGGTGTTCATTTGTTCTACATACAAGGCATGTCCACCAAAGGTGTTCGCTATTGCTTGCGCTCCATCATTTGAAGAAAATACAAGCGTATATTTAAGCAGTTCACTTAATTTCCATGTCTGTCCCTTTTTGAGACCAAGATCAAAACCTCCTTGGGGTACTATTTTTCCTATAGTCACTGTAGTTTTCATATCGTGATGAATACGAGCAGTCATTGCCATCATAATTTTTGAAATACTCGCAAGAGGTAGCACTGCTGTTTCATTTTTTGAAGCAATAATTTTTTCGTCAACGATATCATATACAATATATGCTTTTGCCCGCACAGTAACGGTATCAAATGTCTTTGAAGTAAAGAGCGCTGAGGTTTCTTCTTTCGCTTTTTGTGGAGCAATAATACCAAGACGTGAACCCTCCATAGGACTCGCAATCAAAGAAAGTAAAAAAACTGCAATAATAGCACCCCCATAAAGAAGTACAGGTGCGAAGTGGTCGTGTCGTGCGTGATGAATCATGTGCTGGAATATTATATTTCTCGTGCCTCTAATTTTTCTTTCAATTCTCTATGAATGGTTTCGTACTCTGGAAGCTCTTCCACAGTAGTTACGCCGAGATGTTTGAGCGCTTCTGCAGTGAGAACACATACTTCAGCCTGGCGACTTATCAAACCACGAACAGTGAGCGTACGAACAGACTGTGATGATTGCACTCCGCGGATATAGGATATTTGTTCTCGCGTAGCATTTCCAAGATAAGCAACGAGTGTGAGTACTTGAAGTGTTGCGGGTGTGAGTTCACCGGAGAGTTCTTCTTTCCAGAACGCTTCCACAAGCGGCGCATAGGTTGATTGCGTTACAATAGATAATTCACCGTTACTTCGTAAGAGCGCTAAACCAATTTGATTAAGTGCTGTTGCTAGCCCTTCAATATTTGCTTCTACTTCTTCCGGTTTCACTTGAAGAAGTGTTGCAATAGCGGTGATGGGCAAAGGGTCACCGGAAAGGTAGAGGAGTGTAACGATTTGTTGCAGCATGGTAGCTTCATTGTACCATAGGAGATTTTTAATTTAGAAGTTCAAGTAATAATTTCTTCTCCTTTTAACATCAGTCGCTCAGGACGAATTCAATTCTTTTTCCTTTTTATCTTTTTCCATCGAACTAAACGGTATAATTTTTTGCTAAAAATTTGCCTCACTCTCGCGCCGTCAGTCGACCGGTAAATTGGTCGACACCTGTAGACGGGCTGCGAGAGTTAGTTCTCACGGAAAAAGATGGGTTTAATTGAATATTGATTCATTGAATATTTTTACTCCTAACCCCTAACTGCTGCCTCCTAACGCATCTGCTGTATCTCTATCTCTCCCCTGTCGTTTTGCTCGGCGTTCAGTGCGCCGGAACGAAGTAGTTCAAGTAATGCAATAAAATTTACAATCAATAATTTCTTTCTCTCTTCAACTGTCTTTGCACCCTCAGCCAAGCTCGCGAGTGTCATCGATTGCATCGTTCTCACACGCGAAAGAAGCGACTCAATCACATTCTCGATACGAAGTGCTTGCTCTACCGCCACCTTCACGAGAGCTTTAGGCGTCACAAATGACGCGAGAGTGAGGAGCGCAATAGATTGTAACATTGAAGCATCCACTCGTGGATCAGGTACAAAAACAGCTCCACCTTTATAGGAAATATGGTCACGGGTATATAGAGGATTCTTCATATATACCGAACGAATTTTACTCGATGCGCCCGTAAGCAATGCGTAGAGCTCGAGCTTGTGTTCTAGGTCATGCACTTGTTTCTCTTCTTCTTCGGTATACACCACACCAGGAAGAAGTGATTTTGCCTTCATCAACATGAGAGTGGAGGCAATGACAATAAATTGCGAAACATCAATCAGGCTATTCTGTCCGAGTGTTTTGATGTATGCGATATAATCATCAGCAACATCAACGAGTGATATTTCTGTAATAGAAAGTTTCTTCTGCTCGATTAACTCGAGAAGCTTTGTGTACGGACCTTCATAGCGGTCGAGTTTGACAGTGAATTCCATGTGCTAAGTTTAGCATACCAACTTTTAATTAAATTTAATTACGGACACTTTTAAGTAATTCAAATTTCTTTTCTTTTTTCACCTCAACCCTTTATAGCAAACGGCATACTTTTCTGCTGAAAAGTTGCCTCCCACTCCCGCCGTCGCGGTCCGTGAGTTGATATAAAGGGTTAGGTGAGGAGTGTTGGATAGATACACCTAACTCCTAACTGTTAGCTCCTAACGGAGTTTGCGGCTACTTAAGCACATTCCACAAATTTGGATCATTACCGCCGTCTACTTTGAAGACTGCTACGCCACCTAATTTGTATAATTTTGCAATACGTATTTTATCTGCAATAGCTGTCGCGTCTGAATACCATACAAGGTATTGCTTCATACCACCTAATGATTCACCGCTCACTCCTGTCGATGTCGCATACGTAAAGCTCAATTCGCCCGCACTATTACGTACAGACACAACGTGTAAACTTTTTACAAGCTCATCTGCATAATTAAAATTCATAGAACCAATTCTTGAATAGCTAATACTCGTCGTAGCAGTCGCCGGAATAATTTCATATTTATAGCCATAGGTTGGAACACCGAGAAGTATTTTCTTAGCTGGAATATCCCACATAGCAAGTGTCACAACCTTTTTCACCCATTCAATATCTGCGACCGGCTTGTACGTATTTCCTACTGCTTTATTCTGAATGGTAAGTCTCGCATCATCCCCTGCTTGATCATACGCCATGATACGTACCTGATCGCATGCCTTTCCAATAGCCTTGTAATCATTTGAATATTCCACTTTCGCTAAAATTGCCTGAGATGTCGTCGCATATTTACTATCTGGTGGCGTACGAGCTTCAACGGTACAGATAAGCTTTTTCTTATCTTTGTGAAGTGCTGTAGCAAGCTCTGTCAAAAATACAGAAAAGTATGGACGTGTCTCAGCCAGCTTCGCCTCATAATCAATATCAATACCGTCGAACTTATTCGTCTTCACAAGTAAAGCAATCTCCTTCACATGTGCAGCTCGTTTCTTTTTCTGCGAAAGGAGTGTGTGGAGAAATTGCTTTTCTTTTTCATTGTGTGGGTATGACAAAATCGTCGGATACACTTGTATCTTTTTCTTTTTCGCTTCTGCGACAAGTGTCGTCCATGGTTCTTCTTGAGCCTTAAGCGCATCCTTTATAGTACCGTCGGCTTGCAATTCATACGCAAAAGGACTTATCTGTGTAAGCGTACTCAAATGAGCAAGTGTTGTGCTCGCTCCTTCTGTTTTTCTCCAATACGGAATCCATACTGCCTTATCAAAAGGAATCGTTGCAGCAAAAGCCACCTCACATAAAGAGACGACAAGAAACGTACTAATAAAAAGTTTTTTCATTCTACTTAGTATAACAGACGAACGAGCGCCTCTGTGACAAACTATTTCTTAGTAACTTCGATATGTAATTCTTTTAATGTCTTTTCTGGTGCAGGACTTGGCGCTTGCATAAGAACATCTTTTCCTTCCCCTGTCTTTGGGAAAGCGATTACTTCACGAATGTTCGGCTCGTTTAAGAGAAGCATAAGAAATCTATCTAATCCCCATGCGATGCCGCCGTGTGGTGGTGTGCCAGCTGCGAGTGCACGAAGCATATGACCGAAATTAGTTTCGATTCTTTCTGGAGAATATCCCATGATTTCAAAAACATTTTTAAGTTGTTCAGATTTGTGAATTCGTACTCCTCCTCCACCTATCTCATATCCGTTCATAGCGATGTCGTACTGTGTTGAAAGTATACTGCCAATATTTTTCTTTTCCATAAAATCAGCAAGATAGTCTGCCTGAACACCTGTGAAAGGATTGTGTGTAAATGTCCACTCTCCTGTACCGTCGACGTTGTCCTCCCCTGTTCTTTCGAATGCTGGAAAATCAATCACCCAACAAAATGCGAGCAAGTTCGGATCATTTTTATCTTCGCGGATATCTGGCTTATCAGAATTATATTTCTCCATCGCATCTTTGTAGGCAATGCGTGGGAAAGGAATACTCTGAATTCTTTTCTCTGGGAAAAGTTCTGTTACAATCTTAATAAGTAAATCTTCATTCACTTTCATAACATCTTCACGAGCAACAAAACTCATTTCCATGTCGAGCTGTGTGAATTCTGGCTGACGATCACCACGAGTGTCTTCATCTCGCATACATTTCGCAATCTGGAAATATCTTTCGAACCCTCCAGCCATGAGAAGCTGCTTGTACTGCTGTGGTGACTGAGGAAGTGCATAAAAACTTCCTGGGTACAATCGTGCAGGTACGAGATAACTTCGTGAACCTTCTGGAGTAGGATTGGTAAGGAGAGGAGTCTCAACTTCGATGAAGCGCTGTGTATCCAAATAATCACGAATGTATTTCACAACCTTGTGACGTGTAATGATGTTTTTCTGAATACGAGCGCGGCGTTGATCCAAGTATTTATATTCGAGACGAACTTCTTCGCCGACTTCGTAGCCGTCGGTAGAAATGTCGAAGCTTGGCGTCGTCGCTTCATTCAAAATTTCAATTGCCAAAACTTCGAGCTCTACATCACCGTTTATTACACCGGCTTTCATATTCTTTTCAGGGCGCTTGTTCACAATACCCTTTACAGTCACAACCCACTCAGGACGGACCTTTTGTGCCACCTCGAGGGCTTCTGTGTGATTAGGGAGCACGACAGCCTGAACCTTACCGGTGACATCACGAAGATCGAGAAATACCATTTTCCCTTGATCACGACGAACATCAATCCAGCCTTTAACGAGAATCTCCTCTCCCACACGCTCAGCAATATCTTTAATATAAATTCTTGGCATAAAGTTAACCGTAAACAAATAGACATACGAAATTCTATCTGTGTACGGACGATTACGGGAACCGTGGTGCCACCATACATTGCTACTTATTGTAGCCACTCGATTATTAAAATAGTAAGGCTCCGAAGTTGTTAATTTCATCAATACCTTAGTTTTATACTAACACAAAGAAGACAAAGGATACAAGAAAAATAAAAAACAATACTGACAAAAGTCTGTATTTCGTACTCCCTGCTTCCTGCTTCTTTCTTATTGCAATCCAACCTGAGTACGAACAAGACTCATAGTTTCTTGTGCTTTTACTTGCGCCTTTTTCCCTCCTTCCGCCAGAATAGCTTTAATTTTTTCTGGATTACCCATGAGGTCATCAAAAGTTTCTTTCTTCCCCTCTCGCCATTGTGTAATCGTTGCAAGAAGATCATCTTTTGCCTGCTTGTAACCATAACCACCGTCTTCAAACTTCGCACGCAACGCAGCGTCTTCTTCTGTACTCAAAAAAAGTTTATGGATAGCATATACATTATTCGTATCAGGATTTTTCTTTTCTTCTGGGGTAGCACTATCTGTCACAATACTCATCACCGCTTTCTTTACTTCTTCGTCACTTCCAAAAAGAGAAATAACATTTCCTTTACTCTTGCTCATTTTTTCGCCATCTATTCCTGGAACAGTCGCCACGTCTGGGACGATATATTCTTTCGGAAGTTTGAACTGTTCAACATTCCATGCTCGATTATAGAATCCAGCAATATCACGTGCGTATTCTACATGCTGCTTCTGATCAGAACCAACAGGAACGATGTCCGCTTGGTACATCAAAATATCAGCTGCCATAAGAACAGGATAATCAAAGAGTCCCGCGTTAACTTCTTTACTTTTTGCTTCATGATCTTTGAAAGCGTGTGCCCGCATAAGATACGGGACAGTTACAATATTATTTAAAATGACACAGAGTTCTGTATGTGCGGGCACGTCTGATTGTTTGAACAAAATTGCTTTACTAAGATCAAGACCACATGCGACATATGCTGCGACAATTTCATGTGTTGATCGGCGAAGATCTTCGGCATTCTTCACCGTTGTAAGAGCATGATAATCTGCAATAAAGATGTACGGCTCAAATTCATCACCATTGGCAAGTTCTATGTTTGGTTTTACAACTGCAAAATAATTACCAAAATGAAGGCGTCCGGAAGCTTGTATACCTGATACGAGAATTTTCTTTGACATGCGTAGTAGTATATCAAACAAATGAGTTGCCACGAAGTGGCCGCTCATTTGTTCTTACTCTATACCATAAAGCAATTTGTAAGTTAAAAATTGCTTCAGATACGAGGCGGAAGAAATTTTTACGACCAAGACGTACGCATAGTACGTCGCGTGGAGGAAAAATTTCTTCCAACGAAGTAGATGGAGTGATTTTGAGCTTACAAGCCCTCTTCTTTTAACCCGTCAATGTGAGTTAGAGCTTTCTTCGAAAGCTTCTTCGGCATATGAATATCCAATTTCACAAGAACATCTCCTCTCTTTCCTTTTTCATGAATATACGGAACACCTCGAGAACGCACACGGAGTATTTCTCCTGTAGCTGCACCGGATGGAATGTCGATATCAATAGAACCATCGAGTCCATCAATCGTATGCTTCACACCGAGTAAGGCATCAGTGAGTTTGATACTGTGCGTAATACTCAAATCGTTTCCTTCACGCTTCCACACTTTGTGTGGTGTAACATTTATTTTTACATACAAATCCCCGGTCGTTCCACCTGAGACAGCTTCTCCCATTTGTGACATACGAATCATTTCGCCATTTGCGATTCCTGCCGGAATCGCAATATTCACTTCTTCACGAGAGTTCACAATACCGTTGCCCTTACAATCATGACACTTCTCTTCAGGAACTTTCCCTGTACCACGACATGCATCACACGTATGTACGGTCTGGAAATTACCCATGAATGTTTTCTTCACATCATGCACTTTTCCTTGACCATTACAGGTCGTACAGGTTTTCATTTTTGTTCCAACTTTTGCCCCCGTGCCTGTACATGTCTTACATGTATTTACTTTCGATAGCAAAACGTTTCTCTCTGTACCAAAGATGGCTTCTGCAAATGGGATGTCAATTTCAAGTGAAATGTCTCGTCCGCGTTTAGGGCGTGATCCGAAACCGTTGCCTCCTTGTCCACCAAATATATCTCCGAATATATCTCCGAGATCACCAAAATCAAATTCCATACCCTGGAAGTCTGATTGATTGAATCCACCACCGAACCCTCCGAAGCCTCCCGCTTGTGGTCCTTGACCATTGAATGTCTGACCGTACGTATCGTATTCTTTTCGCTTCTTTTCGTCAGAGAGTGTTTGATAGGCTTCGTTTATTTCCTTAAACTTCGCTTCATCCCCTCCCTTTTTGTCAGGATGATACTTGGCCGCAAGTTTATAGAACGCCTTTTTTATATCGTCTTTTGACGCCCCCTTATCTACCCCAAGCACGTTGTAATAGTCTTTAGTTGCCATATAGTTTGTTAGTATCTTTATACCATAATAGATGAAGGCTACGCAAGTAGTATCTTTGACAATTTATTGAAAAGTTGTAGTATAAGGTTCAATTGTACACGTCTTCTAAATCTTACACGAAAGGACTTTACCCATGAAAACAACACTTGAGGGGTTGCGGTCGGAGCAAGAGACATTTGAGTTGAATCTGCCACGCAGTTACCCCGACTGCCTGAAGCGGTTGAACAAGCCGTTCCATCTACCGAATAAAAACGGATTTTGGTACAAGGGTGCTCCGATTGTGGTAGTTAGGTGCTTTGACTCTCGCTACTCTGCATCGATGTACCGACTTTGCGGAGTAATGGATGCCCACATGCTCTTACCGTTCCCAAAGTTGTTGCCAGCTGAGGCGGAAGAAATAGTTTGGCAGATCGCAGTAAAGAACGAGCTGTTCCGACATCATGGATACATCATCACCACCCGGTTCCATGATGAAGTCTTTGGCTACAGGTACAGTTTTGCTGACGGAGAGCGGAGAACTTTGAAAGTCGATAAACACAAAACTCTTCTTCCAAACATCATCCCCCTTGGGGAAGATATCATTTTCTTTAACCTCGGACTGAAACGCCTGAACGGTTAAGGACTGGCCGTAAAAAAGTCAAAAGCACAACAAAAAGCTGGATAGCCCTCTCGGGTTATCCAGCTCTTTTTATTTCTACTATTTACGCCTGTGGTTCGTCTTTCTTTTCTTCTGTATCTGTATTTTCTGTTGTCTGTTCACTGTTTTCTGTTGGCTTTACTTGATCATTAGCAGACTTCATCGCCTCCCCTATTTTCATCATTTTTTCAGAGAGTGATTCTGTCGCCTTTTTGACTGCTTCTATCTCTCCACCTTCACGAACTTTTTTCACTTCATCGATTGCATCAGTAACTTCTTTCTTAATATCATCACTGATTTTTCCTTCAGCATCTTTGAGTGCCTTCTCTGCAGTATGAACCATCGCGTCTGCCATATTTTTAGCTTCCACATGTTCCATCTTTTTCTTATCCTCATCAGCATGAGCTTCCGCATCCTGCTGCATACGCTTGATATCTTCATCAGAGAGACCACTTGAAGCTTCGATACGAATAGACTGAGCCTTACCGGATGTTTTGTCCAAGGCTTTCACATTCAAGATTCCATTGGCATCCACATCGAAGGTCACTTCCACCTGTGGCATACCGCGTGGTGCTGGAGGAATACCATCCAAGATAAATCTACCGAGCGACTTGTTGTCTGCTGCGAGTGGTCGTTCACCTTGTGTGATGTGAATCTCCACTGATGTCTGATTATCCGCTGCCGTCGAGAATGTCTGAGACTTCGATGTTGGAATAGTCATATTCTTTTCTACAAGCTTCGTCGCGACACCTCCCATTGTCTCGATACCAAGAGAAAGTGGAATCACATCGAGCAAGAGAACATCCTTCACATCACCTTGTAGCACACCAGCCTGTACAGCCGCACCGAGTGCCACCACTTCGTCTGGGTTAATCGTTCGGTTCGGTTCTTTACCAAAGAGTGCCTTCACCGCCTCCACAATCATAGGCATGCGCGTCTGACCTCCAACCATAATAATTTCATTAATTTCTTCTTTCTTAAATGGTGAAGCGTCAATTGCGCGCTTTGTGATTTCGATAGAACGATCAACGAATTCTTTTGAAAGTTCTTCAAGCTTTGCACGAGTTACCTTTACAACTAAGTGCTTTGGTCCGTCTACACCTGAAGTGATGAATGGAAGGTTTATTTCCGTTTCCATTTGAGATGAAAGTTCGTGCTTTGCTTTTTCTGCAGCCTCATCGAGACGCTGAAGAGCGAGTGCATCGGTCGACACATCAATACCTTGATCCTTCTTGAATTCATCCGCAATGTATCTCACAAACATCTGATCGATATCACGACCACCCAAGTGTGAGTCTCCATCTACTGACTTCACTTCCACCACACCATCACCCACTTCGAGAATAGAGATGTCGAATGTTCCTCCTCCGAAGTCATACACGGCAATCTTTTCATTCTTCTGTGAATTGAATCCATACGCAAGAGCAGCGGCTGTTGGTTCTGGAATAATACGCATCACTTCAAGTCCGGCAATTTTTCCAGCAGCGATTGTCGCCTGACGCTGTACGTCGTTGAAATATGCGGGCACGGTAATAACAGCCTGTGTGATTGTCTCACCGAGCTTCGCTTCTACATCTGCTTTTATTTTCTGAAGAATCATCGCAGAAATTTCTTCTGGACGAGAATCCTTACCTCCGAGAGAAATGAGCACGCCACCATTGTCACTCGCTTTTATTTTGTATGCTACACGAGGAATGTCATTCTGTACTTCTTTATCAGCAAATGAATGACCCATGAAGCGCTTCACACCGTACACAGTGTTTTCTGGATTGGTTACTGCCTGACGCTTTGCAATCTGGCCGACAGCACGTTCACCATTTTTGTTCACTGAAACAACCGACGGAGTCGTACGGTTCCCTTCGAGGTTCTCGATGATTTTTGGCTGTCCAGCTTCGATGATTGCGACAGCACTGTTTGTTGTTCCCAAGTCAATTCCGATTATTTTTGCCATATTTTAAATAGTAATTAGTTAGTAGTAATTCGTAATTAGTTAAATTCAAATTCAATTTCTGTGTGCTTCTAGCTTCTAGCTTTCAGTTTTTAACTTCCCCTTCTTCGCTTCTAGCTTCCGGCCTTAAGCTTCTAGCTTCTCTCTTCCAGATGCCCTACATGCACTCGAGCGGGACGTAAAATTGTATCGTGCATGCGGTATCCACTCTGTAAGATACGTACAAGCGTATCATTTTCTTTCTCATTGGTAACAGGAACCATTTCCATACTTTCATGAAGATTCGGATCAAAGGTATCTCCAACGTTTCCGAATTGCGTGACACCTTCATTCTCAAGCACTGTTCTCAGTTGCCCAAAGATGTACTCAATACCGATTCTCCAATTCTGGTCTACCTTTTCCCATGCTTCCACATTCCCTTTTGCCATATCGTATGAATCAAGAACGGGAAGCAATTCTTCAATAAATCGTTTGGTGGAAAACTTTCTTTCAGAGAGACGGTTCGCATCTACTTCTTTTTTGAAGTTCATGTAATCCGCTCGTGTGCGCTGAGAAAGATCGAGATACTCCTGCTTCTCCCCTTCTAGCTTTTTAATTTTCTCTCGCAACTTTTTGATGGTACTACGAGCGTCTACTTCACCCTCCTCGTTTACATCCTCGAACGAAACATCATCAACTTCTGACTCGTTCTTCGTTCTTCGTTCTTCGTTAGGAGTTTCTCGCTCTGCACTTCTTACTTCTTGCTGTTCCTTGTTTTCTTCTTCATTATTCATATTGTTCAGTGTTCTAAGTTTAATAAACACGGTCTCTTTATCTATTGCAGTTCTATCGTTACTATCGTGTCTTTCGTGTCAGCAGTATACCATTTTCCCTCACTCTCTGTTTATAGATTATTTAAGAAAATAAGTCAAGAAAAAAGCCTCCTTTCGGAGACTTTTTACGATTAACGCTTTGATAAACGGTATAAATATTGAGATGAATGCAAGGCGTGAGAAATTTTTGCGACCAACAAATCTATTTTGGTCCAAGACCTGAATTTGCTAATTCAGATGCGTGGAGGAAAAATTTCGAGAAACGCAGCAGTCGCTCAATATTTTATCGTTTAGACCACCCATTCGACTCGCCTAAGGCAGACAAGGCTCGCTCAGGGTGTCGTAAGCGATAATAATAAAATCCCCTTTCGGGGATTTTATTATTATCGCTTACTCCAAGTTGGTGCCTTTCGAGCTTTCTTAAGCCCGAACTTCTTTCGTTCCACCTGACGTGAATCACGCTTTAGGAATCCAAGTTTCTTAAGGGTATTCTTGATATCTTCATCACGAAGAACAAGTGTGCGAGAAATACCATGACGAACAGATTCTGCTTGTGCATGAATACCTCCACCAGAAACGTGTACGGTGATAGTAAATTTTTCCGCAACTTCACTCTTTGTGATTGCTTCCTGTGCGATCATTTGAAGTTCTTCTGTTACGAAGTAATCCTTCATTTCTTTATCGTTTACCGTAAACGAAGTCTTTGTCGCAGGAGTAATGCGAACACGAGCAGTTGCTGTCTTTCTGCGTCCTACGGCTTCAATGTAACGGTTTTTTGTATCTGCTGACATATATTATATAAATTATTATTCCTCAATCGTGAGATTCTTCAAACGAATACCTTGAAGCTTGTTCTTTGGAAGCATTCCATTCACTGCATGTGAAATGAGTTCACTGTATCCTTTCTTTTCTACGACATAACTAAGAGGCATCTCTGTGAGTCCTCCAGGAAATCCTGAGTATGACTTATGAACACTCTCTTTCATTTTGTTACCAGAAACTTTAACCTTAGAAGCGTTGATCACCTTCACAGATACATCTGCAACTCGGTTCTTCATGAAGTGAATACTGTCTTTTGCATTAAGAAGTGCAGCGACTTCTGATGCGAGTCGTCCGAGAGCTTTATCTGTTGCGTCAATTGTGTAGTTCATAAAAGTAAGGTTAAAGATTATACGAATTCGATGATAGCCTTCTCAGCACCATCAGAAAGACGTGTAGGAAGTTTGAGAATACGAGTATAGCCACCTGTTACCGTTTTATACTTTGGAGCGTACTCTGAGAAAAGTTTGATTGTTTCAGAATCCTGATTCATGATTCGAGACATGATCAAGCGACGACGTGCTACCGTGTCTTCTTTTGCAAGTGTTACAAGCTTTTCTACATGAGGACGGATTTCTTTTGCGCGAGCAAGTGTCGTCTCAATGCGTCCATGACGAATGAGATTGACCAAGAGACCACGAATAAAGGCTTTACGCTCGTTCTTTTCTCTTCCGAATTTTCTGAATGCTTTATGGTGTTTCATAGGTTTCTAGATTCTCTACTATATCATGCCGACAGGTATATTGCTATGCCTTTAGGGAAAGATTCAAGTCTGAGAGTGCTTTCTTAATTTCAGTAATACCTTTCTCTCCAAGTCCGTCTGTAGAGAGTAGGTCGGCTTCAGTCTTGCGAGCGAGGCCTCCAGCTGTACGAACAGCTGCAGCAACGAGTGCATTTTCGGTGCGTGTAGAAAGACCAAGATCTTCAATCTTCACCTTTGTCGCATCCGTTGTATCAAGTGCATCTCCAGCATCCATAATTGGAGCATGTACTGATTCCTTTGGCATATCGACAACTTGTTCACGGAAGCCTACAACAGCCTGAAGCTGTGTAATCATCGTGTGAATAGCATCTTCGAGTGCTTCATGTGGAGTAATAGTACCATCTGTTTCAATAGAAACACGAAGACGGTTATTGTCTGTACGATCACCAACACGCATGTTTTCTACTTCGTAACTAGCGCGACGAATAGGAGTAAATGAAGCGTCGAGAACGATTGTTCCGATATCAGCCTTTTCCTTCACAAGCACTTCACGTGGTACATAACCAAGCCCCTTTTCAACAGTGATTTCAATTGCAATATCAACATCCTTTGCCGTTGATTCACAGATGTACTGATCCTTGTTCATGATTTCAAGCTGTGTAGGAAGTGTAATATCCTTGGCAGTTGTTGTCTTTGCACCCTTGATGTGAAGTGTTGCTTTCTGAGCGTCATCACCGTGTAGCTTAAAACGAGTCTTCTTAAGGTTAAGAATAATTGCGATCACATCTTCTTTGATACCATCAATAGCAGAAAATTCATGCTTTACACCATCAATAGAGAGTGATGTAATTGCAGCGCCAGGGATTGATGAAAGAATAATACGACGAAGAGAGTTTCCGAGTGTATGTCCGTATCCTGGGTAAAGTCCGTCAATTTCGTAAACGCCTGAAGTGGCGTCTTCTTTAACAATTCTTGGCTTTGATGGCAAAATAATAGAATGTGAAGACATATGCAATTAAGGTCTTAAGTTTTGGTTAATAGGTAGCAGCTACAGAAACACGTGACGAGAACCCTTATCAATAAAGTTCTCCTATTCTAACCCGAAATTGCAAAATATGCAAGTGTGTGGTAGTGGATACGGAGACAGTTATTAATAATTAGTTATTGGTGGAATCAACACAATTTAATTGCGAATTTTCCGTATTAACTAATAACTAATTACCAATAACTAATTACTTTATCTTTTATCTTGAGTAATACTCGAGAACCTTCTGTGTGTCGAACATTGGCTCAACCTCACGAGGCATACCGACAACTGTCGATGAAAGAGTCTGAGGATTCACGGTAACGATATGACTTGGCGTCATTCCCATTAACTTTTCAGCTAAACCAAGGAAAACCTTTGCAGACTTACTACCCTCACGGATAGAAATAATGTCTCCAATTTTCACCTGGTGAGATGAAATGTTTATACGACGGCCGTTTACTAAAATGTGTCCATGAGATACAAGCTGACGTGCGAGCGCACGAGTGTTTGCAAAACCTGAACGATACACCATGTTGTCGAGTCGTGATTCAAGCTCACGTGCAAGTTTGAGCGCTGGAGTAACAGATCCGTCCCCAGACTCATGTGACGCAGTCGCACGCTTAACATACATAGAAAACTGCTTTTCCATGAGACCGTAGGTAATACGCATCTTCTGCTTAGCTTTCAACTGTTCTCCATATTCTGAAGAATTAGAACGGTGCTTACGTTCACTATCGAGCTTTCCAGGAGCATATGGACGCTTTTTGAAGGCGCACTTCTCACGGCCACATAGTGACTCCCCTAGACGACGGCAACTTTTACAGGTGATTCTACTCATAATTTTATACGTGACGAGGCTTACGTGCCTTTGGTCCATTGTGTGGAACCGGTGTCTTATCAATAATTGAAACAATCTCTACACCAAAGGTAGAAAAACCTCGGATAGCTGACTCACGGCCAGATCCAACTCCTTTCACAATAACATTGACTTCTTTGAGGCCAACCTGCTGTGCTTTCTCACCAATAAGCTCACCAATCTTTGATGCAGCAAACGGTGTTCCTTTCTTTGCCCCCTTGAATCCAAGAGAACCAGATGAAGACCACGCAAGAATGTTTCCAAATCTATCTGAGAGAGAAAGACGAGTGTTGTTGTATGAAGACTCAACATAGAGTGTTCCTTCAACAATCTTCTTCTTGATTACTTTTGCAAGTGATCGTGCCTTAAGAGCGCTATCAACGCCTGAGCTATTCTTTTTTACGATTCGTTTTTTTCCCATAGGTTTATATTAAATTTTATGTCTTCTCTGTCTTACGGCGACCACTTCCCATCGTACGGCGTACGTTTCCACGGACAGTGCGACTGTTGGTCTTGGTACGCTGTCCACGAGCTGGTAGATGACGGATGTGACGGATACCTCGGTAAGCTTTGATATCCTTCAAGCGTTTGATGTTTTGCTGTGTCTCACGCTTTAGATCTCCTTCTGTCTTGAAAAGTTCAATTTCGCGACGGATGAGGTTTTCCTGGTCTGCAGTGAGTTCTGTAGTCTTCATGCCGACATCAAGACCGAGTTTCTCGATAATTGTCTTAGCACGAGGACGTCCCACACCATACACTGCCGTGAGGGCAATTTCGAGACGCTTATTTTCTGGGAGGTTGATACCGGAGATACGCATGGTGGATAGATGTTTAGATTAGACTTTTGAAAATCAGATACGGATACTTTATTAGCTAGCCCTGAGCTTGCTTATGCTTAGGATTCTCACAAATAACACGAAGAACTCCGCCTCGTTTAAGCATTTGGCACTTGGCGCAAACTTTCTTTACTGATGATCGTACTTTCATGAGAAATGTGGTTGATATTATACTATATTCTTAAAAACTTTGCAAATTACAAGACCTGTTTAAGTATTGAGAGATAGCGGTTGGGTGTTAAGTGTTACCTAACTCCTAACCGTTAACCCTCAAAAATGTCTACAGTCTCTTAATAATTCGCCCCTTTCCTCCATAAGGATCCACTTGAACGGTAACCTTGTCACCGACAAGTACTTTTATCTTATGGACACGCATACGGCCACCAAGATATGAAATAAGAACCTTTCCATCTGGCCCCTCCACACGAAAGAGTGTGCTAGGGAGCGCTTCAATTACGCGACCGTCAAATGTTTCGATATCTTTTTCATCCATAAAGTAGAGAACCCAGTGTATCAGAGATTACCTTTTATATCAACGCTTTGGCAAAGATTCTACGACACGTATCTTCGAAACCTCACTTGGAAAACGAGAAAGCCATAAAGGTGAGAAGCTTATCTCCCCTCCTTCGACAGATTCTACTGTTCTCATGAGTGGCTGGAATTCATCACGCTTCTTTCCTGCAAGCATTTCTTTGATGGCGTCATTCGGTGTAACCCATGTGATACGTGGAGATCCGACGACGAGAACTTCGACACTCGCATCCGTCGCTACGTTCGCAGTATCTTTGATGGTATAGGTGAGCGTATCTTCATATCCTAGACGTACCGACTCACCTTTGTAATCCCGCACATCTTCCGCCAATTCTTTTGCAAAGAGTGCACTGTCTGCAAACATCAAATACCCCGTAGCAGTGACCGTATACGTAGCTGTAGCACCTTGTAAGACGTCTTGTTCGTTATCGGTGTAAACAACACTTACCGCAGAATAGAGTCCTGTATAGCCTTCCTTTTTCGTTTTTGCAAGGTCTGCTTTTACTTCTTGAGCGAGTTCAAGAGCGAATTCATCTTTGGCAGCATTGATATCAGAAAGAGACGCCAGAGAGACATTACCTGAAGATCCTCCTGTGATAGCGCCATTTCCTCGTGCATAAAATCCCGTAAAGCGAGGTGAGCCCTTAAAGCCTGGAATAGTGAAGTCTGTTGCGGCGCTATTGTAGTCTGCTCCATAACTATCTGCATACACCGTGACTTCTATACTTCCAGGAACATCACCTTTCATACCTGGAACAGTGATCGACTGACTGATACGGTAAATCTTTCCAGAAGCAGATTCAAAACGAGTGTTCTTAATAAGCTTCTGAGGCGCGCTGTCGAATTTGTTGTAAATAATAATTCTACCGGAAGCTTTTGCTTCTACTTTTTTGGTTTCAGAAAGTGTAAGTGTTTTTGATTTTGTAACGGACGATGTAGCGACAACAAAAGGCACACCACTGCTTTCTCTACTGAAAACAACAGTCTTGTGCACCTCGATATCTTGATGCTTCGGAATAATTGTCGCTGTCGCTCTATCAAAAACATACGTGAGAAGTCCAGCACCGCCAGCTACGATGACAATAGTCGTAATGAATGCCCATGTTCCGAAAGAACTCTGTCGTCGTACATACTGAGTACGAGGGTCACGATATTCTACATCCGGTCGCACACGTTCACGAGGATATTCTTCTTGTTCTAGCTCTTCTCCATGCCGGCGAGGGTACATTTCCATTTGATCTACATTTCTACGTGAACGAAAAGCTCGCGAAGGAATAACGACGGGTTCTTCTTCATACTCGTCACGAGAAGAAGCGTATGAGTTGGACTCAAACTGAGCCACGCGTGATGGTAAGTCGCGATTAGATTTTGAACGAGTGTATGGTTTGCGAATGTCTTGCATAAGAGAGAGGAACGTTCTGTGTCCCCTCTAGTGTAACACTTACTGGTACTCCGTCTGTATAAAACTGTGCATAAGAACCGCCTTCAAGTGTTTCACCTATCCATGTCGCGTAGCGTGATGCTGTGAGATGAAAGTTTGTTGGTATGCGATCTTGTAAAGAAATAAATTCGAGCGTATAGAGAACACCATCGAGAAGTTTTGAACCTGCGATAACATTCATACCTTCTGCTTCGATATGTTTGAATCCTATTGGGTGCGTGTGCGAGACGAGAACCTTTCCGTCGACAACATAATTAACAAGCGTAGCAGAATCTCCGACAGCAATAGAGAGGTATGGGGTCATGAGTACAGTTTATAGTTTATAGGTGATAGTTACTAGTGGACAAATACGTATAGGCTTCTAAATATTCAATGAAACAATATTCAAAAAAACACAAAATACTTCGAACCAACTACTCAGAATCACTTTGTTCTAAAATTATTTTAGATGCGAGGCACGGAGAAGCGAAAGAGGAGACGTAGTTAATGCTACGTTGACGAATGAGAGAGGCTCCGTAACGAAGCAGATGAAATAATTTTAAGACAAAGCTGCTTTTATGCGGCGGACACCGGCCGACACAGCCTCTTCTTTTACGATTTTGAATGGTCCACTTGTGCTATTTGAGTCGTGCCCTTGGTTGCTACCAAGTGCATCTCGAGTACCAACGGCGAGTACGCCTGTACTCTCGACATGCGGCCCACCACACATTTCAATTGAGAATAGATCAGCATCACCACGAGACTTTCCTTCACCTATTCTATAAATACTCACCTTGTCACCATACTTATCACTAAAGAGGCCCATTGCTCCGCGAGCCTTTGCTTCTTCGATAGATATTTCTTCGCGAATCACTGGAAGATTTTCTTGTATCTTAGCATTGATGATATCTTCAACCTGTTTTTTCTGTTCATCGGTCATCTTTTCTCCGTATGCAAAGTCGAAACGTAAGCGCTCAGGTGTAATGTTGGAACCTTTCTGTACAACACTCGGACCGAGTACTGTCTGAAGCGCCTGATGAAGCATGTGAGTCGCTGTGTGATACTTAGTTTCCATTTCTCCGTCACCTCCCAATCCACCTTTGAACTTTCCAGCAGATGCCGTACGAGAACTTTCTGAATGTTTATTTTTTTCTTCCGCAAAACTTACCATATCAACCGCCAACCCTTTTTCTTTTGCCAATTCTTCTGTGAGTTCAATTGGAAATCCATACGACTGCAGTAAATCAAAAGCATCAACACCAGAAATATTTCCACCCGTCAGCTTTTCGAACTGCTTAATACCCTTTTCAAGCGTTGCCCTGAATTTAGTTTCCTCTTTATCGAGTTCATTCAAAATTACTTCTCGTTTTTCTTCGAGGTTCTTGTATTCATCTTTGTAGACGTCGATAAACGAAGCTCCGATTTCTTTGGTGAAATTTTCAGTCACACCCAAGTTACGAGCAAAGCGCACCGCTCGACGAATAAGACGACGCACGAAATACATCTGATCTTTATTTCCTGGCATCACACCATCACTAATGAGAAATGTCGCTGAACGAATATGATCAAGTACGACACGGTATGCATACACTTCAATATCACTTGTACCATATACTTTCCCTGAAAGTCTCTCGATTGTTTTCTTTGGTGCATCGAATACATCGATATTAAACATGTCAGGGTCATTACGAAGCGCTGCAGCATATCGCTCAAGCCCACTACCATGATCCACGTTCATTTGAGGAAGCTCTTCAAAGCCTGTGCCTACTTTCTTGTATTGCATGAACACATTGTTTCCTATTTCGAGGAAACGTCCACAGTCACAGTTCACATGACAAGGCGAGGCCTTGTAAGCACTGTTCTCGTGCATCTTTTTCTCAAGCGTCGGATCAAAATCATAAAACATTTCAGAGTCCGGTCCGCCTGGTTCACCTTCAGGCATATTTGCTGGCACACCACTTCGTGACCACCAATTCTTCTTCTCACTGTAATAAAAAATCTTTTCGCCGTCATATATCCCTCCTTCTGGATTTTCATTTATCTTCGCAGCTATCCCCTTCTCCGCGAAAAGCTTCTGCCACAACTCTGCTGAATAGGTATCTCGTGGCACACCAAGCGCGTCATTACCTGCAAAACAGGTTACATAAAAATTATTCGGATCGAGTTTAAGTTCATCGATAAGAAATGTCCACATCCATGTAATTTCTTCTTCTTTGAAATAATCTCCGAATGACCAGTTGCCGAGCATCTCAAAGAATGTCGTATGACGATTGTCCCCCACCTCTTCTATATCTCCAGAACGAAACGCTTTCTGTGAGTCAGCAATACGAAGCCCGAGCGGGTGAGGTTGACCAAGAAGATATGGAAGCATCGGTTGCATTCCACTGCCCGTAAAGAGTGTCGTTGGGTCATTTTCTGGTACAAGAGAAGCGCTCGGGACAATGGCGTGTCCTTTCTCTTTCATATATTCAAGAAACTTGGAACGGATTTGGTTGACAGTAAGTAGCATAATTATTTGATTATACCGTAAAATTTACAATAAAAAAACCGAAGCTGATTGCTTCAGTTGACCCCCGACAACAGCATAACTTCCACAAGTCTTGTCGTTGTCGGGGTATCTCACATAACAGTATTGTTATGCATAGTCTTGAAGCCGGACATCGTCCTATAACTTCATCAAGTCACTTTCTCTCTTACTTTTCCCTGTTATGTCGAAGTTCAGATACCTATGTGACTATAGTTTTCTTAACGGAAAACAGCAATGATTTTGATTATACATGAATACACCCAAAAAAACACCTGTATCCAGGGCATACAGAAACACTACCTGAGCCCTTTATTAAATCTTAAACTCAATCACATCCCCATCTTTCACTATATATTCCTTCCCTTCCGTTCTTAGCACTCCTTTCGCTTTTGCTTCTGCATAATTTCCACACGCGACCAAGTCATGATACGCCACCACTTCTGCTCGGATGAATTTCGTTTCAAAATCAGAATGTATTGCCGCAGCCGCACGTGGCGCTGTTGAACCCTTTTTGATTGTCCACGCACGAGTCTCCATTTCCCCTGTTGTTAAATATGTCTCAAGACCGAGCAAGTCATACCCCGCTTTGATGAGTCCATCGATACCACTGTCATCTTTTTCTTTTCCCTCGACTCCAGTTGAATTCTTTGGTTCGACTCGGGACACATTCGAAAGAAGCATGCTTCGCATCTCTTCTTTCTCTGTGCCTTCGAATTCTTTCAATTCATCCTCTATCTTCGCATCGACAATTACATACGTGCATTTATTTTCTTTAAAATATGTAATGAGTTTTGCAAAGCGCTCATCATTCATCTCGTCCAAATTCTTCCCACCTGACTGCTTATTCAAAACATACAAAAACGGCTTCATAGTAATGAGGTGCAAATCACGCACAAGCTTCGCCTCCTCCTGATCAAAAGAAAGTGTGTTGGCGAGCTTCTCTGCTTCCAAATGTTTCTGCAATATTTCAAGCAAGCCTTGCAACTTGATAGCATCTTTATCTCCACGTTTTACATCTCTACCAATAGTCTGACTTCGCTTCTCCACCGTCTGCATATCCGCTAGAATAAGTTCCATGTTAATGATCTCAATATCTCGAAGTGGGTCCACGGTACCCTCCACGTGAATAAGTTCACTGTTTTCATAAATACGCACCACTTCTGCGATAGCATCTGTCTCACGAATATGTGAGAGGAATGCGTTACCGAGTCCTTCACCACTTGATGCCCCTTTCACGAGCCCTGCGATATCCACGAATTCCACAATAGCGGGAATCAATTTCTTTGAACCAGAAATTTTGGAAAGCACAGCGAGACGTGCATCAGGTACAGGAACTACACCCACCGATGGATCGATAGTACAAAAAGGATAATTATCCGCAGGTACCGACTTATTCGTAATGGCGTTAAAGAGTGTCGACTTACCAACGTTTGGCAGTCCGACGATTCCGATAGATAAAGACATAGTAAAAACTACTATAACAAAAAAGAGTAGCTTTTACTACTCTTTTTTGTTATTTAATCTTGGAATAACCCTTGCAGTTCTTTTTGGTACTTTTTCATCACATCGAGGGAGGCATACATTTCTGGTTTGCCTTGCTTGGTAAGAACTTCGATTTCCTTAGCAATCTTCGAAAAAAGTTCAGGATTCTTTTCTACTGCTTTCGCGAGAAGTTCCTGCTGATCTTTCGGAAGACCTTTCGTTCCATGCTTTACCGCCTGCTTTACAAAAAAATCACGAATAGACATACTATTTTGCCGCTGCTTTAATAAGTGCATCGAAGGCTTCAACGGTCTGTGGACTTTCGATCATTTTGCCATTAATGAAAAAGGTTGGGGTACCTTGAATGCCAAGCTTTATCCCCTCTTGGTATTCCGCGAAAATCTTTTCTTCAACAGCCTTACTATTCATATCGTCAGAAAACTTCTTAATATCAAGTCCAAGTGTTGTTGCGTACGTCATAATAAAGTCACGTGCATTAAGTCCTGTTGACCATTCTGTTTGCTTTGCATACAAGATGTCATGCATTTCCCAAAACTTCCCTTGGATACCAGCTGCTTCTGAGGCCTTCGCTGAAAGAAGCGCATTCTGGTGAATCTGCATAAGTGGAAAATGACGGAATACCACTTTAAGTGTTGCAGGATTTTGAATGAGCATTGTCTGAACAAGTTTTTCATATGCGCTACATGCAGGACACTGGAAATCTCCGAATTCTACAAGTGTAACCTTACCATCCTGTGCTCCGCGGACATGGTCTGTTTCTGAAATAACCACTTCTTTTACCGCCTGTACTTGCCCTTTACTCATTGCGTAAAAATAGTATGCAAATAAAAGCACAATGATTGCAGCAAGCCCAGCAATAAATTTCCCCTGTGTTGTTTTTAGAAAGTGTTGTAGTTTTTTCATAATATGAGAAACAGTATACCAGTTTACAGCTTACAGTCTACAGAAAACAAAGAGCGGCGCCTACGGCGCCGCTCTTTGTTTTCTATCTCTCTCCTTTATGCTCTCCCCTCTAAACTATCTTTTTCCCTTCTATACACATAAACAATGGGATTTCCTTTCGAGCTTTGTCCTCTGCTTGCTTCTTCGGACCACGTTCACTTTCGCGATGACTTACCCATTCTTCGAGATGCGTGATAGCGAAGCCTTGTTTTGCTATTGCTTTCACATACACCTGTAGTGGGCGATGGAATGATACGGTGAACTTTTTATCTTTTACACTTCCAGGTGTCATATCGATACGCACGTGCGACTCTGACATGTATTCGTCAACTCTGCGATACTGCACACCGGACTCTTCGTTGTACCCCCAGTAAGTTTGCTTTGGGTTTCGGTATGATGGATGGTTAAGTACAAAAATAAAGGAACCAGAAGAAGTAAGTACACGGGACACTTCTGCAATTGTTTTTTGAAGATTTTCAATATTCTGAAGTGCAAGCACACAGACAACAATATCAAACGTGACGTCTTTCAACATATACAAATCATCAGCCGATGTGACCAAAAAGGCAACTTTATGTGTTCCTTTTTCTTTAATGGTTTCATTCTTTTCTTCGGCGAACTTAATGAGCTCTTTGCTTACATCAACACCAGTTACATGTGCACCTTTATCACGAAGCTGTTGTGAGAAAATCCCCTGACCACACGCAAGATCAAGAACTTTTTTGCCTTCAATATCTCCAAGAAGACGGAGAAGATTCGGGAAAATAACTTGTGAGTGATACGTATCATCACCTTTTTCAAGATGCTTGTTATACCAATCGGCAACGCCACCCCAGGAAGTGTCGGGAACAGCCGGAAGCTTGGAGCTTCCAGCTGGAAGCTTTGATTCAAAGGTAGATGCTTTGTGTGCACGAGGAAGAGGTGCAGACTGTGGTTTGGAATATGAACGTGGTGCGCGAGCGGAGTATCCAGAATACACACGTGTTTCATTTCGTGTTGCGCCGGCTAGGCGTGATTCCTTTCCTTTGTATACGGGCTTTTCAGTACGAGCCGCGTATGGTGCTTTCTCAACGTAGAGAGCGGGAGTATTTTTATTTTTGTATGGATGACGAAGTGTCGCCTTTTCAGAACGTGGAGCGCGTTCGAAGTTGTTACGCTTGCCGCCTGATTTGGAATTAGAATACGATTTTTTTGAATCTGGTTTTTTCATAGATGGAGTATTTACGTTGTTGAAAATAATTATACCATATTTTACAAAAAAGTACAGTTTCCCACGACTGAATTCATCTATCTTTACTTTTCATACTGTGGTGGTAGTATTCATGCATATCGTTTTTTCAACCAAGGAGAATGAATCATGAAGCTTCAATTTGTGGCCGGTTTGCGTGGAGTCTTTGGGACTCCAACGAAACACAACACTCTTGAGATCTTGCAGGATCAAGATGGAAACTACCTTCTGGTCATCCAAGAATCCTGCGGTGATATGGGGGACATGCGCTCAGGAAGCATCAGAATCGAGTCGCCGAGTGGTGATATCTTGCAGCGCGAAACCTACAAATACATCGCCGGTCTTGCGGCACACATCCACGAGATGCATACAAAGCATCCTGACCATCCGGCATACCGGGTTACCGAAGACCCTTCAGCATGAGCCCCCGCCGCGGCAGTCGTTTACGACTGCCGCACTTTTTTTATTGTGTACACAAAGAAGCGAAGTGTTTTACCTCAAGATTGATACGAGGTCAGCATTAGAGACACTGGATCCTCGATAGTCCCTTCAACTTCGTTCAGGATAAATAGTCGAGAATAACACAGGATTCCTAAAAACTATAAACCAGTGACTAATAACTATCTATCGGGAGGGACTTCGTAATAGGAAATCAGAAACTTAACCAACTTAAAAAACGGATCCGTAAGTGTCGCTGACGCATACTCTGCCCCTTTCGGATACGTGTGGAATAAGAAAATAATATACTTTGGTTCATACGCTGGGAAATAACCGAAGAACGAATGCAGATACCGATCATCGTAATATCCTCCTCCCGGCTTTACCATCTGCGCAGTACCAGTCTTCGCAGCAATCGTATAGTGATCCATTTTACGCGCACCTTTGGCGAGAGCTGTATCAACCACATGCACAAGCATACGAGAAATACGCTCACTCGCATCTGCGCTTATGACTTGCTCTGGCGCATCTGCTACTATTTTCTTGGTATCACCATTTTGATAAATGATACTGTCCACCACATGAGGTGTCACAAGCTTGCCACCATTACCAAGTGCTGCGAGTGCGCGAATCGTTTGAATAGGCGTAATGGCGATACCTTGCCCGAATCCAGCAGTTGCACTATCAACAAATACTTTACTGTCCAAGTTCTTGGTGAGACCGCTTGCCTCACTCGGTAAGTCGATACCTGTCTCACTGCCGATGCCGAACTTTTTGAAATACTCCTGAAAATGCTTTGCTCCGAGCTGTTCAACAAGGAATACAATACCAACGTTCAGAGACTGGTCGAGAATCGCCTGCATCGAAGTATTCGGTCCACGCGCTCTACTATCAAAGTTTTTCACTTTGTAACCATTTAGATCACGGAATCCCGTGTCCGTGTAGACTGTGCTTGTTTCGTTTACTGCATTAGAATCTATCGCAGAGGCCATAGTGATAGGTTTAATAATACTTCCCATTTCGTATACACCGGAAATATTTTGATTACTAAAAGCACTCGCATCCTTCACGTCAGCAAATTGATTCGGATCAAAAGAAGGAAGACCGTCCATCGCAATAATGGCACCAGTCTGTGGATCCATGATAATGCCACCAATGGTTTCTGATTGCCACTGGGATTTCGTTTCAACGAGAATATTGTGAAGGACGCGCTCTGCCTCACTATCTATCGTGAGCACGATATCCCCTTCTTCTTTATCTTTATTTGAAACAACAGTCTTCTCGATGTTAGCAAAAAGCTCTGCAAAGAAATTCACTGTCTGATCGCTACTATTTCGTGCGAGCACATCATCGTAGTATCGTTCAAGCCCATATTGCCCCTTCACTCGCGTACCATCATTTCCTACAAAGCCGAGAACCTTCGAGCCAACAGTCTCTTGCGGATATGCGCGTTTATTATCTTTGACAAACGATACCCCTGGGTACTTCATGGCTTTTATTTGTGCAACAATGTCACCATTCACATCTTTGGCTATTTCTTCATAGGGATCATTTTTCTTCGTAGCCTTTGCCATGAAGACATCTTTATCAAGAGGAATATAGGCATTTAATTTTGTATATAAAATCTCAGCGTTCGTAATAGCGCTCGGATCAAGCGCGATGCGATACGTGGTGCGGAGTTCAGCGGCCAAAATAGGTTCACCGTGAAAATGAGAAAAGAAAATAGTCCCTCTATCAAAATTGATTGGGGTAGTCGATATGTATTGTTTGTCTGCAAGTGCTGTGTAGGCATCATGCTTCACTACTTGTATATAAAATGCCTTACCCACGATCACAGAAGCAAGTACGAACCACACAAAGATAACAAGATGCGCCCGATATTCTGAGCGCAGCTTCTGGTCTTCGGTTATGGTTGTATCACTACTAGTGCGCATAGAGCACAGTATAACTTGCTATCGCATCTTTTCGCACGGCAAATGTCGTACTATCAATACGCGTGTAATTATTTGAAGCCAGTGTTGATTCATTGATTGATGCAACACGGTTCGCGTAGGTTGTTTCAAGTGCACTCATCTCAGATGTAAGGTCGCGACTAGCAATCGTATTTTGCTTTCGTTCAATGACAGAAAAAACGAGGGAAAGCAAAATAACACAGTACGCGAGAGCGAGTACCAAGAGTGTACCGAACATCGTGTGTACTGTTCGCTGATAGAGTGTGAGTGATTGATAGTTTGGTGACATAATGGTTATATTTTTTCTACGATTCGTAACTGGGCACTGCGAGCACGTGGGTTGTTGTGTAATTCTTCTGACTGAGGCACGATAGCTTTTTTGTTAATCATTTTCAAACTGTCCCCTTGTGCACGTAATCCTTGTTTTACAATTCTGTCTTCCGTGCTATGAAAAGTAATGAATGATGCACGGCCGTGTGTGTGTAAAATAATTGGAAGTGATTCGATGAGGTCGTTGATACTTCCCAACTCATCGTTCACCGCCATTCGAAGTGCTTGAAATGTTTTGGTAGCAAAGTGCGTCTTCTTGTGACGATACATGGTAGGCACTGCGCCGGCAATGATATCCACAAGTGCAAGCGTGGTCGTAATAGGCTTTGACTTGCGGGCTTCTACAATGGCACGAGCGATACGGCCTCGATATGTCTCATCTGCAAACGCAAAGAGAATATCAGCGATGGTCGACTCACTCCACGAATTTACAATCTCGTATGCGGTCGTCATGTCATCTGAAGGATTGGCATCAAAAGTCATCGTAAGTGGCTCATCAAAGCGAAATGAAAATCCTCTCCCTGACTCATCGAGCTCCTGTGAAGAAAGACCGAGGTCAGCGAGCACTCCATCTACCTGCGTAATCTTCAGGTTATGAAGTACTGCTTTGATATATCTAAAATTTGAATGAACGAAATGAATTGTTGGTGCCGGCTTCACAGTCTTCAATAAGACTTCTGCTTCAGCGAGTGCTTCTTGGTCAAGATCGATACAAATAAGTGTGCCGTCTTTTCCAAGTAACTTCGCTATCTCGAATGAATGCCCGCCTCGATTGGTTGTACAGTCGACGTAGACGCCGCCCTTCTTGATTGCGAGGCCTTCGAGCGATTCATGTAAAAGTACGGGAATGTGGGACATACCTAGTTGAAAGTCTTAAAGTCCATAAAGTCAAAAGGAGATACCATACAGAGAGACTATAAGATGCCGAGGTCGCTTAACTTTCCAGCGAGAACATCGGCCTCACCACTTACCTTAGTCGTGAAAGACTTCCATGCCTCTTCATCCCAGATTTCTACTCGTGAATGCATTCCCGCAATAACAACTTTGTTTGAAAGCTTGGCAAATTCTTTTAACGTGTCAGGGATAACGATACGACCCGCAGCATCAACGTCAGTTTCAAATGCATTTCCTAAAATGAAGCGATTGAAGTCACGGGTGTCTTTGTTACCAAAACCTGATTGCGATAATTTTTCTGCCACCTTCTCCCATTCTTTGATAGGAAAAACAAACAACGAGCTATCGAGACCATTGGTTACCACAACTTTCTTTCCCAAATCCGCGCGCCACTTTGATGGTAGCGTGAGTCGTTTTTTTGGATCGAGATCGTGTTTGTATTGGCCAATTAACATAGTTGATAGTTATTCGTTGGTCGTTGGTCGTTATTCGTTAAACACGAATATAAATCAACTAAAAGCAGAGAAAGTGACTCCCACCACTTTGCCCCACTAGCAACCATTATACTCCACTTTTGTTCTACAGCACTAGGAAATGAAGTGGATAAGTCGAGAAACAGTTTATAGTTACTAGTTTTTAGTTTCTAGTAAATACCTCAATACATAAAAAGCGCGTCCTTCGGACGCGCTTTTTATGTATACTTAATATATTACAAAAACTTATTATATAAATCAAAAACTTCTTCTGAATACGCAATAAAATGAACCTCTTCAAAAGAGTAATCTTTTTCCAGATAATTTTTTATTGTTTTAACGGCTATTTGTGTTGCCTCTTCTTTTGGATACCCAAATATACCAATTGAAAGTGCTGGGAATGCAATTCTTTTTATTCCATGTTCTTTTGCCTTATCTAAAACATTTTTATATGTTAATTTCAGAAGTTCTTTTTCCTTCCCATCTTCTTGGCCATATCGTGGAGCAACTGTATGTAAAATATATTTTGCTGGAAGTTTATATCCTCTAGTTACTTTAACCTCAGCTTTTTTGCAACCACCGAGTCTTGCACACTCTGAAGATAACTCTTGCCCTGCGGCATAATGAATAGCCCCATTTACACCACTACCACCACATAAATACTCATTTGAAGAGTTAACAATTGCTTCTACATTAAATTTAGTTATGTCTCCCAAATAAACTTTTATTCTCTTCATTTTAATAATCAAGACCCTTTTCTAACATACAAGCTTTATATTCTGATTCATACGACTTAAAATTGTTACTAAAATCGTAATGTTCTCTTGAAAGAAGTTTATAACAATCTTTTCTAATTTCTGATGGTCTATACTGAAACCAATAAAATAACAAAATAAACACTATAAAAATAGTAATCAATTTAATATTTTGTCTCAAAAATTTGCCTGTAATTATTTTAATTCTATGCTCTACTGGAAATAAATGCATAACATCATCCATTGTGGTCTCATGTATAGAATTCCCTTTTTCATCTGTATAAGTTCTTCCCATAAATTTAATTTGTTTTTGGTTTAACAAGAGGAAAGAGGTGTACCTCTCGTATTGGTCTATCCGAAAGAAACGCAAAGACTCTTTCACCGAATCCGAAGCCACATGTCGGAGGCATACCATGCTCGAGCATTTCCACGAATGAATCATCAACCATCATCGCCTCTTCATCCCCTCCTGCGAGCAATTCTTGCTGCTTTGCGAATCTCGCTGCCTGATCTACAGGATCATTTAATTCACTGTATCCTTTTCCTAATTCACTACCAGCTAAAATCGGCTGAAATATCTGCGCGGTCTCACTGCCGATATTCTTCTTGGCAAGTGGCGCCACGATAAGTGGGTGATTGATGAGGAATGCAGGTCCGGCAATATTCTTACGACAATATTTCCACAATGTATCGATGAGACGCTCACGATTCGCACCTTCATACTTTACATGCGAAGCTTCGAGTTTCTTTTTTATGTCATCATCTGTCGCCGTTGTAATATCAATACCTGTTTGACGCATAATCTCATCAACATAATCTATTTTCGTCCATTCATCGGCGAGATCGAAGGTATGTCCACGTGTGGTAAATACCGTCGTCCCGAAAACTTCCTTAGCAATCGTACGATATAATTCCTGAACAAGTGTCATGCCGTCTTCATAATCAGCGTAGGCCATATAAAATTCACAGTTTGTAAATTCTTGAAGATGGTCCGGTGACGAGCCCTCATTTCTATATGCACGACCGATTTCGAAAGTACGAGGAAATCCAGCAGCCATGAGACGCTTCTGCCACAACTCACCGACAGAGATACGCATGAAGACATCAAGGTCAAAATCATTGTGATGCGTTGCAAATGGTCTCGCCTCAGCTCCACCTGTTGTCACTTCAATACTCGGAGTCTCCACTTCCAAGAATTTCTTTTCTTTCAAAAATGCACGGACGGTGTCCCAAAACTTGGCCTTCTTCTCGAAAAGTTCGCGGAGTTCTGGGTCTGTGAGAATGTCCAAGTATCTTTCACGCATACGAAGTTCTTCATCGACAATACCGTGATACTTATCAGGAAGTGGAAGCAGTGCTTTCGAAAGCATTGCCACATTTGAAACAAGGACACTTTCTTGACCGGACTTCGTGATGAACAATGTTCCTGTCACTTCGATGAAATCTCCGGTGTCTACGTAGTTTGTAAAGAAAGAGTGAGCATCTTCCCCTGATTCTGGTAACTTAATCACCGCTTGAAGTTTCGCAGTACCATCGTAGAGATCAATAAAGATAAGTGCACCTTGTCCACGAGATACCATCACTCGACCAGCGACAATCACTTGTACTTCATCTGTCACAAGCTTGGTAAAATTACGCACCACGTCACTTAATTCATGTGTACGACGAGAAACACTCGGGTAGCCTGATTTGCCAGTGCTTTCTAGTGCTGCTAATTTCTTGAGGCGCTCTGCGCGAAGTTCTTCGATGGAAGCCATAATGAATAGTTTTTAGTTTACAGTTCTTAGTTTACAGTATACATGCGTATATACATACAATACTAACAAATCACACACTATTCGTCGATAAAAGAAAGAAGGAAACTTGATTGCTTCCTTCTTTCTAAAAACTAAAAACTATCCCTATGCTGTTCCTTTGATTGTGTACGATACGTCACCTTTTGGTGTTGTAACGGTAATCGTATCCCCCTTCTTCTTGCCGAGAAGAGCAGACCCGAGAGGAGATTCGTTTGAAATCTTTCCTGAAATTGAGTCAGCTTCTTCACTCCCTACAAGCGCAAATGTCTTTTCTGCTTTATCGCCTTTCTTAAGAACCGTAACCGTTGATCCAACATGAATCACACCGACGGCTGCGGTATTTGTTTCCATAATAACCGCATTCTTAAGAATCTGTTCAACGTGATTAATACGATCTTCACAGTTTGCCTGATCTTCACGTGCCTGATGATATTCAGCATTTTCTGAAAGATCACCAAGAGACTTCGCATACTCAAGAGCATCCGCAATCTCTTTGCGACGAACCGTTTTCAATTGATTGAGCTCATTTTCGAGCTCTGTTTTCTTTTCAAGTGTTAAATATTCCATAGTTTTGTTGCAAAATTATACCACCAAAGGTGTCTTTTTTGTAGATTGACAAAGGTCTTTATTTGTTACATAATACGATTCTCTTTAACGGTTCTTTTTTATTTTCTGGAGGCACCCCATCATGGTTCGTTTTCTCATTGCCATTCTTACAAGCCTTGTGCTTGCTCCCGCTTTCGCTGAGGAGGTCAGCATCTACCGCGTGAGAAACCTTCTCAACGGAACCGAACGATGTGAACAACATGTTCGAGACGGAATGACACGAGTCGTGAGCGAGTGCCAGACGAATCGCTGGCTGAGTACTGTCAAGGGAAGCATGGACGGTAAAACCGAAGTTGCCATGTCACCTGATGGAATCATCTCCAGCATGGGATTCTCGGTTGCTCCGAGAGACCTTCTCCCTGGCATGAAAGCCTATGGTCTTTCCGTGACCACAGTGAACGGCAAGACTGCCGAACTCGAATTTTCTTTGAGCGCAAGAAGAGAAGGACCCTACACCGTGGTCGAAATTGTTTCAGCTGGTGGAGCACTGGTCTCCGTCTGCGGTTACACCACAGACTACGACAACCCTGAATGGGTTGACTCCATCATTCAAGACGGCAGAAAAAAGCTCTCTCACGAGAGCGCTATCCGAATGCTGTTTGTACACCGGTAAGACCTGACCAACCGGCCGACTAAACAAAACCACCGCAACGGTGGCTTTTTTATTTCTCAAAACTCTCCCTTTTTGTCTAGGTCTTGCCTATACAATGTGAATCATTTTATTTTAATAGTGAAAATTGTTTCATTAAATATTTCCACCAAATGTCTACTTCATATACGAAGTATTATCTCTCATCCACTCGAATGTCTCACGCGCAGCAAAGACAGAGCCATAAAGATTATGTCTATCCCCTTTTTCCATAACAACTACAAATGCGTACTTTGGATTTTCATATGGGAAGTATCCGGTGATAAGTGAATTCACGAATTGCTTACTCACACCGAGCTCAGCTGTTCCTGACTTTGCAGCAATATCAACACCTGCGATATCCAGTGCTCGCCCTGTTCCATTTTCTGCATGCACTACCATATGCATTCCTTCACGAATAACATTCAAATCTTTTTCTGGTAATGAAATAGCAATACTTGATGTTGCAGCCCCAGCTAAAACATGAGGTCGCACCAGCTGCCCTCCGTTTGCAAGAGCTGCGACAGCTCGGACAAGTTCAAGAGGTGTAAGCTGAAACCCATATTGACCGATTGATGTGTGGTACGTATCTCCCACAAGCCAGTCTTCATTAAACACTTTTTTCTTCCATGCTGGATTCGGGACAACACCGTATTCTTCAGCTGGTAGATCAATACCTGTCGTCGTACCAAAACCGAAAAGCTTCGCGTACGTATTGATACGATCAATACCTAAACCTGGCTGGCCCTGAAACCCTCCACCGACCTGATAAAAATATTCATCAGATGATTCAGCTAATGCTTTTCGCATATCTGTATACCCATGAGCTTTCCAGTCTTTAAAAACAGTATCTGGTCCACCGTATTTATTTTTTACCACAAGCTGTCCAGAACTATAAATATTTTTCTCTGGTGTGATAACTCCTTCCATAAGCGCAGCAAGTGCAACAAATGGCTTCACGGTAGATCCCGGCGTAAAAAGACCACTCACTGCTCTATCCAAAAAAGTGCGACGCTTATCTAAAAGATCTTTACTCACCTGAGCATTCTCTTCTTTTGTTTTTGCATTCGTCATCAAATTATTATTATACTGAGGATAGCTCGTGATAGCCAAAATTTCTCCAGAATGGATATCCATAATCACACCAGCACCGGATGTAAATCCAGCTTTTGCTGAGAGTGCTTCCATGCGCTCGTAGAGTTTTGCTTGCACACCTTTATCGATAGTAAGTTTTATATTTTCCCCATTACTTGGGTCAATGTTTACGTTTTCTGCCTCAATCTGATGAAGCGCGTTGATGGCAATCACTCTCTCTCCTGGCACACCTTGCAATGTATCTTGATACTCTTTCTCAAGACCATCTTTTCCGATGTATGACTCTTGCCAAAAAATACCACTCTGATCTTTTTTTGGATAACTCACATACCCAAGCACATGGGAGAACCCTCCTTCTGTAATATATGCACGCTTTGGAATCTCATCGATAGCAGTCGATGTACCTATCGTATTCCATGCGAGCAAGACTCCATTTCTATCCGAGATGGTTCCACGAAGAGCAAAGAGTGGCGTCGTTTTCAAATGATTTCTATCAGCCTTAACTGTATACGCTTCCCCGTTCACAATTTGCATACTAAACAATCGATAGGAAAACGAAGAGATGAGAATCGTAATAACAATGATGGCTCCATAAAAAACATTTCTCCCAAGCGGACGCTCGAGCTGCCCTTCCATTTGATCGAGATTGAGTTTTGAAATATTCTGAGAATCCAAAAACACATCTTCTGGCAAGATTTCATGCGCTGACGCTTTTCTAGCGCGCCGTGTAAATGTACGGTGAAACAATTTCATATACAATCACTATACCACAAAGCACTAAGGTGAAAACTGGTACACGAGAAAGTCCTAAAATGATATCAAAAAAGAATGTCATTAGAAAAGAAACACTTATGAGTACATAATAACGAGATACGGGCATGGAATTATTTTTGTACATAAAATACAGATGACGTAACAGGGTTATAGGCTCCGCGTACATATACACGCCATGCGACGGCTTGATCATCACGTATCACATTAGACACTGTTCCGAGAGTCATACTCGGATCGCTTTTCAAAAAAATAGATTCACCTTGAGCAATTACCGTATCACGAGGTACATCACCCACAAAAGTTCCCCCGCCGTCTCCTTTCAAAGAAATATTCAGTGTCGATGAGGCGGTAACACCCTCTGTCACTTCGCCACTTGAGGTCATCAACTTACAAAGTGATGTGCGATCATATACTTCGACAATGATACATACTGGCTTGCGACCATGAATGAAAACAAGGTCTTGTGTTACGATTCCATCCTTAAACCCTTTTGAAAGAATGAGCGACGAATAAATCGTGGTGAGATCTCGTATCAAAGGATACATTGCAATCGTTGTCTCACCAACTTTCATGCCATCTGTTTCGATTAATTCTTTTTCTTTAAGGAGAGCATTCTTTTCCGCGAGTTCATTTTCTAGTCGCTCAACTGTGAGCGACAATGTGCTCGCACGCAAAATAAGTTCTCTACGTGACTGGAAGTATGTATAGATAATAGAAGGTGTACGAATAATCGAATTCTTCGATGTCCCTGTTGAAATAATAAATGATTCAAGGTGAGGATATATCGATGTGCGGATGTGTGGCCAAAAGTATGTCATGCCTGCGAGCACCACAAAAACAGCAATGTAATATCGATACTGTTTGCGATTACGTTTTCTATCGGAAAGATATGTCATCAGTGTTTTCTACGAGTACATCTCTGTACGCGTCTATGTCTTCTAGTATAACGCCTGCTCCGCGAGCAACAGCCGTGAGAGGATCATCAGCGACCGTAACAGGAACCTTGAGTTGCATCTCGAGTAACTGTGGAAGATTTTTGATAAGCGCTCCACCACCTGAAAGTGTCATTCCTTTGTGCATGATGTCTGCGAGTACTTCTGGTGGCGTCGTCTCTAACACTTCACGTATTGCATCCACGAGTTGCGCGATAGACGCATACATCGCTTCACGAATATCGACATCAGTGATAATCGCTTCACGAGGAAGTCCTGTGACTAAGTCACGCCCCTTCACACTTAACTCTTCGCCGTGTTCATCGGGAAGCGCAGAACCGATAGTGACCTTGATATGCTCACCTGTTTTTTCTCCAATCAACATTTTGAATTCATCGCGCATATAACTGATGATGTCTTGGGTAAGTTTGTCTCCTGCAACTTTCAAACTTTTTGCACGCACGACACCTGAAAGCGCGATGACGGCGATGTCTGTCGTACCACCACCGATATCCACCATCATGCTTCCGACTGGATCGTGTACCGGCATATGCACGCCGATTGCTGCCGCCATCGGCTCCTCAACAATGTACACTTCGCGCGCACCAGCAGACTTCGCAGCGTCATACACCGCACGCATTTCTACATTCGTGATTCCTACCGGAATCCCGATCACCACTCTCGGACGAAATAATTTCTTGTCTGTATCGTTTGCTTTGTTGATGAGATACGAAAGCATCTCTTCTGTAACTTCGTAATCTGAAATCACACCGTCGACAAGTGGTCGTACGATACGAATGTGTGATGGTGTGCGCCCCATCATGTCTTTGGCTTCTGTACCAACAGCGACGACACGATTTGTTTTCGTGTTGAGTGCGACGACAGATGGCTCATTGATAACTATTCCTCTCCCACGAAGATACACGAGTGTATTTGCAGTACCCAAATCTATACCAATATCATTTGAAAAGTGTCGGTAAAATCGCTCGAACATTGTACTATTCTATCACAAATACAGATGTTAGACATTAGATTTTGGATTTTAGATAATGCGAAATAATGCTTTATTTGAAGGCTTTTTACAATATTTTAAAAAACAATTTTTAGTAGACAAAAGGGTGAATTTGTTGTAGAGTTGTACGGAAAGTTCATAACCATCACGCGGTGAAATAGTCCGCAAAGAAAGACAGTCATGATCACAACTGATCCGACAATACTTGATCAGGTACTCAAAATCCTTGAACTGAAATGTCAGCAAGACTTTCAAGGAAAACATCTCGAAATACACGAGGGCAACGACTGCTTCACCTACACGATAGACCACACCCATTTCATGGAGGGGTTAGAGGGGCGAAATGGGCGAGAAGGCCCATCCTTATATCTTTACCTCTCGTGTTCAGACGACGGGCCAGTCATCCGTATTGATAAAAAATATGGAGTGGTTTTCAGAATGAAGCCTCGTGAGGCTTACGATTCTGTTTGTGTCTTTTTTGGCACAAGACCCCATCGACTCAGTCATGTAGGAGGAAGACTCTGCAACCCTCCCGCGTGAAAAAGCACTAGCCGTCCGACACAAAAACCCCGTATACATGCGGGGCCTTTTTATTTTGTGTTTTATCTCCTAACCCCTAACTGTTAGCTCCTAACTATGAATTTTATTTATTCGCAATTCTTCTGATACGTCGCGAGCAATTCTTCAATCGTAACGATTTCACTTTCTTCTTGTGTTCGTTCTTTTATTTCTACACCACCTTTTTCAAGTGACTTATCTGAAATAACCACACGCATCGGAATACCAATCAAATCACTATCGGCGAATTTACTTCCAGCCCCTTCTTCACGATCATCAAACAAAACTTCTACATGTGCAGCCATAAGTTTCTTGTAAAGTTCTTCGGCCTTCTTCCCCGTCTCACTGTCCTTATCCTTTGCAAGAGAAATTAAATGCACAGAGAATGGTGCGATAGCTGCAGGCCACACGAGACCTTTTTCATCGGCAAACTTTTCTGTAATCACACCCATAAGTCGCGATGGGCCAATACCATAGCATCCCATATGTACTTCTTGCTTTTCGCCCGCTTCATTGATGTACGTATAATCAAATGCTTTTGTAAACTTAGTGCCGAGCGGGAAAATATTTCCCACTTCGCATGCTTTTACTTGTTCGAGACTTTCAAAGTCTACATTGAGACGCTTCGAGTTCTCTTCTGTCACAACTTCTTTGTTATATGCGATGTTATTTTTACGATCAAGATAAATAATGTCTTCCCCCGCATCCACTACAGTCTGAAACTCATGAGAAAATTCTTTTGTAAAGTCTCCGCCACCAGCAAGTGTAATGAATGTATCATCACCAAGACCAATCTCACGATAAATATTCATATATACTTTCTTTGCTTCTTCGTAATATGTTTTCAGATCAGCTTCATCGCGATGGAAACTGTACAAATCTTTCATACGAAACTCACGACCACGGAGAAGTCCAGACTTAGCTCGGGCTTCATTTCGGAATTTTGTTTGTATTTGATAAAACGCAACAGGTAAGTCTTTATATGAACGAGCATAGAGTGCTGCGATAGGAGTAATCAATTCTTCATGTGTCGGATTCAAAATATATGAGTTTGAGGACTTTTCAAGAGAAACAGCGTTTGCCGCTTCTGTCTTCATGAGTACATCGACAGTATCTAATCTTCCTGTCTTTTCCCAATTCTCACGTGGAGAGAGTGATGACATTACAAGTTCATTTCCAATAGCATCCATATGGCGACGAATAACATTTTCGATTTTTGTAAGAACACGAAGACCGAGCGGTAAAAAGGTATACACTCCCGCCATCTCCTTATGAATAAATCCAGCACGAGTAAGGAGTATCGCGTTCTTTGACACTTCATCTTTCGGAGCTTCCTTTTGTGTTTTTGTATAGAGTTGTGATTGTCGCATATTCTTAGTATACAGGAGCTAATGAGCTGTGTATAGAATATATTTATTGATGTAAATTAAATGAGAATTTAAAAAAAATATTCAATAAAATAATAATCAATATTCAATAAATACACTTCTGAATGAATCCGTTTAAATATTGAGTATTACGTTATTGAATATTACGTTTCCCTACCCTCTCACATCGTGCACCGTTACAATCACAAGAAGAAGCATTAAAGCAAAAAATCCAACGATGTTCACCCATGAATAATACTTGTGCGGAACCTTTCTTCGTGCGATTGCTTCTATCGTCACCACAACCATACGACCACCATCAAGTGCAGGAAGTGGAAGAATATTGAATATCGCCAAGTTAATAGACAACACTGCAATGAGCGTGAGCAATGCCTCGTAGCCATGTTCATTTGTTTGACCAACTATTTTTGCAATACCTATCGGACCAGAAAGAGACGAAAGAACATTCTTACCTTGTGTAAGAGATGTCACAAGCGAACCAAGCCCTTCAAGAGTCATTGCTGTCATATCATAGGTGCGAATACTTCCGATTTTTATAGCATCAAAAACATTCGCATGCATGTATCCAACACGTTCCACCGAAACACCTATCGCCTTCTTGTCTTCCACAATGCCATACACAGCAGCAATAGTCGTACTCTCAAGCTTACCGTCAGCACGTTTATAGGTAATCGTAAAAGGATCATTGTTGTGTGCTGCAATAAATGAGATAAGCGATGTCGCATTATCCAGGTTCGCTTGAGACTTCCCTGCTGTCACTTTGACAAGAACAGACCCCGGAACAATGCCGGCCAAGTATGCAGGAGATGTCGGAGCTGCGTCTACTACCATGAGTTCAGTATTCTTTACGCGTGCACCATATACTTCGTCACTTGCGCTCATTTGTACATTTCCATAAGAGATTCCAATGAAAACAAAAAGAGCGAGAAGCATGTTCATGGTTACACCAGCAACGAGTACGAGTAGCTGTGCCCACCATGGACGATTACCAAAAGCACGAGGGTGATTTTTCGCAACATCATCCGGCTCACCATTTTCTCCCCAAATAGAAACATAACCTCCAAGAGGAAGTGCATTGATAGCGTAGGTTGTCTCCCCTACTTTCTTTGCGAAAATTCTCGGAGGAAAACCAAAAGCAAATTCGTCCACGCGCATATTCACCCACTTAGCAACGATAAAGTGTCCGAATTCATGCACCGCAACCAAAAGCAAAAGTATGAGAACGAAAAGCACTACGGTATTGTGACGAAACCATACGACGAGAAAAAGTGTTGACAAGAGGAAAAGAAAATCAAAACGAGTGAATAATTTTTTGATACGTGGAGATAATGACATGGGGAAAAGTATACCATAGGAAAGTTCAAGCAGCTCGGCTACGAAGATAACGATAAAATAGAAAAATAACTATCTACAAAACAGTTTGTAAATATTCAATAAAATAATATTCAATATTCAAACGAATTAGTTGTAGTAGATATTGGGTCATGATTTTTATCAAGGTCACAATGGTCCTCAATTTGACACAGGTAAGACAGTAACGCATAATACTTTTGGATCATTAACGTTTTTTGAACTGGAGTTCAATGTGACATACCAAAAAACAGGCTTTCTGAAGAGAGGGCTTTGGGGAATTATCAGCGGCATCGCTGGAGCGCTTTTCATTGGACTTGCCCTCTGGGCCGTGTTCCGTGCGAACAATGCAAACGCAGCATCAAGCGTAACCACAAACGGCTACTTTGCACAAAAAGCAGCCTTCGGACCACTGAACTGTATGCGAGTGGTAACACCCGAAGCGGTCTATTTCATGGCATCAGCGCTCACACAAGATGCCTTGGTACTGAAAAATGTCCGAACATGTCTCGAGCGCGCCCAAAGAAGTCGCACCAAACTGGTCGACAAAAAAGAAGGACAAATGACCGCTCGCATACACGCGAGCATCGGAGATCTTCATTGTCTTCAGACAGATATATATGTAATCGTCTTCGAAAACCGCATACATCCGAAACTCGACGCCATACTTCCTATCTGTTTCGACGCTGCCCGGGAGGGTCACGATAACGTGAGGATGAAAAGGGAATGGTTCATGCACTGGATTTGAATAATGAAAAACCAATGCAAAAAAAACGGCGACAACCTCTAAAGGTTCGCCGTTTCTCTATTTTGTATCAGCCGTTTCTTTCTCTTCGTGTTTAATAAAAAATTAAAATTTATCATTATCAACTCAATGGTAATCCGTTGATTATTCTCCTAACACTTCTTTTTCTTTTCTCTGGAACATTTCTTCAAGTGCAGCATTTGTAGAGTCTACATGCTTTTGGTTTTCTTCTCGATAGCGATGCTGTTCATCTTCACCGTATTCACCTTCTTTCGCACGAGCATCGATATCTTTATTTGCTTCTTCACGCATAGAACGCACACGAACACGTGCATCTTCTAATCTATCTTTCAAAAGCTTTACCATCTTTTGTCTTGTCTCTGTAGTGAGTGCTGGGAAATGTACACGTAACCCTTCAGCATCTGACGAAACAGAAAGTCCGAGGTCTGCATCATTGATAGCCTTTTCCATCATGCCAACAATAGACTTATCCCACGGTGCGACACGCAGTGTACGAGGGTCTTCGATATTCACACTCGCGGCATGCGCGATAGCAGTACGTGAACCATACAAATCGATACACACAAGATCGAGGACCTGTGGTGATGCTCGTCCTGTCTGAATAGAACGATACTCGTTCGCAAGCCATTCGAGAATTTCTTGTTTTTTTGTTTCAACGTTTGAAAAGTTGTAAGGCATGGGGGCAGTTATTAGTAATTAGTAATTAGTTGATACATACAATTCTATACTAGTTCTTGTGTTGCGGCAATAAAAGAGACAGATACTCGAGGAGGGCTTTTCCTGAAGCTGAAGGGTCAGATGCATAGGAGGCAGTTTCTAAGGTTTCGAGTACGTATCGTGATTCTATTTTTTCTTGCGAAAGAACTTCGACGAGCGAGAGTATGAAGTTTCGTACACCTTCTCTGTCCTTTCTCCCCTCTTCATCCATGCGAGCAAGAAGTTCTATGACAAAAGGTAACTTCATGCGCGCACCATACGGCGCGTGCATGAATTCTTCTGCATGTGCATCACTCTTACTTCCTTCTTCTTTCTCCGTACTCCTCATTTCAAGTACTCTTGAAATGACTGTCCCAATGAGACTTGTTTTATTACTCGTCAGTAAAATAAATCGCACACCAGTTCGTGGCTCTTCCAACAATTTAAGCATTGCATTTTGTGCTGGAATCGTCGCAGTATGAAAAGAAATGAGTGCGATCTTTTCTTCATTATAGGGAGTGTTCGTCCACGAAGTTAGCGCCCGTGCTGTTTCGATATCAAGTACGGTTTGGTCGAAAAATTTGTGTGCAGGAGAAAGAGCTTGAAGTTCGTTCCAGAGCGCGAGGCCTACGGCCTCGCGCTCACCATGCACGACAAGCACCGCATGATGAAGAGGTAAATCAGAGAGTTTCATATGCTTCAAGTATAGCAAAGAATTAGCCTTGCGAGAGATTATGTATTTAAGTAGAATACGCACCAGACTGCTCTTTTACAGAAAGAGCTCCTCATATCACCAGTTCTTGGCACATCAACCCTTTTAAAAGAGAGAACGTCATGAAACCAGATCATTCATCTCTTGCAAAAGAGAGAAGTCGCACGGGTATAGGTACGTTTACTGAAGGTGGAACGGTAGGGAAAGCTATCCGTGACGCAGAAGTCATGGAAAGACGAGCAATGTACGTTATCAAACTTGATGATAAAGGAAATGTTCGTGAACATTACCGCAACCCCCCTTTTGAAACACTTCTTGATTGCATCGTTGTCCTCGCACCTGCAATATTCCAAGGTGTAAGAATAGAAGAAGCTGTCGCAATGGAAATTGGCCTGAGTCGTACGGCACCAGGAAAGGCGATTGAAATTAAAGCGGATAGACCTGACTGTAAAAAACAGAAGGAGGTCATTCAGCAAAGACTACACATCGGAATCCTTCCCTGGCACGTCGTCGAAAAGCTACTACCAACCCTTTGGATCGCAATACAGCAATGTATTGATAAAAAAATGGAAGGGTGGACAAGAGCGCGGTTCATTCAGAGCCCAGATTCAGGCAGCGAAAATCGTAACAAGAAACGTCTTTGTGTTTACGAGTCATGGATGACAATTCGTGTTCCAAAAGAATATGCGTTGGTCTATACCATACTGCGACTCAAGGACGAATCCGACAAACTGAAGCCTGGAAAAAACTACGCCGAGGTAGCAGAGTCTGTTTCTCGAGAGCTTAATCTCTTTCGAAATCTTAACCCATCTCATCATGAAAGGTATTCAGATGAAGTCTTAAAAAGATCTGGCACTCTAAGATGGATGGCTGATTGGATGAAAAAGAAAGTCGAGTTTCATGGTTACACCATGCGCTCGCTTAAAGCTGTGCGGAAATTATTGAAGGAAAGAAGTCCACAAGACCTCGCTCTCTTTAATACCGTGTGTCGAGTGTTTAGGGTTCCAGAAGCCCCGCCTGACATTTTTCTTGATGTCCACGAGCCACTGTTGGGTAACAAGAAAAAACAGCTACTCCTTGAGTGTCCACTCAGACCACATCGGGTGTACAAGTATGAAAAGCGCAGAAAGCTCACTCATGCACACGCACCTGATTGCTTCACCATTGCTATCGTCGGCAGTCATGCTCATTTGGAGAAGCTTGATGCTCGTAACACTCTCAACCGTATCAAAACAGCCAGAGAAACGAGAAAGTTCGTTCCCGACGACGACTCAGACATCCCCTTCTAAACATTAAAAAGGAGCTCCCGTGAAAATAGCACATCTGTCCGTAGCAGGACTCAACACTTGTAGACAACAGGTGATCGCTGTTCCTCGCGGGGCACCAATCACCAGCACTCGCTTCTTCGCATCTCACGATGTGTTTGAAAACGACAACATGATCATGCATCTGGCGAAAGCAGAGGAGCTCATCCTTGCATTAACCGGTGCATACAGACGCGGTGAGTCTATGTTTCAAAGCGTTCGCGCTGAGACGCATGGACCACAGTACACCTATGTGCCAGGATACGAGCTCGGAAGAATTCGTGCTCGTCGAATGGACTACCTGCCAGGTGTTGAAGGTCCAGATATCAGAGTCATTAAAAAAGGAAGTCCGAGGCATCTCCTGTTCCTTTTCTTCGCGACACTTACAGACAGAAGGACGAAGAGTGGCGGCGACTTCGGTGTCTATGCTTCACACTGCAAAATCTACCACAAACATCCTGAGCTTTACACCTCATCTGCCATCTCTTGGAACAAGGGCGACCTTGGAAAACTCTTGAGTCGGTACAAAATTGGTGTCCCAAACCAATCCGCAGAATATTGGATACGTTGTGCCGAGACACTTTTTGGAAATTATGGGGGAAACCCTGTACGTCTCTACGAAGAACACGGGAGTAACGTGGAAGGTATTCTGAAATTCAAAGAAGCAGGAAAAAGGCTTGGCAAAAAAAATGGCGACAAGGAAAGTGGAGACCCTCTCCCTGGATATGGTCCCAAAATTGCCTCGCTATACGCTTTGTTTCTGGATGCGTTCGGCGCCTTGCCGTTTCCTGAGGATGCCTTTCCTGTTGATGTCCAGGTGCAGAGACTTTTCATTCAGTACGGTGCAATAACCATGAAGACAAGAGTGTCAAATGCACTGATGGAAAAAACTATTAGACCCCTCGTGTGTCTTTTGGCCAAATTCCACGGACTGGATAAACAGGACATATCACATGCGTTTTGGCTTTTGGGAAGCCAAGGATGCACCTCCTGTTCCCGAAGACTTAATGCACCAACGATATGCCCAATCTACTCGAAGTGCCTCGGTTGTCAGAACACCGCGAACTACTTTGCGAAAGGTCTATGGGACCCCGCAGACGAACCAATGAAAAAAGGTGCTGCTACGGTTACGTTTGGAATGCTCGCAGAGCGCCCCACACGGTACAGCCGGAATCCGACAAAAAGCACCCAGATGCATTTGTTCACTGAATAGAAGGCATACTCAGTGCCCACAGACTGCTCATCCTCCCCCCAAGGCTCTGAGCGGTTTTTTTTATTTCATAAAATAAATCCATTCAACATACCAAACACTAAAAATTGTTTTAGATACGAGGAGCCTAGGAATTTTTCTAGGAGACGTAGTTAATGCTACGTTGACGAAGAAAAATTCCGTAGCGACAAAGTAGATGAAATAATTTTTAGCGTTTGGCAAAGATACTGCGTTTGTAAGTATCGAGATGTTCAAGAGCTATACCTGTCCCCTTCGCCACACAATAGAACGCATCCTCTGCGAGAACCGCTTTGACCCCCGTACGTCTCTCTACTAAGTCTGGGAAATGACGCAACATCGATGTCCCCCCTGACATAATAATTCCATTATCAATAATATCTGACGCGAGTTCAGGAGGAGTCTCTTGAAGCACATCTTTGATTGCTTTAATCATTAAACGAAGTTCTTTATCGATCGCCTTTACAATTTCATTCGTTCGAATCTCTACAGTGCGTGGAAGCCCTGCAATAAAATCTCGCCCCTTCACTTTCATGGAAAGCTCTTCTTCAACAGGCAGAGCACTTCCTATTTTTATTTTTATTTCTTCAGCAGTCTGGTCTCCAATCGCGAGGTTATATGTCTTTTTAATGTAATCAATAATTGCCTGATCAATTTTGTTGCCCGCGCATTTCACCGAAGTACTACAAACAATACCGCCAAGAGAAATAACCGCCACGTCTGTCGTACCTCCTCCGATATCGACAATCATTCTTCCTTGCGCCTCATGAATAGGAATACCTGCACCGATAGCAGCCAAGATAGGCTCCTTCACCACGTATGCATTTCGTGCACCTGCCTTTAATGCCGCTTCAATAACCGCACGACGTTCCGTTGAGGTCACTCCTGCCGGCACAGAGACCATCACATCTGGTTTGAAAAAAGTAAATCCACCGAGCGCTTTGTGAATATAATACCGAAGCATCGCTTCTGTCACACGATAGTCCGCGATCACACCATCACGCATCGGACGATATGCAATAATCGAGTCCGGTGTCTTTCCGATCATGTCTTTGGCTTCTGTTCCCACTGCCATAATCTTATTATCAATTTCAGACACCGCGACGACAGATGGCTCCACAAGGACAACGCCCTTTCCTGGGACATACACAAGCGTGTTGGCCGTTCCTAAATCGATACCTAGTTTCTTGGAGAAAAATCCCATAATGGGTGAATTATAGCATAAAAAGTGGAAGTAAGGATTCCCTTAATTTTTAATTTTTAGTTCTTAGTTCTTAATGTAATACCAATAATTTAAAGGTCTTTTTGGAATTTTTACATAAAAATTAAAAATTTAAAACTAAAAATTAACGCTGCCTACAAGGCAGCGTTTACTGCTATACTACCCTCATGAAAGTGCTCACCGTCGCCCCACTTGCAAATGGGATTCCCTATGAGGAACTTTCCTATTTTTCAAAAGACGACGTGAATCCTGGTGACCTCGTAGAAATAACCATCAAGCGACGTGTATGTAAAGCACTTGTATTAGACGGACATGACGCACAAGAAGAACGCCAATCGCTTCGTCACGCTTCATTTAATTTGAAAAAAATATCAAAGGTCGTCACCAAACAATTTCTTCCTCCAAAATTATGGAATGCACTTTCCTTTTCTGCATCCTATCTCGTACGGCCACTCGGCACACTTATCTACGACCTTCTCTCAGAAAGATCTTTCGAAACATTAACCCCTGTCACGGTACAGACAGAAGCGAAAGGCTTCGAATTACTCTTGCTTGAACAAAGTTATGAAAATAGAATCACGAGGTACAAGACAACGATACGAGAATCATTTTCAAAAAAATATTCTCTGGTACTTTTTTTTCCCACCATCACCGACCTCGAATACGCTCGTGCAGAACTCATAAAAGGAATCGATGAGTATGCCGTCACCCTCCACAGTGGATTAACCGAGAAACAATACAAGGAAGCACAAAAACAAATCACCGAGAATCCTCATCCACTTCTCATTCTTTCGACACCGTCACTCTTGCCGTGGATACGCAACGATTTAGGACTTGTTATTATAGAACGTGAACACAGTCACTACTACTACACTCACGGTACACAAGGATACGATATGCGATTCGTTATAGAGCAGCTCGCTCGTGGAAGCGGTATCCCCTGCTTACTCGGATCGCACATGCTCACCCTTCGCGCGCACATGCTCTACAAAACAAAAGACGCACACGAAGTTATGCCGCTGCAATTTCGAAACGATGCGTCTATTTCTGTTATACCAATGATTGATGAAAATAAAAGCGCCAGTCCATATCTCTCACGAGCCGCACTCTCTATGCTTCATACTGCAAAAGTCGCCGAGCATGGACACTTCTTTCTCTATGCACACAGAAAAGGAATGTATCCGACAACGGTCTGTTCTGACTGCGGAACACTCTTTACATGCATCACGTGTAATCGTCCGTATGTCCTTCACAAAATAGCTGGCATGCGTACCTACGTGTGTCATGGTTGTGAAAATATCGTACAACTAAATGATGACACGACACTCGCTTGTAAACATTGTGGTGGCTGGCGTATGCAAACACTCGGCATCGCGACCAGTGGCGTCGAAGAAGAACTGCGTCGTCTCGGTCTTCCACTTTTTGTAATTGATGGAGAAAACACTCCCACACGTGCCAAAGTAAAAAAGGTATACAAAGAGTGGCAAGAGTCCGTGTATGGCGTTTTGATCGGAACAGAAATGGCACACAATATCATACAAGAGTGTGATGGCATTATTATTCTGTCGCTTGATTCTCTTTTTTCACTGCCAGAATATCGTACCGATGAAAAGATTCTCAACCTCGTCACAGAAATGGCGGAGAAGGTAATTCCTGGTGCGGAATATGGAGGCAAACTTATTCTTCAAACACGCCTCAAAAACATGCCCGTAATTAAGCAGCTCACCGCGCCAAGCTTTAGAGAAGTGTTCGACACACTTCTCAAAGAGCGAGAGCAGTTTCTTTTACCGCCATACTATACCGTCATCAAAGCATCGTTTGATAATTTGGAAGACGCTCTTCGTAGCCGTATGGAACAAGAACTTGAACCATATGTCGTCGAATGGTTCGAGCAAGGTCGTGGGGTTACCCTTCTTTTTATTCACGTGAAAGAAACTGAGTGGGCCAACAACCCTTCTGTACGTGATCGTGTACGACGTATCGTGTATGACGGGCACCCTCAGGTTAACCCTCTACACTTCTTCATCTAACAGAATTTGCATACGTGGCGATCTTCTTTGTCAAAACTCATTATTTCCTCGTCACTGTACTATTCGTACACCTTCTTGAAAAGAATGGTTTTTCCTCGAATCTCATCCACGTATACAAATCCTAATACACAAAGAAATGAATTGCTGTGTACTCTTTTTGCTTTAAGCCCTTCGTGGTAGAGTATAATCATGAAGGTTAAAGACATCATTATCCAAATAGACGAAAAGGAAGATAATCCTCTTCGTGCGGAAGCTCGCATCATTAGAGAGGAAGAGTTTGGCACGCCATATCTCAAAGAAGTCGTAGCGACAATGCAAGAAGCTCTCGCCCGTGAATCAGACGGTGTGGCTTTGGCTGCTCCTCAAATAGCCCTATCGCTTCGCATTTTTGTCATAGCTCCATCTGCCTACCCAGAAGATGCGAAATCAAAACCTCTCGTATTCATCAATCCAAAAATAACCAAGTCATCCAAAAAAACAGCCAACATGCAAGAAGGATGTCTCTCTGTCAGATGGGTGTACGGTACGACAACTCGCTCCACGTCAGCAACCGTCGAGGCGTACGATATCGAAGGTAAAAAGTTTAGCTATGGAGGATCGGGACTCATTGCTCACATTTTCCAACACGAGGTAGACCACTTGAATGGTACTCTTTTCATTGACCACGGTTTTGATTTTGAAGAATACACAGAAGAAGAGGTAAAGGCCGGAGAAAAGAAAAATAAAAACTAAGTATGGATAAAGATTTGTCTTATGTATTCTTCGGAACAGGGCCCCTTGCAGAAAGTGTACTTGCCGCGCTCGTGCGAAATGGATACACCCCATCACTTCTCGTAACAAAACCAGATGCACCACAGGGTCGCCACATGCAACTCACTGCACCACATATAAAAACATGGTGCGAAATGAAAGGTATCCCTGTTCTTCAGCCAGCAAAATTAGATTCCGAATTTATCTCTCAACTCTCACCTCTCACCTGTGACCTATTTATTGTTGCGAGTTACGGGAAAATAATTCCAGAAGCAATTTTAAATATTCCGGAACATGGAGTTCTTAATGTACACCCATCCATGTTGCCCCTCTATCGTGGCCCTTCCCCTATCGAGTCCGCGTTGCTTGATGGTGTCGTAACAACAGGGGTATCCATTATGAAACTCGATAGCGGCATGGACCACGGCCCGATTCTCATTCAGAATGCTTTCTTAATTAATGGAGAAGCGACCGCACAAACACTTGAAGTAGAATGTGGTCAAATAGGTGGAGAACTTTTATCCCAAGTACTTCCTCACTATCTAGAAGGAACACTCATCCCGAAAGAACAAGATCACACCAAAGCAACTGTGTGTAAAAAAATCACAAAAGAGTTGGGAGAAATCACACTCGAAACACGCGGTGATGAGGTACAGAGAAAGTTCCGTGCGCTCACTCCGTGGCCAGGACTTTATTTTTTTATACAACATGGTTCGAATGACTCACCACAGACACCTAAAAAGATTCGTGTAAAAGTAACCTCAGTAGCACTTCTTTTATCAGGAGCAGAAACACTCACTGCAAGTGATGTCATAGAAAAAGTAGTACCTGAAGGAAAACATGAAATCTCGTGGGAAGATTTTAGGAGAGGATATTTACATAGTTAACAGTCGAGAGTTGAGAGTTTACAGATATTACAAAAGCGGTGCTGAAGGCACCGCTTTTGTAATATTCATTTAGAAGTAGTTCGCCAGAATTTTTACTTTACTTCAATTTTTTCCACAACCACATCCTGCAAAGGCCTATCCGCACCGTCTGTTTGCATATCATTGATGAGAAGGGCAATATCAAGACCGCGTGTTACATGTCCGAATACTGTATGCTTCCCTGCGAGCCATGGTGTTCCGGCTATCGAGGTCACAATAAAGAACTGACTACCGTTTGTGTTCGGTCCAGAGTTTGCCATAGCGAGTACTCCTTGTGAAAATACATCACTCGGAGATGTCTCATCTTCAAAAGAATATCCTGGCCCCCCTGTTCCCCATGCGGCTTTCTTTGTAATATCCTTTGAAAGCGGATCCCCTCCTTGAATCATAAAGTCACGGATCACACGATGGAATCGTGTACCATTGTAAAATCCTTCACTTGAAAGCTTCGCGAAGTTCGCGACAGTTACTGGAGTGCTCGTTGAAAAGGTGACCTCAATAATTCCTTTGTTTGTGGTAATAACTGCTTTGGTTACCTTTTCTGGCACAGGTGATGTTGTTGTACTCATAGTGCTTGTCGCGTTAGTGATAATTTTTACAGGCGCTTGTGCCGTATTTTTCTTTACCGTCTCTGTACTTGTTGAAACTGTCCCAACTTTTACTTGAGGAAGATCGATGGTATCTTGCAAAAAATATGCAAGCCCTCCCATAAGAACAATCAGTACAGCGATGACAGAGTACGTTACTTTAATGTCGTTATCCATACCAAAGGGTTAGATCAATCGTTTAAACAATGCCTTAACCTGATGAGCTCCACGACGAAACACAGATCTCTCCTTGTCTTTATGTTGTGCAAGTTCACGTGTTAACATATCTTTCAAAATATCGATCGCCTTATACAAATCATCTTGTGTTGTTCGAACCACGGTTTCTTTTCCTCTGATGTGAAGCTGTGCCTCTGCCTGAAATACATCCCCATGAGCATGGTGATTTGTTGTCTTTGAAAGACCAACAGAAAGCTTCGCACTCGTATCCCCTTCCGGAACATACTTTTCAAGAGATCGCATTTTTTCTAATGCATATTCTCTGATAGCGTCTGTCATTTCCATATGAACTCCTGTGATTGTGATGTGCATAGATGTGTATGATTAGTAAGTATGTATTCAGTATATACCAAAAACAGCATATACGGATATACACATTCACTATCCTACAAAGTACCTTTTTCTCCTCTTTTTGATATACTTACCTCATGACTACACACAATTTTACATTTAAAGAAATATTCAGTTCAGCCTGGGGGCTCACCAAGAAAAATGCTTGGTATCTCCTTTGTGTCCTCCTTGCAGGAGCTATTATTATGGGTGCCGTTGATCATATTAAGGTTCTCGGCGCTATCGTCGGACTCTTTTTAGGTGTCGCTGTCATTACCGTATCCCTTATTATTGTAGAAGGTAAAACACCAACCTTCTCTGACCTTTTTTCAAGCTTCAAGAGCTATACAATTATCTGGAAGTACCTCCTCGCTTCTGTTCTCTATGGCATTATTATTTTTGTCGGGCTACTCCTTCTTATTATCCCTGGTGTCTACCTCGCTGTTCGTCTTCAGTTCTACAAATTCCTTATTATAGAAAATGAGAATATTAAGGTTATGGATTCACTCACACAGAGTATGAATATGTCACGTGGACATTTCTGGAAACTTTTTGGTTTCATTGTTACTCTTCTTGTAGTTAACACTATTGCAGCCATTCCTTTTGGTCTAGGTCTTATTGTGACAGTTCCTGTTTCTGTATTAGCAAGCACAATTCTCTACAAGAAACTTCTTCCACACGCTCACACGCACGCACACGTACAAGCGTAAGTATTCTATACACAGAAAAGGCCGTACACTGTAATCTTGCAGAGTACGGCCTTTTCTTGTATGATTGTATACATCATTTCAATGTTTAGCTCCGCGGTAGCTCAGCGGTAGAGCAGCTCGCTGTTAACGAGTTGGTCGTAGGTTCGATCCCTACCCGCGGAGCCAAGCATTGAAAACTAAAATACCCCTTTCATGGGGGTATTTTAGTTTTCAACAGTTTCCCAGCGGGTAGGGATCGAACCGAAGGTCCACATTTTTAATGACTGAAAGGAATATAAAAATGTAGGATCCCGACCAACGGGAGGGGCGATCCCTACCCTGAAAAATAAAACACCTACCCCACAACCCTTGCATAATAAAAAAAATTATTCTAGTATAAAAACGTGTTCATTGGTATAGCGGATGTCAAAACGGCAGGTCAGAGCATGCGAAAATATTGCTCCAGAGGTCATCCCAGGTGGCAACATTTGAGAGCCTTTGCAGAATGCTTCTTGTGAGGACAAGGAGCCGACACTGTGTGGTTCGACCCCACAACCTAACGAAAACTATAGGTTTTGATGCGCACTAATAGGATGGAGACTGCGACGTTGTACTTCCGGGTACGATCGAGTCAACCCTGAGAGACATCCCTTCAAAACTGATAAAAGCGAAATCTATAGGGTGCTAATTTGGTGGAGGTTCACTCCTTGCCATAAGAGGCCCGATACCTGAGGTCACTAACCCCGAGACCAGAGAGTAGCTTTAGTCGGTAGTCATCCAAGTACCAATGAACACACACTTACCAAACCGCCTCCAGCGGTTTTTCTTTTTCCCCATATAATAAAGTTACCACCATCTACTTACTTAAAAAAGATTACTTCCTTGCACCAATACCCCCTAGGGGGTATACTATTTTCATGAACCAAGATATTCCAAAACTCATACGTCGCCTTAAAATTATAGAAGGACAAGTTCGTGGCTTACAAGAAATGTTAGAAAAGAAAACATACTGTATCGACGTCATCACACAAACCTCTGCCATCAAACAGGCCCTCTCCACCATAGAAGACGCCCTCATGGAAGGACACCTCGAGCACTGCGTCGTCGACCAAGCAAAAAAAGGTCAACTAGAAAAAATAAAAAGTGAAGTTCTTAAAGTGTATCGTCTAAAAAGAAAATAATATGAGCTGTACATTATGCGCCGAGGGAGGTATCAAAAACTTTAAAGACTTCAATGAATCATGCTTTTGTAGTACAAAAGACCAAGAATCTCCCTATGGCAATTTCTCTTCACATTCGGCCGTCTTTCTCTCTCATGCCATTGTAGAAAATATACATGCAAGTATTACTGTTCTAGAAAAAACAATACGAAGCAGCTATTTTGCAGACTTAGTATCCGCCGAAGGCGATCCTATTTCATCAAATACAAATGGAGGACTACTCATGTCGTACGATTTTCACCTTGACGAAGAAACGCCAAAGCTTATTGAAATAAATACAAACGCTGGCGGATTTTTCCTTAGCTACGAATTATTGAAGGCTTCAAAAAACTGCTGTACTCATGCCAAGGCTCAAGATATTGAAACCATGGAAGAAACTATCGTGGCAATGTTTCGAAACGAATTCAAAAAAATAAGCGACAAACCATTAGGAACTGTCGCAATTGTCGACGAGAATCCAAGTGGACAATTTTTGTATCCAGAATTCCAAATTTGCAAAGACATTTTAGAAAAACATGGAATAACGACATACATCCTAAGCCCCGAAGAAATCACAGTAGAGCATGAGATGGCATACTATGAAGGAAAAGTCATAGACCTCATCTACAATAGACTCACCGATTTTTATTTCAACGAAGAAAAGAATGCAAAGTTTATTCCCCTTCTCAGAAATACAAAAACGCTCATCTCACCAAGCCTGGATGACCACAAGCTCTTTGCCGATAAAATTAATTTTATACACTTTCAAAACCCCGCCACCTATAAAGACACACTCTCCCTAGATGAGATAACAACCCTTACCACCAGTATCCCTGAAACAAAATTAGTAACCCTTGAAAATAAAGACACACTGTGGGAAGGCCGAAAAAAATATTTCTTTAAACCTCTAAATAGCTACGGAAGCAAAGGTGCCTATAATGGCAAAGGGTTAACCAAAAAAGTATGGGAATCTATAATTACGCAACCATACATCGCTCAAGAGATCGTCAAACCAAATACAAAAATAAAAGAAATTGATGGTGCAGAAGAACCTTTCAAGTTCGACATAAGGGCATATACCTACAATGGAAAAGTATTACTCTTGGGCGCACGAATATACCGAGGGCAAACAACAAATTTCAGAACGGTTGGTGGCGGATTCGCCCCCATCTTTCTGACAGAGAATTAATCATTTAGAAAGAAACATACCTAAACACCATTATGGAAACCACAACAAACAAACCAATCTGCGAGCAGTGCAAAATGGAATCTACACATACAGAAAAAGACGAAGTGGGTGTAGATCGTTTTTTCTGTGATCATCACTCTCTCACCCTTGCAAACAAAAAGAATGTAACTACATTTCAAAAACTTGTACCACTTCTTTATGTCTTTGCAGTAATATTCTTCCTTTCTTCTGTTAGACAATTTGCAACGGGAATAAATCCGTTTCTTTTCATGATGGATTTTATGGGAATATTCTTTATTGTGTTCGGACTTTTTAAACTCGTCGACTTACGTGGGTTCGTTGAAGGATTTAAGAGTTATGACTTTATTGCCAAGAGATATACAGCATATGGCTATGCGTATCCTTTTATTGAAATCGCTTTAGGGGTTCTCTACATACTCGGTTTTATGTTCGTATGGCAAACACTGCTCGTACTATTCTTGTCCGCAATGGGAATATACACTGCATATATAGCGATTAAACACGAAGATGAGATACCATGTGTTTGTCTCGGTACACTTTTTGATTTCCCTATGACATGGGTCACCTTTACGGAAAATACGATTATGTTTCTTATGGCACTTTTTATGATGGTCATGTGATCTTCATAAAAGAAAAAAATTACTCGCAAAAACTCCTATGAAAAATAATATACTTTTTGTTTCAAGTCTCTTGGCTCTCGCTGTCGGATTACTTATCGGATATTCTGTCTGGGGTACACGTGCCAATGAAAACAACGTAATGTCTTCATCAACATTTGGACACAGAATGCCAAACGGACAAATGATGAACACCTACAGCGGAATGGATATGACAACGACAATGAACGGAATGATGCAGGAATTGCAGGGTAAAAATGGAGACGCTTTTGATCAAGCATTTTTATCACAGATGATCGTGCATCATCAGGGTGCTGTCGTTATGGCAGAAGCTGTGCTTAAGACATCAAAAAGGCCAGAGCTTCTTAAGCTTGCGAAGGATATTATCACAGCACAAACTAAAGAGATTGAGATGATGCAAGGTTGGGAGAGGACATGGTTTAAATAGTTTTTGTACAACAATAAAAGCGCCCGGCAGGGCGCTTTTATTGTTGCCTCATCACTTTACCATGATAGGGCCCTCAAAAAACTATACGTATAAGGCTATAAAAGACCTTTACAAGCCAATCTATATGTGGAACTATAAAGGTATGATACCTACCCCACCCATTCTTCCACCCAATATCCCTAACGTGCCTTTTTATTCTCAGTTCCATGATATACAACCACTTGCATGGCAAAAGGTTGGTTGTGGCGTTGCAAGCTTGGCCATGGTTATCGAATACTACAAACCAGAAACGGTTTCAGTAAATACACTTCTAGAACAGGCATTAAAAAGTGGAGCATACAATAAGAATGCTGGATGGGTACACAAAGACCTTGTCCTCTTGTCAAACAAATACGGCTTAAAAGGAACGACCCATGATCTTTCGAAAGAAAGCAAAGATAAAGCTTTTATACAATTCAAAAAATCTTTGAAAGATGGGCCAGTAATCACGTCAATCTTCTATAAATTTAATCCAAAAAGTCCAATACCCCACCTTATTGTTATCGACGGTATCGATGGAGACACCGTGTACTATAATGACCCCGCATCAAAGGAGGGGGAACAAACAATTTCGGTAGACCTCTTTCTGAAAGGCTGGAAAAAGAAGTTCATTGTTCTTCGTCCATCTTCAGAAAAAGAAAAGGTGATTCTCGCTAAAAAATAGTTACCCTCAAACTAAAGAGTCTTCCCTTTGACAAACATCTTCGTGATACACTTAATGACATATGCCATTCTTTTATCAATTACCAAAAAATGTGCGTGCATGTTTTTCAGGTAAAAATCTTCTTCTACAGGTTACAGCTATTATTCTTACCTATATCATCGTCATTTCCGGTTTTGATTGGCTGTATTTCACATCAGTACAAGGTCCCTATTTCCATACATACCTTTTCCCAGCCGTTATTATCGGAGGACTTCTTCCTATTTTTGGAACTGGAGCCTTATATCTTTTTTCAAAATATACAAAGAACAAATCTCTCACGAATACTTCCTGGGCTCTTGCTCAAGCAAGCTTCCTTGGATGGTTCATTTCTTCTTTTTACAAAGCCTTCACAGGAAGAATAGAGCCGGACCTTCATAGCGGAATGTTGTTAGACATTAGCCGAGAATGGAACTTTGGATTTCTCAAGCACGGCATTTTCTGGGGATGGCCGTCGTCTCATACGGCTGTCGCTTTCGCTATGGCTTTCACGCTCATAATGCTCTATCCGAAAAAGAAAACCATTACCGTTCTCGTTCTCCTCTATGCTTTTTATATCGGCTTCGGTGTATCAATCGGCATTCATTGGTTCTCCGAATTCATCGCAGGAGCAATTATCGGATCACTCATTGGAACGGTTGTAGGTAAAAGTTTTCGTACAAGAAAATAAAACCAAAAAAGAAACGTGTAAGAATTTATCCCTTTGCTACGTCATAGATGGCATACTGGACAGCTTTATTTAAATACATAATTTCACCATGAACACTCGCTCAGCAATCATTACTCTTATAGCAGGCCTCGCATTCATTTCTCTTGGTATATTCTGGTATACCCGTGAACAAGCATACCTTTCCATAACAACGTTTGATGAGTGTGTTGCTGCGGGCTACCCTATTCTCGAAACCTATCCAGAACAATGTCAGACTCCGGATAAACGCCTCCTTGTAAACAAGAAGCAGATTCCTTCACAAACCATTTCCACTTCAACTGTCACAGGAAAAGAGAACCTCATATATCTCGACAATCTCTCATCAGGCCAGACAGTAACCAGTCCCGTTACCATTTCTGGGTCTGCTCGTGGCAACTGGTATTTCGAAGCATCCTTCGGTGTCGAAGTTGTTGATGGAAATGGCACTCGTTTAACAATGCAACCAGCACAAGCGAAGTCTGATTGGATGACGGAAAACTTTGTGCCTTTTTCGGTAACACTCACTTTTCCGCAACCCCTCACTGCAACAGGGGCAATTGTTTTCCATAAAGATAATCCGAGCGGGATACCTTTAAACGATGATGAGCTACGTATTCCGGTGCTTTTCAAGCAAGCAGAACGCACTGTGAAGCTCTACTATTACAACAGTGCTCTTGATAAAGATTCAAAAGGAAATATTCTCTGCTCTGCGAAAGGTCTTATGCCTGTAACCCGCACTATCAAAGTATCGAAGACCCCTCTACAAGATACACTTCGTCTCTTCTTGTTAGGAGACATATCTCAAGAAGAAAAAATAGAAGGTGTTTCGAGTGAATTCCCTCTTTTAGGAGTTTCACTCGCTTCCGCCACTATTACAGGAAGTGGTCTCACCACGATTACGTTACTTGACCCAAATAACAAAACAAGCGGAGGGTCCTGCAGAGTAAACATTCTCCGTGCACAATTAGAAGCAACAGCAAAACAATTCGAAACCGTAAAGAAAATCATTATAGTACCTGAAACTATTTTCCAACCATAAACAATACCACTATTGAAAAAAAGAAAAAGAGCGCTTAAGCGCTCTTTTTCTTTATGAATGATTTTCTCTTAACGAGGCCAAACCATTTTAACTGCGGCAAGACCTACAAGAACATAAACTACCGCTTCTAGTGTTGGCACTGAACCGAGAATCATGTTGACGACATTCCAATTACCGCCCGCAAGCATTCCTAAACCGACAAGACCCCAGTTCACCCCACCTACTATTACCAAGACACGCGTGACTTGTGAAAGCATATATGTTGTTTATTAGTAAACCCAGGAATCGTAGACTTGCCGACCCTGTTACTATAAGTATAGCGAGCCTGAAAGGCCCTGCCAGTGGATAACTATTCTATAAAAGGATTACAAAATAAGAGTTTTAAGCATCCTTATCCCTTTTCTATTGCACTGACTTTGTAAAAACCGGTTTTACGAGATCAGTATATTGCTTTGCATTGAAAATATATCGAGATAGCGTACTTGTTCCGATGGACTGAATAAGAAATGCATGAGGTGGGTCATAGGAGCCAGCAGATGAGCCATTAATCGTAAGTGCGAGCAATCCTCCTGATTTGAATACCCATGTTCCGTATTCTTTGAGAACATCAATTGCGTCTTTACGTTCAATATCAACCTGAGCCACACCGTCTTCTGTAAGCGTCATCATGTACGGATTCTTGCATCCTGATGTTTCATTGCATCTGTAGACCCCAGAGACTTCTTCTGCGGTTGGTAATTTTGCAAAAGGTTCTGGTTTTCCTGCAATAGAAACACCTAAGACACCGTGATCATTCGCTTTAGTAATAAAATACCCCCCACCAACAATAAGCACAAGTCCGAGAGCTAGTACGATGAATTGATACATGAATAAAGTATAACATCAGACCATCCCCACAAGCTGACTTTCTGTGCATACCGCAAAAACTTGCATATTCATCTCCAGTTCCGTATACTGAGTCTACCTTGATAGTTAGCTTGCTAACTATCAGCGTGCGAACTAATAACCCAAATCTCACACCCCTATGAAAACAATCACAGAAGCACTTATGTGGCGCTATGCTACAAAACAATTCGATGCGACCAAAATCGTACCAGAAGAAACCATACACCAGATCCTCGAAGCTGGACGCTTGTCCCCTTCTTCATTCGGCCTCCAACCATGGAAATTTATTCTCGTTGAAAATAAAGATCTCCGTTTGAAACTTAAAGAAGCTGCATATAATCAGCCGCAAGTAATCGATGCATCACACATGCTTGTACTCGCATACAAAAATACTGTCGATGAAGCATATATCGATACGTACATGCAATCAGTAGCAGAAGCAAGAAGTATTTCTGTTGAAGACCTTGCTGGATTTAAAGGTGCTATCATGGGGTCCATTGCTGGTAAACCTTCTGATGCCCTCGCTGTATGGAATTCACGACAAGTATACCTACCTCTTGGTATTATGCTTGAGGCAGCGGCACTGCTTGAAGTAGATGCCTGCCCGATGGAAGGATTCGATACTGCGAAGTTCAACGAGATTCTTGGATTAAATGAAATCGGCTATTCAAGTGTAGCCATGATGACTATTGGTTATCGTGCGGACACAGATACGACAGCTGGAGCAGCAAAAAGTAGATTCCCCCTTGGTGAAGTCGTAATCAGGAAATAGGTTTTAGTTTATAGGTTACAGGTTTTAGAAAATATGAAAACAAAGAGCGGCCATGAAGTGGCCGCTCTTTGTTTTACATAGGGTGGCCCTATGTATACCTAAAGCCCTTCTTGTATATTCGGATTCTCGACAATTGTAAACGGGAATACTCCCTCTTCTGCCTTAATCGCAAACCCAGAAGATCCAGGATGTCCACTTCCACCAAATTTCCCTGCGAGCTCCGTACAGTCAAAGCTTCCATTACTTCGTAGTGAGCACTTCCACTCTCCATCATCATAACGATATGACAAAGCAACAGGAGGATACAACTCATACACTTTATGAAGAAGGTGAGACTTCTCATCAAGAGGAAGGGTGACGTTCACCGCTGGCACAATAACCCCTTTCAAATCTATGAAATGAATACTATTCAGTGCTGGTTCTACAAGAATGTCGCGGTACCCCAACAACAGTTTTCCTTTTTCAATAACGAGACCCCTCTTACTTTCATCTTCCATTTCTTCATAGAGGGCGTCGAAGTCTGCAAAAGTTCGTGGACGAGTGAAGAGATAGACACAGATGATGTGCGCGTCAGGAAGTGTGAAGGAGTAAATATCTGACTCACTGATGTATCGCAAAAATACAGGCACAGATATTTCTGGATGAAAATATTCCCATGCGAGATATGCTCCTGAATGTGCGAGATTAAAGACGAACTCCTTTCGGGCGGTCACATGCGCCTCCCCTCCCTTGTGGTGGTCAATCACAACGAGACGTTTTGCTTTTGATTCCAAATCCGAAAGTCTCGCTTCATCGTATGAAAAATCCACCACATACACTTCCTTTCCTTCTATTCCTTCTGGAATGAGATCTCCATAGGACGCGGGAATATACGACGCCTCTTCACCAAACTTTTTCCATGCGGCCCAAGCGGCGCCGAATCCGTCTCCGCAATGCTTATGATAAATAACAACAATGTCTTTAAGGGGTTGAGTTGGTTCCATATGCATACATAGTACCATATCGGCATAATCGCCCAAGAAAACACCTCTGTATCTATCGAATATTTTAAGATGAAAACATTGAATATTCTACAAAATGTGTTATCATGCATACATCGCCCAATCGGGCACTTTATTTTGGCATCTCCAGTGTTGCATTGCTCTTAGCTGTAAACTGTAGACTGTCTACTATCTATTATGGCTGTCGAAAAACAAATCCCTGCTGGAGGTGAAACCGTACTTCGTTTTGAAGACGTCACCTTTAATTACAGCGAAAACAAACCAGTCTTATTCGAGACTAGTTTTGTTGTACGCAAAGGAATCAAGCTTACCTTAATGGGACCAAACGGCGCCGGCAAGTCAACACTCTTTTCTCTTATCATGGGAGAAGCGAAGCCAGAAGAAGGCCGCATCATCGTCGGACAAGATTTACGTATCGCTATTGCAAAACAATTCATTCCTCATACACAATGGAAGCTTACGGTACGAGAATTCCTCGAACTTGGCTTTGATGAAAAAGTATACGACATCGACAAGCGCGCAAAGGTAGTATTTGAAACAGTAGAATTAAACGTCCCTCTTGATAAAACTATCAAAGAACTTTCTGGTGGACAAAAAGGGCGTCTCCTCATCGCGCAAGCACTTATTCAAAAGCCTGACATTCTTCTCCTCGATGAACCGACAAACAATCTCGATAAAGCGGGTGTACAACTTCTCACCGATTTTATGAAGTCATATGAAGGAACGGTAATTGTTATCTCCCATGATGCAGACTTCCTTAACTCATTCACACACGGTGTTATCTATATCAATACACAGACATACCAAATCGAACAGTATGTCGGTAACTATTTCAAGGTGGTTGAAGAAATAAAACGAGAAGTAGAGCGAGCTGAACGTGCCAATTCACAGCTTGAAAAAGAAATTCAGAACAACAAAGATAAGGTAAACTTCTTCGCACTCAAAGGAGGAAAGATGCGTAAGCTTGCTGCGAAATTACGTGATGAAGTAGAAGAGCTCGAAGACAGTAAAGTGGATGTTCGCAAAGAAGATCAAACCATTAAGCCGTTTACCATTACCTGCCAAGAAGATATCGGAAGTGTCATTGTAAAATTCGACTCTGTAGAAGTGCTTCATGATGGGGCACCGGTAAAGAGAAAAGTGAACGTTGAACTTCGTAAAGGAGACAAACTTCACATCATCGGACCAAACGGTATCGGTAAGACCACCCTTCTCGAAAAGATTGCCAACCGTAATGAAAAAGGTGTAACCATTCAAGATGGTATTATCGTTGGTTACTATCGTCAGGATTTCTCAACACTTGATTTTGAAAAGAGTGCCTACCAAGAACTTGCAAAGGTATTGAAGCGACTCGACGATCAATTGCTCCGTCGCACGGCAGCAAGCATGTTACTCGGTGCCTCCCAGCTCGCCGCGAAGATCGGGCTCTTGTCTGAAGGGCAGAAAGGATTGCTCATGTTTGCATACTTGAGACTTCTACAACCTGGACTACTTATCCTAGACGAACCGACGAACCACATCAATTTCCGACACATTCCAGTAATAGCCGAAGCACTCAAAGCATACACTGGTCCGATGATTATCGTATCCCACGTTCATGAATTCGTGAAAGAAATAGGTGTTACTCAAACACTTGATTTAGGAAAATTATAAACCGCACCCCTCCCTTGGTGCGGTTTATTCACTGCATTATTGATTTCTGTTTTACTTGAAATATGTCCACGCGGTAATACTCAGTACTATCTTTCCCTATAGAAGGGCAAAACGTAAAAAGATCACCATGACTATTGTAGATCTGAACAAGAAAAGCGAAATAACAGACCGCAAGAAGTATCACATCAGCATCCGTTAGTATTTCCCCTTTCTCTTTAAGGGTTCTAATCTTGGCAAGGAAAAGTGGTGGGGCAAGTCCAAGATCCATATCCATGGAACCAAAGGATTTACTTCTAACAGCTTGCATAGCAAGAGGTCTACTAAAAAAGAACTCCTGATCTTGATTCATACCAAAGATGTAGACACCTGCATTGGAGAGGTCAAGATAATTTTCAAAAAGATCGAAGGCAAAATCCAGTATGGAAAAATCTGAATTATCCTCGTCGATCTCTTCCAAAAAAGCCTTTATCTCCTCTCTGAATTCGAGAACGCTTTTTGATAACGGAATGCTAAGCTTGGTCATGCTGAACTCCTTGTATTTGGGGTTTCTGAACTGCTTTCCTCTCTAAGGCTACCTAATTAAAGACATGTGCGCAACTTGTGTACATTATTGTAGGTATGTGGTATAATAGCAGATAAGTAAGCAACTCCACGTTTCTACGGTTTCTACACTTGTAGGTATGTGCTCAGGGCTTATGGTTAATAATTAGTTTCTACATAAATGAATTCAAAACTATACATTGGTGGTATTCCTTACACTTCTACTAACGAAGATCTAAAAGCTCACTTCAGTGGCGCTGGAACAGTTGTTTCAGCTCAGATCATCATCGACAAGATGACTAACCGTTCAAAGGGCTTCGGCTTTGTTGAAATGTCATCTGACGCAGAAGCTGAGAAGGCTATTGCTATGTTCCACGATCAAGAGTTCCAGGGTCGTCGTCTAACGGTAAACGTTGCACGTCCACTCGCTCCTCGCGAAGATCGTCCACGTCGCGCATTCTAATTTCGATTAGAATCACGAAAACAAAATCGCCCGAAAGGGCGATTTTGTTTTGTGCGCTCAACCTCCTATTTTTTTTCACAGACAAGAAAGTACTCCTGATTCCCGTCCCCTCCTTGAATATGACACAGGAAAATCTGCACGGACGTCATTCCTTTTTCTTTCGCCAATATTTTGTAGTCATCGAGTATACCATTGACTAATTGCTCATCTTTCACAATTCCTTTCTTGGTATTCCCTTTTCCGACTTCAAACTGTGGCTTAATAAGTAAAAAATACAAAGCCCCCTTTGCGCCAAACCTCACGATATCATCAAAGACATGTGTAAGAGGAATGAACGAAAGGTCGGCGACAATTATTTCATACGGTGTACTATTTTTGAAATTACGAATATCTGTATTCTCAAATACTGACACACGTGCATCATTTCTTATTTTCTCGTGCAACTGAAGTGTTCCCACATCAACAGCATCCACATGTGACACACCGTATGAGAGCAAGCAATCTGTAAACCCTCCCGTAGAAGACCCTACATCAAGAGCAGTCTTCCCTTCCAACATTTCTCGTATTTTGCCTTCGTTTTTATTATCTAGATTTTCTGAATTTGCATTCTCATTAAATATTGAATGTTCATTTATTGAATATTTCTTTTCGGCATCCTTGATGTCAAAAAGCACTCCCTCCAACTTCTCCCCTCCTCTTGAAACAAATTTCCTTCGCGCAGTAACCTCAATCACATCAATCTCAGCAACTTGTTTTGTCTGCTTTGTAGCAATAGAACCATTCACAAGGACGTTCCCGCTTTCAATAATTCCTTGTGCTTCAGTTCTACTTTCGCAAAGCCCCCTCTTTACCAACTCTTGATCTAATCGCATGCTTTAAATATTTACATCTTTAAATATGGGTATAGTTTCCTTGGAAACTATACCCCCGCCCACCCTTTCACCGTGAGTGCCTTCTTGGCCGCAGATGTCTCTGCTTCCTGCTTACTCCTCCCTTCCCCTTCTGCGATTAATTCTTCTGCAAAATAAATACCAACCTTAAAAAGTTTGTCATGGTCTGGACCTTCTTCGTTGATCACACTGTATGATGGTGTCGTGTTGTACAACTCCTGAGCTTTCTCCTGTACAAAACTCTTTGCATCCTTATATAATCCTTTCTTAATAATTTCTGCAGTCTTACCGAGAAGTGAACGTGTGACAAAGCCTTTTGTACTCTCATACCCCTGGTCGAGATAGAGCGCTCCGATGAATGCTTCGTATGCATCAGCCAAAATAGATGAACGTGCCCGTGTGATATCTTTTGCTTCTCCTTTTGAGAGCTTCATCATGTCATTAAAATGTAATCCACCAGCCACCTCGCCGAGCGTCACAGCGTTCACTAGCGCCGAACGATACGCCGTCAAATCCCCTTCATTGTGATGTGGGTACGTCGCATAGAGATATTCTGTGACGATAAGCTCGAGCACCGCATCGCCCAAAAATTCGAGACGCTCATTGTGCTCAAATCCATTACGTGGATTTTCATTGATGAAGCTACGGTGAATAAACGCCTGCGCGAGCAAGTCGTTATTCTTAAACTGTACACCGGTATTGTGTTGAAACTGTTCGAGGGTCATGTGTTTTTATATAAATAATCAATGTAACAATATTCAATAAAAGGCTTTGTATTTTGTTTAAATATTGAATATTGATTTATTGAATATTTTCTTTCGCCTTCTCAAGAGCCTTTTCTACAAGAGGTTTGATGTCATCATACATGCGAAGGTCGAGCACCTCTTTCGCCTCGAACCACTTCGCATCGTCTAGGCCACCTTTGTTTTCTTTGTGTTCAAGGGTAAGCGGCAAATACTCAGCAGACGCCAAGTAATAACTCACATGCTTTACGATTTTACCCTGCTCTGGTTTGTTGGCAATGTATTCGTTCTCACCAAGCTTATCCAAAATGGTGACAGCAATGCCGATCTCTTCTTGTATTTCTCGTGCCGCTCCCTGCTGCTCATTTTCACCAGCTTCTATTTTTCCTTTTGGAAGTGTCCAGTAGCCGAAGACGTCGTGCACAAGTCCGATGTGAAGTTTATTGTCATGACGACTACATACGACAGCACCTGCGAGAAGTTCACGCTTGCTCGTTTCGAAATGCTCCTTTTTACTTTTGGTGACCTGGCCTTTTTCTGGCTCACCCATTTCTTTGTAAATAGCCCCAAGCACGCCGTTGATAAACCTGCCGGATGTCTCACCTCCGAATGACTTGGCAAGTTCGATGGCTTCATCGATAGCTACCTTTGGTGGCACTTGTGCACGATCACCGAACAAAAGCTCCGTGAGACCGATGCGAAGAATATTTCTGTCTACCATGCCGATTTTATCAAGTGGCCAGTCAGGTGCAGCACGAGTAATGATGTCATCTAATGTGATGCGACGAGAAAGAGCGTTCACGACAATGTCTTTCGCAAAGGAAACGTCTTTGATCCCCTCACCGAATTCATCACGGTTACGCTCGAGTATAGGCAAGAACACATCCATAGGAACACTCAAATCACCTTTCATGTCTAGTTCGAAAAGTGTTTGAAGTGCGAGTGTTCGTGCTATGTGCCGGGTACTCATAGGGTTGTAAAGGAGCTGGTTGAGGAGAATTAGGAGAAGCTATGCTTTCGCGGCGCTTTTTGTGACTTTTGCCTTTACGTTAATAACTTTTTTGCCACGATAATAACCACATGCATCACAGATGTGATGAGGGGCCTTCATAGCGCCACAGTTCTTGCAGGCAACGATATTAGCTGCTTTCAAGGCGTGGTGTGAGCGACGGTTTGCCGTATGCGCTCGTGTGTGTCTCATTCGTACTACCATAGTTGTTATATTCTACAGTATTTTCTATCATCTTGCAAATGAAGTGTTGATAACCATAATAATGACCAACAAGGCGAGGCCTTGTAGCTACAAGGCCTCGCCTTGTTGGTGGCCAATCATAAGCCAAGAAAGAATACTTTCTGTAAAATGTTTAGGACTTTCAAAATATATAGGAAACTGAGATGGAGATATAACTGAATTTTCCGAACGTACAATTCCACAATAATCATGAAAACTAGAGTACGGATATTGCCTTACAAAATCAATCACCTCTTTTCTTTTACTGATTATTTTTTCTTTCCACAAAGGGTCAACCAGCTTCGCAGGGTTTAGATGTATATACGCATACAAATAACGCATATATCTATCATTTCCAGCATGTTGAGATTTAAATGGGCCCTCAAATAATGCTCCCGTTCTTTTATACTTTTTATTAAAATACATTACATATGCAGTGCATACCTTTTGCATAAATAAAGTGACACCTTCCTCTTCTATCTGTTTAGCTAAAATATGAAAATGATTATCCATGAGTGCATAGGCACCGATGGCCACCAACGGAGAGTCCTTCTTTGAAAAAGCAAGATCAAGAGACGAAGCGTCTACACGAGAGCGGGGCACTTGATTTAAAAGGCCCAATAATTTTACAAACCGTCTCCTATCCTGATCATCTTTAAAGATAATTTGTTTACTGTTCCCTCGATTATATACGTGATAATACTCATTTACCGCCAAAACGACACTTCTTTTTGACATAGTAAAAGTATATACCCAATACAAGGCGAGGCCTTGTAGTTTTCCCCCTTCCCTAACTACAAGGCCTCGCCTTGTAAGATTCCTTTCTCTTTACTTCCCTCCCAGCTTATATAGAGAGTAGATTTCTGAAGCAGAGAGCGAGCGATTATATACTCGGACATCATCGAGAGACCCTGTCATTTTTCCTCTTATTCCACAACCAGGATCTGCTCCAACTGACAGATTTTCTAAACTGTTCCAAGCAACACCTGTGGCACTTGTTGTGGTACTAAGATTACCGTTTATATACAAAGAAAGGGTCGAACCATTATATGTCCCTGCAACGTGTGTCCATTTATTGATTATAGCGTTTGAATCTGAAGAAATTCTCTTGTTTGCAGTTGTGTTACTAGTACCGAACCCAAAAGAATATTTGTTAGGATATTCAGCACTTTCAGTACCACCTATTGATAGGTAATAACTTGCATACGTAGAACAACCAAGTCCGTGGTACATAAAATTCTGATAAGTCGTTGTTGATGTATACACCCAAGCAGAAAGTGTCATAGGTCCACCAGTAAGACGAAGAGCTGCGCTATTTCCTGCAGTGAAATAATCATTCACCCCATCAAACCGAAGCCCCTGCCCGATCTTCCCTATAGCAACCGTTGGCCCATTCGTAAGTGTTCCATTATTTCCATTCCCACTTACATCTGTCGCGGTGGCGCTTGTCATATTCTTGCCATCAAATGTCCACCAACCGACGAGACCGGAGGTGAGGGTGAAGGTGGGAGAAACGTTAAGGCTACCAGCTTGAGATTTGTAGAGGGCGTAGATCTCTGTGGAGGAGAGTGCTCGGTTGTAGATGCGAAAATCATCTATCTTTCCATTTATATAACCATTATATCCATTTCCTATCCACGTATAGGTTCCCGCGTCTGTACCAATAGAACCAACATAAGAGCCATCAGGAACTGAGTTTTTATATGCCCGCCAAGTCGTACCGTCGTAAGTAAGCACCATATGATACCAAAGATTATCACTTACATTTTCTGTTATTGGATAACTATGATTCAGAAACCAATCAACTTGTGTTGGACTTGTTCTCTTCAATAAAATCCAAGGTGAAGTATCTGAAAGACTTCCAGCAATTTGCATTATTCCTTTTGTTGATTGTGCCCCTCTAAGATTCATCCAAAAAGAAATTGAAAGGGTGCTCCCTATAGCTGTTTTGTTAAGATTGCTTTTTACGTAATCGTCCACTCCGTCGAAATCCAAAGCTTGACCAATTTTACCAATAACTGCAGTTGTACCATTTGTACGTGTCCCGTGATATCCACTACCACTCATATCCGTCGCGGTGGCGCTTGTCATATTCTTGCCATCAAATGTCCACCAACCGACGAGGCCAGAGGTGAGTGTGAAAGTGGGAGAAACGTTAAGGCTACCAGCTTGAGATTTGTAGAGAGTATAAATTTCTTGGGCAGAAAGTACGCGATTATATATACGAACATCGTCAAGAGTTCCGTCAAAGGGTCGTAGATTATCCCCTCGGTTACCGATTGTCATTCTCACTACACCTGCACCAGCATAGCCAGCTGCAGCAGACATTGTTTGAGGTACACCATTAAGATAGACGCTTGAAAGCGTGGTTGTTCCGTCCCAAGTAACAACAGCGTGGTACCAAGTATTCAATTTATTCACACTATTATTAGGAATTTTTCTATACGATGTAACCCCTCCAATGACAATAGTTACTATAATTGAATTTTCGTCGGCGTTGCCAGTTTGAGGTATTCCAATAGCCCAATAATTTGATTGATTAGCCGTAGAAGACTCTTCAAGCAAACGTGGTAAATTCGTTGTTAAAGAGTTACGTTTAAACCAAAATGACACAGTTTTAACATTACTCCCAGCAAAACTACTGGCATCGGGCACAGAAACATAATCATTCGAACCGTCAAAATAAAGACCTTGTCCAATCTTCCCTTTTGTGACCAATGGCCCATTCGTACGTGTTCCATTATTTCCATTCCCACTCACATCTGTCGCGGTAGCATTCGTCATGTTCTTCCCATCAAATGTCCACCAACCAACAAGGCCGTTTGTAAGATTTTGACCGGCGGTATTTGTGGTGACCAACGCCCCCGCTTGTTGTGTATGAACAAATACCAGACATGCGAATACAACGCCGAATATCAGTACTTTATATTTTGTGAGTATGATTTTAAGTTTGTTCATATTTTTATGGAGTTACGACAGGAGCTGGATCAACTACTGGTGCGGGAACTGGGTCTACAACTGCCACAGGTGTAGGGTCAATGACTGGAGCTGGTACTGGGTCAACTGGTACAGGTACAGGATCTACCGGTGCGGGCGCCGAAGTTGGATCTACGGGCAACGGATCAACTACCGGAGTTGTTGTCGCGGTATCTGCCGGTATAGTGGTAGTGGTCGTGGCTGTGTCTATTGGAGTAGCTGTTGTACTCGTACCCGCCACCGTGCCTGTCGTCCCTGTTGGCGCTGGAGCACTTTGTACTGAAGACTGATTCGAAGCGTTCAAGAGATTCGTAAGTGTCGTCTTGTCGATACATACATCTTCGAGACAGAGTGTCTTGGCAGTGATGCGACCGTTCTCATCGATTGACCATGTGCCGTTGGCTGATGCGAGTGACTTGATGTTTGTAATGGCGACACCGTTTGCATTTAAGTCTACGTTTCCTGTGGTGAGCATATTTGTCGTCGATGCATTTCTTCCTGCAAGATCAAGCTTCTGATTACCGTTTTCGATGAGCATCATGACTCTGTCCTTACCTTGTACGAAATCTGAGATAGCACGACCGAGTGCTCGTCCTTCTCCTGTCATCTTCATTGCATATCCTGGCATTGTCTTTGATACCGTAAGGAAATCTCCACGCTTTACTTCGCCGTTTTCTGTTGTAACCTTCACAGGAATACGTCCAGAGAATGCAACCGGTACACCGTCACGTGTATCACCACCAAGTGTAATACCTGCCTTTGTAGAAATAACTCCGATGGCTTCATAGTCTGTGAGCGCCTTACGTACACCTGAGATATCGTACATTTCGGTTGTCGTACTTGTGTTACTTATCTGACCCCATGCGACGGTCGATGTACCGAATGCCACCACAGTACCCGCATCCACCGCTTCGAGTGCTGGATAATTTTCTGCTAAGTCGGCAGGCGTACCGATAGTTGTACCACCATCGGTGAACACATCTCCATCTGAATCAATACGGAACTTCACGTTTGATGCACCTCCAACATCTGAAAGAAGTCTGAAGATATCTACGTTCGATGTCGATGTCGCAGAGTATGCATCGAGAACAGAAAGTGGTGTCGCCATGTTGATACCTACACGTGGATACTGTACTGCGGCGTAGCCGTTTGATTCACCATATACCGTAAGAACACTGGTACCTGCGATTGCTGCTGAATAACTCTCTACGGTACCTGTCGCTGCATTCAATATTGGAAGATCGGTCCACTGTACTATACCAGCATCAGTGTCGAATGAAAGGTTTCCAAGTTCGAGGTTCGAAATTGACGTGACTGATGTAGAAGCATTGTAGAAAAGTCCACCTGAACCGATATTTACGTTACCAGCAAATGTCGATGTCGCTGTACTTGAAGCCGCAGTGAAGAGGTTCGCATATACTTCACCAGCCTGACCAGCGTATGTGGTGGTGCCGAAGAGAAGTGCGCCGAGTTGATTCATCATCATGAGTGATGAGCCGGTCGATGATGCGATGTTGAATGGATTCGTTCCTCCGACACCTTGAACGAAGAGTGATGTCGTTGGGGTGGTGGTTCCGATACCAATATTTCCTGCGATAAGTGTACCCGTAATACTTCCCTGCGAACCATTTCCGAGTCCTAAGACCCCAGCGGAGATACGTGAAAAACCAGTATCGCTATTTTCAGGGTTTGTATCTGGACTCCATGACAACACACCAAGAGCCGCGACACCGTGAGATAAGGATGTTGTTTTTATCCAAGCATTAGAAGCAGAGTTAAGAAATCGCAGAGAGTTTATCGAGGGTTGTATCGTACCACTTGCAGAAGCACCAGATATATCAATCTTAAGAGATCCACCGCTCCCAGAAGCAACTATGTCACCACCAACGGAAAGTTTAAAGCTCGGTGTCGATGACCCGATTCCCACATTTCCATTTCCCAAAATCGTCATTGCAGTATTGAACGCATTTTGGAATGTGCCTGAGGTACTACTTGCGGCGGCTGTCTGGAATATGAATGCTCCACCGAGACCTGTGCCTGTTCCGGCTGATGCTTTGAAAGTCGTACTTGTACCTGCAGTGTTCGTTGTTCCTGCAACAACGGACTGCACACTAAATGTCTGTGCAACTGGTGAAGCTGCATCAGCACCTCCAAGCTGGAGATTGGCGGCTGCTTTACGAGAAAGAAACAAGTCTGGAGTACTCACAGCATCTAGACCACTTGACCAACTATATGAATAGTTGCTTGGAACAGATATATTCGAATACTTCCAAACCAATAGTTTTCCCTTAACCCCAGCCCCGTCATCTCCAAAAAAGCCAGTATAAGCATTAGCAATTCCGGTTATGTAATGTGGGCCTCCAGAAATAATCAATGAACTTGGAGATGAAATACTTCCAGTAGGAACAGTCATAGCACCGTCCTTTCGTACACTGAACTTACTAACTCCACCAACCTGCAAATCAACTAAATTAGATGCAGCCAAACTCGCTGTATCGGTAATATTCATCGTAAGACCAGACATTGTAGACCCTGACTGATTCCACGTCTGTGCGAGATTAACCAATGAACTCGTCGCTGTGACCGTACCACCATTCACAGAGAGTGGAGATACTGGGCTTGTCGTACCGATACCAACATACCCACCAGCACTTGCGAGAATAGTTTGACCTGTGACAGTGAGAGCTGTAGACGAAGCAAGAGCTAACGTTGCATCCCCTGTTACATTAAGTGTCCCTGTCGCGGTAAGATTGTGCGTTGAGAAATCTGTGACAAGTGTCATGAAGGTGCTCGACGCATACGCATTCGTCACGCCTGAACCCGCTACGATAGTACTCCACAGTGTTGATGTGCCCGTACTTACAAGAGCCTGTCCTGATGTGCCTGTAGCATTCGTACTATCGCGGAACCAACCAGAGAGATTAAGATTTGTGGATGTTGAGTTTGTAAACAATGAAGAAGGTGCGTTGACGGTACCTGTAGCTGTCACATTCCCCGCGAAGTATGAATCTCCGTTTACAGCAAGCTTGGCAGTAAACGTAGTCGTGCCAAGTCCGAGATTTCCATTAATATCAAATCTTGCTTTTTCTATTCTATTAATACCGAAAAGAATATTATGATACGAAGCTATACCTGTGTCGTTTGCATTATATCCTTCCAATACCACGTTCCCTGTCGAGTTACCTGTGAGAGCTTGGAATGTAATACCGTTACCTGTTCCACCCATAAGGCTTTCATTTGTAACTCTAAGAGCACCCGTTTGGGATGTTGATGGGTAAATATCTATTCCGTATTGATTATCTCTAATTTTTGAGTTACCTACCACGATGCTTGCCGTACCAGCGCCACCGATAGCAGCAGCTGAGGCATCTGACATAAGTAAAACTTTACCTGTTGTCGTTCCTGCACGAACAGTACCAAAAACATCAAGCGCGTATCCTGGTGTCGATGATCCGATTCCTACATTTCCATTCGCAAGCACATTAAATATCGATGTTGATGTAGCAATACTAAAGAGGTTCGAGGTGCCTGTTGCTGTGGATGAAGAAACGGAAAGAAGGGAGAGTGGTGTGGTGGTGCCGATACCGACGTTGCCTCTTGTACCACCAAGAATAATATTCCCTGATATGCCTGTTCCGTACCCAAGACCACCATCTAAAGTAATATTGCCTCCACTCGCAAGACCTGCTGATCCAGATGAACCATTACCACCAGTGAGTGTAAGGATACCTCCTGTGATATTTGTTACGGCGTCCGGGGAAGCGTTACCACCGTGAAGGGTGAGTGAGGTCACTGCGTCTTGTCCACTTCCTAAGTTAGCTCCACGAACAGTCAATTTTGCAGAAGGCCCGTCGGTATCATTTCCAGAAATCACAGCATTAGCATAATAAGCTCGTATTGGTTTATAGAACTTAATTTGATTATCACCTGAACCAAAATTAATAACATTCCCATCTGTATTTGTAATCAATAGCCCATTCGTAGAAGAATTAAGTGCTCCCGGAATTGTTGGTCGCCCATCTTTTCTTACACTAAACTTACTAATTCCGCCAACCTGCAAATCAACTAAATTAGAGGCAGTTAAACTGGCAGTATCTGTAATATTCATCGTAAGACCAGAAAAGGTTGATCCTGACTGGTTCCACGTCTGCACTAAATTCACCAATGAACTTGTCGCAGTAACGGTTCCACCGTTAATAGAAAGTGAAGACGCAGGACTCGTGGTACCAATACCAACGTATCCATTATCAAGAACCGTAAGTCCTGGGATATTTGTACTTCCTGTTGTCTGGAACGCAATACCCGTGCCAGTGCCTGCACCTTTAACACCAAGACGTGCATATGGGGTAGAGGTACCGACACCGAGATTGCCCGTACTAGTCACACGCATCGACTCTCGTGCGGTATAACCAACTTGTGATCTAAAGACCATGTCGCCACCAGACCAATAGTTATCAAAAAAAGTAGTGCCATTTGGCGCATCATAATAAAACTTAAATCCTTCATTAAAAGCGCCTCCACTAAAACCGTTTGATGAAGTAATACCGATAGAAGCAATATCGTTATTACCAAGACCTTTAAGCACAAGGCTTGGCGCACTTGAAGTAATCTGAAGATCAGCCCCGGGTGCTGTTGTACCAATCCCCACTCTCCCTCCCGCTGTCGCAAGATACGTACCACCTGTGACAGTGAGTCCTGTTGAGCTTGCGGTAGCGAGTGTACTCTGACCATTTACGTTAAAAGTTCCTGTGAATATTCCATTTGTTCCTGTGAAGCCTGTTGACGAAAGGTTCGTTGTAGACGCATTTGTAATCGTTGCATTTGTAGAAAAGAGTGATGCGAGGGTAGCTCCTGTTGCAGAGAGGTTTGTGGTAGATGCATTACCTAACGTAGTCTGACCAGAGATATTGAGTGTCCCTGTCGCAGTGACGTTACCCGCGAAGTATGAGTTGCCATTAACTGCGAACATTGCTGCGGGAGTGGTGGTGCCGATACCGACATACCCAGAAGTACCATTAATACGCATCGCTTCAGTACCATCAGCTTTGTTTATCATTGTGTTACCTGTTGTTCCTAGGAACGTAGTGTCTGGTAATCCAGGTTCGAGAATCACATTTCCACCATTATATGCAGAACCTGATCTTGCAAGGTTATCCCCTCCTTTGACCAGTACGTGTCCGTTCGATTTATTTGTATATCCTGTAACCAAAAGAGCAGGATTATCATACCCTGCGGAAATAGAGCTCCCAGCAAAACCCTTTACCGTTGCTGTATTTAACCACATAAAAGGGTTTGCTCCTCCGGCTGAAAAACCAAGAGTTCCAGCGTATCCGAAAAGCAAACTAACACTATTCCCAAGAATACTATTTGCACCAATATTAAGATTTCCATCTAACTTGGTATCACCAACAACATGAAGCTTTGAACTTGGTGTCGATGTTCCTATCCCCACATTCCCTCCCGCGGTTGCAAGTGTCGTCGTGCCTGTTGTATTGAAAAGCGTAGCGTAGAGGTTTGTTGCAGTGAATCCGGTTGAAGATGCGTTCGAGAGCGTGGTTTGACCAGCGATGTTAAACGTGCCTGTTGCTGTCACATTACCCGCGAAGTATGAGTCTCCATTTACCGCGAACTTAGTGGTAGGAGAACTAGTGCCAATACCTACATTTCCTCTTGTTGTCGCAAGGAGAACGTTTCCTGCAATACCTGCATTCACAGGAGCTCCACCATCTAGGTAAATATTTCCACCATTTCTTGCTGTAGCACCGGCATCCGATGAAGCACCACCGATGAGAAGCATATCTCTACCTGCCGCTGAATATGTTCCGTATTCACCAATACTCGTCGGACGAATAGTAAATGTTCCTGCAGTACTTCCAGCGCTTGGTCCTCCAGATAAAATAGAAGATCCTCCATTATTTATTTGAACGACTCCACTGGTACTATTTGGTGCAATACTAATATCTGTACCACTTCCACCTCCAAAACTCATTGTTCCACGCAAATCTCCTGTCGTCTGGTAGTAATCCTTAATCGAATTTCCGTTAATAGTAAGAAAATGATTTGACGGAGCCCCACTAAATGTAGCAATTCCTGCAGAACTTACTTTGAACATGCTAGATCCACCACTGTTTACATCGAACAATGCTGAAGGTGTAGATGTTCCCACTCCCACATTTCCTCCCGCAGTTGCAAGTGTCGTTGTACCTGTTGTATTGAAAAGCGTAGCGTAGAGGTTTGTTGCAGTGAGTCCTGTCGTTGATGCATTCGTCAAAGTTGCAGACGTCGCAGACAAAGTGCCGACTGTCGCAGACGTGGAATATAAGTTCGTAAGTGTTGCTCCTGTTGCGCTTAAGTTCGTAGTTGACGCATTCGTAATCGTTGCATTTGTAGAGAAGAGTGATGCGAGTGTCGCTCCTGTTGCAGAAAGGTTTGTTGTAGAAGCGTTCGCAAGTGTCGTCTGACCTGTTACGTTAAGTGTGCCTGTCGCTGTTACATTTCCTGCGAAGTATGAGTTACCGTTGACTGCGAACATCGCAGCAGGAGTAGTGGTACCGATGCCGACATTGCCACTATTTATAGACATCGTATTTATTAAACCAGTTGCAGAACCAGTATAGAAATCCATTCTTGCTGGACCTCCATTACCAGCAATTGCATTACCGTTTTGAACAACATCAATGACAGCTTGGTTATATAATGCCCCCGCCGTATTTACTCCAGAAAAACCAATCTGCCCTAAACCCTCTCCGTTTAAAGTTGTTGCTAAAGTTCCACTTACGTCTGAATGAGATTTTCCGAGAGTGATTCCTCCAGCCCCTTGCCAATTAGAATATGTACTAGAATAAGATATTGCTCGTAGTTGTGCAGAACTACCAGTAACACTACCAGTACCAGCTACATCTAGCTTAACACCAGGATTCGTTGTCCCGATGCCGACATTGCCTGTAAAATAGCTTCCATCTTTGTCTATGTACAGTTTTTCGGCGGCAGTATCATAACCACCCCCTCGTAAACTGATCGAACCCGTACTATTGCTAGCCGAAGCTGCATTTGAAAATACAACAATACCATTTGCCCCATCGGGACCAAACGCAGCCTTGCTTGCTAGAGAGGCGACACCGAATGATGACCCGTATGCTCTAAAAAAACCGCCAACGGAACCACTATAAGCCCCTACCGTTGCAGAATTTGAATTACTTGTACTATTAACTCGAATTGTACTATTAATCCCTGAACCATCGCCAGTGACTTCCAGTTTACCGTTTACTGGGTTTGTCGTTCCGATACCAACATTACCGTTGGAAATTATTCTCATCGCTTCAACACCATTGTTTGGAAAGAATCCAATTGAGGCACTAGCACCGGCTCTGAGTTCCATAAGACTAGCGCTCATTCCAATACCATAATTATTTACTGGATTCCCATCGTTATACATGGTCCATTTGAGATTGGCAGGGCTTCCTGGAGTGCTATTGCCGTATGTACCTCCAAACGATACATTTAAAGGAGAAGCTGTGCTCTGACTAACATTTTTTCCAAAAATTGTATCTCCATTCGCAAGTACATTAAATATCGGAGAGGTTGTCGAGTTGAAAGAAATAAACGGTGAAGCAAGTGATGTCGATGACGCCATGACGGAGAGCATTGCTATTGGAGAAGTCGTCCCCACTCCCACATTTCCATTCGAAGCAATAGTCATACGCTCGACACTCGATGTTACGAAGCGTAGATAATCATCCACACCTGCGGTGATGTATGTCGTCTGCGCTGGATTGATCACACCACCTAGACCTTGCCACACAGCATTGTCCCCGTATCCTTCGAACTGATGCGTAGTGACGTTGTAACGAACCTGTCCCGTGCCGGCTAATGATGGACGCTGTACCGTTGTACCTACAGGAAGACGAAGTGCATCGGTACCATAAATATCTACGATAGACGCAGGTGTCGCAGTCCCAATACCGAGACGTGTGTTTGTATTATCCCAGAAGAAGTTCGCATTATTTTGTGAAAGCTTACCTCCTGTGCTGATGAATGGAATAGAGCCAGAGGTGAGTGCTGAGAAGTATGAGTCACCAGAGGTAGTAACATTCGTAGTGGATGCGTTGGTGGTCGTAAGACCACCAACGAACGCATTTGTAAGTGTCGCACCTGTCGCACTCAAGTTCGTAGTAGACGCATTTGTAATCGTTGCATTTGTAGAGAAGAGTGATGCGAGAGTGGCACCTGTTGCAGAGAGGTTCGTAGTAGACGCATTCGTAAATGTCACATTCGTTGCAGTAAGTCCTCCGAAGAATCCATTCGTGAAGTTGAGCCCTGAACCAGAGATGTTCGTAGTAGAAGCATTTGTTACAGTAAGTGCTGAGAGGAATGCGTTTGTTGCAAAGAGTCCTGAAGCAGAGAGGTTCGTGGTGGATGCATTTAGGATTGTAGCTGTACCTGTAGTGTTCGTATTTCCGAATACTGCGCCAGTTGCACTGATGTTCGTTGTCGATGCATTTCCAAGTGTTGTCTGACCCGTAACTGTTAGATTAGAAATCGTTGTCGTTGCTAAAGTTGAAGTTCCTGTTACAGCAAGTAGCGTTGTGGTAGCGTTCGTAAGTGTTGCGTTTGTAGAGAACAGGGATGTAAGCGTAGCTCCTGTGGCTGAGAGATTCGTAGTCGATGCATTTCCAAGTGTGGTCTGACCGGTTACGTTAAGTGTACCGTTCGAAGCAAGAGATGATGTCGCGGTGATATTTCCAGCAGTGAAAGAGTTGAAGGTTGCAGTGATTGCATTTAATATCGTTGCGAAGAAGTTTGATGATGTCGCATTCACAAGTGTCGAACTTGCTGATGTAAAGCCAGTCGCTGAGAGGTTGGTCGTACTAGCATTCGTAATCGTTGCAGTACCTGTCGTGTTTGTATTTGTAAACGTTGCCCCTGTTGCGGAGAGGTTGGTCGTCGATGCACTTGTGGTGATGAGCGAAGTAATAGAACCGTTTGTAGAAGAAATGTTTGTCGATGTAGAATATGTTGCGAGCAAATTCGTCGTATAGAGTGATGTCGCAGTCAGTCCTGTTGTCGATGCATTCGTAAGATTCGCAGCAATTGCATACAGTGTGTTTGCAGTAAGTGCTGATGATGATGCAGTGGAAAGTGTTGTCTGCCCCGTAACACCAAGTGTCCCCGTGAAGTTCGCAGCACTTGAAATAGTCTGTCCATTGATAAGGCCAGTAGTGAGGGCTCCAGATCCGAGATCAACAGCACCTACGAATGTGTTTGTCGCACCAAAAGTAAGACGAGTAGTCCCTGTGGAATCTTTGATAGCATTGCCATTTAATTGAAGCTTGTCATCTACGACAAGCGTATCGGTATTGATATTGAAAATCGCATTCTGAATACCGAGAGATGCCTGAATCGTTGTATCACCTTCTGCATCCACTCGGAAACGCTCGACACCATTCACACCGACACCGAGAAGTGTACTGTTTGTGGAGCCTGACCCTGGATTAATATAAAGACTTCCTTGTCCGAGACCTGTACCGAGTGGTGTGCCAGTGAGTGTAAGCATCCCCGCAATACTTGATGTTGCAGTACCAGCGACGTTAATTGAATTCGCGAAATTAACTTTGAAGTTATTGAACTCAAACTGTGAAAGTGTAGAATTCCATTTAAGAACGGCGTTTGGTGTAGCAATACCTCGAGAAAATTCTAACGTTGAATCCTGTGTATCATTGGTGAAATTACCTGTATTAATAATAAAGGTTGATGACGCTGTACCACCTGCCACAAGGTTCGAAATTGTCGTCGTTGCAGCATAAATATTTCCAAAACGGAAAGTCGGAGATCCGAGGTCTGCACCAAGGTCTGTTGAAGGCAAAATTGTCGAAGCGATTTTACCATTAATAGTCACCGTGTCAGCTGAGCTATCCCCCAAGATTGTATTACCATTTGTTGTGAGATTTCCAGAGAAAAGGTTCGTACCTGTTGTGTTCGTTGAATTAAATGTTCCGACAATTTGCACGTCGCCTTCTGCATCGATACGAGCCTTTTCAGCACCGGCAACCGAAAGACCGAGGAGAACATTGTTTGTTCCTGCTGATGTTGGATTGACATACACGGTCCCCTGATTGATTCCTGTTCCGAATGGCACAGCAAGGAACTGAATCTGACCATTTGTGATAGATGATGTGAGCGATCCTGCAACATTAAGAGACCCCCCAATGTACACATTACCAGATGTCTCAATAACACCAGGAGCTGTCGTAGCCACCCCGACACCGAAGCCTCCAGAAATATATCCGTTCGTTGCTTTTATATCACTTGAAAAAAGATTTGTCGTCGTTGCATTACCTCCAACAAATGTATTGGTGTAAAGATTCGTCGATGTCGCATTCGTAATGATCGCATTTGTTGTCGTGCTGTTACCAACGATGAGGTCTGTAATACGTGCAAGTGTGGACCAGAGGTTTGAGAAGAAGCCGTTGGTGGATGTGGCACTAGTTGCGGTGAAGCTTGTGGCTGTTGTTGTGGCGAAAGTTGAGGTGCCGACGACAACCACTTGTCCATTTACGTTAAGTGTTCCGCCTCCGATAACAAGTTTGTCGATGTATGCGTTTGTCGTTGTGGCGTTCGTTGTAGAAGCGTTCACGGCAACGAGATTTGTGGTCGTACCATTTGCTACCGTAAGGTTTGTCGTTGAGGCAGTACTAGCAGAGAGATTCGTCACAGTTGTGGTTGCAAGCGTTGATGTTCCAACGACGACCACTTGTCCATTTACGTTAAGTGTTCCGCCACCAATGACGAGGTTATTGATATATGCGTTTGTTGTCGTGCTGTTCGTTACGATTGCATTTGTTGTTGTACTGTTTGTTACTTCGAGACCAACAATTGCAGCGAGCGCTGAAAAGAAATTAGTTGTTGTTGCGTTTGTTCCAAAAAGATTCGAAGCAAACAGATTCGTCGATGTCGCATTCGTAATGATCGCATTTGTTGTCGTACTGTTACCAACGATGAGGTCTGTGATACGTGCAAGTGTGGACCAGAGGTTTGAGAAGAAGCCGTTGGTGGATGTGGCATTGTTTGCAGTGAAGCTTGTGGCTGTTGTGGTGGCAAAAGTTGAGGTGCCGACTACGACAAGCTCACCATTTACCGTCACATTACCATTTGATGTAGATGATCCAACGACAAGGTTCTGAACATATGCGTTCGTCGTTGTACTGTTCGTCACGATCGCATTTGTGGTCGTTGAATTTCCGATGATGAGGTCAGTTATATTTGCGAGCGTGGACCAAAGATTTGCAAAGAAACCATTGGTGGATGTCGCGTTTGTTGTAATACTATTTGTTGCAAAAAAATTAGTACTTGAGGCGTTCGTTGTGGATGCGTTTGTCGCTGCAAGATTTGTGGTTGTAGCACTTGTCGCAATAAGGTTTGTTGTTGTTGCAACGTCGGCAGTAAAGCTTGTCACCGTCGTAGTGGCAAGCGTTGAAGATCCATATACAACAAGCCCACCATTTACCGTCACATTACCGTTTGATGTCGATGAACCATTTGTAATATATGACCCAACGACAAGATTTTGTATGAAGGCATTTGTTGCGGTTGCATTGTCCACCAAGAATCTTGTAGCCGAAACATCTGTGAGAGTAGAGCTTGCAGCGGAAAGATTGGTGATATATGCATTTGTTGTCGTGCTGTTTCCAAATGTAGAAGAGCTTGCCGTGAGTGTGTTCGCCGAAACTCCTGCACTAAATGATGCTGACCCTGTAAAGACGTTAGAACCACTGAATGCCACACCATTTAAGGTTGCATTCGCAAGGTACATATTTGACGATGTGCCATAGTTGAAATTCGCATATTCGATTGTCGTATCGCGAAGGTATCCAATAGTTGAAACACCGATGAGGCTCTGTGCGAAATATGGCGTCGATGATTGATTAACTGTGGTAGGCGTGATGAATCCACCGAACGATGTTGGTAAAGAAGGATTTGAAGCACTCTGTCCATCACGACCATCTCGCCCGTTTGCTCCAGCAGGACCGGCAACCGGCACATACTCAGTAATATACTTCGTGAGATATATAGGTGAAGCGGCGGGAGTTGTTTTTATGGTAGCTGATGTAACAGATGAAGAAGGAGTGCTTACAGTAGGTGTAGTGACGGCCGGAGCGACTGCGACAGTGTTTGTTGTGTTCGTAGATGGAGAAAGCAGTCCTGATGCAAGAATGGTGTAATTACAGCGCTTCTGATCAAGAGTTGATGAAAGAGAGGAAAGTTTACAGTAGAGAGAGAGTGAGAGTTGGTCAAGGAAAGGGAGGTTTTTCTTTTGCTGCGCAAGACCACTTGGAGTTTGTGAGGTAAAGGCACCAAGCACTACACCTTGATTCTGCGCATGTGGCAGCAATTCAATTTGTGCAAGACGTGGAAGATGAGTGTTCACACTTGATGCATATGTTGCCACTGTTTCTTTACTAAAGATTTCTCCATGAAGCGTACCTACGATGTACGAAGTGAGTGTATGCACAAATGGAAGAGCGAGAGGAGTTCCAGCAACACCAACCTCACGAGGAGTCGCACCTGAGATAACGAGCTTATTTTCTGAAATAGGAGAAAGGGTTATTGAGTTGAGTGCTTTCGTATAAGTCACCTCCATAGCCAAAACAATGTTTTGTAGAGAAGATGGTGTAAATGAAAGATTCGGTACGTTTATTTTTTGAATAGCCAGAGGTTCGCTGTAGGCAATCTTTGGGATCGTTGCGAGAGATTGTGAGGCAAGTAATTTTGGAAGTGTGTGTGCAAAAGAAAATGAAGTGTGTGCAAGTTTCGAAACAGTAAACGGTCGAGAACGAAGTGTAAGGATAAGTGATGAAAGAGGTCTTGCTTGTGAAAATGTGTATTGTGTGTCCTTTGTGTCAGCTGCTTTTGCAGGAGAAAAAGAGACGAAGAAGAAAGCGAGAGAGAGTACTGCGAAGACAAGTTTTTGGAATGTGCGACTACTAAGATCTTGCATGTAGATTGATACTTATTAGTATAGTAAAAGTGGTGTATAAGTACAGCACAAAGTGGTACTTATCTGTGGATAAAGTACAAATTAAAATCCCTTATTCTAAAACGTTAAAATAGAAAATTTGCAGGTAAAATTTTTACTTGATAATTAAAAATTTTTAGTGAAATATAAGTCCTCTATTTCAACACACTTTTAGTAATGATAAAAGCAAAAATTAACCATTTCTTCTACACATTATGTAGGTCTTAGGGTTTTTAATTAAAAATTATCTATAAGGGTTCTCCTTATAGATTCATTCTGTTTTATCTAATAGTTTAAATGCCTTTAAATACGAGATTCTATGATACTTCGTAATTCCATGTTTACCGATTGCGTTTCTGTGATCTTTTGTTCCATAGCCAACATTTTTATCCCACGCATACTCTGAGTTACTTTTTGAAAGAGCTCTCATATACCTGTCTCTTGTTTCTTTCGCTACAATAGAAGCGAGAGCTATCTCTGTAAATCGTTCATCCCCTTTAATATAGGACTTCTGTCGGAGTGATACATTGTTCACACGTATCCCGGCATCCGTTCTGATCATACAAGACTCAATAGGAACACCTTGCCGCTTCAAATCGTTCACACACCAATCGATACATTCCTGAGTAGCTTTTGTTATTCCATAAACATCAATATACTTTGCACTCCGTGAACAAACTGCATATTTAATATCACTATATATCTTTCTGTTTTTTCTAATAGTTAAGAATATGCTGTTACGTAAACCTTTATTAATCTTCTTAGAATCTCTAATACTGTTATAGAAAAACTCCTTCTTTGCTTTTAAAGGGGTCTTCAGATAGAGAGCAGAGACAGTTACAGGTCCAGCCAGAGGACCTCTTCCCACCTCGTCGATTCCTATTACTCCGAATTTCTTAGGTAAGATCATTTGCGTAGTATATAAGAATTTACCTAAAACAAACCACCCCTCTTGTGAAATAAGTGAACAATTTTAATTTGAATTATTAATTTTTAATAAAAATTTCAAATTTTAAATTAAAAATTATTTTTTCACTTTGTGGTAAAATTACCCCATGTTCATCCACCTCCGTAACCATACACACTACTCCCTTCTGAAAGCCCTTCCTAAAGTCGACGCACTGGTACGTGAAGCAAAGAAGTACGGAATGACGGCGCTCGCGATCACTGATTACAGCAACATGTACGGTACGATCGAGTTCTATTCAAAATGTAAAAAAGAAAATATAAAACCAATCATCGGAGCTGAGTTCTTACTCCGCTTTCATGAGCGAACATTTAGCATCGTTCTCATTGCACGCACACTTGCTGGTTACAAGAATCTTATGCGCATCACGTCGATTGTAAACGTGGAGAATCCTCTCGCACCAGTTCTCACCGAAGAACTTCTCGTCACCTACAGAGAAGGTCTCACTGTGCTCTCTGGTGGCGCGTGGGGCGACATCAGTAATCTTCTCGTCATTAATAAGAAAGAAGCAGATACACGTCTCGCCTTTTACAAAGAAAATTTTGGTGAATATTTTTATCTCGAAATAAACCCACAGACCGGCATGGAGCATGGTGCAGAAATGCGTGCGAAAACTATCGAATACGCACGAGCAACCAACACCCCTCTTGTCGCAACCTACAACACTCACTACCTTCATGATGAAGACAAGCCTGCACATAAAGTTTTGTACTTAGTGCATGGTGATGAAAACGGCGCGGAAGAATACAATCACCTCTTTCAAAGAGACTCATACGTTTTTGTAAATAATGAAGACGCAGAAAAGGATTTCAAGGACACACCAGACGCAATAGCAAACACCGTAACAATCGCAGAAGCATGCACACTTGAAATCCCTCTCGGAGCCTGGGTGTTCCCTGCTATCGAATTTAAGAAAAATTATGATGATGATGTGCGGGATCTTGCCTACGCGGGACTCGCTGTACGTAACATGGAGCTCACCGATCACGTAAAAACACGTCTTGAATATGAATTAAAAGTTATCGCAGATAAAGGATATTCACCATACTTTCTTGTGGTGTACGACCTCCTTCGCTTCGCTCGTGAAAACGATATTCTCACAAACATCAGAGGCTCAGTGGCTGGCTCACTCGTTACGTACCTTCTTCAAATTACCAAATGTGACCCGCTCGCATACAAACTCCCCTTCGAACGCTTCCTCAATCCAGAGAGACCTTCTGCGCCGGATATCGACATGGACTATTCTGATACTCGTCGTGATGATGTAATTGATTATGCTCGTCGAAAGTATGGTCTCGATAACGTGGCTCAAATTGGAACATTCGGAACAATGATGGCACGTGGTGCAGTGCGTGATGTGGCACGCGCAATGAAATTCCCATACATTGTAGGTGACCGTATCAGTAAAATGATTCCCCCTCCGAAGCAAGGTTTCCCTGTTACAATCGCTGGAGCAATTGAAGAAATACCAGAATTAAAAGAACTCTATGATTCAGATCGTGAAGCGCAAATCATTCTCGACATGGCACAAAAAGTAGAAGGATGCGCACGACATATTTCTGTTCACGCGGCTGGTACAGTGATCTCACCATCACCACTCTGGGACTTCACACCAATACAAAAAGATCCTAAAGGAGGAAAGATAATTACCCAGTACGACATGTATACCATTGAAGATGCTGGCCTTCTTAAATTCGACTTCCTCGGTATTCGAAACCTCACCATCTTGGGAGACGCTATTAAGCTTACAAAAAAACTCTATAACGTAGATGTCGACATTGAAGCTATTCCCCTTGATGACCATGAGACGTTCAGTATGCTTTCTCGTGGCGAGACAATGGGTCTCTTTCAGTTGAACGGTTCTGGTATGACACGCTTCTTGAAAGAGTTGAAGCCGAACACCATCTTTGACATCAACGCCATGGTGGCACTGTATCGTCCTGGGCCACTTGAAATGATTCCGGAATATATTAAACGTAAACATAACCCTTCCCTTATCGAATACCTCGACCCTCGCCTCGAACCAATCCTCGATCAATCCTTCGGTGTTATCGTCTATCAAGATGACGTCATGCTCACTGCCATTCACTTGGCAGGATACTCGTGGCTTGAAGCAGACAAGTTACGTAAAGCGATGGGTAAAAAAATCCCCGCCGAAATGCAGGCACAAAAAGAAAAGTTGCTCGCGGGATTCGTTGAACACGGCCTCTCCCCAAGAAAGTGTCAGCAACTCTGGCTCCTCATCGAACCGTTCGCCGCGTATGGATTCAACAAAGCGCATGCTGCGAGTTATGGACGTGTGGCGTATCAGACGGCATACATGAAGGCGAACTTCCCTGTCGCCTACATGACCGCTATCATGAGTAATGAAAGTGGTGACATAGAAAAAATTGCCGAAATTGTTTCTGAGTGTAAGCGTATGAAAATAAATGTACTTCCGCCGGATATCAACAAAAGTGAAGGAGGTTTTAGTGTGGTGAAAGACGAAAACGGAAAAGAAGAAATTCGCTTCGGACTCTACACGGTGAAGAATCTTGGTGTTGATATTTCTGACGCCATCATCGCAGAACAAAAAAAGAACGGACCATATATTTCGTTCGAAGATTTCATTCGTCGTGTCACCCATAAAAACTTAAATAAAAAATCTCTCGAAGCACTCACCATGTGCGGAGCTCTTGATAAGTTCGCAGAGCGCGGAGAACTTCTCGCAAATATGGAAAGTATTCTTGATTTTCATAAACATGTCGTAAAAGACAACATTATGCAAGATAGTTTGTTCGGCGGCATGGAGACATCAAGCTTCGTTATGAAAAAAGCAAAACCAGTATCCCAAGAACAGAAGCTTGCCTGGGAAAAAGAGCTCCTTGGACTTTTCGTTTCCGGGTTCCCTCTTGACCCGTGGAAAGAAAAAATCGAGGCTCGTGGCGTCGACATCGACAAGGTGCACCATGATACCCCTGACGGAAAAGAAGTCTCTATCGCGGTTATTATTGAGCGTATTCGCATCACTAAAACAAAAAAAGGAGACCAGATGGGGCTTCTTACTCTACGTGACTATAGAGGCGCAATCGAAGTCGCAGTGTTTCCAGAAACCTATAAACGCTATAAAAGCCTTATAGCGCTTGATAACCCTCTCGTTATTCGAGGAAAGGTCTCAACCAGAAATGGCGAAAAAACAATTGCCGTAGATGAGATTAAAGCACTCGTAAAAAGCTAAAAAAGTTTGTACACACATGTTTCTCTTTGATATTTACAGCAGCATGCCCTATATGCTATAATCTACACATGGTTCACCTGCTATCTATTGTGCAATTAATACTAGCTATTCTCCTCGTTACACTCGTTCTCATCCAGCGAGCAAACACCGACGCGTCAGGCGCTTTTGGTGCAGATGGAGGATCTGGAGCGGCGCTTGAAAAGCGCGGTGCAGAAAAATCACTTCATCGTATGACGATTTTCGTCGCGATTGCTTTTGTGCTTTCTCTTGCATATCCACTCATTGTTCGCTAGTACGTATCACATATAGATAGTCGAGGGTTTGTAAAGTCTACAAAGAAAGAGAGGTATTTCTCGCCTTTACTTTATGAACTTTACAAACTTTATAGACTAACTCTCTATGGATATCTCTTCATACACATCTTCTTGGTCTAGATTTAGATCACATACATACACACTTTACAAATCTCTTTCTCCAGAGAGGGTTCTTGTGTTGTGGAGCCTTGTAGCACTTGCTGTGCTGCTTACTTTTTCTGCACTTGTGGTTTTCAATACACGATTTCTTGTTAACACACCAAGTTATGGAGGAATAGTTCGTGAAGGTGTCATAGGAACTCCCCGCTTCATCAATCCAATACTTGCAACAAGTGATCAAGATCGAGATTTAACATCTCTTGTCTACGCCGGCCTCACAAAACAAAACACTGCCGCACACCCAATACTTGATATGGCAGAATCAATTACAGAGAGCGATGACAGGCTTCATTATGATGTCGTACTGTCAAAAACAGCAACCTTTCATGACGGTGTGCGTGTCACTGCTGACGACGTTATCTATACTGTATCACTATTGCAAAACCCAACAATCAAAAGCCCTCATCGTGTAGAGTGGGAAGGTGTCTCAATAGAAAAACAAAATGACTACGCGTTTACCTTTTCTTTAAAGAAGCCATTTCCTCAATTCATGAATGTTCTTTCTATAGGAATCCTTCCGAAGCATGTGTGGAAAAATTTGACCGAGGAACAAATAAGTTTAAGTGACTATAATATCCATGCGATAGGAAGTGGTCCGTACAAAATTGATACGATCACAACAAACTCAGGCATTCCTGAAGTATTCACATTGTCGAGTTTTGCAAAGTATTCTCTCGGTCGCCCATACATAAACACAATTACAATTACGGTGTATCAAAATGAGAAGTACCTCTTGCAAGCATTTCAAAATGGAGACATCGACAGATTCCATGGTGTAACCCCTGAAAAAATAACTAACTTACAAATCGCAACGAGCAGCATCCACACATCGCTTCTTCCTCGTACCTTTGCTGTCTTTTTTAACCCGAACAAAGCAAGCGCACTCTCTGAGAAACAAGTGCGTACAGCTCTACAAATGGCGATCAATAAAGAAGCTATCGTAAGCACCGTGCTTCGTAACTACGGAAAAGTAATTAACGACCCCTACCCCTTTGACGAAGACACAACAACTTCGGAGTACAATATAACGAAAGCTCGTTCTCTACTAGAAAGCAGTAAGTCTCTCAAAAAAGCATCGAGTACACTTTCCATTACTCTCGCTACAGCGAACACCGATGAGATGAAGAAGGTGGCAGAAATGATTAAAGCCGACTGGGAAGCTATCGGTGTAAATACAACGCTCGCTATTTATGAAGTATCAGATCTTAACCAAACAGTTATTAAAGATCGAGACTTTCAAGCTCTTCTCTTTGGCTCCATTACCGAAAATCCTTCTGATCTATACGCTTTCTGGCATTCCTCACAGAGGACCTACCCTGGACTCAATATTTCAAACTACGTAAGTAAAAGACTTGATGCAAACCTAGAAGTTCTCCGTGAAGATGAAGATGAGCTTGCTCGTATCAGCGCGTATGATGATGTAAAGAAAGAATTTAGAGAAGAAGTTCCTGGTATCTTTTTATTCGCACCGTCTCTTATTTATGTGGCACGAGATAAAGTAACCACGATACTTCCACAATATAGTTTCGATAATGCCTCACGCTTCATCCTTATAGAAAGCTGGTACAGATACACCGATCGTGTGTGGCCAAAAACATATTACAAACAACTTATTCAAACAATGGAAAATCTATTACATTGATAACCAATTACACAGTAACTAAAAAATTATGAACCCAGAAACAACAACACAATCTACAGGCGACATGAACCCGAGCTCAGAGAGCACACCGATTTCAACATCACCTTCTGCTCCATTCCGGAGACCAAACGATAGACCTCGCACAGGTGGTGCGAATCGTTCGCGAAACAACAACCGTCCCCCACGGTCAATGGTTGGACCAAAGTTCGACACAACGGTCACCGGTAAAAGTGAAACCGATCACATCCCCCCACTCAAGGATGGAGATATTCGCATTATCCATTTAGGTGGCGTAGAAGAAATCGGACGTAACATGAGTATGGTTGAGTACAAAGACACGATTGTAATTGTTGACTGTGGTGTTCAATTCACAGAAACAAGCACCCCTGGTGTTGATTTCATTTTGCCAAACACACGCTACCTCGAAGAGCACAAGCACAAGATCAAGGGTGTTGTCGTAACACACGGCCACCTCGATCACATCGGCGCTATTCCGTATATCATGCCACGTATAGGTAACCCACAGATTTATGCGCGCTTCTTTACCTCTCTTATGATCAAGAAGAGAATGGAAGAGTTCACTCACTTGCCACCGCTTACGATGAATATTATTGAGAAAGGAGACACGGTAACCTTCGGAGATTTGAAGGTTCGTTTCTTCGGAGTATCGCACGCGATACCAGACTCTATGGGTGTCATTATCGAAACACCGTACGGTGATATCGTTCACACAGGAGATTTGCGTCTCGATCATGATGATGGAATCCCAACAGATAATGAAGAGGATCGTTACAAGGTTTTTGAAAACAGAAACATTCTCCTTATGATGGCGGATTCCACAAACTGTGAGAACCCAGGATTTTCTATTTCTGATCGTGTTGTGTACAAAAATATCGAGAATGTTATCAGGGATACCCCCGGCCGTCTCATCGTCAGTACGTTTGCAAGTCAGGTAGAACGCATGCTCTATATGCTAGAAACCGCTGAACGATACGGCAAAAAAGTTGTCGTTGAAGGTCGCAGTATGAAAACAATTATCGAAGTAGCCAAGCTTGCGAACATGCTCAAGATAAAACCTGAGACACTTATCACGCTTGAAGAAATGCTTCACTACCCAGAGAACAAGCTCGTTATCTTGGCGACTGGTGCTCAAGGTGAAGAATTCGCTGCGCTCGGTCGTGTTGCAAATAAGACACACAAGTTTATTCGTCTCACACCAAAGGATACGATTCTCATGTCATCATCGGTAGTTCCCGGCAATGAACGCTCTGTTCAGAACCTCAAAGATAAACTTTCTCGTCAAGGTGCTCACCTTATTCACTACAAAACATCAGATGTTCACTCTTCTGGTCATGCGAACGCTGACGAACTTGTATGGATTCACCGAAAGATTCACCCTAAATTCTTCATCCCTGTTCACGGATATCACTACATGCTCCGTGTGCATGCCGACCTCGAACGCAAGCTCGGTATGATGGAAGAAAATATTGTTATTCCAGATAACGGTATGATTATTGAAATTCAAGATAATGGAAATAAAATTCTTAAACTAAAAGAAAAGGCACCGTGTGAGATGATTGTCGTAGACGGAACATCTGTTGGTAAAATCCAAGATGTCGTCATGCGTGATCGTCAGACACTTGCTGAAGACGGAATGTTCGTGGTTATCGGTGTTATCGATAGTCACACGCACACCCTCAAGAAGTCTCCCGATCTTATTTCTCGTGGATTCGTGTACCTCAAAGAATCACAAGATCTTTTGTACCAGACACGTCTTCTTACCAAGAAGGTTATCGATGATTCGCTCGCTCGTGGAGGATTTTCAAACCTCGATGATATGAAGCAGGAGGTTGCAGAAGCAACAACAAAATTCCTTCTTCAGAAAACAGCGAAGCGTCCGGTAATTATTCCGGTTATCATCTCGGTATAGTTACTATTCTCCAGTCTACAGAAATACTAAAGCGGCACCTACGGTGCCGCTTTAGTATTTCTGTTAGCATTGGACTGGCAACTGTCGACTGTCGACTGTATACTTAGCATATCTATGCACGCCATCACTCGTAATAAGCTTCTCGTCGTGACGTATATGCTCACGATTTTATATGCCCTTCATTATGGCATACCACTGTACGCCACATCATCATACCTTCATCAATACTTTAGCGCGTCATGGGTGAGCGCACTCTACATGATAGGAAGTGTCATTTCATTATGGGCGTCAATGTCAGTCACGCAGCGTATTAAAAAATTCCATAGCTACAAATTCACCGCATCGCTCGCCATCGCAGAGATTCTCATTACCATTCTCTTTGCATTGTCTTCGAATATGTATCTCATTGCCCTGTTCTTCATTGTTCACTTTACCTTACAAGCACTACTCTATGTTTCCTTGAATGTTTTTATTGAGAGCTTTAGTAATCACGCCGAAACAGGAAGCATTCGTGGTCTCTTTCTAGCACTCCTTAATATGGGTATTCTTATTTCCCCTCTCATTGGAGGAACAATTCTCGCGAACGGATCATTTCAGATGCTGTATATCGTTGCATCCCTCACCCTTGTACCGTTTCTTTTCTTTCTCCATAAATATCTCCAGCATGTTAAAGAGCCGGCCTATCACACCATCGATATGGCAGGAGCACTTAAGCTTGGGTGGCAAAACAAAAACCTCCGAGCGGCACTTGTATCCATACTCATTGTGCAATGTTTCTATGCGGTGATGGTGATTTATTCTCCGATATACCTCGCTACGATTGGTATATCTCTTCCTACATACCTTTCATTTATTATTCCACTAGCACTTATTCCTCTTGTACTCTTACCGTATGAACTAGGGATGCTTGCAGATACTAAACTTGGAGAAAAAGAACTACTTATCATTGGACTTCTTATTCTCGCAGTAACGACACTTCTGTGTGTCGTCGTTACGAGCCCTGACCCACGTGTATGGGTATTCCTACTTCTCATTTCTCGTATTGGGGCCGCTTGTGTGGAAACTATGGCGTTTACCTACTACTTCAAAAAGGTTGGCCCCGAAGATGCCTCCCTAACAGCTCTCTTTAGTAATGCCTATGCTGTGGCGACGATTATTGTGGGCGCGGTTGGTGTCGCGGTGGCACCACTTCTTGTCACACGACCTCAACTGATGTTTGTTATCCTCGGATGTGCTATATTGTGGAGTATATCCTACGTTCTTCCGATGAAGGACACGAGATAGCTCAGGCTTTCAGCTTGAGCTAATACTCAATGAAACAATAATCAATATTCAAAAAGATACTGATACAACACCTATGAAAGAAATTAAAGTTACAACAAAAGAACCAGTACGCATCAATGTCTTCCTTCGTGATGAAGGAGTTGGTTCTCGTCGCACTATCGATGAATATATTTCTAGAAATTATGTAACCATCAATGGATCACAAGCAAGTCTTGGTAGTAAAGTATCAAAGGGAGACACTGTGTGTATCACCTATCCGCAAAAAGAACTCATCTACGCCCTCTACAACAAACCTCGTGGTGAAGTCACAGGACGAAGACCGGAGCTCGGAGGTTGTGAACCTCTCGGCCGACTCGATAAAGAAAGTGAGGGATTACTGATGTACAGTAACGACTACCGTGTTGTGGACGCACTTCTTAACCCAAAGTATGGGCGTGAAAAAGAATATGATGTCGTTATACGAGAAAAAGCCACACCTCGTGTCGTAACGCTTCTCAAGAAAGGTATTTACACACAAGAAGCAACCTACGCCCCTGTGAAATCTGTCTCTATCTACAACGAAGGTTTTTCATTACGCATAGTTCTCACCGAAGGAAAGAAGCATGAGATTCGTCGTATGTTAAATGCGCTTAACTTAACCGTGATGAAACTTGCTCGTACTCGTATCATGTCTTTTTCTGTTCATGGATTAGCTTCTGGTAAAGTACACACCATGACACCGAAACAGGTCACCACACTTTTGAAAGATCTGGGTATACAATAGTCTATAAAGTCAAAAGTCCATAAAGGAGACGCAGACTTGTATCTCTTTGAATATTGATTATTGTTTCATTGAATATTACGAGGAAATCCTATACCTCTTCCCTTTCTTTATCACATACCCTTCCTTCACTAATTTTTCCAACACACCTTCTGTGCGCTCATCGTCAGGAGATGTTTCTCCATGTGTAATTGCAAACAAAACTTTTGCACGCAATTCACGAACAGATCCTTTATATACTGACTGCTTCACATGATGTACACTCTTTGCATTATGAGAAATAGAAGATGCTTTCAAATGAGCACCATAATCCATCAATGCGTAATACCAGATTCTTGCTCCCAATTTCTTTACCTGTGCACTTTTTTCTAATCGAGAAAGATCATCATACAAAATTCCATCGTGAATCTTTTCTTCACCTTGATGATAGGTTTCGATAAGCGCTGTGCGAATATTCGTCTCAAGCAATGGATGAGAAAATGTATCATAGGCAAACGCAGAGATAGCAGACGCAGTGTATGTGCCGATACCCGAGAGCGTGCACAGCTCATCGTATGATACAGGAACACGTGTATGCTTCTGTGCGAGCTCGTAGAGTGCTTTTGCACGCCGTTGATATCCGAGTCCTTGCCATAACACCAAAACATCTCGAAAACTAGCTTGTGACAAGGCTTTTAGCGTTGGGTAGCTTTTCATCCACAATGAATACTTCTCGAGCACACGACTCACTTGTGTTTGCTGAAGCATTATTTCACTCACCACAATTCTATATGGAGTGATATTTTTTCTCCATGGTAATGTATGTCTTCCATTTTTTCTATAGTGAACCAAAACTGTTTTTATGAATGTTTTATCCTGCATGCAACTATTTCTTGTAAGGCTATCATGTTTTTCTTGTATATTTTTCTCGTGCGGGACAAAATTCTCGTTTCAACTGAAATCTGAGATTTTCTAAATATGTGAATAACTACCCTCTATGTACTTGAGTATATCACTCAAGGTTGTTACACTATGTACAGACAGTTGTTTCTTATCAGCTTATTAGAACTAGTAAAAGAATGTCAAAAACGACAGTCCTTGAAGTCTATCAAGACAAGAAGGGCATGTACCGATTCCGACTTCTTGCACGCAATGGTGAACCAGTATGTATGTCCGAAGGATATGCAAAAAAATCAGGGGCACTCGCTGCTTGCAATAAATTATCAGAATGGGTGACCCATGCACTTCTCGTCGATGCCGATAAAAAAGCAGATGCGGCTTCAAAAACAACTGGGAAGCAATCCGTCAAACAGATTGCTAAGGCGGCCACGTCAAGGGTAACCAAAAAGACAGCTACCAAAAAAGTTGTTTCATAAGGAAGCCTGAGAAGCAACCGTAACGCATCAAACAAAGACGTCGTTCCCCTACGCGCAAGCGTAGAAGAATTACAAAACAGAGACCGCCATACTTACCAGAGGGGCGGTTTTTGTTTTTAGTCCATACATTGTGCCATCTGCTTCGCTAAGAAAAGTTTTTACTTCTGCGTCGTATGTCTGTATACGCCTTAGTCATAAAAACTTTTCTTAGCTTGCACCTGACGCAATATCTGAACTAAAATTAGACATATTTACTTTGTTACAGGAAATTTTTCTCGGTCAATGTACTCATATGTACATCTCTCTCAAAAAATTTTCCTGCGTCGCACATCTTGAACCGTTTTATGCGGTAAAAACCTTTTGTTAGAAAAAAACATACATCGCGCATTACTACAAAAGTAAAAACCGCCCCATCATTGTGATTACCATAAAGACTCTATGTCGTTTTACCTCAACAGCAAATATACAATAATAAAAATAGTAGGTAGTCCCAATATAAGACTTAGTAGCGTTCTATCTCTTGAGTTCATGTTCTATGCGTGAATGCACATACTGACCAGCGTCTACTCCTGTCGTCGCGAGTGACTGCATAAATCGTCCATCTTTTCTAAGTGACGGCGCGGTGTCAATATTCACTACGGTATATCCATCTGCATGCGAAATCATATCAATACAAACTGGCCCCGTAAGATCGAGCGCCTCGTATACTTGGGTGACGAATTTCTTCATTTGTTCTTTTTTCCATTCTGGAGCATGGACATGCGCACGCATCGGAGCCTCTTCGTTTGGGATACCTTGCAAGCTTGCAAAGGTTTCTACCCATAGTGGCGTATACAACTTTTCTCCACGAAAATCAGGGAGCGCTGCGATGGATGATGTCGGTGCTTTTTTATACGTGAGCACATGTGTGTCTATTCCCTTTGCATGATAATCACGAATGATAGTTTCTAGATCTGTAAAAAGTTTTATTAATCGTGAAGGAGCGCCTGCTGTACGCACAAGTGGTCGTACCATAAGTGGTGTGTGATACGTAGACCACAGCTCACGAAAGAGACTGTCTTTGAGTGGAGCACTCGCACGGACGACGACAGTCTCGGGAACTTTGATACCTTGCTGACGCAATACTCTGTACATGTCTTCTCTATCCATAGTCACTTCGTGTGCTCGAGAAAAGAGAAGCGGTATACCCATATCCTTGGCAAGTGCCTGATACGCTTCCCCTTTCATGCGTGTCGTGTCCACAACCGTGTGTGCAATAGTGAATATATAGTGCGCGTCCGTTGGCAAGCCTTGAAGCGTCCATTTACCTTCGGTGTCAATAACCACATCAAGCGGCTTGTATCCTATTTTCGTAAGAGAAATTAAAACCTCTGCACCTTCAGCGAGAGATGTTTTGAAATTATGATTCCCTCCGCGAAGGACTGCGATATCTGGCATGCTACGAGATACGTTTAACATAGCTTTAGTATAGCAGTCGCTTCGCTAAATTTTAAATTTTTAATTTCTAATTGATAACAAGGCCCAAACACACTACATAAAAGGCTCGCGTCAAAATTTGACAAGAATACGAGTCTCTGGTATGAATAAGATATGGTAGTAATGATCGCATCACAGACGAATATGTCAGCCAATTTCCTCGGGGGATACACCCCTAAGGGATTTCCTGATTATGTGATGCTGGGTGGGTCGTTGCAATAAAACACTAACAACCTCATAAGGACCTACAGTGCATCACATAATTCATGTGATGCACTTTGTGTATAAGTTCTTTTACACGCTTAGGAGGTTTATCATGAGTGCTATTTTTCTCATCGGAAAGAAGACAGTTCTGCGTCCCATTTCCGTGTCCGATATCGTGATTTTTACGAAGTGGATGAATAATTCTGAAACGAGAAGATATCTCACACAGAGATTCCCTATGACAGAAACGGCAGAAGAGTCGTGGATCAAAAAGGTTAGTCTTTCACCAAACAACCCAACTGATGTTCGCCTTGTTATTCAAACAAAAGATGAAGGAAAGCCTATTGGAACAATAGCGCTACACAACATCAATTGGGTTGACCGAAATGCCACGACGGGCACGATCATCGGTGAAGCAGACTTCCGTAGCAAAGGATACGCCACAGATGCCAAGATGGTTTTGCTTGAATATGCGTTTCAAACTTTAGGAATGCACAAGATCATCTCACGGGCCTTCGCATCAAATACCGCGAGCATCGAATACAGCAAGCGCTGCGGCTACACGGTCGAAGCAACTCTGAAAGATGAAGTTTTCGGTGAAGGGTCATGGCAGGACATTGTCCTTCTTGCCTGTTTCTACCCCGCATGGAAACTGGCAGCAGAAAAGCGGTAATTTTTTTCTCGGGCCAGAGGTTGTCATCAACCCCTGGTCCTTTTTATATTCTATAAATAGAATAAAGAAAAATCTGTCCATGTAAAGATTGACATGGTGTTACATTTTTATCATACTGAAATTCTACGGACTGTATTTACTGCATGTTGCCGCTGGCGGTCCTGTATGGGAAGCCGTCAGGTCATATCATGGGTGGATAAGCATGGGTTTAATTATGAATCACAAACAACCCAAAGGTGATGATCATACTCGTAGCAATGTGATGCACCTGACCGATACGAAAGTATCGGTTTCCCTTTTTATATAGCAGATATTTTAGAAGTTAAAAAACAATAACCGTCATTGCATATGCAATGACGGTTATTGTTTTTTCTTTTTTTGTATTTCCTTTATGGACTTTACAGACTTTTGACTTTATAGACTGGCTCTATTTCCCTGTCTTAATTAGCTCTACTTCGAAAATCAAAGTTGAATTCGCTGGAATGACACCTCCCACCGCCTGATTGCCATATGCGAGATCGGCTGGAATGGTGAGCTTACGCTTGCCGCCCACTTTCATACCTGCTACACCCATATCCCACCCTTTAATTACTTCACCTGCTCCGAGAGTAAACATGAATCCCTGATCACCGTGATTACGTGATGCATCAAAAATCGTACCATTCATAAGCGTACCCACATACTGTACGGTCACCTTGTCCCCTGCGACAGCTGTGGCCCCTGTTCCCACCACTTCATCTTCCATCTTTAATTCTGTTACTAGCATATTGTTTGTTGTTACGTTTGTATTTGTAGTTTGTGTTGTCTGTGTCGTCGATGTTGCATTAATATTTGATATAAACTCATCATGAGTACCGCTATTGGGAGACAAACCCAACGGGTCCCATAAAATTAATGCTCCAGCAATCACTACCCCAATTCCAATGTATATGTATGTTGATTTCATAAGTTTTTATTATAGCAAACTATTATCTATAACCACATGAGCAATTTCTTTTGGTTTAAATGATTCAAAGCACTCAATGTCATTTTCCCTCCAGATTCCATCCCATAGTTCATCTTGTGGATTATTATATTCCTCTCGATCCCTCTTCTTCCCCCTTTCCGTAGCAATTTCAATTGGACAATCAATCCATATTGTATATCCAAAGTAGTGAAGCAACTCTGGACGAAACAATCCAACCCCTTCAATAATTACTATTGAATGATTAGAAACACTAACAATGTTATCTATATTATTTTTACCATAATCAAAATGACCGTAGGAAAAAACTCCGTCTGTATAAAGAAAAGGATAGAGAACCTCCTTTTCTAGCCGCTCGTAATCCATAACACTCCACATTGAATACTTTGAAAGAGTTTTATCTTTCATAAATGAATCAACTCCAATAATGGGGGCGCCAAGTTTTTCAGCCAACAGATTCGCATACGTTGATTTTCCAGAACCACCAAAACCAGAAATACCTATAATTAATGGCTTTGGCAAATTGTTTATTTTATCAATCAAGGCTTGATTAATAGTCATAGAAATTATTTTGTATTTTTATTTTTTCAGAGACTGCTTCAGATACACAACTTTGAGGGGGTAATTATTTTCTAAAGAAATTGGATGCAGTACGAGGAGCTTAGGAATTTTTCAAGGAGACGTACGAGAAAGTACGTTGACGAGAAAAATTCCGTAGCGACAAAGTAATGCGCCAATTTCTTTAGAAAATTACCAGGATAAGGTGCCACCAGTCTTATACTCAGTAACTCGTGTTTCGAAAAAGTTCTTCTCCTTATTCAAATCCACCGCTTCACTCATCCATGGGAACGGATTTGAACTACCATACACCTGATCAATTCCTACACGTGCGAGACGTCTGTCCGCGATGTGTTCGATGTACTGTTTGAAACCATCTGCATTCAAACCAAATATTCCTGTAGGGAATACGTCCACAGCGAACTTGTATTCGAGCTCTACGGCCTTCTTCACGAGATTCGTAATACGCGTCACGAATTCCGGAGTCCAGAGTTCTGGTTGCTCTTCCTTAATCGTATTAATCATATCGATACCGAAGTTCATATGATTACTTTCATCACGCATGATGTACTGAATTTGTTCAGCGCTTCCAACCAACTTCCCTTGTCTCTGGAATCCGAAAATAACGGCGAATGATGAGTAGAAGAAAATACCTTCGAGAATAAGCGAGAACACACACATATTCTCCAAAAACTTCTGATCACTCTCAAATGTCCCCGTCTTGAAATTGTCGTCAAATATTCCCGTGTTGAAAGAAAGAATAAATTCTTCTTTGTTGTAAATAGCATCCACCTCACGATACATGTTGTAGATTTCTGTACCGTCTAACCCAAGCGACTCCACCATGTACTGATACGCATGCGTGTGCACCGCTTCTTCATACGCCTGACGAAGAAGATAGAGGCGTGCTTCTGGCGAAGTGATGTGCTTATAGAATGCGAGCACGAGATTGTTCGCCGCAATAGAGTCCGCTGTCGTAAAGAATCCGAGCACGGTCTTGAACGCATGACGCTCATCATCTGAGAGAACGGTCTGAGATCTCCACTGTTCTATGTCAGATTGCATACTGATTTCGGTTGGAAGCCAGTGATTCGCATTTCCAACATTGTACGCATCCCATGCGAACTTGTGCTTGATCGGCCACAACTGCACCACATCTGCTCCTCCGCCGTTGATTATTTTTCTTTCATTAACATCTACACGACTAGCACCACGCTGAATGATTGGCTGGTGATTTGGATCTCCAAATGGAGGATTTGGGACTTGAGGGTTGGCTGAATTATTTGAAGGTGTTACAGGAGGCATGGTGGGTAGTTATTAGTTAATAGTTTCTAGTTTTTAGTTAATGCATTTAATTTCTAATTGATAACGAATCTACCTGTATTTCTGTTGACTGTCAGCTGTAGACTGTCGACTATTTATTGGCATCCATCACACGTTGCTTCTGGCATGACAGTGATGTTGTACTTGGTGTTTGTCTTTGGCATCATCGCCATTTCTGATTGCACAGCAGGTGTCACGATAGAAGCAATCGGTGACATCACAGAGACTTGTGGTTCTGCGATTACTGCTACCACTTCTGGTGTAGTAATCATTGCTTCTGATGGCATACCGACAGAAACCGAACTCACGACAGGTTGACCAGCGATTACGACACCGGCTTGGCTTTGTTCACCAGCACCACGTGTATGTGTCGATCCGAATTCAGATGCATTCACGGTACTCTTTTCTACTTGTGATGCTCCGAGAGAACGAAGGTAGTACGTCGTCTTAAGGCCGAGTGACCATGCGTACTCATAAATATTCGCAAGTTCACGACCAGATGTTCCAGCGAAGTAAATGTTGAGTGACTGTGACTGATCCACCCACTTACCCCTGTGTGCTGCTGACTTGATAAGCCATGATGGGTCGATTTGGAATACTTCTTTGTATTTACTCTTTAGATTCGCCGGAATACTTGGAATATCTTTCACCGAGCCGTCGTTATATTTAAGAAGACCAATCATTTCGAAGTCCCAAAGTTTGAGAGCTTTTAAGTCTGCGACGAGGTATGGGTTCACGACGATGAATTCACCGTTCATGTTTGACTTCACGTAAATATTTTTGTAAATCGGTTCGATACATGGAACAGACCCAACGATATTCGAAATCGTTGCAGTAGGTGCCATAGCCATCGTATTACTATTTCGCATACCATACTGTGCGACTGATGCACGTACTGGTGTCCAGTCGAGACGAGCTTCTTTCGATACTGCAATCTCCACACCGCGTTCCTTTTCAAGGAGGTCGATTGTGTCTACTGGGAAAATACCCCTGTCCCATTTACTTCCCTTAAAGCTTGAGTAGCTTCCTCTCTCACGAGCGAGCTCCGAAGAAGAAAGAATGGCGTGGTACGAGATGAGTTCCATTGATTCATCCGCGAACTGTACCGCTTCATCAGAATCAAAATTAATATCCATCATATAGAGTGCGTCATGGAAGCCCATGAGACCGAGTCCAATCGGGCGATGACGGAAATTACTTCGTTCTGCTTCGACAGTTGGATAGAAGTTCACATCAATAACATTATCGAGCATACGAATAGCGGTACGTGTCGTTGTCGCCACGAGGTCCACATCGAACTTTCCATTTAACATTAGACGCTGATAATTGAGTGACCCCAAGTTACACACAGCTGTTTCGTCTTCACTATTATTCAGTGTAATTTCGGTACAGAGGTTTGAATTGTGAACAATACCTGCATGATCCTGAGGTGAACGCACATTTGAAGGATCTTTCCACGTAATCCATGGGTGCCCTGTTTCGTAGAGCATGGTCACCATTTTTCGCCAGAGTTCACGAGCCTTTATTGTCTTAAAGATTTTTATCTTTCCTTCCTCAGCAAGCTTTTCATATTCTGCATAATGCTTCTCGAATGTTGAACCAAACGTTTCTGAAAGAAGAGGCGCTTCGCTTGGTGAAAAGAGTGTCCAATCTTCATCTGCCTGCGCACGCTTCATAAAGAGATCCGAAATCCAGAGTGCGGTATCCATATCATGGGTACGACGACGATCGTCTCCTGTGTTCTTGCGAAGTTCGAGGAATTCTTCTACATCGTAGTGCCAGTTTTCGAGGTACGCACATGTCGCTCCACGACGACGACCAGATCTATTGATGGCGACGGTAACGTCGTTCGCGATTTTAAGAAACGGAATGATACCGTTTGATTTGATACCAGACTTTTTCACGAGTGCACCTGACGCACGCACTGATGTCCAGTTCGTACCGATACCTCCTGCCCACTTCGAGAGCTGTGCGTTGTCTGAGTACACCTTGAAAATACTTTCAAGAGAGTCCCCGACGGTGTTCAAGTAGCAACTCGAAAGCTGAGGATGCTTGGTGCCAGCATGAAAGAGCGTCGGTGATGAAGGTACGAAACGAAGTGTCGACATTGATTCATAAAATTCAATAGCACGTGTCGTACGATCGAGATCCTTTTCTGCAAGCGCGACACCCATGGCGACACGCATCCAGAATCCTTGGATATTCTCGATGATTTTTCCATCACCTTCCACATCACGCACAAGGTATCTCTCATAGAGTGTCTGAGCACCGAGATACATAAAGAGATCGTCATGTGATCTGACGAGCGCAGATGCGAGACGATTGAGGTCAAAGTTTGCCATACGTGCATCGAGAAGTCCTGTAGCTACTCCTTTCTTGATACCAGCAATGAAAGTCTCTTTATACTGTTCGTCTATCTTGGTGTAATCAAGTGTCTCACCGAGAAGGTCTTCGTTAATCTGCGCGAGAATCATACGAGCGGCGACGTATGAGTACGCAGGATCTTGTTCGATCATAGAACGCACTGTCATGATAAGTGCCTTCGAGATTTCCTTGGTGGTCATTCCTTCATAAATCTCAAGCTTGATCTGGTTGACGATTTGCTCGACATTGATTTCCTTTTCGTACCCCTTCACAACATAGAGCACTGACGCTCGAATCTTTTCAATATCAAACTTCTGCTTTGTGCCGTTAGCTTTCGTGACATACAAACCTCCTTCCTCTACCTTTTCGAGAACTTCCATCTTTTCTTCTTCACGAAGTTTCTGATGTTCAAAACGATAAATGATGTAATGTTTAGCGACATCAAAAAAACCAGCACTCATCAAGTGCTTTTCGACTAAATCCTGCGTATGTTCTACTGTCGGCACGTACCCTTCACGAGTAATAGCCTCGAGCTCGAGTTCCTTCCCCACCAATTCAGTAATGTGTTTTGCAACCGCGGCTTTTTCGTCGCGAGTAACACTTATGAATGCCTTCTTGATAGCACGTTCAATTTTCTCTGATTCAAAAGGCACAATTTCACCATTTCTTTTCTTGATAATTTGCAGAATAGCCATACAGCGCCGTGAAAAATTACATCTTTATTAATATATAGAGTGTACACATTCAAAGGCTAAAAGCCATCTTTTTTGTCTTTCATTTCCATGTCAAGAGTAACTCTTGACACTCTGTTCTACATATTTCTACACAACCTTATTTCGCAAGGCCTTGTGGTAACCGATAGCGAAGCGGTGAGATTCGGCATTAGCAAGAAGTATTTCCTTTTTATGGTTATCCACATGTATAGCGCTACCCAAAATGTCTTTTGGTTTATGGCGTTCATCTTTTACTACCGATACACATGGAATAGGAAGGCCGAGATGAGCGAGTACTTTTTCGGCAGTTTGCTTGTGTGCCATTCCCCCGTCGATAACAATAAGGTCTGGGTATCGCCATTCTTTATGAGCAAACCGTCGTAGAAGTATCTGGCGTAAGCCTTCGTAGTCATCGTTTACTTTTTCTTCCAGCTTAAACTTTCTGTAGGAATCTTTTGCTTTCTCTTTTCCTTCGAGCACGACCATGACTCCGACGCGTGATGTACCAGAAATATGTGCCACATCATAGGCTTCGATACGAAAGGTTGTATCCTTAAAAGACATAATCTCTTCTTCTTGTATCAGGCTTATGTCTTTTATGTGATCGAGTGCAAAGAGCGTGTTACGCGCCTGTGCTGCCTTTTCAAATAACTGTTTCTTGGCATAGGCTTCCATATCTTTCGTAAGGACTCGTTTAATATCTGTCTTTTTACCTTCGAAGAATTTTCGAATATTATCAATATGTCCTTTATATTCAACCTCGCTAATAGCACCTATACATACCCCCGGGCAAAGCTTTATCTGAGCGTTAAAGCAGGGCTTCGTTTGACCAAGTTCACATCTATCTCGATACGGAAACATCTTTCGAATAATCTTCATGGCCGCGCGTAATTGTGTAAGCGAAGCAAATGGTCCATATACCGCGAGGGTCTCTTTCTTGGTGAATTTCTTTTCATAATCCCTGATGCGCATACTGAGTACCCGTGGATACGGCTCTCTCGTAATGACGACACAGGTAAAACTTTTGTCATCCTTTTCCTTGGCGTTGTACATCGGGACATGCTCTTTAATGAGCTTACTTTCAAGCAGGAGCGCTTCGAGAACACTCCCTGTTTCTTGGTGAGTCACCGTGTCTGCAAGCGTCACCATGGTCACTAGACGGAGCCCACGAGCCTTCATGAGGTCTGGGTTGAAGTAGCTGCGCACCCTATCCTTGAGCGACGTCGCTTTTCCTATATATAAGATGCTTCCTTCCTTGTCACGAAAAAAATACACCCCCGGATTATCCGGAAGTTTGAGTGTGGACAAGTCTTGCCTTTTCATTGATTGTATTGTATAATAAAAGCTCGCCTTTGTACACTGGCGTGCCCGCCTAAAGGGTAAGCATATCATTGTGTGATGAGCGAAGGGTGGTCCCTGTAAGAAGGGGCTGGAAGAAAAATAAGTTAGGAGAATTTTTTTATGGGCCAAAAAGAGCTCGATGATGCCGAAGCAATCGTTCCCCACGGTTGCAGAGGATGCGAGAAAGCGGAGGCGTGCGGAAAGACTGCGCGCCAGATGATTGGGGAAGAGCGTGCTGCAAACCGGGAGAAATATCTCCGGTGTCACAGCATACTTGAGGAACGTCGGATTGCCGAACGCCCAGCGCTTTCCGTTTGGAAAGCGCGAAAAATGTACGGCGACGCTGCCGTTCAGTTCTAGGATTCGAGCACAAGCTCGGCCTAGGAACAAAGCCACCCCTCGGTGGCTTTTTATTTTGCATACTAAAGAATTCTTAATCACTAAAATTTACAAAACAGTTTACATAGGGTGGCCCTATGTAAACTATTAATATTTCACCTTGCTAATATGCTACCCGCACTCATCTAGGCAAGACCTAGACAAATCAAAGTTTCAAAAGAGTATTCCCTTTATGGACTTTTGACTTTATAGACTTTACAAACTGATACACCTATTTTTGACGCTTGAGGACTTTCTTTAAATACTGACCGGTATAACTATTCGGATTCGATGCCACTTGCTCTGGCGTCCCTGTCGCGATTACCTTTCCTCCCCCGACACCTCCTTCGGGACCGATGTCGATCACATGATCGGCACATTTAATAATATCCAAGTTGTGTTCGATGAGAAGTACCGTATTTCCTTTATCAACCAATTTATTCAAAATCTCAATCAACTTCACAATGTCTTCGTAGTGAAGTCCGATAGATGGTTCATCTAGGAGATAAATAGTTTTCTCTACATGAGGACGATAGAGCTCACTCGAAATCTTCACACGCTGAGCCTCCCCTCCTGAAAGTGTCGTAGCCGACTGACCGAGCTCAAGGTAGCCGAGGCCTACATCGTCGAGTGTCTTTACTCTGTCGTATACCGCAGGAATATCATAAAAGAATGTGAGTGCTTCTTCGACAGTCATACAGAGCACATCATAAATACTCTTCCCTTTCCATTTCACTTCGAGTGTTTCTTTCATGAATCTTTTTCCAAGACAGACATCGCACTCCACATACACGGTCGGTAAGAAGTGCATTTCGACAGCTATTTCACCATTACCCTGACACACTTCACAACGTCCACCTTTCACGTTAAAAGAAAAGCGAGATGGCTTCCATCCACGAATACGAGCCTCTTCTGATTCTGCGAAGAGGTCACGAATGTGTGTCCATGCACCAGTATATGTCGCAGGGTTCGATCTCGGCGTGCGACCAATAGCTGATTGGTCGATGAGCACGACACGAGAAACATACTCAGTTCCAGAAAACGAAGCCACATTGTAAATCTGCGCACTGCGATGACGACGTTCCAATCGTGCAAGTAAGTTCTTGTACAAAATCTCGTACATGAATGAACTCTTACCAGACCCAGACACGCCCGTGATGACACCGAGCTTGCCAAGTGGCACATTCACGTTCATATCTTTGATATTAAAAATATTCCCACCGGTCACACGAAGTGCTCCCTTATCTGTTTGGCGACGAACTGGAATAGGGATTTGTTTTTCCCCACGCAAGTATGCAAGTGTCACACTGCCAGACTTATTGTTCGGTGCAGTGAGTAGTTCGTCCAGATATCCAGAAACTACCACCTCGCCACCATGCACCCCCGCCTTCGGACCAATGTCCACAATAAAATCAGATGCGAAGATAGTATCTTCATCATGTTCGACGATGATAATAGTGTTTCCGATATCACGAAGATGGAGCAGTGTTTGGATGAGACGTTCGTTATCTCGCTGATGAAGTCCAATAGTTGGCTCATCGAGCACATAGAGAGCGCCGACAAGTTTGGACCCAAGCTGGCTCGCCAGACGAATACGTTGTGCTTCCCCTCCTGAAAGCGTGTCTGCTTTTCTATTGAGTGAAAGATAATCAAGGCCGACATTCAACATGAATTGTAGTCGTGACTGTATTTCTTTAATAACAACAGAAGCAATTTCTTGTTCTTTCTTGGTGAGAGGAATACGTGCGAAGTAGCTTTCTGCATCTTTAATAGAAAGCGCCGTGATATCCACGATATTTATTTTTTCAACATCATCTAGGTACACGTGAAGCGCTTCAGGACGAAGACGCTTGCCGTGACAATCATCACATTCATCTAAGCCGCCAAAATACTTGGTGCCGAGACCATTACACGTCGGACATGCACCATACGGTGAGTTGAACGAAAACAAACGAGGTTCAATTTCGGGAAATGAAAATCCACAAGAAGCGCACGAGAACTTATTACTCATAATGGTTTTCTCGCCGAGAATTTCCACTTCGAGAAGCCCGTTTGATTCTTGAAGCGCGCGTTCGATAGCTTCTGAGAGTCGAGTCATGGCATCTTTTTCTGATGCTTTGTTTCGCAATTCATCAATAGCAATAGAATCCACTACGATTGAAATTTCGTGCTTCTTTGTTTTCGAAAGGACTATTTGTTCACGCAGTGACTTACGGTGTCCATCGATGACAGCTTCGGTGTAGCCTTTACCGAGCATGTCGTAAAGCATTTGATAGTGTTCCCCTTTTCTTCCACGCACAAGTGGCGACATGATGTGAAGTTCCGCATGAGAAAATTCAACACCCATCATCTCTGTTTTTATTTTTTTGTAATCAACAGCTTTTACCTTACCCAAAATGAAATGCATAATTTCTTCATTCGAAAGTTTTTGAATTCGTTCACCGCATTCTATACAGTATGGCTTGCCAACGCGCGCATAGAGTACACGTAAGTAGTCATAGATTTCGGTAATGGTCGCAACTGTTGAACGAGGGTTACGACCGGCTGACTTTTGGTCGATAGAAATAGCAGGAGAAAGGCCAACGATTTCATCAACGTCCGGCTTTTGCATTTGATTCAAAAACTGACGGGCGTATGCAGAAAGTGATTCTACGTAGCGACGCTGTCCTTCGGCGAATATCGTATCAAAAGCAAGTGATGACTTTCCACTTCCAGACAATCCCGTGAATACGATCATCTTATGGCGTGGCATCTCAACGGTAATGTTTTTGAGATTGTGTGTACGCGCACCCCGAACAATAATGCTTTCTAAATGTGCATGATTTTCTTGTTTTTTTGAGGCCATAGGGATAGATGTTAGATGCTAGATTTTAGACTTTAGGTTCTCCCAAAATACAAACACGTCGGTCAAGGTAATTTTCGGATTATACCATATTTGACAATATTTTTCAAAAGATGCAGAATAATTATGGACAAAAAACCAACTGAAAAGGAAATGACTATGACAAATTATTCCCGCGACCCCCTCATAGACGAATGGATGATATTCCTGGTCTATGACGTTCTCATGACCATTTGTGTCATTGGGCAGCACGTGGTGGCATACAACTATTTCGGAGTAATCATGATGCCCATCATGATTCTCGGTTATTTGGTGGTTCTCTATAACGACGGTAACTACTTGAAGGAACTACGCAGGTCGAGTTTTAGGGACGGCTCTGCTTTTGTTCTTGCGGGCTGGGCACTGTGCGTGAGCTTTATGTGGGTGTGGGGATTATGCATCATCTGCTTTGTCCTCCCCTATCGTGCATGGAAGAAAGTTAAGAAATGGGTACACGATTCGAAAGAAGACGTCGACCACATGCTCGGTCTTTGAAACTACCCCTTCGGAAACCTTCAAGGCCCTCACATGAGGGTCTTTTTTAATCTCTCTTAGGGTCAATTCCCCGCAGCTTGCTGCGGTATCCGTGTCATCCTCGCGAAGGCGGGCGAATCAGCAGATTCGGATCTTGGATCACGCCAGTGTCTAGGACCTGGATTCCGGATCAAGTCCGGAATGACACCTGATACCTCGTCAGCTTGCTGCGAGGTGTTTCATTGCAAGAAACACAAAGAGCGGCCACGAAGTGGCCGCTCTTTGTGTTTTGTATCCCCTTTTGACTTTAAGGACTTTATAGACTACCCCTTACTTCATCGTCGCACTTTCCAAAATCTTGATCGCATCATCGTGTACTGTCTTCTTACTTTCCACGACAACAAGCCATTGATTATCAAGAACACGCGCAATATGCCATTCACTACCAGCTGATTCAGCAACCTGCCACTCATATGAGCCGATAGTTGTCGTACCTGTGGTATTTATCACAGAAATCTGTGGTGCAATAAATTTATTAATATACATAAGAGGTGTAAGACCACGACCACCCTCATAGCTGAAGTAAATGTTTGCAATAATATTAGAACCATCAACAACTCTAATAAGCGCACCATCCATACTGATCGTTGTCGTAGCAACTTCTGGAATAGAGAAACTATATTCGATTTGATTGTCTCCTTCGAATGTACGCACAACTTTTCCTGTAACCGTTTTCATGTTCACAGTACTCACAACCTGATTCTTTGGGGCACGAGCAGTGTGCTTTTTCATATAATAATAACTTCCGAACACAATAGCAGCCAAACTGACAACAACAAGCAAAAGGGATATATATGTTTTCATATGCCCACTAGTATACGCTTCAAAAAATAGTCTGCAAAGACTAGACAAATAAAGAAAAACCTATACAAAACAGTATATTCTTCTCTTTTTTTACATAGGGTGGCCCTATGTAAGGCTTGGATTTACCATTCTTCCTTTTAAAACTTCTATTTCGTCGCGAAGTATAGCGGCTGTTTCAAAGTCGAGAATCTTAACAGCTTCTTTCATTGCCTTCTCCTTAAGCTTTACCAACTTATCCGGATTTTTGGCAAATAACTTCTTGTCGATCGCCAGCTCTGCATTCACCGCTTTCGCGTGATCACTTTGCATTTCTTCGGTAATGTCTTTGATATTCTTTTCAATGGTCGTCGGTGTAATACCGTGCTTTTTGTTGTACTCTTCCTGAATAGTCCGTCTGCGGTTCGTCTCATTGATGGCACGCTCCATAGAACCTGTCATCACATCCGCATACAAAATAACTCTTCCACGTGAATTACGTGCGGCACGACCAATAGTCTGAATGAGTGATGTCTCAGAACGGAGGAACCCTTCCTTATCCGCATCCATGATTCCGATTAAGGTTACTTCTGGCAAGTCCAAACCTTCACGAAGCAAGTTCACCCCCACGAGACAGTCGAATTCCCCACGACGAAACTTCGTAAGAATCTGAATTCTATCCATCGTTTTAATATCACTGTGTACATACTCTGCTTTCACTCCTTGTTCCTTCAAATATTCCGAAAGACTCTCCGCCATTTTCTTGGTAAGTGTCGTCACGAGCACGCGGCCACCGATTTTTACATCCTTGAGCACTTCCGCAATAAAATCATGCACCTGGCCCTTGTACTTTCCACTTGCGCCAACTTTTCTAACTTCAAGAACAGGATCGAGAAGTCCTGTCGGTCGAATGATTTGCTCGACAACTTGTTCTGACTCTGTGCGTTCGAAGACTCCTGGTGTCGCACTCACATAGATAACTTCATGCACTCGGCCTTCAAATTCTTCATAACGAAGAGGACGGTTATCCTTTGCGCTTGGTAAACGAAAACCATATTCCACAAGTGTTGACTTTCGAGACTGATCACCTGCATACATGCCATGCAATTGTGGCAATGTCACATGAGACTCATCAATCACAGTTAAAAACTCTGGTTCCCCTTTTGCATTGTGAGGGAAATATTCAAGAAGAGTGTCAGGTGCGACACCTGGTTCTTTTCCTGAGAGATGTCGTGAATAGTTTTCGATACCCTGACAAAAACCAACTTCCTTTATCATAGCCACGTCATATCTCGTGCGACGCTTGAGACGTTCGGCTTCCAATATCTTTCCTTCTTTGTCGAATTCCGCGAGACGGACTTTGAGTTCCGCTTCAATAGTCTTCACCGCACGTTCACGTGTCGGCACATCAGAAATAAAGTGCTTTGCTGGGAAAATAAAATATTCTCCGACAACCTTGAGCAACTTCATCGATACAGGGTCGACAATTTGCATGTGAGAAATTTTCCCACCAGCTATTTCTATTTGTAGCATAACCGTTTCAGAAATTGGCATGACATCAATGCGATTTCCAAGCGCGCGAAATGTTCCAGGGTTTAAGTCTGCATTTGTTCTTTCATACTGAATACCGACAAAACGTTGCATAAGCGATATTTTTGAAAGTGAATCACCGACAGATAGTTTTATATTTTCTCTCTCATAATCTTTCGGGGAACCGAGACCATAAATACACGATACTGATGCGACGATAATAGTATCTTTTCGTGTGAGCAGTGCCTGTGTCGAAGCGTGACGAAGTCTATCTATCTCTTCATTTATCTGAGCGTCTTTTTCTATATACGTATCTGTCACCGGCATGTAGGCTTCCGGTTGATAGTAGTCGTAGTACGATACAAAATAATGCACCGCTGCATCTGGGAAAAAGGTACGAAATTCTTGCGCGAGCTGAGCCGCGAGTGTTTTGTTGTGAGCGATCACAAGTGTCGGCTTTTGTATTTGTTGTATAACGTTTGCAATGGTAAAGGTCTTCCCTGTTCCTGTGGCACCGAGAAGTGTCTGACGCTTCACACCCTTCTTCAGTCCCGCTACAAGCTCTTTGATGGCCTTTGGCTGATCCCCCGCAGGTACGAATCCTTTCAGGTTAAAAGACCCCTCATGTCTATGAGCTGAGGCGTTTTGCATAGGCGTCGATACTTCCGGTGTCTGTATGGTTGCTTTTGGTTTCTTGAGATTACTTGACATAGTTGATATATGATTATAGCATAAAAACTAGAAGAACCCTCAACCGCCCTAACCACCAAGGAGACTAGCGATGACCACAAGCCAAAAGCATGAAGACTGGCAAGATCCTGACGAAGTCGGGAAGCTGCTGGAGGATTTCAAAAAAAATATCGCCCCCTTCCTCCAATTCGTCGGCATTTTGGCCGCGCTCGGATTCATATTCGGATACAGTTATATCAACTGGGATCTGGTTTGGAAAAAGATTGAGCCCACCGTGCCGATACTGGCGCAGGCAACCCTGATCGGCACTGCGTTGTCGCTGACGTGCTGGTATCAGTTGAGCGTCTTTGTACGTCGCTCAGCTGTCATCGTCGGACTGATCGCTTTCCTCGTCCTCCTGTATAGCGGAGTGACCACGGGAAGGTATCATCCCTTATACCGATGAGATGGCCATGTGCACAGAGGGCCCTGCTTCGCGAGAAGCAGGGCCCTTTTTATTTCTTGTTATTTCTTTTTTATTTATAGTATCGCTTGATAAATGTATTCTTAAAATCTTCAAATGTTCCTGCAAGAATATGTTCACGCGCTTCTTCACATAACACCGTCAAAAATTTAAGATTGTGCAGTGAAGCAAGTGTTGCTGCAAGCATTTCATCAGAACGAAAAAGATGGGAGATATACGCCTTTGTGTACTTATGGGTATACCAACTGTCTTCTTCCGAAAGTGGAGACATGTCATCCTTGTACTTTACATTGTGCAAATTAACGCGTCCGTCTTTTGTATATATCGCACCATTACGCGCAATACGTGTCGGTGACACACAGTCAAACGTATCAATACCATTTTCTATACCAAGCAAGATATCAAGTGGCTCACCGATACCGAGCAAATGACGAGGCTTTCCTTCGGGCAAGATTTCATTCACCCATCTCACCGCTGTACCCATGTCTTCTTTTGTAAAACTCCCCCCGATACCATACCCATCGAAATCCATAGCGCCCAACTCTCGCGCTGATTCTTTTCGTAAATCTTCATAGGCGCCACCCTGCACCACGCCGAAGAGCGCCTGCATTTCCCCTGTCGCTTCTGACACACCGAGGCGTTTGTGTTCATCAAGTGATCGCTTGGCCCACTCATGCGTACGAGCAATTGCTTCTCGTTGGTACTCGATAGGCGCAAGTGGTGACGTACATTCATCAAATGCAAAGAAAATATCCGCACCAAGATTGTGCTGTATCTGCATACTTCTCTCTGGTGTGAATCTATGTTCACTACCATCATGAATAGATTTGAATGTCACACCATCGTCATCAATGTGTGCCAACTTTTCATGTGGACTTTTCTCCTCTTTCTCCATGCGCTTCACCTGACTTTTACTCTGGGCTTCACTGGCAGAAATTTCTTCGCTCGTTGCGATTTTACTCACACCATGACCGAGCGCTTGTCCAAGAGAAAACACCTGAAACCCTCCCGAGTCAGTAAATGTCGGCATCGGAATCTTTCCTTCTTTTTGTATTGTATTTTTCTCTAAACTGTTAACTCTTGACTCTTGGCTATTTCTAACCCATCCCATCATCTTTGCGAATCCACCATGATTTTTTACAAGTTCATCCCCTGGCTGAAGATAGAGATGATAGGTATTCGCGAGCACTGCTTGAGCACCGACATGTTCGGCGACGTCTTCAGGGCGAAGTGACTTCACTGTAGCTTTTGTACCTACAGTAATAAACGCTGGAGTCTTAATGTCTCCGTGCGGAGTATGAATAATACCCGCGCGCGCCAAAGGCGCGCGCTCCTTACCCTCACCATCCACCTCCTCACATTTTTTTACTACCTCAAATGAAAATGACATACAGACACTCTACCACGCCCTTCACGAAATCCCCACTCTTGATTACCGCACCGTCGCTGCAATAACATCCACCAATTCTTTATCGAACATCGTTGGAAGAATTGATTCATGTGTCGGATTCTTTACATGCGCAGCGAGTGCGAGTGCCGCCTTGGTAAACATGCCGATTTCAAACTGCTTCACATTTCCATTAAGCACACCTTTGAAAAGTCCTGGGAAAATAAGTGAGTTGTTCAACTGATTCGCGAAGTCACTTCGTCCGGTAGCAATCACTGCAACTCCGGCTTCTTTGGCGACATCTGGCATAATTTCAGGAATTGGATTCGCAAGTGCAAAGACAATAGCATCTTTGTTCATTGATTGTGCCATTTCTTTTGTGAGTGCTCCCGCTTTTGAAACCCCGACGAATACATCTGCGCCGACCACTGCGAGAGCGAGCGATCCTTCACTTCCTTTAAGCGCACTCTTTCCTATGAGTTCCAATTTTTCTTTAGTAAGCTCTTCACGTCCTTCATGAATAATTCCTTTACTATCACAAAAAAGAATATTAGAGAACCCGTATGAAAGTAAAATTCGTGAGATTGCCACTCCTGCTGAACCAACACCGTTCACTACAATCTTCACATCTTTACCTTCGCCTCTTCCTGTAACTTTAAGCGCGTTGATAATACCACCGAGCACCACTGTTGCTGTCCCCCATTGATCATCATGCATCACCGGAATAGATAATTCTGCGCGAAGTCGTTCTTCAATTTCAAAACATCGAGGTGCTGCGATATCTTCGAGATTCACTGCACCGAATACTGGAGCGAGCTGCTTCACTGCTTTAATAATTTCTTCTGTGTCTTGCGTGTCCAAACAAATAGGAAAGGCGTCCACATCCGCAAAACTTTTCAATATCGCAGCCTTACCTTCCATCACAGGAATAGCTGCGAGTGCTCCAAGATTTCCGAGACCCAAAATAGCTGAACCATCAGAAATAATAGCCACTGTATTTCGCTTGAGTGTGTACTCGCGAGCAAGTGATGGATCGCGCGCAATTTCACGACACACCTCTGCTACCCCTGGCGTATACGCACGAGAAAGATCATCTCTATCATTCATCGGAACTTTTGTGACAAGTCCGATTTTCCCGTGATGTTTTTTGTGAAGCTCTAGCGCTTCTTTGTTGTAGTCGTGAGGCATGGATAGTTAATGGTTACTGGTTTATAGTCATACTAGTGTACGCAGTTCGTGGATTATTGTCTATCTTTGAAAGGTGGACACCGTGTTACTAAAGGAAAAGAATTTTATTTTTTGAGCAACGCATGCTTTTTGTCATACACGGCACTGATTCCAAAAGATATGACCATGACAAGCCCGCCCAAAACCTGAAGAACAGAAGTTGCTTCAAAGAAAATAAACCAAGCAACGATTCCACCAACAAGCGGCTCTACAACACCATCATACATACTCACCATCATCTCATTGCTATGTTTACTAGACCACTGAATCAAAGCATACGGCAGCGCTGTGAAAATAATAATTAATAGAATAAAATGCGAAGCTGTATCTTTTGGAATAAGAAAGTCATAATTATTCAACATCATGTATACACCAGATAAAAAGCTCACCGTAAGAAACTGCTGAGCACACAGTACACTTAGATGCACACCGGACTCCCCTTCGTATCTCTGAGACATCAAAAAATAAAATGCCATAAAAAATGCCGACATAAGTAAAAACAAATCTCCAAAAGCCAGACCGTCTAAGCCTCCAACCAAAAAATACATGCCGACACCGGCTCCCAAGAGTGCAAAAGTATCTGTTGTTGTAACGTTGTGTCTGTACATCAAATAACCAAGATACGGAATAAACAACATTCCTAAGTTTGAAATAAAGGAAGTGTTCGCTGCTGTACTTAAATGAAGCCCATACATCTGTGCTATTTCCATAACCGTAATCAAAGAGCCGAGCAATATCCCTTCTCTTATTCTGTAAAAGATATTTTTCTTTTTATAGATAGAGTAGACAAGAAAAACTATACCAGTCAATAGAAAGTTGTAAAAAGTAAATGTGACAGGATCTATAAAATCAAGAATTCCTTTTTGGAAGGCAAACGATGATCCCCATAAAAAAGCCACAAGTATTATTGCAAGCTTTGTCTTATCCATACGAATCAAAATATCTTTCATAGATTATCTATTTGTTTCACCCAGAATCCACTGACCATACGAATCATTTACTTCTGCATCCAATTTTAGTATGCACGGAGTGTCATATGGATGAATGTTTAAGATTTCATCTCGTACGATTTCAAAGTTTTCTTTTCTTGTTTTCAAAAGCGAAACAATTTCTTCTTGATTTTCAATAGAGCCCTTCCACCAATACCTGCTTGTAATCGGAAAAAAGTTCGCACATGCAATCAATTTATTTTCTAACAAATAATCGACAACTTTATCTGCTTCTTCTTGGTTTTTGTGCGTTACATAAAGAGTGAGTATTTCCATATCCATAATTATATCATGCATGGTATGACAAAAGACCACCCTTTTATCGTAGCCGAATAGACCAAAAAAGATTGCTTGACAAAAAATCCTATTTTTATAGGCTACGTCTAGAGATGTTCACAATCGCGTGACATCATACCCAAAACCTTTGGCAGGAGGCCATATGACAACATCAACTGTTACCGACCAACTCGTTATTGATGGGAGAATTTTTCTTCCGACAGACAAAAGACTACATTTTGATTCCTATCATTATGAGGGACACGGAGCTCTATCTTTAAGTAGCTGCATACGTGGTACACATTTTTACCAAAAAGGTAGAAACTTCTGCGGTGTCGAATTTGCCAATTATCACAGTGGTCAATTCAGTATTGCTGTGGGAGACGAAATTCAACTGCGGCGTCGAAAAAAGGCCTACATCCAAACACCTGCAAAGATTCTTGGTGTCTATGTCAATAACGATGAAGGAGCTAGGAAAATAAAAGAGGACAATAAAGACACTGCGGTGAGTTGGCGGAGAACGACCATAACAACTGACTTAATCGTTGTTGTGAAAACCACATCTGGATTGCTTTTTGGAGAATCCTACTACGAGGAAAGCAATTGGGGCAACAGTCGAAGAAGATAGTTTTTTGCAAATACCTAAGCCGCTCCCTCCAAGGGAGCGGCTTTTAACAAATTATATTACTACACGTCTTCTCAAAAACCCGATAGCCGAGTCAGAAAATGGATGAGGTACGCCGTTGATTTTTTAAAAATGTTTGGAGACGTACTCATTTAAAAATGATTAATGGAGCACCACCCCTTTACTAGCCAAACTCTCTTTGAGGCGGTCAGCTATTTCTTGCTTATTATATTTGTTCATTCTTTCTTTACCATATGCATCCGAAAACTGTACTGGAGTTATTGGAGCAGCCACAAACTCAACACGTTTTGCTTTCTCATCTATCTTTCGTATTATATACATTTGATTAGAGTCGTCCATAAACATGGTTTTGCCTCGCTTGTTCATTTCAAGCAAAACAGAAAAAGGTTTGTCAAAATTTTCACCCGTAGGCTTCCCAAATTTATCTACAGGGTTTGAAAAATCCACAACACCTATTTTGGTTACTACTTTTTCTCCATCATAATAAGTACTTTCTTCATCTTCGTAACTTGTACGTTTTGCCATCGTTTCAAGCTTCATAAAACCAGCAGAAACTTCAGGATTTTTGAGTATTATTTCATTGTATGATTTACCGTGACCAAAATTCTGTCGATCTATTGCTCTGTCTATATCTTCTGAAGAATTACGATCACCTCCGATTACTTTTCTTTCTGTAAGAGAAAGTACAACTGAACCATCTTCCCCCCGAGACACCGAAGCAATTTCTCCATGAGAAAAAATAACACCGAAACCACCAAAAAAAGTACCGTCATTTGTATTTGGACGCACAGTACTTGCGGATAATGTCGGATTAACTCCGTACAACAAATCTAATTTATCTGCCACACTTAACTTACGGGTATCTATGCTTTTATTATTTTCAGAAACATCCAAAGCGTCGCCAACTTGAACGGTGTGCACAAAAAATGCATTTTTCTCCTTCATTTGAGCAACTACATCCAAATGCGAAAGGTTTTCTTTTTTAGAATCTACAGACTCTTGATTTTTCTCCACCGTTCTCGTTGGAAATGTTTGATCCTCCATGCTATTTCATATATAACTCCATCTTGGCGCGAACTACTTTCTTCATCTCCTCCTGCCCCTGATGGCCGAATTTATACGGTGCAACTTCGAGCGGATTTTTGTCCATATATTCTTTTTCACCATCCCTGAATGCTTTACGAATTTCTGTATTGATATGCACAATAGCGATACCAGCATCCACGGCCGCAATCAAATCTTCGTCGGTGTTTCCACTCGCACCATGAAGTACAAGCGGCACATCTACCGCACGAGCGATTTCTCGCAATCTCTCAATGTGCAATTTTGGCTCAGGTGCATCGATAAGCATGCCATGTATATTTCCAATTGCCGGTGCGAACATATCCACTCCTGTACGAATAATAAAATCCTTCGCTTGCCCCATCGTTGTAATATTTTCTTCACTCACCCCTTCTGGAAGAGCACTGTTGAGCGATGACGACTGTCCGATATACCCAAGTTCAGCTTCGACGAGCACACGCTTACCGGTCTTTTCCTCATAATTTCTCACGTAATCAACGCATTTCTTTACAAGTGCTACGTTTTCTTCATATGGAAGCTTGGCGCCATCGACAATGACACTGTCATACCCCGCCTCAACAACTTCCATCACTTTCTCAAACGTATACGTATGGTCGGCATTCAAGAAAATCGCCACATCGTATTCTTGGTTAAGCTCATCCACAATCTGTCGTATCATCATCGTCCCCATGTACGCTCGTTCCCCCTCACTCGCACCGATGATAACCGGTTGACCAAGCTCTTGTGCGACTTCGACAATGGCACGCGCTTGATCAAGGTTCGAAATATTAAAATGGGCAATGGCATTGCCCCTATCTTTGTACTCACTAATAGTCTCTAGATACACTTCACTTTGAGGGGTTAGGGATTTCATATCAACACAGTATATCGCACCTCGCGTGATACCATAAGTGCATGGAAAAAACCTATGATTTGATTGCAATCGGAGACACGGTGGTGGATGTTTTTATCAAATTAAACGTTGGACATGTACAAGAGACAGCTAACGGTGCGGAGTTATGCCTTCCTTACGGTGCAAAAGTTCCGTACGAATCGGCAACCCCTGTGCCTGCGGTAGGAAATAGTGCGAACGCTGCAGTGTCGGCTTCTCGTCTTGGACTTTCGTCTGCTCTTATTGCTTTTGTTGGAAAAGATGAGCACGGAGAGGAATGCCTCACGAGACTAAAGGAAGAGAATGTTGGCGTAGAATTTATGAGTCAAGAAGAAGGTAAGTCGACAAATTACCACTATGTATTGTGGCACGGAAGTGACCGAACTATTCTCATCAAACACTCAGACTTTCTTGAAAAATTACCAGAAAATCTTACCCCTCCGAAATGGCTGTACCTTTCATCACTCGGTGCACACACAGAAGCTTTTCATGATGAGATATCGGATTATGTGATCGCGCATCCAGATGTAAAGCTCGCTTTCCAGCCAGGAACATTCCAGTTACAAGCAGGAGATACTCTTGCTGAAATCTACAAACATACAGAAGTGGTCTGTATGAATAAAGAAGAGGCGCAAGGATTACTACAAACGAATGAACACGAAATAAAAATATTGCTTGATGCTTTGCAAAACTTTGGACCAAAAACAGTTATCATAACGGATGGAGCAGAAGGTGCCTATATGAAATATGATAATACGTATTTTAATATGCCGATATATCCTGACATTGCGCAACCTGTTGAGCGCACTGGTGCAGGAGATGCATTCTTCTCAACCTTCGTCGCCTATCTCGCAAAAGGATATGACGCGCCGTATGCCATTCGTCGTGCACCGATCAACAGTATGAATGTTGTGCAACATGTCGGAGCGCAGGAAGGACTTTTATCTGAATCGGAAATCGAAGAGTATTTGAAAAAGGCGCCAGAGAATTACAAGCTAACGATATTAGAATAGTTAGGAGCTAGCAGTTAGGGGTACATACATAAAGCGCGACCTTCGGTCGCGCTTTATGTATGTAGTATGTATCATGTGTTTACTCCTAACCCCTAACTGGGCCCCTAATAAATCACTGTCTTTATTTTCTCCGCAATATGCTTCGCAGTCAACCCATACTCTTCATAAAGTTCTTGAGGTTTTCCTGATTGTCCGAATCTATCTTCTATACCAACACGTGCCACACGAATAGGTGAATGTTCTGCCAAAAATTCTGCAACGGCGCTCCCCAATCCTCCGGTCACCTGATGTTCTTCCACTGTTACAATCGCCTTCACATCTTTCACAAAACGAAGGAGGAAGGCAGCGTCGAGTGGTTTTACTTGTGGCATATTAATAACCGTCACGCCAATACCTTCTTTTTCTAATTCCTTTGCCGCCTTGAGTGCTTCATAAATCACTGGACCACAAGCAATCACACCGATTGAATGTGCGAACTCTCCACCATTCTTTTTTTGAGGAATATGCATCACATACGCCTTTCCATTATTAAACGAGTGATCTTCCGAAAGCATAAGGGGGGTCTTCTCACGCGTAAGCCTCAAGTACGAGGGATGTTTCGTGGTAGCAATGTACTCCGTAATGATACGTGCTTCAACAGCGTCACACGGAACGAATACCTGCATGTTTGGAATCAAACGCATAAGACCGATATCTTCGAGCGCTTGATGTGTCGCACCATCTGGTCCAACAGAAATACCAGCGTGTGCTCCAACAATTTTTACTGGCACATTATTGTATGCGATGGTGGTACGAATTTGTTCCCAATTTCTCCCTGGAGAAAACATAGCATAACTCGCCATAAAAGGAATATACCCCATAGCTGCAATACCACTTGCGAGTCCTGACATTGCTTGCTCGGTAATACCCACTTCAAAAAATCGTCCGTGGAAAGCGTCCCTGAAATCCCCCATCTTCACTGAGTCGGTCAAGTCTGCACACAAAGCGACTACACGTGAATCCAATTTTCCCGCACGTAGAAGACCCTCGCCGAATCCTTCGCGTGTAGCTTTCTCTTCTTCTTTAGCGGTGAATAATGTATTTCGTATCATGTTACTCTAATTCGTTCTTAATCTTACCCTTGAGCGTTCGCAACTCTTTGAGAGCCATTCTCCCCTCTTCCACACTAGGAGTTTTGCCATGCCATCTAAAGTCTCCTTCAAAAGCTGTCACCCCTTTTCCTGGAATCGTGTGAGCAATAATGACGGTTGGTTTATCCAATGAACTTTTTGCAGCACCAACAGCTCGCACGATATCGCGAAAGTTGTGCCCATCTATTTCTATGACATGAAAATTAAAACTTTCCAATTTATCTTTAAGAGATTCAAGGGGTAAAACGTCTTCCGTATAGCCATCTATTTGAATCGTGTTTCTGTCGATTATCGGAATAACTTTTGTGAGCTTGTACTTGTTCAACAATAAAAAAGATTCCCATACTTGTCCTTCATTTATTTCACCATCACCCATACAGCAATAAAAATATCTATCTGGTTTGTGATTCTCTAGTTTATCCATGAGCGCCATACCGACTGCTTGTGATAGTCCACAACCGAGAGGACCAGATGTCGTTTCAAGTCCAGGGAGCGACTCGCGATGAGGGTGACCCTGAAGACGAGAACCAAACCTGCGAAGTGTTTTTAATTCAGACACAGAGAAGTATCCCGCATGTGCCATGGTCGCATAGAGCACGGGCACGATGTGGCCATTAGAGAGGATCACTCGATCACGCTGAACCCAGTCCGGATGTCGTGGATTGTGATTGAGAATACGAAAGTAGAGCGCAGTGAAAATATCCGCCATACCAAGTGGTCCAGCAGTGTGACCACTACCTGCCTCTACGAGCATCTTCACAATACTCTCACGTATATCTTCTGCACGAAGTGTGAGTGCTTGTACTTCTACGTCAGTGAGTGAGTGCATATAGATAGTATACAGCCTACAGTCAACAGTAGGCAGTGGAAAATGAGCAGGTACAGTTTTTAGTTTCCAGTTTTTAGTTTTTAGTGATACAAATACAGAGAATTTACATAAAAATTAGAAATTAAAAATTTAAAATTCTTTTGTAATCAAAAGTACCTATCCATTCACTGCAGCATTGATTTCTTCAAGCGAGGCACCTGCGTCATCACGTCCGAATATATAGGAACCAACAACAAGCGTATCCGCTTCTGCTTGTCGTACCAACTTTCCTGTTTCAAGAGTGATGCCTCCATCCACCTGAATATGCACATCACCAAACTGCTGCTTAAGGGCTTTTACTCGTCCTGGTGTATTTTCGTCAAAGGATTGTCCCTGCTCTCCAATATTTACAATACCCATCACTTGAATAAAAACATGAGGATACAGCGTCCGAGCTTTTCGTATCATGTCTGCATGAAAGTCCAACCCTTTGTCATTTGATACAGCAATACCAAGCGCAGCGGAATGAGGAGAAACCATTCCAACCAATGTAGAGAGATCCTCGTCCGTAAACATATCTACATGCGCGACGATACTTTTCGCACCAAGAGAAAGAGCATGAAGTGTGTGGAGTTGCCAAGTATCGAGCATGATATCGAACTCGTATGAAAAAGAAGAAGGCAATACTTCTGTACCTTCTGGCAACCATGTCTTCTCTCGACCGAATACACCATCACAAAGGTCAATCTGTACTTTCGAAACAAGACCTTCTACACGTGAAAGTTTTTCTATAAGTTCTTCGAAGTTATGAGGCAAGATGGCGGGAGTGATTTGCATGGGAATTAAGTATTAAGGATTAAGGATTAAATATCAGAAATTAACTTTTAGAAAAGTCATTACAGGCTTTCATGTATCTTTTCATTATACCTTCCCACCTCGTCTCTACCAAATAATGCCCACGTAAATAGTTTCTCCTGGTGAGAGAGTTCATTCTTAACAAAATCAAGAGACTCTTTATTATACCCAACAGGTATATTCCTCTTGGCAACGGCAAGCATTTCAAGTAAAGTTTCGTCATTTGAAACTAATTCTTTAATTTCATCACGATGAAACCCTTCTCCGGCGAAGTACTCTGCGACCATTGATCTCGCTGTCTCATCAAGACCCAAACCAGACACCCTGGAAAACTCTTCCATAAATTCATACGCAAATAGTCGCCCTTCTTCATACTCCATAGGAGATCCAATTAAACCAAAAGACATGCCTGATTCTGGGTCCACTTCTTCAAACACCGGAGAGGTTACCTCTCCTTTACGTGCTAAATATTCACTATAAATTGCATCAGTAATCAGTTCAGTCAATCCTTCATTGAGGTCATTAAACTCTCTACCAACAATCTCTTCCTTATTGGTAAGCTTTTTTGAAAAAAGATTAGTCACACCCGTTAGTTTCATTTCGTGACTTAAAGAGAAAAATTTAGAAGATGCTATATGAAGAGACTCATGTATACTCGCAGACAACAACCTTCCTTTATCAACCGACCCCTTATCGTAAAATGATCGTGCATAAAAATAAATAGATTTTCCGTCTGTTGCTGCTAAAGCGTCGACTATCTGTGATTCTTGAGAAAAATGGACACCCTCTCTCTTCTTTGGCTCTTGATAAGAAATTGTATAATCCACTACAATTGAAGGACGATAAACATCATCGAGCACTTGTCGAACATCCTCTTGTTTTATTTCTGGAAATGATTTTCTATACAATTCAGAAATGATATCCCCAATGAGGTTAAAATCAATTTCTCTCTCAAGAACCTCCTTAACTTCACTTATTCTTTCGTTCCAGACAAGCTCTTCTTGAGATAAAGATTCTTGTGTGAGTGCAGACTGAGAATAAGGAGGGTGTTCCATGTTATTTCACCAATTCCTCAATCTGGATAATTCTATCAGCATGACGCTCATCATGTGAAAATGGTGTTGCTAAAAATAAATCAATCGCCTGCTTGGCTTCGCTCACCGTGACAAAACGTGCACCTATAGCAAGAACATTTGTATCATTGTGTTCACGAGATACCTTAATCACATCAAGCGGGCCACCAGCGTAGACAACGGCGCGCACATGAGCGAACCTATTCGCTACAATTGATTCTCCTACTCCTGATCCACCAAAAATAACCGCCATAGCCGGTGCATGCATTGCATCTTCTTGCACCTTTTCAGCAGCTCTGGCCATGTATTCCGGATAATCATCTCCGTCCTCTAGTGTGAGAGCACCACAATCGTACACTTCATTTCCTTTTTCTTCTAAATAACTTTTAATGTTCTCCTTCAATTCGAACCCCGCATGATCAGTTGCTAAATAAATTTTCATACTTTTAGTATATCATTTTACTCATAATGAATCTGGTTTTGGAAAGTCAGAAAATAGATTAGATTCTAGGCGCGGGAAAGCGAAAGAGAAGCCGTACGTACTAGTACGGTGACGAGAGAGCTGGGACCCGCAACAACGAAGCTAACTATTTTATGACTTTTCCAGCACGAGCAACGTGTTCCACGAGAGTATGCGTATACCCCATTTCATTGTCATACCACGCCAACACCTTCACAAGGTTTCCCCCTACCACACGCGTCATTTTGAGATCAGCGATAGACGCAAAAGGAAGACCCAGGATATCGCTGGAAACAAGTTCTTCTTCTGTCACTGTGAAAATATCTTTCCATGCATCGGTACGAGATGCCTTCGTGAGAATGTCGTTCACTTCTTCCGCTGTCGTGTCACGCTTTGCTATAAAGGTAATATCAACGATTGATCCAGCTGGCACTGGTACACGCATAGAAATACCGTCAAAGAGCCCGACAAGTGGTGGAAAGGCTTTGGTGACGGCAATAGCGGCACCTGTTGATGATGGCACGATATTCTGCGCTGCAGCACGCCCTTCACGAAAATCTTTTTTGTTCGGACCATCCACGATTGATTGCGAGGCAGTATACGCATGTACAGTATTTAAGAGTGCTTTTTCTATACCAAGAGCTTCATCCAAAATAGCAATGAGCGGACTTGAAGCATTCGTTGTACACGACGCATTCGAAGTAATATTACACGTGCCGAATTTTTCTTCATTCACACCCATGAGAATGGTTTCACCGGGCACCGTACCTGTCGTATCTTCTTTTGCTGGCGCTGAGATGACGACATGCTTTGCTCCGGCGACGATATGCGCTTGTGCTTTATCGTATGCTGTGAAAAGTCCAGTAGACTCAACAACCACATCGATGTCCATAGCCTTCCATGGAAGCAATGTCGGATCTTTTTCTTGAACAACCTGCACACGAGAATCTATTTCCCCTTCGATAACCAAAAATTGTTCGGTCTTTACTATTTCTGTCCCTCCACTTTGGTCGGGACCTCGGTCCACTTCGTGGACCTCGGCATGCACATCAAACGGTGACACGCGATATACCGTATCATACTGAAGTAAGTATGCGAGATTATGCACGTCTCCTAAATCATTAATTGCTACTACTTCTATATCGTCACGAGTTAGTGCAACTTTATAGAAAGCTCGCCCGATACGCCCGAAACCATTGATTGCTACGCGAAGTTTTTTGTCCATATGTAAGATAGTATATAGTTAATAGTTAGTAGTTGATAGTTAATAACTAAAAAACACCCCCAAATTATTTTGAAGTGTTTTTAGATATCAGTTAAACTATCTGCGTCCGTCGGGAACATCATCTTCACCATCTTCCTGACCATTAACATCTTTAAGGTCACGAACTTCAGTGTTTACCTTAAGGGTACTAGTTGCCCTGTTTTCGTTTTTTATTTCTAGTTTTACACCCACCTTGTTCTCAGATTCTTTATTTGAGTCCACAGAATCTGTATCTTCTACATCTTCTGTATCCTCATTTTCGGATTCCATCGTATCTTTCTCTTGATCTTCTTTTGACATTTCTTCTTCTATGCTTCTTTTTTCATCTTGGAAAGATTTTTTTATTTCATCTTTTTTATCCTTAAAATCTTCCGCTGATTTCTTGGCATCTTCTAAAGCTTTTTCGGCGTCAGTTATTTTAGCCTCATCTTTTGTCACTTTAGCTTCTTCTAGAAGTTTTTTAAAGGACTCGATTTTCACATCGACAATTTCTTTGTGAGCATCTGAAAGAGATTTCGAAAGATCACTTTCTTCTGAATCAAATTCATCATTGGCCTCTTTGGCTAATTTTGTGACATCGTTTCCTGCGGCTTTTTCTGTCTTAATAATCTCTGCTGTTTTTTGTACAGTATCTATAATACTTGTATGCACACTATCTAAACCTTTTGAGTGATCACCAGATTCTGCAAGCATAGCCTTTGCTTCCGCAACACGCTCAGCCACGAAAGCTATTTGAAGTTTTACTTTAGCTTCCGGAGTAAATGCAAAAAGTTCCTGCAAAGATTCTGTTAGTTTATCGAAAAAATAAAAAGAACTTTCTGGAGTAAGTCCAGCTGAAGCAGAAACATTAGACGAAGAAACTGGAGTTGTTGTACTTGTTTGAGCAAAAGCAAAGGACACTGCTGCCCCAAACAATAACACTGATGATAGTATTTTTTTCATAGTAATTTATTACTTTTAATAAGTACTAACAGTATATCACTATAATAACCCTAGGCTCGCCTCGTACAAAAAACCAGAAGTACTTCTGGTTTTTTGTATTTTGCTTGGTCGTAGAATATTGCTTCATAGAAATGTTGCTACATTTCTATGTCTTCGAAGCCAAGCTTCTCGACCTGCAAAAATACAGTCGTAAAGTACTTCTATTTTTTGTATTTTGCTTGGTCGTGATTACACGACACCCAGCAAAAATATAGTCATGAATACTCTCCTTATTTTTGCGGGCCCACGAAGAAGTTCGGTCACCTCGTCTCGTTTTATGAGTACATAAAACAGGAGACTCCTCGAAGTCACGTTTGACACTCGTCTACTGACTCGCCCTATTCGATTCTCCACGCATGTGACACAGGTCACATGCTGTGGGTCCGCAAAAATATAAAAACAGTATTCGAAAATACTGTTTTTATATTTTTGCGGGCCCACGAAGAATCGAACTTCGACCAACGGATTTGGAGGCCGTTGTTCTACCATTAAACTATAGGCCCATGTGTGCTATTCTAGCACAAATTTTTTAATTTCTAATTTCAATTGATAAATTAAAAACCAGACGATTGTCTGGTTTTTAATTTGAATTACTTCTTTGTTTCCTTAAACATAACATGCTTTCGGAGTTTCTTTGAATACTTCTTGAGTTCAATTTTACGAGTTACAAGCTTTTTATTCTTTGAAGTCCAATATACTTCACCTGTTTCCTTGTGTTTTAGTAAAATGAGATTATCTTGTGCCTTTGCCATAGTTTTGCAATTATACTTTATATTTTACCATTTAGCAACCCCGTATTATCCGAGTTTCCCTTCAAAATAAGCCGAGAGTTCCGCTACAGGAATACGCACCTGCTCCATCGTATCTCTGTCTCGCACAGTCACCGCATTATCTGTAAGCGTATCGAAGTCCACTGTCACGCAATACGGTGTGCCGATTTCATCCTGACGACGATAACGTTTACCGATTGACTGAGTTTCATCATACGTAACTCTGGCAATTTTCTTTAAAGACTTTACCAGTTCCCGAGAAGGGGTAAGTAGCTCTTCTTTTTTAGAAAGAGGAAGTACGGCTATTTGGAATGGAGCGATCACAGGACTGAAGTGAAATACAGTACGAGTATCACCCTCGCCAACGGTTTCTTCGTCGTAGGCACTCGTAAGAATTGCCAGTATCGTTCTATCGATACCAAATGTTGGCTCAATAACATGAGGAATAAATTTCTCCCCTGTCTGATCATCTACATATGCTTGAGAAACACCACTGTACTTTTCGTGTTGCGTAAGGTCAAAATCTGTTCGGTAGGCAAGGCCGTATAATTCTTTTTGTCCAAAAGGAAAATCAAATTCAATGTCGATAGTACGCTTTGAATAGTGAGCAAGGTCAACTCCAGCTTTTTCAATTTCATGAGTACCTTCTTTTTTAATACCAATATACTCTATCCAGGCATACATTTCCTTGCGCCACATTTCAAATAATTCTGCCCAGTCACCTTTGCGTGGGTCAAAGAAATATTCAAACTCCATAAGATTAAACTCACGAGAACGAAAAATAAAGTCTCTCGCAGCAATTTCATTTCTAAACGCTTTACCGATTTGAGCCAAACCAAAAGGAAGCTTAGGGTGAATACTATCTAAAACATTTTTGTAATTCGTAAACATTCCCTGTGCAAGCTCTCCTCGCAGATATCCCGTTGTGCTCGTCTCACTTGATGCCCCCATACGAACTGGAAAGAGAAGGTTAAAATTCTTTGCCTCACTGAATGGATTTCCATCTTTACTTTTAATTCCTTTTTCTACAATAAGTGCAGTCATTTGGTCTGGCGTTAATCCTGCAGCTGAGATGCCAGCATCTTCCAAAACATGGTCAGTGCGGTATGTTTTTTTGGTAACACTGTCTTCAATAAGAGGGTCATGAAACCCTGCCAAGTGACCACTTGCTTCCCATATTTTCTCACTACTTATCTGTGCAGCATCGAGACCGTACATGTCGTCTCTTTTGTTCACAAAAAAATCCCACCACGCATTTTCAAGTGCACGTTTCAAAAGGACACCTGTTGGCCCGTAGTCAAAGGTTCCTGCAAGCCCTCCATAGAGATCACTTCCTGGGAAAATAAATCCACGGCGTTTACAAAGCGATACGATCGCTTCCATTCGTGCTTGTGAGTCAGTTGTATTCATATCATTTGATTCTACCACAAAGTGTCGCTAGGCGTAAAAACAAGACCATTCCCACCACGTAATCATTTGAGGTACGTCGCAAAAAAATCCTCCATCTTCTGATCCGTAAAATCATTCACACGCTTAACCACATCCATAGTGTGAGGCCATAAAGGAAGCCGGTAATAGGTCACAGGTACGCCCAAGGTATGAAGATATGCTTTCAATACATCTGATTGACTAAGAGGAACAAGCTCGTCAGATGTCCCATGAAAAATAAGTGTTGGGGGATCTTTTGAATCAAGGTATGTTATTGGTGAAGCCTCTTTGTAAAGTTCTGGAGAATCTTCGTATGGGTGACCAATGAACGACGTTACGAGCGAGTGATTTCTCATATAGCCTGTTGTGAGATCTGTCGGCCCATATAAATCGACAACAGCTTTTATTGGATGAGAGACAGAACCGCCCCATCCATATGCCGCAAGAAGCGCGAGATGTGCTCCCGCTGAACCTCCGATAATTGCGATATTATTTTTATCATACCCATACGTCTCACTGTGTGAAGACAGCCATGTCACTGCATCGTTAACATCTTCAATAGCTGCGGGATACGGAGTGTCAGCATCTAGTCTATACGAAATGGTCGCCGTGATATATCCTTTCTTGGCGAACGAAAGAAGGTACACCAAATAGTCCGATCTTTTGCCGCCACTCCATCCACCACCATGAACAAAAATCAAAAGCGGTGCCAGCTTGATGCTCTTTTTTTGTGGAATATACATGTCGAGCTGTAGCGACTGACCATTCACATTTTTATATTCAATATTCTTTATCTCCTTAATATCTGCGGGAATCTCTGGCGTTTTGTTTATTAAGGTTTCTAGTCCTACATCAATCGCCAGATATAATGGTGTGACAAAATGGTACCCAAGCGGAGGATCGTGAGGATGTAGAGCAGACCATGCTCGCGGAATAACCATCAGGAAGCAAATCAAGACAAGCACACATAACAAACCAAGAATGGTTCGTTTGAAAAGTTTTGATTTCATGAAAAGTTACGTATGTATTGTGTATAGTATTGCACCCCCCTAACCCCTAACAGGGGACCTAGTACACGAAAAATCCTCCGAAAATACTATTGATAAGTGGAATAATTCCACCAACAGAAAATACAATAAATAATCCGATAAGTCCCCAGAACAAATGACTCTTACCATCATTCTTTTTCGTAGGATCATTCATATCGTAGATGAACTTCGCAGCACCATAGAGAAAGTATATAAAAGCACAGACAATAACAATTTGATACAGTGGCTGTACGAAGCCAATGACGATATTTCTAAAAAGAGTTTCTCCGTTCATGGATATGAGTATACCGCGTGCGACCCTAAATACAAACTTGTAAGTTTGTATTTAGGGTCGCACGAGTCGAAAGTCCGTAAAGTTTGTAAAGTCAAAAGGAAATACGGGTTCGTAATTTACTTTATGGACTTTTTACTTTATGGACTTTATAGACTAAAGTTTTTATACAAAAAATCCTGACATATAGTCAGGATTTTTTATATAAAAACTTTAGCAGGAGGTCTCCCCTGGCAAGCATGTCTTCGGTGCCATCCCTCCTTGATTGATACCAAGAACAGATCCAGCAAACCCAATGATTCCCCACACAGATACCATTACGAAAAGTGCGAGCACGGAATACGCCATCCCTCTTAATGACTTCTGCTGCTCATCTGCACTATTTCTTCCTTTCCAAATGAATTCAATGAGAAACCAAAAGAATGCAAGCATCGCCATCCCAACCAAAAACGGAGCGAGGCGCTTTATGATAAGTTGCGCAAGAGCAAGTAGACCAAGAACTCCGTTTGATCCACTCGTACCGCCGACATTTAACGTACCGTTGCCCACAGTAATAGGTACGCCACCTATCGTCCCTCCTATTTGATACCCTCCTGTGTTTGCGTTATAGATGAGGCCCCCTCCATTTCCATTACTTACTTGTATGACACCTGTCTGGCCATTAACACCAACAGGAAGACCGTTTAAGGTGCCGTTCACTTGACCCACCTGAATCTGAGCAGATGTTAACGTACAGCTACTAAGGATGAGCACTGCACCAAGTAATAATTTTTTCATATAGTAAAAGTATACCATAGGGTAGTTTTTAGTTTTTAGTTTTTAGTAGATGCAAATACATCAATGCTTTATTTTTACATAAACAAAAAACCAAGTCGTACGACTTGGTTTTTTGTTTATGTAAAAAGCGTTTACGCTGCTGGAACCGGAACACCAGGAATCGGAACTGATCCACCTTGATTGATACCTACGAGTGACCCGAAGAATCCTACCAACCCCCAGATAGAAACCATTACGAAAAGTGCGAGCACAGAGTATGCCATTCCTCTGAGAGAGGTTGATTTGTTCTCAGCACTGTCAGCACCCAACCAAATGTACTTGATAAGGTACCAAAAGAATGCAAGAACAGCGAGACCTACAGCAAAAGGAACGAGACGTGTGACGATAGTCTGCGCAAGTGCAAGAAGAGAAAGAAGAGCACCTCCGTTCACAGCTCCTTGCTGTACTGAGTTACCGATAGTAATTGTTTGTGCAGATGCTGACATGATACTGCCAGCTGCGAGTGTGAATAATGTTAGTGCTTTTTTCATATGTTTTTATGTGTGTATGTTAAGTATAGCGTTCTTGTGATTCTTTGCAAGAATAGCTGGGGATAGTAATGGTTAAGCAAACAAAGTAAGTCAATACTCTATATCATAATAATAGAAGGGTCAAGATAAACTCCATCTGTGGCTGGAGGTGTGGTTCCTCCTGCAGAAGTGTCTGCTGCAGGGTCAGAAACAGAAGAATTTATCTCTTGCATTTGCGCAGCTTCAGTCACACAGGTTCCATTTGAACCTACAACCATACCAAAATCACAACTAGCAGAAAAATCAGAAGAAGGGAGTGTTGGCCCTACTGTACCTGATGCAGGAGGTGTTACTCCTGTTGAAGCGGCACAAAGATCTTCCAGGCCGGGATTATTGGTTACACATTGAGCATATGTAACGGTTGCTGGTCCATTTCCAGTCATTGCAGCTTGAGCGGCTGTCTGACACGTGGCCATGTCCCCTCCTGTATTTGTCATGCAGTTTGTGTACACCGTATTAGTTAAATTTTCCTGAGCAGAGCCTATTCCTCCATAGGCTGCATATGCAGTCTGACACTCTGCGGAAGAGTTACCATTTGTGAGACATGAATTATAGGCCTGACTGGCTAGATTCTGTGCAGCAGAGCCCGTTCCTCCGGCCGATTGATACGCACTTTGACAGGAGGCATCTGTACCATTATTTCCAATACACGTATTATACGCAGATTGAGCTGCTGAAACAGTACCTCCGGCAGCAGGTACTACGGAAGAAGTTCCACCTGCGCAATTTTGCGAGACACATCTTCCTCCTGTGCCACATGTAGAGCCGTCAGCTTTTCCAGTACAAGCATTTGTTCCAGCCGCACTAGGGTTAACAAGAGCTCCTCCACTCGGAGCAATACCAGAACTTGCACCTCCGAAATCAAACGAAGGGATTTTGATTGTCGTCACATCAGAACCGCTAAAAAGAATTCCTTGTCCGAATTTAATAATTCCATATACCGAGAACATGACAAAAAGTGCGAGCAATCCCCACCCCATGAATTGATTTCCAATTTTTACTTTATCAGCCTTTCCTTCACGTGCACCCCAAATGTACTGAACGATACCGAAGAAAAATACCACCAGTGCTGCTGCGAGAAGAAGTGTTCCCACAGCTTTCACCACCGTCGTCGTAAAGAGTGTAACAAGAACCGCGAATGTTCCGATACCTGTTGCGATATTTGTCACTGCGGCAGGAGTGGCTGCGGCGGCGCCAGTAACGTCCCCTGCGGCGGCAAAAACAACAGATGGCACAGCTACTAAAAGAACACTAATAAGTACACGTGGGCTGAGAAGTTTTTTCATAAATGTAATATCTATAAGTGTATACCATACTTCCTGTGCCGACTAGGGAGTTGTTCAGTATTTAAAAAAACTAATTTGTGCAGGCACTGTTCGCATCTGGTGTGCCATCTCTCGTTATGTTATTTACTACATCAAAACATCTTTGTTGAACAGTACTACGAGGGGTGGTTGAAGCAGTCGCTGGATTCACTGTGGCTGGTGTAACAACAACTGTTGGTGAACCTCCACTACTTTGAGGAGTAATAACAAAGTCTGCCTGAGAAGAAGAGCTCGGAACAGATGCTGTCGGAGTAACAGTTAAGGGAGCAACATATGAATCACTTCTACTCACACAACTTCCATCCAACCCTCTTTGTCCAGATAGTCCATTTTGTGTAGTACATACGGAGTTAGTGGTTCCTGCTGCAGGAACCACACGCCCATCTGGATTAATAGATGTAGTAGAAGAGCCTACTGGTGCAGTAACAGTGCTAGCACTAGGCATGGTAGACGCCGGTGTAGTAACCGTAGAACTTCCAATAACTTGCAATGCGGTATTTCTCACTGCGAAAACAAATCCTTGCACCATCACTACCGCAATTGTAATAATCGCTGCCAACAACGTGTACGAGTGCGCCTTTTTAAGTTCTTCAGGTTTACCTTGCGCGTACACATATGCGAATCCTGAAAAAAGCCACATGCCGACAATGGATGGATATACGAACCACCTAATAATTATCCTGGCGAGACTAAGCAATACATCATAGAGATTATTCATTGTCGTAGGGTTCGGCAACAATGATCCGGTATCTGCATACGCGTGGGTAACAAATGCTTCAGAAAATAATTTTAAAATAAAATCTTGTACGCCAAATGATTTCAAAATAAAGGTAAGGGCTCCGGCGGCAATAGCGAAGACAACCACAAAACCAATAAGTGACTGAAAGGCTTCGTACCCTACTTTCTTAAGAGCCGCACCGCTAGGATCTTTACGAGCCCACACTATCATCACCATACGAACAACAAGAACAAGAACAACGAAAACTGATCCTATAACCGTGAAGAGTGAGAGCAGGCTCGAAACCATTGCTTTGAAGTTAGTAACATTACATTCTGTCTGTGCTGTCGCTCCACAGAGATCATTCCCAGAAATAGACTTCGTAGGATATGCAGATGTCTGTGCATACAGAGGTACAAAAGAAATTACTATGAAAAATGATGCGAGCAATGCAGTGAGGATGTATTTATTTTTCATGGTTGTGGATAGTTAGGGGCTGGCAGTTAGGAGTTAGGAGAAGTCTCTACCAATTATTGTGGAGTGTAGAGATCACGAAGGCGAGCAACAAAAGTATTCGCCGCATCCGTCACTCCTGCGCGCCCACTAATAACATCCGAAAGCATACTCATGACATATGCCGTGGATGCGTCCGAAAAGCTATCATACCATCCGCGCGCATTTAACATACTAAGAGAGATGACTGCATCGACACCGGGCACGCTTGCGTACGACCTGAGTGCTGGCACCGATCCTACTATTCCAGCAATGGTCGGAGATACACCTCCGCCTGCGAATTGTGCTTCTACACTGAGCGCTGTTACCGGATTCTTCGAAGATTTAAGCGTAGCGATGCCGTACATTTTCATACCTGTCGCAAATGTACCATAACCACGTGTTTGTGGAAGGTATGTCATTTCGATATCTGCTTTTGGATTGCGTGCGCGCAGCGTGCCAAGCTCGCTCGCGTAGCCTACATACATGGCCACCTTTTCTGCAACGAATTGATCGTCTGCATTTCCTGAAAATTGATTCCACGTATACGTACGTTGTGTAGGGTCTGCGAATTGTGTGAAGAATCTAATCACTGTAGAAAGTGGGAACACGTCCCCTCCTTCTGTTGTCGGAGTGTTCGCTGCAATTTGAAGCGAGATAGCCCCTGCTTGGTCATAAAAGGCAAGCACAGGCACTTGTCCAAGTTGCCAGATGATTGCCATGATAATATCTTTTGCATACGCGAGGTTCGGTGCACCGAGAGCAATACCTGATTCCAAGAATTGGCCCTGTGCATTAGCAGATGTAAGAGTTGGAACGACGTTTACCACTTCATCCCAATAGGTCGGAGGATTCGCAATGCCATGTTTTGAAAAAAGAGAACGATTATAGAAAAGCACCATTGGATCCACTGACACGGGAAGCGCGAGTGCTCCGAGTGGTGTCCACATGACATTGGATCCATCTACGTACGTATCTTTAAAAGCCTTTTCACCGAGCGAGGCGAGAGGGAAAGGATATAGACGAGGAGACTGAGTGAGAATCATCTGATATGGTGCGAGAATCATATCCGGACCAGCTCCATTTGCAAGTGCTTCCAAAAGCGTTTGGTTGAATTTGTCTTCACGTATTTCTTTGTACACCACGCGATAGGTTTTTGCTTTTGGATTAAACTCCTGAACGACTTTGTTCATTTCTGGTTCTGGAAGAGTTCCCCAGAGAACTACCTCACCAGCTGCGGTTTGATCAGGATTTCCAAGAGGAATCTTTCCTGAGAAAATAAGAACAGCAAGTAGCGCGGCGAAAACGCCAGCCCCGAGAATTAATTTACGTAACATTACTACAGTATATAGGTTATACAAAACAAGAACTAGTGGATACGTATCCTTTACTCAAAATTTCTTTTTATTAAATGCTCTTAATTCCAAAGTTTCTTTTCTTTTTTCACGTAACCCCTAACTGTTAGCCCCTAACTGGGTCTAGGCCTGAACTCTACGAAGAAATCGCGATGAACGCATAGTGGTATCCGCCGGCGGGGAGACGTTTTTGCATTCTGAAGCCATGCTTTTGCACGAGATCCTCGGCTTTTGCTTCTGATACGACATGGTCTGCATGTGGACCGATACCACTATGTGACGCGCTCCATTCCACGATGAGTAATTGCCCTTCCGGTTTCAAAATCTTGCCGACATACATGAGTACAGCTTCGATATTCTCCAACTGAAAGAGCACATTTGAAATCACCACTGCATCCAAGCTGTACGCATCAATTGGAATTCCTTTTTCTACATCTGCCCAGAGCATTTCGACATTCTGTATGCTCATTTTTTGAAGTGTGCCGGCAAGCGTGTGCAATGCTTCGCGATGTACATCCACGGCGTACACCTGACCTGTCTCACCGACTTCACGTGCGAGTGCGATAGTATACACACCTGTGCCACAACCAATATCCACAACCCTGTCCCCTGGTTTCAAATATAAATCACGTACGAGTTGTTCTGGCGTTAAAAACATATGGATATAGTATATAGTTACTAGTTGCTGGTTACTAGTGGACAGGGCCGCTTTGCGGAATTAATAATTAAAAAACATATCTTGTCTGAGGATTATCATAATTAGCAAATAAAACTACCAAAAAAATATTAACTAGTTACATTCTGTGCAAGATTTCTACAATACGGCCGTAAGTTTCAGGATCTTTAAATGTCCTTCTATGTTCATATTTCTCAGATTCTACAGCACTTCTCTCTTTTACTAATATATCGATAGCCTCCACGGTCTTTTGGTATGCTAAATCAAGAGTTAGATTGTTCTCTTGCATTTCTTTGTAGGTAAGAGCAAGAATATGAAGAGTCGCATCACTTAAAAAAGTGTACTTCTCTTTATTATTCGTGTTATTTAATTTCTGGATGTCTATTAACAATAAAAAACTATACAAGATCTCTTCAGATTTAGTATTTTGATTAAAAATATCATCATACTTATCACCAAACAGTAATTTTTTCTTATCTTTTGCAGTAGCAGGTTCTTCAAAGAAGATCGCATAATAGGCCTGTGCTGCAATTTCAGCATCTACTCTTTTTGAAACTTCTTTTCCTTTGTATTTATTTTTTCTTGATTCATAAAAGAAACCTTTTGACTTTAAATGCTCTTCTATAAGTTTTTGTATTTCATCATTAGAATGTAAGTCTCTCGAAGTAACCTTTGTTTGACTATTTGTTGCCTCTATTATTTGATCCAACAGATCAGAGTTTGTTGTTTCAACGATACGGACCAATACTTTTACATCAGACTTTAGATCCCTCATCTGCGAAGCCTCATGTAAAGACCTTACAGTTTGCTGTCCGTTAACAATCTGAGCATTTATTATTTCCAAGAGAGGTGAACTTGTTGTTGGGGCATGTGTAAATCTCTCACAGGTCATTGTTACTCCATTATTCATATAGACAAAATATGGACTATCTTTTCCTGACGCTGTTTGAATTATATTTTTATTAAGATTTTTATTTGACCCCAAATACCCACGAACATTTCTTTCAAATAAATCATCCCTATTTTCCTCCACTAACCGAACAAGCTCTTCTGCATCAACTGCCCCCACGAACAAACGCACGTTTCCAGTATCTTCTACCAAAAATTTACCAGATGTCTGCATTTTTAAGTTTATTAAATTCCTTTGTTGTGGGGCGATAAGCTCTTTAGCAATTCTATCTAGATTAATATATTCAACACTTAAATAATCTCCTGCTGCTTCTTTATTTGATTCTTTAATAAATTCTTCCAGTCTCGATTTTGCGGTGTTCGTTGGCTCTTTTGAGTTTGAGCAAAAAATAATTGTATACTTAGGATTCTTAAATCCTAAATTCTTTACAGACCGAAGCTTGTCGATTAATCTCTTGTTTTGATAAAGTTTATTAATCCTGCCTTTTAAAACAAAGTCATTTATGGCACTCTGCATTTTATCAAGAGCCCCTCCTTCAAAATCCTTTTCGAAAGCATCTTCTGCCTGATAAAATTTCGACTGAAAAAAATAAATCTGTGGGCGAACATCATTTTCACTATCGTTAATAACAACAGCATCTATTCCACAATCTTCACTTCCATCAACAATGGATTCTTCAATATCAATACTATTCAAGTCGAGATTTGATAAGTATTTTTCGATTACCAAAAAGAGAAAAGCTTTATGCTCTGGTAAACCATAAAGATCCTTATATTGCTTTACTATTTCTTTTAAGGTCCTCTGTTGTAAGATTGTTGTCATTGTTTAATAATTATACCACCGATATAATTTATACAATTATTCCAGAAAACAAGCAATTTACAGTAAATTGAAAGACGCCAAAGTGTCCCCTTCACGAAGTTTCATAATACGTACACCCTGCGTATCACGTCCAAGTGTCGGAATCGATGTAAGTTCTGTACGAATCACTTGCGACTGCTTTGATACCGCGAGCAATTCTTCGATTTCTGATGTCACGACACGTGCCACCATCAACTTACCTGTCTTCTCTGTCACCTTCACGGTCTTGATACCACTTCCTCCGCGCTTCTGTACTTTGTATTCAGAAAGCTTCGTCTTCTTACCGTATCCATTGCCAGTCATGATGAGAAGTTCCTGACCTTTCACTCCAGCAGGTATCACATCTCCAGCAACAATCACATCACCCTTATCCAACTTCATACCGATCACGCCTGCTGCAGTGCGCCCCATTTCGCGTACATCATTATGACTAAAACGAATCGACTGACCGTTTTGTGTTGTGAGAATCACGCTATCATCACCCTTCACGAACAATGCAGAGAGAAGCTCATCACCATCTTCGAGGCGAATAGCGATCAAACCATTTCGACGCACATCCTTAAAGCTCTCGGCTGATGACTTCTTAATCGTACCGTTCTTTGTCACCATCATGAGTGATATACCTTCACTTTCTCCACCCTTTGACTGCTTCATATCCTTCGGCATTGGAAGAATACTTGTCACATGTTCACCATCGGTCAATTGAAGGAAGTTCATGATAGATTTTCCACGAGTAGCACGCTTACCTTCTGGAAGGTCATACATCTTGATCTGATACGCCTTTCCTTTATCTGTAAAGAAGAGCATGTCGCTGTGTGTCGAGGTCGTGAGCGACATCGTTACGAAGTCCTCTTCTTTGGTATTCAAATCCACCACCCCTACACCACCACGTTTCTGTGTGCGGAATTCATCTGGGTCAGTACGCTTTACATAACCACCTGAGGTATAAACGAGCACTTCTTCACGGTCTGGAATCAAATCTTCTGGGTTGAATTCCTTCGCTTTATGTTTCACGATTTTGGTACGACGAGCGTCACCGTATTTTTCTTTGATATCCGTAAGTTCATCTTTAATGATGCTCATCATTTTCTTAACTGACGCAAGAATTATTTGAAGCTCTGCGATAAGCGCTTGTACTGCTTTCAAATCATCTTCGATTTTCTTTCGTTCAAGACCAGCGAGACGCTGCAACTTCATTTCAAGAATAGCTGTCGCCTGAATATCTGAAAACTTAAACTTCTTCACAAGGGCAGAATGTGCCTCTGGTGTATCTTTCGACGCACGAATAGTCTTGATGATTTCATCGATGTGATCAAGTGCTTTCTTGAGACCAAGCAAGATGTGTTCCTTTTCAAGTGCACGCTTCAAATCAAATTCCGTACGACGACGCACCACTTCTTTACGGTGTCCAATGAATGCTTCGAGTGCGCCTTTGAGTGCGAGTGTCTGAGGAACACCGTCGACAAGAGCTACCACGTTGTAATGGAATGTACTTTCGAGTTCTGTATGTTTATATAAATAGTTTAAAATCTTCTGTGGTTGTGCACCAGATTTCAAATCGATAACAACACGAATGTCTTTTGTCGATTCGTCGCGAAGTCCTTTAATGCCTTCGATTTTCTTTTCACGTACAAGGTCTGCAATATTTTCAATCAAATTACTTTTAAGAACACGATATGGAATAGATGTGATAATAATTTGGAATTGTCCACTCTTTGTTTCAAAAATTTCCGCTTCACCACGCACCACCACACCTCCACGACCTGTCGCATACGCCGCACGAATATCTGATTGACCAAACGCCACACCTCCTAGTGGAAAATCAGGACCCTTCACGAATTCACAGAGATCCTCTGTCGTCGCCGTCGGATTATCAATCAAATGCACCGTTGCATCAAGAACTTCAGTGAGGTTATGTGGAGGAATGTTTGTCGCCATACCCACCGCGATACCAAGCGTTCCATTGAGAAGCAAGTTAGGAACAGCCGTTGGAAGCACGTGAGGTTCTTTTTTTGTACTGTCATAGTTAGGAACCATGAGCACCGTATCTTTTTCAATATCACGAAGCATTTCCATAGACAGCTTAGCCATCTTCGCTTCGGTATAACGCATAGCAGCTGCACCGTCACCGTCAATTGATCCGAAGTTACCTTGTCCCATTACGAGTGGATATCGATACGAAAAGTCTTGTGCGGTTTTTGTCATAGCATCATACACAGAAGCATCACCATGAGGGTGATAGTTACCGAGCACTTCTCCGACAACGGTCGCGGACTTTCGGAACTTGGCCCCTGGTGTGAGGCCCATATTATTCATCGCAAAAAGAATACGACGGTGCACTGGCTTGAGACCATCACGTGCGTCTGGAAGTGCACGAGATGTAATAACCGACATCGCATAATCCAAATACGCAGTACGCATTTCTTCTGCGATATTGACCTGCTGATGAGCACTGTGAGCTCGTGGTTCTACGGGGGATTCTGAAGAAGAAATAGTCTTTTTTGCCATAAGAATCAGGTGATAATAATCATTTTAGTATAGCATAAAAGGGACCGAAAGACCATATGCTTCTACAAAAATATTCAATAAAACAATACTCGATAATTAATGAAATACATGAGAATTATGCATCGTTTAAATATTAAATATTGTTTTATTGAATATTCTTAATTATGGACGTTCTCCTATTTTATGTACGTCTCTTTTCCTTCCAAAAGTGAACCGCTTGATTTACCAATAGAATGGAATTGGTCGTACGCTTCATTCCAAAAACTGGACAAGGCCTCACCTGGAGATTCCATGTTTGAAGGAGTGCTCGTACTTTGTACAACGAGTGCTGAATCATCCCTGACATACCTATCATGCCAAAATCCGTAATCCGTATACAAAATAATCCCCGCTATCAGCACAGTGATACTTCCCGAAAAAATAAATGCATACACATGTTGCATGTGTTTCGGCTGTCGCCGCAAAAAATCTATATAATATGCAAGACTTGTATATCGTTTAAGATGACGCTTCATGTATCGTTATTCGTTAGGACGTTCTTCGTTCTTCGTTAAATTTCTTAATAAATGCACTCAACATTTTCATAACATCTTCGAGTTTTAATGCAATCATATTAAAATCTTCATCAGCTATATACCCTAATTTATGAGCCAACAAAAGTTGTGTTTCTACTTCTGCACCAGACCCATGTGAAATTTTTAAAAACTGAAGAAACTCCTTTTGCCCCCTTTTGCTTCCTTCAGAAATATTAGAGGGTATAGAAACTGCAGCCCTGCGAATCTGAGATGTTAAACCATATAATTCTTCTTTAGGAAAAGACTTAGTTGACTGATATATATCAAAACAAACATCAAAAGACTTTTTCCATACATCAAGATCTTTATACGAACTCATGATAGCGTTAGTATATCCCCCTAACGAAGAACGACCTAACGAAGAACGGATTATCTACATTCCTCTAGTTCAAAAAATTGTTTTAGCTACGAGAAGCGACAATTTTTTGAAAGAAGGCGTACGCATAGTACGACGACTGCCAAAAATGCAGTCGCGACAAAGCAGATGAAGCAATTTTTTGAACTAGAGTTCGTGGAAGAGAACAATTTCACCAAGCTTCCCATCAATATCCTTCTTCTTAATCGTAAGCTTCTCCACTGGTTCCACTTTTTCGGACCCCGCTTCTTTCAAAAAGACTGGAAGTGATTGTTCATCATAGTCCATCGGAATAATAAGCTTCGGTTCGAGTGCGACAGCGAGCTTCTGCGCGTCGTACGCATTAAGAAGGAATCCATCATGTCCAACTGGAACAAAAAGAAGATCTGTCTCATCGATGATTTCTTTGTGCTCGGAAGCGAGTGCTTGTGAGAGCGCTCCTAAGAACGTAATACGAATACCGTCTAAGGTAAGTACATAACTTGTATTCTGATATTCCTTTTCTTTTTTGCCGTCCATCAACTTGGTAGTCGTACCGAATCCTTTAATGAAAATATCCTTCACTTCATACTCTCCTGCACCACGAATAACGAAAGGAACTTTTTCTCCATGCTCTGTCTGTTCAGCGCCGTTGTAATCTGGGTGGTTCGTCGTAATGAGCGTAATATCCGCTCCATATTTGGCAACTTTCCCCTTCCCTTCTTTTGATACTGGGTTTATAGCCACGACCAAATCCCCGACTGTTAATTTGAAATGCTCTCGTCCGAAATAAGTGATAATCATAGATCGCAGTCTACCAAAATTAGTCAAAAGAAAAAAGCCCACTTGCGCGGGCTTTATTGAACACTGACGAGGTGCAGGTGTCAGTGTTTCGCAAAGCAGGATGTCACCTGCTTTGTAACCCGATAGGTCTCGCGACCATATCGGCCTCTCCGATCAACGGACAGTTTGACAGCCTTCCCTGTCGTTGCAACGCATTCCTGGTTGTTAGCGTGGTAGAAACGGACACCCTTGATGGTTGCATAGTTTGACTCGCAACCGTCTGAGGTGAAACCGTTAACCACACCACCCTTTTCCTCCACCCACAAACAAGCGTTAGTGAAGTGAAGATTTGCCGGAGCTTGGAAGTACCAGGCATTAGCACTCGATGCCGCAACAACGAGAACCATCACAAGTGAATTTTTCAGCTTCATGATAGCCCCCATTAGCGACGAGGTGTCGCAATGACCTCGTAGAAGCTCCCCGTCTCCGTCTTGCAACGAAAGACCTTGAAGAGCGACGCGTCGAGAGTGTTCACAACCTCAGTCACAGTGGAAGTGTATTTCCCACCACCGAGGTACAACGTATCTCCGACGGTGACACCAGGGAAATCGTTGATTTGTGCCGTGAGAACCCCCAAGCTATGCGCTTGGGTACTCGGATGGTAGGTCCGAGAGATCACGGCCGTCATACCTTTGGCGTGACGGTGTACTGGGTTTTTAACGATGCCCCTCGCATCGGGCAACACTTCCAGTGTTGCCATACGGTTACCGAAGACCATTTTGGTGCTCCTAGTTGGTTATGGACCCAAGAAATTTGGGACCAAAAATAATATATCACAAATAAACTGAAAAGTCAAGTTTAAGATAGCATTGTTGGTCAAAAATACCTGGCGTACATTACGCCGGCGGCTTTTTTATTTGTATATCCATCTCTCAATAACTTGACATTTACACTTTATATGATAGTGTAATAAACGAACATTACACGGGCGTGTGATGAATATATTGAAAAAAGGAAAAAGGAAATGACAAAAACAACAGCATGGGAAACCTTCACCTGGGCGATCGTGAGCGTCGCGATAGCCTACCTAGCTCTAGCTCTGGGAAGCACGATCACCCCAGACAAGGAACCTGTCCTCAAACTGATTGCAGGCCTCCTCGGATTGGCGGCCAGCGGAGCCGTCTGCTCCTACATCGTCAAGATGTTCGCCAGTGCCATTCGTGGTACACAGAAAAAGGAGCGCTCGAAAGACGACCCCTCGATGCATGGCTGGGGGCCATATTGAAACCAAAACCAACAAAGGAGACCGCCATGAAGGCGTTCAAAGCTATTTTCCAGATCGGAATTAACGGACTTTTTGTCTTTCTCTTCTACAAATGGGTGATAGAGCCTTTATGGCAATTCTCGCCACGGCTGACCGTTCTTTTTGCGCTTGCAACACTCTTCGTATTCTTGCTTGCAACGAAAGAAGACGAAAGTCCTCACAACGACAACGCGCGGGCCGGACAGTAAGCCTTTGTGCTTCGCCCCCCTATTAACCGCCTAGCGCATCACGCCGGCGGTTTTCTTATTTTTGTATTACTTTGTATTCATACTGTTATTCAAATTGAATATTGAATATTTGATTCATTAAATATTTTTGACCCCTAACCCCTAACTGTTGACTCCTAACTGTATTTAAAGTAGTATTACTCCCATCTATTAATAGATAATCGTTCTGGCGTAATCCCCGACTTGTGTGTAGTAAACAACAAGACGGAGCCCAGACCGCAAGGTTAGCCGCCTTTCGTGGGCGGCCATTTTTTTACCCAACTATATGACAACAAGTACAGAACAAGTAGTGGCACCGTTTGCTGTAGGTGCAGTATTCTTTAAGGAAGAAGATATTGTAGAAGGTATCGTCGTTGCTATTGAAAAGGCAGCGCTCTACGTCGACCTCGGTACATCAGGAACAGGTATCATTTATGGTATCGAATTCATGAATGCGCGAGACGTTATCAAGCGTATTAGTATCGGAGATACTATTTCAGCGAAGATTGTTCTTCGTGAAAATCCTGAAGGCTACGTAGAACTTTCTCTCAAGGAAGCTCGTCAGGCTCTTATGTGGAATGACGCAGAACAGGCCATCAAAGAGAAGCGTGTTATGGATCTCGTTGTTAAGGATGCAAACAAGGGTGGACTTATTATCGAATGGCAAGGTATGGCAGGATTCCTTCCAGCGTCACAGCTTAAGGAAGAAAACTATCCTCGTATCGAAGATGGCGATAAGGACAAAATCCTACGCGAACTTAAGAAGCTTATCGGTAAGCGTGTATCAGTAAGTATTATTTCTGCAATTCCAAAGGAAGGTAAACTTATCTTCTCAGAAAAAGATGGAGGATCATCAAAGGAAACCAAGGAAGTTGCTATGGGCAATTACCTCGTTGGTGATGAAGTAGAAGGTACAGTAACTGGTGTCGTCGAATTCGGTATCTTCGTTAAATTAGAAGACGGTGTCGAAGGTCTCGTTCACAAGAGTGAAATTGACTGGGGGCTTGTTGAAGACACTAAGGCTCACGCTCGTGTCGGAGAAAAAGTTCGTGCCAAGATCATCGAAGTGAAGGATGGAAAGATTTCACTTTCACTCAAAGCTCTCAAGGAAAATCCTTGGAAGGAAGCTGCAAAGAAGTACAAGAAAGGAGATGAGGTCGCTGGTGTTGTGATTAAGTTCAACAAGCACGGAGCACTCGTATCTATTGAAGAAGGTGTAGCAGGACTTGTACATGTATCTGATTTCGGAGACGAAGCAGCACTACGTGCAACACTTTCACTTGGAAAGAGTTACAAGTTTTCAATCACCCTCTTTGATGCAAATGAAGAGAGAATGACGCTTACATACGGAGAAGTGAAGAAGGCGTAAAGATAGAAGCTCGAAGCTTAAGACTGGAAGCTGGAAGAGAAACACAACACAGAAAAAGCGGCGCCTACGGCGCCGCTCTTCCTTTTTACTTCCAGCTTCCCTCTTCCAGCTGTTAGCTGTTAGCTGTTAGCTGTTAGCTGTTAGCTGTTAGCTGTTAGCTGTTAGCTGTTAGCTGTTAGCTGTTAGCTGTTAGCTGTCCATTATATCTCTCCATCGCTTTCTGATATCCATCACTCGCGATAGTTTGCAGTGCACCTAATACACGAGAAGCAATTTCACGAAGTGATGTCTCCTCATCATCCCTAATCTTTCCCATGACATAATCCTGCACATCAGAACCTGATGGTGCGAGCACGACTTTACCATCGACATCATGTGGAGCAATACCGATACGAATACGAATAAAATCTTTTTTACCAAGAGACTCAATAATGTTTTTTACACCATTATGTCCACCATCTCCTCTATCAAATGAAATTCTAAATGTTCCAAACGCTAGATCTTTGTCATCATAAATAACAACAAGCTCGCGACCTTCGTGATAGCGTAAGTATTCACTCACCGCTTTGCCGCTTTCATTCATAAATGTTTCTGGTACGAATATTTCGTAGTCACTCATATGAGCAATGTCGCTTTCTATAGTCGCAAGCATCACACGCGCAGCATTGTGACGTGTGCGCGCATACTTTTCACCAGGGTTGCCGAGCGGAACGAGTGTATAAATCATACTCGCAGTCTAGCATTAGCTAGACTGCGAGTAAATTTTTAATTTTTAGTTCTTAATTTTTAATGAAACACGTAATGCAGGTATCGGTATTTACCTAAAAACTAAAAACTGGAAACTAAAAACTATTCATGTGTTGCATAGCAACACATGAATCTATATACTGACCCCATAATGATTTCTTCTCTTGAACAAACACTGCTCGGTTCGCTCTCTGATGTTCTACAGAATCCTGTGTCGATGGTTATCTTTGGACTTCTTTCACTACTCATTATCGCTCTTATTTTTGCGAGCGTTTTTCCAACATGGAGACAAGGTCTCGTTGCCATTAAAGTGCTCGAAAAAGAAGAAAAACCATCGTCACTCCTTCTTTGGATTATAGGAATAATTATTCTCGTAAAATGTATTCAAGGGTTTCTCATTCAACCATTCATTGTCGATGGAGGATCCATGCTTCCAACGTATCATGATAAAGAGTTCCTCCTCGTCGATAAATTTTCATACATTTTTGGAGAACCAAAACGTGGAGAAGTTATGATTTTCAAACTCTACGAAAGCGACACCAATCCGTATCAAGGGAAACATCTCATCAAACGCGTCATTGGATTACCTGGTGAACGAATCGTTGTACAAAGTGGTGTGACCACCATTTACAACAAAGAGAACCCTAACGGATTTATTCTTGAAGAACCATACGTATCATACAAAGATTTACAAAAAGATACAGATATTACCTTAGATGATCACCATTATTTTATGATGGGAGACAATCGCGCACAGAGTTATGACAGTAGATCGTGGGGAGCGCTCGATGCGAAAGATATCAAAGGTCAAGTGTTGTTCCGTGTGTATCCGTTCTCTACGGCTGCGTACGAGCCAGGAAGGTTTCTTTATACAAAATAGTATTCGTAATTAATAACCGCCACACTGTATGAATGATGAAGTAAAAAAAGAAATAGCAAAAAGTGAGACGAAAGAAATAAAAAAAGAAACGCCTGTTTCTTTGAAAGGAATGGATGATCTTTTCGATGAAGACTACTACGCCTTCCAAGGTCTCTTTGAAAAGGCCCAAGAGGTCGCGGTGTACTATGGGTTCAAACCAATAGAAACCCCTCTTCTTGAGCAAGAAGAGGTCTTCGTTTCAGCTATCGGCGAAGGAACAGATATCATCGATAAAGAAATGTACACCTTCAAGACAAAAGGAGGTGAGCGTCTTGCTATTCGTCCAGAATATACCGCCGCTGTTATGCGCGCATACCTCGAGCACGGCATGCAAAATCTTTCACAGCCGATTCTCCTCTATTCATACGGACAAACCTTTCGCCACGACAAGCCACAGCGCGGAAGATGGCGTCAGTTCAGACAATTCAACTTGGAAATTTTGGGTACAACAAAATCAATCGCTGATGCGCTGATTATTCGTACGCTCATGACTATTCTCGAAGAGTATGGATTCAAAGATCTCGTTATTGATATCAATTCAATGGGAGACAAAGAAACCCGTCCAGCGTTTATCAAAGAGCTCACCAATTACTACAAGAAGCATCTCGAGACATTGTGTAAGGACTGTAATGAACGCATCAAAAATAATCCTCTTCGTCTACTCGACTGCAAGCAGCCACAGTGTCAGCCATTCAAAGAAAATGCACCATCATCGATTTCGTATCTTTCCAACGATGCTCGTAGTCACTTCAAGGAAGTGCTTCAGTACCTCGAAGAAATGGGTATTCCGTATCGCGTAAATAATTCTCTTGTTCGTGGACAGAGCTATTACACACGCACAGTCTTTGAAGTTATCAAAGTTGACGTTGGTGAAGATGGAAAAGAAAAAGAAATCACTATCACAGGAGGAGGAAGATATGACAATCTCGCAAAGATGATGGGAAGCAAAAAGGATGTCCCTGCTGTCGGAACAGGTCTCAGTATGGAGCGTATTCGTATGTTCCCAGAATGTAAAGCCATCGCGCCGCGCATCATGAAGCCACCGAAAGTATATTTCATTCAGCTTGGGTTCGAAGCGAAGCTAAAGAGTCTCTGCATTATGGAAGTACTCCGCAAAGCTCGTATTCCAGTACACCAGTCGATCTCAAAAGACTCACTTGGTGCACAGTTAGCTAGTGCTGAAAAAATGGAAGTGCCTTACTGTATTATTTTCGGACAAAAAGAAGCAATGGATAATACGGTGATTGTGCGCAACATGTCAGTGCACTCACAAGATACCGTGAAGATTGATGCTTTGAGTGATTATATTAAACACTTGAAATAGTCGGTGGTCTATGGCTAATAGACAAATACGAGCGGCGCCGAAGGCGCCGCTCGTATTTACTTTATACCCAAAGGTGATAGTATCTCAGTAAACCAACCAAAGGAGACCATCATGGCCACCCCGCTCATTCAATACGTCGCGCAACCCAACGCTCGCGCTCAGAAACCAGAAGACACATGTCCCGCGTGTGGAAATCCACACGAAGAAGGAGAACCCCTCGTACCGTATCCAGTCACAGAAAAAGAAGCGGAACTCGTACTCCCAATTTTCCGGAATATAGGAGCAAAACTTCGTGTGGTTTTTGTTCCAGAACAAATTCCGAAATACCTCGCACGAGGTGTCAAAATCGAAAACGGCGCCGCTGTTTTTTCTGGGGATTTTCAAATGTTCGAAAACTCCAAGCCGTGTTTCAAGCTTTGGGCAAGTACAGAGGTCGAGGTCTTCAAAGAATTCAGATATGTGAGTGTTGATCTTGACTGGGACCCTGCAGACATTCTTTCCGTTGGATGGGCTTTTAATCCGAAAGACATCTACTGGAATTCCAAATGGACCGCTGAGGATTTCCTTCGTGTCCACGGTCATAGAAACGGCCATCGCCAAAACAGTCAATGAACCAACTGCACAACAACAGCAAGTCCACTCCGCAATCGCCCACACAAGTGGGCTTTTCTTTTGTCTTACCGTCTTCTAGCTTCTTGCTTCTGGCTTTTTTCTGTGCTAGAATTGTCAAACATATGTCAAACGTAAACGTAGAAGTAAAAAAGAACCCGAGCGAAAACGCTCTTTCTCTTGTTCGTCGCTTTCAGAAGCGTGTTCAGGAATCAGGCATCCTTCCTCGTGTTCGTGGAATCCGTTACAGTGATCGTCCACTCTCAGAATTAAAAACAAAACGTGCCAAGCTAAAGAAATTAAAGAATCTTGCAAAGTACGAACAGGACAAGAAAATGGGTAAGGTTGTGGAACGAAAGAAAGGCCGCAGATAGAAATTAGCCAATAGGGTGTAGGGTATAGTAAAATGCATAATACCGAACGTGTTATGCATTTTGCATTTCACTATTGGCTATACCCTAGTGGCTAACAACTAAAAATGTCTATACTAGAAAAAAATAACTTAACAGTAATTCGTAAGAACGGAAAAATTCCCGCTCTTCCTTTTTTAGATCTCAAAGAAAAAATTCTTGGGAAAAGCTACGACCTTACGATTGTTTTTTGTTCACCAGAAGAATCTCGTGAACGAAACAAAACGTATCGAGACAAAGACTACCCGACGAATATTCTTTCATTCCCCCTTTCAGATACAGAAGGAGAAATATACATATCGCTCATAACAGCGAGACGTGATGCTCACACATTCGAAATGTCATACCAAAAATTCCTACATCTCCTTATCATCCACGGCATGCTTCATTTGAAAGGACACGATCATGGTAGTACAATGGAAGAGCTAGAAGATTCGTATGTACGCAAATTCTTCGCGATAAACTAATACTCTGTGGCACGAACTATACAAGACATGATTGTGGGTATCGATATCGGAAGCGGAAGCTTGCGTGCAATTGGTGCGATTCAACAAGAAGGCGTCAGGTTCCCTGTCGTTGTCGCTACTTACAAAAAAAGTATTGAGGGTATTGACCGCGGCACCATCACGGACAGTGCAGAAGTTACTCATGCTATCATCGATGCCGTTACGACACTCGAAGAAGAGTCTGGTCGCAACACCCTTCACACACTCATCTCTCTCGGAGCGGCGGGTCTTTCATCACACCATGCAAATGGTCACGCCCAAGTGTCTCGCGGCGACGCATCAGTGACTGATTTAGATATTGAAAATGCAATTAAAGATGCCAACCGTGGGGTACCAGACATTCGCAACAAAGCCGTCATACATACGATTCCCATGAAGTACAAGTTAGACGGTGTCGATGTTCCTGGAAATATTATCGGTGTACGCGGTAATAAACTTGAAGTACGAACCCTCTTCGTAACCTATCCACTACAATGCATGACCGTGCTCAAAAAAGCCCTCGCTGATGCCGGTGTACGCATCACAGACATCGTTGCTGGCCCTGTTGCTGAAAGCATTCCCCTTCTTACCAAGAAGCAGAAGGTCGCAGGTGTCGCCCTCATCAATATAGGTGCTGGTGTCACTTCTATTCTCGTGTATGAAAATAATATTCCCCTCCTTGTCTCCACTATTCCTGTTGGAGGCGATGACATTACCAAAGACATTGCCCTTGGGTTAAAAGTCACACTCGAAGAAGCTGAAGAAATAAAATGTAGACGAGCACAAACACATTTCGAGCGTCGTGTAGAAGAAATTATCGAAGCACGTCTAGAAGATTTGTGTGTAAAAATAAATAAAGAACTCTCGCGCATCGGTAGACAAGAACTACTTCCTGCTGGCATCGTCGTGTGTGGTTCTGCCTCACTTGTCTCTCGACTTGAATACGTCTTTCGTAACGAACTCAAACTACCAATCAAACTCACCACCAATGAGCTTGTACGGCTAACCAACGATGCGCTTCGCGACAGTGGATGGGCACGTGTTTATGGTCTCACATTCCTCGCACCGAACGACAGTGAAAATGATGTTATTCGTGAACTTTTCGCATCGTTCATCACGCGTATCAAAAAAATGGTTACTCAGTTTTTGCCATAGGGCCCAGTTAGGGGTTAACCGTTAGGAGTTAGGGGTACACATAAAAGCCTTATTTTGTTTACTGTTTTCTTACTCCTAACCCCTAACCGCCAACCCCTAACGGGGTTGGCAACAACACAAATTTTTTCTTTGCACAAGCCCTCACTGGTTTGCTATAGTTTTAGTATTAATCAACACATATTCCTATGGCAAAAGTAAATCCAGAAATTGAAAGCTTCGCTCGTATTAAGGTCATCGGTATCGGTGGTTCTGGTAAAGGTGCACTCAATCATATGATCAATTCAAAACTCCAAGGAGTTGAATTCATCGCGATGAACACAGACACACAAGATCTTCATCACTCTCTCGCTGAGAAGAAAATTCATATCGGTAAAAATCTCACCAAAGGACTTGGAGCAGGAATGGACCCGGAAATTGGAAAACGTTCTGCTGAAGAAACTCGTGAGGAAGTCCAAGATGTTATTAAAGGGGCAGATATGGTATTCATTGCAAGCGGTATGGGTGGTGGAACGGGAACAGGCGCCGCGCCTGTGATCGCATCTATTGCAAAGAACGAAGGCATTCTTACTATCGGTGTCGTGACCAAACCATTCTTCTTTGAAGGAGCGTCCCGTATGAAGCTTGCAGAACGCGGTCTTGAAGAACTCGAGAAGGAAGTGGATGCACTTATTGTTATTCCAAACGATCGACTTCTTTCTGTCATTGATAAAAACACATCTGTGAAGCAGGCTTTTGAAATGTGTGATGAAGTTTTGAAACAAGCAGTTGAAGGTATTTCTGATATTATTCGTACAGCCGGAACAATCAACCTCGACTTTGCTGATATTAAGAGAATTTTGAAAGACTCAGGAACGGCTCTTATGGGTGTAGGGCGAGGCATGGGTGAAAATCGCGCACGTGAAGCAGCTACGGCAGCTGTAAATTCCCCTCTTCTTGATGTTTCTATTCATGGAGCAAAGGGTGTACTCTTTGCTATCTACGGAGCAGAAGATCTTGGAATGCTCGAAGTACAAGAAGCTGCGAAGATTATTACAGAATCAGTTGATAAGGATGCAAAGATTATTTTTGGTATCGCAACAGATCCAACTCTTAAAAAGGATGAGATCAAGGTGACTGTTATTGCAACAGGATTTCCAAGTGGATTTTCTACACGCGGACATTCTTCCCCTTCATCTCCTGTTATTGAAACACGACGAGAGACAGAAGCCCTTCACCCAGAACCACGTATCGAAAAGACAGAAACAATTCGTGAGGCAGTAAAGGAAGCCCGTGAATCACATGTCGCACCGACAGATAGACGTATTGATCTTGAAATAGGAAATGAAGAAACAAAAGAAGACGAAGATGCGAAGAAACCAAAAGTAGAAGCAAAGAAAACAGTATTTAAATTTGATGACGATGAAGAGGATGATGAATGGGAAGCATTGCCACCATTCCTCAGGCGAAAGAAGTAAAACAAATAAAATTACTTCATCTGCTTCGTTGCACAAGATTTTTGTTCCCGCGAAGTACTATTCGTACATCTTGGTCACAAAAATCTTGTGCGCCTTGCATCTAAAGCAATTTTCTTAGTTTTGGTAATTAAAAAACCGAGTCGTACGACTCGGTTTTTTTATTACTTCTTTCGGCATCATCAGGTGAATTGATAATTTAAAATTTTTAATTTTTATTAAACACTACCAAAAACGATGTGATATAATTGACTTCTATGCCCACCACATCCACTCTCTCCTCTTCCCTCTCACCTCTTGCCTACGATTTAATAATCGTAGGAGGTGGTCCCGCTGGTACTGCTGCGGCCGTCTATGCTGCTCGTAAGCAATTACGCTCGCTTCTCATTGTAAAAGAATGGGGAGGTCAATCAACGGTCTCAGATGATATTCAAAACTGGATTGGCACACCACACATTTCTGGTGCGAATCTCGCAGCATCATTCAAGTCTCATATCGATGAATACAGAGGTGATATTCTTTCTGTTGCTGAAGGTTCTGGTGTCACCGCTATTACAGGCACAGACGGCGACTTCACCGTCACTCTAGAAAACGGAAACGAACACAAAGGAAAGACCGTGATCATTGCCACAGGATCATCTCGTAGGAAATTAGACATACCTGGTGCAGATATTTTCGAAAACAAAGGCATCACCTATTGTGCTTCATGCGATGGGCCACTTTTTTCTGGCATGGATGTAGTTGTTGTTGGTGGAGGAAATGCAGGCTTTGAATCTGCAGCTCAACTTCTCGCTTACTGTAAATCCGTCACACTTCTTTCACGAAGTGAGCCTCGGGCAGACGCCATTACCGTTGCAAAATTAAAGCAGCGTGAAAACTTTACCCTCGTTACCAATGCCGTTCCCAAGAATGTGCAGGGTTCAGTCTTTGTAGAATCTATTACCTACACCAAGTCAGAAACAAACGAAGACGTCACACTCCCTGTAGCTGCTGTCTTTGTCGAAATAGGACAACTTCCAGCCACAGACTTCGCGAAAGCTATTGTGAATCGTGATGCGACGAATCACATCATCATCAATCCACGTACACAAGAAACCTCTACTGTTGGCATCTGGTCAGCCGGTGACTGTACGGACGTGCTCTATCATCAAAACAATATCGCAGCTGGAGATGCTGTGCGAGCCTTAGAAGATATCTACCTCCATATTCACGCCTAAGTCGTTAGTCGTTAGTCGTTAGTCGTTAGTCGTTAGTCGTTAGTCGTTAGTCGTTAGGTAAATTGTAATGCGGGATAATTTGCTTTGCAAATTATCCCGCATTACCTAACGAAGAACACCCTAACGTCCTAACTGCAAAATGGTCAACGGCTGTCCATTTTGCTATGCTTGAAGGATGCAAAAATATCTCTCTCTTATTGTTCGTCTCTGGAAAATGCTTAAACCTTTCCACAAAGACTTCTACTTACAGCTCTTCTCAACAATTATTCAACAAGGAATAACCGTATACGTTATTTACCTGACAGCAAAAGTTCTCGACAATCTCATTCATAAAAATTTTGAGGTAGCTCTTACTTTAGTGGGTATTACCACTACAATTTCTCTTGCGAAAGTCATCATTGCTTACTTCACCGAAATACATGCCCAGAACAATCTAGACTTTGCAATACAACAACACCTTCAAGAATATTCATTTAAGAAAATATTCAAATTAAACATTTCTCAATACACAGAAGATCACTCAGCAGTTAAACAGCAAGTTATAGACCGCGGTGAAGCAGCGATAGACACTATCATCTCTACGCTCATACTAAACCTTCTCCCGACAATAACCCAAGTGCTCTTTGCTATTATTGCTATTTCATTTTACTCAAAAATAGTTGGTATATGGACCTTTACCTCGCTTCTTATTGTGGTTTTGTGGAGTAACTACTTTGCGAAATATCATAGACCATTCATAAAACAAGATATTGAAAATGGTGACAGACAAAAGAGAGTGCGAACAGAATCATTCCAACATCTAAGCCTCATTCGAACCCTTGGTGCCGAAGACTTCTATCTTGAAAAGTACCTCAACAGTAGACAAAAGGTTATGGACTACAAAAAGTTTGTGTGGAACATTGCCATAAAACATGGCCACAGAAGGTATGGATTCTTCACGGCATCCAGATCCTTTAGCACCGTCATTATTATTTACTTGGCATACATGGGGACAATAACCGTCGGATCAATCTACGCTGTTTGGGCGTATATCAGCGAAGCCAATAGTCAGATATTTAGTATTATTCAAGCAATACGACAAATGCCGCTTCGCTTTAGTGAGCTCGAAAAGTACCTAGACATTGTCGACAAAGAAGCTCTCTTTGACGAGCACGGAAAGAAAACAAAACTTGTTGGTGATATTGTTTTAAACAAGCTCACCTTCAAGTATCCACAGGGAAATATCGAGCTCTTCAATAATCTTTCTCTCACCATCCCCTACGGTAAAAAAGTTGCTTTCGTAGGTTCATCTGGTTCTGGAAAGTCCACCATTGTTAAATTGCTTCTTCGTATATATACCTACGATGAAGGCTCTATCACTATCGGTGGAGTGGAACTAAAAAACATAGAGGGTAAATATCTTCGAGAGAGTATTGGGTATGTTGAGCAGCACGTAGATCTCTTCGATGAAACCATACGAGAAAATATTTTAGTCGGTATAAAAAATAAAGACAAAAAAAGTGCAGAGAGAAGGTTGGGTGAAGTTGCAGAACAATCTCGCATTTCTGAATTCTACCATCGCCTCGGTAAAGAAAAGTTCGACACGTACATCGGTGAACGTGGTGTGAAATTATCAGGTGGCGAACGTCAGCGTATCGGTATCGCACGCGCAATTATCAAGAATCCAGACATCCTCATCTTCGACGAAGCAACGGCATCACTGGACGCAGAGAATGAAGCAAAGGTAATGGAAGCTATCAACGACGTCTCTCATGGAAAAACATCCATCATTATTGCCCATAGACTCTCTACCGTACGAGATGCTGATAAAATCATCGTCATGGATAAAGGGCACGTTGTTGGTGAAGGAACTCACGATGAGTTGATGCAATCGTGTGACATATACCAAAATCTCGTCGCACACCAGTTATCAAGTTAAATGTTAGTCGTTAGGTAAACTGTAATGCGGGATAATTTGCTTTGCAAATTATCCCGCATTACCTAACGAAGAACGCCCTAACGTCCTAACTTCCCCTTCGGTAACTTCGCAACCGTTAGCGCCACATCCAACCATACCTCTCTCTTTGTTCTGTCTTCGTATATTTCTGATGGTACAAGGAAATAATATAAATGCGCATCTTTCCCTTCCTTTGTGTAGGTAAACTGTTTACTTCCTCGATCTAGATACCATGATGCCAATTCTTTTGATCCCTTGAAATACACTTCGTCGTTTTCGACGAGAGCAAAGGCCTTCCCTTCATAGTACAAAATATGCGCGCCCATCATGGCGCGAAAGGTAATCGGTTCAGATTCACCGAATATGTCATATACGATATATTCGAGAAAAGGTGTCGTCTTCATAACGACCAGTCTATAAAGTTAAAAGCAAAAAGTCCATAAAGGGATAAGGGCGGCCACTTCGTGGCCGCCCGTGTTCTCTTAAAACTAAAAACTGGAAACTAAAAACTATTTCATAGACTTTCCACTCTGCTGCTATACTATCTGGTATGAACAATTTAATTGCGCGTTTCAAGAAAGCCATTGGCCCAGGAGTTATTACCGGTATCGCAGACGATGATCCGTCCGGCATCGCTACCTACGCTCAGACAGGTGCTATGTTTGGATTTTCTCAACTCTGGCTCGCGCTTTTCTCGTACCCTTTTATGGTCGCCATTCAAGAAATGTGTGGACGCATTGGTATGGTCACAGGTAAAGGTCTCGCCGGAGTTATCAAAAAATATTACAGCCGAAAGATACTCTTTGGAGCAGTTGCCGTGCTTGCCATTACAAACATCATCAATATCGGCGCTGACCTGGGTGCCATGGCCTCTGCCACACAACTCATCCTCCCTGTAACTTTTGTTCAGGCGCTTTTTGTTCTTACCGCCATCACTATCTTCACTGAAGTATTCATTCCCTATCCGACATATGTTGGTATTCTCAAATATTTAGCACTCACAGTGTTTGCGTATGTCATTGCAGCTTTTGCGGTTCATCAAGATTGGCCAAAAATATTTCATCTCACTATTATTCCTCACATTACATGGACAAAGGAATATATTTTAAACGTGACAGCGATGCTCGGTACAACCATTTCACCATACCTTTTCTTTTGGCAGGCAGATGAAGAAGTGGAAGAAGAACTTATTAGCAATAAGCTTCGCACTATGGGTAAAGGTACTCCCAAGATTCAATCTGAAGACTTGCAACAAATGCGTACAGATACTGCTACAGGCATGCTTATTTCTAATGTCGTCACCTTTTTCATTATCATCACTACTGCGAGCACTCTCGGTGCACATGGACTCACTACTGTCACCTCTGCGGCCCAAGTAGCTGAATCACTTCGTCCTTTTGCTGGAGACTTCGCATCGCTACTCTTCACCCTCGGTATTGTCGGCACAGGATTACTCGCGGTGCCCGTACTCGCAGGATCTGCAGCATATGCTATTTCGGAAATGTTCGGATGGAAAGAAGGGCTTGGCAAAAAGTTCTCTCAAGCAAAGGCGTTTTATGCGGTGATTATTATCTCTACACTCGTCGGACTCCTCGTAAACATCTCGTCCATTTCACCAATGGTCATGCTCTACTACGCGGCAATATTAAACGGCCTTCTCGCCCCACCACTTATGATTCTCATTCTCTTGATTGGAAATAATAAAAAGATTCTTGGTGATAAAGTAAACGGAAGACTAGGAAACATTCTTGGTATCATCATCACGACTGTTATGTCACTCCTTACACTCTACTTCCTCTACGGATTATTCTAGGGTTTACCCTAAAGTATCGCTATGGTTTCTTTAGATTTTTCGTGTATATTTTTCTAAAAACTAAAAACTGGAAACTAAAAACTTTCATGGACGTTCTCCACTTTCACACCATATACCACATGTGATATACTTTTCATATGCCTCCAAATGACCAAGAAAAGATAGGACTTTTCATCAAGAAACTCCGTGAAGAAAAAGGAATGACCCAAGGTGAGCTTGCCAAAGCTCTCAAGACTTCCCAGCCCGCAGTGGCCCGTATTGAGTCTGGAAACCAAAATTTGACCATAGAGCACATCGAAAAGATAAGCGAGGTACTTGGGCAACAAATCGTAACATTAAACGATACTATTGATTTTAAGGTTCATGGTGGCCGAAAATTATCCGGCTCTATCACCACCAACACCTCCAAAAATGGCGCAGTTAACATGATGGTCGCTGCCCTTGTAAACTCGGGCACTACCGTACTCCGCGACATTCCCCATATCGAAGAAGTGTACCGCTACAAAGAGCTTCTCGAGAGTTTGGGTGTGAAGATACGCTGGACACACGATGACACAGCACTTTCTATTACACCACCAAAGAAACTTCTGTTTTCAAAAATGAACAAAGACGTCGCTACACGCATCCGGTCATTTACCTTTGCTGGTGCATTCATTCACTTCAGTGATCAGTTCACCCTCCCTCATTCCGGTGGATGTAAAATGGGAGAACGCACCGTCGCGTCACATAAGTACGCGCTCGACTATCTCGGCGTTTCAATAGACACCAAAGAAAATCATTACGCTATTTCCTACAAAAAATTACATACTGGAACTATTCCTTTATACGAATCATCAGATACAGGTGCCATCACTGCACTCCTCGCGGCATCTCGTATCGAAGGTACGACGACAATTATGTTTGCTCCGCCGAACTACCAAGTGCAAGATGTGTGTTTCTTACTTGAACATTTTGGTGTAAAGATCGAAGGTATCGGAAGTACAACGCTTATCGTACATGGCAAGAAAGACATTAATGTCGATGTCGAACATTACAATAGTGAAGACCCTATCGAAAGTATGTTTTTCTTGGCTGCCGGAATTGTTACAGGATCGAAACTCACCATCACACGTTGTCCGATTGAATTCCTTACTCTTGAAATAGAAAAATTAAAGCGCATGGGATTGAAATATTCTCTTTCAAAGAAGTACCTCGCGAAGAATGAAAGAACATCTCTCGTTGATATTACTATTTCACCTTCGAAGTTAACCGCACCGACAGACAAAATCCACGCGCAACCTTTCCCTGGAATCAACAATGATAATCTCCCCTTCTTCGTACCAATTGCATGTTTTGCAGAAGGTCAAACTCTCATCCATGATTGGACATGGGAAAATCGCGCCATCTATTTTACAGAATTGAATCGCCTCGGCGCTGATATCAAATTACTCGACCCACACCGAGCCCTTGTGACGAGTGTGAAGAAATTACGCGGTGCACAAATCGTCTCCCCTCCTGCGCTTCGTCCGACCGCTATTATTTTGATCGCTATGCTTGCCGCTGAAGGCACATCATTACTTCGCAATGTGTACTCCATCAAGCGCGGCTACGCAGACATTGCTGAACGATTAAATTCTATCGGCGCGAAGATTGAAGTGTTAAGAGGAGTGTAAGAGATAGCTTAGAGTCAACAGTTTATAGTTGATAGAAAATACAATTACAAGGTGAGGTCTTGTATTAAAAAAGACAGAACTGTCATAGACGGGATTAGAACTCAGGTGGGTGGAAAATAATTTACCTCACCTCTATTTACATAGTAGCTTTATATTAATTTTAATAATAAAGGAAATTCTTTATAGGGTTGGTTATATGTAGTAGACCCCATATGTCCTTCACCTTTGAGTACTATCAGTTCGCCTCCAAGTTTTTCTTTCATAATCTTTCCTTGTACATCATCACAACCCCAAGGGTCATTGTCTGAATTTATGAAAATAAATTCTTCGGAACGTTGTTTAATCTTCCCCCAATCAAGTTCTGGTTTATTTTCTGAAGTTGTACTTTCTCTTAGAGACTCTGCATACCCAGAAACCAAAATAGCTTTTTTAATTTTAATCTCAAGATTTTCAAGGATGCTTAAAATTAATTGTGAACCAGCTGAGTGCCCGATAATAATAGTTTCTTCATTAAATTTTTCTTGCCCCAAGACGAAAGGAATCCATTCTTGTAAATTGGGAATATCTTCATTTGGAAGCTGGGGGAGCCAAACTTCGTAACCTTTTTCTTCTAACTTTTCTTTTATGTAAGGAAACCAAAAATCTGTATTTTTTGTTCCTGTCCCATGAAGTATGGTAGCGTTTTTCATTGTCTTATAGTATATCAGTTCCAGTCTTCCTTGTACTTCTCTTTCTATTCCAGAGTTTGGCGCGCTGAGGCCAACAAAATCATAGGTTTTGCGATTGGAGAAATTTCTACATCGTCCAATGCATCGAGACTAACAAATTCTGCTCCGAGAGAATCCTCTCCATCGGGAATAACTTTAATATCATCCGAAGAAAGGGATACTATAAAATACGTACCGAAATGACGAAAAGGTTTACCCATATAATTCTCTGTTGTGTATTCATTCTCAGATAAAAATGTCTGTGTAGAAATTTCACACCCAACTTCCTCAATGAATTCTCTTGTAAGCCCTTCTTCCATTGTTTCCCCTGCTTCCATTCTTCCACCTGGTAAATCGTACATTCCTTTGTATGGTCCACGAGATTTCTTTATCAACAATACTGCATTATCTTTGATGTAAATTCCGTACACTCCTTTATGCGAATACTCGGGGGTAGTTTCTTGGTTCATAGGAACAGTATAGAAGAAATACTTTTTAGTTTCCAGTTTTTAGTTTTCAGAAGATACAAATACAAGGCGAGGCCTTGTATTAAAAATAGTTTTTAGTTTTTAGAATCAAGCAGAATGGTAGACGAAGGATTGAATCCTTTAACGACGAGCCAGATACCGAGTGAAAATTCAAAGAGTGCTACGAGTAATGCAAATAATCCTGTGATTGGTGCATGTTGTCCGACGACGCCGAATAATATCGCAAGATACCCCACGATAAGCACAGGTCCTCCGATGATTCCAATCAAAGAAAGGCCGCGAGGCACGAGGCGTGATTGATACAAAAGGACACCCAACAAAATGTCATTTATTGCTGGTAAGAAACTTTGACCAAGAAGGAAGATGCGATCATATAATATGGCGAGTGTGTGACCAGTAACGAGAGCCGCTGCTCCCGCACCCTCTTGTCGCAAAGCAACAATCGACAAAAGAAAAGCTACACCGACAAACATAGTGCTTGCTTCTAGAATTCTGGATGCAACGAGACCTAATGCGAGTGTTTCATTCTGCTTTTTGAGCAATGGGAATAATACAATAGCCGTACCGATACCAGCGAGAGCCACGATGATTTCCGAAATACCTCCGATGATCATTGCTGTATCGGGGCCAACGCCGAGAATATAGCCAGCACTTTTTACTTGTCCATAGAGTGCAAGTGTTGGTATCGAAACAAAAGTGAGTAGATATAGCAAGCCTGCCGTTAATGATATTTTTCTTGAGGGTGATAAAACTTTCTTATATACCCCTTCCGTTCCAACAGTCTTCTCATTTCCAATTATTTTTTGTTCCATATATCAATGGTAACACAGTTCAAATGAATATGCTGATATGGGATATTTGATATAATCATTGTATGATAAAGAAAAACATCAGTAACGGTGTGGCACATAAAGTGCCGACGGACCTACGAAGCATCATCACTTCTATCTCAGATGTACATGAAGTGTGGGAAGATATCACTCCTCTCGCGCGCAATGAATGGATATGTTGGATTGAGTCTGCTAAAAAAGTAGAGACCAGAGCTCGCAGAATAAAGACACTCGGTGAGAACCTGAGGGCCGGAAAACGGAGACCTTGTTGCTGGGCGGGGTGCATGCATCGGTAATTTGATCCATTGCGTACAATACACAGCAGGAGGAGTCGGTCACCACTAGGGTATTTTTGTTTTGCACTTCGTGTTCACAAAAATACTCCTAGTCCTGACCACGGGAAAAACCGACAAAATTATTTAATAGAGGAGTCGGTCACAAAATCAGCTCCTTTGTCGCAGATGATTTTCCGACCCGTATTCGACTCCTCTCGAAAGCCAAGCAGTTGGCTTTCTTATCGCCCACTCATATACAAAAAGAAACATCGTATGATGTTTCTTTTTGTATATGAGTGGGCGATAGAGGAGTCGAACCTCTGACATCCACAACGTCAATGTGGCGCTCTACCAACTGAGCTAACCGCCCTTATTAATATCTCTACTACCTGCAGGTCTTGTACACGTTTTGATATATCTACCAACTGTATCGAAAGTTTACTAACTTTCGGCATCTTCGCGCAATTACACGTCTCGTGTCCTTCGTCTGGTGACTACGGACATCTTCGGTGCTCTTCGCACCTCGAGCTAACCGCCCCTCCATCATCTCTAACTGTCCTAATACACTAAACTATACCATACAAAAGGAGAGGTCCAAAAGTTGAAAGAAACGACTTTTTGTGGTAGTATATTTTTTACTTGGCCACCATCTTTTCTGATATGGACAAGAAGACGGCCCCATCGTCTATCGGTTAGGACACCGGCTTTTCATGCCGGTAAGCGGAGTTCGACTCTCCGTGGGGTCATGGTACAAAAATGAGCTAAGCAGAAATGCTTGGCCATTTTTGTTCATGACCCCAAGAAAGACAACTGCTTGTCTTTCGACGGAGAGTCGAAAGGGCACAGTTCAAGGAGCGAAGAGCACCGAAGATGTCCGTAGCCAGCAGGCGTAGGGCAAAAATAGATAGAGCAAGCGAAACCACGAGCGGCGGCCGGCGAACTTTTTGAGCGGCGGCGAGAAAAGATTTGTCGGAGACTCTCCGTGGGGTCACAATAAGCAAAGTTCATGGTAAAATAAGGTTATATACATGATTAGTTTTTTAGTCACACATCCGTATTTTACGTCCACTTTAATTCTTATTCCTTTTTGGGTAACACTATTCATCACAAGAAAAGAATCCCGTGCAGAAATGCTTACAATGGGAAAATATTTAGGTCTTTGCGGGTTTATACTTTCTAGCACTTCTTTGAGAGACTACTGGCACCCAGCATTTATCTTTGGGCCATTTCATATGGAAGAAATTCTATACGGTTTTTTGTTTGGTGGTGTTTGTGTTGAAGTAGCAAAGATTTTTTTTAAAGAAAAATATAGACACCACCCCAGACGTTTATCTTTTTTATTTTTTACTATTATTATTTCTTACGTTATGCTGAAAGTTGGTATAACCTACTTGCAGATAAACTCTATCTATATATATTGTATAGTTTTAGTTTTTATGGGACTTGCCTGCTACACGCTCGACAGAAAAATCTTACCTCTGCAGTTAACATCAGGACTGCTGGCATTGATTCTAACTTTCACAGTTTTTAAGATAGCTCTTTTAGTAAGTCCTAATTTTATACATGACACATGGAAACTAGAAAATATTTCTGGAGTACTCTTTTCTGGGATCCCTTTAGAAGAATACATCTTTGCTTTTCTACTGGGCTTTGGGGGTTCTAGTTACTATGAAACTTATGAGGGGATTGATGTTACTTCTACAAAACTAAGATTCACTTAAGTTTATACAGAATGCCGTAAAGCCTCTTAAATCTCCAACAATAGCTTTCCAATTTTGGATACATACACATCCCCCTTTGTGCTACCATATCCATATCATGAAAAAAGGTTGGATTATCTATAATGGAAACTTGGCGAATCGGCCAGTATTCACTTCTCATGTGAAGTGGTTTATCGATACCGCCAAAGAGCACAATATTCTTCTCGAAGCAAAGAAGAACACGGATATTTTGTACACGTTATCTAATGACGTAACGACAAATAGTTTCAAAGAATACAAACCGGACTTCGTCATCTTTTTCGATAAAGATGTCAGACTCGCACAGTCTCTGGAAAATCTAGGAGTAAAAGTCTTCAACACAAGTCGTGCTATAGAAATATGCGACGATAAAACACTCATGCATATTGTCTTAGCAAAAAATAACATACGAACACCTCGCACCATACTCTGCCCAAAAGCTTTTCGCACATTCACCGAATCAGAGCTTGGATTTTTGAAGGATGTCGCATCACAACTCTCCCTCCCTCTCGTGATCAAAGAAGCTTTTGGCTCTGCAGGCAATGAAGTGTATTTGATACACACCAAAGAAGAACTTATACGAAAAACAATAGACCTCTCCCCTTCGCCCATATTATTCCAAGAGTACATACAGGAAAGTAAGGGCAAAGACATCAGAGTGTATATCGTAGGAGGAGAATTCGTCGGTGCGGTTATGAGAAGCAATACGAATGACTGGAGGGCGAACGCTCCGAGTGGGTGTACCATGACCTCATATACACCAAGTGAAGAAGAAATACTCCTCGCACAAAAAGCGTGCAAAGCTATCGGGTTGGACTTCGCCGGCGTTGATATTCTTTTCGGGAAAGACGGACCTATTGTGTGTGAAGTAAACAGTAATGCTCACATGCAACGATTTTATGAATTCACCGGCATCGATGTGGTCAGAAAAATTGTTGAATATGTGCTTCTTAAAGTCTAGAAAACTTACGAAAGATGTGTGTACTGTCGTAGACGGGATCAGAACTCAGATGATGAGGAAATAATTTACCCTACTCTTGTTTACATTGTATCTTTAATAAATACTTTCATCATCAATATAAATAAAATATGGAGTATTACTGGCACGACTAAGCTTGTGGTGATATAAAAACTTAGTCCTAAAAAAATACCAGCCAAAAAAGTCATAGCGACTAATTTCCAATTCCAATTTCTTAGACTGAGACCTTTAGCTCCATTCAGGATGTGGGCAACTCCAAAAATTAGTGAAGATATGACTATGATGGAAATAGTGCTTTGAAAAAACAAGGACAAGTGTGTCTGGATAATACCCCTAAAAAGAATTTCCTCTGGAACTGCAATCAGTAAACTTGCATACAAAATAATTATAGGTAACCTAGATAAGTTTCTTTTATTAAAACCAACTGTTCCAAACTTCAAAAGATAGTTGGCAACAAAGAATACAATTAGTGACACAGCCAACAAAAGAAACAGTACGATTAAGTCCTTAGCATTAAAAGCAAAGAGTGTTCGTGGTAATTCAGTAAAAAAGAAAAAATATATACAGAAAAGTAAATAGAAAGAAACTATGATTGCATGGTATTTGGACTTAAGTAGAGCCTTCATTTTGAAATAAAGTATACCAGTTCCAATCCTCTTTGTTTTTCTAAACGGTATACGAGAGTAGGCCGTATTCCTTTATAGACTTTCAACTTTATGAACTTTTCACTCCTCTTGGTATACTCTCTCTATGATTGAACCAGAATTACAAGCACACCTAGAAAGCATCGAAAAAGAAATTATCGCCTTTCGAAATGAATCCAACGGACTCGCTAGCACATTTACGCGTGGCGTTGTTCATGGTGCAGGATACGTCATCGGCGTTGTCCTCATCATTATCGTCATCGGATGGATTTTGAATATTGTCGGCGTTATTCCTGCCCTTAATACACAAGTATCAGAATTCCGTGCAGCACTCGATCGTATTGGTGGCCCAGTGAAATAGTAAATATTTATTTGTATTTATTGTATTTCCTTTATGGACTTTCGACTTTATAGACTTTTAACTAGTCTAGTTATGGTGGTACTTCTCTCCTTTTAGAATAGTAAAGGCTCTGTAGAGTTGCTCCACGAGAATCACTCGCACAAGCATATGAGGAAAAACAAGGTTGGATAATTTCCATGTGTAATTCGCACGTTCCATGATCATGTCTGATACACCGTAGGCCCCACCAATAATAAATAGCATTCGTCTCACAGAATCCACCATGCGATTTTCCACCAACTCTGCCAAGGCTTCACTTTTTATATCCCTCCCTTTTTCGTCAAGCAGCACCACATAATCTTCTTTCTTAAGGAGTGACATTATTTTTTCCCCTTCTTTTTCCTTCGTACTATCGTGTGGGATATATATCCATTCAATGGGCACATATCGTAAAATACGCATTTCAAAATGCTTAATTATTTCCTGCGACAGGTCATCTTTTTCTTTTCCCACGCTCATTATGGCGAGTTTCATTATGCTATACTCTACGACATATAGACGAACTAGGCAACCCCTATGACACGACGAATCACCCTTTCATTCACCTTTTACACGATGATCATAAGCACTATGATTATTCTTATTTTGTTCATAGGAATGAGTTTTGCTGGATACAAACTGTACAAAAAAGTACTCGCTACCGAGGCAGCGCAAAAAGCAATTCTCGAAACACAAGATAAAGAACGCCTCGCCCAAGAACAAAAAGCTGAAAGCCTTTTACAGACACAACAGCAAGCCCTTGATCAAGCAAAGGCAGAACTTGTACAAACCAAAACAGAAGCAGCCAAGACAAGCGCTCAAATAAAAACACTCAGTAAGACATTGGATGAACAAGTAAAAGCTCCAAAAGATATTATCATCTCATCGTCTGATCTCTCATCCTATGTGACAGGCGTCGTACAAGTAATCTGTGCGAACCCAACAGGTATATCAAGTGGTAGTGGTACTTTGTGGACATTTAAAGAAGTACCACATGCTGTCGTCACGAATTATCATGTAGTGAAGGATGCGACCAAGTGTGCTATTTCTATCACCAACAGTGCGAACGCTACGACAGGACTCTTCGCTGTAAAAGGCTCAATACTGACATTTAATAAAAATACCGATGAAGCTATTCTTGAAATAGGGGCATCTATCTCACCGACGAGCGTGCCACTTGATAATTACAATTACGCACTCTCCAAGCTTCGTCAGTGCACCACAAATATGGCCGTCGGCTCCCCTACCGTTATCATAGGTTACCCCGCATATGCAAAGAGAGATTCAACTATCACAGTGGACTCTATCGGTACGGTTAATGTAATTTATCGTACGACAACCAACGGGATTATTTCTGGATACGATACATCACAAAAAGGAGAGCCGAACTATTTCGTCTCTGCAAAAATAGATAACGGAAACTCAGGCGGTATGGCTATTGCTAAAGATTCTTCTGGCCTCTGTATCTTGGGTCTTCCAACATGGCTCACGGTGGGTAATTACGAAACGCAAGGTCTCGTTCAAAATATAAAAAATATACTTCCCGCAAATTAAAATATAGATTCTGGTATACTGCTCTTATGATTTTACTCGCCATTGAAACAAGTTGCGATGAGACCGCTGTGTCCATTGTAAAACGAGTACGAGGTAATCGTCTCCGTTTTGAAGTACTGTCACACAAAGTACTATCTCAAACAGATCTCCACGCAGAATACGGAGGAGTTTTTCCCATGCTCGCAAAACGTGAACATGCGAAAGCGCTCACCCAGCTCATAGCGGAATGTCTCGAAGAGGCAGACCTTCTTGTTGAACGTGCGAATACCTATCACATTCCAAACACCGAACGTAAAAAATTAGAAACACTTTTTGAACGTGAACCGGATATGCTTGCAGCTATGAAGATTCTTTTTGAAGGAATACAAAAACCAGCAATCGACGCGATAGCGGTCACCCAAGGACCAGGACTTGAGCCAGCGCTATGGGTGGGCATCAATGGTGCTCTTGCACTCCATATGGTGTGGGATGTCCCATTGTATCCAATAAATCACATGGAAGGCCATATTATGGCCAGCACGTTATCTCACAAGGACGGTGTGTACGAAATGCCAGAAATCGCCTATCCGGCCTGTGCGCTTCTCATTTCTGGAGGACATACAGAGCTCGTACGTATTGCTAAACTTCGTTCATATAAAGTGATAGGAAAAACACGTGATGATGCTGTTGGTGAAGCGTTTGATAAAGCAGCTCGCATGCTTGGACTACCTTACCCTGGAGGCCCAGAAATATCTCGCCTTGCCGAACATGCTCGTAATGAAAGTCTTGTCGTTGATGAAGACCTTCGACTACCTAGGCCCATGCTACACAGTGGCGACCTAGCCTTTTCATTTAGTGGACTGAAAACTGCGGTACTTGTGCGTGTAAATAAGAGGCAACCCCTTAATGATGCGACGAAGAAAATGCTCGCACTTGAATTTGAAAATGCAGTAACCGATGTGCTTGTTACAAAAGTAAAACAAGCTATGTATGAATTGCGTGCCGAGACACTTATTGTCGGTGGTGGGGTGAGTGCGAATACACACATACGAGAAGCACTGCTGTCGCTTTCTGAAAGCGAAAATTTTACACTCTTTGTTCCAGAAAAATCCCTATCGACAGACAACGGCCTTATGATCGCAGCAACAGGGTTACTTCACGTCGCCGTAGATGTCGAATCAAAAGTAAAGCTGAAAGCGAACGGAGCGTGGTCAATAGAGAACAGTTAGGGGAAGTTTTTAGTTTCCAGTTTTTAGTTTTTAGAAAAATACACAGACTAATAACAAGGGGTACCCTTGTAGTCCAAATTTACAAGGGTACCCCTTGTTATATGATACAGAGACGAAAGAAAAGCGATATCTTACGATATCGCTTTTCTTCTGCCTCGCACCCAATTGTGGTGAGCGTGGCATGCTCCAAAGATAAATGCCTTATGTGAGCGCGGTCGCCCACCGCAATTGCTTGCGAGGGGGTTCCACAGGATCCAGTTTACAATTTTTAGTTTCAAGTTACAAGTAAGCTAGTCCATAAAGTCCTTAAGGTTTGTAAAGTCTACAAAGTAATACAAATACTTTAAGCGCCATTTCAGGTCTAAAATTGTACCGAATACGAGGCGGTGAATATTTTTTCGACTAAGACGTACAAGAGTACGTTGCATGGAGAAAAAAATATTCACCAACAAAGTAGGCGGTATGATTTTAGACCTGAAACGTAAATGGCCATCTTTCGATGACCATTTGCGCAGGCATTCATTTATCTTGTAAGCACACCGTTTACGCGGCTCACGTATATGAGTGTACTACTACTTTTTACCTGGAGCAAGTAGTTGCTTGATATACGCATCTACCTGAGCACTGTATTCTGGATTCGTACGCTTCACTTCTGCAAGAAGCTCGAGAGCAAGAGGTATCTGTCCTGTTGTTACGACGGCGTTTAAGATGTCGCCATCAAACGGTACAGTAAGTCCACTTTCTTTAATGTGCGCACGAGCATCTTTGAATGAACCCGCATATACAGCTGTTAGGACATACCACTTTTGTGCATCAGGATAGATTGGCTGAAGATCATACACTTCACGTGCGAGTGCGTACGCTTCCGTATACTTACGTTGCATCAAGTACGAACGAATAAGATCAAAAGATATGAGCTGTTTTTTCGGAGCAATTACGTGCGCCATTCCGATGACCTGTTCTCCAGAAATCGCATCTCCAATACCGTTGTAAAACATTCCATAAATAGTAAGCATGCGCACATCTTCTTTGTGTGCAGAAAGTGATGCTGTCACATCATCACGAACGGCTTTGATGAAATTATTAATCGCCTGAGTACCTGCTTGCTTGTCAGCAGCTGGTGTTTCTGCTGGAATATTCACCTGAGAAAGACGCACACCCATTTGAAGAAACTGTTCGCGTGATTCTTCGCTACCAAGTGTATGGAGAGCGATGGCACTTGTGAACGCCTCCTGCTGTATTTTTATCGCATCCGCAAACGGCATCTTTTGCACAAGCTGACCAACGCTCATCCCTTGAATGAGAAGTGTATTCACAAGGTATGGACGATAGTTAACGAAGTATAGTGTCACGAGGAGAACGACACCAACAATTGGCATCCAGATATAATTCATCTGTTCTTCTGTTACAATCCCTTTACTGTGATGCGCCACCTGTCCACCTTTTGTTCTCATCACGATGTATGCAAGTAATGCGAAGAAAAGAATGTAACTTGTTAAGTTATCAAACACGAAAATGTTGTGAACAAAGTATCCAACAAGCGCACCTGTAAGGATTGCTTTTTCACGAGTAGGCATATCGTGTTTCTTACTTCTCCACATAAGCGAAAGTGCTACGACGTACAGCGACAAGTATGAGAGTAGGCCAAGGATTCCAGCTGCAACAAGCCAGTCGAAGAACACGTCATGAGAACGGTCATACCATGGCTCGAGATTCCACATCTTTTCAGGCATAAACTTTCGAGCATAAATATAACTAAAATTATCTTGTCCGTATCCGAGTATTGGTCGTTCAAGAAACGCTTCATAACTAATCGTCCAAATAGAAAGACGACTCATGCTTGTAAGTTCTGTTGGTGAAATACTTGCGAGACGAGCAAGTGTCGGTGTTGATTGTACAAATGAACTATTCTTAAATGTTACGAGTGATCCCACGAGAATAACAACAGCAACAAGCACTCCGGCAAAAACTTTTCGTGCATGCCCTTTTTCTCGCCATGCAATAAGCCCAATCGTTACCATTACACCTGCGACGAGTCCGATCATCGTCCCTCTCGTACCAGAGTAAAAGAGTGCAATCAAGTTAAGTGCGATAAGTACCGGATATCCCCATGCACGTTTTGCATTCGGTGTCTGTGACCAGAGTAGTGCTGCAATAAATGCGAACATGAGACAATAAATAGCAAAGTATGCGGAGTTTCCAATCGTTGCATCGAGTCGGTTTTCACTTTGGTGAATCGGGAATCGTGCAGAGAACCATGCTCCAAGTTCTGGGAGTTTTTGTGCAAAGATGTATCCTTTCGCTCCGAACATTTGTCCGTAACCATAAATAAGCACGAGAAGGTTTGAGGCAAAGAATACCTTAAACATTTTCTGCCAGTCCTTAAGTGTTGGGAGCATTGCCGTAAGTACAAAGAAATATGCAAAGAAGTGAATGTGGCCAACGAATCCTTCCATGCGTTCATAATTACTCCACATACTTCTTTCTCGATCGACACCGAAAATATCCGCAAGCAAAAGTACAACCATGAAAATCGCATACGCAATAGTCAGTGGTGACTTCTTGAGATTCGGACGGTAGGACACATCACGCAGTGCGAGCAGTGCCCATCCAGCAAATGCAATTTCTACAAGAACTCTAAAAACGAGATTCTTGCCAGAAATAAATGGGAAGTAAAGTCCCGATGTTCCCCAGTTGAGAAAATCAAAAGTTCCTCCGTCGGCTACATAGAGCGCCAAAAATGGAATAAGTGCAAGCGAAACCCAAACTATTTTTTTAATAATACTTTGCATACGTAATAACTATTTTTAATAAAGATTACCTTTTAGTGTAACATATATAGCTCGTTGCAAGCAGTACGTAAAAGACCAAAAAGAGCCTGTAATGGTATACTGAAACCTAGCAAGGCGAGGCCTTGTAGCTACAAGGCCTCGCCTTGCTAGACTACCATCATGATTCCCAAAATAATCCATTACTGTTGGTTTGGTGACAATCCTAAAAATGAGGAGATTCTTGACTGTATCGAAAGTTGGAAAAAAACCTGCCCAGATTTTGAAATAAAAGAATGGAACGAACTCAACTTCCCTCTTGAGCAATTTCCTTTCGCTAGCCGCATGTACAATGAAAAAAAATGGGCCTTCGTTGTGGACTACGTACGTCTCGATATTCTGTATCGTGAAGGCGGCTTCTACCTTGATACCGATATGTTACTCTTGCAGTCTCTCTCACCCCTCACTGAGCACACCTGCGCGCTCGGTGAAGAATCTGTCGGAGTGATCAGTGCAGGAATGATAGGGGCAGAAGCAAAGAACCCTTTTATTGCTGCGTGTAAGAAATTTTATGATGAAGATCCGAAAGGTCTCGTCACTATTCCCCGCGTACTTTCAACGGTATACGAAACATACACCGACAAAGAATCTCTCACTGTCTATCCACCGAAAACATTTTATCCATTTAACAGCGAGCACATCAAAGAATTTCATGGGCAAAAACTCGGACCAGATGTTGTCGGTGTACATTTATGGCACTACTCATGGGGAAGCCCACTGAATAAGTTTTTCAAAAAAATTGGCATCTATAGTTTTGGTAAAAGAGTCACAGAAATTCTTGGTATTAAACCTTTGCTTAAAAAGCTCTTCGGTTTTATCTAATACCCATGCGATTCTCCATCATCACCCCCACCTACAAACGTGCAGATCTTTTGACTCGTGCAGTCGAGTCTCTTCTTCGTCAAACCTACACTGATTGGGAAATGATTATTGTGAACGACTCCCCTACTGATATGTCGTACACAGCGTTTGCTTCATCTATTAATGACGCCCGCATTCATTATCACGTCAATGAAATAAATAGCGGTGTGAACTTCAGTCGCAATCGCGCGCTTGATAATATCACCATAGACTCTGATTGGATTATTTTCTTAGACGATGATGACTACCTCGCACCAGACGCACTAGAAACATTCTATGATCTCATTCTTTCAAAACAAGAAGCAAAGTGGCTCGTGACCAACCGTGCAAAAAAAGATGGCACACCGCTTACACTCTTCCCTAAAGACGATAACTGGTACTCATACGCATGGCAGTACCTCATTCTCAAACGCTGTAAAGGCGATGCAACACACTGCATCGACACCAAGACGGTCAATGCCATCAGATTCTCAAAGCATGTAAAACAGGCTGAGGAATGGTTCTTTTTCTATCAACTCGGACTCCACCAGAAGTTTTTCTACCATTCACACAACAGTACCATCACTGATGGTTATGATGCGAAGGCCGGCCTCAATTTCCGCAAGCGCACTCGTGGCGAACAGTTCGAAACACTTTCCATTCTCGGCTACGAAGGCCTCGCTCTTGGCATTCTCTACCATCCATCCTTCCTCGTCTACCTCACCCTTCGTCTTATTCGTATTGCATTAAAGCCGTAAATAATTACGGAAGTTGCGCCTCTACAAGGAAACCACAGATCTCCTAAAACTCTATTTCTGAAAAGAAATAAGCTATACTCTTCTAGAATAATAAACAACATAACGCACCATGAACCAAGAGCCTCTCAAAGTTAGAATCAAGCTTCTTTTAAAGAAAATATTGCCTGTAATTATTTTTAGTTTAATTCTAAAAATATGGCGATCTACACTTTCAAAGATATCTAGTTCTGGTGATACGAAAATTGTTGAAACATATACAAAAGAATTTTTAGCAATTCATGGATACAGTGTTGTTGGTGGGCCATTTAAAGGTATGAAATACATACATGAAGCTGCTGGCAGTGGATATCTCATAAAACTCATCGGGGTCTACGAAGAAGTGCTTCACCCAATAATTAATTTGGCTGTATCTAGGGAATACACTACGATGATCGACATAGGGTGTGCTGAGGGGTATTACTTAGTCGGTATTGGAATGAAAAGCAAAAAGACAAAACTGGTAGGGTATGATATAGACAAGAAAGCCTTAGATCTTACAAAAGAACTCTATACTCTTAACAGGCTTACAAACGAACTCCTTCTTCTAGAAGACTGTACTCCCAAGGACTTAAACAGTCGCATCGACGATAAGACGTTTTTGATATGTGATGCGGAGGGTTTTGAAGAAGAGATACTCAACCCTACGAGTTCCCCTGCCCTTCTTGAGGTTCAAACACTACTCATCGAGCTTCATGAATTCGTTGTCCCTAATGTTAAAAAGGTACTCATACATCGTTTTGAGAAAACCCACAGCATTGAAACCGTTGTATTTAAAAATGGCAACCCTAATAATTATCCATTTCTAAAAAAGATTACCAATAAAACAGACCTCTATACCCTCCTCCGTGAACGAGGTGAGCAAGAACAAGAGTGGCTAATCTTAGAAAAGAGATAATTCTGAATATACTAAAAGTTGTGTTAAAATTAAGACCACATTAGTGAAATAAAGACAATTTTGTACTCCCTTGCCTAAACAAAAACTACTATGAAAAACAATCTCGTCATCGGTTCTGATGGTTTTATTGGAAAGCCTTTTTGTGATTTTTTAGAAAAAAAAGGTGAAGCAGTAACTCGTTTTGATATAAAGCGTGGAGCAGAAGAAGATGCTCGAATATCCATATTACCCCTTGAAGACATTGACTGTGTTTATTTTCTTGCGTGGGATGTTGGTGGTGCAAAATATTTATACAAAGAAGATGCCCAGCTCGGTCAATTAGACTGGAATCTGAAACTTCTTTCCAACGTAATGACACAACTAGAAAAGAGTAAAAAACCTTTTCTTTTTATCTCGAGTCAACTTGCAGAAGAGCATGATACGGTTTATGGTGTAACAAAAAGATTAGGTGAAGTTTGGACCAGAATTATTGGTGGCACGTTCATTAGGCAGTGGAATGTATACGGGCCAATGGAAGAAGAAAGTCTTCGAAGTCACGTGGTTGCCGATTTTGTCCACCAAGCATTAACTACAAAAGAAATAAAAATGATGACGACAGGTGAAGAAAAGAGGCAGTTTATATATATTGACGATGTTTGTGAGGCTTGGTACAAAGCCCTAAATGAAAAGCATAAAGGAATACATGATGTCACAAGTTTTGAGTGGGTAAAAATTATAGATATTGCAAATATTATAGGCAAGTTAACAGGTGCAAAAGTAATACCAGGAGAAAAAGTTGGATCCACGCCAATAACACCGATAAAAGGCAAGATTCCGGGATGGTCCCCTAAGGTAGAACTAGAGGAGGGTCTGAGGAGAACTATTGAGTTATACAAAAAAATAAATGAATAAAGTAATATCAATTATCACTCCAACTTTTAACAGTGAGAAGGCTCTCGAAAAATGTCTTCTCAGTGTTAAAAAACAGACATACCAAAACATTGAACATATTGTTGTGGATGGTCTTTCGACAGATGGCACTGTGGAAATTTTAAAAAGATATGAAGGCACCTATAATTTAAAATGGATATCAGAAAAAGACTCTGGAGTTGCCGATGCGATGAACAAAGGTTTTAACCTTGCGACCGGGGAAGTTTTTACATGGATTGATTCTGACAACTATTACTTAGAGGGTACTTTTATCGCAGAAGTGATGGCGGCTTACAACAATGACCAAGACGTTAACATGGTCTTAACAAACTGCCTATCTCAGTATGAAACCTCTGAAAAAAGAACTCTTGTAAATCCACAAAAAGTAACGTATGCCAAACTCTTAGCGGAAGGCAGTATGTTTACCCCAGAGTGTGTTTATTTTAGCAAAGATCTATTTTTTAATGCTGGAGGATTTAACCTTAAGAACAAGCTTCTTGCGGACTATGAGTTATGGCTAAACATATTCAAACAGAACCCGAAGTACGTAAAGTTACCAATACTTTCTACGGTGTATGTTTCAAATGAAGATTCATTACTTCACAGAAAACCCATTCTTGCCTACAAAGAAATGCTTAGAATAGGAAAAGAATATCACAGAGAAAGATTGCCTCAGATAATAATCTGGATAAACTACTATATATTTTTAACAAAATACCCATTTCTAAAATTTATCAAACGCCACAAGATTTTAAAAGATTTTTTTGTAAAGTATTTCCGGTAAAAGCAGAAAAACTATTAAAGAGAAGTTTTTTGGGTACTGATTAAGGTTGACATTAATCAGAATACATGCCATAGTTTTATTCGTAAGTTCAATAAAGAAAGGAGAGCAACTATGTGCTTCAAGGGCTTGGTTACAGGTAGACTTCCTCGCGAGGTATATATCTCAGGTCTCGAAAATTTCATCATCTCCACAGTCGACTTCGTTCTCAGAAGAGGTCTCCAGTTCTTTCTGATTAAACGAAAAGGTGGGGCTTTCTCTGGCGAATGGTTCGTCGCTGGCGGCCGCCAAAACCGTGGAGAGGAAGAATTGACGGCTCTCCACCGCATCGCCAAGCGTGAGCTTGGTGTAAACGAAAAAGATGTCGTCACCGTCAGATTCTCTCATTGCCAGGATGTATGTAATCCTGCCAGCAAAAATGATGAAGGATCTCTTCCTGAATGGCATTCGAAGTGGCACTTCTACGTGGTCGAAGTGACCCCTGATTTCAAGCTGAAGCTTGATGAAACCTCTAGCGAGGGGCAATGGTTCACAGAACTTCCAGTCGAAGGGGTCCCGGAGCCCGTCATTCGCGCTCTAAGAAAATCAGGAATGATTTAACAGGAACAAGGTCCACCTCAGTGGACCTTTTTATATAAGATACTGAATTGATTTTCCTGTAAAGATAACTTCTACCGCCATGCCTGGATCTATACCCTGATACCCTTTTTTCGTATATTCAAAAATCAAATACTTACCGACGGGACCCATTGCCACAAGCAAGACCACATCCTTTACTATTGCGTGTTCTAATTCCCTGTCTAGCTGTTTAGTGATTTCATCATACGAAGCAATAGCGTCAGATTCTGGTGTTTCTATGTAGACAATATTCTTCCACGGAAGGCTGCCATTACTTTTCAAGCGCTCAGTTGTTTCTCGTCTCGTTATACAAATAATTTTCTTATCTTGTATAACAGGGGCAATTACGTTCTCAAAATACGTATCATAATAAAAGTTATGGGCATCCATGTAACCTATTTTCTTAGGAAACATAAGAAAGAACATTACCTTAAGAGGTAACCACACGTTGAACTTTCCAATCTTTTTTAATTCCTCATTTGAAAAATTAATAAACTGTGGGACAGATAATACATAGTTACTTTCTTGTTTGTACGATGTAACTATTTCCTTGATCATCGTCTTCAATCTCGGATTAAATGTATGATAGTGATTGTTTAAATCTAGTAGTAGGTTTATTTCCCCATCACCAAGACGGATAATAGATTTACCCTCCTGTGCTAATTTAATAATTTCTTCTTTTGTATAAAAATGTTCACTGAAAGAAAAGCCCTTTAGAAAATACGTACACACATACACAATCACATAGAGGGGGTGTTTAAATACATACCTTGATAAGAAATTAAAAATTCTTGTAACTGACATGGCGGAAGACTTAGCTTCGTTTTGAAATTAAATAATTACCTAACGCTACATGTGGAAGACCTGAATGTTCGAAAGTACGAAGTGCGTCTTCTGGCGTTTCTACGTTTGGTTCACCGTGCAAGTTAAAGCTGGTATTAAGAATACCACCTGAACCCGTTAATGTCTCATAGTGAGTGATGAGTGCATGATAGTCAGGGTTTACATCCTTCTTAACCATTTGTGGACGAGAGGTAAGATCGTATGGATGAAGTGCCGCAATAAGTTCTGTATGTGCTAATTCTTTTGTCGGAAAAGTGATAGCCATAAATGGCGCATACTCATCTTTTTTCAAAACAAGGTAATCATGTCGTCGTTCATAGAGCATTGACGTAGCAAACGGCATCCAAAAGTCACGACCCTTTATCATTTCATTGATAAGCTTCACATTATCACGCGACGACGGATTCGCAAGAATAGAGCGGTTACCGAGGGCACGTGCACCCCATTCTGATCTTCCTTTCAATCGTCCGACGACACTGTTATTTGCAAGCAATTCTGCTACTTTTTTCTCCACAGTTATTTCACTTTTTGGATCAAAATATTCTACGTCACAATGTTTACAAAACTCGTATTCATCTATTACCTTTTTTATTTCTTCATCAGAATATTCTGACCCAAGGTAGAGATTATTTATTTTCTTTAAACCTGACAAATCGTGATCATGTAACTTCGCATATCCATGCACCACGTCTCCAATGGCGATTGATTCATCTCCACCTGATGGCATAACAACGAGGGATCTCACTTCTTTCATCTCGGAAAGATATTGATTTGCCTTCACATTCATAAACACACCACCACCAACAACAATATCAAAACAACCGTACTTCTTAATTGAAGCTCTAGCTAAATCTTTTATGATTTCTTCAGTTAACTTTTGTATTCCGTATGCAAGAGAATCGAAGCGGTGCTGATGATAATCATGAGCGATAAGATATGGGGTCGCACGACGCATATCTATCGTTGCAACGAGCTGCATCGTATCTTCATCAAACCAGATTAACTCTTTCAACTTCTCATATACTTTTTCACCGGAGGATTTTTTTGCATATGGTGCGAGACCCATCACTTTAAATTCATGCTCATTACGAGACATGCCCAGCAAATCTACAAATGACGCATACAGTAGCCCGAGAGAATTCTCACGTGCAAATCGATGCAGAACTTTAATATCTCCATTTTCAAAAAGATTGATTGATCCACAAAATGTATCCCCTTCACCATCTAAAATAAGAATAAGCCGACGAGTGCGTACATCGTCAAGAAGCGGAATAGATGCCCAAGCATGAGAATCGTGATGTGCCATATTTACTATTTCAGCCCCAGGAAATTCATGAGCCAAAAACTTCTGAACAACTCCAGCAGGATTCTTAAGAGAGAGTCTCCAAGAATTAAGAGTTTCGTTTATCGTATATAATAAACCACTCAGTGGAATACGATCAATAACGGCTCGCATGAACCACACATTTTGTGTTGGTCGATTTCTATACTCGATAACATCTTGCTTTGTATTCGTTATATGAAGACCCAAGTCCATCCCATCAATAAAAACAAGCCTGAAATTCTCAATGCCATATTTCTTAATAAGGTATGCCAGTGCTTCATGTGGAAATCCTATGTACTTTTTTACACGAGTAATACGCTCTTCCATCATTGCTTCCACAATTTCACCATCCTTCATCAAAACGACTGTTGCGTCGTGACCAAAATTAACCCCAAGGAGATATTCACTCATAATTATTCAATTATACCATACGCATGTTGGTCTGTATGAATTAAAGGTTTGAACAAAACCACACAGAGAAGCAGCCTTTTACCTTACAACTTTTGCCCAATCTTCCTCTGATTTTCCCGTACCCGTCTCAAAATCAACAGTGTTCTGTTTAACAATAAGAGGCACATACCCGTACAAATTAAAGTTAGTCTTAAATCGCGCCACGTTCGGTACCTGATCTGCCGTAAGACGAAGTGGTTGTGTAAATGGAAGAAGTTTCTTTGCTCCTTCAAGGGTCAAAATATACGCTCCAGCGTTGTACAATGGACGATAAAATCTTTTTCCAGAAGCATACCAGCTTATTTTCCTAGCAAAAAAGCTCCTGACTTCTTCGAAAATGGAAAGCGCAATTATGTACGGCGCTTTTATTATTGCATACAAAAAGAATAATGGTTTCTTTTGTATTGTTATGATAGTCGCAATAAACCAGTGATACAAAAAAGTAATTCCGTCATAGCGATAATCAAACGACAGCCAATCCCATTTTTTATTCTTAGTATTAATTTCTTTTTCTATGATCAAAATAAAATCCGCGGGTAGCATAATATCATCTTCCAGAATAACAGCGTATGGAATTTTTTCTTGTACAATTCTCTCATACACTAACGCATGAGCCACTGCACACCCCTTCTCACCAAAGTAGAGGGGTTTACCATGCTCCTCTATAGCACGCACAGCGTCATACCTTTCCACAACACGTGCGTCATCTCCATAAATACCATCAACAAATTCGTACTTCGCACCAAGTGCTTGTAGCTGCTTTTCGACAGCTTCTTTTTTCTTTACATCTATCGGCAAGTTGATGACAAAAATGGGAAATGATTGAATCATATATCTCTATTTCTTATTAAGATTAAAGTAAAACAGCAGGGCGGAAAACGTATACGCAATGACTGTCGCAGATGCCGTCCCAACAATACCATATATAGGAGTTAACATATAAATTAAAACTACATTTACGATTAAAGAACTGCCAAAAATCATAACCTGATGATGGTATTTATCTTTAACCCCATAAACGTTAATAAAAAAAGATATTAAAAACATAGCGGGTATAGAAAGAGAATAGACACGCAAAACTGGGACAGACTCAATAAATTTACTACCGTACAAAATTTTAACAGCTAACGGTGCGAATATTAAGAAAATAAAAAATATGAAAAATCCAATTCCTACATAATAAAACATTATTTTTTTTAAATTACTTTTTGACTCATCATTATCTTTAGTGGAAATATAAGCTATACGCGAAACCAGCGCGTTAGACAAAACACCAGCTAAAAAATTTGGAACATCCGAAATTCTAACTGCGGCAGAATAAATACCCAAAGTGTAAGCATTCGACACTGTCGCAAGAATTAATTGGTCAATACGAAGTAATAATTGCCAAAATATCAAAGAGGCAATACTTAAACGAATAGAATACAAAAAAATAAAAGAACTAATAAGAGAAGGTAACCTAAAAGAATAAAAAACTTTTCTCCACTCTGACGATTTCAAAAAATACGTGCTAAAAATAAGACCGGCTAAAATTAAATCAAACGCTGAAATAACAATAAACCAAATTAGAGGAGCTTTGAGAAGCACAAAAGACACTTTCAAAATAAGCATGATGCCTGCATTAAGCATTTGTACAATTGAAACCAATTTTGCACGATTATTTACAATCGCATAAATTGAAAAAGTATTTAAGGACTGTAAAGAAATTGTGACAAGGATTATACTAACAAAAGTTGCAACGTCTTTTGGCAATACATACCATGCAGAAATAAGACCCATCAAAGACAATACTATATAAATATTAAACTTGTGCCCAAGGTATACTTTAAAATCTTCATGTTGGTGCTGACTTCTTACTAATTTCCAACCAAAGTAAAAATCCATTCCACTGATCACTGTCAAAAAAGCCCCAACATAATTTATAACGAAACTATAAAGACCTAAATTTGTAGGGCCGAGATACCGGGAAACAATAATTACACTAATAAAGCTGGCTCCTTGTATAAAAACTTGAGCCAAAGTATACCAAGACAACTCCTTAAAAAGGGGCCTTAATAAAAGATTTTTAACACTAGAAACTAGTTTTGTATACATAATTACCTTCTTATACGCACATTGTAGCATTTAGACTTGAATAAGGACTATCTTTACAAATACCCTTCTTAAATTAAAGATTTTAATAAACCTCTTATTTTTTTACCCAAAATAACTAAAAAGAAAAACCCTCTCTTCCAGAGCTGAATATGATTACTCAAAACTAAACTCTTAAGAAAGAAAAGGTTGCTACCAATAGCCAAAGATTCTGTACCATGTTTTCTGAGTCCTGTTACATTATTCAAATGCTGTCTGTAATCTTGTAAATATTCATCTATAAAAAATGGTTTAGCTGGCCAAATCGCTAACTGAATCCAAGAATCATGACTCGGTGTGTGTGGAGGGGCTGGCCAAATATTTTTTAAAAGGGAAGCTCTAAATGATGTAGCACATCCTAATATGCATGAACCCCATGTATAATACGAAAGCCTTCTTCTTTCCTTGTCATAATAATTACTACCTATAAAATCTTTTAAGCACCCTATTGGTTTATTTTCTTCATTAGTAACCACCACTTTATTGTATACCCACTGGATTGATTTATCCTTATATTTATCCATATGAAGTTGTATTTTATTTGAATACCAAACATCGTCGCAATCGCATAAAAAAATGATCTCACCGTTACAACGAGATATGGCTTCTGTAAAATTCGAAAGAACTCCACGTTCTCGAAGGCTAGCAGACCAACGAATTCTTTTATCCTTACCCGCATATTCTGATAAAATATTTTGAGTATTATCCGTACTACCATCATCACTAATAACAACTTCAATATTTGAATAAGTCTGAGAAAGCAGTGAATCTAACTGATCACGTATAAACCGTTCACTGTTGTAAACAGTCATAGCAACTGAAACAAGTGGATTTTTAATGCTCATATTTTATGATTTATAGACATGAACTCATACGTTCATATGTTACTGACGACACATTGTTACACAGATAATATTAGATTTTCTCAAACATAACGATGAGTTAGAAAAAAGAATATTCAGGAATTCACGAACTTTCTTTATCATATGAAGTATCATTTTCAAAAAGACATACATATGAAATTTTTCTGTTAAAATTCGTAATTTTGATTTTACATAACGAGGATATAAAACATCTCCATTTTTTGTAAAAAAACTTGTTCGCACAGAAAGATTTGGTATCTCTGGTTTTAATAAAGTACCAAAAAAAATATTATAAAAACCAAATGAGAAGAAAGAAGCTTTCAAGCCCAACATCTCAGCAAAGGAACTAATACCTTTTTCAGAAAACCATGTCAAATGAACAGGAGGTAGATCTGTTCCCCATAATGTTTTATCGGGATGCCATGAACGGTTCGGAGTAGTAAGAATTAATATACCTTCTGGACTAAGCAAAGTCATGGCATGTTCAATATATTTCTTAGGGTCATGAACATGTTCTATTAACTCAAGCATACAGATTGCATCATAACCACCCCCTATTCCTTTAAAACTAAAAAAATTTTCGCATACAAAATAATCACCGTACCTGCTGGTGGCTTTCTCTATAGCATTACTGGAAATATCTAAACCTGTGGCTTTATATCCTCCTTTAACTAAGGCATATGTCATGTAACCAAGACCACAACCAACATCTAAAATGTTACCGTTTTTCGTTATGTTTTTATCAATACTTTTTACAACGCTGTAATACATCTCCTCTTTAAACTTCAAAAACCTAAGAGGGTTACTTGAATAAAGAATTTCTTCAGCATATTCGTTATACCTCATATACCCTGGCGTATCTTTTTCTGAATAAATAAGATTATACACAGAACTCTCTTCTGTGTGTGGCGAAGACCATTTTGTGCCACAGGAAAAGCAAGAACATATAAAATAAAAAGCCCCTTGAACATATCCTTCTATTTGAGATTCTTTTAAGATATTTTGACTGCCGCACGCTATACAAGTTTCCATAATTAACCAACAGTATAAAACAATAATTCATTTATCGCTATTATCGTCACATTTCTTTTCATTATTATATTAATACGAAAGTAGTTTTACCCATTCATAACATTATGGCATTAGTCTAATTGAATATATGGTAAAATTAAAGCACAATGAAAAACATAGCTCTCGTAACAGTAACCTACAACGCCGGTAAAAACCTCCCATTTTTCCTCCCCTCTCTCGTGCAAAATAAAGAGATAATCTCTCATGTTTACTTTGTCGATAACAATTCTAAGGACACTACACTCTCGACACTTGAGACGTTTAAAAAACTAGAAGAAGAAAGTTTTGATGTACATATTATTTCCAATAGAAAAAATTACGGGTACACACATGCGGTAAACAGTGGTATTCAAAAAGCTCTTGATGATGGATTTAAATATATCTGTGTAACCAACAACGACATTGCTTTTGAACATGGATTCTTTGCCAAAATGCTAAGCGAGTTCACAGAAAACACCATAGACGCTCTCGGTGTACCAGCAAGTATCAATGAACACGACCTTGGTCTCGGCTATAGTTTGGACAGCACAACGTATGCGCCGAAAAAAGATCAACCAATAAAAAGAAAAGATATACAGAGAGAAATTCTCAAAAACCCCCTACCTTCAATCGACTTCCCTCATGGTGGCACCATTCTTTTCAGCAGATACTTTTTTGAAAATATCGGCCTCTATGATCACCATTTATTCTTCGGTGGCGATGAACTAGATTTTTTGTATCGTGTCACCGCATACAATGCTGCACATGATACAAAAATAAAATGCGCCGTCTCGCTTACTTCTTTTTTAAAACTAGACAATCTCTCTCATCATAATAATGGTAATAAATTCATAAAAGCCAGAGGCATGCTACAAGGAAATGCTCGTGTACATTTGAAACACACATCCACACCATTTCAATCAAAACTTTATAGAGAGCAGCATTCGCTCATTCAATCATTAGCAAAAGGAAGCCTCATGAGATACATTGCACTTTATCTCTTTGCACTTCGTGGACTCTGTATAGAAATATATAGGTACTATCGAGATTCTATGGTACAAAAAATTACTTCGTAATTACAATACACATCGAGGAAGATCGTGAAGAAGGTGTCTTGTGTTTCAATCGAAGCTTTATGTACGCTAACAGCGAATGTAATCTTACACCGAGTAATTTCGATTTCCAACTATACACGACTTGCTTGGGATCAACGTCTCCACTCGCGAGCAGACGTGGCAAACTTGCCTGTATCTGCTCCATGGAAGAGTCTGCGCCATAGTCGAAGAACTTTGTTGTGTATGGAGTAAAATCAATAAACTCACATTTCTTACCAAAACTCTTTGCGACAGTAGAGAGACTTTCTTCGGCAAACCACCATAAGTGAACGGGCGGCACATCACTCTGCCACACGGTTCCTTGTTTAGATTTATTTTTATTTGGTGTCGTCATTATCAACGTACCTCCGTCTTTAAGCAGAGAAAGTGCGGCTTCTATAAAAGCTTTAGGATCTTCTACGTGCTCTATCAATTCTGTCATGATTACACAATCAAATAATTCTTTTTTATTCTTAGCCACCACAAACAAATCCCCTGCTTCATAAAAGTTTCCATATCGTTCTGTTGCCTTTGCCACAGCTTCTTTAGAAAGATCTAAGCCTGTCGTCGCATACCCCGCTTTATTCAAGCTGTAGGTTAAATACCCCAAACCACTTCCTATTTCCAAAACAGAAATATCTTTTTTATTTGGAAAGCTTTTTTGTAATGCTTCTCGTACTGCCCAGTAGGTATTCTCTAAATTAGCTAAAACATCAAGTGGGTTCTTCACTTTTTTTACAAGCTCCGCAAACCGGTGATACCTCATGTATCCTGGAATAATCTCGACTTGTCGATAAATGTGATTATATATTCTTTCGTCTGATTTTGCAGGATCCACAAAACTCGCCTTACAATTTACACATTCATAAATATCAAACTTTGAATTTTCAATATAGCCAAGCATTCCTATATACGTACGTTTTACTTCACCGTCACACAAAGAGCATTTTTTAGTATGCATAATAGTATTATTCATGGGAATGATTATACCAATATTTTTTGGTCTACACTATCTCCCAAACAACCCCTTAAACCATGCGACGATTCGGGTGTCTTTTTGTGTGTGGACAACTCGTGTGACAGATGTAGTGCTGGCGACGATAGTGGATGTCGCAGCAGATGCGTGGGGCACTGTTTTCACTATAACCTTTTGATATACACGAGCAGGTGCTTGTATGAGAATGCTTTTTATCGGCATGGTCGTAGCAATCGTCGTAGTCGCAGCACCCAACACCAACCCTTCATCTTTAATGTATTTCGTCACTTCTTCTTGATTCGGAAAAAGAATTTGAACAACCGTGCCAGACGAAATAGTACTACTTGCGAATCCCATCGCTACACCAGAAAAATGTGTTACACCACCGGCAGCGAGTAATGTGTTTTTTGGAAAAGGAAAAGCAGAACCATTTATCAAAAGTTTCCATTGAGAAAAATCTAAGTCGTACGGGTTCGGATTCGTAATATCTACATACGTGCCATATTTGCCAGAAGCAATAGCACTGATGGCAATATCTGGAGGCACGACACGCACCGTCATACGACCTGTACCAGCCACGTATCCATTCGTACCTTCCACTTGCGCGACGTACCTGCCGGCATACGCATACCGATACTTTGTCGACGTGCCGACGGCTTGTCCCCCATCACCAAAGGCCCATGTGCATGTGAGTCCATCAATAGTTTTGCCAGCGCGCGTCATACCATACGTACTGAATTCTGTTTCAGCACCAGCGACGACGGTTTTTTCAAACGGCATATACAAAATAATATCAGGCGATGGTGGAGACATTTGTGCGACGGTCACTTGATGCTCTGTCGTTGTGGTCGCTGTCGTATCTGTCGGAGTCGTTGTGTCGACGACAGCTGGCGCACTATTTTCTGATCCCGGTGTCGGCGTCGTTTGAATAAAGCTTCCGTTCACACGTGATAAAGTCATACCCTCTTTTGCTGCCGTATAGGACGAAAGAATGTCTAAGGAGACACCGTTTAGTTTTATTTCAATCGATGTAACACCAGTGTTCACTAAACTTATAGAACTTTTAAAAAGTGAACCATTGTATAGTGGGTAGTCCTGCAAAAATTTCGTCACCCCACTTACGGTCGAAGCAATAATCGCATACTCTCCCGCATTAAGCGTCGTACCCCCTGAAAGGGGTGTAGTCACGATTGCTGCACCTCCTTTTATGGAAATAGTAAGCGCAGAAATATCCACCGGTACTGTCGTATCGTTATACAATTCCACCCACTCTCTCCCTCCATCATCTCCTGTCGGATTAGACATAATCTCACTTATCAAAAGCGCATGTGTACTCATGGTGCCGCTCATAAAAAGTGAAAGGATGAGGAGTTTTTTCATAGTGTTATGACTCCTCTTCTATAAGTTTACGCAAAACTTCTTCGGCTATTTCTTTTTGCACACGCTTATTTTCTTCTACCACCGTTTCTTTCTTTGTATCATGCGTGCGATCTGTATTTTCTGTTATCTGTCGACTGTCAGCTGATGACTGTCTATTCTCTTCCATTGCTTTTGCTAGAGCTTCTTTGAGTGATAGCGCCGGCTTTTCATCAAAGGTTTTTGGATATTCTATGCGAGAACGTTCTTCAGGTACACCTTTTGTTGGTTGGGTACGCACTTGCTCTTGTGGCACACGCCTCTCTTCCGTATGCTGACGAGGTCTATCTTCTTGATGGCCACCTCTTTGGCTATTTGCGTGTGAAGGAGTGTCTCTTCGTGGATCCTGACTTCTTTCTCCTTGTACGCTCCCTTTTCCATTATCTAATGGCCTACTTTCTGGTTGTCTTCGTGGTGCAGGTGCATCGTGTCGGATTTCGCGCACTTTCATATCTCGCTCATCTCGTGGTTTTCCTTCGTCTCTTTTTGTTTCAGCTTTTTCTATTGGTTTGTAGAAGGCATTAATTTCTTCTTCAACTTCAGCGATTGGTTTACCATAGCTTTTACGCGAATAGGCAATAACCTCATCACTAAATGAGCGTGCAGGCTTTTGTATTGGACCAAGAGTGTGTGCTGAGAACGGCTTCGAGCCTTGCCCATCAATCATCAAGCGAAGATAAATTTGAAACGCGGAGAGGTTCACAATGTCGTCCAAAATGAAATATGGCGCAAATTCTTTTTCAAAAATTTCTGCATCAGTCGCACCAACACGAAATACAATCATGGTACCTACGTTTCCAAAGACGGCCGCCTTTACCTCGTCTGTCATTTGTTCGACATACTGATGTGCAACGGTGAGAGCAAGATTGTACTTACGCGCTTCCGAAAGAATGTTTGCAAAAGATTCATTGGCAAAGTTTTGGAATTCATCTACGTACACATAAAATGGTGGTAACTTTTCTAGTTCGTATGGACCGACATCGGCACGAGACATGGCTGCAAGGTATATTTTTGTAATCAAGAGTGAACCGATCAAATTCGCATTTCCTTCTCCAACTTTTCCTTTAGAAAGGTTCACGATAATAATCTTTTTTGTATCCATCGCATCACGCAAATCAATAGATGTTTTTTGTTGTCCGACAATATTTCTAATCAGTGGATTGCCGACGAATTGTCCAACTTTGTTCTGGATGGCAGGTGCAGCTTCTGCTGCGAACTTCTCTGTATAGGACGCATATTCTTTTTCCCAAAAATCTTTCACCGTCGGATCTGTCACATTCGAAACAATAAACTTACGATACTCTTTATCTACCAACATTCTATTCACACCGAGCAGACTTTGATTATCATTTTCAAGAAGAGCGAGGATAATGTTCGTCAAAATATATTCCATACGCGCACTCCATGCATCAACCCAAATCTTTTTGAAAGCCGCCATGATACCGTTTGCCACCAAGTGACGCTTTTCTTTTTCTACTTTTTCAAGAACGTTCAATCCTATAGGACTATCGACATCAAACGGAGCAAAGTAGATAACATCTTTTACACGAGATTCTGGTATGTGGTCGAGCAACTTTTCAGCAAGTGATCCGTGTGGGTCAATAACACAAACACCTTCACCGTTGTTGATATCTTGAATAATGAGATTCTCGAGAAGGGTTGATTTTCCCATACCTGTCTTTCCAATGACATAAGTGTGGCGAGTGCGATCGTTTTCTTTGATGCCGAAAGTAAGCTGTTTATTTCTGTAATCAACCTTACCGATGTAGGTTACTTTTTCTTTATGCGGCTCTTGATCTGACATGAAAATAGTATACCAAGAATAGGTTTTAGGTGATAGGTTTTAGGCTGTAGATAGGGGTAGGAATATTCAATGAAACAATATTCAACACTAGTTAGTGTGCAGTGCTGCCGGAGTGTAATGATTTGCAGGATCCCATAGCATCCATGAATCTATTCCAAGCCTCTCCCCTGCTGTTATCTGTGCTCGAACCATTTCTGCTGTATAGGTCGCCCCCATATCAAAGTCCTGATACCATGGTCGATACTTCGCACGAATAGTCGATGTCGCCTGCCCTGTACTACTTGCCACTTCATCTGCTATCTCTATTCCTTTTTTCATTGAATACGAAATGATTGGCCCAGGATTTGCTGCAGGGTTTTGATATCCCGCAGTGCCTGCATAAAAATGTGAAGGATAAATCATCGGGGCGACGTAATCAAATGTTTCAAGTGCTGTATGCATATCTTGACCGAGCACAGCGATGTCTACCTTGGTCACCATGATGATGCCGAACAAGTCTCCGGACACAGGTATGCCGTCTTTACGAAGTGAGTCAGTGATGTAGTGATAAAACTCAGACACGATGCCAGGCTTATCAACTTTTGCCCTCTCCCCACTAATTGGAAATGTCATATCTGAAAGCGCTCCATCTGTAGGGAAGCGGATATAATCCAGATTCACCTCATCGAATCCACGAGCGTAAGAATCTTTTGAAATATTTTCCAAGTATCTCCACATTTTTTTTGAACCAGTATCTACCCATGGAATACCCTTATGATCTTTCCATATATCCCCTGTCTTCTTGGAACGAACAGCTTCTTCTGGATATCTCTTTACATACAAAGGATCCTGGAATGCTGCGATGCGTGCAATAACATAAATATTTTTTGCATGAAGTTCATCTAAAAATGCATCAAGGTCACGTATTCTTCCATCCCACGAAACAAGCCCTGTATTATCTTTGACGTCAATAACCACTGAGTTGATTTCAGTATCGTCGATAAGTTTTACAAGTTTTGTTCGCACAGAAGGTGAGCCCGCCACCCAGCTCGACATATATATTGCCTTCACATGCTCTGGAGTTTTGATATGCGTAACGACACGCACAGCTTCTGTGGTTGTAGGTGCCGACACTGTTTCATCTTTTACATTTGTTTGTGCAAATGCTTTAGCCATTGAGGATGTAGATGTCGCCAGATCTCCTCCATGTTTACTATACGCAACAGTTCCTAACCCCTTTGAAAAAGGAAGATACTGATAACCACTATCTAATATCCAGAAAAAGGCTAATAATCCCGCCACGAGTCCTGCTGTTACTATCTTCATGCCGATACCGTTGTGTGCATTACAGGAGTGCTTTCGGTTTCTTGGTGTTCTGGATGGTCTCCGTGATGAATAACTTTCTTACGTAAATCAAGAGTGCTAATGAAAAGAAGAACGCCTGCGACAATAAAAGCAACATCTTTGAAAAGTCCTGGTATAAAAATCCATGGAGAGAGAACAAGGAGGATGGCGACTGCGCGTTTGATTCCGAGAGGTGACATAGTGAGACCAGTATACCTTAACTAGTTTTTAGTTTCCAGTTTTTAGTTTTCAGAGAATGCGAAAAGCGAAATCGGCAGATTTCGCTTTTAGTTTCCGCATTTCCTAACGAAGAACGACCAACGATTAACGAGTAACGAGAGCCTTCTATAATAGTCAGGAATATTCAATAACTTAATATCTAATATTCAAATCAAATGCATTGCATTTCTTTGAATATTGGTTATTAAAACATTGAATATTGTTGTTATTATTTTCCAGAAATAATAACAACAAACTCCCCTCGTATATGATCCTTGTTGGCCTCGAAGTAAGCTTTCACTTCTTTCGCGCTGCCGCGGACCACTTCCTCATGCATCTTGGTCAATTCTCGTGCAATAACAATGAGACGAGTGTCCTCGAGAATGGTTGCGAGCGATTCCAAATTCTTTTCGATGCGATGCACAGACTCATAGTACACAGAGGCCATGTCGCTTTCGGCAATTGTCTTGAAAAGTGTTTCTCTCCCCTTCTTATGTGGAAAGAATCCGTAGAATGTAAATGTGGCCGACGAAATACCAGAAGCAGATAGTGCGGTCGTAAGTGCTGCCGCACCAGGAAGTGCCACCACGGTCACGTCCGGTAATTCTTTTCGCACTCTATCGACGAGCAATACTCCAGGATCGGAAATGGTCGGAGTACCTGCATCTGATACGAGAGCTATCTGCTTTCCTTCTTCGAGCAACTGCAATGTCTTCTCAATATTTTTGATCCCTGTGTTGGCATAAAAAATACTTGTCTTGGTCGTGATGTCGTATTCTTTGAAAAGTCGCTGCGTGACAGATGTATCCTCACACAATACTAAATCTACTTCTTTCAAAATACGAATAGCACGAAGTGTCATATCTTCGAGATTTCCAATTGGTGTCGGTACGACGTAGAGGGTTCCGTTCATATAAACCTGATACTACCACAAAAAAGAAAAACCGCGACAGCAAAAGCTGCGCGGCGGTAAAGGCGGTAAAAACCGCGAATGTCCTGGTCGATTATTCGAACGAGTCGAACTGGTCGAGTGGGAACCAAAACACATGTTCCGGATGAAGGAATGGCAAAATGCCGAAATTCACAACGATGGCGTCCTGCAGTGTGCAAACCCCACAGACGACCAACCCTTCACGAAGAGGCAGCAGGGTTTTCCCGTTCGCCTCAACGATCACAGAAGATACTGTGTGTGCCTTGAAAAAGACAACAGGTCTTCGCATTTCCGGTAAACGAAGAACATCGCCGACTTGAACACCTTGTTGGGTGGTGCTCGCCCCACTTCTCGATAGTTCCATGATGGACTCTCCTTTTCTGGCGCCATTGTACTAGTGAATAAAGCCTAGGTCAATTATATGGTGTTTGAATATAAAAAAGCCGCCAGGATTCTGGCAGCAGAAAAGGATCACCTTCTAAGAGACATCTTCATCTCGCCGCACGGCATTTACCCCGGCGAGGAGAGATACGGTGACCGTATCTATTCATGACATGTTCCGGCAGGATAAGTCCTTGCCTGTTCCACTCACAAACAACGAGCCATTTTTTTATCCCTCTTTCTGTTATCACAGAGAGGAGAGAATACCGGAGCCCATTCGGCCCATACAAAAAAGTCAGGCCTTGCTTCGGTACCTGGAGGTTGACCTGCCTTCCCGTTCCCGCATAAGAGCAGTGAACCGGAAACAAGTCTTCTTTGTCGGCGCAACGAGCGATCGTCACAATCTTCGGCCCTTCGCAAAGCTTTGCAGTTGCAAAGGCTTCAAACAAGATAATTTTAAAGGTCCCGTTTTCGGACATGCCGTGTATTGATGGCACATGTTTCAGTTCATCCATACCCATTTTTTACTCCTTTTCTTCTGGAAAACAAAATTCGCACTAGAAGTATTTCAGGTGCGACACTTTCTAATAATAACACGAAAAGACACTTTTTGCAAGCCCTCTCTTTTTGTCCAGATCTTGCCTAGATTTCATAGTTTTTTCTTACATAGGGCCACCCTATGTAAGAACTACCCGATAAAGTTCACTTCCCTTTCCAGATGAATATCCGTTGCTTCGGAAACTTTTTCGGTAATTAATGTAGCAAAAGCGTCAAGTTCCTCATACGTCGCATCGCCATAATTTACGATTACAAGCGGCTGTGCTGGCCATGTGCCGACATTTCCCACTGTCACCCCTTTCATCTGTGTCACGTGCTCTATAAGCCATGCTGAGGGCACCTTGTATCCGCCCTCTACATCGTGAATAGGCATATCACACCACTTCGCACGCATAGCATATGCTTGAGACCTCGTTACAATAGGATTCTTAAAAAATGACCCCGCATTCGGATAGGTTTTGTAATCTGGAAGCTTCTCGGCACGTGTACGGAGAACAAGATCTCGCACGTCGTTCGGTGTCAGGTCTTGTTTTAAAGTAAGTGTATCGAGTGGCTTGTAGGTAAGTTTTGGATTCTTGGTTTTGGAAAGTTTCATCGTTGCCTCTGTGATGATGTATCTCCCTTTTTCACGCTTGAATAGTGAATCGCGATATCCGAACTGACACGCATCATTTGAAAAAGAAACGAATTCCATGGTTGTGATGTCATATGCGCGGAGTGATACGAATACATCTTTAAGCTCCACTCCATACGCGCCGATATTTTGTACAGGAGAAGCACCGACTGTCCCTGGTACACCAGAAAGATTTTCTATTCCCCACAAATTAGCATCTACGGAAAACTTCACCACATCATCCCACTTCTCCCCTGCTCCGACAGTGAGAAGCACCTCGTCGGCTTCTGTTTTTTCTGTTGACTGCTGATTGCTGACTGTTGACTGTTTTTTAATTTCCATTTTTACAATCAACAGGTCCGGAAGTATATTTTTAAAAACAGTGTTCGTTCCTTCACCGAGAACATGAACGCGTAGATTGTTGGCCTTCGCATAATCACACGCTTCACCGAGAGAAACCTCCGAGGTCACGGTCACCATATCTGCCTCTCCACCAATGTGAAGCGATGTGTAATCTTTAAGAGAGACGTGCTGTATATTCATATCTCCATGATATCAAAACAAATACACTTCGTATACGAAGTGTATTTGTTGGTGGTGCGCGGTCCTGGATTCTCCGACAAGTTTCGTCTCGTCGCCACTCAACGAACTCGCCGGCCGCCGCTCGTGGTTTTTCTTGCTAGAAAAACATCACTGCGCCCTTTCGAATCCAGACGAAACATGTGCAGACATGTTTCTGACCGCGCACTAAAAAGAAAAACCCCTCCTCTGTCGAGGGGGATTTTTCTTTTTAGTGCGCGGTCCTGGATTCGAACCAGGGACCGCTCGAGTATCAGTCGAGTGCTCTACCAGCTGAGCTAACCGCGCTTTTTTATATTACTACCTACCGACTTTGTGCACGTTTTAACAATCTACCACCTGTGTCAAAAGTTTGCTAACTTTTGACATCTTCGCGGCCGAGCCATCTCGAGCTAACCGCGCATATTTTATTTAACTACCCACACACTTCATACACGTTTGAACAATCTACCAGCTTGCGTCTTGTTCTTGCTGAACCAAGACATCTTCGCGCAATTACACGTCTCGTGTCCTTCGTCTGGTGACTACGGACATCTTCGGTGCTCTTCGCACCTCGAGCTAACCGCACTCTCCCAGATAAAACATAACTTTCAACGCACGTGTCACAAAATACTACCATAAAAATGACGAAGTAGAAAGCCCTTGGGCACGACTTGATTAATATGATATTTTGTTGTAGAAATAGACCACAGTTCATTCAACTAAGGAGACCACTATGGCAACGGGATTCCAAAAATCAACGACCAAAACAAAGAGGGCTGCAACCGCAATAACACAGCAAAGCAATCAAACAATGGAGCACCACATTTGGTGCATACATACGGAGGACGATATAACCCAAAACGAAATCACTGTCTATTTCTCAAACAAAGGAGAGTCCGGCTTTAGCAAGACAAGAATTTTCTACAACTGCAAAGAGCTTCATGTGTTCATGGTTTCATTTGCATTTGTCATGCACTTAAACAAAAATGAAGCTCAGAGGCCATACAAATTCACAGCCTATCATAAAGAAAGCAAAGGGAGACCTTGGGCGTTATGGAAAGGCGGAGAGAAGACAGTGCCGAAACAACTCAGAAAGGTTACACACCTCATCTTCGGCAAAGGTTCTCCTCTCAAAACAAAAAATGGATAGGCAAGAACGGAGAAAGCCGGATCGCAATGACGCGTCCGGCTTTTATATTAGTTTACACTAATACATATCGCAAGTATTCAAACTATGAGGGTTCATAATTAAGATACTTCTGATATCTATTAAGGAAAACATCTTTCTACACAAAGACAAGGGTAGGCCACGTTTTTTGTAGTGATTGTTTTATACATTACTAACATTGTGCTTTCTATTGATCTTTCTTTTGTCACACTCTAGCGCTTGCGCGACTTTTGTTACATTTCGTAGTAACACGAACTGGTGTTTAAGGATCACCGGTCAAGTCCTCATCTAAAACTTAAATAATCGACAAGATTCGTACACCGTACTAAAACGTATGTAGAACAATTTCACATTGAATTAATCCACGACCAGCTTCCGCTAGCCGTGCCTTGTTACGACTTACTCCCTGTCACCGAATTCACCTTAGTCCTAGACTAGCTAAGCCTTTGGGTGCCCCCGGCTCCCTTGAGTTGACGGGCAGTGAGTACAAGACCTGAGAACGTATTCACCGCGGTTTAGCTGACCCGCGATTACTAGCAATTCCGGCTTCATGTGGTCGAGTTGCAGACCACAATCTGAACTGGCGCATAGTTTGAAGGATTGGCTCAGGGTTACCCCGTCGCGACCCGTTGTCTATGCGATTGTATTATGTGTGTAGCCCAGGATGTCAAAGGGACATGCTGACCTGGCGTCATCCTCTCCTTCCTCCCCGTAATTTAATCACAAGAGGCATACTGTATTTTGTAGGAGACCGGTTCTATAAAATAGAACTGGAGGGTTAGCCCAATGACCGGTGGAAAACCACATTCCCGAAGGAATTTTTTGCTCTCGTTACAAACGATCCCAAACGTCTTGCAACATCTGGATTTCCGAGCAGAAACAGTCATAGGGCGTCCCCTACAAAATACACTATGTTCTTCTGAACAAATTACGGGGCAGTCTCTTGTGACACTTGTAACACAAGATAAGGGTTGCGTTCGTTACCCCACTGAAGGGAACAGTTCAAACCACGAACTGACGACGGCCATGCATCACCTGTCCACGTGTCTTGCGAGGGCCATAGTTTCCTTAGGCTTTCACGTGAGTTTCAAATCCTGGTGAGGTTCTTCGTTTACCATCGAATTAAACCACATAATCCACTGCTTGTGCAGGTCCCCGTCTATTCCTTTGAGTTTTAATCTTGCGATCGTACTTCCCAGGCGGTTCTCTTACCGCGTTAGCTAAGCCACAATGAGGGTCGATACTCATTATAGCGAGAGAACATCGTTTAGGGCGTGGACTACTGGGGTATCTAATCCCATTCGCTACCCACGCTTTCATATTTCAGTGTCAGTAATGTCCCAGTAAGCTGCCTTCGCTTTTGGTGTTCCCCATAATATCAACGGATTTCACCCCTACACTATGAGTTCCGCTTACCCCTGACATACTCTAGTCGTACCGTTTCGAATGCTGTCTCCATGTTGAGCAAAGAGGTTAGACATTCGACTAATACAACCACCTACATATCCTTTACGCCCAATAATTCCGGATAACGCTTGGGCCACTCGTATTACCGCTGCTGCTGGCACGAGTTTTGCAGGCCCTTATTCATGGGGTACCGTCAATAAACTTCTTCCCCCATAAAAGATCTTTACATACCGAAGCACTTCATCGATCACGCGGCGTCGCTCCATCAGACTTTCGTCCATTGTGGAAGATTCTCGACTGCAGCCACCCGTAGGTGTATGGGCCGTGTCTCAGTCCCATCGGTGGAGGTCAGGCTCTCACCTCTCCTAAGCGTCATAGCCTTGGTAAGCCATTACCTTACCAACTAGCTGATACTGTTTAAGCCGCTCCCGAAGCGATAAATCTTTAACCTTGCGGTACTATCACGTATTACTCCACCTTTCGGTGGGCTATTCGTGACTTCGGGGTGCGTTCCTAAATATTACTACCTCGTTTGCCACTAAACTGTCAGTCTTCCATATCTCACTTACTCTGCTTGTATTGCTACTCACTGAGCTCGATCGATACTTCCGTCTGATTAGTTCCGTTCAACTTGCATGCCTTATCCACGCCGCCAGCGTTCATCCTGAGCTAGGATCAAACTCTATTTAATAGAGTGTGACAAAAGAAAAAACAAAAAAATGCACAATGTTTATGTAATGTATTGTGAAGCGTCACTTCAGTTCTTTTTTATGTTTAGAATTTCTAAAACAAAAAAGGAGCTGAACAGCTTCTATTAAAATTTCAAATGACTACAATTACTGCTCACTGCTTATGAGTAAGAAGTAGGACTATTCTATACTGTGCAGCACGTAAAGTCAAGCTTCTAATCAACAACACAAGCCATAACAGACAAACTTTTACAATATCCACAGATATGCTTGCCATTTAAGGCTATTTTGATTAAACTCGTAGCAATGAATCCCCATCCGATTCCTATCATAGCTATCGATGGGACAACTGCCTCTGGGAAAGGAACCATCGCTTACAAGCTTGCTCAACATTTTGGATTCAATTACTTAAATTCAGGAGCACTCTACAGACTCGTTGCATATGAAGCAATGACACAAGGAGTGGCACTTGATGATAAAGAAGGTCTTATTGAAATAGCAAAACATATCGACCCACATTTTCATAACAAAGAAGTTATTATTAATGGTGACGATGTGTGGCCAATCATAGGAACACAAACCTATGGAAACCCTGCGAGCATTGTGAGTCGTATCCCTGAAGTCAGAGATGCTATTTTCGGTAGGCAGCGCGACATGATACAGCCCCCAGGTCTTGTGGCTGAAGGACGAGATATGTGCACAAACGTATTTCAAGATGCTGGTATAAAAATTTACTTCGATGCAGATGCAAAAATTCGCGCAGAAAGACGATATAAAGACGAACAGGAAAGTAAAAGCGGAAAAACCTTTGAACAAATACTTGAAGAAGTGCACTCGCGAGACGAACGAGACAAAAACAAACCTGTTGGAAGGCTATACCCTGACCCAGAAGCTCTTATTCTCGACTCTACACGCATGACACGAGAAGAAGTACTGGAAGCATGTATCGGGTGGTGTGAAGAGAAAGGTTTGGTTAAGTCTTAAAAATAAAAACACAAAGAGCGGCCACGAAGTGGCCGCTCTTTGTGTTTTTACCTATAAATTATTTACCTTTTGTTTGATAAAAACGCACACTCATAATCATGAGTACACTGAGAAACCCGAATAGTACAAACGACATGAACGGGAAGGTTACGAAGCCATATTCAACGAACGATGGCTTGGCACAATCAACAGCAAACGGTGCCGTAGAGCATGGTTTGTAAATGTTGTAGCCCAATTGAAGTATGTGGTGATACCCTGCCAAAACAAGTCCTAAAACCGAAAGCAAAAGCGTATACGGAATAACAGCTCTATCCTTTCGCAACCATGCATAGCCAAACAAGAACATTTGAGGGTACAAGAATATTCTTTGATACCAGCACAGTTCACACGGAGCGTAATGAAATACTTCAGAGTATACAAGAGAAAGAACAACACCGAGTAGCGATAATGCGAAACCAAGAGGAAGAATGTTTTTTGCGACGCATGAGAAATAGTTGTTTTCTTTTTTGTTCATAATCGCGTAGATAACAAACAAAAATAAACCTGCGACAAATACAGCCCCGGCAACTGTAACACCCGATAGAAAATGAGTAGCAGCCAAATCAAACGCGGTATGTTCTTGCATATGGGGTAAGTATATAGCAAACAGCGGGAAGCTGGAAGCCAAAAGATAGAGGCTGAAAACTTGGAACACAAAAACACACTGAAAGATTATGTACTAAACAGCAAGAGATTCTTTTATGAATGTAATTTCTGGAGCAATGTGTTTACCGAGAAGAAGCACTTCTGCCACAAATTTATCACCAGATAACATTTTCTCAAAAAGAATTTTATCTGCGGGCATCATTTCTTCATATGGCATATCCTGTGGTGCGAAAAATAGAGGAGGACCCATTTCCCTTCCCTCCACCATATCGCCAGACCATGTATGTAAGAAGAAAAAAGATACTGTCATAAAAGGAGAGGTCGTTTCTTCTTTTTGTATATAAAAGTATGCACGAAATGCAAGATCCAAATCTTCTTTCTTTGCATTCACTCCGGACTCATCGTGCAACTCACGGATAGCAGTGTCAAAAATATCTCCGTCGATATCTTCCTTCTTCCCTCCATAGCCGTTGTAAAGTCCGAGACTGTATTCTATTTCTCCACTTTCGTGATGTATGGCCTGCTTTTTACGAGCCAGACACACCTGCCCAGACTCGTTTACGAGAAGCACGACGGTAGCTTCTGTTTTTGGGCGTTCCATGTCTTGTAGTGTACTCTATTGTTAAAAAATATCCTTATCCAATCTTGACTGGCGAACAATAGATAAAAAAGTTCCTACTGGTATCTCTCTTTTGTTCATCGGAACAATAACCACATATGATAATGACACATTGCAAAACTTTCCATGGCTCCCCTTTTGGGAAACAAAAATAAACCCATGATTCTCAAGAGTTTTTATGATTTCTTTAGATGATTTTAGCCTAGGCATACAAAGAAGTTTCAAAAATAGCCGGAGTCCCTATTTTTGTTATCTTCTTAAGAGCGCTTATATCTTCAAAATAAAGCTCTAACGCTTCTTGTAAATTATTCTCTGCAGTTTTTTTAGTAGAACCAAAAGAAGAAACATCTACGTTTAGACACTGTGCAACGTAGTGCTTTCCTTCTTTCCAAACGACATTTCTTAAACTGATTTTTTTCATAATGTTATTATACAATAATAACCAACAGCCCACAAAAGCGCGACCCTTCGGGTCGCGCTTTTGTATTGTATCTGTATTCTAAAAAGTCAGAAATTGTTTTAGCTACAAGGCACAGAAAATTTTTACGACTAAGGCGTACACCTAGTACGACGCATGTCTAGGAGCGAAGAGCGACGAAGAGTTCTGGGGCTAGCAAGCAAAAGAACACGAAAAATTTTCTGTAACGCAGTAGATGAAATAATTTATGACTTTTTTTACTTTTTACTGTTCCAGACGGTTAGTAGTGGTGAAGCCACAAAGATTGAAGAATATGTTCCCACAATCATTCCCACAATGAGTGTTAAAGTAAACCACTTCGTCATTTCAGGACCAAAGAAGAAGAGAGCGAGAAGCGCAAGAACCACAGTCACCGATGTGTTAATCGACCGTGTGAAAGTCTGCCTCAAACTCATTCCCACAATCTCTTCGAAGGAAGATTTCTTACTGCCATTCTTTAAGTTCTCACGAATTCTATCGAACACCACAATTTTATCCGAAATAGAAATACCGATAATAGTAAGGAGCGCAATAATAAACAATGTATCTATCTCTGCTCCATACTTGTGCGAGAGAAGTACATACACCCCTGTCGGCACCGTGATGTCATGAAGCAGTGTCACCATAGCAATCACTCCATATTTCCACGATGAAACCGGCTCTGACACTTCACGGAACGAGAATGCGATGAAAGCGAGAATTGCCAAGACTACGACAATAAGTGCAATGATGGCTTTCTTTGTCATTTCAGCACCAAGTGTTGGGCCGACAGTGTTTACCTGTGTGAACTGGAATGGAGTCCTATTGTTCACATTTCCAAGTGAAGAAATAATAGGACTGATGGCTTCGTATGTCTTTGCAGATACGAAACGATATGTTGTGTCTCCTGTTTTGTAGAGAGTGATGCCGTCTGCTTCAAATGATGAAGAAGAAAGTGCAGGAACTTCTTTCTCATACGTAATATCAACAACAGATCCTCCTGTAAAATCGATGCCACGTTTTATTCCATATGAAGACATAAGGAATAAAGAACCGATAACAAGGGCGATTGAGAGACCGATGAAGAATGTTTTATATTTAAGGATGTACATAATGTTAGGAGTTAAGGGTTAGGAGCTGTGAGCAAATACATGCAATACACACGATTACTTTGTGTGAAATCCTGAACTAAAGAAGAACTTCATCAATCGACTTGTTGATTTATTTGCTATCGCTCGCATAAATACGCGAGTAACTAACTGTGCTGAGATAAGTGACACGACAGCACCCAAGAAGAACGTAAAGGCGAAACCTTTCACAACGGATGTTCCCATCCAGAAAAGAATTACCGATACGATAATCGCCGCAATGTGTGAGTCACGAATAGACGTCCACGCTCGTGCGAAGCCTGCCTCCACCGCATCAATAAGTCCTTTACCATTTCGTATTTCTTCTTTCATACGTTCGAAAGTGAGAACGTTCGCGTCCACTGCGAGCCCTACCGAAATAATAAATCCTGCGATACCTGCTGAGGTAAGCGTAACGGGAATCACCTTAAAGAGCGCAAGCATAATCGCAGAGTAGGTTACAAGACCGAGTGACGCCATTACACCTGGCAATCTATACCATACAATCATGAAGATAATAACGAGAAGGAATCCGATAACCGCAGCCTTCACACCAGCGTCCACTGCAGACGTACCAAGTGTCGGACCGACAATAGTCGTACCTGAAAGTGTGATCGGAAGTGGAAGAGCTCCAGCATTCAATCGTCCGACCAAGGTGCGAGCCTCTTCTACGGTAAAGCTTCCAGAGATGACGGCTTTACCTCCCGTAATTTCTTCATTAACGGTTGGAGCTGAAATTGGCATACCGTCCAAGAAGATGGCTACCTGCTTACCGATATTTGCTTTTGTAATTGCTGCAAAAAGATTACTTCCTTCATTGTTGAACTGAAGAGAAACTTGTGGCTTGTTCGTTGTCTGATCAAAAACAAGTGTTGCCTTATCCAAGTAACGACCAGTAAGTGGTGATGGTTCGAAACTTTGAATGAATTCTAAAGTCGAAGTCCCTGTTGTAGCTGCACCCTTCTTTGGTGTACGGAATTCAAGCACTGGAGTCTCTCCGATCATCTTGGAAGCCTGTGCGACGTCAGTCACGCCAGGAAGTTCTACGATTAGACGCCATTCACTTGAAAGTCGCGAATACTGCGTAGTCACCGTCGGTTCACGCACACCGAAGAGATTCACACGACGTTCCACCACGTCACGAAGTGATGAAACACTTTCTGTGACATCAGTACCCTCCGGTAATGTTCCTGTTTCTATTTTATAGGTAAGAGCAGAACCTCCTGCGAGATCAAGCCCTAAAACGAAATCCTTTCCTCCTTTTACTAAAAAATATCCAATCGCAACCGTTGCCAAAATAACCCATACTGCCTTGATTTTTTGCTTCATATGGGATGTATTCTAGCACAAAAACTACCGCAAAAAAATAGACCAAATACTATACCGCATATCTACTATTCTGGTATATATTTCCCTGGCGACAGAATATTTTGTGGATCAATTGCTTTTTTTATTCTTTTAAGAAAATTAAAGAAATTTTGAGAGTCACCTTCAAGAAACTTCATCGAATGGTTCCCGGCGCGATACAAGATATATCCATTTTTTATCAGCACGGCAACCACGTCGTCATGACACTTTTTCGCTCTTTCACTCTCCTCTTTATTTCTTGCATCAAAACAAATCGTCATAACGGCGCACACAGACCTGTCAGATACCATCGATATGGTTTGTAGCAGATCAAAATTATAGGTATTAAAAATAGGCTCGACCAACACAGTAAGGGTGTGAATGTCATCGCCCCTCATTGGCAAGATGGGAGAAATCCAATAAAAACCGGAACCATACTCGTACAAATCTTTTTTTCCACCTTCACTTCCATGAGAATCTTTCTTTATACGCCATAGCCCTCCTAACAAACTCGACGGAGGAGTCTTTCCTTTAAGGAGATCAAATGCCATTTTTACCTTTCTGGACAAATGCATGCTGTTTTTAGAAAAACCGAACCTTCTCATCACATAAACATATTTCTCAAAAAGAAATAACCGAAACTCATCCATAATCAAAAGATGTCTTACCCCTTCGACATTCTTGAGTTTCTTCATAACTTTTAGAAGGTCTGCTTTATTTTGCTCTTTTGAACCATAAAATCCAGCAGTACCAGTCCAAAAACCAACACCATGTCTATCTCGCAATTCCCTTCTTTTCTCTTTGGAAAGATATGACCCTGAAGCCACTTCATCAAAAGGAAAGCGCTGTAGTGTAGAAATAGTACGCAAATCATTACTAATATGAACGACGGATTTTAACGTACCGTCTATTTTAAGTGATCGGATATTCTCTATGAATGCGATGATGTCATTTTCTTCCTTTAAGACAAAGAAAAGAACCTTAAAATCTTCTGGTTTAGGAAGTAGCCATATAGTCATCTTTGTTACAACTCCGAGATTCGACTGCGTAAAAAGTCCATCTATGGACGGACCAACACCCCACTTGTAAACCTCGGAGACTTTAGAGTTTTCGTAGTGGCCGAACCCTGTATGTAATACCTCTCCAGTGGGAAGAACGACCTCGTAAGCACAACTGTGCGCGTACCTATCACCGTGTGGAGAATGACCGAATCCTCTTTCCATTATATTTCCGATAATGCTCGTATCTGGACCTGCACCTGTGGCATCCATCCATACATTTACATGGTTATGTTCAAGATACTCATACAGCTGCCCTTGCGTAACACCTGGCTCAATTGTTGCATAACACAATTCTTCATTGACCTCGATAATAGAGTTCATTCTGCTCAGGTCCAGTATGAGATTCCCGTCATTCGGAGCGCACGCATCCGAATATCCCCAATTTTTACCTGTACTTATGGTGTGAACTTTTAATCCATGCGCGGAGGCAATTTTCAAAATACTTTCTATTTCTTCTCTTGTTCTTGGTTTAACAATGGCACTTGGCACTGTACCTGTAGACAAGGTGCTACGAGAATACATCTCCCTGCTCTTTATATCAATAAGGAGAAAAGATTTGCCAACAATATCTTCCAATTCTTTAATTGCCGCATCCAACATAGTGTGCTCGTGTCTCATCGTATAGTAAGTTTACAGGTATTGCTCCACTCTGCAAACATAAAGTGTATGTCCCTGTATGCATGCACGACTACTGCTATTCATGTAATACTGTGGAGAAGATTACACAAAAAACCATGTCCCAGAAATTTTGGCAAAATGTATCAACTAATGCGTGGGAAGAAACTCCGTATCCATGGAGACCATGTTACAAAGACCTGGCTATTTTTATGTTTTATGTTCTAAGAAAAACAACAAAGAAAAAAGATGCTGTCGTGCTTCTCATAGGAGCAACCCGAGAGCTACGTTTTCTATTGTCATTTTTTAAAATAAAATATGACCTTATCGATTACAGTGAAAATATGATAGCAGTAACCACTCCCAAACATGATGCCTCCGTGCGTGCGATATATCACCAGGACTGGTTCGAGACAATTCCTTCGCCGACAAGGTATGATGTAATTTTAGGAGATCTCATTTTGAACCTCATACATAAAGAGGGTGTTGCCACCTTTTTCTCCATCTATAGAGAGCATATGGCGAAAGATGGCTTCTTTGTTCTACGAGGAAGACTTCTTACCTCTAGCTCACAAGAAACAGCCCATACCGCGATACAGCGACAGCTGCACACCATAACAAGAACGTCTCTCTACACGCTCTTTGCAAATTTTCAAACACTATATACTTTCACAAAAGGTGCGTCAGAAATAATTCTGCAGGATTTTATTGCGTCCACCCAAAACCCTGAAAAGAAACAGCTCGGCATAGTATTAAAAAACAAGTATCTAAACTCTTCCCTTTCGTACGTCCTTCACTCCAAACATGAACTCATGAGACTTCCTCTGCCGGGGCTGAAAATAGTACATGAATACAACCCGAAAGACTATCTTGATTCTTTTGCTTTCATTATATATACACCTTAGTCGTATATCATAGTTCAACCGAAAAATCCGCCTTTATGACTTGATTTGCTTGCGTTGGTATATAGATCGCTCTTTCTTTCTGATCTATCAACACAGGGTTTGTTATTCTTTCAATAACATAATGTTGTGAAAGTAATTCTCCTGTGAGAACATTCAAAACAAATAAAAAGCCCGCGTTATTCCCAATGTACAAGGTATTGTTCACAACAAAGGGGCTGGCAAAAATCCGCGCATCGGTCACAAACTTCCATAGTATTTTGTTTGTCGAAATAGTATACGCATACACGCATTTATCCAAAGAAGCAAAAATAAGAATGTCTTCATTAAGCCATGTGGGAGTAGAGTAATTACCCTCACGTGTTTCAATAGTAGAAACAATCTTCCCTGTCTTAGTCTCCAATACAACGTAGCACTTATTAAAAGAACCCACAGCGACAAAGTTTTGACTTGGCGAAAAAGAGCAGCCAGCTTTTATTTCACCTCCCGTATCATAGGTCCACAAAATCTTTCCGTCTTTTGCAGAGAACCCGTATACCACACCATCATTCGAGCCACATACAACAATCTTATGTTTCTTTGAATACGACGGAGATGCATGAGTGTACTCAGTGGTCACTGTTTTCCACACCATCTCACCAGTGTCAGCACGATATGCAGCCACTCCGCCCTTTCGTTTCAATAAACCAAACTCCATACCAACAAAAACTAATCCCAAATCATCAGACACACACGGAGAGGAACCAATCCAGTCCGCATCAAATGCAACCCATTTTGGTTTACCTGTTTTGTATTCAAGTGCATAAAAATTACCATCATAACCACCAAAATAGACAATGCCATTAAGAATAGCCGGTGAAGAAAAAATTCTTTTACCTTGAGGGCCGTATAAAACTTTTCTTTGCCAAAGTACGCTTGCTGTTTTAGCATCAATGCACCAAAAGATTCCACTATCTGATCCGAAGTACAACATCCCTTCATAAAGGAGAGGTGAGGATTTTGGTATAACCTGCTCCAAAATAGCACCAGGACTCGTAAAACACCAATGAACCGTAAGCGGTGTCGTCGATGTAATATTACGTAATGGAATTGTGTTTTTTGCCCCGACATCTACATTCAACTCTTCCAAAGAAAAAAGTGAGTGAATGGTTATACCTCTTGCAAGAATTTCTGTGTAGACTTCCGTATCTTTAAACGTAAGAATCACACACACATGACGTACTTTTTTTCCAAGAGAATCGAGAATGTCGAGCTGCTTTACAATCGAGTTCCCAGAGTTAAGCAAGTCATCGACAAGGACAATGTCTTCGTCTCCCAACGTACCTTCGACCATTTGGAGTAGTCCATATTTTTTTCTAGACTTCCTTATGAAAAACCCATTGACTGTTTTTCCTTGCTCTTTTGCTTTCATCACCATTCCGGTAACCAAAGGTATGGCTGCAGTTTCTAAACCACCTACTTGAAATTTCGTTATTGTGTCTTTGTATATTTTTTCTAAAAAGAGTTCTACAACACAAGAGAGAACCTCACCGTCTAAGAGAACCTTTCTAAAGTCCATCGTCCACGCTACCGTATTACTGTTTTCATCAACAATCCTCTGTTCTTGACTTGTCATGAAAACCTTCCCTTCTATAACCTGCTTAAGAAAAGCAAGTTTTTGTTCAGAATTTTTACCAGATACAATAACATCCATGTAGCGGAGTATATCACCAAGCTAAACAAAAGAGCTTTCCGTTATTTGAAATCAGCGTCTTTCCATCCAGCCTTATACAACCATGACTTGAAATCAGGTGACTTCTTGGAGATAGAAATAATATTCTCTTTACTATACACTCCTTCTTTTTCATGACCCAGTCGAGCTTTCATAACTCTGTCCACAACACTATAGTCGCGAGGAATCACTGATACTCTGTAGTTAATAAATGGCCGAAGTGCTTTCGTGATTTCGGTTGAAGACCCATTGATAAGTGCAAGAGATGAAGCATCGATCAAATGAGTGAACATATTAAGTTCTGGAACCTTGGTGCTTGTGTATTCTGTCGTGAGGGCAAATATCTCTTCTGGCGTTTTTGGAGAACTAAATGGTATTCCAAAATATTTGTAGTGCCGAAGAGCGTAGGCATACTGATTCAAACCTATCACCACATCTGCCACGTACACTCCGTCTGGAATAGTTTTTGAGTCAACGATAGCAGAAACTTCGTTTGCAGCACTCTTGGCGAAGAGCATTGACTTGTCTAGATTTCTTTTTTGGTCAGAGCTGAGGTTTTTGAGATCTTTATCGGAGGATTGTATTTTGCCTATATACGCCATCTTTGCATATTGATTAGCGGCAGTTCCCTGCGCAGCAACATCAGTGTAGCCTTTTTTATCTAGAGCTTCGAGGTAAGCAAGATAAGCATACGTCCCTTCTTCTGAAAACGAAGTTGGCAGCGTTTTATTTTGTATTTTTGCAAAGATGTCAGGATAAATTTGTTCAGCTTCTTTCAAGAAGCTGAGTCGTGGGTCACTATTTGAGTAGTCATATATCTCGTAAATATTACCCTTATTGTCAAAGTAACGGTGCATGATAAAATATGCGGCTGATTTTGCATACTTATCGAGTGCACCTGAGTCAACACTTTTAAGAAAGGAGTCTTGTAATGGCTTTGGTGTATTGTTCACCAAACTGTCGAGAACTTCCGTTTTGTGATTTTGTTCTTGCAGAACGAGAGCTTCTTCTTTTGCTTTTTTGTTATGTAGTACAAAACTAAAAGTCGAATAACTAATGAGCAAAACAGCTGCAAAAAAGATTGCTGTATAAGTGTATGCTTTTAGGTTACTCTTTGGGGCACTTAATACTTCTGGTTCCATGTTTTTAGTAAGGGCTTATGATTAATAACACCCGTCTGAACAACCCCCATCTCCACCAGCACCTCCACTATCACCTCCACAAAGATTAGAAGCATCAGACGGCGCTATGTCTGCATGAGCTGTTTCAGCAAAAAGTGAACCACTTAAAAGTGATTCGTTTTTGGAATAGTTTGTTTGAAGGAAGCTCGTCAATCCACCAACGACACTTGTAACAACAACACCCACAAAAAATAACGCTCTTTTCTTAATTATTCTTGTCATGAGATGAGTATACCATCATAAAAATAAAAAACTGTGTATATCTTTGCCCTCTATGTGAACATGTGAGGAGTCTTTGTTATTTTCCATTCTTTATGCCCCTTATACTTCGCAAACTCATGCAATCGATTGCTATCAAATGTTCCGAACTTCTCAATAAGATACAAAGGGAAAGCTTTTGGTATAAATACTTGCGCAATAAAAAATCCCAAATCTTTCTGTAGTGCATTTTGCGGATAATATACGACAGGATAATAATCCTTCCCCATTTTTTCAAGGATTGAAAGGCATGAGCGAAGCTCTCCAGCAACATCCTTTGATTTGTTTTCTATGGTGTACTTTTCCAAGCCATCAAAAGGAATACTTTCTCCAGATACAAACCACATACACTCATTCACTCTTTTTTCTCCACGCAAGTATGCCAACCGTGTACTCTTATCAAGATCGGAGATAAATGGTTCAACATCATCAATAGGTGCAAGTTCTTCGCTCAGCGTTTGTGAACACACCGCCATTTCTCGTAACGAATCACGTATCGCTTCTTCAAAAGAAAACGCCGACGCAGCACTAATGGCTATGCCACGCACAGCTGCCTCTCTATTTATAGCAACGACACACACAGAAGGAATCAAAATATTGGTCATCGTGTTTAAGATATACAGAGTAATTCCTCTCGCTTCATACAAAGAGACGCTCTCTCTAAGATCTTTTGACAACGTTTTTTGGTCAATTACATTCGGAGGAACCCCTGTCAACCAATGAACAAAAAAAGCATCTCGTTGTACAACTTCAAGAATACCTCTCGTGGTCGCTTCTTCTTTAGTAAAAGCTAATGCAGACCCATTGGTTGTAGGATTACTAAAAATATTCGAACTTTCTTTTCGTGCAAAAAACCATGATGTCATATGTCTCGGTATAAACACTTTTTTGTTCGTGATGAGATTCTCTCCAGACACCCAACTAATAACCGTATCATTATTCACCCCTAACTCTGGGAAATGTTTTTTCTGCTGAGGAAGAAATCGATGGAACTGTGCCGGATTGAGTACATCTCCTTTGATTCCAAGATTGTTAATACAATCAGTGATGACGTCGTTATTTGAATCTTTAAGCCCTGTGATTTCTCTTTCCAACATTTCCCCAATTGCTTTGGACAGCGCCGTTGATGCATGTTCAGATACTCCGTTGCCATACAATTTTTTAGAGGTATCACCATACATCAGCTGTTTAGTGACCGTAAAAGAAAAAAGTCCAGGGTGCTGCAATGAGCGTTCGACGCAAGTGTCTAATGCTCCCTTTTTCCCCAAAAAAGAAAGGAGGATACTGTATGAAGGAGACCAGGTATAGGGATACTTAACGTAAAGATTATTCCTAAACCAAGAAAATCTAAGTATGACCTTAGCCCAAAAAAGTACTATTCTGTCTCTATGTCCCATGGGTAACTTCCATGGACCATTAGTTCTCATGTGATAAATATCATCTACATAGCTTGACAAAGAGATGTAGCCCTGTTTATTAAAAAGTTCATCTGGAGTACTTCTGTTTTTCATACATTAAAAAAAGAGAGCATACACTATTCTCTCTTGAGACGTATTAAGTGATAAAGCCTGTTCCACGACAGATTCATTGACTCCTCCGATAGGAATCCCCTGCACACCCTTTTCTGTGCCTGCCAACAACATGTTTTGAGCTGCGTGCCCCGCCTCAAGTAATAGATATCGATACCCTCGACTACCATACTTTCCTACAACTCTGTCGAAAACCCCCGTAAAAAAAATGATAAGACTTTTAAATGCAACACTGTCATATGGCGAATAACTTTTCATGTCCTCCTCTGAAAATGTTTTCTTTTCAACTAATTCAAGAGCATGTTTCGTAACATTGTAATGGTATATCCCCGTGTCAATTCCGTGTATCGTTTTAAAAATAAAAATATACACCTCAAGTGGAAACCTTTTACCAGCTGAAGGAACAGTTCGGTACTCCGAAGTATCATCCCGCAAACCATACCCACAATACAGAATATACGAAAGCGTTTCTAGCGACATGTCACTCATCTTCCACCTCGCTTCGGCAGATGATCGTTTCGTCAGAAAGTTTTGGAAAAGCGCTCCTTTTTCTTTCTCCATCTGAATGGGTTTAAAAAGTGAATATGTTTTGTACTGCACTTTTTTCCAAGATTCTGGCCACAGCGCATCATCATTGGGAATATTAACGAGCCCCCCTTCACTTCGGTCGTTGGTTTCGTTATGAAAAAAAGAATATAAAAATGGATACATACTAATGGAAGACTAAGCACGCGGACAAGTACTGTATACTATACTCTATATTTATGAAGATAAAAACTCTCCTTCGTTTTCTTAAAATAAGAATACAAAAAGCAAAAGCAGCGGCACAAGAATCTCTCCACATAGAAGACTGTCTCAACACCGCCACGAACAACGAAATCATTCGTCATGAAAAAGAACCTTTCGAATACGTGGTCATCGACAACTTCTTTTCGGAAGAGATCTATGAAGGGCTGTGTGCGTATGTGCACAATGTCAAAAAAAGAGGGTTTTCTGAATCCCCTTCCACAACAAAATTCTATCCTTTCAAATACGTAACAGGATACTTAGAAAAATACGGTGGATATTTTTATCCTCCTCGCCACAACGAAAATAAGTTCATGGACATCTTCTTCTCAGTACGATGGAATTTGTTTATAGAAAAATTGATGGGTCAGAATACGAATGAATTTATTTCGACGACAGTACACCTCCATACAGAAGGAAATAAAAATGGCTGGGTTCATAACGACTATCAGAAAGTTTTTTTCAACAGGAAAGACACACTTTCAAATGGCATGGTGACACAAAGCAATACTGAGGATGAATTTACTGACGAAGCTTTTAGATCAATAGCAGTGCTGTACTATTTTGATAACGATACATGGAAAGATGGTGATGGTGGAGAAACAGGAATATTCTCTTCTCCCTCAAGTGGCCTTTTTGCGAAAGTTGCACCGAAAAATAACAGATTATTAGTAATGAAAATATCTCCAAAATCTTTTCACGCTTTTATGGGCAATAAAACGGACAGAAATGCCATCGTGCAGTGGTTCCATGTGGACACAGAAGAAGCTCTCAAAGAATACGAATAATTAAGCGAACCCTACATGGATAACCGGCGTGAGCTCGGTCTTACTGTTACCGTCGAATATGTCTCTTTTGGTAACATCTGCCCCTTGCTCGTCAAAAGCTCCTATACGGACAATCTCTTTTCCTTCGTAAACTGTATTGGTCCACACATAGAAATCTTCAAGAGGGAGTTTTATGTTTGCATACGAAAAAACAATCGCTCTAAAAAGTTCTTCAGTAAAAGAAGTTCTGTAGTTTTGATTTACGGTAAACAAAGCGAGAGAAGCATCTTCAGGGAGCGCTTGTAGTGTTTGCAAGGACTCATCAGGTACATCGTTTTTAAAAAAAGATACATCCATCTCATTTTGTTCATGGTCGAGATAATTCAGTAATGCTTCTGTTTGCTTTTTGTAGACGGAGAAAGACGTACCAACAAGCGGATATCTTTTTATACAGAACCATCCAGAACGAAGAGATTCTTTGTAGAAAAAAGATTCTTTATTTTTTGTATACCATTTATAAATATCTTTATATTCATACAATAATAAAGCTTTATGCCCAGAATTCTCCCACCAGCGCATCAAAAAAAACGGTGTAAACATCTCTTTGTCATCATCTTGTTCCGGAACAAAAAATAAATCAAAACCTAAGAATGCTAGATGTTTCGCGTCCCTCTCTGAGAGAGGGACGCGATCGGGAATAGTAATACTTCTGTCTATAAAAAATAAAGATGCCGTATCACCAAAAAAACCAGTACCAAAAATTCTCCTTGCCTCTTCCGTTGTAATTGCGTGAGTCATAAAATATACAATGAGAGTCGATATAGTAAACACAACACTCTAAGAAATAAGAGATAGTATATACTATCAACACAATAAGAAACCTATGATAAAAAGCTACCGCAAATCACTTAAACAAAACAAAACATTTTTTCTTTCTCTTGTGGGAACACTTTTCATGCTTGGATCATTCTTTTTGTGCTACAACTCCCCTCTCGTGTTGTCATATCTCGGCAATGTAACCTTCGGTGGGTCACCACCAAAATTCTACTCACTCCCTATCGCAAAGTTTGCTTACATGAGATCTTCTGAATTGCGAACAAGTGAAAACAAACCCATTCCGTGGTCAAACTATCAACTCGGACGTATAGCATTCATTACAGGAGACCTTTCTATTGCTCTTGAATATTTCAATAAAGAATTGGAGTACTACCCGCTACATACCAAAGTGTATTATATGAAAGGTCTCACTCTAGGGTATATAGGGCGAGAAGAAGAAGGTATTGAAGCTTTTAAATTCTACACAAAGAACACGAATGACACATGGGCATCATTCAACGATCTCGCATGGTTACAATTTCGTATCGGAGATATTAAAGGTGCATTAGAAACAATAGAGCCGATAGCAAAAGCACAAGACCACAATCCGTGGATAGCGAATACTTACGGAGTACTTCTTATGAATGTCGGAAGACTACTCGAGGCACAAGAATCGTTTGCAAAAGGAGAAGAGACTCTTTCTCAAATGTCTGAAAAAGATTGGGGGGTAGCCTACCCTGGAAACAATCCTCGTATCTACAGAAAAGGTCTTTCAGGAATGAGAGAATCTTTTAGTGCGAATCAAAAGTTAGTCAAAGAGAAAATAAAAGAGGCTTCCACCACCAAAAGAAGCGTGCCGAAATAGTCTCACGTGTGCACAACGACTCCCTTGCCAAAAAAGCAGGTGCTATACTCAAATACATAAACTAGTCATGAAAAAAATCTTACACAAACACATGCAACGTGCTATCAAGTACAAGAAAACTTTATCTTTGGGACTCTTATCTTTTCTCGTTCTCGTAAGTGTCGGCTTCGTAACTGCGAAAAACTTTCAACCACATACAAGCGAACTTAACTTTAAAGAATATTCTGTGCTAGGAAAACAAGCTGGGTCGATGATACCTGCGAGCTGTGTAAGTGGTGTAGCGTATCCTCACCCATATGAAGTAAACATGGACAGAACAGTAGACTCTGGCTGTCAGCCTATTTGTACGGCACCGCAAATCATGACAACGACACCTATGTATCGATGTTTTTATGACGTATCAGTTCTTCCATGTTGGGATTGTTCTGTTGTTAACTATTACTACTACACGGCATGGCAAGCAACACCCCCTTCCAGCTGCCCAGCTGGATACTACACAGCAACAGATGGAACATCTGGTATAAGTTTCCCGGCTGGTTTCGTTCAGCAAAAAAGTGTGTACTCTTGTACAACCCCAGCTTCTGTTAACCTGAATTTCAACTAACACAGGGAGATACATTCAAAGATAAATAGATCACACAGACACTTTGTGTACACGTACAATAGCCGTTATTGCGAATCTTTCGCAATAACGGCTATTCTCATACGGCAACAGTAACAACTACATAGAACTCATGCAGTATACTAAGAAGGACATGCGGAGACCACACCTGAAAACCCTCGTCAAAAGGCTGGAAAATAGGCCCTTGACAAAAGGAATTATTAAGCGTATAATATACCTTACAGATTTAGTGTCTTTTTCTATAGCCCCCATTCGAAAGAAAGGGAAAGCTATGATGAAGACATTGACTGGGGATAGTACTTTGACCAAATCGCCCGTAAGGGTAACCCCGCGCCACGGCGCACATCGGAGAGCAACCATGAAATCCATGTTTTTGCGCGCCTTCGGCGCGCTTGTCGCGGGCCTCGCGCTCGCATTTCTCGTCGCCTGTGGTGGAGGCGGTAGCGATACCACCCCCGTCACGCCGCCCCCGACGTCAACACTTGTGTTGACAGCTGACACCCCCACGTTTGTGGTGGGTACCAGCACGGCGACGGTCACCATTGTGGTGAACGCCAGCGAACAGCTCGGCGCAACCGGCGGCGGCCTGCCGATCGGGACTTTCGCGGTCTCGAACAAATCAGGCGGCCTGTACAACGTTAGCGTCGGTTTCTACGGCAACACGCGAACGTCTGTGAAGTTGATCGCAGGCAACTTGCCCACGGCAAATCCGTTCGACGCATCGGTCACGCTGCAAGGCGTTTCCGGTTCGAAGACGATCACCGTCACGTTCGTGACCCCATCGTCAACGACCTGCCCAACCGGGACAGTCCTGATGGAAGGCATCTGCCAGCCCATCTTGCACTACGCCGACAAGGTGTTGGCTCTCTGGGGCAAGACTCGCAAAATCTACAGTGTCACACCCATGGGTGTGGAGCTGCTGATTAACAAGTCAAGCCATATCGAGTTCGGCACCTGCGCTTTCGGCCAGAAGTTGCCCAACGGCGGCCTCCTGTCAAAATGCACCGACGGATTCACCAACAATGAATTCTTGGTTCAGGTGAATCTCGTGACGAATGAGCAGTTCGACTACGTCGGCACCGAGCCGGCCGGTACGGTGTGGACCTACGTCCAGACCGACGGCAGTCATTTCCCGACATGGGCCCGCGAAGCCAAGGTCTCCGACGGCGATTACTACGTTGAAGGCGCTTCAACGTCAGTGATCTGGTTCAAGACCAATACCGGTGTGACATCCATCGTGAAAGCTGGCAACTTCGTCTTCGACGGAAGCGTTGCCGGCATGATCGGTGGTCTGAACAACTGACCCCAGCAACTCGAAGCCTACTCATATCCCCCGGATGTTGATAGGCTTCTTTTTTTTTGCCTATATGGCTATATACTCAAGAGATGAATACACGAACTCATTTTTTTATTAAATTTTTATTACTTTCTGCTTTAGGAATTTCAACACTTCAGTGGTCTTTCGCTGGAGCACCGAAAACCGTAGCTCAAGGGTCCCCTGCTACCATTAACTGGAACGTCGTCGGAGGATCAGGAACATGTAATCCAGACACAAATTATATTCAAACAACTCCGGACGATGGAGTCCTCACCGCCTGGTTAAACCAGGGACAGAAGTCTGGTACCAATTCGCAAACTTTTCCATCAATTTTAGGTGCGGGTTCCTATACATTTTCATGTACAGATCGTACGGCACCCTACGCTTCTGACAGCGTAACCCTCAACGTCGTCGCACCCCCAACCAATCTCTCTGCAACATGTGACACAAACAATGTCATTACCATAAATGGTACAGGGTCTTCACTTTCCCCTGCAACATACCCTATTCGCGTGGACGATGCAGCCAACGCATGGCAATATGCAGGCACCTGTAATGGATACATCGGTGGAGGAGATTATTGTTCGGACACAGGAACTGGCTTCCCTCAAACCGTAAACGGTGCAGCTGGACATTCATACGGTATTTGGGCACACACTACCTACGACAATGTTGGGAGTCCTGCAACCCAACCCATAAATGTAACATGTGCAGCACCTACCGCTCCAACGGTTACTCTCTCACCTTTTGATCCCGCAACAATATCCGTTGGACAAAATTCGATAATACAATTCTCTTCCACAAACGCAACAGCGTGTACAGGGACAGGGCTCTGGAGTGGGGATTTAGGAGGAACGAATACTCCTGTAGGAGGAAAAAGTACATCTCTACTCTACCCATCGGGCATGAGTGCTGGCACCTATACTCAGACAGTTACTTGTACAGGCCCTGGCGGATCGGCGACATCACAAACACAAACACTTACAGTAAACACTATAGCCGCTCCGGATCTTGTCGCTGATGTTACCTCCCCCACTTCTGCGGCAGCTGGCACAATGGTGATATTAAGTGCAAGAATTACAAATAGTGGAAATGCATCAACAGGTAGCAGTCCATTTAATAATTTTATACAAGTGGCGACCGCTGCAAATGGTGGAGGAACTATTACAGACTTAACTCCTGTAAGTATGAGCGCTCTTTCAGGTGGTGCGTTTTCAGATACTACACAATCGTACACCTTCCCTTCACCTGGAACATACTCAGTTCGTGCTTGTGCGGATAAGACTGACAGAAATACAACGACAACTACTGATAGTGTTAATGAATCAAATGAGACAAATAACTGTAGTGCGTCGTGGACTACAGTTACGGTATCAGGTGTCTCTAATTGCACCCTTCCGTGGGGAGGAACATTGGCAAGTGGAAGTTCTGTAACTGCATATCAAACATCAAGCGTCACCTCGCCTGCTACATGTTCTTCAGAAACACGCACATGTAATAATGGAGCACTAAGTGGATCAAATCAATACCAGACTTGTAACGTAGCTGGAACACTTAGATCTTGTCCAGCGATATCCAAAACATGGCTTACGAATTGTTCAGGAACCACTGTTGAAAAAAATAATGGGTATTCAACTACTGTAACTAACACAGCACCAGGATACTCTGGTACTGCAGCGTTTTCTTGTAGTGATGGAGATTGGTTCCTTGATACGGCAAGTGCATCGTGTATATATTCACCATCACCTGCTGCAACTATCACCGTTCCATCATGTACTATTACAGCAGCTTCTTCCACTTGTACAACATCTGTTTCTTGGACATCATCTAACCTCACATCTTCTTTATCTGTACGACAAAACGGAACCCAGTTCTCAACTCTTTCTTTCTCAACAGGAGTAAACAGAACCCTCTCACATGGATCAGGAGCATCGAACAACTTTACCGCAGTACACACAACAGCAACCCCTTCAACACTTGATACAAAAACAGGTACAGCAAGTTGTGCAGGAGGATTAACTTGGAACGGATCTACTTGTGTTGGTGAAGCGGATCTTATCGCAGGTAATGTTTCTCCTATCAGTGCAACGGTAAATACAGCAACCATGCTCAGTGCAACAATCACAAATCAGGGACTAACTTCAACAGGTGTTTCGTTTAATAACTTTATACAAGTAGCAACGGCGGCAAATGGTGGAGGAACAATTACAGATCTGACCGCAACGACCATGGGAACACTTGCTGCAGGAGCAAATAACACAACATCAAAATCATACACCTTCCCTTCATCTGGAACATACTCAGTTCGTGCTTGTGCGGATAAGACTGACAGAAATACAACGACAACTACTGATAGTGTTAATGAATCAAATGAGACAAATAACTGTAGTGCGTCGTGGACTACTATTACCGTAGGCATCGCAGCAGTTTGTTCTCCAACACATTATGCTTGTACAACAGGAACAAGTGGAAACAATGCAAGTAACTCAAACACCTACGATTGGACCTGTACTCTGGACGCATCTACGGTTAGCTGTTCTGAAATAAAAGGTTTAAGTATTGTGGTAAGTCCGACAACCTACAACACCACCTTACCTACCAATGCAATTTCTGCTACGTATACACTCACAAACGGGTCTTCAGCGAATACAACATGTACACTCTTGGATTACAACAAGCAACCGCTAGGTGGAGTAAGTGCATGTACAGGAAGCATGTCTGTTGCCGCCCCTTCCGTTGCTGGATCGTATGATTATTATATACGAGCGTATAAAGGCAATGTAAACCAAACAGCAACAAGCAGTGTTTTCACGGTAGTGGTGAATAGTGGAGTCTGTGGAAATGGTGCAAATAATTATCCAACATGTACCATTTGTACATTACCTCTACAGTGGGACACAACCTCATCTTCATGTGTTGATAAACCTACTGTCGGAGGCCCTACGGTTACCATCGACACAACCCCTCCTATTGCCGACACACTAGACTTCACATGTTCTATAGGATCAACTAACTACGAGATCATTAAATCAGAAAATCCTGGTGCAGGAGTGGTTGCTTCTGGATCTTGGGCAGGCACCCCTATCGCTTGGCCAATCACAACCGGTTATGGCAATTACCAGGTGAAATGTTATACAGGTACAATTGTCAGTGACCCAGGAACAGTCACCTACTCTTCTCAAGCCGCAGGAGCAACTACCTTCACCGCAAACCCAACTACTGCAAAATCAGGAGCGGTCACAACCCTCGTATGGAGCATCGCAACCCCGACACAAACCCCAGCGTGTAGAATCGTCGCAACAGCTGTGTGTACTGGTGGTACATGTACATCTCCAAGAGATGATACTCGCACCGCTAATGCAACAGCTCTCACCACATCACTTGCAAACGGAAACACAGATAACAACGATCCGTATGGAGCAGGAAGATTGATGAGCCTTGCTCTCAGTCAACCGACAACGAAAGCTTCAGGAAAGAAAACAATTATCCTCCAATACACAACAGACTTCAGCCTCATCTGTCCAAACAAAACCCAAAAAGTCCGCGTGCACGTCAGCAATGATAATGAGGGGTAGCAAAGTCGGTAGACTTTGCTAAACCAAAAGCAAAAAGCTGGAAGTTTGAAGCTAAAAGCTAGAAATTGCATACAATGACTGACTACAGAAAGTTAAAAATATGGCAAATGTCCGTAGAGCTTTCCGTAAAGATCTATTCGATTACCGACACGTTCCCAAAGAAAGAAATGTTTTCTTTGACAGACCAACTGCGTAGAGCAGCTGTTTCTATTCCGTCCAATATTGCAGAAGGAAGTAAACGGTCTTCTGATAAAGATTTTAAACACTTCATACACATAAGTCTTGGCTCCTGTGCTGAAGTGCAGACTCAATTGTTTATAGCTCTTAAACTTGAATATCTTACTGAGAAAGATTTTAATGAACTATACAATAATATAGAAGACATCAACTCAATGCTGTTAGCATTTATTAAAAAGCTTAGTAGTGTATAATGTTATCAGCTTTGAGCTTCTAGCCTCTAGCTGCCCCACCTATGTTCAATCTTTGGCCCTATCTCCTACGACTCGCAGTTTCTCTTTATTTTATTTACCCACATGCACAAGCCTTGATGGTTGGTGTAGGAAAAATAAAGACATCAGTATTCGGCTGCATCAATGAATACATTCCGCAAACTGTCGCGTTCACCTTGTGGCATGCGTTCTTCGTCGTGCTCGGTATTCTCATACTTATCTGGCCACGCCCGATACTCCCTCTTGTATTTGTTCTCCTTATTCTCTCCAGCCAACTGTACATCAACTTCTCATTACACAGCTACACGAGTGCCAACATGCTTTTGTTTGTTCTCGTTCTCGTAACCCTCGCACTCATCATCTATCACTCACGCCCACAGTTTAGGTAAGAATCTGCCCATCATCTTTTCTATAATTTCTAAATAACTTCACCGAGTATTGTCATTCCCGCGAAGGCGGGAATCCAGTGCCCTGAACCTGGATCCCAGGTCAAGCCTGGGACGACACAAATTCAATTCGGTGACATTAACCGGAAAAGATGTCAGTAAAAGATAGTGGGCAGGTTCTCAAAAAAATGCACACCGACGGTGTGCATTTTGCGTAACTACCACCTTCTGATAAGAGAGGAGATGGAAGTCACAAGGAGCCCTTCGGCCCCAAGCTTCAAAAGTTTTGGAATGAATGTGTTTACCTCATCTTTCTTTACAACCGTGCTAACAGAAACAAAAGAACTCATACCCACAAGTGGCGCGATGGTCGGTGCATTCATTGAAGGCAACAATCCAATCACTCGTTCACGTGCTACCACTGGAACATTCATCGTCAACAATTTGTATTCATCTGCTTCAAGAGTTCCAAGCAAGATGAGCTTCAACGATTTAATCGCTTCAGCCTTTTTAGAACTCTTGAGTGCCTTCTTGTTTGCAATGAGAACGGTGCTTGAGGTAAACAGTGTTGCGATTTCTTTCAGATTATTTTCCTTGAGGCTTCTTCCTGTTTCTGTGAGACAGACGCCAAATCGATACTGATCTGGAACTTCCGCTTCGACAGAACCAGAGCTCTCCAAAACAGACAAGCCTTCGATGCCTTGTTTCGCAAGAAAAGACCGCGTAAGATTTGGATATTCTGAAAGAATCGTTGAACCTTTCGGTATGTCTACAATGGAAGACACTTCATCTTCACGGCTTACGAAGAGAACTCCTCGTGTTGCGCCGATACTGTTTCGGCCGTAGTTGAGCTTTGCGCAGACCTCTACATCAGAGCCAGATTCAAGCACGGCATCGAGCCCTGTGATCGCCACATCATATGCTCCACTTTCAACAAGTGCTGGCGCCCGACGCGGCTTCACAAATTTTCCTTCACGCAAGTCCGCGTAATTAGGAAACCGTACGGAGTGCGCGGAGGAACCTTTTCTCTCCACCGTGATCAAAGCCTGATTAAAGAGGGCAAGTGTCCCTGCCTCGAGACTTTTGCCACAAGGTAATGCAATCTTCAACATGATAAACCTTTCAAAAAAGAACATGGGTACTTTTTACTTTCATCACAAAAGTAAAACGAGCTCTCAAAAGCTCGTTTTTACCATGCACACAGAAATGTTACTAATCATGACAAAAACCAGCTTTCGAAAAGAAAGTATCATGATGGAACATGTTGGTTTTTGTACGCTTAGTGAGCATAGCTTTACTCTATCATACGCACTATTTCCTGCAACCTTTCTTTCTCAGAGAGCGAACCATCTCCTCTTCTACATTGATTTAAAACTATATACAAAAGAAAAAGCAGGTGCTTCGCGCCTACTTTTTCTTTTAGCTTCTAGCTTTCCCCTTCTAACTCCCAGCCTCCAGCTTTTAGCTTTTAGCTTCCCTCTTCTAGCTTTCCTCTTCCGACTGCTCATCTTCGGCATCAGCAATAAATCCACCTTGCTGTATATTCCATAAGTTAGCGTATATACCATTTTCTATTTTGAGAAGCTCATCATGAGTTCCATCTTCCGCGATACCTCCGTCTTTCATAACGAGTATTCTATCAACTCTTCGTATCGTCGAAAGCCTGTGTGCGATAACAATCGTCGTCTTGTTCTGCATGAGCAAATTAAGTGAGTCTTGAATTTTCTCTTCTGAATGAGAGTCGAGAGAAGATGTCGCTTCATCAAGCACGAGTATCGGACTATTGCGCAAGAATGCCCGCGCAATAGCCACACGCTGACGCTCACCACCGGATAACTTCACACCACGTTCACCTACCAATGTTTCATATCCTTGAGGTAACTGTGCGATAAAGTCATCACAATGAGCAAGTATTGCCGCTTCTTTTACCTCATCATCTGTCGCATCTTGTTTACCATAACGAATGTTATCCATAAGAGAACGATGGAACAATGCTGGGTCTTGTGGAACCAACGACAAAGCATTTCGAAGTGACGAAAGACTCATATCTTTTATAGTGTGGCCATCGATCTGAATTTCTCCACTATCAGGATCGTACTGTCTGAACAATAATTTAATGAGTGTAGATTTTCCAGCACCAGAGACACCTACCAAGGCCACCTTCTCTCCTTCTTTAATCGTCAAGTTAAGATGATCAATAACATTTCTTCCATGGAAAGAAAAAGTGGTATCTTTGAATGCTACTTCACCTTTCACATCAGACAATGTGCCAGCTTTCTTTTTTTCTTGTATAGCGTGCGGCGTTTCCATGATGTCAGCCATTTCTTTCGCATCAGCAAATGACTCATACATATCACGAATAACTCTAGAAAGAGACCAGAGTCTATCTGCTAACTGTAAAACGTATGTTTGAACAAGAACAAACAGACCAATACTCATAAGACCTTTTGACCACAGCCCAACCCCAATGTAGAGCACTGCCACTTGCACCAAAACAATGAGCAATGCCTGCACTCCATCAATAGTACTTGATGACCACCAAGAAAATAGCGTATACCGAGACTGTAAATTTGTCACCTCTTCATATATTTTCTCTTCTACTTTTTGAGACTTATATAATTCAATGGTCTGATGATTGCCGATAGAGTCAGCCAGCGTGCCACTTGAAAGTGAATCTTGCACCGCTCTAGATGTGTCGTATTTTAACTTCCATTTTGCAAACGTATAATTCCATGCAATAAAGATGGTGGCCCAAATAAGTACAACAACCGCGATTATCGGTCTCTCAATAAACATGATAGATAAAATAAATATTACCTGTACAATGATCGGAATAATGTCGTACAGAACCCTATCAGCCAGCTTATCGTAACTCTGCGCGAAACGATTAACTTTTTGAACCAATGACCCTGCGAATGTATTGATGAAAAATTGATGCGAGTGCCCCAAAAGATAAGCAAATGCTCTCTGTCTCAGTGAAGCGAGCATATGTGCTGCCAAATACGAATTCGCAAAATAACAAAGTCTCCAAAAGACCCACGTAAGAGTCGAGACCATAAAGAACAAAAAGATGTTGTGATACAGGTCCGCCGTATGCACAGTGCCAACACCTTGCCCCAGTAAGTCCAGGAAGCGCTTGAAGATATACGGAGCAACCACGGTCGACAAACTCGCAAGCGTCGCAGCGACAAGAGTAATGAATGTTGCCCAAGGGTATTTTTTATTGGACTGCCAATACATTCTAAGCACAGTCATCATACTTACCTGCACTCCTTCCTTTTTATGAATAACCAAAGGCTTCATACGAAGCAAAGAAAACATAAACCTGTCAAAGGCAGGTATTGTAGGGGTAGCAACGTTTTTACGTGAAGAAGATTTCATAGAAATCTAATTATACCATGCGGGCAAAATCCTTAAGGCGTGGCCTGTGTCCTTTTGTTATACTAACCTCACATGAAATCTTTTCTAGATTCCCCTGTTTCTTCCATCAATCGCATCACACCAGACCACGAAGCAGGCCTCCTTCGCCTCGATATTCGCACGCTCCACGACCTTCTCTACCACTTCCCTGTTCGCTACGCAGACATTCGTGAAGAAAGTCACGTCTCACATATAGAAAAAGGTCAGGCCGTCACAGTGTACGGTGTGATGGAAAAAGTTTCTGTGAAAAGAAGTTTCAAGGGACATATGCCAATGACTGAAGCTCGCATTGCAGATGATACGGGCACTGTCAGATGCATTTGGTTTAACCAAGCCTACATCGGCAAAATGTACCCCGATGGTACGAAAGTAAAAATAGCCGGCACGGCACAAGAAGACAGTCGAGGTGTTTTTCTTTCGAACCCCACTATAGAACGACTCGCCGAATTACCCGAACACGGTGATTCACTCTTCGCGTCATCGGCAGCACCTGAATTTCTCACACCCGTCTATAGAGAAACAAAAGGTGTATCGTCGCTCTATCTCTACACGCTTATCAAAAAGGCTGTGCAAGGAAATGTTCTCGATGACATCTATGATCCTATTCCTCCACATATTTTACAAAAGCTTCATCTTCCAGAATTAAAGGAGGCACTCCTCTATATTCATTTTCCGAAAAATGAATCTCTCACCGTCGCTGCACGTAAACGTTTTGCTTTTGAAGAAATATTTTTCCTCCAATTAAAACAGTATCAAGAAAAACTTGAAGCTAAGCATTCGCTTGCGTACCCGATTAGCTTTGACGACACCATCATCAAAGATTTTATTGATTCGTTTCCTTTCGCGCCAACGGAAGCCCAACTAAACGCTATCGATTCCATTCTCAAAGACCTTTCTCGAAAAGAACCAATGGGAAGACTTCTTGAAGGAGATGTGGGAAGTGGAAAGACATTCGTGGCCGCTGTGGTGACGTACGCTGTATTGCAAAACAGGATTGGAAAGAATGGACCCTTCGACAATGCTCAGGGAAATCCTCCACTTCAAATCGCCTACATGGCTCCGACAGAAATTCTCGCCAAGCAACACTTCGAAAGTTTCATCAAATATTTTGAAGGCACAGGTGTTGAAATCGGATTACTCACCGGAAGTGGTTGTGCGAAGTTCCCGAGTAAATCAGACACGACCTCACACACACCAATATCGCGAACACAATTACTTTCATGGCTTGCCGATGGACGTGTGTCTATTGTCGTAGGAACGCATGCCCTCATTCAAAAATCTGTTTCATTTCAGAATCTGGCCCTCATCATTATCGATGAGCAACATCGCTTTGGTGTAAAGCAACGTAAAGCACTCGCTCAGAAAAAAGATACCGTTCGAAAAGAGCTTCCTCATCTTCTTTCGATGACAGCCACTCCTATTCCACGTACACTCGCGCTCACTATTTTCGGAGATCTTGATTTAACCGTAATAGATTCCATGCCGCTCGAAAGAAAGAAAATCATTACAGAAATTGTTCCCTCTTCAAAACGCCAAGCAACATACGAATACATACGAAAAGAATTACAAGCGGGTAGACAAGTGTATGTCATTTGCCCACGTATCGATGAGCAGGATGAAGAAGAAGCACAAAAAAGGATTCTCAAGAGCGTGAAGGAAGAAGCTTGTCGCCTTTCTGAAGTTGTGTTCCCAGAATTTATTGTCGATATTCTTCACAGTAAAATGAAGAAGGAAGAGAAGGAGGAGGTGATGCAAGATTTCTTGGACAAGAAGTCTGATATTCTTGTGGCGACATCTGTGATTGAAGTCGGTATTAATGTGCCGAACGCTACCGTGATTATTATTGAGCATGCGGACAGGTTCGGCCTTGCTCAGTTACACCAACTGCGTGGTCGTGTCGGTCGTCGTGAATATCAATCATACTGCTATCTCTTCACAGAGAGCGTCGGTGAAATAACACAGACGAGATTGAAGGCACTTGTGAATGCAAAGAATGGTTTCGAGCTCGCAGAGCAAGATATGCTCGCACGTGGTATCGGCATGCTCATGGATGGAAAGCAGTGGGGAATGAGTGACCTTGCTATGGAGGCAATCAAGAATCCAAAGCTCGTAGAAATAGCCCGTGACGAGGCGCGCAATCTTCTTGATCATGACAATACTCTTGAAAATTATCCAGACCTAGCGGACATCATTAAGAAGAGGTCCCAGGTGCATATGGAATAGATTGCGATTACGCAAAGTTTTTAGTTTCCAGTTTTTAGTTTTTAGAAAATACGATACTTTCAAAATATTCTTGAAGTTCTTTTTTGGTGGCAAAAACAGTGCGAAGCGTTCCCTCTAAAATAATATTCATTTCTTTTGGTGACAAACTTCTGCTGTCTGTACAATACCCGATACATATTTTCCCTAGTGCATATGCCATTCCAAGTTCGATACACATACCTTCGTCTAATGCGCGACCATCGAGAAGACACACAATAATATCACTGTCTTTGAGCGCTGTAATATCATCACCAAAAATATCTTTTCGTATATCTTCGACATCTTTTCCAGACGATATCATTTCTGAAAACACTCCCCCATCTCTTTGTGGTAAATATGTTGTTAGTCCACAACTTTCAATAAGCCTGGCAATTTCTTCATTGCGAGATCTCTCCATTTCATTAAATAACGGACCAGCAATATAGACTTTCATGGTGCATCCACCTGGACTCGAACCAGGGACCAGTCGTGTATACTAAGACGTATTTTACGTTCACTCGGATCTTGTACCCAAAGTGCATCCACCTGGACTCGAACCAGGGACCAGTCGTGTATAAGACGACGGCTCTACCAACTGAGCTATGGATGCACTTTGTTTACAATATCCTCGCTGCCTAAAATAAGACGACGGCTCTACCAACTGAGCTATGGATGCATGAACCATATAATACCAAAAAAGAGTTCATATGACATCTTTACAAGACAGACGTAAAGGCGTAGCATAAAAAGTAGATACTCTTCGGGCGAAGGGTATCAAGATAAACGAAGGAGCAACCTAATTATGTGTATCTGTCAGATTCTTCCTGGCGGCATTGAATGCCGCGGCGCCACAAGTCAGGGCACGTGCCCAGCGGTAGAAAACAATGAGATTATCTGCTTTGGGGACAGCGGCAAGCTTGGAGCAGACGCCGAACTTGCTGTGCGATTGGTGCACGTTGCAAGGTCTCTGAAAGAAGCCGACGGAATGGGTCACCTGAGTGACGGGAAACTGTTTCTCAGGTCGCAAAATCCATGCGAGACCATTTCCGGGTAACTGAACCTGGACCAACGACACAAGGCCGCCATCTCTAGCGGCCTTTTTATTTGTATTGCTATAAACTATAACCTATCAACTACTAACCTGCCTACACTAGTTCTTCTTTTCGCTTGGGTGTTATACCATTCGCAATCAAAATCTTTTCGAACTCTTCTCTCTCAATATTTTCTACACGCATCAATTCTTCTGCGATAGCTACGAGCACATCACGTCTATCAAGAATAATTTTACGAGCACGTGTCCATGCTTCGTCCATGATACGTTTTACTTCATCATCAATCTTCTGACCAAAAGCCTCACTGTATTCCTTTCCATAAAAAATACTATGTGAATCCCCTTCTGGAATAAGTGCAATCGGACCGAGTGTACTCATACCGTACTTCGTCACCATGGCGCGCGCCATAGCTGTCGCCACCTGTAAATCATTCGATGGTCCTGTCGTAATATCTCCGAATATTTCTTTCTCTGCCACATAGCCACCGAGTGACATGGCAATGTCATCCAAGAATGTCGCCCGACTCATGAGACGTCGTTCATCAAGTGGAAGCTTGAGCGTGTATCCTCCGGCATGGCCACGCGCAATAATAGAAATCTTGTGAACGGGATCAGCGTCAGGTAAACATGATGCAACGAGCGCATGACCCGCTTCATGGTACGCAGTTATTTTCTTTTCTTTCTGAGACAGCACATGGCTCTTTCTTTCGGGGCCGAGCATAACCTTTTCAATTGATCGAATGAGATCAAATTGTGCGACCGATTTTCGTTCTTCACGAGCTGCCAATATTGCCGACTCATTCATAAGAGAATACAAATCCGCTCCAGAGAATCCAGGTGTACGTTCTGCAATTACTTTTAAGTTCACATCTTCTGCAAGTGGTTTTGTTTTTACATGTACCGTAAGTATCGCCTCACGATCACTCCTGTCTGGCAGATCAAGTGTGACACGTCTATCGAATCGTCCGGGACGAAGAAGCGCCTGATCAAGTACGTCTGGTCTATTCGTCGCCGCCATCACGATCAAGTTCATGGTCGGCTCAAAGCCATCCATCTCCACGAGAATCTGATTCAGTGTTTGTTCACGCCCTTCTCCTTGCCCACCAACAGATGGTGAACGTGTGCGTCCGACGGCATCAATTTCATCAATAAAAATAATTGCAGGTGCCGCTTTCTTTGCCATATCAAAGAGATCACGTACGCGTGATGCGCCAACGCCCACAAACATTTCTTCAAATTCAGAACCTGACAAATGAAAGAATGGCACACCTGCTTCCCCTGCCACCGCACGAGCGAGCATTGTCTTTCCTGTTCCTGGTGCACCCATTAAAAGTACACCCTTTGGAATCTGTGCACCAATATCAATAAACTTTTTCGGAGCGCGAAGAAATTCTACAATTTCAGCCAATTCTTCTTTTGCTTCTTTTGCACCCGCGACATCCTTAAATGTTATTTTCTCTTTCGTGTCATCTGGGTAAATAACTTTCGCACGAGACTGTCCAAATGAAAGAGCTTGCACATTCGCACCTTTAATACCACGAGCAAGCCACCAAATCATAAACCCAAGGAAAAGAACAGGAAGGACGATGGGAATAATAGAACCCCAGAATGCAAGACCTCTCTCAGAATTAATCGTGACGGTGGTCGATGCAAGCGTGGAAGTGCTCACTCCGTACGATGTCAGTGTGTCGAGCAATGACGCGCTCGTTTCTTTTTTTGAAAGCACTGTTGTCTTGTCGAGTTTCACTGCTGTTACTTCATCACCTGAAATGGTTATTGAGGCAATTTGCTTTTGGTTAACGAGTGCAGCGAATTCAGACAGGGGTATTGTCGGTGTCGATTTTTTTTCTTGAATAAGTGAATACCCCCATGTAAGTGCCATGAAAATAATAAATGCGCCCATTAATTGCTGTGATAGTCCTTTTACTTTCATACCAGATGAAATCTTCTTTGCTGTGTCTTTTGCAGTATCTACTGTCTTGTTTTTGAGTTTTGTCTTTGCCATGTAGCCCATTCTAACACAAGGGAGCAACACGTAGTAAGAAGCAGGTAGCAAGGAGTAAGAAGACACAATAGGAGCAGCCACGATTTATCCTGAGCTTGTCGAAGGAAGTGACCGCTCCTACTACCCACCATTCACCCACTACTATATACTGTCTCTATATGAAGTTAGTCATTAACAAAAAACTACATCTCACCCATGTCATTCTCGAAACCTTTGAAGCCGGTGTCGAACTTTTTGGCTTTGAAGTAAAATCACTGCGTGGAAAACAAGGATCACTCGAAGGAGGAAAGGTTATTGTTCGTGGCGGAGAAGCTTTTCTCGTCGGGGTATATATTCCCCCATTTCAGCCTGCAAATACTGATAAATCTTATGATCCCTACCGTACCCGCCGCCTTCTTTTGAAGAAATCTGAAATCGTGGACCTCTACGCCAATGAACAATCGAAGACCTTGACATTACACCCTAATTCGTTGTATTCTGTACACAACCTCATCAAGTGTGAGGTTGCCGTTTGTAAGAAAAAAGACAGCCACGACAAGCGAGAAGATATCAAAAAAGATATAGCGCGTCGAGAGCTACGGGGCAGTTAAGAGGAATAAAGGAGAGAGGTAAGAGGAATGCATTCGTATTCACTCTCACCTATAAACTCTCCCCTCTTTACTATAAACTTGGGGGTGACACTTGGATTCGATATATAGATGTTCATTACATGCGCATTGCCGAGACTGCTAGAGACCTCGTACACTTTCTAGTACCCATGTTGCAAACAAAACAGCAACAGCAATTCGTTCACCATATATGGCGTTCGGATTCGCTCCAGCATTCGTCTAATTTAGACCAATCTGGTGTCCCTCACTTCTCTACTCATTAGGTGTGATGCGGGCATAATAACAGTGAGTGTAGGAATGTATGTCGTGTCACGTACATCCTGAAACAATGACACTACGCACGCAAGGCTTTCGTTTGTTTTCTATCTTGTATGCCGACAACTGCGAAGCAAACTACGCACTGTAGATCCATGTAATACGTTTATGTAGACGGCGGTTCGATTCCGCCCACCTCCACAAATGACAATTCAAAAACCGCCTTCTGGCGGTTTTGTCATTTATGGAGGTGGGCGGAATCGAACGGGAAAGGGGTCGGGAAAACGGGAGTTTCCCCGTGGAGGAGAATAGCGACCCGCCAGCTGTCGGGGAGCGTTAAGAACCGGGTGGTTCTTAAAGCCGTAATGAGTGACAACGAATGAAGGCTGTGAGATAGCGAAGCGTCTCCCACCTCCACCAAAATAATAAAAATTCCGCACCCACCGATTCATTTTCGTGTGGAATCTATGAAGATCACCCAACAATACCCACAAACTAAGAAAGCAAAGCTCTCAAATTTGAGGACATTATTGATTTAATAGTACTTATTAATTCAGCATTATCATCATTTGAAGTCTTTAGTTCAGCTGAGGCAAGGGCGTAAATCAGAAAATCTATACCTGCTGTAATATCTTTTCTGTCTTTGTTTACAAGAACTATCTTTTCGTAGAAAGGGTGGTCGACATTCCATTCTACAACAATAACCTTGCCTTCTTGGTAACAATCATAGATTGCCCCTTCGCGACCCATCGACAATGTTTCAAATCTAGCTCCTAGCCCGTTAGGTGATAATTTTGTTTCTTTAGGATTTCTCGTTCGCAGCTCAGTTGTTTCAGGTTTAATCACTCTATCTGTTGTGTTTATTCTTGCTTCGCGTCTTTCAATAACTTTTTCAGGAGTTATTAACAGTTTTGATTTTTTAGCAATAACAGCAGCCGACTCGCTGTGATCTATCTCTTGAGATTTATCTGCTTTCTGTAATTTCTGAAACATTTTTCTGAGAGAAGTTATTTGCCCACCGACCTCCTGTTTCAAAAAATCACTTATTGCTTGATTCGGAAATACTCCGTTTTTTGTAAATCTAACGCCCATTTCGTTGTCCAAGTTAGAAGTAAAAGACAGTTCAATTCGTAAGCGGTTAAAGTCGTTGTGTTTTTTGAAAACATCTAGAGTCTCTCCATTTGCGATTTCACGATTATTTCTAACAACATAAAACCCTTGTGAGCGGATATTCATTTTTAACTCACTTTCTAGAGTTTCGTTTACAGCGGGAAGAATTGCTATCTTGACTCTGATTTTTTCTTTACCAGCAAAGGAAGGAACCTCATACTCTTCATCCGAATAAATCTGAGTACCTTCCATTTCTGTCATTAAAGGATCAGTTGCTTTAACTTTCTTACCATTAACAGAAATAGAAATCCCAGCATCTATAAACTTTCTATAAATACGACCAACATCTTTTGCAAGAAGGTTTGCAAAAATTGTTTGATTTGTATTCGTTAAACGATCTACTTTGCTCAAAACTACGATAGTCCCATGATCTTCTTTTATATATTCCTTGAATAAAGAAATCTCTTCTTCTTTTGCTTTCCGTAATTCTTTAATGAAGTCATCCGCCTCCACAATTTCGTCTAGATCTTGAGAACTATAGAGATAATCACCATTAGTTTGTTTAGTAATGACCTGTAAACCTTTTGCCATAGAAATAGACGCTGTACATAGCCCCATGCCATATTTACCGAGATCAGACATCTCGTCCTTTTGAGTAGCTGAACCAAGTTTTAGAGCCTGATCAAGAACATGCTCTGCCATTCCAGATCCATTATCTGCAATAATTATGCGCAGATCTTTATCGATAGTGTTAATAGACACGTTCACATTTGTCGCACCAGCATCAATGGAATTGTCTACAATATCCTCAACAGCTGTATAATTACTATCATAACCTGTATTGCGTAAAGAAGAGAGAAGCTTTCCTGCGTTTGGATGATTTTTTATTAACATATTTTTCTTTTTTAGTTTCGATATCTTAAAGTTAGATACCAAAAAAATTAATAACACCCTTGGTGGGGTGTTGCAGATAAAATACAAAAAGAGTTGTATTAGTGTCTGTGATCGATATCAAAAGATACCAATACTTCACCAAGGATGATCTTATTATGTTCTTAATTAGAAAGAAGTCAATAATTAAAAGTGGATACTTATTTAACCCATTCCCTTTTCCCTCTTTTCGTGCTATTATATACATATAAATCCCCTTGGCAGAAAAAGTAAACATCAATAATAATATCCGCTCGCTCAAACTCCGTGTCATTGGACATCAGGGAGAGAATTTGGGCGTTCTTACAAAAGACGATGCTATGGCACAAGCCAAGTCTCTCGGACTTGATCTCATCGAAGTATCCCCTCATGCAGATCCTCCTGTTGCTCGTATCGCAGATTACGGAAAGTACACCTACGAAACATCTAAGAAGCTAAAAGAAGTAAAAGCGAAGGCACATGTCACAGAAACGAAAATCATTCAGCTGAGTGTGTCTATTAGTGAGAATGACTTAATGATTAAGGCAAAAAAAGCTGCAGAATGGATCAATGAAGGCCACCGTGTAAAAATAGATCTTCAACTAAAAGGACGCACAAAATATCTTGACCAGAAATTCCTCTCTGAACGTATGGACCGTATTCTCGCTATCATCCCTGCTGACTACAAGATCGCAGAACCTTTGAAAAAGATTCCGAAGTCCATGATGGTGGTTATCGAGAAAGCAAAGTAACTATGAATTTTAGAACCATGCTCAAGATAGGTCAGCTCATAGTCGTTGCAGGATTTATTATCTTTATATTTTCTGCAGGTGAATACTTCATGGTTGCAATAAAAATAATTATGGCTGGGGTGATAATTTCTGCAATATCTCTCATTTTAAATATCTTTTTTAAAAACAATAAAGCAAACGACCAAGATTCAGTAGGGGTGATTAATAATTCAGAGAACATTAAAAAAGACGTTAAGTTTCTTCTTATCATTACCCTTCTTCCTTTTACATTGTTAATAATTTTTTTAATTATCTACCTTATATTGCTTAACTTTAGCTTTGGTGACAAAGGAGAAAGCATAGGGAAAGTGGTTTTCTTTGTTCTTATTCCATTAACAATTTCAAGCTTAATATTCCTTTCTTTGAAGAAAATATCAACCTCGAGCAATCCTTAAAAAAGATATTGATATTTACTAATAAACGTGATATAATAGCCCAACTATCTGAAAGGACAGAATTTAATCTAGAAAAAACGTATGAAGACAAACAAATCATTCCTCAAACGACTTCGCGTCACAAAAAATGGGAAAATCCTTGGTCGTAAGCCAGGACTTAACCACTTCAACGCAAAAGCCTCTCGCTCAAAGCAATTAGCGGGTAAGCGCGCTCAGGATTTTGCTATGACAGGAAAGGAGAAGTCACGTTTTCTTCCAGGAATGTTCTAAATCCGTTAGACTCATTTATTTTATTTAATCAACTACTATGTCACGCGTAAAAAGAAGTTTAATGGCGATGAAGCATCGTCGCAATGTCCTCAAACAAGCTAAAGGCTTTCGTTTTGGACGCAGTAAGAAAGAAGTAGAGGCAAAGGTTGCTCTACGTCATGCTGGTGCTCACGCTTTCAATCACCGAAAGGACAAGAAAACAGATATGCGTCGCCTTTGGACTACACGTCTCAACGCTGGATTACGCGCTCTTGATATCACCTACTCTGTATTCATCGACAAGCTTACAAAGAAGAGTATGGTTATCAACCGTAAAATGCTCGCAGAAATTGCCGCAGAAAACCCAGAAACATTCACAAGAATTGTTGATCAGGTGAAGAAATAGTCGGCAGTCAATAGCTGACAGTTTACAGCTACAATACTAATACAAAAAGAGCGACACCTTCGGTGTCGCTCTTTTTGTATCTGTATTCTGAATCTTCTTCCCTCTTCCAACTTCTAACTTCTAGCTTTTCCCCCTACAACCGTATATCCGTCACCCCACTCTCCTCATTCTTCAGAACCATAGCAATCAATTTCTCAATCATCACTTTAGGATCTTTTTCAAAAATAACATTAGGATTCTGCCTGTTACTGTTGTCCATGATATTTCGTATTACTTCGTCTGTCTCCCACTCTCCAATAAGCACTCCAAGGGGCATATTTGCCTCCCAAGCAACGGTAAACTCATGAATAGTACCAATGCGCCCACAGCCAATAACAACAGCATCTGATGACCGTATAAGCATAAGGTCACGACCCGGGAATCCGAAGCCTGTATAGATAACAGCATCCATTGCCTTCAGAGGTAATCGGTACACTTCGATGTGCTCTTTCTTGCTTGCAGCTGGAGAAATACCGAATGACACACCCCCTGCTTCCTTCGCTCCTTCAGCAGCATACATAGGAAAACCGCTCGTTGCGCCGGTGATAATCTGTGCACCTTGGCGTGCAATTTCACGACCTATTTCTTTTGCTGTTGGTATAACCGATGGTCCACAGTGAGCAATCTCCGCAGCGCCTGAGACGCTAATAGTAATTCGTTGAGCTTTCATAATAATAGTTTACAGTTTTTAGTTTTTAGTTTCCAGTGAATACCTTTTAATCCAGCTCAACAACATCCCCCTTCTCCGGAACGACCACTGGTACCTGATAGGTCTCGTGTAATTTTTGACCAAGGAAGTAGGCACTCTTTGGCTCACCAAGAACCACAAATATTTTCTTAAGCGTTGAGGCAGTGGACGCAACGAATTTAATTAAATTATCAGAATCTTTGTGTGCAGAGAATCCATGAATATTTACAAGTCGCGCATTCATTTTTACCATTTGATCATGAATCAAAACTTCTTTTGCACCCTCCACAAGATGTCGCCCAAGGGTGTTCACTGCCTGGTACCCGACGATAATAATCGTACTGTTTGGATCTGGTAAATACCTCGCTTCATGGTGAACAATACGACCACCATTACTCATACCGCTACCCGCGATAATAATTTTTGAACGCATGTCCGCATTGATAGCCTTACTCTGCTCAGGTGACGCTGTTTGAATCAAACCCTTGAAGGCAAAAATATCATCGCCACTTTTTACAATCTTTTCTGTGTTTTCATTAAACCAAGACTCATACTTTTTGTAAATCTTCGTAATATTGATACCAAGAGGAGAATCTAGGTATACAGGAATCTCTGGAATCTGTTTACTTTCGACAAGCTCATTAAAAGCAAGCAACATTTCTTGTGTGCGTTCAATAGAAAATGCAGGAATGAGTATGGTTCCCCCTTTTGCAACCGTCGAGACAATAGCTTCTTTCAAAATCTCTATACGCTTATCTTTATCTTTGTGTTTTCTGTCTCCATACACACTTTCCATAACCAAATAATCAATATCGTGAAGATCTGTCGTCTCACGCATAAGGGGAGATTCGGTGTTTCCTAGATCTCCCGTGAACGCAAGCTTTTTACCTTTGTAACTAATTTCAATCGTCGAACTTCCTAATATATGCCCCGCATCATGAAAAGTAATGACGGCATCACCATCATTCGTGGCAAAGGTAAAAGGCTTTTCATATTCCATAAGGCCGGTCCATAGGTGGGATGACTCGAACACATCTCGCTCTTCATACAAAATCGGCTGACCAGTATGATATGCTTCTTTACCAAGCAGCCCCATAGAGTCGAGCATAATGAGTTCCCCCATTTCTCGTGTCGGCCCTGTACTATAAATCACACCACGGAAACCCTCTCGTACCAACCTCGGAATACGCCCTACGTGATCGAGGTGACCGTGCGTGACGAACAACGCATCGATACTTTTTGGATCATAGGTAAACGCTTCAAGGTTCGTAGGAAGGGAATATTTTTCACCTTGCACGAGGCCACAATCAATAAGAATCTTTTTTCCTCCGAATTCAACCAAGAAGTTTGACCCTGTCGGCATCTGAGCTCCTCCTGCGAATGTTATTTTGAATGTGGACATAAAAATAGTTGATGGTTATTAGTTACTGGTTACTAGTTTAATTCAAAAAAAATAAATACATTCTTTTTATTTGCGAACAAAGAGATATGCAATACTCATACCAATCCATCCATTAGCAAGATCACCAATTGTATCAGGCCAACCATTCCATACCAAAACCTTTATCATGTCATGAATATATTCATATGCCTCCCATGCTATGGCAACACAGAGATACACCATAAAAAGCTTTTTATACGAAGGATGTTTTTTATTATATAGAAGAATGGATCCGACAAGATTCGCTACACCGAACCCTCCCAAAATATGCATAGGAATATCAAGCCACGGAAGTTCATAGTACAAATAGCTCGGATCAAAAACGAAGGTCGATAGACAGAACAAAATAAGAAGATACAGTGCGGCGATAATGATGTGCTTCATGGATACAGTATATCACCCAGTTTCAAGTTTTTAGTTTTTAGTTTTTAGTTCACCCAAATACTCCAGGACACCAACATAGCGTTTTTAGAAACAGGATGCAGAGAACGAGAAAATCCGCACCTCGACAAGCTCGGTACGGATTTTCTCGTTGGGCACCTAGGACATCTTCCTGATGTTTTATGTCAGGTGGGTAAGAAACGAATAGCACCACGGTGCAGTTCTCAATATTCCATAACCCAAAGATGTATTATCCAGAAAAATACCTAGACACCCTGTATCCATTATATTCTGGAAAATAAAAATGTAAAGTCGAATATAATTGTTTTTTGTATTCAAAAATTCTTTTCTAATTCAGAACTAAACTTCTTTTTTTCCTTTTAATTTAACCATTAGAACCAAACGATGTATTTTCTGGCTAGAAAATCATCTCACTCTCGCGCCGTCGCGCTGCGAGAGTTGGTTCCTAATGGTTAAATTGGGTTTATATAATACGAAATAGAAAAACCCGATGGTGCTCATCAGGTTTTTCTATTATATAAATCTCCTAGCTTTTAGCTTCAAGCCTCCAGCTGTACTATTCTAGGATTCCATTCAAATCAACGTCGTAAAGCATTGCTTCTGCCACGAGACGATAGTCAATGATTTCTTCTTTTGTAAACCAAAGGTTTACTTCACGTTCATACGCATCCGCCCCGTCAGCAGGATCTGTACAATGAATAAGGTTTCGCATTCCTCGTGAATTATCAACATCACAGATATAGTATGAGTCGATAGCAAAGTCTCCGCGTATAGTTCCTGTATCTGCAGTTGTCGGCTCTGTTCCTCCAACCAAACGCTTCACTACCGCTTGAGCCTGATTACCTTCGATAACAAGAGAAATAACTGGGCTTGAACACATATAATGTACCATTGCACGAATAATATCTTTTCCATACTCAATAGCCTCCTTGTCGATTGCCATACCAAGAGATTTCTTATTTTCAAGAATCTTTGACCCCTTCTTTTCATACCACACATCATCTTTATTGTAATGAGCCCAAAGTGTTTCTTCGTTAACCATATGCATTTTCATGCCGACAATTTTAAGACCAATACGTTCAAAGCGCTTGATAATTTCTCCAACCAAACCACGCTGAATGGTGTCAGGCTTTAATATAACAAATGTTCGTTCTTTTTTTGGATGCATAGTGGGTAGTTATTAGTTGATGGTTATTAGCTACTAGTGAATACTAGTACCTAAACGCATAAACAATTTAATAAATAATACTTTACATACTAGCAAAAAAGAGGGCTTTTTCAAAGCGTTAGTGGTTAGGAGGAACAATACATGCAAAGAGCGGCGCCTACGGCGCCGCTCTTTGTTAATTCACGTATACACTATTTTTTGCTAAACGCTTACAAAGTGTTTCGGGTGCGAGGCAGACGGAATACTTTTAAGTGTTTAGTGTGCTACGTATGGAAGGAGTCCCATAAACCGTGCCCGCTTGATAGCGTTTGCAAGTGCTCGCTGGTTCTTGGCAGTGAGTCCTGTCTTACGACGGTTAAGAATACGTGCGTGTGGGTTCACGAACTTCGCAAGGATTTCTGTATCCTTGTAGTCGATGAACTTGATGTTGTTTTGGTTAAAGTGATCTTGTTTTTTCATAATGATAAATTGTTAGGAGTTAACAGTTAGGGGTTGGGAGTTTTAATTCTGAATGCTCGCAGGTTTTAAGGAAGTTATTTGCCTTAGATGCGAGGCGCATAAAATTTTTGTGACCAAGGCGTACACATAGTACGTCGCGTGGAACAAAAATTTTATGCAACGAAGCAGATAGGGCGAAGAACTTTCTTAAAACGGGATGTCGTCAACGTTCACATTCGAATCGCCATAATCAATGGTATCCAAATCTGGAACAGAACTCGCAACAGGTGTCGCGTTCTGGGCTGGATGCTGTCCATCAACTGAAGGCCCCGTACTTCCACCTGATTTTGGTCCGAATTGAACAGTGTCTGCAATAACTTCTGTACGATACTTTTTCTCACCGGAAGTTTTATCATCCCATGAGCGAGTCTGTATACGTCCTTCGATCATTACACCTTGTCCTTTTTTAAGGTACTGAGCACTTGTTTCTGCTTGGCGACCGAACACAACAATGTTGTGATATTCGACTTGCTCTTGCTTGTTCCCTGCTTGATCTTTGTACACACGATTCGTTGCGATTGAAAATGAAGTAACCTTGTTTCCGTTTGGAAGAGACTTCAATTCTGGGTCGCGTGTAAGATTTCCGAACAAAAATGCTTTGTTTAAGTACATACGATAGTTATTAGTAATTGGTTATTGGTAATTAGTAATACTAATACATAACACAAGTGTAATCCTTATTTTGCCTCTTCGCTAGCGACTACGTCTGCAAGCACTTCAGCGGGAACTTCTGAGAGAACCTCAGGTTCTTTTGTTGTATCAATGTTCACATCTGCTACATCATCAGTTTCGTTATTCACGAGTGATTCTGCTTTGATAACTGGGGCACGTTTTGTAAACACAGTATTCTCACGAACAGTGTTTACGATAAGGAAACGAACAAGCTGCTCATCAAGCTTAAGCCCTTTTTCAAGTTCTTTTACTTTAGCGCCATCAAGTTCGAATTTGATCCATCCGAAGTATCCTTCGTTGAAACGAACGTTTATATTATTCACAACGCGCGTCATCTCATAGGCAAGCTCGCGCATATACGGAGCTTCTTCTGAAATGAAGCTACCACCTAAGGTAGCAATAGACTGCTTGATTGCGTTACTTTTTTCAAGCGCCGCCCCTTCATCTAGTTTGTTATCAAAGATGAAAGAGATTTCATACACACGGCTGTCTACTGTGATTTCATTATTATCAGTCATAGGTGCACATCATACCACAAAATAAGGCAAAAGAAAAGGCCCGCAGGTGGGGCCTTTTATACATTATGCAGGCCTGAGCAAGGCTCAGAGGTATGGATTCTTCATGTACATCGGACGGTACATCTCAAGAATCTCTTCGGTCACATCCGCACCGCGTTCAAGCATTCGGAGCAGTCTAATGCGTGGTCTGGCATAAACAGCCCAGATGCGATTGTTTTTGACAACAATCATGCGGGGCATTCCGGCCCTGACTTTCTCTAGGCCTGGATCGTTTTGTGGAACTTCGATCCGAGAACCATTGCGTAATTTAACGATACCCACTCCAACCAAATCGTCGGAATACGGCATCACTTTTCCACAAAGGAAGGTGATCTCTTTTGGTGCAGCCATGGTACACCTCCTTTCATGGTTAAATGGGTACTGGCTACGTTAAGTTTGTGCCTTTGTGGTACAAAAGTCAAACAAAAAAAAATAATGACCCACCGGAATTGGTCCGGTGGGTCATTTTACCTTAAACAGTGACGAACTTAAAGATCGTCAAACTTAGAACGTATCTCTGGGGAAGCCTTGGAAGGTACAGGCTTAACGAACAGACACCAAACATGCGCGACTGTTCGTTTGTCATAGTAAAGACTGAATACAACACGGCGTCCGCAAGCTTCAAGAAACTCTTTGGATGTCGAACTTTTCTTTAAGTCGAAAGTTACTATTCCATCGACAACAAATCGATAGTGGGAACGTCTATACGCCTCTCTTGCGCCTTTTATTCTGACCCTCGTAAGAAGGCCGTCTATTCTAAGCGCTTTGTTCTCAATCATTCTGTACTCCTTGTCTATCTCATGCCAAAAAATAGGCTGAGTATGTACTCTTTCTACATCAGAATACTACTTTTGTCAAATTCTGAAAACTCGCCGCGCGTTTTCGATAAGTTGAACTCTCACCTCTTCCATGGGCTGTTCACGCAAGACCGCAATGCGTGCGACAATTTCTTGCACCATAAGCGAACTATTTCTTTGACCACGAAATGGTGCAGGTGTTGCATACGGACTATCTGTCTCAGCGTGCATCATAGTAAGCGGCACATAGCGCACCACATCATCGTAATCATGAGCAAACGTAATCACACCAGAAAAGCTCATCGTAAAACCAATATCTAAAAATCGTTTTGCGATATCGATATTGCCTGCGAAAAAATGCGCATTACCTTGTAACTTTTCTCCATATTTTTCTTTTGCACGTTCCAACATGTACAACATATCTTCATAGGCATCCATACTTCCTTTTGATGGACGACCATGCAGCATGAGAGGCTTACCAACTTCCACAGCTAAATCAATTTGCTTCTCAAATATTCTTTTTTGTCTATCTGATTCGGCATCCTTATTCCATCCGCCAGCTGGCAGATTTCCTTTTTCTTTCTGATCTTTCTCAAAAAATGTTTCGATGTAGTAATAATCCAATCCGCATTCTCCGATGGCGACAACTTTTTCATGCTGCGCTAATTGTAAAAACGCATCGCCGTCATATTCTTCAAGTATATTATCCGCTGGATGAAGGCCGACCGTCGCAAAGATATTCGGATGAGCGTCCGCAAGCGCGACTGCATCCCTGCTTTCTTTTAGTCCTGTACCAACCGTAATAGACCCGAAACCTTTTTGCTTCATTTCAGAAATAATTTCTTCCCTGTCGACACTAAAAGCCTTATCGTGAAGATGAGAATGAATGTCGAAAAACGCGTACTGCATAGTTATGGAAGACGATTAAAGAGTGGCTTCTCTGGCATTGTACTGGAATGAATGCACTCGAGAATTTTGGCAGACGTTTTTGGAATAAATGAAGAAAGGTTTTCTGCAATTGTTTCTAACGAAATCAAACAATGCTCTATCATTTCTCTTCCTTTCTGAGCGTCTACCTTAACCACTTTAAATGGTTCATTCGTTGCGATATATTCATCAAGCATTCCAATCTCTTTCATAATATCTTTAATTGCTGCGTTCGTATCGAAGTTGTGTATCTCTTTTCGGCTTCTAGCTTCTAGCTTCTCGCTTCGTACTTCATTTGCCGTGGCCATTTTCATGACACGACTCGTAAGGTTCCCAATACCATTTGCAAGATATGCTGTGTATGCCGTCTTAATAGATTCGATCGTAATATCGCCGTCTTCAAATGAAGGCACTTCGTGGAGCAAAATAAAACGCAGCACATCTTCTGGACAATCAGTCACATCTTTAAACATTTCAAGAATATCAAATGGATTAATTACATTTCCAATAGACTTACTCATTTTCTGTCCACCGGAAATAATAAAACCATCGATAATAATATTCGTTGTATTTGGAATATCTGCTGCAAGCAGCATTGCCTGCCAAATAGCAGACTGTTGGCGAAGATTATCTTTTCCACAATACTGAATCACTTCACGAGATTCTCCTTGTGCCCAATATGTCTCAAAGTCTTTAGACTCTGGCCAATTTAATGTAGAGATATATGAAGTGAGCGCGTCAAACCACACATACATCACATGATCATCATCCCCTGGCACGGGCACACCCCATGGCATTTTTTCTTTAAGACGTGAAATAGAAAAATCTTCAAGACCTCTATCAAGAAAAGCTTTGATTTCATTGAAACGAAAATCTGGGATTACAAGTGATGGATTCTTTTCATAGAGCTCACGCAGTTTTCCTTCTAGTTTTGAGAATGCAAAGAAATAATTTTCTTCTTTAATAACCTCAATGGCACGGTTTGGATGAAGCAGGCACAGTCCGTGCTCTAGTTCACTGTCTGTTTTATATAATTCACAACCAACACAATACTTTGCCTCATATTCTTTTTTGTAAATATATCCATTTGCATCACATCTCTTCCACATCTCTTGCGCAGCTTTGATATGCTTCTCTTCTGACGTACGAATGAAATGTATCTCTGGGGAGATACCGAGCTTTGGATATAATTCCTTAAATCGCGCAGCGTTTCTATCTACATATTCTTGTACTTCTATTCCTTCTTTTTCCGCTGCTTCCAAAATCTTCGTACCGTGTTCATCTGTTCCTGTATTAAAAAATACATCATACCCAAGCGATTTCTTGTATCGTGCGATTACGTCGGCACGAACAAATTCAAGAGCATGACCTAAGTGAGGCTCAGCGTTTACATACGGAAGTGTGGTGGTGATATAGAATGGTTTGTTCATACGAAGTAAATATTATAGTTGTGGCGGATTCTTTCGCTTTTGTAAATCAGATGCGAGCTCCATGAAAATAGAGGCGACAGGAACGGAGAGGAGAACCCCCCACATACCAGCTAACTTCGCCCCAACAACAAGTGCAATAATAACAACCACCGACGGCACACCGACAAGTTTGTTCATAACACGCGGATAGAGCACGTGACTTTCAAGCTGACTAATAACAATGTAAATAATAGCGATGATGGTAAGAAGAGAGGTCCCGCCATGGGTGTACGCCAAGAAAAGCGCTGGCACCATGGCAAAAGTAAGACCAACCATTGGAATTAATTCTCCTACAAAGGCAAGCACCGAGAGAAGTGCTGCGTACGGCATGTTAAGGATAAGGTTCGGAATATACACAAGAAGAGCGACAAAGAGTGAAAGCAATATTTGTCCCTGCATCCAAAGACCAATTTTCTTTTGAGCTCTCGTCCACAAATCTTCTACATAACTTTCGTGCACTTTAGGAACGATAAGTCGTAAAAATTTCTGCACACCTCGCTCTTCAAGGGCGAGATAAAAAGCGAGAACAAACGTAAGCACAAGGTTTACTACTCCGTGAAGCACCACCGATGTCGTAGCAAAGAAACCACTTGAACCAAAGATAGCATTCTTTATTACACTCAATATTTGACCCTTTGAAATATCTTTTGAAAGATCTGCAATGGACAAAGAGAGATCTTTGAATCCCATATCACGACCAAAGATACGAACCGAGTCGAGTATTTGCGGAAGTGCTTGTACGAACCGAGCAAGATCATCTGCCAGTGGTGGTATAAAAATAAAAGCGACAGACGCGACAACTGCAATAAGAGAAAGGAAGATAAAAGAAACTGCAAGACCTCGTGGAAGGCCCCATCTGATTAACATTTTTACAGGGAGCTCTGCAGCTGATGCGAGCACGACCGAAACCATAAGTGCAATAATAAAATCACTCACGTATACCATTCCTGCAAAGACAGCAATCCACATAAGTGTTTTGATGATTGTGCCAGAAGCAATAGTGATTCTTGTCTCGTCTTTCATACTCGTATCCTATCATAAAATAAGTCGAAAGTCCGTAAAGTCTAAAGTCTATAAAGGAAATACAGGGGCGTCGCCATAGGCGACGCCCCTGTATTTTAGAATTTCACTTTTAACCTTATGAACTTTACAGACTTTATGGACTACGTTTTATTTATCCACCACAATAGAAGGATTATCTTTCCATATTTCCCCATTGATTTGCGTCGTGAGTGCTGGAATATTCATTCGAACATGGGTCTTTGCAATCTCTTCATCCGCATCAAGCACAATACCAGAAGTGATAGATGGAATTTGATTCACATGACTTTGAGAAGGAAGTACAGAAAGACCAATGTCTATGCTTGTCATACTGCCAGCACCAATAGCGGAAGGTGTCCAGGTAACCGTTCGTGTTTTTGCATCATAAGACACTTTCGTAGAGTCACTTGTTACGTTGCGCCATGTTACGTATGCAGGAAGAAGAAAGGAAACTTTCGCATTAACGAGCGCATTTTGTGCAGACACTGTCATATGTGCTGTGTATGTCGTAGCAGTGTTTGGATGAGGAGGAATTGGGCCTGTATTTGGAAATGGAGAATTTTTATATGCAGTCTTGGCACTCAAACTCGCGCTTCCTTGAACAATCCATGTCTTATCGAGAGCTGCAACAATGTCATTTTTTGATTGTAGTGTGGCGACCCCTGTCATTGTAAGAGTAAGTGCGGGGGAATTATTTCCACTAAGAACTATCGGTATAGTTACACGGAAAACACCCTCTTTATGAGCTTCAATAAGAGCGAGTTCAGGAACAGAAGCCTTGTCCCAGGAAATGGTTTTCTTAATTGAGTCATAGTATCCGCTCGTTGAATTAATTTGTTTATAGAGAGGAGCTTCTCCTTCTATCGCAAGTACAAACGATGTATCAAGAAGCGGGAGGTCGCTTGTATTTTTATACGTAATCAAAAGGGTCGTCTTATCTCCATAACGAAGTGAATTAATAACACCCCGTTCTGTGTCGAGTGCTATAGAAAACGTCAAAGGAGAAGATCGAAGGGCGATATCAAATGTTTGTGTCGCATATACAAATCCGATAATAGCAGCACCACTACCGGTAGAACCAAGCACGGCACGCAACGTTGTCACATCTCCACTAGAGACAGATCCTGTAAGAGTGATGTTTCGTGACTCACCGGCTTCTAACGCAGGTATCGCCCAAACAGACCCACGAGCACTTGGTTTCGGATTCATGTTTGCAAGTGTAAAGGTATTCGGAAGTGTAAGCTGCATAACACTTGGGAGTGAGGTTGTCGAGGTGTTATTTTTTACTGAAATAGTAAAGATGCCGCTCTGTCCAGAAGACAACGTCTGAGGGCCGTCAATATGAAGAGATATTGGAGGTGTTCTTAGTGCGACAGGCGTCACAAGAACTTTACTAAAAAGAGCATTCTGACCCGCAACTTTATATTCAAGCTTAAGTGTAAGATCACGAACCTCGGATTCACTTCCATATACCGTCACATCAAAGAATTGCTGTTTATTTTCACCTGCACCCAATGTGCCAATATCACGCTTCACCTGAACCTTCTCCTGTTCATCTTGCGCACCTGTCCCTTGTTTGTAGGTAAGCGTTACGGTTGAGGCTTCTATTGCTGCTGTATTACGATTGCGCACCGTAAATGTAAGAGGTGTGACCTCACCTCCTTCTACAGAAGAACTAATTTCTGCTGCCATGTCGATATTTATACCCGAAACAATATTACGAGAAGAAAGAACACGCCATGCAGCAAAAGAAAGCGCAGCCAGAAGAAGAACAGAAGACACAAGGAGAAGCTTTGCTCCAAAAGAAAATCCTTCGTCTACTTTTTCTCCAACAATAACCGCATTCTGTTCTCCCCATGAAGCTGGGAGATCTCTCATCTTCGCATCACGAACACGATGTATTATCACATCGTCCATTTTATTCTTTGGATCATTGAGTTCGTGCTCAACCATGTCGAGCGCACTATTTTCTTGTTCAGGTAAATCCATGTTCTTTAGTATACCAGTACAGTCCATAAAGTTCTTAAAGTAGAAAGTTCATAAAGTAATTCGGGGCGCCGCCTACGGCGGCGCCCCGAATTTGGAATCCCACTTTTAACTTTATGAACTTTATGGACTGTGTATACTTTACGAACTTTCGTAACTTTTTACTGTATGCTACAACTGTACTTCTTCAAGAACCGCAGTGACGTGAGCACGCACAGCATCATGAGAAAGAAGGAGGTGTGTATACAAATCATCCACACTCCACGCAAGATATTCTTTCAAGGTTTCAGCACCAATCGCTTTCGCATCAGCGTAGCCAAGCTCTACGAGCACAATGTAATAGAGAAGGAGGCGGGACTTTTGAATATCGTACATAGGTGCGACGTCGAGAAATTGAATAAGTCTATCGTACAACGCTTCATGCGCACCCTCTCCACGAATGAATCTTTTAACAAGACCAATCACACTGTGTGCAATAAGAGGAATAGCTCGTTGCTCTTCTGCACCCACAAGTCGCCAGACATCTTTCCCTTGGACGAGGGTCACAAGACTCATGGTGCGAGGAAGAATGTGTGCACGGAGTTTGCTTTCTAATTTACGAACACTCTTGGCGTGTGCAGTAAGCATACCGAACTCACGCGTAAATAGTTTATACACACGATCATGTTCTCCTTGATCATAGGCTTCAATAACGAGGCACTTGGTGACGTATTTTTCTATGGCCATGAGGGGTAGTATACAGTCGACAGTTTACAGCTAAGAGTAATACAGGGCAAAGAGCGGCCACTTCGTGGCCGCTCTTTGCTATTTGATATCAAATGACACCGTGCCGATTGAAGTTTCTGCAGTATACGAACCGTCCCCTTCAACAATTGAACCAACTCTACAGGTACCCATGAGAGTATCTTTGAATTGTTCTGGAATAGCGTAGCTCGTTACAAGCGTTACTAGATCTTTCGGTGTAAGGCCTTTTTCTTTTCGCGCATCTTGTACCGCGCGCATTAGATTACGAACGTCCCCTTCCTTTTGTAACTCTTCTGTAATAACAAGATCAAGCGCACATACGTCTGTGATAGTAGCGTCAAAGGCGAGCTCTTTCACATTGAGTTCATCCAAAAGAATCTGATGATACTCTAACGGAATCTCATTCTTAAGTGTTAGCTTTTGGAGTGGTTGACGAACGGCGATTTTCGCTTGTGTACGAAGGGAAAGAGCAGAGGTTACTACATCTCGTACGAGCTTCATTTCTTCTCGTACAGAGGCGTCAGATTCTGGCGCTTCTGGCCACACATCCAAATGCACTGATTCACGATCTCCTCCAATAGTCTGATACACACGTTCAGCGAGGAATGGCATAACCGGTGCAATGACTTTTGAAAATGTAAGTAGTACGTATGCCAATGTTTCCTGTGCATTCTTTTTATCATCTTCCCCTGTTTCACCTTTTAATCTATCTCGTGATCTACGTACATACCATACAGAAAGATCGTCAACGAGTGCTTCGATTGGCCGTGTCGCATCATCGAGAATATAGTCGTCGTATCCTTTGGTCGTCGAGGCGACAACCTCATTCACACGAGAAAGAATCCATCTATCCAAAACATTTTTAGAATCGGCGTTTCCTTTCACCTCCTCTTCTTTATTCATCTCATATAGAGAAAGAACATTCTCAAGACGTGAAATAACTTTCTTGTACACATCTTCAACAAGTGAATCTCCGAAAAGAATATTTTCGCCTTTAACCACAGAACTAGAAAGAAGAGCATAACGCATTGCATCCGCTCCATACTTTTCTACAAGTTCGAGTGGGTCAGTGTAATTCTTTTCACTCTTGGAAAGCTTTACTCCTGATTCTGCCATAACAAGACCGTTTACAATCACATGCTTATACGGTGCCTTGTCGAACAATCCGACACCCAGATTAATAAGTGAGTAAAACCATCCTCTCGTTTGATCCAAACCTTCAGCAATGAAATCTGCAGGATAATTTTTATCAAAGATTTCTTTATTCTCAAACGGATAATGAACCGATGCAAAAGGCATTGACCCAGACTCAAACCAACAATCAAACACGTCCGGTATACGAGTGTAGATAACACCATCAACAGAAAGTTTTATTTCATCGATGTACGGACGATGAAGATTAATAGCACCTGTCTCATCTCGTGGCACAAATTTCACATCTAGTTTTGTGAAGGCTCCATTTTTAAGATACATATGCGTGTGCTCGAGAGCTTCATCTGCAATTACCTCTTCCTCTGTTGCAAGATTTGATCCAGCAATAACCATTCGAAGTGGTCCACCATGAGTGACAAGAAGAATATTTTTACCTTCATTATTTTTTTCTTCATCATACACACATGCCATCATTCTGTTCATTATTTCTTCATGCGTCTCCCCTCCTTGTGGGCGATGATCAAAACGTAAGAAATCAAGTTTTCCGTTTACCTTAAGATAGTCTGCTATTTTCCACCCATCATAAATACCGAGATGATTTTCTGAAAGACGATTATCCACCACTACATCCTTCACACCAAGAATATCCGCAATAATCTTGGCTGTTTCTTCCGAACGAATAAACGGTGACATAACAATACGATCAATGTGCATGTCTTTCAATTTTTCAGCGCTAGCTCTGATTTGTTCTTTGCCTTTTTCGGTAAGGTGGTTATTTGGATCACCCACGGTATCTAGTATTTCGTCAACATTACTCTGTGCTTCACCATGACGAATAGCATAGAAATTATTTTTTGCGGCGTAGGCATTTTTCTCCGCAAGATCTTTTAGGGAGCCGATCATCACCGCATCACCATTTTCATTTTTCCATACAGGAAGTGGCGCACCCCAATACCGTGTGCGCGATACCGCCCATTCACGAGCCCCCTCCAGCCATTTACCAAATCGCCCGTCACGTGTATGCGCTGGTGTCCATCCAATCTTCTGATTTTCGGAAATGAGCTTATCTTTTATCTTTGGCACATCTACGAACCAACTCGATGTCGCATAATTAAGAAGCGGTGTTTTACATCGCCAACAAAGTGGATACGAGTGAATGATTTTATGCTTCTCAAAAAGCAGACCATTATGTGCGAGATACTTTATGATTTCAATATCCGCTGACTGCGTGTCATCTTTTACTTTCACTTTCATTCCTGCAAAATCAGTGACAGCCGGAATAAACGTGCCATCCATTTTCACATGCTTAATCACAGGAATATTGTTTGCCTTGGCAAGCTCCATATCTTCGGCACCGAAAGCTGGTGCTTCATGTGCGATACCCGTACCTGTGTCGAGTGTGATAAAATCTGCATGCCAGATTTTGAAAATGTTTTCTTTATGTTCGATGTCAGCATTTTGAAAATATGGGAATACTGGTTTGTATGATTTTCCAATTAAAGTTTCACCAGAAAAAGTATCAATTACCTCATACTTCATTTCTTTTAATACATCTTCTTTTCTATCATTTGCAAGAATATACAACCCCTCCATATCTTCAATAGAAACTTTTATATAGAGAGCTTTTCTAGAAAGTGCAAGAGCAACGTTTCCTGGAAGTGTCCACGGTGTCGTTGTCCACGCAAGAACAAAAGTTCCTGGTTCATCTGTAAGTTCAAACTTTGCCGTCACAGAAAGATCTGTTACATCGTGATACTCAAGACCTACCTCTGATTGAGCAAGAGGTGTCTCACATCTCGGACAGATGTGCATCATTTTGTTTCCTTCATACGCTAGCCCTTTTTCATACAAGGTCTTCCATGCCCACCAAATACTTTCGGTGTATGTCGCATCCATTGTTTTGTATGGATGATCCATATCTACGAAACGACCAAGACGTGGAATAACCTTTTTCCATTCTTCTTCATACTGAAGCACGCTCTCATACGCATCTTTATTAAACTTTCCAATACCAAATTCTTCAATATCTTTTTTACTTGCGAGACCAAGTTTCTTTTCTATCAAGTTCTCAACAGGAAGGCCGTGGCAGTCCCATCCCCAAACACGACGAACACTTTTACCGTTCATTGTCTGATATCTGGGAATAGCATCTTTGATAGTGCCTGCCAAGATATGACCAAAGTGTGGAAGACCTGTCGCAAATGGTGGACCGTCATAAAATGAAAACGATTCTTTTTCTGCTTCCCCTTCCGGCGTTTCTATAGACTTTTCAAAAATCTTTTTGTCCTGCCAAAAAAGAAGCGTCTCTTGCTCCTTTTCATTTATTGTTTTTGGGGTTGAGTTGTTGTTCATAATGATTAGATTGTGTTGATAGTATGACCCGCGATCTGCCGAGGTAAAAATAAAAATCGTCCTTGAGAAACAACTTTTTACTGTTGTTTTTCAAGGACGATTTTTATACCGTGGTACCACCTTGTTTTTCCTTTGATTCCCTCTCGATATTGCTCGGGGTAAATCTCGGGACTCATTTGTTGGGTTCTACTAGCTTTTCAGCGTTCTTCCCGAAGCTCTGGGGTGATTAGTCCCGTCGCTGCTTATGAGTTCATAATACATCAAAACCATATAAACGTAAACAATCTTTCTGTGACCTGGCCTTTTTATTACTTAAGCCACGTAACAATATTGGAGCTATTTTTATTTAATAATCCTTGCAAATAAACTCTCAGTAATGTCACCTGACCCAGCACCTTCTTTTGTTGTTATGTAACCAGTTTCACCTCTTTCGTATGCAAAGAGAGCTGCAGCAGACAAAAGCTTATCTTTCTCATCCTTGAGATCAATTGAATTATATACAGCGTGAAGTGACTGAAGTACGTCACTGCGATGACGGTAAGTTTCTTCTAGGTGTTTTTCAGCATTATAGTTTTTTCTAAAAAATTGAACAATCTGAAAAAAGAAGAAGGCCAGCACTGCTTTTAAGATAAACACAACCAAAGAAAGATTGTACATAACATCTTCTGCTAGATGTGATTTTATAAATTTATAGTCGGAAATATTTACAAAAAATAATAACCCTATAACAAATAGCAGCATTGTTATTGCTATAAAATACCAGTTACGCATATTGTTTGCCAAAACCTCATGACGACCGGCTGTTGTTGAAAAAGTTTTTGAATATGCTGCAAGGGCAGTTGCCCCACTGGCTAGTTTTGCTACACGATTAAGATCTTCTAAATCAGAACTACTTTCTTGAACTTTATTTGCAAGAACATCAACGTTTTTCCCTAATTTTTTTAGATCAGTATCTTTGTAGATTTTCCAAGCAATATATTTGATAATAATATCTGCAAAATAATCACGATAACCATTAATTACGTTCGGGTTATCTTTTAGTTGTTGTACTAACCCTTTGTGTTGTTGATTTAGCAGGTTTTGAAAACCGCTATCAAGAACCACTTCTGTAAGAAGAGCCCAATCTTCACCGCCTGCCGAAATTGCTGAACTTTTTATTGCTTCTGGTGTTGCCATTTTATTTTTTATTACCGTAAACAATGTACAAAATTAAGCGATAATAAATCAATACATAGAAAAGGAAAGAAATAAAAGCAAGTATTGGTACAATTATTGTGGCTTCTACGTAGAAGATAATACTAGGTTTAAAATTTATAATAGCAGATGATAAGTTTGTTACATCTTTTAAGTTTTGGTCATAGAAACTGATGCCGTGAAAATAACATTTTCTACTTTTATCTTCGTTAAATTGTTTTTTGATAACATCAGAAAATATGTCTAATGAAGTTGCTTGTGCTTTTTCGTAGCTTAAAGTTTTTAGATATGATGAGTATAATACTTTTGATATACCTTCTAAATATTTTTCTGGATTTTTAACACAAAAAGTTCCTTCTTCTATTTTACCTAAAGAATATTCAGAAATATAATCTATACTACCGTCTACTAAAAGACCAAACTCTCCTTCTTGTTTAAAGAAAGTTGGAATAGTATTATTACTATCTTCTCCGTTGTAATTTTCTGTAAACTGGTAAAGTGTATTTTTGATAACGATATTATGTTTACTGAAAAAAGCTCTATCTGGGTAAAAGATAATACTTATATAGGAAGCAATGGCTATAATTGAAAAAAGTGATATAAAAATTACTTTTATTAATCTATGCCACCAGTGTTTATTTAATTCTAAACTTTCACGAAATAACCAAGATTTTATTTTTTCCATAATTAAAGTTTACTCCTATTCATAAATAAAACTAGTCGATTAAAACCCTTCGAGTACGGTGCGTCTCGTGGTGATTTTTAGGCGATAAGCCAAACCAACACATCCCTCGACCACTATGTGTCTCGGGATGATTTTCCGGCCAATGGTTCACACCGAAACAATTTACCCTTCGACCGCGATGCGTCTCAGGGTGATTTTCCGATAAGGGGCTCAAATCGGAAAATCACATCCTCTCTGGGGCGACAATGCCGAGAGTATATAATCCATGCGCCAAAATATTCTTCACCGCTTGTGAAAGCATTACGTAGTACGCACTCTTTTCTTTATCTTCTCCGACTATTTGCACGCGACTATACATGTTGTTGAATGCACGTGTGAGCAAAAGCAAATGCTGAACAATATGATGAGGCCCTAGTTCTTTATATGCTTTATCGAGCACTTGTGTGTACCCGATAATAACTTGCTCAAGCTCTCTTTCTGGTTTTTCTATGCTATAACTTTCTATTTCAATATCCGCTTCGATTGCTTTATCCAAAAGCGCACAGAGTCGAGCGTGAGTGTACTGAAGGTATGGACCAGAATCCCCTTCGAATGAAATTGACTTTTCAAAATCAAAAACCATATCTTTCCCTGGCGCACCTTTCAAAATAGAAAACTTCACCGCACCGACAGCGATATCATTTATGAGCTGTGCTTTATCTTTTTCATCCACACGTAACTCTTCAATACGAGAAGCAATTTTCTCGGCCACTGCATCGAGCAAATCTTCTCCACCAATAACATTCCCTGTTCGAGACGACATCTTACCTGACTCGAGACGCATCATGCCGTGCGTGATGTGGACGAGCTTACCTGCAAGTTCTGGGTGCATCTTTTCTTCGACTTTGTTCACTACCTTAAAATATTCTTTTTGCTCAACGGCAGTTACCGTCACATACTGATACGCGTCCGGAAGCAATGAAATTTTCTTTTCGTAATTTCCTATGTCTTTAGTTTCGTATGTCGGAAGGCCGACACTATTAATAAACACACGCGTATGAAGGCCGTCTTGTTCACCCTTGTATACAACAGCACCGTCTGACTCTTCAAAAAGACCCTTCTTCAAATATTCTTGTACAATAGCAAGCCCCGGTTCTGCAACTTCTGACTCAAAAACGAAAGCGTCGAATGTCGTACCAAGCTTAGCGTAAAGCTGATCAAAATATTCAAGCGACAACGCACGACCTTCTGCGTACACCTCCATAACTTTCGCATCGCTACCAGCATAAATCGCTTTGTTCACTTCTATGATTTCTGCTTTCGATGTTTCGTTTGTTTCAAATTCTCCATTTGCAAAAGCGTAACACATGCCAAGAAATGAAACCTTGTCTTTAAGTGATGCGTCACTCTTTGGCTTTTCACTTTCTTTTTTCATAACACCCCACACACCCATGGCGACATTCCGGCCGATGTCTGACGGATAACACACACGAGTCACCTCGTACCCACTTGCTTCATAAAGTCGCGCTGTCGCTTCACCAATGGTGTTGGCCATCAAGTGTCCAATATGAAAGACCTTGAAACAATTCGGATCAGTGTACTCTACGAGAACTTTTCCCTTACCTCTTACGTTTGTAATATCGCTAAGGGCAATGCTTTCTGCTTCATCGGTACGCACATCATCGTACAAGAAAAAGTTAATGAACCCCGGACCTGCAACTTCTATTTTTTCCACCACCTCCGTAAGTGCTTCAGTTAATTCTGACACCAACCCATCTGCCACTTCCTTTGGTGATGCTCCGAGAGACTTCGAAAGAGCAAAGGCGATGTTCGTCGCATAGTCACCATGAAGGACATCTTCGGGTTGATCAAGAGAAAAACGAGAAGTAACCCCCTTCTCTTCCAAAAGCTGCATGAGCACGTTATTGATAGTCTCGTAGGAATTCATATCTTTTCTCTTATACTAACGTGTTATCGACAAATAAAGAAATACGTAAAGCAGGCAACTTTATTTCACTGCACTTCGTAAAACCTCGTCGATTCTTTTTGCGATGACTTTCATATCTTTTTCTTTCTTTCCACGAGTGGTTTCTGCAGCAGTGCCCAATCTGATACCGGACGGATCCATCACACCACGTGGATCTTGAGGGATAGTATTCATGTTCACGATGATGCCGGCAGCCTCAAGAGCATCTGATGCCACTTTTCCTGATACACCCTTACCTTGTGCCCACGTGTCCACCAAGAGTAGGTGTGAGTCTGTTCCACCTGTGATAACTTTCCATCCACGAACTTCCAATTCTTTGGCGAGCGCTTGTGCATTCTTAACAACATTCTTTGCATACGTTTTGAATGCTGGAGCAGCAGCCTCACGAAGCGCTACCGCAACCGCAGCGATCTGATTATTGTGAGGCCCACCTTGAAGACCAGGAATAATTGTCTTGTCTATTTTCTTATCCATTTCTCGTTTATCCTTCTTTACAAAAATCATTGCCGAGCGTGGACCACGAAGTGTCTTGTGTACCGTAGTAGTCACAACATCAGCATACGGGAACGGTGACGGATACGCTTCTCCTGCGACGAGACCTGCGAAGTGTGACATATCCACCATGAGCAGTGAGCCAGATTTCTTAGCAATCGCTGCGAACTTCTTGAAATCAACAATACGTGGATACGCTGTGAAGCCGCACACAATAATGTCTGGTTTTTCTGTCACCGCGATTTTTTCTAACTCTTTGTAATTAAGCGTTTCGGTTGTTGCATCTACTTCATACGGAACTTGCTTCCAGATTTTTCCCGTCATTGATACTGATTGTCCATGTGTAAGATGTCCTCCACTTGAAAGTTTGAGACCCATGATCTTACCGCCGAGAGGAACAAGTGCAGAATACACGGCGAGATTTGCTGGTGACCCCGAGAGAGGTTGTACGTTCACGTGCCACTTCTTTTGATCAAGTTTAAACAATGAAAGTGCACGCTCTTGGGCGAGTGATTCTACTTCATCAATAATTTCATTTCCTCCGTAATAGCGCTTACCTGGATACCCTTCTGAATATTTATTCGTAAGCGATGAGCCGAGCGCAGTGAGAACATCATCAGAAACGTAGTTTTCTGAGGCGATTAAATTGATGACACTGTGCTGGCGCTTGTCTTCTGCTTTTAATAACTTTTCAATGGCTTTGTCTTTCATGATTGTGGTTTTTGGAAATTACTACGCGAATATATCCTAAGAATACCATAAACGGAAATACTTATCAGGGCACCAAAAACTCGTTTGCTTTCCTGATTTCCATGCACTCTTTTGCCCAGTTTTTGACTTCTTGCACATCTTCAAACTTTTTATACGTATCTGGCAAAAAAACTTTTCTAATTCCTGCCTTATTCATTTTCCCCCAACAACTGCCACAACACCAGTAATGCCCATACATGTACATATCAGCACCTCGCAAATCTACACCCAAATCAACAGCCTTTCTAATTAAATTAGATTCAGCATGAAAATCAGTATGACACCCGATACATAAATCAAATTCTTCCCCCGGTTTAATTTTTTCACCACCGTTTTTTACCCTCTCTTGACTCACAAACCTTCTACGACAACCCTCGATGTGACCCTCTGCGTGAATATTAGATTCATGATAACCATTACCATTACCTGATGCACATAGAATGTCTTTACCCTTAACTGCCAATATTCCGATTGGGTAAAGGGGTGTTAAAGAATACTTGGTAGCTGCTTCTTTTGCGGCCTGCATCAGGAAATCAGTCTCTGGAACAAAAGAGTATAAATTTATATCTTTGAATTTATTGTTTAGACTATTTTTCATTGGTTTTTAGAGGCTTCAATCCCTTTCATATTACGATCATTGTCAGAAATAACCTAAACTGTATACTGCAGTATACTAGATAAATAAAATGAAAAATATATCATTCCCAATCACTCAAGTAATAAAAGCTGTCAATACTGCTAAAAATGAAGGAAGAAAAGTCGTTCTTACTTTAGGCTCTTGGGATATGCTTCATGTTGGACACATGAGATATATAGAAGAAGCAAAGAAATTGGGCGACTTATTGGTTGTCGGAGTAGACTCTGACGCAAAAATAAAGGAGAGAAAAGGAAAAGATAGACCAATAGTAAAGCAGAAAGAGAGGGTCGAAATGCTTTCTCATTTACAACATATAGATTTGCTATTCATTTTGAGTGGTGAGGATACCTCTATTTCTGTTACAGAGAAAATTAAGCCCAGCATACTGGTTCTTTCTAAGACATCTCAGAACAAAGATAATGAACTAAGGCTAAAAAAGAGCTGCGGCTCAATCGTTGTCTTGCCAGCGCAAGCAGAAACAAGCACAACAGCAAAAATAAGAAAACTTCACATAGATGGAATGAAGCGACTCTATAGCTCTATCAGTATAGAGATAAATAATATTATTAAGAAAGAGGTAGAGAAAATGTAACTACTTTTTCTTCCAACCCAACGGAACGGAGAGAACTTCCCTGTTTTCTTTTTGTTCTTCTTGACTACTGTTGCCAACGATAATCTGGAAATGCAAATGACTCAAGGAACTACAAGTAAATCTAGAGTCTCCAAATCTTAAGAAAAGAGAAGCCCCTGGAATTTTTCTCTCCTCTACCACCCAGTCAATCATTTCCTTCAAATCAACCCAGCTGTCAATATCTATTTCTTCTACATTTGAAATATGTTTTTTGGGTATTATGAGAACATGGTGATTTGTTCCCGAGTACGGAAATGCGTTATCAGTCACCAGGAAGGTTTTATTTTGATGTAAAATGGGCAGCTTATGGATCTCCTTCAATCCTTTTTCGCAAAAAATACAAACTTTGTTTTCCTGTGACATTTGCATTCGAAGCCTTTGATTCTCTTCTCTGGCATTATTCATATTTATTAATTTTTCTTCCATATTAAAAGCTGCTAGACAGCTGACGGGATTATCATTTTTGGATGACAAATATAGTCCACTAATTCAAAATCATCAAACCTATACTCTTTGATATCTTTTTTTGTATTTTTTATTACTAATTCGGGAAAAACCCTAGAATCTCTCGCAAGTATTTCTTTTGCTTCTTCTAATTGATTTTCGTAAATATGCGCATCTCTCAAATAAAATATTAGACGCCTAGCCTTAAGACCAGTCACAGATTCTACCATTTTTAAAAGTGCGCAATACGATATCATGTCATTTGGGAAACCTAGCAGAACGTCCGCTGATCTGTGGTCAGAGATGAGATCCAAGTTTCCATTTATGACCCTAAAATGTAGGTTCCCATGGCACGGAGTAATAACTGACTTCTGTCTACCGCCGTAACCATTCATAAATGGTATCCAAGAAGTCACATAAATAGTCCTCCTGTTTCTTAATTTTTCATCTGATAACATTTCTATTGCATTTTTAATTTGGTCAAACCCTCCCTCACCATCAGGAAAAGCTGCAAAGGCTGGGCCATAAGACCCGCCCCCTAAGCACCCCCTCTTAGCTCCAGCCTTTTCACACTTTTCATCAGAAATCCATGGATCCCAGAAAGGACCAGGGACGGAATACTTTTCTTTCATAATAGAAAAATCTTGTTCCCCATTTATGAAAGCGCACATTTCCCCAATCGCCCCTTTAATACCTAACTGCCTCTCGGTTATTATCGGTGTACCGTTTGATAAATCATATACAAGGGGGGCTGTCGTACCGAAGCAGGTTAAAGCGTCAATTTTTTGTGGAGTTGTTACTTTTTCACCGTTAGATAAAATAAACCTAATCAAATTTTTGTATTGTTCGTCGGGATGTTTCATGTAAAAAAGTTTAGCTCACAAAATCAGCTAAGTACATATATTTTATTCTACAGTAAAGGTGTTATCCGTTCCGTAATATTCTGGCCAATGAGTGTTGTAATGCGCAAACATTCTTTCGAGACGACCTTGGGGCAGTTCTTCTGTTCCCATACGCTCCATAAAAGAAAGAAGACTCTCTTTTGTTTCTTGTACGAGAGCTTGATCATCGACAACTTTCTCAAACTCAGCAAGGTATCCATACCCAGCATTTTTATCAAGACATACAGTAATGCCTTCTCCTTCATACTCTTCTCTTTGACGAGACCACTTGGCCTGATATTGTAACCCTGAGTCTAAAAGTATTTGATCTAGTTCGACAAGTGTCATTGGCATTTCTATTTCGAATTCCATTCGAGCAACACCATTTGAACTGGAATCATCCCCCAAAGAAGCTTTTACAACGAGAAGCACTTTGTCGTTGGACTGACGTGTACGAATAGAAAAATTACTACCTTCTTTGATTGTTTTGACAAAGAGATCTTTCTTTTCTTCTGGAACATACGGAAGAGTTGTCTCAAGAAACATTTCTAAATCGGAATACGTAAAGTAATGATTAAGTTGAGTGCTCCTTTTTGGAGAATCGATAACAAAACCGGCCCGTGCAAGATTTTGTATCAATGTATCTGCTTTATCTCTCGTTCCCAGAAGGCTCTTTATTTCAACTTCGTACTGTGACATGGCTGTAAAATAGTATCTATACTTTAATAATATTGTTAGTATACTAAATAACAACATCCATGTCTTCTTCAAGAATAAGCATAATTGCAGCAATAGGAAAGAATCGAGAATTAGGTAAAAACAATACACTTTTGTGGAAAATACCTGATGATTTGAAGCGTTTCAAGGTTTTGACTTCTGGTCACCCTGTCGTTATGGGAAGAAAAACTTTTGAATCACTTGGCAGACCCCTCCCTAACAGGGTAAACATTGTTGTAACACGCAATGAAACCTGGAAACCAGAAGGTGTGACTATTGTACATTCTCTTTCAGATGGGATTTCTTTGGCTCAACAGTTAGACAGTGTAGAGATTTTTATTCTTGGAGGAGGAGAGATCTACAGCGAAGCTCTTCCGCTCTCAAACAGACTATATCTCACTGTGATTAATGATGAAAAAGAAGCTGATACTTTTTTTCCTGAGTACAAGAATCTCTTCAATCTTACATCCGAAGAAAAGCATCATGACGCGCAACTTGGAATAGATTACTCATTTCAGATATTAGAAAAATAAAAAGCCCGTTCGAGAAATCGGTGCGAAGCGCACACGTTCTGCGAACGGTTCTTTAAAAACAAACCATCCGCCAGAAGCGGATAGTTTGTAAGAATTCTTTAAATTTTTCTTCGTGTGTTAGATAACTTTGATACCAGCAGAACGCGCAGTACCTTCGATAATCTTCATCCCCTGTTCAATCGTATGAGCAGTAAGGTCCTTTAGCTTGAGCTCTGCAATTTCGCGGATTTTATCTTTTGAAATTGTTCCTGCTCCCCCTTTACTGTTTCCTTTTGCAACGTTCGCTGACTTCATCACGAGTGATGTTGCTGTCGGAGTCTTGATAACGAAATCATAGGTACGATCTTCGTACACATAGATTTTTACTGACATTCTTCCTTGCTGTCCTTGGGTTGCTGCGTTAAATTTATTAACGAAATCTCCAATCTGAACACCGGCCTGTCCGAGGGCAGGACCAAGTGGTGGAGCAGGAGTAGCTTTACCCGCTTCAATCTGAACCTTTACGTATTTTGTAATTTTCTTAGCCATATATATAAGTTGTGGTATTTTAGCACGTTTTTGTATTTTCTTCAACAGCACCCTCGCCTTCCCCTAAAAAGGTTTAGATTGTGCCAGGTTCTAGGCGTAAGCAAATTTTGTGACCAAAATGTACGAATAGTACATTGCGGGAACAAAATTTGCTTACAACGACGAAGATGGCATGATATAAACCTTTTTAGACTTTTTTGATTTGGAGGAAGTCTAGCTCAACCGGAGTCTCTCTTCCAAACATATTCACCAAGACCTTAAGCTTTCCTCGTGCCTTGTCAACTTCACTGACCTTTCCTTCAAAATCCTTAAATGGACCTTCTATGATCGAAACAAGTTCTCCGACTGCGACAGTGATTTCATGTTCAACTTCTCCGTTATTCATACGACCAAAGAGGAAGTCAATCTCTTCTTGCTTTAGAGGTACGGGGGTTGTCCCTGCTCCTACGAATCCAGTTACACGGGGAGTATTACGAACAACGTACCAACTATTATCATCCACGATCATATCCACAAGAATGTATCCTGGGTAAATCTTTTCCTCAACCTCGACACGCTTTGTTCCTTTTACTTTAATTTTCTTTTCAACGGGAACAACCACGGCAAAGATTTTGTTCTCCATACCGAGAGATTCGATACGTTGTTTCAAATTACGCTGTACAGCGTTCTCATATCCACTGTAGGTGTGAATGGCGTACCAATGACGCTCTCCTGTAAATTCTTGTTTGGCCATAGGGGTAGTAATTAGTTAATAGTAATTAGTAATTCGTTAATACAAATACACGCGATGCAATACTAGCGGACGAGAAGCTTTGTAAGCGCTTCACGGAGACCGAAGTCTGTTCCACCAAGCAACGCAGCCACTATCACAGAGAGCGCAATAACGGCTAACGTGTACGTAATAGTCTGTGTAGCACTTGGAAATGTTACTTCTTTGAGCTCCGCTTTTGTTTCTTTGAGGTATTGGAAAAGATTCATAATAGTGTGATAAGACGTTTATTCTAAAAAACGCCCCCGTGGGCATTTATAGGTACAATGATACCAAACCAATTGCCACTTGTCAATCAAAAAACCAGTCCCCTTATGGACTGGTTTTTGTTGCACGAGTGGTAATTCTACTTTAGAGAATACGTAACTGTTACACTTGATTTAATAACACTTTCTCCTTGTGGAAGACTAACGCTCATAGGACTTTTTGATGAAACCATATCCATTCTCGCGTATGTAGAGTAGTTACCGTTATCGCTAAACTGTGTAACTTCACCGAGATGAGCACCAAGAGCTTTTGCTGTAGCTTCGGCTTTTACCTTTGCTTGTGCGATAGCCTTTGCTTTTGCTTCCGCCTCTGCAGCATCCATATTGTCCACCGTAAATTCTGGGCCAGAAATTTCTGTAACATTTACACCGCCAAGAGCGCCGACAACGGCACCGGCTTGGTCAATTTTTCTCACTTTGATTTGTATAACTTCTGCGACCTCGTAGCCAACAACAACGGTACGCCCTTGTGGACAAGGAATCGTAATACAATAAATCTGAGCTGTCTCATATTTTGGATTAACAGTATATGAAAGTGTTTTTGTATCCTTCTTGTCAACAGAAAGCGCTGAAACAGCCGCGAGAACTGCTGACATTTTCGTCTCTGCAATTTTCTGAGCTTCAGGAACAGTCTTGGCAGATTCACGAACAGTAAAAGTAACCGTAGCGATATCTGGTAACGCTGTTACCTCCCCTTCACCTAAAACGGTAATCGTTGGAACTGTCCCGTTCGGATAGTTAACTAATTTCAAACTACTGATTCCTGTAGCAAGAGACACGAAAGCGATGCCGATAAGTGCGACACCTCCTGCAATCCATGTATATTTTTTGTAATCGAATGATTCCATATAGTGTGTGTGATTAATGATGATAATTAGCCTACTTTCACAGGGCAAAGATTGTTTCAATTACGCGAAGATGGATGTTTTTTCGAGGAAGATGTACATATCGTACATTGACCGAGAAAAAGCGTTCATCGACAAAGTAAGTGGAACAATATATGCCTTGTGACTAAATTCTGAGCCAGAAATTGCTTTAGATGCAAGGCGTCAGAGATTTTTATGACCAAGATGTACGAATAGTACTTCGCGGGAATAAAAATCTCTGGCAACGAAGCAGATGAAGTAATTTATGGCTTAGAAACGAGCGTTGGAGTACATATAGCCCAGTAAGAGAAGTATAACAACTAACATCGCAGCCGCAAGCGCTATTATTTTCTCATCTTTTCCTGTCAGCGGCGTCTTGGCAATACGCACGTTATCAATAACGATATGCTTCTCGATAATCTTTTCCTTTTCCACAACCTTCACAGCTTCCTTTACATCTTTTCCTTCTTCGACTTTTGGCGTTGGCATGATTTCTCCAAAAAAGATATCTTTATATCTCGAGAATGGCCACACGGACTCAGTGCTTTCGAAAGGACGAAGAGGAAGGTTATGAGGAATTTCAGCCTCTACTTTCTGTAGAGATTTTTCTTTCGCCGCAATATACTCGACAGGCTCAATGAGTGATTGAGGTTCGCTCACTTTAATCTCCGCCACTTCATACTTCGTTATTTCGGGAACCACTTCAGGAACTACCACTGTGGCCTCTGCGGGAATAGGTAACACCTCTTCTGCTGCCGGACCCTCAACTGACTCTATAACCGGCTCCACAGGTAGCTCTTCTTGTGGATTATGTTCAAGAAGTTCATGTGTTTCGTCGATCATTTCCGGAAGTACATGCGATGCTTCTGTAGGAACGAGAAGTACTTCTGGTTTTTCAGCGCTGAGAGACTTCCCTTTTCCACGGAAAAGAACCACTGCGTCAGCAATGGTTCTTTCGTCCCACCCTCCTGCAGTGAGCAGTGTTGTAAGCATCGCCTCATCTAATTGTGGATGACGTGCTTCGAGTGTGTTAAGGATGGTTTCTACCTCACGTAAGGTCATTATTTTTTAACAGCTGGAGCTGCTGTCGGCTGTACAGATGTAAGAAACTTCTGTAGATCAGCATTTCCAGGATTACGTCTGAGCAATTCTTCACCGATAGTCTTTGCTAAATCCGGGCGACCTCCATCACGAAGTGAGAGTGCAAGGAAGTACGCAACATTAGCGTTATTTGGATCCTTCTCAAGCGCTGTCTTAAGAGCAGTTACTGCATTTTGATAATCTTTCTTTCCGTAGAAAAGAAGGCCGGCCTGAATGTACGTAAGAGGATCATTCGGAGCATTCTTCACTGCTTCGATAGCATATGCGAGTGCTTCGTTTCCTTTACTTTCTGAAGCCTCAAGCTGGCTCATGAGATAGAGGGCATCTGCAAAATTCTGCTTCTTCTTAAGTGCTTCGGTAAGCTGTGCTCGCACACCTTCTTTTGTTCCAGCTGATGCTTCAAGTCGGGCAAGCATCACATAGAGGTAAGGATTTTCTGGGTAGAGTTTAATAGCTTCCTGATATGACTTCTTCGCGCGATCGTACCCCCCTTCTTTATCAAAAGGAACAGCGAGTTCGTATGCTCGTCCAAGTGACACGTAGTTCTGGTAATTATCGGAGTTTGCCTTCACTGCTGCGAGACCTGCATCAACAGCTATTGCTGCAGTTTTCAAATACTCAGTCTTAAGAGCTTCCTGATCAAGTGCTGCACTTGAAACAAGTGCTCGGTTAGAAGCGATGGCAACCTCAACCTGTGTTCGGTAGAACCCATCAAATCCGTACAAAGAAATAGCCTTTGCAAGAAGAGGAGAAACATCCTGTGTTTGTGCTAATGATTGCGCCTTACTAAAGAGAGCGAAAGCACGAGTTCTTTGCACAAGCATGACCGCATTGACCGCGAGCAAGACTGCGAGAGGAATGAGGAGAATTGCAAGCTTCTTACTTGGGTGGTATTCCGTAAGTTTTGCCTTTGCAAGGCCTAAGCCCCCAACGCTCACCCACACGACAAGCATTGCAAAGGAAAGAGGAACCGTAAAAGCAACGAGCACAAAGTAAAGCAAGATAAGGGAAAGTAGTCCTAGAATGGTACGATCATTGCCTTGGCCCGCCTGTCTATAACTAATAAATGTACTGTAAAGCGCTGATAGCATGAGCATCAAGAATGCAAGAACCCCAAGAATTCCAATAGTTACAAAAAGAGTACTCACCGTATCTGATCCTTGTGTAAAGTCATAACCAAAGTATGGAGAAGCAATGACACTTTCTGGGCGATACAACTGCCATGCACGACTAAAATTTCCAGCCCCTATACCAAAGACACCGTCGTGAAGCAAGACACTCTTTCCAACAGAGACTGTACTTGAAAGGTTCGGACGAACATTCTCTTGTGACGAAAGCGCAACAGCCCATGCTACGAAAAATACTGCGGTAATAATAACTGCAGTCTTGTATGTTTTTGAAACCTTAAGCTTTTGAACAAAAAAGAAACAAGCAAGAGCGAAGAGCCCTAGGTATGCAGCAAACGAAACTGAGTTTGAAAACCCTAAGAAAAGCTGCTTAACGGTCTCAACAAGTGAGCCACTAAACATAAGAGCAGACACGAACACAAAAGCAGAAATACTTAACACAATAAGTAGTATGTACTTGAGTTTCTGTCGTAATGCTTCAGGTAGTGTACGAACAAGGTACATGACAACAGGAAGAGAGAGAAGTGACACCGCAGAGAGAGTGTTGAAAGCATCCCCAAAGAGGGCGACTCGTGGATCTTTTGCAAACAAAACAGATCCCAGAAGCGCAAGTGTGAACGCAAAGTATGAAAGAAACTCCAACTTCGAAACACTGTGCCACGACCGCGTAATTACCGCAGAAACAACATATGACACAAGTGCCACTGCCACGAGAATCATCATGGTGATGTAATAGGTTGTTTCTGGTGTGAACCCTGTTCCTGGAATAAAGAAAAGTGGTGACCCTACAACAATAAACATTGTCGCGTACTGATAAAGTCGAGAGAAGAACGATGCTAATAGTTTCATAAATACTTTGTGTTATTAATAAATAAATTGATATTGTATCACTACAGTATATCTTGCATCTATCTCTCGTCACTGTGGACAGATATATGTGAACAACATACAAAAAACAAGCTATACTGTTATGAGTTATGGACACCACTACCAACGAACAAACACCTTCTCTCTCGAGGGCTCCTGTACAAGAGATTGCGGTCACAAAAGAAGTAAACATCTACCCTGTTATGCGCACGATTTTACTTGTTGTATTTCTTGTGCTCGTTGTATGTGTCGCACTTTTCGTAATCTACCACAACGGTAAAAGTATTTATGAACGTGGTATCTAATATTCTTTCTGGTGTTCCACCTCTTTTCTCCTCTCTTGCAAACACCCTTTCTGGTGAAATAGACTGCTCACAGCAAACACTACAATCCCATAGCGTAGATGGATCCCCTTTGATCATTCGTCCCCAGGCTGTCATTTATCCAAAGCACGCGGGCGACATCAAGCAAGCCATTTCTTTTGCAAAAGAATATAATATGCCACTTACGGTGTGTGGAAATGGTAAAGCTCATACAGGAGGAGCTCTTGGCGAAGGAATTATTCTTAACATGACGAGACATTTTACACACATTCGTCAGGTTAATATGATGGAGCATACGATAACCGTCGACGCAGGAGTTACCATAAAAACCCTTCGTGAAAAACTTCGTGGTTGGCATATGGAAATACCGATACTCACATCAGCGGACAACGACACAACTATCGGGGCACTCGTTGCAACTAAAAGTGCAAGCCCTTCAACGTTCCATCATGGAACCATTCGCGAATGGACAGAGGCATTAACTGTTGTCGTAGACACAGGAGAAGAACATCGCATTGCAGATGGCATCACACCAAGTGGTCGCCTTCTTGGTATTTACCAAACCATTTTCCCACTCCTAACAGAAAACGGGCCAACACTTCGTGCATCAAAACCTGAGACGAGAGACGATGCGACGGGATACTGTGTATGGAACACTTCTATTGGACCACGACAGCTCATCGATGAACTCGTCGGAGGAGAGGGTACGCTTGGCATTATTACTTCTGTCACTCTTAGACTTGTTCCTCTCAAACCACATGCACATACAACATGTATATCAATGCAGGATACATCGCTTCTTGTATCATTACTCGAAATAGCTAAGCACCACAAAGCAGAGCATATATTTTTATGTGATGAAACATATAGCAATCTTACAAATCGCTATCATCCAGGACTTATCAAGGAAACAGGTCGCAGTATGTACACACTCTTTGTAACACACTTCGATACCGACAAAGAAAGACTGCACGACACCGTGAGAACCTTCACCCGTGCACTTCCAGACCCCTCTTTGTCTTTATTTTTTTATGAGGACACATCCTTCATAGAACGTATCACGGAGGGGGGATTTCTTCTTTCTCTTTGCAATGCTTACACTGGGGGAGCTCATATACCGAGCACGTTTGGTGACGGCATTATCGTGCCTCTTATGCATTATGCCAAGATGCTGAATGATCTCGATACCTACCTTGCTTCAACAGGGAAACTCTACACAATATCAGGAAATGCGGGGAGTGGGCATATTTCGGTAGTCACTCTCTTTGACCAAAAGGCACCGTCGTACACCCACGACCTTGATAGATACATGCAGTCTCTTTCTGCAATTGTAGAAAAACATAAAGGAGGACTAAGTGCAGTAAGTGGTGACGGACTTATGCGAACCCCTTTTCTGTCATATATCTACAACGAAGCCACACGTGAAGTATTTCGCAAAACAAAAGAAGCGTGGGATCCGAAAGGAATACTTGGTCCTGGTAAAAAAACTGGGAGCACTACAGACTTTTTATATAAACATCTTTCACACAAATAAATTAATGCTTCTTCTCAAGTAGATGCTGTATCTGATCGCGAGGGTCATAACTCGCACGAACAACTTCACGAGCCCATACACGAAACTCTTTGCCCCATTCACCTTTAACACGAAATCCGATAGCAATAACCACGTCTGAGTTATAGACATATACCTTTCTTTCTACTTTTTTTGTACCCTCTTTTTGAGTAATCATAAGAGCTCTCTCACTTGCCGCTTTCATTAATTCTCGTTCACGATATATTTTTTTCAAATGATCGTTGATGGTTGGAATACTTCTGCCATAAATACGAGCAATACGTTTTTGCGTACTCCACACTTCGTCATCAACAATAAAAACCCCTTCTTTAACGAGCTTAGGGTACTGATCCATATGGACGCGAGGAATATCCTCATTGTTTTTCATATAAAAAGTATACCACTACAGCGCCCGTAGTGCATTTAGAATCACGAGCACATCAATACCTTCCTGAAGAATAGCTCCCTCTACGGGAGGCAAATATCCGAAGAGAGCTGCTGTCATCGCCATCACACTTAAACCCATACCGAAAAACATTGACTGCTTGGCGATACGCACGGTGTGCTTACTTATTTTGAGCAAGTACACAATCCTTTCCAAATCATCAACCATAATTACCGCATCTGCGATATCCGTAGAAGCTGTCGCCCCGTGCGAACCAAGAGCAACCCCAAGCGACGCTGCTGCCAACGAGGGTGCATCGTTCACACCATCCCCAATCATAGCAACAGGCATACCTTCACGTTCGTACGCTTGTATCAAATCAACTTTATCTTTAGGAAGACAGTTTGCTTTAATCGTAACAAAACCAAGAGATGATCCAACCTCTCTCGCGCGCACTTCGCCATCCCCTGTAATGAGAACAAGATCCACACCCTCCTGTAAAGCACGAACTTCATCAAGTGTTTCTTTCGCATGTTTCCGCACCGTATCTGAGAAGACAATACTTCCGAGAAGCGTTTTCTCTTCCGCAAGGTATACCGTTGGTTTTGCTTTTACATCGTCTTTTCCTATTTCCTCACCTGAAAAAGAAACACCAAAGGTTTTTAAATATGAAAGCTTTCCAATATGGAACCTTCTTCCTTCAAGCGTCCCACTAATCCCTTCCCCGGTTGTCTCTGTGACAGAAGTCGGTGTAAAGAGAACAACTTTTTCCGCCTGGGCCTTACTCACAATACCTTGTGCGAAAACATGAACAGACACTTGTTCGAGTGACGCAGCATACTTAATGACATCATTTTGTGAAAAAGATTCCGTGTGTGTTTTCACCAAAGATACCTGTGGTAAACCAAGTGTCAGTGTTCCCGTTTTATCAAAAAAGAAAGCTTTCACATTAAGAATGGCTTCAAAAACCCCTCCATGTTTTACAATAATCCCCTTCTTTGCCGACTTACTCATGCCAGCAATAAATGCTATCGGTGCTGCAAGAATAAGCGGACACGGCGTCGCAACAACAAGTACTGCAGTTGCCAAATGTGGATCTTTAAGAAAGGCAACACCGGCAATACTAAATGTAAACAAGGTAAAGTACAAACTGTACTTATCTGCAAGACGTACCGTTGGTGCCTTTTCTTTTTCTGCCTGTTCGACGAGGTGCACAATGCCAGAAAAAACACTCTTATCATACGTCGCTGTTGCTTCTATAGTAAAAAAATCTCCAGAGTTTGTTGTGCCGCTCACAACAGTATCTCCGACAGCAATGTCTCGAGGGATTGGTTCGCCGGTAATTACAGATTCGTCGACACTCGAAGTGCCTTCATAGACAGTACCGTCAACAGGGATAACCTCCCCTTTCTTTATACCCAAAACATCTCTAACTTTCACCTCATTAATAGAAACTGTTTGAAAAAGACCATTCTTGTAGAGAGACGCCACAACAGGAACTCTTTGCAAAAGTTTTTCAAGAGAACTTCTTGCTCTATTTTCTGCAAATCGTTCGAGCGATTCACCTCCGGAGAGCATTAACAAAACAATCCCGGCCGCAAGTGTTTCTCCTGTACTAAGCGCTGCAATAATTGCCACAATAGCGATGACATCGACTCCAAAAACCCCTCGCCGTAATGACGAAACAATACCAAAAACAAGTGGAAGAGAACCGACAATCACCGTGCCGTAAAGAATGGTGTACCACAAAGCTTTATCTGCTGGAGAAAAAAACAAACCAGAGAGAAGTACGAAGGCTATACCAAGAGCCACAACGAGATCCACATTAAGATATGTTTTAATCATTGTCATAGTGTGTAGGTTTTATACATACCTGTGGCATGTGCTTGTAGAGAATTATACCGTTACTTCATTTAATCCTTTTCCTTTTTCAAAAAAATGAATAACGTTTTCCGCCACGCTCTCCGACATCTTTTGTCTCACACTATCTCGTGATGATGCAATATGTGGTGTCAGAACAACATTTGGAAGTGCGAGCAATTCACGCGACACCGAAGGCTCGAATTCGTACACATCGAGTCCGGCACCTTTGATGAGCCCTCCTGTAAGTGCGATGATGAGAGCCCCTTCGTCAACCACTGGTCCACGGGACGTGTTGATGAGGAATGCACTTTTTTTCATCTGCAATAACGCATCTTTATCAATTAAATGTTTCGTTGAAGGAAGGAGTGGTACGTGAAGAGAAATAATATCACTTGTTTGTAGCAATGTTTCCTTGTCGACATAGGTTGCTCCATATTTTTCTTCGATGACACTATTTCGAGCAACATCACTATAGATAATCGGACAATTAAAACCACCGTGCACTATCGCTGCCACCTCTTGACCAATAGCTCCTCCTCCAAAAAGTCCTATCGTTTTCCCTGTAAGGTCGGTACCGTTGAAAAGATATGGTGACCAGCCTTTGTATTTGTCTGCTCTCATAAAAAGATCACCTTCTATTGTTCGTGTGGTGAGCGATAGCATGAGAGCGACAGCGTGTTCGGCGACAGCACGAGACGATGTTCCGGGGGTGTTCGTTACGACAACATTTCTCTTCTTTGCCTCTTCAATATTAATGTTGTTGTAGCCGACGGAGTACTGAGCAAAGATTTTTGCTGTCGGACAAGCATCAAACAGCGCAGCATCAACCTCATCCGTAAGAAAACAAATAACCGCATCATATGGTTTTTGAGAAAGCGCGTGGACGAGTTCTTTGTGTGTAGGCGCTTCTTCTTTTTCACCAACATCTACCGTATATCCTTTTTCTTTAAGCAGTGCGACACCATTTTCTGGAATGCGGCGTGTTATATAAATGAGTTTTGACATAGCGTTAAATTAGAGAACTTTATGAGCCTCTGCATTAGAAATAATTCTATCCATCATCTCTACGGTCTCGATAGGATGTTCTCCTTCAGTAGTTTCTTCGGACAACATCACTGCACTCGCTCCACCTGTAACGGCGAATGCTACATCAGTTACCTCCGCTCGTGTCGGTCTTTTTGCGTGCACCATAGAAAGAAGCATTTCGGTTGCAACAATAACAAATTTATTCTTCTTTATGCATGATGATAGTATTCTTCGTTCAAGGAACGGCACCTCTTCTATTGGAAATGCCTGACCGAGATCACCGCGCGCAATCATGACTGCATCTGCTGCATCAATAATTGCTTCAATATCTTCCACTGCCTCGACCCTCTCGATCTTAGCAATGATAGGAATGTGCGCTCCGAGCTTTTCAATGTGTGAACGAAGAAGCGTCACATCCTCTGCTTTTCCTACATAGGAAAGGGCAATGTAGTCAACAGCGTGTGCAACACCAAATGTGAGGTCATCTAAATCTTTCTCAGTAAGAACACTCTCTCTATCACCATTAAAATGATGTCCACCTTCTTCTTGTGTTCGAGGACCAGACAAATCCTGTATGATAGAGATTGTTTTTCCATGCTCAACACTAATTCTTCTTACCGTTTCAATATAGTGCTCCATGTCATCATGCGTACCCCATGAAAAGTTGAGTCGCACCATATCAAGATGTGGGAGCATTGCCACAAGAACTTCTTCCGCCCGAGTAGCGGGACCCAGTGTTGCAATTATTTTTGTTTTTCTTTCTGTGTGTTCCATACGTAGTAATAAGTGGTATTAATTTTTTTGTATTGCAAGCAGTCGTGCGTACTTCACCTCGCGCTCTTTCGGTCCACGAGCACCAGACTTCATGCCGAAACAATAGAATGCAGATGTAATATCTGCAATCATTGTATCTGACGTCTCCCCACTTCTGTGACTCACGATACACTTGATTCCTTTTTCTTCCGCATACCTTATCGTATCAATTGTTTCTGACAGTGTACCTATTTGATTCGGCTTCACAAGGAGACCTGAAATACTTCCCATTTCAACAGCTTGTGTTACACGCAGAATATTCGTTACCGTAAGGTCATCGCCGACAATTATCACATCCGGAATATCCTTTTTTAGTTGTGAGAACGATTCAAAATCTTCTTCATAAAAAGGATCCTCTATTGAAATAAGGGGGAAGGCCTCCACAAGAGAAACATAGGTATCATGAAGCTCTTCTTGTGTATGTTGTTCACCTCCGATGGTATACATTTTTGTTGCTTCGTCATAGAAAGATGTGGCTGCAACATCGAGCGCAAACATCACTTCATTTTCAACACCGCATTGCTTCACCGCTTGAGAGAGGAGTTCGAGCGGTTCACGAATATTATCCGTTGGAACAGCGTACCCTCCCTCGTCCCCGCGCGCGACTTCACCATATTTTTCTTTCACGATTTCACCCAGTGTATCTTGTACCTTCTGTGCGATTTCGAGTGATCTTGAAATGCTGTGAACCGTTGGCACGAGATGATATTCCTGAAACGAAAGCGCGGTAGACGCATGCTTGCCGCCATTGATAAGATTAAAATAAAGAAGCGGACACTTTTCTTCTGACGAAACTTCTGCAAGGCTTTGCAAATATTCGTAAAATTCTTTACCGAGAGATTGCGCTGCCGCTTTACCACATGCAACGCTCACACCGAGAATACTATTCCCTCCTAACTTTTCTTTATTCGGTGTACCGTCCATTTCTATAAGAAGCGCATCGATACCCCGCTGATCAGTAACATCAAAACCTTCAAGTGCGGGGGCAATAACAGTATTAATAATTTCTTGTGCCTTCGTGACGCCACCATGAGATGTGCCGTCATCACGAAGCTCAAAAGCCTCATACTTTCCTGTGCTTGCGCCTGAGGGCACAGCACATACCCCTACACCTCCTCCGCTTGTCGTTACCGTAACCGAAAGCGTTGGTACGTTTCGTGAGTCTTCTATAATGTCCGCAACGATTGAAGTAATGGTATTCATATATTAATTTCGTATCATGAGATATAAATCAGATACATTACTTCCTGTATCTCCTGTAATAATTGCATCTCCTGTTTCCATAAAAAGTTCACTGTCTTTATTTTCTTCGTGATAGGCTTTACTGTCTATGTTTTTTTCTTGTAATTTCTTTTTTGTATCTGCATCTGCAATGGCACCAGCAGCGACAGATTTGTTATCAATACCATCAGAAGCAAAAGCAATGAACATATCATTCTCACCGATAATATCCAGTGCCTGATTCGCAATATATAAATTCCTTCCTCCTACTCCCCCACTTTTTGAAAGAGCAATAGAAAGCTCTCCTCCTGCGATAACCATTGTCTTTGGTTTCAGTAGACTCTCTGCATTTTTGAGAAATACGTCAGGACTATCGTATACTTCATCTCCAAGAATAATAACCTCGTACCCCCTTCTCTTTCCCTCTGCTTCCATTTTCCAAAGGGCTTCTTTGTTCGAGATAAAAGGAATATTCCTAACCTTCGTAAACACCTGCTCGTCTTTTGGCGTCTCATTAAAGATAAAATGTTCGTTAACATTATGTTTTACTAAAAGATTTTCAGCGTCCGAGATTGTGGTTGTATCCAAATACGTCGGACCAGATGCTACGTCTTTAAAATGATCTCCTGGGACATCAGAAAAAATAAGACTTACCACCGTTGCAGGATGTAACATCTTCGCCAACCCTCCACCCTTAATAGATGACACATGCTTACGCAGTGTGTTGAGATCTTTAATATTCCCTCCAGCTTTAAGCAACTCTGAATACAGGAGCGCCCCCTGTTCACACTCAGAGAGAGGTAAACAAAGAAGGGCCGATCCTCCGCCGGACACAATAACAATCGCCAAATCTTTTTCGGTAAGAGATTCTGCAAGATCTGCAATTTTTTGTGACACCTCGACATTGTGTGGACTTGGAAGCGGGTGTGTTCCCTCGAACACTTCTACGACATCACATTTCGTTGCATGTTTATCAATAACAATTCCTTCCGTCAAAAAATCCCCCAATATGCGTTCAAGTTCTTTCGCAGCCTTGCATGAAGCTTTTCCAAAACCAATGATCACGACTCGTTCATACTGGCTGAGCTCATATGGATGCCCTTGTATAGAAAGAGTCCCATCCTCTAGTGTTATTTTAGAAGTCATTGCAGACACCGTATCGATTGCCCTGTACCCCTCTTCGATGATTGACAAAGCGTCTATGCGTAGCTGGTTTGTAGCAAGACTGTCGAAATTAGAAATGATGCGAGACATATGAAAAGTATATCACACGAAAAACGCTTATATTGTAAGCAAAGAACTCTTTGTTCTCAGGGAGAATTTACCCTCTTTTCAAATACACTTTTACAAAACTACTCTTTAACTCTGCCGCCTGAGATGACAAAACTTCTACATTATTATCTCTCGCCGAAGAAACCACCTGTTCTAATTTTTGACGAATTGTTTGTATTTCTGTGTCATTAGCAAGATCTTCAACCGCTTTTAATTTATCATTTACTTCAGGGTACACAGAAATAATTTGTGTTGCATTTTTTTCATCTGCTGCTGTAATTATTTTTTCCATAGCATCATGAAAATCTACAAGATAAACCGCAAGCATTGAAAAATTATTTCTTTTCAAAATATCCTGAAATAGTGGACGCACCAACTCAAACTCTTTATGTGTTCTAGGAAGGTCACCACTTGCAACATTTTCTTTAAGAGAAGCGATAATATCTTGTATGTGCTTAATGTCTGCATTAAACTTTACATCCCCAGAAATAACATAAGGGTGATATTTAGAATATTTCTGATAAAAAATATCATACTCAGTTACAAGATTTGCATAATTATTCAAAGACTCTGCCCTGTTATTCTGTCCCGTGTAAAAAAGAGTTTGTTTGTAGTATTGATTCATCTTTGAATAATCCTCAAGGAAAAACTTTTTAGTAAAAAAGTTACTATAATAACTTCCAAGCGCAGCGATCAAAATAAACACCAGAAAGGCAAAAAACTTTCCTACTTTTGATTCAGACTTTTCTTCCGCAGGACATGTTTTTATTCCGAGCAATGTATACAATCCGCAAAATCTAAACGAAGCCGTGACTAGCATGGCCGCCGCAAGAACATACAAAACTATTTGCACAGCACCGTATGTCCAGAAAAACGCCAGCAGGAAAAAGATTTCGGCAAAGATAAATCTAATAACTCTATCGAGGGTGCCTATATTTTTTGTGATGTTCATATATTTTATTTTTGTATAAGTTCTGGTGCTAACTGAAGCCCTCCACGTAATTCATAAATACTTTTTATACCATTGGCTTTCATGACTGCCACAGCCTGACCAGACCTATTCCCTGAACGACAATATATGAAGTATGTTTTTGCTGCATCTAAATTTTTAATCTCCGAAACAAAAGAAGCGTTTTCAAAATCGATATTTATTGCATCATTAATATGTCCAGAAGCAAATTCATTTGGAGTACGAACATCGACAAGTACGGCATTCGCAGTTTTGTTATATTTGTCCAAAAAATCTATACCAGACAGTTTAATTCCTCCTCCTTGAGAAAACAACACAAATAAAGCAACAATAGCCACACCAATACTTCCCCAAATTACAAGATTGTTATTTTTCTTTTTCATGTAGACAATTAGCCATTAATAAGTTTCTCAAAAACATCTGGCTGGAAACCTACAATAATCTGACCATTGATATCTATAACAGGTACGCCCATCTGACCACTCTTTGTTATCATTTCTTGAGCAGCGACTCTATCAACTCCGACATTTTTATCTTCATAAGCAACTCCCATTTTTCCAAAATAATCTTTTGCCATGACACAATAGTGACATGTTGGTGTTGAGTAAATAATAATCTTTTTTGTATTCATATTTTTGTAATTTACTTTGATAAATCTAGTAACAGCCTAGAAACCTGTAATACTTTTTTATTCTTAATAACGTATATCTGTTTTTTACCATCACGATTGCACACAGCAACCCCTCCTTCTTTTAAAATAGACAAATGCTGAGAAAGAGCCGATTGAGAAAGTTTACAGTGGGCACGTAATTCCGTAACACTTTTAGGTGTCGATAAGCAAGCTATCAACTTCACTCTATTTTCGTTTGAAAACACTTTATAGATATCTGTTGTATTTTTCGTATCCATATTGTCATATTAGCATATGCTAATATGAAAAAGCAACACCATAACGCTACGTCACTTTTTATATTTAGTGTACTATCGTAGACGGGATTAGAACTGAGGTCCGAATTTTAAATTTGGAAATTTAACAAGGGTATCCACGTAATCTTTACAGGAATTTACGTGACTAGAGCCCCTCGTGTCCGAAGAATATGGTTTAACTAGATCACAAACACTTTTATCCTTCATAAATCCTGCTTGCTTCTGATAGCATAATGCTTTTATATCTTCTCTGGTAATATCAAATCCATTAAGAAATAATACTGGAGTTTTTATCTTACTACATATAGTTAGGTCTTTCTCAGTCGCTGCCATGTAAGCAATCCTTTCTGCATCCATTGCCCCGTCCGCTAGGTAAGGATAGGAATTTCTATATACCCCAAAGACTACTACAGCAATTAGCAAAAGCAATGCAATAATCCCAAATACTTTAAAGAGTGTTTTCATATTATGAAGTATACACTTTTTTGGTGTTACAGAGGAGGTTAGAACTATGGTTCATGAACAGGAAAAATGAACTTCTTAGGGTCCATATTTGGAACAACCACTCCTTCGAGAAAAACTTTATTTTTATCCGCAGCATAACCATCTTCATACTCAGAATTAAAAGTACTAAGATCTGCACCTATTACTTCTGCACTCTTGTAGTAAATATGACTTTTGTCTCGACTATAATTTCCGCCAACTCGCCAACCATTACTTAGCACACCCAAAGGCTTAAAACTAGCTGAATCAACTTTTGGAAGAATAACCTCACCCTTGTAATAAGAATTACTTACATCTTGTGCATAAACCTGTTCTGTTCCTAACACATCAGGCCAAACCACTACAAAACTCGTACCATCAGCACTTTGTATTACTTTCCCGTCATAATAAACTTTATTTTTATCTTTTGAGTAGTGTGCAATATTCTCACCAGAATATCTCCTTGTTGGAAAAGGATTTTGGTCGATTATTTGGAAAGATTTTTGTTCAGCATCTTCTATCTTCAGACCGTCAAAATAAACATTCCCATTACCGGAGGTGTACTTATGTTTTTCATCAGACCAAATTACCAAACCGTCTAACTGAAGTGAGCTAGATGTTGAAACATTTGTTTCAACTATTTTTGAATTTTGCTGAGTGGTAGTTGCGGTGGCTGGCACAGAAACCTGTTGAGATTGTGTAGACATGGCGGTATGTCCAAATAACCCTGAAAATAAAGCGATGATACCTGCAAACAAAGTAGCTAATGTGTTCATGTGAGAAGTATAACATCCTCATTTCCAGCAGGCGCTGTAATTGGGAGCAAAACCAAAAGATATCACTACAATTTTCAAACAAAAAGACTGACTATCGGGGATGTTTTCCACAAGTTTCGTCTCGTCGCCACTCAACGAACTCACCTTGTCCTCACGGCATGATTTACTAATCAACCGCCGCTCGTGGTTTCACGCACAGGGGTCGCCTCTCCCGACTTGCTTGAGTACAAGCTTTGCTGGACTGCGATTTCAACAGGCCGAGTACGGTCTAAGAAATCGGGAGCGTACTGCTGTACTCGAGACCTACGTCTTCTCGTCGAAGACTGCGGGCAACGATAAATCTTTTGCACTGCAGTTTCAACGGATTGATTACAATCCAAGAAACTGGTAGCCCGCGGTTCGACCCCCGATAGCCACTACAATTTTCTATAACAAAAATCGCAAGCATGTCGCTTGCGATTTTTGTTTGAAATTGTGTGACTATCGGGGGTCGAACCCGAACTGAGGGCTCCACAAGCCCGCGTGCTACCATTACACTATAGTCACCATCTGCTCAATTCGTTTCCGAATTAGGTTTTTACTCTAACACATTTCCGCACTTTTTTGAAGGGTGCGATTTTTTGTGGAAGTGCTAAGATTAGGCCCACGTAGCTCTTTAATTCCATTTTGTTTTATTGAGCCCCTTTAACCCGTACAAAGAAGGAGACATTCATGATACGGAAAATAGTGGCGTTAACCGCAGTTCTTGCGGCGATGATCTGCCCTACTACTTCCAATGCGGGAGAAAAGGATTTCCCTTGGTGCAAGAGTATTGCGTACACCTTCTGGACACATTCGAAGCATCCAGGAGGAGATAGAAATGGTCGTCTCAACCAAGATAACGGGGGCATAGGCTTCAAATGTTTTCTCGAAAAAGAAAACTCCATGTTCCTCAGCATGGACGCTCTCGAGAATAGTCAATTCGGAAGCACAATTACCGCGGGCATCGGAAAGCAAATTGACCTGCTTAAGATATCGCGAGTAAGTATCTATGTTGGAGGGGAGTTAAGTCTGGTCAACTACGATGTTCCGAGAAAACATGAAGCAATTTTCGGAGTGATGCCAAGTCTCTATCGTGGCATTGGGTATTCCCTTCCGTATGGGTTTGGTATCGTTTCCTTCGAGGAAAAGCTTCTCCTTGGAGACATTCGACTTCGGTCGTGGGGATGGCAATACAAGAAAAGTGTGAATATTTTCTGACGATGTTCATACTGCAAAGGCCACGTCTTGGACGTGGCCTTTTTATTTTTGATACAAGAGAACTTGGTCACAAAGTCTATTTTTGATCCGCCGGCTGGCGGACAAAAATATAAGACTTCGCGAAGTCGACTGGTAAATTAGTCGACACCTGTAGACGGCCCTATTTAAGTCCTACGGAAGTGACGTAGGCCATTCTAGGACTTGGTCACAAAGTCTATTTTTGAGTACAAAAATATAAGACTTCGCGACCCCTATTCAAGTCCTCACGTATCGCACGCAGGTGCGATACTTCCTGGGCACAAAATACAAAAAGCAAAGTCATATGACTTTGCTTTTTGTATTTTGTGCCCAGGAGAGGACTTGAACCTCCATGCCGTTGCCAGCGCTACCACCTCAAGGTAGTGCGTCTACCAGTTTCGCCACCTGGGCATATATCTATCTTTCTTCTCTTGAGGTATTGAAATACTAACACAAAAGAAGCCAAAACAAAACCCGCATTTCTGCGGGTTTTGTTTTATGCCGTTGCCTCTTCCGGTGTATCTTCTACGACAGCTTCTGTTGTTGTAGTTGACCCCTTCTTGATAACACGAGTGTCTTTCTTTAACTTACGACGGACATCACGTAGAGCCTTGTCACGAACGTAGTACAACTTACTACGACGAGTTCGTGCACGACGGACGATTTCAATTTTATCAATCATCACAGAGAAAAGTGGGAATACACGTTCTACTCCTACACCTGATGCTACGCGGCGAACCGTAAACGTAGAACCAATTTCTTGACCATGCTTTCGAGCGAGAACCATTCCTTCAAAGGCTTGAAGACGTGTCTTGCCGTTATCTTCCTTAATTTTGTTCCATACACGGACGACGTCTCCAGAAGAGAAATCGAGCGCCTTGCGGGCATCCATGTCGACAGGTGTTAGTTGTATCGTTGTTTTCATAGAAATGACTTAGTAGAGAAATACTATCACAAAAAATGACTCTTCGCAAGAGGCAAAAGGCTTTACCCTTCCTACAAATCTACTTGGAAATTAAGGGCTCGTAGCGTTTCCTTCATATCCTTAGGAACAGGTGAGACAATAGTCATCTCATTTTTCCCTTCTTTTTCTGCAGGAACTTCAATCGTAAGTGAATACGCGTGAAGCATAGAACGAGGAGCCTCGTCCTTGCCCTTTAATGACCCATAGAGGTCGTCTCCAATGATGGGGTGACGAATACCTCTAAAGTGCGCACGAATCTGATGTGTACGGCCTGTGAGGGGGTAACATTCCACATACGTATAATTCTTACCCTCTTTTGAGGTGGCTCGAGCCAAAACCTTATACCTTGTAATTGCTTCCCGTTCTTCTCCGCGTGCATCTCCTGAAAAGGCGTCCACGACAGTACGTTTACGGAAATCACTTCGAGCACGAGCAATCGGAAGCGATATCATTCCTGTCTCATGACGAATATGTCCTTCGACAATTGCTCGATATACCTTGCGTGCCGTATGGTCACGAAACTGTTTCTTGAATGTGGTGTATGCCACATTGTCTTTTGCGAGCATGATCACGCCCGTCGTATTGCGATCCAGTCGATGAACAATTCCTTCTCGCCCTTCATCCCCTATGCCTTTGACACCGTAGGTTTCTTTCATCCAATCGGCGATAGTGTACTCTTCTTGTCGGTCATCTGGGTGCGCAATAATACCCACCGGTTTATCGATGGCGACAGCATGCACATTCTCAAAGAGAATAGGAAGTTTCATATAAAGTACACTCTACCATATTTAAAGGCGAAAAGGCATGTTGCAGAGATGTTAGCACTTGAATATACTGTAAGATATGGTATAGTTGATGGGGATTACGGGCGATTAGCTCAGTTGGTAGAGCAGCGCATTTACACTGCGAAGGTCAGAGGTTCGACCCCTCTATTGCCCACAAAATACAAAAAGCACCATCTTTCGATGGTGCTTTTTGTATTTTGTGGGCAATAAGCAAATGACCTTCGTCACTTGCGTGAGGGGTCGAATACGGGTCGGAAAATCTTTTGTTTTGAGTGAAGCGAAAAACTGATTTTGTGACCGACCCCCCTATTACTAAAAACCCTATCGTCTCTTTCAAAAATTTCTGCTAGTATACATACGTATCCATGCCCCTGTAGTTAAATGGATATAACTGCGGACTTCTAAGCCGTTATTGCTGGTTCGATTCCAGCCGGGGGCACAAAACGTTAAGAAAATCTTTTCTGCTAAAGATTTTTAGTTTTGTGTGCCGCAGTGATGTTTTGTTTTTATTGTCTTCCAGACAAAAACAAAACCACGAGGCGGGCCGTCTACAGGTGTCGACTAATTTACCAGTCGACTTCGAGAGTACTTATGAGCAACTCATACGAAGTATGATTAGTGCAATTAGTAACTCGTGACCAAAGTGTAAAGAAATCTCCCTTACGGGAGATTTCTATTTTTAATGGTAGATAATTTTTTCAGCTTTCTGCAAAGCCCCACTCGGATCTCGTAAGTATTCTTCTAATAATCCAGAATCAGCTTTGAGCATTAGGTCGACATCATTTGCATGTTTATCTATAAAAACAAAAATATCCTCTTGATGTCTACCTGCGAGCTCTACTTGTAACTTATTTCGAAGGCCAACAATATCTTCTGCGGACATTTGCATCTGTTCATTTACTGGCACCCCTGTTCCTCCCATTTGTTCCATGTTCATATATAAAAATTATTCGTACTCTACTTCCCTCTTCAGTCTATCCTCCAATTTCCTTCCCAGCATTCTCCTCGCGTCCCCTGTTCCACATACGACCACGTTATCCTTGCCAATTTTGTGCACGACCATATCGAGAACTTCGTTGATAGCTCGTGTTATTTCTTTTTCTATTACAAGCTTACCGACCGGGATCATTTCACCGTCGAAGGTAATGTAATCATCTTGTATACAGATATGGTGCGTCATGTCTAAAGTATACCCCGCACTTTAAGCAAGACATAGAGAGCAATGAGCGCAACAAGAATAATTGTTGCATTCTTTGTGTGCTTCAATATGTAAACGCGAGCTTCTTTTCCAAAATAGAATGAGAAGTACGCAACGATTCCCACACGAATAAAACGTCCGAGGAAAAAGGCTACGAGCACCACGGGAAGTGACAAAGAAAATACTCCCGACAAAAAAGCAAACACCCTGTCCGGAAGAGGCGTAAACGCTGCCAAAAATAAACTTACGAAAGTATTGTGCGCAAAAAGACTTTGTGTGTATGTTGCCAAGCTAGATGAACTAAATAAGGTGTGGAAAAAAGCTTCGTACGATCTATACAAATACTTGCCTAAAAAATAAAGAAGACCTGCTCCAAGTGTGGACCCTGCTGCTGAAATCGCACTTAGTAATTTCCATGAAATATCTTTACGATATGAAAGCACCGCAGCAACCACAAGCTCAGGAAGAAGTGGTGAAATAGTCGTCTCAAGAAAAGCTACGACAAATATTCCTGTCTTTATCCATGTACGCGTCGCAACATATTTAACCCACCTATCAATACGAGTTACTTCTTCTTGTAAATTTTTCTCAACGAAGTCTTGTTCCATTTGGGAGAATTTTTGTTGGATTAAGCAGTGCGAGAGTCTCACCCTCACTTCCGGCGAGAATCATACCTTGTGATTCGTATCCACGAAGCATGCGCGGTGCGAGATTTGTTACGAAAGGAAACTGCTTTCCGAGCAAGTCTTCAGCTTGCACGTATTCACGTATACCAGACAAAATCTGTCGCGGTTTTTCTTCTCCGAGATCCACGGATAAAATGTAGAGCTTGTCTGCCCCTTCTACAACAGCCACCGAAAGCACGGTGCCCATACGTATTTCGATTTTCTGAAAATCATCAATCGTAGCGAAAACTTTTTCCGGAACCACTGTCACATTTTCCTTTTTTATATCTTCAGTTGTTTCGTTCATATCTTCACTTTACCAATTATCTGCATTTGTGTCATCCTCTTCCTCATCATCCCCCACTTCTTCGTCAGAGATACTTGGTCCATTAACTTTATCCAAGTGTCGCTGAAGCACGATAGCCGCCGCCTGATCATCCACATTATGATTCCCTTCATTGCCTGGCTGCTTGCGCGCCTCCACGGTCGAGTACCACTCCTTTTCAAAAACAACACGTACATCGATAGCATTTTCTATCTGTGTGCCGAAAGCTCTCGCCTCTTTAGCGATAGCGTTTGGTTTTCCTTTTTGATCGACACTTTCCCCGATGACAACGGTACTGAATTTCATTTCGCGAATAAGTTCTAGTGTGTCGGGAAGAAGTGACTTGTCGTTCGGCGAAATCATCAAAGGATACGCCATGCGTCCTTCGTCATCTGATTGTGCGAACCCTACTTTTTTAGATCCAAAATCTATTCCTAAATATTTCATGAAGAACAGTTTACCGTTTTTTGGAAGAAAATTCTAGGGATTTGAGATGTGTGATTTTCCTGCAAATTTCATGTCGCTGTCGCTGAACAAAAATGGCCCACCAATTTCTTGGTGGACACATTTTTATACGAGGATATTTGCGGAGGCATATCCATAGTCGCGAGTACGCTCGCGATTTTGCGGAGGAGGTGAGATTCGGTTACAAAGTCTAGTTTTGTGAATACACAAAACAGAAGACTTCGCGACCCCTATTCTCATCTCGCGCAAGTGACGCAGGTCACTTGCTACTGTCCCTCGCTGTGAATATAAAAAGCACAAGGTTGAAACCTTGTGCTTTTTATATTCAAGCGGTGATGTCGGGTTAAGTGCCCACAGGGTCAACCCACATAAGGGTATTCTAGCATCTTTTACTTAGTGGATTCGAGGACAGTGGGTCGGGTCTTAATAGACAGAATAGACACTATAAAAAGAAGAGCTAATGTTTATGACCGTGTGTGCTTTCCGCATCAGATACCTTTCCATGAAGCATATATGAAGCAATAAGTGTTGTTATTGGAACGGCAAGAACTAGGCCAATACTACCAATTAAAATACGAACCACTTCTGTTGCAAATACTTCACTATTTAAAATAAAGAGAACTCCAACAGTCGAACTCTGTATAAGCAGCAGCAATGGAAGAGATGCTCCGACATATGCGATGGCCAGAGTATTTACCAAAGCACCAATATGCTCTCGACCAATACGTATTCCTCGCTTATAAACTTCTTTACGCGTCATATGCTTGCCAGCTCTAAACAACTCTTCTATCGCGATTGCTTGCCCTATTGCAATGTCATAGAGAACCCCAAGAAGTCCTATCATAATCCCGCCGAACAAAAGCCCAACCATACTTATCACTCCACGACTATCTAGTGTAAGATAGGTGGCCTCCTCTGAGCTATATCCACTAAGATTTCCTGCGTGCACCACACAGTATGCGGCGAGGCCTGCCATGATAACAGTGATAATCATGCCGACTACTGCGGCAGTAGTTGTTCTGTTAAAGCCGTGAGTAATATACGACCCAGCAACAATAATTAAAGAAGCCACACCAATACTTACCAGTACCGCATTGTATCCGCCGTAGATACCGGGAATAAGAAGATAGAAGATTAGGAAGAAGCTACCTATCAAACTAGCCAATCCACGCACTCCTTGAATGCCACCGAAAACAAATATAAGAACTACAAAAGTAACGGCTAGCCACAAAAGAATATCGAGCCGGTACGGGTCAGCCACCGACCAGTAGTCAGAACCATCTAAATGATTACTTTGGTGTCGAGCATAAAAGATCTCCCCTTCTTTTAGTTGAATATAATCATTCTTAAAGGTTGCTGTCTTCCCCTGATCTTTACCGCTGATGACTTCTATTTTTATGGTTTGTGTTTGGCCTACGGTATCAGTTCCAGGAATAGTTGTTGTTCCATGATCTAAAATTTGAACTACTTTAGCTTTTTCGAAAGTTTCAGTATCTGCTACAAGTGTTGCGTCTTGAGCAAATGACAAAGTAGGCATAAGAGTGAGACTAAACAATGATAGGAAAAGTAGCTTCTTTAACATAGTGTAAGTATACCAATCTTATTTTTTACTGCAGGCTTTACAAAGACCGAAGAACTCAAGCGAGTGAGAGTTAATGATAGAAAAGTTCTTTGAAGACTTAAGAACTTCTTTCTGAAGATTGGCCTGTTCACAGTGTTCAATATCTTCAATCTTCCCACATCTCTCACATACGATGTGATGATGGTGGTGGTCTTCATGAAGAAATTCATAATAGGCAGCGGTGTCTTGGAGATTAATCTTTCCAACGATTTTTGAGGTTACAAAATCCTCTAGCGCACGATAGAGCGTAACCTTGTCCATTACCTCTCCCATTTCCTTTTGTATCTCTCCTGCAGTTAAGGGTTTCTTGGAGCGACTAAGAAATGATAGAAGTGCGATTCGCCCGGGTGTAATTCTGTACCCGTGCTCCCGCAATAACTCTTCGTGTCCCAAAGTGTCTTTAGATTTCATAGTTGCATTAGTATACCACTAACGCAACTCTATTGCAATAGTAAGTTAGATGTTGTATATTCTATATGCAACTCATTTGTGTTATATGAAAATAGCATTCGTCGGAAAAGGAGGCAGTGGAAAAAGCTCCGTATCATGGCTAGCTGTTAAGACTATAGAAGATATAGGGTCTTCAGTCTTGGCTATTGATGCTGACCATAATATGGATCTTACTTCTAACTTAGGACTTGATCCTGAGACTACTCCTCTTATGCATAAAACTGAACAAGAGTTTATGGAGCAAGTAGGTGTTTCAAAAGTAAGCGGTGTACTTAACAAAGACATAACCACTCTTCCTTCATTTACGACAGACCCTCAGGACTCATACACAGCGTCTATAGCTACATATGTGAGTGATAAAATTTCTCTTATCAATATCGGACTAGGAGCGCCTGATGTTATGTTTTCGGGTAAATGCGCTCACGGTCTATCTGGTCCGCTTAAATACTATCTTGGATTGCTCGATGAAAAGGACGACTTTGTAGTAATCGACAGTGTTGCGGGTGCTGACATGCTTAATTACGGACTCTACGCAGGAATTGATGCAGTGATTGGGGTTGTGGAGCCACACAGAAACAGCGTTAAAGTATTTGAGCAGATACAGGATATTTGCCGCAAGTCTTTGATTCCATGTTTTGCTGTTGTTAATAAACCGACAGATAATGAATTCTATAAAGACTTTGTTTCAAAGAATGGCGAGAAGATTTTAGGAGAAATTCCATTTGATGAAAATGTAATGTCTTATAACTACACAAGGGTACAAACAAAAACAAAACAAGCTATGACTTCTGTATTAGAAAAGATTAAGCGCTTAAAGAAGAGGGGCAATCTTACAACTATCAAGAGTTTTCAAGATATGAAGACAAGTAAGTAGTGCTCAATACGTTTTGTCTGCATTTGAATATGCAGGTAAAACGTCAGAGTGCTCCTTATCATCAATCCAACTTCATGGAGAAGTCATCATGTCTTTGCCTTCAATCGCAACTGTCGATACCAAGAACCTCAAGCCCGAACAGCTGGAAGACCTGCTGTTTGAGGCCATCAAGAAAGACCTTCCCTTGGCGTTCGCCTGGTTCAAGAACTTGAGCCTGGGCGTCCACCACAAGGAAGACCCCGCGACGCCGCTCGCTTCCCAGATCAAACGTGTCGTTGCCGACGGCATGCGCCACGTTCTCGAGAAGAAGCTGTTTGACGGCAAGCGGATCGTGTTTGCGAACTGCTGCGACGTGATCGTTGATCCCCCGAAGGGCTTCAACGCCGTCCTGTTCCAGTTCGAGACACAGAATGGGAAGCTCAACTATGCCGACTGCTGAGAGTTCGTTCAGCGCTTTCCTAGCCGAAAACGCGGATCATCTCCTCCTGCTTTGCCGAAAGGAAGGCTTTGCGTTCTCGGTGAAAGAAAGTTCGCGGTGCATAACCGTGCGGTGTACGCTGCCTGGGGGTCACGTCCGCTTCGTCATCTTTGACGATCATCGGATTGAAAATCCTCACGGTGGCAAACCGCACGTGTGCAACCAATGGCACAAGGCGGTCGGCGACCCCATCTCGTACACGATGGGGAAAGACATGGCTGATGCTTCGCAGTTAGAAAGTGTGCTTCGTGCCACAGCTGTGATGTGTCTTACGCAAAGCGAAGCGTACAACACCATGAAGGAAACAATCTTCCAGTAGTAATCTTCTTCTGCTGCAACAAGTCTCCTAATGTGGGAGCGGCCCGATTTCAGTCGGGCTTTTTTATTGTTTTAAAAAGGTATATACCATTTTAGTAACTGGAATACTTATATCTTTCCTCTTCAGTTTCTTGAACAACGAAATCTACTCGCTTCGCACTTCCATCAAACATATTGTCATCAAGCGAATAGGTAACTGGTTTTCCTCGTGCTGAGTACTCGAGTGTCTTGAACAGATATCCAAGGAACGAGCCTGTATACCTGTATCTGCGAGTGCACCCAAGAATGATTTGGTCTATCTCGTCTTGAAATCCTTTCCATTTGTGAATCTGGTAATACTTATCTATCCATTCATCAACAACGCACCGTACCCATCTGACAATCTCATTGCTCGCTACCATGTTTCCTTTCTGGGATACTCTGACTAAGCGAATGATTATCTTGTTCCGTAGGTTTCTGTCATGCTCATCTTGCGGAGCAATAAATATGTAAAGCTTCTTCTGATACTTTATTAAAATCTTATCTACCTCTTCTTGTTTGCTGTACTGCTTACGAACTCTCACTCTGTACCGTGCCCATCGCTTCGCATGTGATCTCTCGATTGAAGAAGTTATGGTATCCCAATCGATACTTCCGTCTTCGGTTCGTATGTTGTTTCGGAAATAATGATAGACAGTTTGTAGATGCTTAAATATCCAAGAGCTACTGAATGTCTCTGGCTGTAGTTCTGCTAATTTTGAGTTGAGTTGTGCTATGGCTCTATCAAAATTCATTTCTCATAATTATCCTCTCACAAAGCCCATCAGTAAACCAAGTGCAATCATGCCACCAACACCGATAAGGATCCACTTCATAGTAAGTTTGAAATCTTTACTCATTCCTTGTGGCTGTTCAACAACGTGACCCGCAATGTGAACGTCTTTTGTTAAAGCCCATACGAGTGCAACTACCCAACCGATGAATGTCCACCCTAAGAAGATGTTTAACATGAGCACTGCCATTCTGTTTAACTTCTTGTTGTTAAACGCAATGATGGATGGAATAAAGTAGAGAACTGTGAGAATTATAAATAGAACCATAGTTATTTAATTAATTGATAACTGTGGTGAGATACAAAAAGCCCACCACGTGAGTGAAGTCTTGCGACTTCCATATCCGTTTCCAGATATGACCGGTAAAGGTAAATCCCACATGATGGGTTCTTTATCCTTTACCGGGTTTTCGACCATACCTTACAAGAAATTCTCACAAGGGTTAGGTCTCTTTATTGATTTGTTGTTTTATTTTATCACTTTTAGTGACTTTTGCATCCTAGCTTAGCTTCAGGTGTTTGTGTAGTCTTGACTTCAACCAAGTGTGAGGCATACACTGGGAGCAGTTCAGAAGCAAAACGAAATACCTACCTAAACAGAAGAGGACGGAATACCCATTCCCAACCCTCGCTTGTTTGGGTGGGTATTTTTGTTTCTGACATACCTAAACGGATTTACTAATTAACAATATATTTGTTATGAATAATCTAAACATTGTGTATGTTAGCGTAACAGACATTAAGCCCGCAGAATATAATCCGCGCAAGTGGAGCGAAACTCAAGCGGAAGCTCTTAAGGAGAGCATTACTAGATTCGGTATGGTGGACCCACTCATCTGTAATTTATTTGAGGGACGAAAGAATATTCTCATCGGAGGACATTTCCGTTTCAAGATTGCACAGGACTTAGGATTCGCTGAAGTTCCTGTGGTGTATGTTTCAATCTCTGACCTTGCTAAGGAAAAGGAACTCAACCTTCGTCTTAATAAGAATGTCGGTGAGTTTGACTTCACTCTTCTCAAAGAGTTTGATGAAGCATTCCTTGAAGATATTGGTTTTGGTTCTTCTGAACTAGATACTATCTTCGATATAGAAACCGTTGAAGAGGTATTTGATTTAGAAAAGGAACTTAAGAAGTTAGATATTAATGAAGTAAACGTAAAGAAAGGAGATATCTATGAACTCGATGGCTCACGCCTTATGTGTGGTGATTCAACAGTAGACGGTCAGTGGGAAACACTTTGTAACGGTAACCTTGCAGACATGTGCTTCACAGACCCGCCATATATTTTGGACTATCTTCATGGCAAGACTCGTAACGGTAAAGCAACAGAAGGATTCGGTACAAAGAAGAATCGCAGGTATTTAGAAACAGAATCATTACCAGATAATTTCACTGACCTTTGGATGGAACAAATTGCTAAAGTGCAGAAGAAGGACTTCTCAATCATCGTGTATGAGAATCCAAAGAACCTGCGAACCATTTGGAACGCACTTGAGAAACATTGGAAGTACCGCAATACGATTATCTGGCACTTACCAAACCGTATGCAGGGATTCTCTGCGAAGTACAAGTTCTTCAATAAGCATGACTTCGCTATTGTTGGATCAATTGGAAACGTGGAACTCAATCTTAAAGACGAGGACGATCTCTTCCAAACGGAATACGAGACAGCGCTCTTTGCAACGTCTGGCTCACCTTATTGGGAATCCTATGGTAAAGGCAAGAAGTACTGCCCAACGGATTTCATTGAGTACAAGTCATCGGATGCAAAATCTTCTGGGCAAGGAATAATCTTCGGTACGAAACCACTGGAGATTCTCATCTCGTATATCAAAGTACTCACTAAACGCAATGACTTAATCCTAGAGCCGTTTGGAGGGTCAGGAAGCACGTTAATTGCTTCAGTTAAGATGGGACGTCGCTGTTACATTATGGAAAAGTCACCAGTATACGCAGAAGTAATTCTCAAGCGCTGGGAGAAGGCCACTGGAAAGAAACCAGTTAAGGTAGAACTCCATGGCTAGTCGTAGGGCTAGCAAAACACCTAAACAGAAAAAGTCTCCTCAATCTGAAACGGCGACCCAGAAAGAGAAACTACTTGTGCAGTTAACCAAAGTTCCCATTGTGCAGATTGCCACAGAGCGAGTCGGTATAGGACGCTCTACGTATTACGCGTGGCGAGATACCGATGAAGAGTTTCGAGAGCTAGCAGACAAGGCATTACGAGAAGGAAACTGTGTCATCAATGACTTGGCTGAATCTCGCCTTATTAAGAATATTCAAGAAGGCAACAATACTTCGATTATCTTCTGGCTGAAGAACCACAGCAGTAACTACTCAGACCGTATCGTTCACCAAATGGAACTTCCTAAGTTTACAGCGGAAGACGCAAAAGAACTTGGGCAGACATTCCTTCGAGCATTTGGTGGGTCGCTTGCTAAAGTTCCTCAACATATCGTTGACGAGTTCCAGGACAAGAATTGGGAGTTAGATGAAGATGAGCTTGAAACTCTTAACGAGCACATGAAGCAAGATGTGATTGTTCCGCTTACCGAGGAAGACATGGAAATGACTGATGAGGAAAATGAAGTTGTCGATCTTCCACCACCAAAGTCATCTCCAAATACGAAACGACGAGGTGTTAATTTGCAAGAGTTTGAGAAACGGAGGAAGAAGTAGATAGAATAAAACCCACGTTACGTGGGTTTTATTCTTCAGACAATATGGTAGTAACTTGCATACTACTCAGGTTGTGCTTGAGACTCTGCTTGTTTCTTAGCTACAGTCTTGTCGACAACCTCAAGTAAATGACTGAGCATTATTATTCTTGAGGCTGCTTCATGTGGTGGCAACTGATCTACGTTACCGTGACCAACAATGTTCTTACACCATTGCATTGCACCCATAGCAACTAGCATAAATCCCTCTTTCTCATCCATTGGATTTGCAATCGCACTTCCATGGTATCGAGAGACATCTATTAGTGGGGTATCTTTGTTGAATACTTGTGCCATAAGGTTACGTCCGAATTGACCATGTACCCCTGACCACCTCATGATTTCTGTTTCTGTAATTTCTCCAGCTTTCCTCACTGACTCATTCATGTAGCCATCCTTGAATAAAGGGATAACATCAGACAATAATGTCTTATGCAGCCCGATGCCTTGTAGTGATTGAAGGATCACTGGGTTCGGAGGTGTTATCGCTGGACGTGTAATAGGTAATTCAAGTTCATCTATTTCCTTTCTCAGATCAATGCCGAACTCCAGGAGCTTCTCTTTGAACAAATCTGCTTCTGGTCTTAACCAAGGATTACCCTGTGAACGACATCTTATGATGCAATCTGCAAGAATGTCATTTATCAAACGCTTCAACGTTTTCGGATGTGCTTTATGTACAGCAGAAATGAAGTGAGTGAATTGCTTCTTTTTGCTCTGTCCTTCAAGGAAGTACTTCGATAGACCTTTGTTTTTTGCAATCTTCTGTAAACAAAACGGGCTACGAGACGTTGCAGGGAGTAATTTACCCAACATTTCTGCAAGATCTTGGATCACTTGCTGTTGTCTGGGCGAATAGCGTTTCCTTGATGGAACTGCTTTTCTTTTCGCCTTTTTAATGACTTTCTTCATAGGAAGAATTTATTACTCTTCCGAAACATTAACTTCAGGCACCATCTCTTTGAGGTGTGCATTAGAAAATGCTGTTAGCGCAGTACGGGCATCTTTCAAATCCCCATCAGCGATAGCATTCGATGTTGCTTCATTGCGTGGAATAATGAGCTTAATTCCGCCTTTGAAATTGAAAACGAAACTGTCGGTCTCTTCTGCTCTGACAGTGTTTGAAAGTGAGGGTGCTTTTTCTGTAACCTTATTTGGTGTTACAGTAGTCTCAGTTGGAATTACTTCACTTGCTCCTTGTAACTCTGATAAAACCAATATTTCGTTCTGCATCATTCCAGAGTATTCTGCTGATCTTACGAAATTTCTTGCTGCAGTATCTTTCGCCGCCGCTTCAATACCGTAGTCGTGTACTAAAAGGTTACCGAGTGTCTGAACTTCTGGCAACTTCTTACCTTTGAAGACCTCAACTAATTCTCCATAGAGTTGAGGGGCAACGAACGCTTTACGTATCGCTTGAACTTTCGATGGTTCATCTCGCGGAAACGCTATCTCTTTTCCTAGTGGAGAAAGAGATAGTTTGCCGCTTTCCTGATTTATTAGGCCGAACTGTTTAGCAGAGCTCACACGACCGATAAAAGTCGAGTTGTTTACTGCCTTACCCATATGTGCGGCGACAGCATCACCAGATACTCTATTTCCACCCAGAGTATTTACGATACCGATAAACGTGATAACTTCCTCAAGGTCATAGCGGGGGTATAACCTACTTCTTGCCTTTGTTTCCTTTTCTTTTGGTGTATTTTCCATATAAATTAACTTTTAGTGTGATTAACGGAGTTTGTGCCTCCTGTTTGATATCGTACCAAATAAATGGAAGTAAAGTCAAGTGTTTGTGCAAGAACTTCTACCTGTTTTATAAATCCCTTATTTATCAAGCACTTATGTATAGTTATCCACATAGAAAGCAGTGATTAGGAGTGGAATACAAAACCGTATATTACCTACTTGACTAGTCCAGGGCCCTGCGTCATTCATTGGTGTATATGAGCAATACAGTACAGACACCATTTGGGACACCAAATAAGGAGGTTCTAGAACCCTTGAGGCTAAAATACTGCCTTTACGCACGCAAAAGCACCGAAGCCGAGGAAAGGCAGATGCTTTCGATAGATTCACAAATAAAAGAGATGTTACTACTGGCTGAACGTGAAGGACTGGAGATAGTAGCCATGAAGCGAGAATCTCACTCCGCCAAGGAAACAGGACAACGACCAGTGTTTAATGAAATCATCAACGAGATTAAAGAAGGTAAATATAATGGCATTCTTACATGGGCGCCTGATCGAATTTCCCGTAACGCAGGAGACTTAGGGAAAGTCGTAGACCTTATGGACAGAGGAACACTGAAAGAAATACGCACCTACGGGCAAAGCTTCAGTAATTCACCGAATGAAAAGTTCCTTCTCATGATACTCGGTTCTCAGGCAAAGCTTGAAAACGATAACCGAGGCATTAATGTGAAGCGTGGATTGCGCATGAGGGCAGAGATGGGGTTATGGTGTGGCAAGGCACCGCTCGGCTACCTCAATCAGAAAGATATGGATAAGAAGTGTCAGGTATTAGTAGACCCACTACGCGCACCAATCATTAAGAAAATGCACGAGAGAGTTGCGTACGAAAAGTGGAGTGGAAGGAAGTTGTACAACTGGTTGCGATTTGAATGTAATTTCTACACAAGAGGAAACAAACCACTCACACTTGCAGGTGTATACAGAACACTAGAAAATCCTTTTTACTACGGGGTGTTCGAGAGACCAAAAGGAAGTGGTGAATGGCATCAAGGAAAGCATCAACCCATCATTGACCAAGAGCTCTTTGAGAAAGCGAGAGCACAACTGAAACGTGACCAGATAGTTCGTGAGAGTAAAGAATTTGCATTCACTAAGATGTTTACCTGTGGTTACTGTAGTAGTGGCATCTCAGCAGAAGAGAAGTGGAAAGAGTTGAAAGGTGGAGGAGCAAACAGATACATCTACTATAGTTGTTCTCGGGCGAGAGATAGAAATTGTAAGAATAAGTATATTCGTGAAGAAGACTTGATACTGGAATTGTTAAAAATACTGGATGAGCTAGATATCAATGAACTTGGTATGAGACAGCGCCTCGAAGAAGAAATTGCCAGGTTCAATATATTTCAAAGGTCTGTACTTGGTGCAAAGGAAAAGTTGGAAACGAACAAGGAAACAGATATACGGAACTATGCGAAATATATCCTTAAAGAAGGAACTACCGATGAAAAAAGACAGTTACTCGGTAATCTTAGAACAAGAATTATATATAAGGATAAAAAATTAGAGTTAACTAAATAATCATCTTTATTTTTTGTTATAATCTAGTCATGAGCCAAGTATTCATTGCTTTTTATGGACACCCTGAACCTGTTATGAAACAGGAAGAGAATATTTATGTGACTGCTGAAAATTTTGAATGCTGGAATTTACGGAATTTCTCTGCAGAAGAGTTTATGAATACTATAAAAACTAAGATACCTCCTATTAATGATAATGTGCTAATAAATTATCTGAATGAAGGAGCGGGTTCGGGTGGTATAAGTAAAGAACAGTATGGTGACTGTCTCTGGGGGTTATTGTTACCTGATCCAGAAAGAAATTTTAGTAACTCGAAAGAAGTAAACTCTCTCCTGAATCTGTTTTCAACTAAGTATATGAGTCCCGCTTTCTTTGTTACAGACATGGGAATACGAAAAGAGAATAAGTTCATAGGAGTTGACGTCGAACCGAATGATCATCAAAGGTACGAGGATTTTAAAACGACTGATTTTGTTTCTTTCTATAATACTATGATTGACCAGATGAAGTATTTCACCTGGAGAAGAGATACTGCTACGACTTGGACGGAAGAAGATTGGAGATTATTTATGGCAGCTGGTTTTTATGAGGGATTAGAAGAATACAGTAAAGGCAAGACGTCTTACACATGGCAGAGAGAGTCCGCAGATATGGCGACTTTGTTAGAAACATTATTTACAGCTGGTGACTCTCAAAACGAAGAAATTGGATATAGGCTAAGAAAAAGAGTTGGATCATTGATAAAGTGGAAATTCAACGATATCGAAAAAGAAATAAAGGTTCTATATAAAGACCGCAGTGATTTTGTTCATGGTAATTATTACACCAGGATTATTAGAGAGATGAGAGGTAACCAAAATGATAACGCAATGCTACCTCCACCAGATTTCGAGAAACTCTATACCACGAAAGAACGCATAAGATTTATCTTTGTTGCATACTTATATTTACATAAAACGATGATGTCTCGTTCTGAACAATCTTTTGCTACATATACTAGCGTTCAACAAATGCTGGAGGATGCTGTTTTAGATACAGAATTAAGATTAAAGATAATTGAAACTATCGAACCCGTAATAGATTTATTGCCTGAAGCTTAAGAAAAGATACCAAGAGCATGACCATGGTTTATATTAAAACTTATCTCTCCTAATAAAATGACTCCCTCAGGGGTCTTAATATTCAAAAGATATATTCTCTTTGATTCCGAAATTCTTTTTGGGTGATGACCAGAGTATCCTTTTTGTTCTGACTTAAAAAGAGTGCTTATATTTTTATCCACATTGCTAATGTCAACATCCAAGGTTCCATAGTTCTGATCCCAACGTGCAGTAAAAAATGGCAGCATACCATCAAGTGGTTCAACCTTAAAAAGTACCAGTAATCCAGTATCTGATAATTTTTGAGATTCGTCTATTTTAAAAAGATAGTTTGAGCTAATAAATTCTTCCTTGAATTCAAGGTTTGACACCTTGTCGACCCTGAAGACATTCACTCCATCTTTTTTGAAGACATTGTCTTTTTGCATGTTTTTTTAATTTTACCACCCCCAGTACAAAGTGACCCACTATAGGGATAGTGGGTCACTCCGATACTTAATTATTTATGCGGAGGAGGTGAGATTCGAACTCACGGTCCGATTACTCAGACTTCTGTTTTCAAGACAGATGCGATAGACCAACTCTGCCACTCCTCCCTGTTTACCAATTGTTTTACCAATTGTTGCAATACTATACCACGTTTTATCAATTTTTGAAATACTTGAAAATGTCTACAAATGATGTTCCTCGTAGTGACAATTCGGGCAAATTAATTCCAAGTTTTCTAAACTGTTGTCGCTTCTGTTTCTGTTTTTATGATGAATTTGTAGTATTCCGCTTTTGTCATAACTACACCAGCAAACTAGTCGACACAAGGATCTTTCTTGTCTTAAGCAAAGAACCGGCCCACCTCTTACTTTGTAACATCTACTTTCTTTACTTTCTCAAGCTGTTCTGATGTCGTTTTTGAAACAATCTTAAGTAGAGAAAAATCTGTACTGTCATCAAAATACTTACCCAAATCATTTACGCTATCTATTTTTTTACCTATACACACCCTTTTTTCTTCCACGGTATCGAGTATCAATCGATCGTTAAAGATAGTATATGTTTCAACCGAATTACAAGGATACAGCCCAAACGGCCTCATGCCATAAACCTTAATCTGATCAGTCTCTTTATCATATATAGCATTGGTAATATCTTTCTGAACATGTGCTTCGGAATCAAGATATGGAAGTGGTTCTACTATAACACTTGAATCTCCCATAAAAGTAGCCATGTATGTTGTGCTAAATATATTATATACACCTGAGTTCACCATATCACTCAGAATAAAAAGAACTGAGCCATCTTTTCTGTAATAACTATCAATACGAAATGGATCGAATCCATCCCACGATTCAAAAGCATCTATAATACTTGCGCCAGGCATGTCTGTCGGCAACTCTCCAAAGCGGTTTCCAAGCTTAAGAAAAACATAGTCATCAAAGATGGACTTCCATGTCGCCTCGTTGCTTTTATTTGTGCGACTTTGTGTTAGATAGTTCTCGACATCCTTATGATTGTTATCCATGAGCTTCCACCTGCGTATTCGAAGATCTTTTACAGCCTTATCATCTGAGGTTTCTTGAGATTGACGTGTGTTTATTTCTTTGGTGACTGCCTCTATCTCTGAAATAAAAGGTGATTCGACTAATGTTTCATTGTTAGTTTTTTTACCAAGAAAAAACCATATGTTTTTATTACTATTTTTATTTTTTAAAACTAAAAAAACTGAGACAATAACAAGTAAAACAAAAAGGAGAATTAAGCTAATTATTTTTTTATGAGAAAAGTTTTTCATAGGTAAAGTATACCCTAAATAATCGGCATTAGGTTGTCGGGCCGTAGCGATCGTCCTATATAGGAGTGCTCCTGTCTCTAAAAAAGAAGAACAAACAAAAACATCGAAGGTGAACCTTCGATGTTTTTGTTGAAAAAATTATGTTACAACCTGACGTCTTTTTATTTAAGACCGTGCCCCATAGACCATGCAGGAAGTGTTATTCCGGCATTCGTAAGAAGCGTCTTGGCTTCTGTTTGCTTGCCAGCTTCCATAAGTATATGAGCCTGCTTCATGACTTCTTTCTGTGCATCAGTAAGAGACGCAAAGAATGAATTCATTTCGCCTGCGCCACGATGTCCTCCTGCTGGCATTTTGATTCCAGCTGCATCAAGCAATGCTTGTGCTTCTGTATTCTTTCCTGCCGCGAAGAGTGCTTTCGCTTGTGTCATTGTCGCCTTCTGTGCGTCAGTTAGATTTTGCATTTGCATCCCCATTCCCTTTTCTCCAGCCTGGTCACCGTGCATGCCTTTTTTACCGAGCACTGGTGGTTTGATACCAGCTTCGTCGAGAAGTTTCTTGGCGCCTGCAATATCTCCATTTGCACGAAGTTTGTTAGCAGAAACCATAGCATTAAACTGCGCTTCAGTAATTGTGTTTACACCCGCTTTACTATTTTTTGTTGCGGCAATGAATGCCTGGTAGTCACCATTGGTAACTGCCTGTTTAATAGCGGTACGTGTTTGGTCACGAACATTTGATGGAGTTCCTGCTGGTAATGATGCGGCACTTACGGACGCAAATGCGCCGAGTGCCCCTATTCCTGCCAATGAGAAGGCGAGGAACTGTTTGCGTTTTGAATTCATAAGAATTGTAGTGTTTAGAAATTAAAGTAATTTGTTGGTGTATCTATGTGACGTCATTGTGCAACCAACACTCTTTACTACGCTCCCACATTTACTTTTCTTTCACCTCCTCGCATATGATTTTTCATATCATCGAGCAAGGTTGTACAATCAGGATTTTTGTTCTGCAATGATGGCAACAACAACATCTGCTTGCGCATTGGAGGAGCTGCGCGCGGAAATGCACCAATATCCCAAGGGAATACCATGCATGCCACGAACACACGCTCGCCCGTTGTCGTTCCTATAATTCTTATACTTTTTCCCTCTTCAACAAAAGGAAATGTTGTCGTTCCAAAACCAGAAAAATCAATAACCCAGACCACGTCATCTTTGTCACGAAGAACAACCCTCGAGTCCTCTTTCTTTTCTACATAACCTGCAAGTCTTCCTTCTGAAAGAGAAGACCACACGCGCTGCTCTCGCTCGTGCACCGGATAACGAATCACACTATCCACCTCAAAAGAGTCATCTATTTTGTAAATAATAATTCCAAGAACCACACTTGTCGTAACGCTTCCAAGTAAAATCCAATGTAATGAATATCTATATCCAAAATGTGTCGTGCGTAATGCCTTCACAATAAACCCACCGAATAACGCAAAGGAGAGAACCCATATAAATGGAATATTTGCGGTAATAAAATCAAACTGTGAAGCATAGACAAACTCCTGATATTCCCAGCCAGTGTGCATGCTTGCAAAGAGCCCTCCTGCAACAGCGACAGCACCGAGCAATGTCACCGCAATTCCTGGAATCCAAAGAGCCGCATGTTCCACAACAAAATACCACTTTGCTTTTGGTTTAATATTTTCTTTATGTATCTTTGTGAGAATTGTTTCTGATGTTGTCATGGTGTTTTTTTATCTGCGTCTACGTATCCTTTCAATGTGTCTTGAAGAATCTTTTTTGCTCGCGACAAACGTATCGCAACGGTCCCTGGAGGGATTTGTAAAATGTCCGAGATCTCTTCATAACTCTTGTCTTCAAAAAAACGTAGGAAAATAATTTCCTGATATTTCGGGTCAAGTTTTTTTATGATGTCTCCGATTTCCTTTTTTGTTTCTGTTTGTATCGCTTCTTTTTCTATATTAATATCTCCAGCAATAGAAGCGAAAATATCTTCATCATCGGCAGACGAAACAAATTGTGGATTTCTTTTTTGTTTACGATACCAATCAATGAGCTCGTTGTGCGTGATGCGATATGCCCATGATGAGAAGCTGAGCGTCGTATCGAAGTCGTTAATGTTCCGGTACATCTTTATGAAACTACTCTGTACAATATCTTCTGCGTCTTCTTTTGTGGCCTTGGAGCGACGCATCACGTATCGAAGAAGCACAGTTTCGTAACGTTTAATAAGTTCGCCAAAATAGGCAGTGTCAGAAACACTAAGCTTTACAAGCTCTTCATCTGTACAGTTTGTGATATTGTGCACAATATAGAGTATATACGAAGATGGGGAGTAAATTCTTTCAAACACCTTCTTCTTCGATTTTTTAACACAGAGAAAAAAGAAAAGCCCTGTCTCAATATACGAGACAGGGCGCTTGAAACAAGGTCGTCAGCCTTGTATTGTCAGACGTTTAGACACAATATCGACAACCAGCCCGTCATAGTTGACTGCCGTCATTTCCACATCAGGTGAAGCCGTGAAGCCGAACGAGTTAAACAGCTTGCACATTTTCGTGTTGCTCTTGTAGGTGATTGCGTGCAACTTCTCTACCTCTGCCTCCTTCGCCCAATCAACCAAAGTACACATGAGATGCTGCCCTATCCCCTCTCCTTCGCGACCGCTTAGTCGAGAGAAGGCAACCTCATACTCCTTTTCACCTTCAACTTTGAATGCGTGCGCCACTCCAATAATGGCACCATGTAATTCAACGACGAAGGCGGCGTGCTTCACAAAATCAAGCGAATGAACATACCAATCGTTCATACGTTTGTCAGACGTAAGATACGAAACACTTACCGTTCCCATGTATCGACTGGCGAGGTCTGAGGTCGACTGAGAATTAAGGTATGTTCTGATTGCGGGAATATCGTTTGATGTTGCTGGACGAACAGTTACATGCTCACCGCTTTTCAAAAGAACGATTCGTGGGGGAATGACCCCGACCCCTTGCATTGCAGGAAGAAGCCCCACTTTTCTCTCAAGCGAGAATCTCCACTTCGGACAAGAGACCTCCAACATTGCTTCTACTCGTTGACGGTCCGAGCGACCTCGCAAGTCGGCAACACCTTGCTCAGTTATTACAACGAGAGGCAAGTTGGCACTAATGGTGTAATGAGACCCTTCTGCGTGGACATCAACAATCTTGCCCTCTTCCGTTCCTTCCCCTAAGAAAACGGAACTTCGGAAAGCAATGATGGAGACCCCTCCACGAGAACGACGCGCTCCGTAAGCGAAATCGTACTGACCACCAACATCGGAGTAATACTCCTTGCCAATCATCGACGCAACAACTTGACCAAGCAGACTCACAGCAAGTGCTGTGTTAATGCTAGCCATATAGTCATTACGCCCAATCATGAAAGGATCGTTCACAATTTCTTGTGGAAGCACCACAAAGTCGTGATTCTCGTGCATCGTCTCATACAACTCTTTCGAGCCAAGGACGAATCCGACAACGATACGGTCGCGGAGATACTCCCCTCGAGTGTTCCGAATCAATCCTGCTTTGTAGAGCTGAAGGACCCCATCTGAGAACATTTCAGACCAAATGCCGCGAACAGACACCCCAAGTGTCGCAAGCATTTCTGCGAACGCATTTGGAATAGCTCCGATACCCAGCTGAAGTGTGTGGGGAAGCTCAGAAACCTCGGAATAAGAAGACAGGAATCTGACAATCTTGCTCGCAACCGCTTTAGACGGCAAGACATCCTTCGGTTTGATCTTCATCGCGTGCTCAAGGAGTATTTCATCCTGATACACTACGAGGTCGAACTCATCGAGGAACATCGCGCATCCGTAATCGATCTCGAGGCCAGTCTCCTTATCCTTGATCTTTCCAATTGCGAAGCGAGGCATATTACTATTCACGACCGCGATCTTGAATTTCGCATTCCTGACTGCGGAGATGTCGAGTCCAGCATTCAAGCCGAGTGTGACACGTCCAAGGTCATCAGGAGACGAAACGTGCGCGAACGCAACATCAGGACGCCAGAGTCCTTCGAAAAGTTCGTGCACGTTGGAAAGATGTTCATGAATATTGTCCGCATGTCCTTCGTTTACCAGATCACGAACCCCGGGTCCAATGAATGGTGTTACAGGCCTCACGCCGTGTGCAACTGCTTTCCTCCATCCATGTTTATCGCCGAGTGAGAGTGTCTGAAACACATAGGTCAGCTCACCTCCAGTAATAATCCGTGCATTAGTGAACAAGAGTTCTTCGAGCCATCCAATTCTTCCTGTGTTACCAGGAATGTAAAGAACTGGAGTCTTCCCCTCTTTTTGAATCAAACCAAAAATCTCCCCTACGTAGTTCATGGCAACGGGGGCAGTGCAAACCTTTTTGTTAGTCATTTAGAATTCCCTCACGAGTGACTGTTGATAAAGAACCGTATTTTTATATGAGTGATATACATCACCTGTCTCTACAAACACCCTACCATATTATCTATAAGGGGTGCAATAATTTTGATCTATTCCAAAACTCCAATAAGGAACTTTTAAAAAACCGAAATTCGGCATACACTAGAAACTATTACACGAACACTCCCTATTTAAGCCCGGCTCTTACACATGCCACAACCGAAACGTATTTCTTGGTCGCTACGTATGCCTTCTCTGTAGCGTTGGCACAATTAATAAGTACGAGTCCTGTTTTTGTTTGCTTTGCACTTTTTTCTTGTAGCTGTGTAAGTGCGATGTTAGCAGTATTAAGCTTTGCAACCTGTGCTGTGTGGTCAAAAAAGAAGGCCACCGACACGCCAATTAAGAGAACGCTGAGCAAAACGATTGAAATTGTTTTCATAAAAATGTATAGAGATAGTATACAACATAATGAGGAGGAGTTGGGGGATAAGTGAGAATAAAAAAGCCCCCACGTTTCCGTGAGGGGTGGGCGATTAGCCGAGTTGTCCGTGTCGCGTCCATGCGCGCCGCGTGCAGGTGAGTGCAACGAGGGCGGCGCCGAAAGCGGAAAAGACACAGGCCCAGAGCGTGCTGGTGCGTGCGAACTCTTCAACACTGGCGTACAACTCCAGATCCTTCATCTGCGGAATCATCAGGCCGGAGCCGACGAGGCCTGCAAGGCAGATGACCAGCCATCCGATGAGGAACAGCAGGCGGGCGCGCTTGGTGACGGCAACCTCCTTCAACGCAAAGTGCAGTACGAAGTACTGGAACACAAAGCTATTGAAGAAAATCAGGACGCCGATAAAGGCCAGTGCCCCCGACAAGGCCAGGCCGGTCACGCCCGAAAGCGCAAGGGTGGCCAAGAAGCTGTACAGAATGCGGGCGACAAGGTGAAGTTCTTTGATCATGCTATGTTCTCCGGGTTGTTAAAGGACTTAACCAGTATAGCATGAAAAATAGACTGTGTCAATAGCTTGCGAAGAGATCGGCTCTCGGCAGGAATCGGCTACAAATCTTTTTTCGTCGCCACTCAAAAAGTTCGCAGCCCGCCGCTCGTGGTTTTTCTTGCTAGAAAAACATCACTGCGCCCATTCGATTCCTGACGAAAAGCGCGCAGGCGCTTTTCTCCGAGAGCACAAAATACAAAAACCACTTCTTTATGAAGTGGTTTTTGTATTTTGTGCTCTCGGCAGGAATCGAACCTGCATCGCAAGTACCGCAAACTTGAATTCTATCCATTGAACTACGAGAGCATGTGTACCACGAAAGTTTTCTCACGTGATACCGTACACCGCACGAGAAGTTTCTCTAGAAACTGAATGCAGTACGAGGAGCTTAGAAATTTTTGGAAGTAAGGCGTACATGCTAGTACGACGACTGAGAAAAATTCCGTAGCGACAACGTAATGCGTCAGTTTATTTAGAAACTTTCGCTACAGCCTTTGCGAGGCGTGACTTCTTGCGGTTCGCAGTCCCCTTCTTGATAGTACCCTTCTTTGCAGCTTTATCGAGAGCTTTGAAAGCGAGAGAAAGATCTGAAGTGAGTGCTTTCGCATCCTTACTTACAACATCTTTGCGGACAGTTTTCACAGCTTCCTTCATTGTACGACGAACACGGTCGTTAACGACTCGCTTTCTATCGCTTACACGTAATGCTTTCTTTGCGTTTTTTGTAATTGCCATATCTTTTTTGTATGCCTCACTATACCACGTATCGTCAACCTTTTCAAGGCGAACAATACGTCAAAAAATGAAAAGTCCATAAAGTGAAAAGTGGGGGCAATTTCATTCCCTATACAAACCCACAACCTAACACCCACAAACTATTCCTGATATACTACCCCCATGATTGGATTTCTTCGCGGCAAAGCCCTAATAAGTAATGAAAGCGCTGTACTGCTTGATGTTTCTGGTGTTGGCTATCGCGTCCACTGTCCTTTACCTCTTCTTGTTTCTGTAACGGTTGGCCAAGAAATGTCTCTCTATATTCATTCTCATATACGTGAAGACCAGTTCACGTTGTATGGATTCAAGGATGAACTCGATCTTTTCCTTTTTGAAAAACTTATAGGTGTCTCTGGTATCGGACCGAAATCTGCGCTTGCCATGCTGTCTGTTCATTCCCCTGCTTCTATCGCGGACGCTGTCGAAAGAGAAGATGTTTCTGCTCTTTCGCACACACCAGGTGTTGGTAAAAAAACTGCTGAGAAAATTATACTCGAACTTCGAGGAAAACTTTCTCATCTCGTAGGAACAAAAGAAACTGACACAACCTACGAAGTTCGTCTTGCTCTTGAAACCCTCGGATACTCTTCAAAAGAAATTCATGACGTTCTCCAAAAACTTCATGTCGACAAGAAAACAACCAGTGCACTTATCAAAGAAGCCTTAAGTCTCCTTCAATAATTATATGGAAAAAATTCTACGCGCCATCGAAAATCTCATTCCAAAAAAACTCTACTCATTCTTTCAGCCAATCTATCATTTCCTTCTTGCTCTGACCGGCACCTATCTTTACCGAAATCCATCTCGAAACATTTTTGTCATCGGTGTCACGGGCACGAAAGGAAAATCTTCAACAACAGAATTCATTAATGCTGTGCTCGAAGCCTCTGGAAAGAAAACTGCAATTCTTTCAACAATACGTTTTAAGGTTGGAGAAGACAGTCATGCCAACAAATATAAAATGACAATGCCGGGAAGATTCTTCACACAAAAGTTTCTCCGCGATGCGGTAGATGCGAAGTGTGAATACGCGATTATTGAAATGACCTCTGAAGGTGCACGCTTCTATCGTCATGTTGGTGTCGAAATGGATGCGCTTGTGTTCACCAACCTCTCCCCTGAGCACATCGAGTCCCATGGGTCGTTTGAAAAATACAAAGCCGCAAAGCTTCGTCTCGTAAGACATCTCGCCAAAAGTCCGAAGGCAGTGCGCATGTCTATCGCAAACGTGGACAATGAACACGCTCCCTCTTTTCTTGTTCATGATGTTGAAAAAAACATTGGCTACTCGCTCAAGGATGTAGAAATTATTTCTGAAACAGAAACATCAAGTACTGTGCTGTGGCAAGATACAAAAATAACCATACCTCTTCCGGGTAAATTTAATATTTCAAATGCAGTCGCAGCACTCACGCTTGCGCGAGAGTTAGGAGTTTCTGTGGAAGATGCCAAGAAAGGAATCGAAGGGCTGTCGCTTATTCGCGGACGAGTAGAAAGAATTGAGATGGAACCTCTCGAAGGAACTCGAGGTAAACAAGATTTCACGGTCATCGTCGACTACGCACACACCGATGATTCTCTTCGCAAGTTGTATGAAGCGTTTCCTTTGTCTCGAAAGATTGCCGTGCTCGGCTCTACCGGTGGAGGAAGAGATTCTTGGAAGCGTCCCGTCTTAGGAAAAATTGCAGACGAACTGTGTGAAGAAATTATCATCACCAACGAAGATCCGTATGATGAAAATCCTATGAAAATTATTAACGAAGTGGCAAGCGGTGTAACCAACCATATCCCTATTATTCTTCCGGATCGTCGTGAAGCAATAGCAAAAGCAATTTCACTCGCGCGTACTGGTGATGTCGTTCTCATCAGCGGGAAAGGTACCGATCCGTACATCATGGGTCCACATGGTGCGAAAGAAGTGTGGGACGACGCGACCGTGGCGAGGGAGGAGTTGGGGAAGAAGTTAGGAGAACGAAGTAGGGAGCATGAATAAAATACAAACATTTACAGACCTAATTACTTGGCAAGAAGGACATGTTCTTGTTCTTGAAATTTACAAAATAACAAAAACATTACCAAGGCAAGAACAGTACGGAATAACCAGTCAAATACAGCGCGCTGCAGTATCCGTAACATGTAACATTGCAGAAGGATTTGGAAGAAGAGGTCAAAAAGAAAAAGTTCAATTCTACTATATTGCTCATGGATCATTAACAGAAACACAGAACTTACTGTTTATCTTACGAGATACGGGATTTATTTCTCAAGAACTAGCAGTTTCCGTATTTGCTCAGACCGCTAAAGTCCAATCACTCCTTAATGGTTTAATACGAAGCACAAAGGAATAGTGTTCATACTTCTTGCTCCATACTTCATTCTTCTGTAGAGTATATCCATGCCAGAACTCCCCGAGGTACATACTACCGTCACCGGTTTACAAAACGTTTTACCGAATCTTTCTATCACGGATATTTGGTCAGATATGTGGAGCGAGTCAAAACTTGCGAAGAATACGATTAAAGATCGTGATTATTTTTCCTATTTCAAAAAATACACACTCAATCAAAAAGTTCTTCAGGTGAGACGTCGCGCAAAATATATTCTCATTGATTTAGAAAATGGTTTCACGATAGTTGTTCATATGAAGATGACAGGCCATCTCATGTATGGAATGTACAAGCATGATGCAAACTACAATGGTCGGGAATGGTCATGGATTCCGACCGAAAAAGATTCACCTCTCCACGATTCATACAACCGTCACATTCACGTCGTGTTCACACTTTCCAATAAAAAGCAGTTGGTGTTTTGTGACTCTCGCAAGTTCGGCACCATTGTTGTACAGAAAACAGATACGTTACACACCGACAAACTTGCTCACCTTGGCCCCGAACCTCTCGAAACGTCGTTTACCTTTCCTCTCTTTGCGGAACGACTCATGAAATCCCCTGCTCGCGCCATCAAAACAGTTCTCATGGACCAAACAATTATTTCCGGTATTGGAAATATTTATTCTGATGAAATGTTGCACCGCGCGCACATTCTTCCTACACGTACACCAAAAAGTCTCAATGAAAAAGAAAAGAAATTATTGTATGTATCACTACGCGAAGTTTTGAAAAAAGGAATTGATTTCGGTGGTGACAGTATGAGTGATTACAGAAACATAGAAGGGTCTCGTGGTGAGTTTCAGAAAAAGCACCTCGTCTATTTAAGAACAAAAGAAAAATGTTTTACCAGAGGATGTAGTGGAACAATTGAAAAGAAAACAATAGGAGGAAGATCTGCGCATTTTTGTCCAAAGTGTCAGAAATAGAAAAGAGGAGAGCGTGTAAAGTTTAGAGAGATACAAAATACAATGACCGTCATTGTATTTGAATATTGATTATTGTTTCATTGAATATTATTTCTCCTGCTATACTATTCCTCATATGGGAGTACTTCTAAAAATCTTCTTCGGCTTCTGGCTCGTATGGCTACTCTGGTATGTTACTGGTGGACCTCTTCGTGACGACAGATCAAAACCATATATTGGGTTTAATCAAGGAGGACAATTAGAAAACTTTGGAACGAGCACGGTCAAATAGGTTCCTTGGTCGCTCTTCCCAGACTGGAAAAGCGTTGTATTTTGTGATAGTATGTTAAAACGTTATTCGAAAAGACTTTATTGTGTTTGGTTTTTCTAAAGTCTAATGTCTAATGTCTAAAATCTGTTTCCGTGTCCCTGTGGCTCGAGCGGCTCGGCCGCGAGATGTCGTAAGCTAGCAAGCGTCGACGCAAGTCGGTAGATATAGCAAAGCGTGCACATGGTGAGTAGGTAGTAAAATAAAAATATGTCCCTATAGCTCAGTCGGTAGAGCAGCTGCCTTTTAAGCAGACGGTCGAAGGTTCGATCCCTTCTGGGGGCACAGCAAATACAAAAAGCAGAATCAAATGATTCTGCTTTTTGTATTTGCTGTGCCCCCAGAGAAAGTGACCTTCGTCACTTTCGTAAGGGATCGAATAGGGGTCGCAAAGTCTTATATTTTTGTAATCAAAAATAGACTTTGTGACCGATCCCTTCTGACACCCTACACCCCCAAAATAACCCCCTCCAACTTCCCCTTCAAATCCCCCTCACCCCTATGTGCCTCGATACTCGCTCGAAGCAATTTCCCCCCGACACGCTCACATTCATCCTTACTCCACTTTGTAGCTTTTCCGTTTAAGGTATCTTCCCATATTGTTTTCATTTTCCACCACAAGGCTCCGTGAATTGCTTCTGCACTATCTAAATCACGTATCCTCATCCACTCTACCCACGCCCCTTTTTTATCTTTTCTGGCAAAGAGATTACACAACGTAAATACATCGACATCCCGTTCTTTTTGTTCACGAGCGTCGAATATTTTTTCAGAATATTTTTCTAACCGTTTCAGCCTGTTCGCATCGGCAAAAGGTTCATCGATAATAAAAATATTCGCAGACTCTTTCATGTCTGGAAAAAGTCGAATCACTTCATCTCTCGATGCGGCAACATCCATCACCTGGATAAGATTGGCTATAATTTTTTCTCCAAACAATGTAGATGCAGAAACAAACGGTTCAAGCGTAGCAATTTGTTCGCTGTAAATATGTGCTGAAACAGTACCATGTTTAAGAAGGGCTTCATATGCCTTTTCTCTTCCTTGTATTCCGGTGCCAACGATTGCGTAAATCATAAGCATAGTATACTATGCTTCAATTTTTAATTTGAAATTTTTAATTTTTATTGAAAATACAGGAATAACACCTTCTCCATGAATCCTGTTTCCCGTGTCGTTCCAGGCTTGATCCACCAGCTGGCGGAGGAATCCAAGTGGACACTGGGGGCCAATTTTCATTGGGGCGACAAAGCTAAATACGAACGTTTTGTATATCTAACCTCTAAAGTCTAATATCTAAAATCTGCCTTATATTGCTTGAAGATTCGCCCCGAGGGATCGTGAAGCTTTAATAGGAAGCTTAGAAAGATTTCTTTTTGATAAAACCTGTTCAAGAACATCCACAATATCGTCCGCCACTTTCTCAGCAATGTCAGCCTCAATTTCAAACACAAGTTCATCATGAATTTGAAGCGCAAGCTTCACACTTTTTTCGAGATTGTTTTTTACAATATACTCATTCGCATCAATCATGGCCAACTTCAAAATATCTGCTGCCGTTCCTTGTATCGGGGCATTGATAGCAATACGTTCTCCTTGTGCACGTAAAAATGGTAAAGGACTTTTGAGTAACGGAACCTCTCGTCGTCTTCCGAGCAACGTCTCGGTATACCCTTGCTTCCAAGCTGCAGCTTTCACCTCTTCAAGGTAGTCCATCAATCGGACAAACGTCGCTTTGTATTGATCATAAAATTCCTGAGCTTCTTTTCTTTCAACCTTCATTCCTTCTTTAAGTGCGGTCACTCCCATGCCGTAGAGGATGCCGAAGTTGATGGCTTTCGCCTTTCGTCTCATGTCTGGTGTGACATCATTTTCAGATACACCAAAGACGCGAGCAGCCGTTCCTGTGTGAACATCAATTCCTTTTTCAAAAATCTCTACGAGATTCTTATCACCTGATAAAATCGCCGCCGCACGCAAGTCTATTTGGGCATAGTCACATGAAAGAAGTACTGTACCTTTTCCTGCAACAAAGGCCTCTCGCACTTTTCTTCCCAGCTCACTTTTTATCGGAAGGTTTTGTAGGTTCGGTTCTTCACAACTAAACCGCCCCGTGCCTGCCCCTGTCTGCACAAAGTGCGCATGTATTCTTCCGTCGTCTTTCACATACGTCGGTAATAAATCAATGTACGTCGAAAGTAATTTTGTTAATTCTCGGTACTCCAAAATAAGTGGAATAGATGGATGCTCATCACGAATCTTTTCAAGCTCGCTGACATTTGTACTCTTCTGTCCGGTTTTTGTTTTTTTGATTTTGATACCAAGGTTAAGCTTTTCATAAAGCACCTCCCCGAGCTGTTTTGGTGATGCGATATTAAATTCACTTCCCACCATTTCGTAAATGTTCGTCTCAAGAATTTTCACCTTCGCATGAAGCTCTTCACTCATCACTGACAACTTGTGCACATCAAGCGTGATACCGTTTTCTTCCATCTGTTTAATGATCGCCATGAGTGGCTGTTCCACAGTTTCAAAAAGATGCCACAAATTTTCTTTCTTTAATTCTTCCTCAAGAAATGTACGCATTTCCGCGGCCGTTTTCTTTCCCGTGATATTTTGAATCTCGTTTACGGGGGCGTTTGTCATTTCGCTGTGAAGCAAGTGCACCATCACACGTAACTCTTCGAGAGTCTCATGGTCAATGTCTTCTTCAATTTCTTTTTCTTCTGTCTCTACTGTGTGACCGTTTGCCTTCATGCTGTGAAGACGACTTCTAAGAGATCTGAATTCATACAAGTCACACGCCGCTTGATACTTTTCAATATCCAAACTTTCCAACCATTCTTTTTCTGGTGGCACATATACACTCGGCGCATCGCGTCTGATGGTTGCCAATGTTTTTGAAAACAGTGCATCCTCCTCCCCTTCTTCGAGTAATTTCACCATACGTTCCTTGAACCCATCATCAATAAGTTGCTGTGGGTTTTTCTTAATCACATCGTACATCTTTTCTATGGTTCCGTACTTCTTGATAAGCTCTGTGGCCGTCTTGTCGCCTATGCCTTTGATACCAATAATATTATCCGATGGATCACCGGCGAGGCCTTTGTAGTCCGGAATATGGTGTGGACCAAAACCAAAACGCTCTTCTACTTTTTTCTCTGTGTACCACACACCTTCATTTCCTTTCTTCAGTGTAAAGACTGTTACTTGTTCGTCGTCGACAAGTTGCAACGTATCCATATCGCCACTCGCTATCACTACACGCATACCCTTGTCCTTTTTTATTTGCTCTGCGAGTGTTCCGAGCAAGTCGTCCGCTTCGAATCCTTCACAGGTATAGACCGGAATAGAAAGTGATTCACATAATTTGTACGATTCTTTTATCTGCTCCACGAGAGCGTCGTCTGACTTTTGTCTCCCCGCTTTGTATCCATCATAACTTGTGTGACGAAAGGTTGGCTTTGGTAAATCAAAACACGCCGCGATGTAATCCGGTTTTATTTCTTCATATATTTTGAGCACCATGGTAATGAATCCATAGAGCGCTCCTGTCGGTCTACCGTCCTTGGTAGAAAATCCCTGCATGGCATGATACCCACGATGAAGTATCGCGTGTGCATCGAGCAAGACCACTGTTTTTAGATTACTTTTTTTCATAGGTAAGCGTTACATCGCGAGTGTCTTCATCGATCACATCAAATTCCATCTCCATGTCTGACTGCAAGTATTTCATTTTTGATGGCCACTCGATGGCGATGAGTGTTTGAGGTTCGAGAAGATCTTCTTCCAAACGCAAAACCTTCGCCTCTTTCGGATGGGTAAATCGATACGCATCGATATGTACCAACTTCGTAAAATGAGGATGTTTCGTTTTGTATTCTTTTTTAAGAATAAAAGTTGGACTGTGCACTTCTTCTTTTTCTATACCGAGAACTGAGGCAAGTTCTTTAGTAAAGGTAGTTTTACCAGCACCCAAACCTCCTTCCAAAAGAAGAACCTTTGCTCGTGGTGTTTCCATGGAAGAAAGCAATCCTGCAACCTTCTCTGCGAGCGTGCGAAGGTCGTCAATGTGTATGGTTACTGTCTCTTTCATACCGGAAGTGTACCATGAAAAACCGCCCTTTTTCGGGGCGGTTTTTCTTCTTCAGCTCACATAAGGCATTAATTTAGTGAGAAACGTGTCCGTCATCTTTGTACGAAGCGTAAATACTACGCGCAAGAATAAAGATAATGAAAAGGATTGCAATAAGTGCGAGCCATTCCACGAGGCTATTAGGAAGGAATCCACTTCCTGCTCCGGCTCCGATAACATGCTTTGCACCAGTGTCTGTATTATTGACACTCTCATTTGGAAGAATAGATCCGACAACATATGCGGTTACTTCATCCTGCACTTGTGTACCAGGAACAGAGTATGCGACATATGCCGTAGTCACGATTGTCTTTCCGAGTGGAGCGTCATTATTCACATTTCCGTTCCATACGATGACACCTTCTGTAAATGCGTCGAGTGACCCCTGCATGAAAGTGAGCGTGTGTGTCGCACTGTCGTATGTTCCGGCAAGAGATGACACGAATGTAATTTCTTGTGGAACAGTAATTCTCATGATCACATTATCAAGACGAGTGTTTGAAAGATTCTTGTAGGTCAATTTATAGGAAACATTTGAACCTGTAGAAAGATTTCCATTTGTCTTTTCCATTTGAAGTGCGATCAACTTCTGACCCTGATTAAGGAGTGTGGCGGTTGATTGCCCTACGGTAATAACAGAACCATCTGAACAAGTAATCTGATTTTGTTTCACTGTTGTTACAGCCTTAACGGTCGTCGTCTTTTTGATAACGGTTATAGGCTTCACGTAGGTGACAGCTTTTGTCTTTGTTGTGAAGTGAACGATTTCACCTTTCACGAGTCCGTACTGATTTTGCATCACTGCTCGGCAGTAGTATGTCGTCTGTGGCTTGAGGCTTGCGAGAACATTTGAGAATGGTGACGTAAGTGCAGATCCAATAGACGCAGTAGCTGTCTGACGACCAAGGTTCGCAGTTTCTCCGTACTCAAACCATCCTGTTGATGGTGCACCTTGCGCAATGAGTCCGATACCATTACAGCGAGCACTTGTGTTTGTAATTTCTGTTACAGCACTTGTAACCACGTTGTTGAACTTCACAACTTGTGGTGGTACGTATGGTGCATATGGAACACCAACATAACATGTTTGATATACAGGAACACTCGTTCCATTCGCACACACTTTGTACTGTGAAGGGCAAATTGACGTGTGGGGAATAACACTTCCATCCCAACATGATTGTGTTGTGATAACTGGAGGTGTATATGTCGTAGCGTACTGTGAATAATTGTATGTTGGGTACGTGTAGTTTACGTTTGTGTTTGAAATAACATTCGTAATCGTACAAGCTCCATTACTGTAGGTTGTGTTCACAGGACATGATGTACTGTTAATAGTACAGACACCATTGATCAGCGTTGTCCCAGTAGGACATGCAGTGATGTTGATCTGACAGATATTGTTGATGAGCGTTGTGCCTGATGGACACATTGTCGTCCCCTGACCAAGACAGGTGCCATTTGTAAAGGTTGTTCCTGATGGACAAACCACAGGTGCCTGACATACGCCATTGATAAGCGTTGAATTGGTTGGGCACTGTGCTGGGTACTGACATGTTCCATTTGTAAGTGTGGTTCCTGAAGGGCAGGCTGTCTGATTGATCTGACATGTACCATTCACCATACTTGAACCTGCTGGACATGAAGTTGTGTTGATCTGACATGTGCCATTGATTCTTGTTGTACCTGATGGACACGATGTTGAGTTAACCACACATGATCCAAGAAGAAGTGTTGTTCCCGCTGGACATACTGTTGTGTTCACCTGACATGTTCCATTGATGAGCGTTGTACCTGATGGACATACGGTCTGATTGATCTGACAAGTGCCATTTATCATGGTCGTGCCGGATGGACAGATAGTGGTGTTCACCTGACAAACATTGTTAATTAATGTTGTGCCAGTTGGACACTGAGTATTGGGTACACAGGTATTTCCAGAAAGAGTTTGACCTGCTGGGCACTGTGTTGTTGGCACACAAACATTATTTATGAGTGTTTGGCCGTTTGGACATTGAGTGGTTGGTACGCAAACATTTCCCGACAATGTCTGACCAGACGGACATTGGGTTATTGGCTGACAATCATTTGGATAAGTTACTGTGGTTCCATTTGAACAATGCTTTACACAAGCACCCCCGCTTACTAGCGCGTAACCTGGGTAAACACATTGACCTGGCATTATTGTTATTTGACATGAGCCGTTTATATATGAAGAACCCGTTGGACAGGTTTGTGTGTGCACTGGACACTGAGAAGAATACATCACGGTCGTACCGTCGGCACAATAGTAATATGACGGGTTAACAGTTGTGTTCGTAGTGTACCCTGTTCCTCCTGTGTACGTAGACCCAACCCAGCTCGTGCCAGAATTATATGTTGATCCTGTATAAAGATTGTCTGTGTAAACAGGTGCAGTGGAGTAAGTTGGAGAGGTGTATGAGTACGAAGGAGAGTATAAATATGAGGGGTACGTTGGTGATGTATAAATTCCAGAAGTTGATGGACTTGTGTAGATTCCCCCTGTTGTATCACTTGTATAAACACCCGAAGATGGGTACGAAGTATAGATACCTGAAGTAGGGTCGCTTGTATAAACACCACTTGTTGGATATGAAGTATAGAGTCCTGATGTTGGATCAGATGTATAAATGCCTGAAGATGGGTCAGAGGTATAAAGACCAGCAGAAGGGAAAGAGGTATATATGCCGGCAGTTGGGTCACTTGTATAAACACCTGAAGATGGATACGAAGTATAGATTCCAGCAGTTGGGTCAGAAGTATAAATACCTGTGGATGGGTCGCTCGTGTAGATACCTGAAGATGGGTCTGATGTGAAGATACCGTAGTCATCGGCAGACACAATTTGCGGAAGAATTATGTTTGAACACAAAACTGCAAGAACGAGTGTTGTAAATATATTTTTTTTCATAGTAAGTAATACTTTTTTCCCAACTGTAATAAAAGAAAAAGAGTTATTAAAGTATACTACATATAATAATAATGTCAATAGTAGTGTGGAAAAGAAAAACCCCGCGTTGCGAAATGCAAAGCGGGGTGCCCATGCGGGACTTTGTGAAAAATCAGTTTCCGGAAATCTTCCGGTATGACTTGAAGCCATAGCTTTTACGGGTCTGTTCGACGAAGTCGGAGCAGGATCCGTTGAAACTTGCAGGCTTGTCGAAGCGCTTGCCAGCGAGGGTGCCGGCAGAACTCTGGTCATCCTTCGTTGCCGGATGAATCCATGCACATTCGACATTCGAGGTAGAACTGAAGACTTGAGCCGCAGAAGAAGAAGGGGCTTGGGTCGTCGTTGGGTCGGACGTCGTAATGGTCGCCGTTGCCACAGCCTGGGGCTGTGAACGGGCGAGCATCGCGAGTGCGATTGCCACCGCACTGTTGCCGTTGTCGGCCGGCGAGACTTTTGCAACTGCCTTGTGGGCCGTTGCATGAGCCTTCTTGGCTGTCGCCTTTGCATCGTCTGCCGTTTGCACGGCGGACGATGCTGATGCAAGTGCTGCTGTCGCTTTCTCGTCAGCTGCACTTGCCAAAGCTTTCGCCTTCTCGGCCTTGTCCTTGGCGGCGGCGGCAGTATTGCCCGCAACCTTCGCCTCAGTCATCGCCAAATTAGCCGTCTGCGCAACCGGGACGAGTTCGCTCCGGTCAGGCTTGAACCAGGCCAAGGCAACGAGCAGTCCAATCAGCAGTGCAGCCATGATGGCCGCAGCGACGATCCATCCGGTCCGGTTTTGACTCGGGGCCGGCATGTAAACCACTTGAGGCTGTTGTGCGGGCGGCGGGCTGGCGGGGTATTGCGCTGGACGCAAACCCCCTCCACCCGCTGCAGCCAAGGAACGGGCAGCGTTTGCCTCCTCAGCCTCGCGCTTGTGTGCGGCAGCCAACGCGTCAGCGTTAGCTACTTCAGCAGCGGCCTCAGCTGCGATTTGTTTTTTCCTGGCAGCCTCTGCCAGGTCTTCTGCAAAAGCAGCGTCTCGGAGGGTGTTCCCTCCAGAGCTTTGCTGTACTACCGGGGGACGAACGGTTGCCATGATGGCCTCCTGTGGGTTAATGGGTTAATTGACAAAAAACACCGTGTCTCGTTAAGGTTATTAACCCTTTCAAAACATATGCATAGTATACATGAAAATATAGATTTGTCAAGGGCTTTACTTTTACTCTTAACTTATCAGGTTTGTATAAAAACAACCCCTTTCCGCGAAAAGCGTAAGGGGTTGGGTGGCCAATATGGCCTGACACGCTATTGGCGCGTCGCGATGGAGAATCCAAAGCGACCCGCCACCTCTTTCACAAAAGAGGGGCAGCTGCCTTTGTGGCTGGCAGGCTTGTCGAAACGCTCCTTCGTGTCTGGATTGATCCATGCACATACGTTCGCAATTGGGCGACCGGTTGTGGAGTCGACCTTCACGTCGTCAGCCTTTACTGCGGCGCGGGGCGCTTCCTGAGCGCGCCTGTAGATATCGGCTTTGATGGCCGATTCCTTGGCTCGACAAGCAGCGTCGCTACTTGCGTGTTCGGGGTAGTTCACCCCGCCGATAATGCATTGGGGAGCCCTGGAAACAGTGCCCCCTTGTTGCATCTGGCCACTCATCTGTTGATTTTGCTGGGGAGGCACCGAGGTGCAACCGGTCAGCAGGACAGCAACAGCAACCAGGGTAACGGAGACGAGGCGGGAGAAGTTGGACATAATGTCCTCCTTAAAAATGAAAAAGTGCGGAAGAAACTCCTGATACATCAAGGTTAGTCGATGAATGAGGATCGAATACAGTATACATGAAAACAGAGATTTGTCAAGGCCTTAGTAGGGACACGGACCTCCAGCCGTCATCCATTTTCTTGTGTCATTCCAAATTTAATTTGGAATCCAGTGAACACTGGACCCCAATTTTCATTGGGGTGACACCTTAAAGGTGTCGATTATTTAGAGCTAGTATAATAAAAAGCTGCCGGCGGATGCTGGCAGCGGGGTTGGCACTTTCGTGCAGATCAGAATGAGTTCTCGGCCTTCATTGCGGAGAAAAGCTCCGGGGGTTCCGCGGGCGGCGGCAAGTACAGAACGAACTCGAAAGTTCCGTCTGAATTTAGCTTGCCCCAAGTGCGCCCTTGGCAGACCCAGCCGACACCTTTAATCAACTGATATCCAGCTGAGCATCCGCCGCCCGGCTGATACAGTGGCGGAGTTTGCGGATACAGAACCGGTGGGATGTATTGCTGTTGGTATTGTTGGTTCGGCTGAATGTAAATCGGCCTCACCTGCTGAGGCTGTGTTTGCTGTGCACCCCCTCCTCCTCCATTGAAACAAACATGCCCTCCGTCACCACGAGGGATGCACCCCGACAAGTTGAGAGCACATCCGTGCAAGGCAAGGGCTGCAAGCAGTGCTGCTGCCCAGAAAACAAAACGTCTCATGAGATTCTCCTTGAATAAGGTTAATGAAAAGGTGGAATAAATTCCACCGGACTTACGAATATAAATCTACAGTATTTTTCACTTTTGTCAAGAGTTGTAATTCTACACGTCAAATTCTTTTTGTATCTGTCATTCCAAATTTAATTTGGAATCCAGTGGACACTGGACCCCAATTTTCATTGGGGTGACAAATACGAAGATTACTTTACAAACTTTATGAACTTTTTAAACTTTCGACTCCTCTGTATCCACTCATCACTAATGCCGAATGCCTATATACTGTCTCTATGCCCCTCACGTTTGATGACGCTCTACAAAATCATACGCTCGACGAACTTCGCAAAGACGAAGAAGAAGAACTCGTAAAACAAATGTCCGATAAATACGGACTACCGTATATCGACTTGCGTGGACTCGCCCCTGAGCCAGACGCTATGCAATACATCAAAGAAGAAGATGCTCGCGAGGCAGGACTTGTTCCTTTCAAAATCGTCGGACGAAAATTGTACATTGCCACCCTCTCCCCTGACAACACACGTCTTGAAGAATTACTTCGCCCTATCGAAACTCGCGGAACAGAGCTATTACTTTTCTTGTGCTCACATGCGTCACTCAATCATGTGCTTACACGCTACGCAGATCTCAACCAAGGAGCGAAGGTGGAGAGTGGAATGCTCGAGCTCACCAAAGACAAAATGATGATGCTCATGGAAAGCTTCGACAATATGGATGAATTAAAAGCAGTCTTTGATGAACTCGCCGCTTCACACGTGCTCTACAAAACAACACGCATGATGGAACTCATTGTCGCTGGTGCGCTTAAATTCGACGCGAGTGATATTCATATTGAGCCAGAAGAAGAGCATGTGCGTTTGCGATATAGACTAAATGGCGTATTGGACGATGTTGCTTTCTTTGACTTTAATGATTTGAAAAATCTCACCAGTCGTCTCAAATTACTCTCTGGACTAAAACTTTCTACGAGTGCAAATGCTCAGGACGGACGATTCAGTATTAATCTCGGTGAAGTAGAGGTTGAAGTGCGTGTGTCTATTATTCCTGGGAACTACGGCGAATCGTTCGTAATGCGACTTCTCGACCCCCGTCATGCTATGTCTAACTTGGATAACATTGCCTTTCCTAAAAAGCTTCGCGAACTTATTGATTACGCCCTCAGTAAACCAAACGGTCTCATTCTCACTACGGGTCCGACGGGGTCAGGAAAGACGACGACGCTCTATGCCTTCCTTCATAAGATGTATACACCGGAAGTAAAAATTATTACGATTGAAGACCCTGTCGAATACCATCTCGAAGGAATTACACAGACACAGGTGGAAGAAGAAAAGGGCTACACGTTTATTTCTGGACTTCGTGCCGCACTGCGACAAGACCCGGATATTATTATGGTGGGAGAAATCCGTGACTCCGATACGGCAAAAGTAGCCATCAACTCTGCCCTCACGGGTCACTTGGTGTTCTCAACACTGCACACCAACAACGCGGCCGGTACCATTCCTCGACTCATTGATCTTGGCGTGAATCCAAAAGTTATTGCAGGAGCGCTTTCACTCGCCCTTGCTCAACGTCTCGTGCGAACACTGTGTCCAGAGTGTAAAGAAGCCTATGCGGCTAATGAAAAAGAGTCTCGTATTATCACCAACATTTTAGGTGAGATGAAAATTTCTGGCAAAGAAGAATCAATGCTGGGACATACTCCGGATATAACGTATAAGCTATATCGTCCAGTTGGTTGTGAACACTGTAGTGGCACGGGGTACGATAATCGTATTGGAATATTCGAAGCTGTTATGATGAATGCGGAGATTGAAAAGATTTTGATAACGAATCCAAGTGAGCGAGAAATACACGAAGCGGCAAAAGGCCAAGGAATTCCAAGCCTTCGTGAGGATGCTATACTTAAAGTATTGGATGGGATTACATCCTTTGAGGAGGTTTCTCGTGTTGTCGATTTGATCGCGGAATAGTATAAAAATATTCAATAAAACAATATTCAATATGTAGACAAAAGCTTTCGTGTTTTTGAATATTGATTATTTATCATATTGAATATTCAACTTTTGTCACACAACAAAAGAAAAAGACCTTAGAAAAATCTAAAGTCTTTATCTGTCTCCTGCCAAAACATATGTACCTCTAAGCAACCCCTTGGTGAAGAACGTTCCTTCATAAGGATAGGCACAGTACGTAACGAGTACGACCAGACCGTCCTTCGAAATAGAAGGTGAGAATAAATTCCCGATTGTTTAGAGATATATAGGTTCTGACAAGCAACCGCACAAGATAGACCAACTTCTAGATTATATCACATATAAAACTTTTGTCAAATCCCCCTTTCATGCCGCCTCTTGACCATATTATTGAAGTAGAAGAAACCAGACACTTAGACAGCACACTTCGTCCTGAGAAATTTTCGGATTATATTGGCCAAGAAGTCATAAAAAAGAATCTCGACATACTTCTCACTGCTGCAAAAGAAAGAGGAACTCCTCCCGAGCACATCCTTTTGTATGGACCACCAGGACTTGGTAAGACCACACTTGCGCATTTGATTGCGAAAGAATTAAATGCGAATTTGAAACTCTCAAGCGGGCCAGCGATTATGAAGGTCGGAGACCTGGCAGCAATACTAACCAATCTTACCCCTGGAGATATTCTTTTCATTGATGAAATACATCGCCTTAATAAATTAATTGAGGAAGTGCTCTATCCAGCGATGGAGTCCGGCAAGCTCGATATCATTATCGGAAAAGGTCCGTCTGCACGGACCATACAACTCGACCTTCCACCCTTCACCCTTATTGGTGCAACGACGCGTATATCATTATTGTCATCCCCTCTTCGTTCTCGTTTCTCGGGAGGTGTGTACCGTTTGCAATATTATACAGAACCAGAAATCGCAACGATCGTAAAAAACAGTGCGAAGATTTTGGGCGCCACGGTGCCAGACGATGCCGCATATGAAATAGCAAAGCGTTCTCGCTTCACACCGCGTATCGCAAACTACTATTTGAAACGCGCTCGCGACTATGCACAAGTACACAAAACTATTATCGACAAAGATGTGGTTGATATTTCTTTGGCCCTGCTCGAAATTGATGAGTTCGGTATCGGCGTTTCGGAGAGAATGGTCTTAGACGCACTCGTGAACACCTTTAATGGTGGACCTGTCGGAGTGGGAACACTCGCTGCTGCCACAGGAGAAGAAGAGGCTACCATCGAAGACGTGACCGAACCCTACCTTATTCAAATAGGAATGCTCGAGAGAACGCCTCGAGGGAGAAAGGCTACAGAGAAAGCAATAACGCATTTCAAAAAATAATATGTCTGCCGTTCGCATTTTAGGAATAGATCCTGGATTTGATCGACTCGGTGTATGCGTGCTCGATAAAGAAGGGAATAAAGAAACCCTCGTTCATTCACGGTGTATCGAAACATCCAAAAAAGAAAGCTTCGAGAAGCGTTTGAGTGACATTGGAAAAACACTCACGCTTATCCTAGAAGAATATAAACCTGAGGAGCTCGCGATTGAAAAATTATTCTTTGCGAAGAATCAGACAACGGCCATCAATGTGGCAGAGGTTCGTGGTGTCGTTCTCTACCTCGCCTTTACCCACGGACTGACCATTCACGAGTATTCCCCTCCTGAAATAAAACTGGCAGTGGCAGGACATGGTCGGGCGACGAAGAATGACATTGCTCACATGGTTCCCAAAATACTTCCAAATCAAGTAAAGAAAGGGCTTTTGGACGATGAGGTGGACGCAATCGCTATCGCGCTGACCCATTCAGCGTGCCGAAACATGCGAAACCTTGCGTGAAATTGATGCGTATTATTTGAATATTGAGTATTGTTTTATTGTAGATTTTGCTCCTCTTTCACTATTCTCTTGCATTACCCATAAACCCGTGGTATCTTTGCATACATTAAACGATATTTCATATGCTTATTGAAGAGGAAGACCCAAAACCAAGTGGAGAAATAAACCCAGACGCTCTCGAGGCCGTCTTTGAAGAAGATGTGCTTGTTGAGGAAGAAATTATTGTGTTTGGAAAAGAAGAAGACGAGGAGGCTGATGAAATCGATATCGCTTTCGCAGCAAACGATGAGGGATATTGGTAAAGAGTTAGGAGCTAACAGTTAGGGGTTAGGAGAAGTTACTAATACATAAAAAGAGGGCACCTTTGGTGTCCTCTTTTTACTCCTAACTGTTAACTCCTAACTCACAACAATTTTGACAAATCTCTTCTTTCCGATTTTCAATGTTACGTTGTACGCTTTTACTTTTGTGTCTGTAATCTTCACACCTTCCGTATCCGCTACAGCACCGTCTTCTACGAGTCTCCTCCAGTCAGTTTTGGAAGAAACAATACCGTTCTCAATTAAAACGTCTGCCAATTCTTTTTCACCCGTCGTTACAATTTCAGGAATTGATTCTGGTACACCTCCTTTTGAAAACGTTTCTATCCACGACATCTTTGCAAGCGACGCCGCCATATCTGAATGGTACATGGTGACGATTTCTGTTGCGAGACGCATTTTTATATCACGAGGATTTACTCCATCTTTCATTTCTTGTTCAATAGCAGCAATATCAGAAAGTGAAATATCCGTACAGAGTGTAAAATATTTTACGATAAGATCGTCGCGCACTGACATCAGCTTTCCAAACATATCAAACGGCTCATCAACAACCGTAATCACATTTCCCCAACTCGTCGACATCTTTCTTCCATCTGTTCCTTCAAGCATTGAGAACGTAATAATATTTTGTTTTGGCATTCCAAAATGCTCCTGAATAATTCTCCCTGCCTTAAGGTTGAACAGTTGATCAAATCCTCCAATCTCAGCATCGGCTTTTACCGCAACAGAATCATACCCTTGCATGAGCGGATACAAAAATTCTCGAAGTGATATTTCTGTCCCCTGATCAAATCTATCTTTGAAGTTACGACGTGCGAGCATCTGCTGTACAGAGAAACATTCGGCAAGAGTAGACACTTCGCCGAAAGTAAGTTTTGATAACCAATCATTATTGTAAACAAATTCTGTTTTTGAAAGATCAAGAATCTTTGAAATTTGACTCTTGTAGTCTTTAAGATTTTCATCAATCTGCGCACGAGTTACCCCTGGACGTTTTTCTGTTTTATCAGAAGCGTCTCCAATCTGGGCAGTAAAGTCTCCCACAATAAAAACAACCTGGTGTCCTAGTTTTTGAAATTCACGAAGTTTACGAAAAGGAATGGCTCGACCAAGGTGAATCTTTGGACCTGTCGGATCTACTCCGAGTTTAATACGAAGGACTTTCCCCGACATGAGTTCTTTCTTAAATTCTTCCTTAACGATAATATCTTCCACCCCTCGTGTGAGGAGCTCGTCTATTTTTGCTTCATCAATTATTACTTTATCCATAGAGATAATACTAGCATAGACAGACTTTAGACTCTAGATAGTAGACTAAAGCAGTTCTCTTCCCTTATTTTTGTTTTTGGGATTACTCTATAAAAAGAGATACTATTCCATGGTAGAATACACTCATGTCAACCTCTCAACAAACACGTAAAACAAAGGCAAAACGTTCATTCTTCCGTGAATTATTTTTAATAGCCATTTCTTTAGGGGTTATTGCCTTCGCAGCTATTTTAGTATGGATGGCAAGTATTCAACTTCCTGACTTTAATAATTTTGAAAACAGAGCAATTGCAAACTCCACAAAAATCTATGATCGTACAGGGAAAATAGTTCTCTATAACATACATGACAACGTGAGGCGCACCGAAATTCCTTTTTCTGAAATGAGTCCATACATTCGCCAGGCAACAATTTCAATTGAAGATTCTCATTTTTATGAACATAATGGATTTCGTCCGACGTCGTTTCTTCGCGCGGTTCTGGCAAATATCACAACAGGAGGATATTCACAAGGAGGGTCTACTATCGATCAACAGGTTGTCAAAAACGCACTTCTTACTCGAGAAAAAACAGTCACACGAAAAGTAAAAGAAATAATTCTTTCTCTCAAACTAGATAAAGAAGTCCCTAAGGATACTATTTTACAAATTTACTTAAATGAAAGTCCTTACGGCGGAACTCTTTACGGTGTAGAAGAGGCCTCTCTCACCTATTTCAACAAACACGCTAAAGATGTCACACTTACAGAAGCCGCGTATTTGGCAGCTCTTCCTCAGTCACCAACGTACTATTCTCCTTATGGAAAACATCGTGACGAATTAGAAAAAAGAAAAAATTTAGTGTTACAAAGAATGTTTGAACTTGGTTACATTACAGAAGCTGAAAAAAATAACTCACAGAAAGAATCTGTATCCTTTGAAAAAGATGTTTCAAACAGTGGAAAAGCGCTTCATTTCGTAATGTACATACGAGAATACTTGGAACAAAAATATGGAGCAGATATCGTCCTAAACGGAGGACTTAAAGTTGTAACAACGATTGACTACGAATTACAAAAGCAACTTGAAGACATTGTAAAAGAAGGAGCTCTTCAGAACACCATCAAGTACAAAGCAACCAATGCGGCACTTGTCGCAATAGACCCTCGTACAGGACAAATTATTTCCATGGTTGGTTCTCGTGATTTCTTTGATACAGCAATTCCTGGACAATACAATATTGCAACGGCTTCTCGTCAGCCAGGGTCATCCATTAAGCCGATTATTTATGCATCAGCCTTTAACTTGGGGTACACACCTGAGACGGTTCTCTTTGATGTGCCGACACAATTCAGTACGAGATGTGACGCTTATGGTAAACCAAACAATGGAACAGACTCTTCTGTTTGTTATATGCCGGACAATTATGATGGTAAGTTCCGTGGACCGATGACGCTGCGCGATGCGCTTGCTCAATCAATCAACGTCCCTGCTGTGAAACTTCTCTATCTCACAGGTATTCAAACTGCAGTAAACACCGCTCAAGCCATGGGACTTTCTACTATCAATGATGCAGCACGTTATGGTCTATCTCTTGTTCTGGGAGGAGGAGAAGTTACCCTTCTTGAACTTACAAATGCGTACGGGGTATTCGCAAACAACGGTGTCTACAACAAACCGCAAGGAATCCTTGAGGTGAGAGATGGGGACAATACTATTCTTGAAAAATTCACACCACAAGAATCTGACGCTCTTCCTGAATCAGTCACATCACTTATCTCTAGTGTTCTTTCTGATAATGTCGCCAAGATTCCTGGGTATGGGGCAATCTCATCCTCCCCTTTCTATTTCGGAGACAGACCTGTAGCAGCAAAGACAGGAACGACAAACGATTATCGAGATGTGTGGGTGGTTGGATATACACCTTCTATTGTTGTCGGTATGTGGGGAGGAAACAATGATAATACTCCGATAGATAAAAAGGTGGCAGGTCTCGTACTTGCCCCTATTTGGCACAAAGCTATGGCTGCATCCTTCGGAACATCATCAGTTGAGTATTTCCCTGATCCACTTCCTAATACCTCCTCAAAACCGATTTTACACGGAGAGTACTGTTCTCCGATGGGTGTTCATACTATTCTTGCGTCTGTCATAAAAAATAATCCAGATGGGCCATATCCATCTGACCCAACAAATGATTCTCAGTATTCATTATGGGAAACAGGTATTCAAAATTGGCTAAGCAATCACACAACAATGTGCCAAACAGTGGAACCTCTCGTCTCAACGTCATCTGTTCAAATTGCAACAACAACGGTACAGTAATCACATTCTCACTCGGTATCCTTTTTCTTTAAGAATTTCTTCAACCTTTTTCTGAATAAGAATGCTTTTTTTCACTGAAGAAGTTTGGAATACTACTTCTTTTTTAGAAATAATAAATTCATCTTCTTCTAAAATGATTCCTGTTTTTTCTTGTATAAGCACTACTATTTCCTCTTTGTTATTTTTTCGTTTACGAATCTGAAAAAGATGTTTTGCAAAAAGACCTTCATCCATACATTACCTGTTAAGGGGCATGAGGAGGTATGTAAAACTTACATCCTCCTTACTTCTGATAAACATCGGGCGATTCGAGGTGGTGAATAGGCATGTCACTGTCCCTCCCACAAGCTTAGGAAGAACTTCAAGGAAGTATTTATTATTATATTTAACTTCTATATCCTCCCCTTCTTTTTTGATTGGCACGGTGTGTGTCACTTGTCCTACTGATTCATTTTTACTATGAAGGGTTAGTTTTTCTCCTGTGAAAATACATTCCACTTGAGAATACTGTTCATTAAAAAATGTAGTGAGCGTGAGAGCTTTTTGAAGATCTTCTTTTATGAGTGTGACGGTGGTCGTAAACTCTTTTGGAAACAATTGCTGATAATCTGGAAACTGACCAGTTACGGTATGAATAGAAAGAGTAAGATTGTCTGACGAGAACGATAGAATGCTTTCGTTAAGAGAGAGTGTAAGCAACCCCTCTTCTTCGTTTAAAATCTGTAACATATCTCCGATATGTTTTTGAGGAATAAGAAGAGAACAGTCTAATCCACTTTCGTTTGGAATTGTTTTTTCTGCAAGGCGATAGGAGTCCGTCGCGACAGCATAAATAAAATTATTTTTTGTATATAGATAAAGAGAAGCGATTTCTGGTTTTATTTCTGTAGTAGCTGCACAGAAAGAAACTTCTTTACAAAGAAGTGTGAGAGACTCTTTTGAGAGAGTTCCAATGGTCTCACCTTGCGCTGGAAGCGTCGGAAAGTCCTCATACGGTGTTGTTTTTATTTCGATGACACCTTTGTCGGTAGTGATAGAGAACACCCCTTCATGGACCTCACAGACGAGCGTCGTATCATTTGATTGAAAGGTAGAGAGAATACGGAGGAATGTTTCTCCTTGTAAAATACATGTACCGTTCGTGAGACCTTTTACAGAAATACTTTTTTCACAAAACAATTCTAGATTGGTCGCACGAAGTGTAAGAAGATGAGTATCTAATTCTAAGTGAATGTCTTGAAGGTAACTTTGAGATTGTTGTTTACTACGAGCACGAGCTACTTGCTGTACTGCTTTAATGAACACTTCTCCTTTGCATTCGAATTTCATAGTACTTAGTATATATAAAATATAATACTAAGTATAGGTCTGTGGATGGTGTGAACTTCCAGAAATCACTTTGTAAATTAAAGGGATTTCTGGAAAAATAAATAAACAACAAACGAAAGATGTTACATGAGTTTGTGTACAAGAACAAAGAAACATTCTTAGAGTGAGGATAGTGAGGTCTTTATCCAAAGGTTGTTCATTGTTTATCCACAAAGTTTTCCACAGAGGGGTAGATATTAGATGTTAGGGGCTAATCTCGGGTTATCTAACATCTAACTAAACCAACATTGCTCGGATGTCTTCAATCTCACGACTTAGTTGTGGATTATCTTTTAGTATTCCTTTTATTTTTTCGTATGAGTGAATTACCGTTGTATGATCACGACCACCTAATCTGTCCCCTATCATTGGATAAGAAATATCAAAATCTTCTCGTAAAATATACATAACTATTTGTCGTGGCTTAACAACATCTTTGCGACGAGTTTTGTTGTAGATATAAACGTCAGGAATATGATAGTAATCCGCAATCATTTTTACGATTTCAGGAATAGAAATACTTTTCTTTGCGCGCACACTATTCTTGAGAAGGTTTTTTACATCAAGCAACGTGATTGCTTGATTCTTTATTTGTATATGACCAAGAATAGAAGTCATAACTCCTTCTAGCTCACGGATATTCCCAGAAACTGTCTCAGCAATGAATTCAAGAACTTCAAAAGGAATCTTTTCTCTATAATCTTTTGTTTTTGATTGCAAAATAGCGAGACGTGATTCCACAGAAGGAATGTTCACATCAACTATCATTCCTTGATTGAAACGTGAACGTAGACGGTCTTCTAGTCCAATGATGAGATTTGGATGTTTATCAGAAGAAAAGATAATTTGCTTATTCATTTCATAAAGAGAGTTGAAAAGATGAAAGAGTTCATCTTGTGTTCTTTCTTTTCCGTTAATGAATTGTATATCGTCCATAATAAAGACATCATACTTTCTATATTTTTCTTTAAAGCTATTTATTTTATTTAGATTCGTCGCATTCACATAGTCCATATAGAACTTTTCAAGCGATGTATAAAAAACCTTTCGGTCTGGATACTTTTTCTTTACAGTATTTCCGATGGCCTGCATCATGTGTGTTTTTCCTAATCCTGTATTTCCGTATACAAAGAGTGGATTATAGACAATACCGAGATTATTGATTACTGCTTGAGAACACGCATACGCAACTTCATTAAATGATCCAACAATAAAAGTGTCGAAGGTGTACCGTGGGTTAAGTCCATCATCTTTGTTGATATATAAATCTTGAAGAGGAAGAGGTTGTCCTGTTATAGCAATATTCTGAGCTTTCTTTTGTAATGTTTCTGGTTTTACAACAGCGAACACAACAGAGCGTACCCCTTCATGAATTGTACGAAGAATACGAAGAATAAATTTGTGATACTTTTGATTGAGCCAATCTTTTACGAACTCGTTAGGAACACCAATAGTCACCTCCCCCTCTTTGTAATCAATGATGCGTGTATTTTTAAACCACGTATTGAAGTTAACCCGAGATAGCTCTATCTCGATTTGAGACAAGGCACTATTCCAAAGTTGTTGGTAATCCATAATTGTCTGTAGTATACACTCGTCACACACGAGAGCAACTTGACGGAAAGGTAAACAGTAAGCATTTAGAAACATATAACATGTTTATTTAAATTTTTAATTTTAAATTTTTAATTTTTAAAAAAATACTAAAAAAGAGAAGAATTCTCTCTTTATTTTTTTGAAATTTGTTTAATGAAAACTAAAATCGAGCCTATTGATTTTCTTCGTTTTTTGATGTAGAATAGCCTCCATGTCTATAACATATAATCCAAAGCGAAAGAAGCGTGGAACAACGCACGGATTCCTCGTCCGTATGGCTACAAAAGATGGACGCAGAGTGATTGCACGTCGCCGATCAATCGGACGTAAGAAGCTTTCTGTTTAATCTGTATCTATATGCTTCCGAAATCGGAACGCCTCACAAAACAAGACTTTACAACCTTTAGACCAAAAGGTATGTTTCGTGGCACCTATGTTGATATTGCCTCTACCCCTTCCCCCTCCTCTAAATTTTCTTGTGTCATTGCAAAAAAAAGAATTAAACGTGCCGTTGATCGAAATCGTGTAAGTCGAAAAGTCTATGCGATTCTTGAAGAAGTAAAACCCTCAACCCCTCGTCTCATTGTTGTTTATCCAAAGGTTTCCGTTCTTACGGGAAATAAAAATCTCATACAAGAGGAAATACGTGCCGCATTTGCTACACTATAACAACTATGTTCCACACATTCTTTTACGAACCGGTTTACAACCTTCTTGTTGCTGTTCTCACCTATACGCCACTTCATGATATTGGTGCGGCTATTGTTATTGTGACTCTTCTTGTGAAAGGACTTCTTCTTCCTCTTAATCTTTCCGCACTTCGTAGTCAATATGTAATGAAGCGTCTTGAACCAGAAATGAATAAGATTAAAGAGCTTCAAAAGATAAACCCACACGATGCTTCAAAACAAATGGTGGAACTTTACAAACGTGAAAAGATAAATCCTTTCGCGAGTCTCTTCGTTGTGGTTATTCAAATTCCAGTATTCTTTGCCCTTTACTTCGTGTTTTCAAAAGGGCTTCACAATGACCCTTCTTCCCTTTATTCCTTTTTTACCTTCCCTGAAACTCTACACACGAATGCCTTTGGTTTATTTGATGTAACAAAAAAGAATATTGTTGTAGCGATATTAGCAGGTATATCATCATATTTTCTTGCCCGAAGACAAACTGCAACAATGGTTTCAAAAAAAGAAGCACATGAAGAAAATTTTCAAGATCAGTTTATGAAGTCAATGAAGATTCAACTTCTCTATGTTCTTCCTGTTATTATTGCGGTGTCTGCAGCAGTGCTCCCTTCTGCCCTTGCCCTCTATTGGTTCATTAGTAACTTGGTTGGCTACGCGCAAGACGTCTATATGAAAAATAAGCTTGCACACTTGCAATCGTAAAGTTTTTTCTTACTTGGGAGAAGTAAAACCTCCTTTTAGATTCCAAATTTCTTTCTCCTAATTTAAAATCTCTTTTTCTTTTTCAAGTAACCCCTAAAACCAAACGATGTATCCGCCTGCTGGCGGATCATCTCACTCTCGCCTCGTCAAGCTCCGAGAGTTGGTTTGTAGGGGTTACTTGAGGGTGGTGAATACGGATGCGTATCAAACTACTCCTCACCTAACCTTTTATATCAACTCACGGACCGCGACGGCGGGAGTGGGAGGCAACTTTTCAGCAGAAAAGTATGTCGTTTGATATAAAGGGTTGAGGTGAAAAAAGAGAAAATTTGAATCTAAAAAAGAAACTTTGAATTTAGAAAAAAGAAAGAAGTTTGAGTCTATCAACTATTTATAGTCCATTTAAAGAAGGATCGGAAAGACACGCATTTGCTTCGCAGGCATAATTTTTTACGAAGGTCATGTTTGTGGCGGAAGGTCCTGGATTAATTGGGCAGGCCCATTTTGGAATCGCACTTGTAAAGCCTGTAGAAGTATTACAATCAGCACTGGGATCATTTGAATTCATTCCAACTGTTCCGCAGCAGTTGTATGCCGCGAACACGCTTGCAGGAGCAGGAACATTGCCATAGGTTTGTGCTCCCATTTTCCCAGCCAATAGCTGTGCTCCTCGTGAGATGTTGGTTGCTGGGTCAAGAATAGAACCACTGCATGCACCAGGTTGGTTTATTTGCATGAGACCGCAGTCATGTGACTGGTTGTCATTCACATGATCAGCATTAACATCTAAAGAGCGATTCTCTTTACATAAAAGAACAATAAGCATCTTTACGTCGACCCCATTATTTGCGGCTGCTGTTTTTAGGAGGGGTAAATATCGAGTGTAATTACAACCACTAAGAGCACTGCATGTTGCTGCGCCACAAACATTTCCAGAACTAAGAGATGAAAGAGTGCTTTGGACAGTTGCTGCCGGCACCGCACCCGTCGCAGCCACCCCTCCCGTTCCCGCGGCCCCACCTGTTACCATCGCTCCCCCCTTCACTCCCTCCGTCTTTAATACCGCAAGCCCAACATCTCCATTAAGTAAATCCTTATTAAACGTATAGATAACAATAAACATAGAAAACACACCAAGTAATCCAACCGTTACCCTTTTAAACTCTTCATTCGACATCTTTACATACTTCTCAGACGCAGCCATTCTCCATATACCTGCTAATGCATATCTATAAAAAGCAGCAGCTACAATTGCCACAAACAACAACGTATACAAAAACTTAGACGTTGCAAGAAAAGACCCTGTAATCTGTGTAGTGGGAGACACAGCTGCTCCGGTGATTTGGGAGACGATGGAGGGTTCGAGGTTTTGGTACATAGTTATTCAACGCTAATGAGATTCGTTCGAAGTAACCACAGAGAACCGTTTTGTTTTTGAATAAATCCCATAGAAACATTGTCTGGAGAAAGAACAGGGTTAGTTATATCCATTTCCCCATCTGATTCATTGAATGAATATAAAGGGTATGTGGCTCCTGATGTCGTATCAACAATTTTTAATGTATCGGTGAAGTGCGTTCTTCCTTGGAACCAATCATCAGGCAGGCCCTCTTCGGCAATCGGTATCATAACGGGAACGGCACATAGAAGAAAATCTCTAACACCCCAGACACATTTCGAAGCAAGTGTTGGAGAAGAAAGGACTATTTCTTTTTGTGATTGAGAAATAAAAGCAACAAGACCTCTGTCTGTCCACACACTACTTAAAAAAGTTCCTTTCTCTCCAGGATTACTCATGAGTCCAGTCTTATCACCAGTGCGATACTCAAAAGAAGGAAGAGAAACAGTCATTCCTAAAACATAAGCTGAAGGATTGCTTGTAGCATAGAGCGTGTCTCCACCATATGAAAGAGACCATTCTTTGAAAGGAGATGTTGAGACCAAGCCTCCTCCTTTTGCTGTAATGGTATAGATGGCACTTCCGTTTGTCGATGGGACAAGATAAGAAAGAAGTGTTCCTTTTTTATTGGTGGCAATTGAGGTTATTCCAAGAGGAAGTGATGTCATTTTTGTAAGTGACTGAGGGCTTCCGTTTGGAAGAGAGTTCGGAATTATTGCTAGTACTGTTGTTATGACTTGCTTGTCTTGGTCGAAAGAACGTATGGCAACGCGTGTCCCATTTTCAAAAATGTATGCATCATGAACTCCCAAGACTGTGGTGTTGGTTACCTGTCTAGTTACTCCTTCTTTTAGATCTTGCTCATAAATATATCCTGTCGCCCTATCGACAAACATGAATATGGTTGAAGTTGCTCTAATCGTCTTCTTTACCATAAGAGGTGTAGTTGTTCCTTTTGTTGTCGTTGTAGAAAACACATCAAGAAGTATTTGTCGTGTCACAAAAGTCTGTCCTGTTGCTGGTTTGTCCCACACTTTAGTTAAAGCTTGGAGAGTGGTCGGTACAGACGTTGTCCCTGTTGTTTGGTTTGATCCCGTAGATGCATTGTTAGTATCAGGACCCCCTCCTCCAAAAATAAATTGAAAACCCTTCGTTAAAGGAGAGGTCGGAAGTGAATTTGTTGGTTTCGCAAGCGAGGGTGTTATGGCCGGTGTTACATAAACGAAATACCACACAAGAATGACAATAGAAAAAAGAAGAACGAGTCCGACGATAAAAAGTAAACGACGATTATTCATACAGAAAGTATAGCATCCTCTTCTGCAAGAGGATGGGTTAAAAAAGTTTTATTACTAGTGTCCACTAAATGAAACATGAAAGTGTTCCGTTGTTGTTAAGGAATCACACCCTGGAGATTCGTCCCAGAATTTAAATCCTCCCCAGGCATACCGTATATCACACCCTGTCATCGATCCTGCTGCTGTACCATTTGTTTTAATAAAATTTAAAAGACCAGAAGACAGACTCAAATCCACAGCTTCTTTCCCTACTCCGTGATTAGAGTTAGCGCTGTGAGGTTCTGTTCCTCCTGTTATGAGAAGGCTGCAGGTTGGACAGGCTGTCCTTAGCTTTTGAAGCATAGTAATGGTTGCTGGGTTAAGGCCAGCCACATTTGTACACCCTGTGGTTTGTGCTCCAGAACAAGGGTCGTGGTTGATGGATATCCCCGCTAATTGTGCACGAACATCGGCTTCTGAAGTGCTCGCCCCTGCCGGTACCGCACCCGTTGCCCCAGTCGCCCCTCCTCCACCAAAAACTACAGCCCCTCCACTCACCCCCTCCGTCTTTAATACCGCAAGCCCAACATCTCCATTAAGTAAATCCTTATTAAACGTATAGATAACAATAAACATAGAAAACACACCAAGTAATCCAACCGTTACCCTTTTAAACTCTTCATTCGACATCTTTACATACTTCTCAGACGCAGCCATTCTCCATATACCTGCTAATGCATATCTATAAAAAGCAGCAGCTACAATTGCCACAAACAACAACGTATACAAAAACTTAGACGTTGCAAGAAAAGACCCTGTAATCTGTGTAGTGGGAGACACAGCTGCTCCGGTGATTTGGGAGACGATGGAGGGTTCGAGGTTGGAATATGATACAGAGGATGCCATGGATGACTATTGTTTACGAGTATCAAACACAAGATCAATATCAACCTGTGCTTTTTGTAATCTCCTTACACTGTTGTCGACACTGATAGAAAGAGGTCGAGATCCGTAGCTATCTTTCTTTGGTGAAAGTGAAAGAAGTGTCCCTCCTATTGGGGTGATAGGCATACCGTCTAGTGACCAGTCATATGAAACAGTAGATCCGAGAGATCCTCGAGATGAAAGGAAGAAAGGAACAAGACTTAATGTAAAATCTTTTGTTGTTTCAAATCGTCGAGTGATAAGGTTTGTAAAATCTGTCCCCAAAACAGCATCATACGTATAAAGAAGAGGCATTACTTTGTGTGGATATATCTCTATGGTGTTTTCTGCTTTTGTACCATAGGGTGCCGTTGCTATAACTTTTACGGTTGTTGAATCTCTTACATACTCAAGAGGAATGGGTACGGATTGTTTTCCTGCTCCGGAAAGAGATTCGAGCAGTTCGTCGTTTGCATACCATGTATATGAAATAAGATCTGCCGGAACTTTCTTTCCATTCTCACTCATTGCGGGAATAGCGGAAACACGCGCTGTTGACCCTTCGCTTCCAAGAGACCTCCCCTCATAAAAAGGAGGAACATATCCTTCGGAGGATTCGTAGAGAAGAGAGACAGATTCAGGAACAAGGCTTACAGAGGCTTCGAGCGTTGTGCCATTTGCGGTGACTGCTTTCGCACGAAGAGGTAACACTTCACCAGAAGCACCTGTTCGCACGGTTATTTCTTTTTTACCAAAACCTGAAAGAATTTGTTTTGTTCCAGAATACCAGGTGATCATCGCAGTAGAAACGTTAAATGAATAACTTGAAAGGGTGAGTGTTACAGAAGAATACGGTGCTGGGCTCGTAGGATTTATATCGATGGTGCCATCTACACTTGACGCAGACGCCACAAAAGGCGTTGTTAAAAAAAGAACAGTTAAAAAGATGTGGGTTATTTTCATAGACCTCTTGATTGTGCTACTTCATCTTTCATGGCTTTTATTTGAAGAAGTTGAGACGGATCACTTGTGATAATTTGATCTTCTGTATACGATGCTACAATTTTGATTGCTACATGTTTGAGTCCTGCAAAGAATATTCCCTCCCCTACACCAGATTCGAGAAGTAGGAACTTTTCTTCATCAGTTAAATTGAAGGTCTTTTGTACAAGGTCGATAGATGAAGGAGATTGTTTGAGGAGAAGTTGAATGGAAGAGTTTGTGATAATAGGAAGACCATAGGGTGACTTCAAAAAGTCTCCAACATCTTGGGTTATTGTCGCAAGTCCTAGGTAATATTTTCGTCCACGCTTTGCAAGACCGAAAAGGAAAGATGCAGTGTCATCATTTTTCATCATAATCCACGCTTCATCCACCACGAGAAGTCGTTTTTTGATGACTTTACGAACGGAATTCCAAATATAATGCGTGATAATGTACATTGCTACCGGCTTCAGTTCTTCCTCCATGTCTCGAATAGAAAAACATACAAGTTTTTTATTGATGTCTACGTTTGAGGGTTGGTTGATAAAGCCAGACCATGTCCCTTTCGTGTATTTTGAAAGACGCTGAATTAAGTCTGTTGAACCATCGATTCCACCGAGAACTGTTTCGAAGTCTGAAAGAAGAGGTGGCTCAAGTTTTGTGAAATCAACATCACCACTAATATCCTTGAGGGCATAGGTCTCTGTAATTGCCTGGTCAATGATTGCGTCTTCGGCTGGTGTGAGACCTCCTAGCATCACACGGAACAATCCCACGAGGTTAACGATGTTTGAACGAAGAACTTCAGACGGAGACTCGTCTTCTGTTGGATGAGGAAGATCAAAAGGATTGATATGGTGCTCACTTGTAAGTGAAATGTCGAAATATCTACCTCCAACAGACTCTGCGAGATATTCGTATTCACGTTCTGGGTCGATAATAATAACTTCCGTGTCGAACATCAATGTGCGGAGAATTTCCAATTTTGTAAGATAACTTTTTCCAGATCCAGACTTGGCGAATACGATGGAGTTATAGTTTTCAAGAGAAAAACGATCAAACAAAATAAGCGAACCGTTGTGACGGTTAAGTCCGTAGAGTATCCCCCTATCAGAAGAAAGGTCAAAAGATACGAAAGGAAAGAATGATGAAAGAGGAGATGTGTTTAATTTATTTTTGATGCCGAGCAAGTCTTGTCCAAGAGGAAGCGTTGAAAGAAAACCTGTGTCTTGCTGAAAGAGCGCTGGCTTCACATAAATAAGACGACTTTCGAGAATATTTTTGATTTCACTTTCTACCTTGTCCACCTCATCTTCACTGCCACCGTAAATAGAAATATACAAAGAGACTTCAAACATTTTTTCCTGAGCCTGTGTTAATCCGTCACGCAAATCTTCGAGGTCCTTGTAGGCAACATCAAGCGAAGGGTCTCGTACAAGTCCCTTTTCTTCACGTGTCATGATTTGACTCTCTACTTCAGCTACCTTGCGTTGAAATTTTTTCATTACATCACCGGTATCAAGCGGTGTCACGTGAATGGCAACGTCGAATACTTTGTCTAAGTTGATGATGGGACTCAACCAATTCTCAGAAAGATATCTCGGATATGAAATGACAAAGTAAGAACGTACGATACTTGTGCCTAAGTTGAGTGATTTCGGTTGTACACCAAGAGCACTTGGTGCGATGATGTCTTTCAATTGCATTTCGGCAACTTTGTACACCTGCTCTGGAAGAAGTGGGGATACCGGAGAGTCTTGTTTTTTTGAATTGAGAAAATCGAAAAGTCCCATAGAATTATTCTTGTGTTATTTTAGGTGCCGAACGATCTTGCTCGCTTGGGTTGAAGAGTTTATAGAAAAGCTCTACAACCTCTTCTGTGCCAAGCTTTTGTGCACGAATACCGAAACGGGAAAGCCCTTGCACTACGGTCGCAATGCGTTGCTCGAGTTGTATACGAGCTGCGGTGAAGGATGCTTGATTTTCGGCGGAAGTATTATTTCCAAGGCCAAACGAAAGCAGTGACGATGTACCTGAAGGCTTTGCGTTTTCTTGGAAATATGGAATGACAATAAAGAAATGCTTGGTCATAATGTTTGTCTCGTCTGCAAATTTTTTAATGAACCCCATGTACTCATGGATTTGTATTTTCAAAAGGTCTTCTTTGATTTCGGAACTGCGAGATTGAAGTAGTTCCATGTAGGGTTTGATGTTGAGTCTGCGAGATTGAATGAAAAATTCCACAGGGAAATCAAGTGAATTGAGGAGGGTTTGGAATTGTAGCAAAATAGCCTGTTGTTCGTCCTCGCTCTTAAGAGCGAGGTTGAGTGAATTGGTGATGAGCACTGCACGAAGTTCCCCTGTTTTGAGTACGACGACACCATCACGAACTCTTTCGATTGGTACAAATTGTTGTGTTGCTGTTCCGACTGCCATGTGAACCTAGTATATCAGACAAGAGAGAAGAGACGTGTGAGAAAGTACACAAAAGAGAAGAGGCTACTCTTCTCAATATTCAATGAATTTAATAATCAATATTCAAAAGTGATCCAAATACTAGAATTACAATGACCGTCATTGCAAAAAAACACAATCAACCACCACATAGCTCTCCCCCTACTCTTTTTCTTCTTGATTGTGATCAAACACATCTAATCCAAGAGCTACATCGTGTAATCTGTCTTTGTTTGCTTTTGAAAAAATAACTTCTTTAGTTGTGTCTGCTACCACCTTATCGATATGATCATCCCCCACCGCAGGTGTCTCAGGCTGCTTCCATGTGTAAATCTTTGCACCAGTGTAATATGCGAAAGCACTTTCTAGTATTTCTCCAAAAGAGCGATTATTTATTTTAACAAAAGCGAGCGCAAGGAAAAGTCCCGCCACAGGAACGATAAGAATAATGGCAATAATTTTAATGGAAACGAATGTCCAAATAAGAAATGAGAAACCTCCAGCTCCGAGCAGATACCCGAACTGTTTTAACGTAAGAGGGCCGACGACTTTGTCTTCTGTATCGATGAATTGTGGTACGCGGAATTGCATATATTTTAGTATACCTCACTTTATTGTTTCCTCGTAAAGAGCTAAACAAGAGAAGGAATGTCTTGATTTTTTGTAAAATATTCAATAAAACAATAATCAATATTCAGAATTATGCGAAAATGCTAGTAGATATTAAATATTGTTTTATTGAATATTACTCTGAGATTTCCCTATACGGATCCACATTGTACTTCGTCGGCGCGGTGCTGTAGGTCGCAGCTTGAAGTTTTGGCTTCGCCGTTGTCACCCCCTGATCACCGAACATATAGTCTTCCAGTGCGACGGTTTGATCAAGAGAAACATCTTCCTTTTTTTCTATCGAAGCGATTTGCTCTTGTATATGAGAAAGTCTAGCCTCCACCTCCTCATCATTTGGAATAGATCCTAAGATTTGTAATTGTTCGAGAAGTTGTGAGCGTGATCCAGGTGTAAGAACGAAAGGTTTTTTCTGAGCCGGCTTAACCCCTTTCGATACCTCTGACTGATCTTTTACCATTCCTGACTCGCGTTTTGTGGTATCGAGAATTTCTTTTCGTAATTCGTCGGGAGATCTTTCTCCTTGAAAGACAAGCTCCTTGACCCCACCTTCTGCTTTTCCAAGAATAGAAATGCGGGCCTTTTCGAGAATACTTTTTTCTAGGTCGGTTGCAATTTTATATGCGTCTTCTGGGGAGACTTTTACAAGATCTTGAAGTGCAAGAAGAACATCTTTAGGCTCAAGTGCTCCGATAAGAATAAAAGAAATGACATTTGAGAGCGCGACGTATGCGTTTACGGGAAGATTATATGTCTTTCCTAAAATTGCTGTTGCCTTATTAACCTCATCTCCTTCGATGAGATGTTGAACATCTGCTGGGGCTGCATCGAACAATTCATCTAAGTTTTTTGCTATGTATGGAGGGTTCATAGATTATACAGTTGCTGCGGCTCCTGCGGGAGAGGGTGTAACAGTTGGAGGCCGTGTTATGGTTTCACCTGATGAGGAAGATCCTCCTTGGGCTTTTTTAATTGTTTCCACCGCAAGGTCTTCAAAAGGAACAAAGTTGTCTGCTCCTCCACTCTTTGGAGAAGGGCTTGTTGGTGGTGTTGTTATTGAACCTTCTTCCGCCGCATCATCTCCTTTTTGAGCTCTGGCAATAGTTTCTGCTGCAAACTGTTCTGATGCCTGTTGCTGTTCGTGTGTTTGAGTATCAATAAGATTTATTGCACTTTTTTGTTTTTCTTCACGTCTCTTCGCTGTTCTTTCAGAAAAAGATTCTATTTGTGGATTAAATGAAGAAGAATTAAAAGTCTTCTGCATGTTCACGACATCGCTTGCCGACATTACAGACGGAGGGTTTGTGATTCCGTTTGGATTTGTCCGTTGAGCATTATTTGGAGGAGGTGTAACACCTCGCACAGGGGCGACGAAGGAATTATTTCCTACGGCGCCACGTACTCTAGGAGTATTTTGTCTAAAGATTGCAGGTTGTTGATTTGGTTGCCATGGAGTTCTCGGAGTTCCTGCTGGAACATTTCCTGTCGGTGCAACAAAAGGAGTTCCGGGTGTTGTTGGGTTTGTCGTTTGGTTTTGTGCATTAACTGCCTGAGCTGTCATAACCGCTTGAGTTGCGGCGCTCGGTTGCCCTTGAAGGTTTGTAGCCATTGTTCCGAAAGCTGAAACTCCAGGACTTACCGTATTTGCTTGCGATGTAATTTGATCTCGAAGACTTTTTGGCAAGCTTTCAAAAAAGGCATCTTTTCTGTCTCCGTCTTTCATGCTATTGTACTTTTTCACCTGATCTCCTTCCTCTTCTTTTATTTTTGCTGCAGTTATTTGCCCATCAGTACGAATTCCTCCGATGTTGGCACCTTGTAATTGCCCTCCACTTGATTTTTGTGTCAGATATTTTTCACGAGCATCTCCATCTTTAATGCTTGCATACTTCGAGCGCATTGCCTTATCTTTTTCAGCGAAGGTTTTATCATATGTCGCATCTGATCCTTTGCTCATACCTCCCATGCCCATGATTCCAGCGCCCATGCCAGCCTTGGTCAGACCCTTATTCACTGCTCCAATATTTCTCGCGTCATATGTGCTCGTTGCAAGAGAATTCGTGAGAGAATAAAGGCCTCGCCCTGTTCGACTGCCTTGCATCTTATCCATCCATCCACTGTCTCGTGCGCTCGCCGCGATCTTTCCTGCTGTTCCTCGTGCGAGGAATCCTGCACCCCCTGTCGCCACACCGAGACCGAATCCTCCGACTTTACCCATCGCATCTGTGGCAAAGGTTCCTGCTTCTCCTGCGATTTTCTTGGTAACTTTCATTGTAATATTGAGCATGATGAGCATCATCGCAAGGTTGAAGAATGTCACGATTGTCCCCTCGCCTGTACCAGAAAGCCCAGATAAAGAACCTGCACTTTGTTGCAAAAGTCCTGGCTTATTAAACACGTCCATAAATTTTAGAGAAAGCGCAAGCATTATCATAAACACAGGAGCCACAACAAGTTGTTCAAAGAATAGTTTTCGAAGCGTTTTTGCTTTTTCTCCAAGAGCAGGAATCACACTGTCTACGAAAAGTATAGGAGAAGCGACAGTGAGAAATATTAAAAGTGCCGTACGTACAATTATTATTCCAGCTGCCATAAAGAATATGTATGCGGCATACAAAACAAAGACGACGGCCATAAGGGCTCCTGCGGTGGTATTGATTCCGCCAACAAGCCCTTTTGACGAAGAGTCTCCTGCCACTTTAGTGGCGCTCATTACAAGGTCTTGCAGTCCAAGCTTATTCATAATAAGTGCCCCCGGGGTACTCTTTCCTGCGCTAAACAAATCAGCAAGACTTCCTGAGAGTGCATCTGGACCTACAGCACTTGAGTATATATTTAGTGCAACTATATTAGAGACATCAATGAGCGTGCGCGTGAGCGGGTATGAAAAGTTTACGAAAAGTGCGAAGATGATAAGCCATGGGAAAAAAGCTTCAAAGGTTTTTTCTCTTCCAATGATATACATGAAACCAAGATACAGCCCCGCGAACACAATGAAGAGCGATACGATTTGCCGTACAATGGCCCAAATAGGATAAAGGTCGGATGTTGCCCATTTGCTGAAATTAAGAATACCGAGCTGCACTCCATAGTTGAGAACGTTTGCCCCGAACCACACAAGGAATCCCGCAATCTGAAGGAGTGTGTTTTTAATAATCCACCCAATGAGTGAGTCAATACAGGCAACAAGGTTTCCTGAGGCGAGACTACAGTCACTTGGACGAGTGTCACGAACTACCGCCGGAGTGTTTGTGTTTCCTGCAGCTGCTGCAGTAATTGTTGAAGGGTTGTTTTGAACATTGGCCAGATCGCTTCCCGCAGTAGTATTTCCTGATTTTATTTGTAGAGCAGTTAATAGTGCTCCAGTTTGTATTTCTTTTGTGTACTGATCATACGCACCTCTTTGAGGTGCACTTGCACTGTATTTATTGATTAAATTTTTACTAGCTGCACCGTCAACAGAGCTTTGCCAAGCTTGGATGGCTTTAATTTGAGCATCTACAGCCGGAGTTGCTTTTTGTTTTTCTGCTTCAAAAACAGAGGAGTAAGCGCTAAAACTTAAAAGTTCGGCACTTTTAAAGTCTAAGGTCGCCTGTCTTTGAATGGTATAAGTTGGAGAGTTTGCGTCTACGGTGAGAAGCTTGTCATCAAGAGCTTTTATGAAGGCATCATGATCAGATTTTACAATCCCAAAAAAATAGTCATAAGTTCCTTGAGAATTAAGTGCATTCCCCGTTGCTGTTTGACTGTCTGTCGCTTGTGCAAAAGCTCTCTCCGGCATCACAAATCCACCCAACACGCCGACAAACATGAGAGAAATAACAGCATACAACCCTAGTCTTTTCATGGGTTTAGTGTACCACAAGAATCTTGGCAAATTAGTGCACAGAGGGTAAGAGAAAGCTAGAAGTTGGAAGCTAAAGGCTAGAAGCTTACACGGGGGAATATTCAACCTGCCTGCGCAGGCAGGTGAAACAATTTTCAATATTCAAACATTATTCAAAATTCAAACGCCGCAATTACAATGACCGTCATTGCACAGGGCCCGCAATGACGGTCATTGTAATGTGTAATTGTATGTATCTGTATTTCTCTAAACTTTACACTTTATTTCTTTACACCTTCACCCAGCCCTCCCATCTCTTACCTTTTCACCCTCCCCTTTATTCCTTTACACTCTTATCTTGTACACTTTTACCACATCTCTAGTCGTTGACGTGTAGACGCGCAGTCGGCTTGGTACGTTGTGAGAGCCCCTCCTTCAAGCGAAGCTGTCTCAGCCTCTCCTTTGTATGTCTGGTAATCCCCTTCTCTTGATATTCCTGAAGTAAGGCTTGGTAATTTTTGAGAATCGACTTGGTTTTGATATGCATTAAAGGTATTTAGAATTTCTTCACTAGAAAGAGATGCTTCTATTTTGTTCTGTGTGTTTGTTACCAGTGTTTTTGTTGTTCCTATTAGAGAAATTTCTGCTCTAAGTTTTACAATAAGTGCGTCATTACTTGCCTTCTTCCCTGTGTAGTAGTTTGTAAATGAAGCCTGTGTCGCGCTCGCTTGTGACTGAGGGTAATCTGCTACAAGCTTGTCATAACACGCCTTTACGGTATCTATTTGACCTTGAAAGACTTGAACACTAGAAATGAAGCTTTGATCTGTTGTTTCTAGTGTTGCAAGGGACTCTGCGTGCATAGCGAGCTGGTCTTTTGTCGGCTTGGTTAGTGTTGTCTTTGCTGTAGGGTTGTTCGTTAAATCTTTTACAGGAACTGTCGTAGATGTCGTCGTTGTGTTATTCGGAGTAACAGCAGTGACGGTGGTCGTTTGTCCACCAACGGTTGCCTGTGCCGTAGAAGCCCCTCCGCCAGAACCTCCTCCACTAAGAGGACTCATTATGCCGTTAATAAGACCGATTGTTGTGAAAGCTGTACTGATAAGTGATCCCGCCCCTTTTCCGAATCCTGCAAGTGCAACTTTTGTTGGTCCATCGATTGCTCCTTTGAATGAATTATTGAGCACACTCGCTGCTTGCTGTATTTCTTCTTGAATACAAGGAAGGCTTAGAGCGGCTGCCCCCGTTACCGTTACTCCATTGGCATCAGTCGTCGTTCTTTTCGTACACACGGTTTTACTTTTTATTCCACCTCCTGCCGCTGTGTCTGCTTTGGCAAGTTCTACTTTATCTGCCGCCGCCTTATCTATTACTTGCTGAGAGAGTACGGATTTTGTGTATGCGTTATCCCCTCCTGTTGTGGCAAGCCAGTTGTCCCATGAAGGATTTATTGCTGACACTGCTTTGATTGCAGCGAGTGTTTTCGGATCTGACAAGCTTCCGCAGAGAGCGTTGTTGAGCTCTGTTTTGCGTGCCGTATATTGTGCTTGTGTATAGTTCGGATTGACTGACATTACGTCGAGCTTCGCCTGGGCAGAGAGGGCTGCGTCGGTGCACCTGGTTTTCTGTTCTGCCGCCGGAATACCGGAGGCTCCAAGTATTGCAAGCTTTGTAGAAAGTGGAGCTGCGTCGAATTTTGTGGTTGCAATAACAGAACCCAAAATACTATTACTATATACGCCATTTTGTTTTGCGATATCGCCAAGACTTGCGTTTACTACTGCAAGTGTTTTGTTTTGAAGGTATAACTCTGGATTCTTAATGAGAAGTGCCTCTGTCCCAAGAGATCCTTTAATAAGATTTTGAATAGCGTCCCCTGACTGCATAATACTGATGAGCGTCATCGCGTCTCTCATTGGAATGAGGACGTTATCATTTATTGTGGCAAGGGTTTGCTGTGTTGCTGTTATCGGTGTTGCAAAAGCCGTGATGGTTTCTTTCACTGCATCGAACCATCCCTGTACTACATTTTTACAGTTGGAACAATAAATAGCATTTACCTGTTGAGGTGTGGAAGAATAGAGAATCGTTGTAAAGAGAACACTGAGAATAATTTTTTTCATAGATATTATTTAGGAGTATATCCTACGGTGAAGACGTACCCTTTTTCTTTTGATGTAAAGCTTATATTTTTTGAATCAAAATAATGAGAAAGTTCTTGGTGAATACGAAGCACAGACATTGTGCTATTTTGATATTTTTGAAAAGCAAGTGTTGCACGAAGTGGGTCCGTGGAGGCGTGTGAAAGGTCTCCTAATGTGTCTCTATATAACGCTATACGGTTAATTGCCAGTAAATGGTATGCAGAAGCCGACAAAGGAACAGGTAACGCTAGCAACTTTTTTAATTTTGCATCAACTCGAGTGTAATTCTTTGCCAAAGGTGCAAGATCCTCTGCTTTTTTTGTATCTGTGAAATTTTGTACTGCAGTAAGGTCTTCCAGTGCTGCTTGCTCTGTAATAACATCATCCAGAATTACAGCAACTGCATTTCCATACACCCGCACAGTTTCGTTTGCTTCATTTTTTACAACGTTGAGATCTTTAAAAGAATACGTTGTCGGAACCATTTTTGCGGCTTCTTCTGCCATTAATTGATTCACGACATTTTGTTGTGATGCTTCATCGGTAATGTTGTTGCTTTCGAGGTATGTCGAAGCAACATAGAGATTTTTTGAAAATGATGAGGTAAGGTTGTTCGGATCATTAAGTGCCGCTATGGCTTTCGGGTCTGGTTGCGAATTTTGCAATTCTTGAGCCGCTGCAGCACCTCCTTCAGAACTTAGAATAAGTTCTTTCCAGCTTATTTGTCCGTTGCCATCCGCATCTTTTGCGAAATCATTCACCGTGGTCAACTTATTGAAGTCCACAGGTGTGTAATTGCTTACTTGCGGCTTGACTCCTATCCACCTTGCAGGAACAAAAGCACTCATAATTAAAAGCATAACGATACCTCCGATAATAAGGAGAGGTTTTGAAGGTGAGACAGGTTGGGGATTCATATCTGTCAGTATACATTGAAAAAGAATACAAAAGATTGGTATGTTAACATTCTTTCTCCTTGAGACCAGGCTGGTCTTTTTTTGTTTTAAATATTTTTTTAAAGTCTTCTCTTTTTTCACCTCAACCCTTTATATCAAACGACATACTTTTCTGCTGAAAAGTTGCCTCCTACTCCCGCCGTCGCGGGTCGACTGGTGATTAGCCGACACCTGTAGACGGTCCGTGAGTTTATATAAAAGGTTAGGTGAGGAGTATTGGGTTCAATATAGTACTCTCAAGCACACTGCAAGGCGAGGCCTTGTGGCCACAAGGCCTCGCCTTGCAGCCCCCCTTTTTTTTATTTCACCAGATCTTTCACAAGTTTCGAAAGCGAAAGCCATTCCGAAAGCGGCACATCTTCTGCGCGGACTTTTTCGGAAAGAGAGAGCGACTGAAAAAGAGAAAGAAAGTCCACCTTAGGAACCCCCTCTTTTAAGTTTGAAATGAGGAACTTTCTTTTGTGAGCAAAGCCGGATTTTACGATTGTAAAAAATAGATCTTCATGAGCACGAGAGTCAAAGTTTTTACGTGAAATGTTTTCTACGGAAAGCACAGCGCTGTCGACGGTAGGAATCGGATTGAAGCTTCCTTTGTTCACACGATAGACAAGCTTCGGGTCGCCGTAGGCTTTTACAGCAAGCGAAAGAATGGATTCCTTGCCGTCACGCGCTACGATGCGCTCTGCTACTTCTTTTTGTACGAGCACCACCATGTGTGTCGGCTGAAGCACATCAGAAAGATACCGCCTGAGAATTGCCCCTGTGATGTAGTATGGAATATTAGCGATAAGCTTGTAGCCTTTGGCGAGTGACTTGTGGTCCGCTGGGTCAAAGGTGAGAGCGTCCCCTTCCACGAGAAGCAACTTCTCATTTTGTAATTCAGATGGGAAGTTTTCAGTAAGTAATGGGAGTAATTCTTGGTCCTTTTCAAGAGCGACGACAGTGGCTCCGGCTTCTAGAATACCCTTAGTGAGAAAGCCTTTTCCAGGTCCAATCTCAAGAACTGTATCGGTCGGTAAAAGGCGACCGGCGGCAACGATAGCCATACGGGCTGGAATTGATGTCAGGAAGTTTTGACCGAGAGATTTTTTGGGAAGCATGATAAGACTCTACCACAGAGAAGTAAAAAGATTTAATTAGTATACTGTGCGTCTTTAGGAAAAAGGTCCCCATTCCCTTTTGGTAGACTTTTAAGCATATTGATGCCTCCCATAAGAATAGCAGCATGTGGCACGAGAGACGCTATAGACATAAAAACTTTTCCTACTGTAATCTCCTCCCCTTTGTTAAGGCTTTCTTTTGCGTCCATTGCTTTTCCTGCCAGTTTTACAAGTCGAACAAAGCTACTTCCTACAGGAAACGTTCCGACCACATCCATCAGCTTTCTTGTGTCTGCAAACGAAAGGTCTTCGCCTTTTTCGTGTACTGCCCTAAGTGTGTCATAAGATGTTTTTGTATAGTTGGCCATTTTACCGAGCGCGCCAACAGATCCTCCAAGTTTTGAGGCAAGGCTTGCAAGTGTCGCAGGGTTCTTCATATCAACAGTGCTTACTAGAGTGCTTACTAGACCCGTCGGAAGATCTGCTGCTTCATATTGAGAATCCTCGTCTTCATTCAAAGGTGTTTCGTTATTCGAAGATTCTTCTCTGCTTAGTTTTTCCGCCTCCTCTTCGATGGCTTCTCCCGTTGCAACAAGTGTCGTATCAATAGCCTCCATTATTTCTTTTTTTGATTCTGGTGAAACTTTTTCAGTGCTCATACTTGCTTCTGCTATGGGCCCTTCGTGCAATGTTTCGACGTCCAAGCTTTTCATTTCTGTTCCAAAGGCGCCGCTAGTTGCTCCCATAAGGGTTAAGTACGCAAGCGCATTCTTCCCGACCGTTCCTACATTTTTTAATCTTTCTCGTAGTTCGTTTCTCTTTGAAGAGTCAGCTACCCCTATAAGAGAAGTCTCTAGTGAGGCATTTTTATTTTCTATAGCATTTCTATAAGCACGGATGCTGTCTAATGTGTTTGGCTTTCCTTCTTTTTCCTGCACAATAATAGGTTCTGTTTCCGTTGTAAGTTTTTCCGTCATATCGTTCCCAGCTTATGTTTAAGCTCCTCTATTCTTTGGGTGTCTCTCGCCACTTGTTCCTTTTTCTTTACTTGCTGTATCTCCCTCTCTATTGCAGCATATTCTTCATTGAGTATTTCTTGTATTTCGTTAAGTGTGGGAAGGAGAGGCTCTGTCATGAGATAAGTATACCTTGAAAATAGAAACACCAAAATATACACATGAAAATTTTCCTACCCCCCTTTTTTTTATATGTATACGATATTTCCGCTGCCGTGCTGTTTGTAATATAAATCGTGCAGCTCCTTAATATCTTCTGGTACATCTTCCAAGAATTCACTCGGGGCATTGATTTGTTTTTGTCCGAAAATAGTACGAAGCTCAGCATGGGTGAGATAGAGATGTTTACGAGCTCGCGTGACCGCCACATAAAAGAGGCGACGCTCTTCCTCCTCCTCTTCTTTACTTCGTTTACGGTTGCCAATATTTTTGTGAGGGAATAAATCCTGCTCAAGACCCACGACAAAGACATGGTCAAACTCAAGACCTTTACTTGCATGTATGGTCATCAAACGTACACCTTTCTTTTCTTCGTTGTCATTGTCTTGATCTGACTGAAGGGATGTTTCTTCGAGGAATTGTTGCAAGGCTTCTTCTCCGATTTGAGAATCATACCTGATGGTGAGAGATACCAGTTCGCGAGCGTTCTCGAGACGCTCTCTGTCTTCACTGGAGCCTTCGAGCATTTCCTTTTCCATGCCAGAGTCGACAATAATCATTTGCATGACATGCGATAGCGGCTCGTTCTCAAGTGTTTCAAGAATGAGATCTAGGAAATCGTACACTTTGCCGATCTTTGCCGCAGCAGATGCTGGCACATCTTCTCCTGCAAATATTTTTGCAACGGTTACCTTGCCTATGCCCCTCTTCGGTGTTTCAAAGACACGTTTCAGGTCTGGTTGTGAGGCGCGGTTCACAGCAGCACGCAAATAGCTCATCACATCTTTCACTTCTTTTCTTTCGAAGAATTTTGTGCCGAGAAGATTGTAGGTGACATTCGCTCTGATGAACGCTTCTTCGAGAATTCGTGACTGGAAATTCGCACGGTACAGTACCGCTATACTTTCGGGATCTTGTCCGACGTCGATAAGTTCTTTACATTTTCCCGCGAGCCACTCAGCTTCAGACCCTTCATCCCAACACGGCACGACATCTATTTTCTCCCCTTGCCCTTGTGATGTGAAAAGGTTTTTGTCCTGACGAACGGTATTTTTTTTGATAGCAACGTTTGCCAGTGTGAGAATATTTCCTGTGGAACGGTAGTTTTCTTCAAGCATCACAATGTATGTCCCAGGGAAATCTTTTTCGAAATTCATAATGTTTCGCAAATTCGCTCCACGCCAACTATAAATATTTTGGTCAGTATCTCCAACAGCACAAATATTATTGTTGAGAGGATTGATGAGAAGTTTTACAAAGGCGTACTGCGAGCCGTTGGTGTCTTGATACTCATCGACATGCACATACTTGAAGCGACGCTGATATGCTTCACGAATATCTGAGTGGTCCTCGAGCATGTGTACGGCGCGCACGATGAGGTCGTCGAAATCAACCGCCTTTTGGCGCTTTAATTCTTCATCATAAATTCTCCACACGGAAGCGACAATGTCCATTTGAGCAGTGGCCACTTTTTTCCTATAGTCTTCAAGCGATGTGAAGTCCCCCTTCTCACGACTGATGATGGAGCGGATTTTCGAAGGGTCGTTTATTTTCGGGTCGATACCAAGTTGCTCGATTGCTTTTTTAATAATAGAAAGTGAATCTGATGAATCGAGAATGGTGGGGTGACGATGAAGGCCGAGCCGTTCGCCGTATTCTCCGAGCATCATGAGGCCGAGGGAGTGGAAGGTTTTAATTACTGGTGTGTGGTGAAAAGGGTTTTCTTTTTCGATAACACGTTCTTCTTCGAGTCGTGAAATAATTCGTTCACGCATTTCTTTGGCGGCTTTATTAGTGAAGGTAACCGCGAGAATTGCTCGTGGGTCCGTTCCTTGTTTTATGATTTCTACGATTCTTTCGGTGATGGTTTTGGTTTTGCCTGCTCCTGCCCCAGCCAAAATAAGAAGCGGCCCCTCTGTGTGAAGGACTGCTTCTTTTTGTTTTTGATTAAGGAGAACTGAATTCATGGTGGGTAGTTTACCACAAGGCGAGATAGAGAAAAGGTCAGAGGTGAGAGTGTAAAGGAGAGAGGGAAACCAGACGAGAGAGCTGGGTGAAAGTGTAAAGTTTAGAGAAAATACAGATACACACAATTGTGTGTATCTGTATTTTCTCTCTCCTTTATTTCTCTACACTCTTCCCTTCCCAACTACTCTCCTTTCTTAAACGCAGCTACCACTTTTCCGCGTGCCTCTTGGAACATTGTTTCGTACTCTGGAACGAGATGTTTGAGTGTTGTCGCATAAAAATCTTCCCCCATATTTGCAGAAGCTTGAAGTGCATCAAATTTTTCTTTTCCCAAAAAGTCATACACATCGAGAAGGAATTGTTTTTGTATTGTCTTCCCTGCTTCAATGAGCATCTCTTCTCGTTCTTCCTCGCTCAAATCTTTGAGGTTAAAATCTTCTACGAGCTGATTGTATAGTTGTGTGTAGTCCATAGAGGTTTAAGGTTTTGGTTGTACGAGTAATTCGAGTTTTCTTATTCGGTTGTCATAGTCACGAAAAGTCATATCTGTTCCATCTTCTTTTTTTGCAGGAACACTTTGAAGACGTAGAGCTTCTAGATATTCTGCACTATTATTTGCAACACCTTTTCTTTCTAAGTATTGTGCAATATTCTTGGCTATAATTTGATTATTTTTTAGAATGTCAGAAATTTCTTTCCGGTAATCTTTTCTGTTTTCATCCATTGTGCCGAGAGGTATCTTTCCGCTATTATCGTAAAGCATTGGACGCGCTGGAGAGTCAAGGGCTACCGCTGCAAATGAAGAGTCTTTTGGAAGTTTTAAGGTTTTGGTAATTTTTTCCTCAAGGGTTTCTTTACCTGAAAACCACTCTGCGTAGTATGTCGAAGCATCTTCTGGAAGCATACTTTGCCACGGTGTTACGGATGGTTTCGGCATTGCTTGAGTGGTTGTTTGAGGATTTTCAAGTGCTGCCACGCCCTTCTTTTGATTGTTATCTGAATGAATTCCGATGCTTGCGGCTCCGGATGCCAGAGCTATTGCTGCAATTACACTACGTAAAGGTATTTTACTTCCAAAACTTTTGAAGCGCGCAAGAAGAACGTTCTCGACAGCCTTTGCTCTTTCTGTTCGTGCTGCAGCCTCAAGAATTTCCAGTTCTCCTTTTGGTAAAGCAAAAGGTTTTCCATTTTCAATAGTTGGAGTGACCATTCCATCAGTCCCTGCCTCTTGTTCCGCCAGAAGTTCTTTAACTTTTTCTTCTTCTGTGCGAGTGTCGGGTTCTTCTTTCTTAGTGAAGATGTTTTTTACTGCCGCTTTGGCAATACTTCTGCGTGTTACTTCTTCCTCTTCTTTTATTATTTCTGTCGCTGGTTTGTACACTTCCTTACGTGTCATTGGGTTGTCCGCCCTTTCCTTTTCACTTCTCTTTTTATATTCTTCGTCACTTTCTACAACAAGTCTTATCTCCTTGTTTTGATTTTCTGGATAGCGTTCATTGTAAAGAACCGCAAGCGCGTCGCTTAGTATTTCATTTCCATTCTCATCTTTTTTTGGAGTGAATAACGCTGTAAGTTTCGCAGCGACGACATCACGACGAAAATCACTTTTATCAAAAGGTCTCATGAAATACACTACTTCTTTTTTACCGTCTGCACTGTATTGTTCGCGTCGTTCGGTGTACGTGTCTAGATATTCACCCACTCTCTTATTTATGGCTTCCCAGTTCGTTTTCTTTTCTTCCACCCCTTCTATGTCCAGCTCTCCAGACGTGTATTCATTTTTTTCATTGAAGGCTTCCTTTGCTTTCTCATTTTGAGCCTTATCCGCGGCGACTCTTTTTGCATCGCGTGCGCGCCATTCTTCCGGTGTTTCTTTTTCAAAACCAAAACGACCAGAATGACTTGCTCCAACGGTCTGACCTTTTGCCGCAAGTCCCTTCTTCCATTCTTCGACAGTTACAGTATCGCCATTGCGAAGTTTTATCATTGCACTACCAGCAGGCTTTGGACGAAGAACATTTTTCTCCCATACATTCGCACGAGTTTCTAGAATCTTAACCTTCTGATCTGTTTTGTTGGCAAAATCTGTCATCAGAGAATAGATTTGTTCAGGAAGAGCCTTCGCTTCTGTAGAAAGTTCGTTTCCTAAAATGACGAGATCAGCAAGCTCTTTAATTTTGTCATCAGGAGTTTCTTCACGAGCAATTGCCTCGTCGATTTCTTTTTGAAGTGCCTTCTTTCTTTCTTCACGTGTCCCTTTTTCTTTGAGTGCAGCATCGAACATATCGATGAGTCTGTGTATGTCCGCTACTTGCTTGTCGAGGGCTTCCCAGTCTTCCTTCGGCATTATCTTTTTAAGCTGGGCGCTTCTTTCTTCGTATCCTTTTGCTTCCTTGCGAATAATAGGAACCCACTCCTCAAATGTTTCTGGGCCTTTCGCTGCTTTTATTTTCTTTTCCTGCTCTGCTTTGTAGGCTTTCCATTGTTCCGGCCACGCTTCATTGTGTTTTTTGAGAAGCTCATCAAGATCTCGACCACGCTCAAATACCAAAGTAACATTTCCTTGTTCAAGAGCGTCCAAGAGATCGTCTTTTTGTTCGATTAGTTCTTCCCCTTTCTCACGTTTCAGTGCTCTTTGCTCGGCAGTCATTCCTTCTCTAAAGAATTTCTTGTATGCATTAAATGTTCTAGTGACAGAATCCCAAAGACCTCCTTGCATTGGCGTTTCTGTAGATGCTCCATTTTTTTCCTTAAACACAAGAACACCTTTTCTTATGTCGTACCTAAACGTTGTCGGGCCGATATCGTCATATGCACGCCTAAAGACCTTCTTTTCTATTGTTCCGGGTTCATCTTTTGCTGCGGGTTCTGGTCCTTCTGCCACTTTTGGTTCCACTTTTTCGATAATACCCTCTAGATTCTCGATAAGACCGAGGTCTTCAGAATGTTTATATGATTTAACTAAATCTTTAAGATCACTTCTATTATCTTTTCCATCATGTGAGGCCGTCACTATTCTTGCAAACAGTAGAATATTTCCTTCTATTGTTCTTATTAAATCGGCAGGCAGAGTTTTTCCTTCCGAACGAAGGAGTAGCATTTTCTTGTAAAGACTTAATATTTTTAGTGTGTCGGCTACCTGCGCAGGGCTCACCTTAATGTTTCCGAACTCTTTTCTGTATTCTTCTATGGCGTTGTTGGTTATCCAGTTATTTTCCCACTCCAAATACGCTTTGTAGAAGGTCTTGTCATTTCCCCTGTTTTCATATAGAGCTTTTTGGAGTTGTCCTACCGGTGTTTTTGAAAACTTTATACCATCAGGAGATATTGCAGCCCGGAGAACTTTTCCCGCCGCCACTTCTTTGGCTTTTACTTCTTCGTATTCTGTAATGGCTTTATCAAGATCCACGAAGTTCATTGTAATTTCACGTTTTTTTTCGCCTACTTCTCCAAGAGTAACCCCCTCATTCCCTCCACTGAGAATGTTCCACACACCTTTATTTACTCCGTCAGGAATAGTAAAGTGTCTTCCTGGAGGGAACTTTTCAAACAGTTCTTTTGGGGATAATTTTTTAAGAGCAAGGGCACGAGCGGCATCCTCCGGTGTTGTGATTGTAGGTGCTGGAGCCGCCGCAGCTTTTGTTGCTTCGAATTCCGAAAAAGCCTTTTCAAGTTCTGCAAGGCTTATTTCTCTTGTTTCCGTCCCCGGAGCTCTTTTAAGTGTGAAGGTGTCACCTTTTTGGGCTTCAATTGACCAGACTTCTTTTTTGTCACCATTGAGAATGGTTACAAGCGTATTTATTTTGAATTTTGATTCATTCTCTTTTTTATTAAACGCTTCTCGTAAAATTCTTTTGAGGTCACCAAAAGGAATCTCTTCATCTCTCGGTGCTCCTTTTTTATCTAACTGTCTTATCGTTAATCCTTCTTTTCCAATACCCGCCACTTCCCAGTGAGCTTCTTCACTGATGTGGTCTGCTGGCAAGAGAAATATTTGCCCTTTTTCAAAACGAGAAGGAACAGAAGTCTCTACTTTGAAAGAAGGTGCAGGTGCCGCAGTGGGTGTTGTGATTGTAGATGTTGGAGCCGCCGCAGGTGTCGCCACGGTTGGAGTTGCGGCCACCGCAGGTGCAGAGGTCGCAATTGGTCCAGCAATGGTGGGCGCAGGTGCCGGAGTGGCTGGTCGTACTGAAAGCTTAAGCTGCTCTACGTGTTGTTTGTAAAAAGCAAGAAGAGCTTCTCCTTTTCGCAGTAGTTCTGTCTTTTCTGTATCGTTTTTCGTTTCCGCTATTGATTTAAAAAGAGTAAATAATTCCCCCTCTTCTCCAATAGCAAAATCAAACCAACTTTTGTCATCAGTCCTACCGTAAAGATCTTTACGCTCACCATACACAGTATCAAATGCCGTTAAAAGTTTTTTATAGTTTTCGTGATTGACGGTTGGCTCTCCTTTTTCTAAGGCCTCAAATAAACGCAAGGCATCATCCGCGTCAAAAAGCTCCTCATGTTTTAAAAGCTCGTCCCCTAAATTTTTCGCCAGCTTATCCTCGGGCAGAAGGGCTTTTGACCTGACCTCACCACCAACTTTTTTTGCTTTAGGAACAGTTCGTGGTTCGGGTGTTTTGGGAACAGAAGGATCTATTCCTTTGGGAGGTTGAACTAAATAAGGATCTTCGCCCTTTGACGAAGGGAAAGAGCCCGGAGTTGGTTTGCTAAGACCTAAGTCTCCAAGTTCATAATAAGGGTCTCCTGGGTTCCTCTTGTTTTTGCGAGGATCTTTTTTAGAAGGAGGTCCTTCTGGTCCGTGACGATTATCTTTTCCCATAGTAAAGTATCCTAAGTATACTTTATTTACAATACTTTTGCGGTACTTCTCCACATGTACAGGGGGTATTTCAAACTTGTGTCTTCCACCCCTTTTTGCTAGTATAGAGGGGTACCAATGAGTCAGGTTTTCTTGACAGAATCTATATGTATCGTCTTACAAGGTCACCCTTTGCAGACAGTACACGTGCCCCAAAGTAAGGAGCCCTAAAACCTCCTTCACTTTCACAACTATCGTAGTATTTATAGTAAAACGTTTACACACAACGTTACATAGCATTACTTTGTGCGCCCTCATTTTTGCGCTTATTACTCCTGTGACAACACACGCGGGCGTTTTTTCTGATTTTACAGGAAAGGTAAAGGATATTTTTTTCGCACCAGATGATGATACTGAAGTAGATACATCTGCCACAGCTCAGACTATCCCCCTCTTCAAAGCCGTTGTAATGGATACCACGCTCACGAGCGCAGAATCAAGTGATGACGCTTCTAGTGAATCTCTCCAGGCAACCACAGGGTCGCTTCGTGTTTCTACGGAAGATATTGATTACCCGGTAGACGATACGATTAGTGTGTATGAAGTAAAGAAAGGAGACTCTCTTGCAACCGTTGCTAAACTTTTTAATGTTTCAAAAAATACCATTATCTGGGCGAACGATTTGAAATCAGAAAGAATTGTCCCTGGAGACACACTGGTTATTCTTCCTATGACGGGGGTTAAATACAGTGCAAAGAAAGGTGATACAGTGACTTCTATTGCAAGAAAGTACAAAGCAGATGCAGATGATATCGCGAAGTTTAACGGTATCGCTCGTGATGCAACTCTTTCTGTGGGTGATATTGTGCTCGTACCAGAAGGTGAAATCGCCGTGACTACAACGACAAAATCAAAAACAGGAAAGGTTACTGTGATAACTAAAGTTCTTGATTCATACGGAAAAGCAGAGCCGAGTGGATACTTTGTTCGTCCTTTGGCTGGTGGTCGTAAGACACAAGGGTTGCACGGTCACAATGGTATAGACTTCGGTGCTCCTGTCGGAACTCCAGTGTACGCCTCAGCTTCCGGAAGAGTTATTCTTGCGAGATCTGGAGGGTATAACGGAGGATATGGAAGTATGGTTATTATTGCGCACGGCGATGATATTCAAACTGTGTATGCCCACTTGAGCCAGGTGAATGTCGTTACAGGTCAGACGGTTTCTCAAGGTCAGACAATCGGACGTGTAGGAAATACAGGAAGGTCAACCGGTCCACATCTACACTTTGAGGTACGTGGAGCGAAGAATCCCTTTTAATAGTTTTCAGTTTTAAGTTTCAAGAAAACACAGTAGGAATTATGTATTCCGTAGCATTAAAAAGATCCACGTGCCCTACCTGTGGATTTTTTGAATCTCTTTTAGGGCTATATTCCCCGTCAGCTGACTTAGCAAAGTCAGTGTCTTTTACAGCTGCGAGGAGGTTCATTCTTCTGGAAACTTAAAACTAAAAACTTAAAACTGAGTTACAGCCTATCCTGATACAATTTCGGTCGATATTGAAATGCTTCCATGATATCGTCGTCGGTAATCTGTGGTGATTGTTTCAGATCTGCGATGGTACGGGCCAAACGAAGGACACGGTGATATGCGCGAGGAGAAAGAATGTATGAGGTTGCGAGTTCTTTCATGAGCTTGAGTGTCGAAGGAGAAAGCTCTATGTGTTTGGTGATATCTTTTGCTTTCATATCTTTGTTCTTGGTAATATGTGCATCCCCTCCTTCTGTGAATCGTTTACGTGCAAAGGTTCGAGCTTTTTCTACACGTATACGCACGTCATTACTTTCTTCCCCGATGCGCGCATGAGAGAGTGTGTCGTAATCGATATGTTGTACCGCCACCCAGATGTCGATACGGTCCATGATGGGGCCAGATAATTTTCTTGCGTACCTGTCGATATCAGACGGTTTACAAATGCATCGCTTCAATTTACTTCCCATATATCCGCATGGACATGGATTCATGGAGGCCACGAGCGTGCATGATGCCGGAAAGGCATACGTTCCTTTCGCACGAGAGACCGTGATGACACCTTCTTCGAGCGGTTCACGTAATGATTCGATAACTCGTTTATCAAATTCTGGAAACTCATCCAAGAAAAGCACACCATGATGTGCGAGCGTCACTTCTCCTGGACGAGGATTCGCACCACCACCCACAAGTGAAACGTATGACGATGTATGGTGTGGTGAGCGAAACGTTGGATGTGTGATGAGTGATGTTTTCGTATGTGCTACAGAATGAATACGTGTCACCTCTAAGGCTTCATCGCGCGTAAGTGGTGGAAGTATTCCTGTGAAAGCGCGCGCGAGCATGGTCTTCCCTGTTCCTGGTGGTCCGTAGAGTGCGATATTGTGTCCGCCTGCCGCTGCGATTTCGAGTGCTCGCTTTGCAGTTTCTTGTCCTCGTATATCTTTAAAATCTAAAAATGAATCCGGTCTCACATAAATAATTTCTGTGTGTGGTTGTGGTTCGAGTGAAACAATATCATTCACACCTTCAATGCTTCCACCAAGGTGGAGAACGATATCCCGGATGTGTGCACACCCATACACCGCGAGATCATCCACCAGTGCTGCTTCTTCCACATTCGCACTTGGCACATAGAGCGCCTTCACGCCTTCTTTCTTCGCGCATTCAGCAATAGACAGTACTCCCATCATGGGAAGTATTTCTCCGGTGAGAGAAAGTTCTCCGACGAACCATCCTACATCTTCAGGCACAGAAAGTTGTTTGGATGCGACGAGGTATGTGAGCGCAATAGGCACATCGAAATGCGATCCCTCTTTTTTTATATGAGCAGGAGCAAGTGATACTGTCACTTTATGGTTTTCTGTTTTTGGATTACGAAGCCCTGTATTTTTTAGAGCAGCATTGATTCTGTCTTTACTTTCATCGATAGCTTTATCTGGAAGACCTACAATGGCGAACGCATAGAGTCCTTGAGAAACGTCTACTTCTACCGTGATTGGTTCGGCGTGAAGCCCGACGATGTGTGCACTATGTAAGGTGGCGACACTCATTAGTGAAGTATAGCACTGCGAAGTGTAAGTATACCGTCGGTTGATGATGCAATGAGCAATAATTGCGTATTTGCAAAGGCATATACGACAGTGCTTGAAGCCGATGTTCCTACGCGCATGTTTTGATTATTGATCGTGACATCAGTGAAGGTAAACGGTGGTGTCGAAGTACTCGTGTCGCGTGGACTGCCTACAGCTTTCGCAAGTTCATCCGCATAGTCTGCCTCTTTCGTAATCATAAACGCAAAGACAGGAGAATACGTGGTGACTGTCATACTGTATCCGTACGGTGATGGCGTGACATAGGTGATGAATCGTCCGATGCCATCATCAAGTGTTTGTGAAAGTGTCACGAGAGGAATTCCTTGATTCTGATTTGCTTGCAATCCATCACTTGGAGTAAGGGAAAGTGGTGCAGGCGCATGATTTTTTGTGTAGTACAAGTATCCTCCGAGAAGCACTGCGATAAGTCCGCAAAGAAAAAGAACACTTGCACCAATAATAAGCGGCCATGATTTTTCGGCAGAAGTATTTCCTATTTCGCCAGCCGCAGAAGCAATGTCCCCCATGGAGGCTTCTTTGTGAATTATTTCGTTCGCAATGTCGTGTTCGAAGGTGTCGATATTCGGAGTGGTCATGGGTACTAGTATACAGTTTATAGCTAAGAGTTTACAGTGAATACAAGAAGAGGGCACCTTACGGTGCCCTCTTCTGTTTGCTGTTAGCTGTGACCTGCTAGCTATTCTACTCCCCCGTTACGATTCCAAGCGCTTCGTCAGAGTATTCTGTTGCTGCGGATTTCTTCGCAGAACTTTTTCCTTTCTTTGCAGCAGGACGATGTGCGCGATATCCCATCAAGAATTTTTCTGGGTGGTCACACATATCGATGAAGTCTTCACAGGCTTCGCGAAGTTTACTTGATGATGATCGTCCGAATGAAATTACTTCCACTTGAACACCGAAATGTTCTTTGAGGAAAATAACAAGAGGCACGAAGTCTCCATCTCCTGTAGCTAAGATAATGGTGTCGACTTTTGGTGCGAGACGAATGGCATCTACTGCAAGTCCCACATCCCAGTCGGCTTTCTTGGCTCCACCGTAAAAGATTTGTAGATCTTTTGTTTTGGTTTCGATGCCAATTTTTGTAAGTGCTTCGAAGAAGTTGGTTTCATCCCCTGCTTCTGTGGTGATGACGTATGCGAGAGCACGGATAAGCTTACGCTTTCCGACAGACTCCTGCATAACGGCACCGAAGTTTACTTTTGTGTTGTATAAATTTTTCGCACTGTGATACAAATTTTGTGTATCGATAAATACTGCGACGCGTTGGTCGCTGTGTTTGATTACTGACATAATAGATAGTTGATAGTCATTAGTTGATAGTTTTTAGTTGAATACAAAAATTCAAAACATCTAATGACCATATTGTTTATTAAAATAGAAACTATAGTTTAGTATACACCCTGGGCTCAGTTAGGAGACGGCAGTTAGGGGTTAGGAGTGAATACAATTCTAAATTCATAAGCGCGCCCGAAGGGCGCGCTTATGAATTCCCTAACTTCCTAACGAATAACGTCCTAACTACTTAAGTCCTAGCTTTGTTACGATTGAAGTATATCTCTTCTTGTTATTCGCTTCGAGGTACTTAAGATGAGTACGGCGATCAGCAACCATTTGGATAAGACCACGACGTGAGTGATTATCTTTCTTGTGTTCTTTCAAATGATTTGTAAGCTCTGTAATTTTCTTACTTAAAATAGACACCTGAACTTCAGGAGATCCTGTGTCAGTGTCATGAATTTGAGCGGTTTTGATGGCAGTAGCCTTTTTTCGTGCAGAAAGCATAAATGTAGCGTATTGATTAACTATTTGTGTATTGTATCACACATTTCCCTAAATTGCAACCCCTTTTGGGCAGATTTTAGACATTAGGTGTTAGATTTTAGAAAACCCCTCTTTTCCATAGATAATCTAGTATTATTTACATAAAAGAAGGCGGAATGGGTGGTTTTTTTTGGTTTACTGTTGCTGACAGCTATGGATATTGGCCCTGGAGAAATAAAAAAACTCAGCCAATTGCTGAGTTTTGCTGTTTAGTACAGATAGATATAAATCTTGTTACAGCAATGACTACGAGTCGTCACAACTAGGTAAAACCAGAAGTGTTCGCAGGAAGTCATTGCTGTGATGAAAATCGCTTTAATGCCGAAGTTTCATTCGAAAAGGTTTCACTGTGTACGTGGTACACCTGAATGCATTAACATTGCAATGCGTTGTTGCATATGCAAACTTTAGGGTGCAGATAGTGGTCCTGGCGCCCTTTTTCAAATTACCCTGGTCCGACCGTACTCCGACCAGTCGATGGTCTCCGTTTCGGTCTAACTTTCCAGCTCTCCCGATCATTGTTTTGACGTCCTTTATTTTGACGTCGTTTGTCTGACCCTCGATGCCACAAATGGCAACAAATCCGGGCCGCTTCCATTCCACGGCAAGGTGGATGGGTTTGTTGGATGAATCCGAACAGGTGACTGTGAATTGGTATGTTTTGTTCTCAGCCGAAAGCCCGGCGAGCATCGTTTCGAAATCTGGAGGGAAAGAAATATCTTGGAATCCGACAAATTTCTTTATTTGAGACAGTCCAATGGTTGCCTCGTTGGCAATGGTGCCAGCGACCCTTGCTTCGGCCGTTATCTTGACCGCCGTATCCTTTGCAATATTTCTTGCTAACGTTGATACGTTGATTGCTGTTTCGGACCTTGTTTGGTTGTCCGTGGTGATTTCCGTTGTCCGGATCAGGTCTTTTCTCATGCGCCAGACCAAGAAGGAAAGGCAAAGCATTAACCCGAAAAAAACAACACCAACAGACCAGAGTGCAGTGGATTGGGTTGCAATCAACACCCGCAGACCTGCTTCGGAAATTTTCTGCTGCTCTTGTGCAGCTTCGAGGGCTTGTATCTTCCCGCCAAGCGCAAGGGCTTGCTGTTGCCCTTCAGTGATTTCCTTTTTCAGGCCTACACTGGTTTTGGTCAGTGCCGTGTTTGCTTCCGCAAGCTTTTTGTTGACCCTGTTAAGTGACGAGACGGTGTGCTCGAGTTGTTTGGCTGCTTTCTGTGCCTTAAGCGCACTCTCTTGCATCTTCACCATTTCCTCCTGCGCCTTCACAAGACTCTCCTGCATCTTCAGTGCATCCTTTTGCGCCTTCGCCACATCCTCCTGCATCTTCACAAGATCTGCGTATGTCAGAACGACGGTGGTTGTTGTGGCTTTTGCTGTTGTTTGCGACCACGACATCTGCGATGAGGCGATCAAAAGAATTGCCAGCAACACTTTCACGAGTACAAGTATCGTTTTCATGACCAACTCCTATTAAATTGAAAAGAACCGTTTTACACTACCACATTTTTGTAAAAAATCAAATATCTTCATGAAAGAACCCTTCTCTTTCGGTGGTTTTCTTTCCTAACAATAATCCCCACAATATTGTACGACGTTGGTATATACTCAGAACAGTTAGGAGACGGCAGTTAGGAGTTAGGAAGTTAAACCCCTAACCCACAACCCCTAACCCACAACTCCCATGCAATCCCTCGATACTCTCAAACAAGATTTCCTCCAATACATCGAAATCGAAAAAGGACGCTCAGCACTTACGGTGCGTAATTATGAGCACTATCTCAAGCGGTTTTTGGATTTTGTAAAAGTAGAATCCCCTGCGGATATCACTGAGAGCATGATGCGTGAGTATCGTGTGTACCTCAATCGTCATCCAGCTCGTGAAGTAAAAAAGGGTCAGGCGGTGGAGACATTAGATAAGAAGACGCAGAATTATCACCTCATCGCGCTTCGTGCATTCTTGAAATATATGCGTAAGCGTGGCGTGCAGAGCTATGATCCAGAGAGAATAGAGCTTGCAAAGACTCAGCAGAGAGAGCTTGACCTTATTTCAGAAAAAGAATTGCATAACCTCATGTCGGCACCGGACATTACTACTATAGGAGGGCTTCGTGATAAAGCGATCTTAGAATTATTTTTCTCAACAGGGTTGCGTGTTTCGGAATTATGTTCACTTGATCGTGATACTGAATTAAATATGGGAGAAATATCTGTACGCGGAAAAGGTGGCAAGATACGCGTGGTATTCATTTCTGGATCTGCTCGCGAAGCGGTCAAAAAATATTTAGATAATAGAGTTGATATCGACGAAGCGATGTTCATAGACCACTCCCCTCGCGCACATGCGAGAATGGTAAAAGAAGAATCAGTGCGCCTTACTCCTCGCTCTGTGGAACGTGTCGTGGAAAAGTACGCAGCCATTGCAGGCATAGCAAAGAAATGCACACCGCACGTGATACGACACTCCTTCGCGACAGATCTTTTATATAATGGTGCGGACTTGCGTACTGTGCAGATGATGCTCGGACATGCGTCTATCGCGACGACACAAATATATACGAACGTGACCAACAAATTCCTTCGTGATCAGTTCGAAAAGTTTCATTCGAAGAGAGATGGAGGCAAAGAATAAAGGTTGTTGACTTCGTTATCGGCCGCCTGTAGTATTTGTTTAAACATAAACAGTTCCGTTTGTGTGTTTCTGAAAGGACTTCCCCATGCCGAAACTCATTTGTCCTGATCATGGTCCATATTTGATCGAAGGATCGTTTATCGGGGCCTGCCCAGGTTGCTTGCGACTTGAACAGCAACAGTCTTCCACGGAAGATGTGCCAGTTCCGGAAGCAAAAACCTGCCCTTCGTGCGGGATGACTTCATCCTCGAAATGTTTTTTGCACGGATGTGATTTTCCAGGATCACACGGCGCATGACATGTTTCTGGTCAGCCCTTTTGCCCAGCTTCCAAGCTCGGGCTTTTCTTTTTTTAGATACCGTAGTAGTGTAGAATGTATCTGTTATTTTTTTGGAGAACGTTTAATGTCAATGCCGACAACTCTTGATTTGCTGTATGGGGAATGCGCAGGATGTGCCCTTCCTGATATTTCTCACATGAACCATGGGAATACCACGTATGTCAGTTACGGGGACGATACTTCAATTGTTATCCGGAGAGACAAGGAAGGAAACGAAACGTATGGAAGGTTTGTGGAAAAGTCTCCCAACAAAGGACCGAAACTTTTCCATGCGCTTTCTGCAAAAGAAGTCTGCGCACTGATGGAAAAGAAAAAGGCAAATGAAAAAGAAAGGAAACTGAGACACAAGAGGCAACTAACACGAAAGTGATAGGGCCCCCTCGGAAAATAGAAACAACAAAGGCTGTCGCGAAACGCGACAGCCTTATTTTTATTTTGGTATACTACAGCACATGAAATTCATCTCCTACAATGTAAATGGAATACGGGCGGCGGAAAAGAAGGGTGCGCTCGGGGCATTATTTGCACTTGGAGCGGATGTTATCGGTATTCAGGAAACAAAAGCGACACCAGATCAATTAAGCGCGGCGGCTATTTCCCCTTCTGGATACTTTTCATATTTTGATAGTTCGAAAGTTCGTAAAGGGTATTCAGGTGTGGCTGTGTATACAAAAGTAAAGCCGGAGAAAGTAGAGTATGGTTTAGGTGATGATGCGCATGATGAAGAAGGAAGATGTCTCACGCTACATTTCAAAGACTTCGTGTTTGTTACGGCATACTTTCCAAACGGTGGACGTGATGAAGAACATTTTCAATTCAAGCTTCGTTATTATGAGTTGTTTTTGAAACATGTTAAGAAACTAGAGAAGAAATATGACACGGTTATTTTCTGCGGAGACTTAAATGTAGCACACAATGAAATAGACTTGGCGCGACCAAAAGAAAATAGCAAGCACATAGGATTCTTGCCGATTGAACGTGCGTGGGTGGATCGTGTGGAAGAAGCAGGATTCGTGGATACATTCCGTTTACTTCATAAAGACACCGTGAAATACAGCTGGTGGGACATGAAGACTGGCGCACGGGCGCGAAACGTGGGATGGAGAATAGATTATTTTTTCGTGAACAAAAAAGCCGAGATGCATGTACAGAAGGCCGATATTTTGGACGACTTTTTGGGAAGTGATCATGCCCCGGTGATTTTGGAGATTGGGAAGTAATGGAGAAAATACTAAAGAGCGGCCGAAGGCCGCTCTTTAGTATTTTGTAATCGTATTGCTAATTTTCTTTTCTTGAAAAGAATGAACGAAATGCATCAAGTCTTTCTTTGAAGCTTTCACGAAGTGTTTTTACTTCTTCCCTCTTTGCTTCTATTTCAACCTTGTGTTCTTCCTGAAGCGTTTTGATTTCTGCTTTTTTATCAGCAACCATTTCTTTCACTTCTGTTTTCTTTTTTTCTATTTCAACTTTCTTTTCTGCTACGATTGCCTTCTTCTCGTCTTGTTTGTACTTGCGGCATCCTTGCATATCTGTTTCAAAACCAGTCCATGCACTTTTGCGCGCAGCGGTTAATTTTTCTTGAGCTGCAGTGACAGACTTTTTGTAAGCGTCGACAGCAACCTTGATTGCTTCTTTTTTTGCTGTTGCGTCGGTGATTGTTACGGCATTCTTCTCAGCTTCCTTGCGTACTGTTAAGGCTGCTGACATTTCTGTATTATAGGTTGTTCGTGCAGTTGCGATAGAGGTGTCACGGTGTTCAATTGATGTCTGAGAGCATGCAGTGAAAATCTGTGCCTGTGTCGTTGTTGCCATTGCGACGCTTACAGCAGTCCCTGTATCTGTTGTCACAGAAGTTTCGGCAGATACGAAAGCTGGAACAAAGAGTGCAAGTGCAAATAATGATGTTGTAAAAGTTTTTTTCATAAAGAATAAAATAGTTTGTAAATAAGGATGGTGACGTTACATTGTATAGTCTACCAGTATTGCTTGGTAATCCGCCTCATTTATCCCCGCCTCAAAAGTTTCTACTTGAGTATCGGTGGCATAAAAAGGACTGTTGTTGTACGAGTCTAGTGCCTGTGGTGTTGTGATGAACGAAGGAAGTATGGCGATAGCTATGACACACACGGATACAAGCTGTGTGACCGCTACCCATATATAAGGGGATCGTATCGCACGTCTGTCATGTGCAGTTGGTTCTTTCTCTGGTATTTGATTAAGAATATTTACAAGCATATCTCTAGACGGCGACACGGTCTCCGTATACATGAAAAGCGCTTTTGCTATTCCTTCTTCTGATTCTGTTGTTGATTTAATGTCCTTCATGGAGATGGTGTGTGAGCGCTCGAAGCTTTTTGAGTGCGCGCTCTTTTATTTTGCGAACGGCCACTTCTTCTTTTTCTATAATATCCGATATCTCCTTGTAACTACGCTCTCCATAAAAATAGAGGCGTATCACCTCTTGTTCATCCTGTGTGAGTGCTGGCAAGAACGTGTCTATCGTTTCGGCGAGCAGTCGCACATGTGCGTCGTCAAGCGTGTCGACGGAGTCATCTTTTGTCGTTTCGAAGAGTGTTTCGTCAAAAGAGATAGAGGACTTCTTTTCCGCGTGATTGATGAGCAGCCTCTTTCCTATTGTAAAAAGATAGGCAAGAGGAGACTTCTCAGGTTCATACGAAGGAAGGGCTTTATAGAAATTAAGAAAGGACTGTTGGCAAATATCTTGGGCAAGCTCTTTATCGTGACATTTTGAAAAAATGTAACGAAAGAGTGGGGCATACAAAAGCTCGTACACCACTTCAAAAGACTTCGCGTCCCCGTTTTTAGCGGAATATATAAGCTTTCTCAGTGATTCTGTATCCCCCACACCATATATAACCGGCGTTTCTTTATTTTGTGACAGCATCTATACCGACCAGTGTACCAGAAGCGAGGAAGTCGAGCATTGCCCCGCCACCGAGTGAAACAAAGGAGAATTTTCGAAGCAAATGAAGTGAATGAGCCACAGACACAGTGTCCCCTCCTCCGACATACGAAGTTACTTCTCTATTTGCAAGCTTGGTGAGAATTTGTTCGCTGCCATGAAGCCATCCTTTTTCATAAAGTCCGAGTGGTCCGTTTAAGATGACGGTTTTTGATGTTGCAAAAAGTTCATCTACCATCGCTACGGTTTCGTTACCACAGTCCACTACCACACCATCCGGAGGTATAGATGAGACGGAAACAGTTTCACCTGTTGAGAGTACGACATCTTTCGGTGTGAGAAGGAGTGGGTGATTGATAAGTGTTTCAGACAGAAGAAATTTCGGATCGTACAAACTTTTTCCAATTTCAAAACCTTTTTGTCTCCAAATATTGTGCACCATCGCTCCACCCACAAAGACCCTTACACCTTTATCAAGGTAATGTTCTATGAGAGAAAGCTTTGTCGAAATTTTCGCACCACCCACCACAAGGAGTGCTGGCTTTTCTGGCGTGAGAGCGCGAGTGAGATTTTCTAATTCACGCGTGAAGGTCGGCCCAAAATAACAGAGCATGTGCTCGGCAATGCCGACGACGCTCGCATGTTCTCTGTGCGAAACCGAAAAGGCTTCATTAATAAAAATACCACCAAGAGTAGCGAACGATCGTGCAAGCGATGGAAGGTTTTCTGTTTCACCTTTCCACATACGCACATTCTCCAATAGCATCCCCTCTCCGCGATTGAGTGCGTGTGCATGATTTTTTAGAACATTAAAATCAAGAGATGTGTCAAAGGTGATGTATGGAAGTGCTCGCGTCACATGGTCTGCGATGGGCTGTAGACTTTCCCCTTTTTCTCCGAAATGTGTCAGGAGTATTATTTTTGCTCCAGCAAAAGAAAGTTCTTGAAGAAGTGGAACGGTGACATCGAACCTGCTCGTATCAGTGATTTTGCCGTTTGTTATGGGCATATTCCAGTCGACACGCACAATAACGCTTTTATCTTTGAAGGTTTTTATGTCAGGGAGAAGATGGTTTTTCCACAAAGTGTTCATAGAAAGTTGAGTCACTAAGCGCTATGACACGAAATGATAATATCAGAAAATGTAGTGACATCTTGCGACGCTCTCCCGATGAGAAGGCCGTCAACACCTCCTTCTTCGAGATATACTTTTGCATTTTCCTTGGTCACTGTTCCGCCATAGAGAATGTGAACTTTCTTTGCATGGTCGATACCCACAAGCGACGCGAGTGCGCGACGAAGCGCAATAACCACCTCGAAACATTCAAGCGGTGTTGCAGGAGTGTTGCCCCCTATTGCCCATACAGGTTCATAGGCAATGATGAGATTGGTAAAGAGAGTACGAGCGACAAGTGAGAGAGATTCTTTAATATCTTCTTCAAGTTCTGCTAAATAATTTCCTTCTTTGTCTCGTGTGTGTTCGCCGACGCACAGAATAGTGGTGAGTTTTGATTGCAGGGATAGTGCGACTTTGTGGGCTCTGTCGTCCCCTGTTTCGCCACGAGCACGCACCTCACTGTGTCCGATGATGGTGAAGTCTGCGCCGGCTGAAATGAGTTGTGAAGGAATAGTCACACCCGTTTCTTGTCCAAGTGTGACGCCAGAAACGTTTTGTGATCCGATAAAACCGGAGGCAATGGTTTCGTTTAGATGTGGAATGAAAATATCCGGCACCGCGAGGTAATAGGATTTTTTTGGAAGAGCAACTTTATGTTTTGTTTTTGCGGTGTCGCACTTTTTGTCGAGCTGCTTAACGAACTTCATCGCTTCAGCAAGTGTGGCTGGTGTTGTTTTCCAGTTGCCAACGATGATGGGGGTACTGCGTTTAATCATAGAAAAAGTATACCATAAGAGAAAAGTCATAATTTACTTCATCTGCTTTGTTGCGGAAGATTTTTGCTCCCGCAATGTACTACTCGTACATCTTAGTCACAAAAATCTTCCGCGCCTCGCATCTCGAGTCAGCTTGGCTGCGAAGATGTTCGAAGCTAGAAAGCTGAGAACTAAGCAAATTCTTAATTTTCTCAACAATCGTATTGGCGCGCGTCATTTTTTCAATTTCTAAAAATTCTCAAATTCTGTGTATCTGGTATCTTGGGTAATTTCTGGAATTTTCGCACCGTGTTCACGTAATGTTTTAAAAACGAGAAATAAAAAAGCGGACGCAGCACAGCTGCGTCCGTCTTGGTTTTACCCTTCTTCTGCTGGGTCGTAAGACAGCATTCGCCAGCCACGTTTGTACTTGGTGTACAAATTGAGGAAGACAGAATGAAAGTACAGAGCAGGTTCGTATCGACTTTTTTCGATGATACGCAAAACTTCCTTGTCCTTCGAAAGGTTACCCCCTCCATAAACTGTTATGTGGGGGCGATATTCATCTGGAATTGCTTCACGAGGAAATATTCCAGCCGAGATAAGGTTTTCGCGCACCCTCTTTACGTAAACCTCCCAACTTTCTCGAGAAGATGAAGCCTCTACAGGGAAATGGAGGAATTCCATTCCTTGAAATTCCATAATCGCCAATCCTCGTATCGAAAAAAGGGTTGTGTTTATTGGGTGACTCGAAAGAAGTCCAGCAAAACATCCTCCCAAGTTGAGGTCTGAGGCTTCCTCGTAGGAGGCCATGAATGGTGGCATGACCGTAATATGTCGATCCTGCCTTTCCTCATGTTTTTTCCCGAACGATGAAAAGACAAGCTTTTCATAGGCATCTATTCGGCTGAGAGCTTGACGAGAGGCGACCGCTGCCCCTAGGAAATATTTGGACCGAGTCGTTGTTGTCATGTTCTTCTCCCCTCTGAAATTGTTAACGAACAGTGTTTGCTGCAATCCTACACAAAGATATGAAGAGGTGCAAGAAAAAGCTTGCTTTTCATTGTGAATATGGTATAGTAAAGAGGTATACGGATGTGCGTGTGAGTCGGCCTAGGGCCGGCCATTTTTTTATCAAAATTGTAAAGTTTCAGTTCAAAGTATCGGTGAATATCCTTGTATTTCAATGTATTTTGTATTTTCACTAAAAACTAAAAACTAAAAACTAAAAACTAAAAACTATTTACCATGTTAGACATCAAAGCGTTAAAGATTGCCCTCGAGCAACTTGAACAAGAAAAGAAAATTGGTCATGAAAAGGTTGTGGATGCAGTAGAAAAATCTCTTGCAGCAGCGTACCAGAAGGAATACGGAAAGCGCGGACAGATAGTTCGTTGCCAAATAAACTTCGAAACAGGTGAAACTCAGTTCGAACAGGTGAAAATTGTTGTTGATGAAACAACAGTACGCATGCCAGTTGAAGGCGAAGAAGAAGTCTTCGAGCCGACAAATGCTGCTCTTGAAGCAGAAACGGCAGAAGGATTGCTCCCTCGTTACAACGAAGAGCGTCATATTTTGCTTTCAACAGCGAAGCTTCTCAAGAAGAATGCTGAGCTCGAAGAAGAAATCGTATTCCCGCTAGATAATCAGGATGACTTCGGTCGTATCGCTGCACAAACGGCGAAGCAGGTTATCGTACAGAAGCTTCGTGAAGCGGAACGCGAATCAATCGTAGGAGAATTTACCGATAAAGAAAACACTATCGTATCCGGTGTCGTTCAGCGTGTTGAACGTGGAACGGCATTCATCGATCTCGGTCGTACAACAGCTATTCTTCCCTTTGAAGAACAAATTCCTTCAGAGAGACTTCGTCCTGGTGAGCGTGTGCGTGCGTACCTCTTCTCTATCGAAGAAGGTTTCCGCGGACTCTCTATCCGTCTCTCACGAACACATCCGAAATTCTTGATTGAACTTTTCAAAAATGAAAGTGCAGAAATTGCAGCTGGTACGGTAGAAATCGTAGCCGTTGCTCGTGAACCAGGATCCCGTTCGAAGATTGCTGTGAAGTCAAACGATGAACGTATCGATCCGATCGGAGCCTGTGTCGGTCAGCGTGGTGTGCGAGTATCTGCCATTACAGATGAACTTTCTGGTGAAAAGATTGATGTTATCGAATGGTCAGACGACTCTCGCCGCTTCATCGCGACAGCACTTTCTCCTGCAAAGGCTCTTTCTATTGAATTAAATGAAAGCGAAAAGAAGGCAGTTGTAACCGTTGCTCCAGAAGAACAGTCTCTCGCTATCGGTAAAGGTGGACAGAACGTTCGTCTTGCCGCGAAGCTTACTGGTTGGAAAATCGATATCGTTTCTGGTGGTGAAATGATTGCCGAAGCAGACCAGGAAGGTGCTTTCACCGATCAGAGTGGTGTTGTTGATGAAACAATCGATGAACAAGCAGAAGAAGTTCTTGCGGCCTTGAATGTTATTGAAGAAGTAACACCAAAGAATGCAGAACTCGATAAAGAATCCATGCCAGAAGTTGCTGAAGAAGTAGTTGCAACCGCAGAAGTAGTTGAAGAAGTTAAATAGTATTTGTAATTTGTATTACTACAACCTAAAACCTATACACTAAAAACTATACCTATGAATTTACTCCACGATATTACCCCTGGTTCAAATGTGCCAAATGAAATCAACGTTATTATTGAAATCAACAAAGGTTCAAAAAATAAGTATGAGATCGATAAGGCTACAGGGCTTATCAAGCTTGATCGTGCAATGAAAACATCTCAGGACTATCCATTTGATTATGGGTTCGTTCCTCAGACACATTGGCACGATGGAGATCCTCTTGATGTTGTTCTTCTTACAACATATCCACTTATTCCTGGTATCCTAGTGGACGCGCGCCCTGTTGCTGTCATGGATATGATTGATGGTGGCGAGAGTGATGCCAAGATTATCGCGGTCCCTGTAAACGATGTTCGTTTCAAAAATGTGAAAGATATCGGAGACCTCAACGAGCACACACTTAAAGAAATTGAACATTTCTTTTTGACATATAAGTCAATCGAAAACAAAGTTGTAACTATCCCTACAATACGTGACGCAAAAGCTGCAATGGAAGTGGTTATCGAAGGTGTAGAGCTTTACAAAAAAGAATTTAACAAGAATTAATCATTTAGTTTCCTGCTACGGTCATTAGTATTTTACTAAAGGCTACGAGCTATAAGCTAACAGCTATCCCCTATGAAGATTGAAAAAAAAGATTTACCAAAGTCAGAAGTAGAATTTAAAATTATCGTTGATGCAGACGAATTCGCCGCACATCACGCGAAAGCGCTTGCAAGTATTCAGCAAGTTGTAGAAGTTGATGGTTTCCGAAAAGGAAATGCGCCTGAAGATCTTATCGTAAAGAAATACGGTGACATGATTATTCTCGAAGAGATGGCGAACATCGCTCTCCGTGAGGCATATGTGAAAGCTGTTGAAGAACACAAGGTCTCCCCTATTTCAGACCCACAGGTGACCATTACGAAGATCGCGAAAGGAAACCCTCTCGAACTCACCATCGTTGTTCCTGTTATCCCAGAGCTTACGCTTCCTGCATACAAGAAACTTGCGAAGGAAGTGAGTGCCGGTGATGAGAAAATAGAAGTGACAGACAAAGACATTGAAGATGTTCTCGAAGAGCTTCGCAAAGGACGTGCTACACAGCACACCCACGAGCACAACGAGAATTGTAATCATGTTGAGGAAGCGAAGGAGGGCGATGCTGCAGAATCTAAAGACGAGACAGTGTTACCAGAACTAAACGATGAGTTCGCTCAGAGTTTTGGTTCTGATTTCAAGAATCTTGTAGAGCTTAAGTCAAAAGTTGGTGAAAATCTTAAACTTGAGAAAGAACAGAAGCTTCGCGAAAAGCGCCGCAGCGCAATTATGGAAAAGTTGATAGCTGAAACAAAAGCCGAACTTCCAGAAGTGATTGTTGAAGATGAGCTTCGTACCATGCTTGCACAAATGAAGCAGGACATCACTCGTTTCGGTGGAACATGGGAAGAGTATCTCGCGCATGCCAAGAAAACAGAAGAGCAGTTGAAGGATGATTGGCGAAATGACGCGGTGAAGCGTGCAATGAGTCAGCTTATCTTGCACAAGATTGCTCAGGCGGAAAAGCTTTCTGCAACCGATGAGGAAATCGAAGTGGAACTTGTGCGTGTGCTAGCAACGGTGCAGGATGCGGATGAGGAACGAGCAAAGTCGTACCTGTTCCAGGCGCTCACCAACGAAAAGGTATTGAAATTCTTGGAGAACACCGAGGCATAAATTGGCGTACTTCTCGTTGTGTTTGCAAAAATACTTCTCATCGTACAAGTTAGTACGCCTCGTAGCATTTTTGCAAATACAACTTCGAATTACACCCAATTTCTGCCTCGGCTGACGTGAGCATTTCTTGTGTAAGTAAAAAAATACAAACACGAAACACAATACAAAAGCGAACCCTTACGGGTTCGCTTTTGTATTTGCTTTAAGCTTTTAACTTCAAGCCTCCAGCTGTCCCCTTACGCCTTTGGATTAAGTGTATAGCATCGTCCACAACTGCACGCTCCTGTCGTAGCCAAGATACCACCGATGATTGCGATATTCTTGAGTGCCATAACGAGGTTCATGCCTGAGTTGATATCACGGTGAACGAGAACAGTTGCCACCACAGTGAAGGCAACGAGTATTCCCCCTGTAATACAGACACGGTATCCCCATGCGTAGGCGATTGCCACAGGAATTTCGATAATAATAACAAGCGCTGTAACGAGAGAAACAAGAGGAATACCAAGTGTTCCAATTGCTACAGCAGTATTATTGAACGATTCCCCAATGCTTCCCAATGAAGAAAGTATTGTTGAAGGTGCGAAAATATTGATGCCTAGTTTTTGTAAACCTGCAACTACGAAAAGTAGTGCAATAAGAATTCGTGAGGTAAGAGCGTAATTGAATTTCATAAAAATTGACGATAAAGCCCTTTCGGGATGACTAAAGTGTAACACGCTACAGGTTCTTATTGTAAAACGAATGCACAGGCGACTATCGCCGCCGTTTCAGCACGAAGTACTGTTTCCCCTAGTTTTACAGTCTTGACTTCTTTTGATGCGAAAAGTTCTTCTTCTTTTTCACTCCACCCTCCTTCGGGCCCAATGAATAGTCCTATACTTTTCGCATCACGAAGTTCTTTTTTGACAGTTTCATTGTTCAATGAAACGCCACCCATCTGTAAAAGGTATGAAACATCGTGAACGAAAGGTATCTCGCACACCTGTGCAAGTGAAACAATGGGCATAATTGTTGGAATATCCCCTCGTCCGCATTGCTCTGCGGCTTCGGTCACTATTTTGTGTAATCGTTCTTCGTTTAATCCTTTCTTTTCTGATCGTTCTGAAACGATAGGCACGATAGTGGAAACGCCAAGCTCCGTTGCTTTTTGTGCAACGAGTTCGAAGTTATCTTTCTTGATAAGAGAAAGGTACAGTGTCACAGAAGTCTGTGGCATGTATGAAGGGGTAAGCTTACTACGAGTAAGAATTACTTCTTGTGGCGAAAGAGATTCAATGGCACACGTGTAATCATTACCATCCCCATTAAAGAGGATAACAAAATCACCTTGTGTATATCGGAAAACTTTTGCCCACTGTTTTATGAGAGAAACGTCATCAATGACAACATCTTCACCAAGAGGTTGTTCTACGTAAAAGCGATGTAATCGCATAAGTAAACACTACAGCGAGCAAAAAGACATTGCAATACAAACGAAGAGACAATATTTATGAAGGACAAATGAAGACATTAAAAAGTAAAAGACAGTTATCCACACCCTACCCCTTGCATATAAAAGACATCGTAGTATTATTAAGGACAGGGAAGATTTAAAGACAGATTGACGTGACCGGCTACGCTCCTCCGAAGCATCAACATCGGTTTTCAAGGCTCGCGCACTCACATCTCTCTCACATCTTGCCCAGAATTGTTCTTTACACAGTGTACGTTACGGTTGATCACTAATATCCGTAACACAATAGACCCCTTAGGTCTTGCATGGTTCCTCTTTTGTTGGATCTCCTCTAGTTTGTGAAAACTATATGTAGTAACAATAACTCTCTTTTATGAGAATCCCCTGCCTTGTGTGCCCGAATAACTTCGGACGTACAAGGCAGGGGATTTCTTTTTGTCTTATATACATAGGCTGCGCATAGGCATGCCATTTTTTTGTCTTTTTATTATTTTCCACTTCTTTTTTTATATATATGTATTTGTGTCATTCCAGGCTTGACCTGGAATCCAGTGGACACCGGACCCCAATTTTCATTAGGGTGACACATACACAGGGAAATAAAAAAGCCCGCACCATTATCTGATGCGGGCCGTTGAACGTCCTTCCCCTGCTTGGGTTATGTGGATTTTTTGTTCCACTTCTTCGCAATTTTCTTGCTCCCGGCGAACCAGGGCAAGATCAGAGCGGCTATGCCGGCAATCAGGCCGATCGCGAAGAGCACGTTGACTACAAAGGAACCATTACCGATTCCAAAGAAGCCCAAAATGCTTTCGGTCTTTGGAATCTCAATGTCGTCGTTAATGCCGACCCAGAACATCAGCCACCGTGCCGCAAAGCACGAGATGCTGATGATTAGGGCTGTCCACCCCCAGCCGTACTTGCCGGAAACGAGGTCGATGAACCTGTTACCAACATAGCCGAGACCAGAAAGGATGCCACCGCCAGCGAACTTTACCGCCTTTCCTGCAGCCGGAGCCACAGTACCAGAAGCAAAGTTGCCGACACCGTTCGCGGCAGATGTCCACCCGCCTACTTGGGTCAAATAGCATGCATAGGCCAGGCCTACACACAGAAACATGACCCCGACATCGGGCAGAAAGTCTTCCCAATCGTGAACGTTCCCGTTCATGATCTGGATGACCAGGTGCGCGACGGTACCGAGGGCAGCACAAGTGAAGATGCCAGAAGTGATACCCCAAGCATTTTTCCTCATCCACGCCCAGAAAGGCGATGGACGAGTGATCAAGGCGTGGCCGCTTTCGGAATTACCCTTTGCGGCAACAGCCTTCGCTTGCGGAGTTGCTTTCGCAGCTGGCGCAGTCTTTTGCGTTGCCACCCTTGCTTTACTTGGCCAGAAAATGGCCAAGATTACAAGGAGAGCGCAAGCAATAACTCCAGACCACATGGCCATCTTCTCTTTCCCCGCAAGGAATGAGACGATGGAAGTGCTCGCGAAGAGTCCAGACCACAATCTCACCCCCTCATGAAGGGTTTCCCCTGCAAAATACGAGTAGGTGAAGAGCGTGGCTATCACCAACACCGCAATGATCTTCCAGTCAACCTGGAAGTAACGCAGCATAGCTCCGTAGCTGAACATCACAATAATGTCCAGCACCCAGATCAAACGAGGTTTCATGATCTCTCCTTTCAGGAGGTTTGAAAATTCAATTTACATACCAAAAGTCCCTTTTACAAGAAACATTTGGCGCCTCTATTATTATACACTAGAATACCATTTTGTCAATCGTTTCAGTCTCCATAAATCATGGTATAGTGCGACTATCCAGACACGAAAGAATCCCTGAATACCGCTTGTTGTGTAAGACATTTTTGATTTTTGTTTTATTTTTATTATTGAATGTAATGTAGTGATGTATTTGGTTGTTTTGTGGCTATAAAGCCACAGACTGTCGACTGCAAGCTATCAACTATCTATGTTAATTCCTACCGTTATCGAAAAAAGCCAATTTGGCGAACGTGCGTACGACATTTATTCTCGTTTACTTCGTGAACGTATTATCTTTTTGGCGGGTGCTATTGATGATGATGTTGCAAATATCGTCATTGCCCAGCTCCTTTTTCTTGAAAGTGAGGATCCAAAGAAAGATATTACCCTTTATATCAACTCCCCTGGTGGACAGATTCAGTCTGGTCTCGCTATTGTGGACGCTATGCGTCACATCAAACCAGATGTAGCAACAGTGTGTGTGGGTATGGCAGCGTCTATGGGTGCGATTATTCTTTCGCAAGGTGAAAAAGGAAAGCGTTTCAGTCTTCCAAACTCCGAAGTGATGATTCATCAGCCCCTTACAGGTGTAGAAGGTCAGGCTTCAGATGTAGAAATCACTGCACGTCATATTCTTCTCCTTAAAGATAAGTTGTACACCATGCTTGCCGCAGCAACAGGAAAGACAAAAGCCCAGTTAGAGAAAGATGGCGACCGTGATTATTGGATGTCTGCTGATGAAGCAAAGAAATACGGCATCGTAGACCAAGTGCTTAAACCAAAGGTATCAAAATAACATGAACGCAGCACTTCTTACAGAAGGAGTCATTCTGTTCATTGCTGGAGCGAGCGCGGGATACATTATTCGTCATTATGTGGCGGTTTCTCGTCGTGGTTCTATTGAAGCTGACATTGAAGGGAAACTATTGCAAGCAAAACGTGAGGCGCACGCCATAGAAGACGAAGCCCTCACCAAAGCAAGTCTTCTTCGTGAAGAAATGAAGAAAGCCGAAGATCGAATTATTAAACAAGAAGAGCGCCTCGATAAACGTGAACACGAGCTTGCTCTTCGTGATGGTCAGGTGGCACAAGAAAGCACACTGCTTCGCGAAAAAGCAAAAGATTTACAGGGAATAAAAGAAACCATCGAAGCCAAAGAAAAAAGTATCACGAAAGAATTAGAAAAAGTAGCAGAGCTTACACAACAGGAAGCGCACGATCTTCTTCTTTCTCGTGTTGCCAAGGATTCATCGGACGATTTGCAGTCACGCATGCTTAAGCTTGCTCGTGATGGTGAACTCCGCCTCGAAGAAAAAGCAAAAGATATTTTGGTAAGCAGTATTTATAGAATTGCGAATGGTCAGATTTCACAATTCATGACATCGACCGTCATGATTGATGACGAAGAGACAAAAGGAAAAGTTATCGGCAAAGAAGGTCGCAACATCAAAACCTTTGAACGGCTCGCCGGTGTCGAACTTCTTGTGGATGAGACGCCGAACGCAATTGTGATTTCTTGTTTTGACCCCGTACGTCGTGCGATTGCAAAGAACGCACTTGAGATGTTGATCAAAGATGGACGCATTCAACCAGCGAAGATTGAAGAATTTTTGGAAAAGGCAAAGAAGGAAATCGGTGTCTTCATGCGAAAGAAAGGAGAAGAAGCCGTACTCGCCTGCGGACTTCTTTCTATTCCCGAAGAACTTATCCCTATCATTGGACGGTTATATTTCCGCACAAGCTACGGACAAAATGTTTTGGATCACTCTGTTGAAATGGCTCACATCGGTGGAGTTCTTGCTCAAGAGCTCGGTGCAGATGTGTACGTCACCAAGGCAGGTGCACTGCTTCATGATATTGGAAAGGCAGTGGATCATGAGATACAAGGTACGCACGTTGAGATCGGTCGCAAGATTTTGGCGAAGTACGGTGTTGATGAACGCGTAATACTCGCCATGCAAGCGCATCACGAAGAGTATCCGTATGAGACGACAGAAAGTGTCTTAGTTCAGGTGGCTGATGCCATTAGTGGTGGACGCCCCGGAGCACGCAGAGATACGGTGGATAGGTATATTAAGCGTCTTGAGGATTTGGAGGCCCTGGCGATGTCATTTCAAGGGATTGAGCGTGTGTATGCATTACAGGCAGGACGAGAAATACGCGTATTCGTCTCCCCTGCTCTTGTGAGCGATTTAGAAGCTCGTGACCTCGCTCGCAATATTGCCCTTCGTGTTGAACAAGAATTACGTTTCCCTGGGGAGATAAAGATACATGTGATCAGAGAGAGTAGAATGATAGAGTTTGCTCGTTAGTCAAAAAATATCCCATTTACTTTGTTGCGCCCGCTATTGTGTCAGTCGTCGTAGGTCTACTACGACTTCTTTCAAAATAGCGGGCGCTTCGCATATCTGGAACATTTTTTGACTAACGATAATCCTGAAGTGTCACTTTTGACAAAACCGTGTCTCGTGTCTTAATGTGTGTATACCGCTTGCCAAAAACACTATGCGGTATATACTTATTTTATCCTATCGTATGCTCGTGCATGCGAGGAGATTAATAAATTTATTTTTTGTTGTCGTGGTCCTAGGAAACCCGACATCATTAACATCAAACTCTATGAACAAAGCAGCTCTCGTTGAAGCAGTACACGCTGTGCTCGGCTCAACAAAAGTGCAGGCAGAGGAAGTGGTTGAAACAGTTTTCGGTTCAATTATTAAGACTCTTGCGAAAGGAGATGAAGTAGCTATTGCTGGACTTGGAAAGTTCACAGTAAAACTACGTAAGGCACGTGATGCTCGTAACCCAAAGACAGGTGAAACTGTTAAGGTTCCTGCAACAAAAGTTCCTAAGTTCTCAGCTGCTAAGGCTCTTAAGGACGCTGTTAAGTAATTAACCTCATCTGAAATACAAAAGCGCGACCGAAAGGTCGCGCTTTTGTATTGATAAGCATTACGCAGATTTCTTCTGTTCAACACTATCGTCGTTTGCTGCAGTATTAGAACGCCAAGAGAACCGGCTACAAGTTTCGTCTCGTCGCCACTCAACGAACTCGCTTTGGCCTCACGGCATGATTTACTAATCACCCGCCGCTCGTGGTTTTGCTTGCTAGCAAAACATCACTGCGCCCATTCGATTCTCTACGTACATGACGCAGGTCATGTACTTACGCCGCACAGAAATACAAAATCCCGAAACTTTTGTTTCGGGATTTTGTATTTCTGTGCGGCGTAAGAGAATCGAACTCTTGTCTCCTGCTTGGAAGGCAGGCATTCTACCACTAAACCAACACCGCTTGTGAGGTACATCCTAACATATCTTTATGTGTTTTTCTAGTGTGGATTAAATTCTTTAATGCAGGGATTCGGCTACAAGTTTAGTCTCGTCGCCACTCGATGAACTCGCAGATAAATAATAAAGGGATTCGGCTACAAGTTTTCTTTCGCCGCCGCTCAACGAACTCGCTTTGGCCTCACGGCATGATTTACTAATCACCCGCCGCTCGTGGTTTTGCTTGCTAGCAAAACATCACTGCGCCCATTCGAATCCCTGGCGCACATGAAGCAGTTCATGTGCTCACTCCGACAAAATACAAAAAGACCTTCGAATGAAGGTCTTTTTGTATTTTGTCGGAGTGCAGGGATTCGAACCCTGAGTCTTTGGTACCCAAAACCAAAATGTTAGCCGTTACACCACACTCCGATATTTAGTTTCTTAAGAAACGTATGGTGTATTCTAACATATTCTAGAAAAATCGCACGGTTTAGAGCAAAAGCAAATAAGTATTTTCACTAAAAATTGAAAACTAGAAATTAAAAACTATTCCTTGAGTATGTTCTCAAGGAATTTTACCCTCCCCTCCCTTGTTTCAGTGTTGATATACACACAGGCAAGATCTATTTGCCATCGGATATCAGGAGCAATGTTTTTGTGCCGTAAGTATGTTTCCACACTGACTACAATTTTTGACCACTTATCATGAGTGAGATTATCCTCTGGTTTCACCGCCAAAGTATCATTATGTAAAAAGTCTCTGACTTTTACACTCTTAACCTCAACAAACCTTATTTTGTTGTCTTTTTTGGCAATTATGTCTATTTCACCATATCTCGTTCTGTAATTGGTTTCGAGCACAGAAAAGCCGTGTTTCATAAGAAACGTTTTGGTTATATTCTCCCCTATTTTACCAATTTCATTGTGTTCTGCCATTGATTTTAGAGCGTATTTAAAAGTTGTTTCACGTGAAACGAATGTCCTATTTGTTCTTAATAAAAAGTCACTGACCTTTTATTAATCCTTATTACATATGAGTATTCCGACATTAAAGCCACTCTTTGCATAGTATGACCGCTACGTACTTTACTGTCTCTTATACACCGTACCCACAGGGTTATCCCCAGTTTGGGACAATTTGGTCAATGTGCCTGTTTCATAAGAAACGCCTAAGGTTTAGTATATCAGTCTGTGTAGGAATGCCATCTTTTCAAGTAATCAGAGACGTGGTATGATTGTGGCAATGCGGTGTTGGTTTAGTGGTAGAACACGACCTTGCCAAGGTTGAGACAGGAGTTCGATTCTCCTACGCCGCACTAAAACAGGAACGAAGTGAGTGTTTTGTGTGGTGTAAGTACATGACCTGCGTCATGTACGTGGAGAAAATCGAAGGGCCGCAGGCATATTTCGCCAGCAGGCGAAATGCCGAGGGGCGGGCTGCGAGTCCGAGGAGTGGCGACGACGAGGAACTTGTAGCCGATTCTCCTACGCCTTTCAACTTTCTGTTCGCCGGAGATGCTTTTCCTCTGCTGCTTAGTTATTTTCCAAAAACAGGGGATATTCCCTAAAAACGTTCCACATGTAACGGTAGAATGGGGGAGGGAACCAGGATTCGGTCACGAAGTCTATTTTTGATTACAAAAATATAAGCCTTCTCGACCCCGTATTCGAATCCTGACGCATCACACGCAGGTATGCTCCCACCAGGAATTTCTCCCACAAGTTAAATTTTTTCGTCAAAAAATTTACTCGCGGGCCGCTCCTCATTGTTTTGCTTGTTAGCAAAACATATTCCGGACTTTCGAATCCTGGTCGTACATGAAGCAGTTCATGTACTTGGGAGCACAAAAGCTTTCGCTCTGCTCAATCTTTTGTGCTCCCACCAGGATTCGAACCTGGAACGACGGTTCCGAAGACCGTTGTGATATCCATTTCACCATGGAAGCAAGTAAATACGTATTATTTTACAAGCAAATTCTAACATAGTTTATGCCACAAATACAGCAATTATCATCAGCAAGTATCCCGAAAGAAGTCATTATGGTTCTCGCGGTTCTTCATAATGCTTCTTTTGAAGCGTTTTTGGTTGGTGGATGTGTGAGAGATTTGTTCATGGGAGTAAAGCCAAAAGATTTTGATATTACAACAAACGCTACTCCAGAACAGATAATCGCCTTATTTCCAAAGACTTTTTATGAAAATTCCTACGGAACGGTAGGGGTTGTGACATGTGGTGAAGATGATTTGCCTGTATGTAGCGATGAGACGGTGAAGATTGTGGAGGTGACGCCGTATCGCCTTGAGACAACGTATTCAGACAATCGACACCCAGACGAGGTACAGTGGAGCAAGGACATTGAAGACGATCTGAAGCGTCGTGATTTCACATGTAACGCTATTGCCTATAATCCGATGACAGGGGAGGCGATAGATCCATTCAGTGGTCAGCAAGATATAGAAAACAAAACCATACGCTCCGTAGGTGACCCAGACTTACGTTTCAACGAAGACGCTCTCCGTCTAATGCGGGCGATCCGCCTTATGAGCCAGCTTGATTTTGATATTAACCCCGTTACACGTGAAAGTATTGAGAGAAATGCCCATCTTTTGAATAACATTTCACGTGAAAGGGTGAGAGATGAGTTCGTGAAGCTTCTTTTGACGGATTTTCCTATGAGAGGGTTGATTATGATGAAAGAAGTGGATATTTTGAAGTATATTGTTCCTGAGCTTGAAAAGGGAATAGGGGTTGAACAGAACCAGGCTCATAGTTTTGATGTTTGGGAGCATAATCTTCGCACGCTGCAGCATGCAGCAGATAAAAAGTGGCCTTTGCACGTAAGGCTTTCTGCTATTTTCCATGATATTTCTAAACCAGAAACAAGGCGTTTTTCAAAAGAGAAGCATGATTATACGTTTTATGGACATGATGTCGTGGGTGGACGCGTTACACGTGAAATTATGGAGCGTCTTAAGTTTCCAAAGGAAATGATTGAAAAAGTATCGATGTTTGTTCGTTGGCACATGTTTTTCAGTGATACTGAACAAATAACGCTTTCTGCGGTGAGACGTCTCATTACGAATGTGGGCAAGGACAATATCTGGGACCTGATAGATCTTCGCATGTGTGACCGCATAGGGACAGGAAGACCGAAGGAAGAACCTTATAGATTAAGGATGTATGAATCTATGGTGGAGCAAGCTTTGCAGGATCCTGTGTCACTTAAGATGCTCAAAACTGACGGGAAACGTATCATGGACGTTACACGAGAAACGCCTGGGCCAAAAGTTGGCTATGTTTTGCATGCGTTATTCGACGAAGTGCTTGAAAATCCAGAGAAAAACACAGAAGAATACTTGGATGCTCGTGCAAAAGAAATCATTGTGCTTTCAATTGATGAGCTGAAAAAGCTTGGTGAAGCGGGAAAGGTTGAAATGGAAGAGAAAAATAAAGAAAAGGTGCAAGAAATAAAGAAACAGTTCAAGGTTAAGTAGGGAATAGTCGACAGTCTTTGGTCTATAGCTGACAGCTAATACTAAATACGGGGAGAATAGACATAGAAATACTTGTAAAAGACATTATGATATAAGGTTTTATTTTTGTCCTTTATTAAGGACAAAAATAAAAGTGAAAGGGGTGAGGTATACTCGTAGCTACATGGCAGATACTTTTGATGTTGAAAAATTACACCCACTCACACGACTACTTCTTGAAAAAAGAGGAATTGTAGAGAAGGGGGCAATTGAGGATTTTTTATTTCCTTCATATGAGAAACATATCGGAGATCCTTTTCTGATATACGGAATGGATAAAGCGGTGACTAGAATCGTTGATGCCATGAAAAATGGTGAAACTATTGCGGTGTATAGTGATTATGATTGCGATGGTATTCCAGGAGGGGTGCTCTTGCGAACATTCTTTGATGATATTGGATATCCGGTAGAGATGTATGTGCCGCATAGGCACAACGAAGGGTATGGGGTTCATAATCATGCACTTGATGCACTGAAGAAGAAAGGGGCGAGTCTTGTTATTACGGTTGACTTGGCGATTACGAATATTGATGAGGTGGTATATGCGAAAAGTATTGGAATTGATGTGATTGTGACGGATCACCATTTACCGATACATAAAGAAGGTGTAGGGCAAGTAGTTCCGGATGCAGTGGCGGTGCTTAATTCTAAACAAGATGTGTGCACGTATCATGATGATATGTTGTGTGGGTGTGCGGTGGCGTGGAAGCTCACATGCGCACTTTTGTCGACACTTCGTGCCGACAAAATTGCACAAGAAAGTTTCCCGGTTGAGAGTGATATCAACGACCAACGACAAACGACTAACGACAAACAGGAAGTTTTTCAAGCTGTTTTGCAAACAGTTGAAAAACTTCCGATAGGATATGAGAAATGGCTACTTGATCTCGTTGGGATATCGACTATTTCGGATATGGTTCCACTTCAGAAAGAGAATAGGGCACTTGCTCATTTTGGTTTGAAAGTGCTTCGGCTTACCAAGAGGCACGGACTCAATCAGATATTTCGCGCACAAGGGATATCAAAAGAACATTTAACAGAAGAAGATATCGCTTTTACTATTGCACCACGTATCAATGCAGCAGGGAGAATGGGTGATCCGATACAGGCACATAAAATGTTGTATGAGAAAGATGGCGTGACAGCGCAAGGGTATGTGGAAGATTTGGAGGCATTAAATATGGAAAGAAAAGCAGGGGTGAAGGATATTACGGAAGGTATTTCATTTGATCACGAGGTTTATCAGAATAATGTGATAGCAGTAGGGGATTTGTCATGGGGGCCTGGAATACTTGGGCTTATTGCTCAGAAAATTATTGATGAAACAGGGAAGCCGACATTCGTATGGGGTCAAGGCGGAGCCGAGATTTCTGAGCCTGTCGAAGAAAACAGGTCGAGGAGCGAAGAGCGACGAAGAGTTCCGGAACTAGCAAGCGAAGGAACACATAAGGTTGTCGCAAGCAAAATAGAGAAAGGGGAAATTAAGGGTTCCTGTCGCTCAAAGGGTGATGTACACGTGGTGGAACTCATGGCACGAGTACAGGAAATGTTCCCTGGTGTGATTACACATTCTGGTGGACATGAACAAGCGGGAGGGTTTTCTTGTGCTCTTGATAGAGTGGGGGAATTATCTGATGCGCTTAACGAAGCTTTTAAACATGTGGAAATAAAAGAGATTTCTAGTGAAGAGTTGGTAGCAGATGCTTCACTTATGATGGAAGACGTGAATCTTGTGACACATAATGCAGTAAATATTCTTGCGCCGTTTGGTGTAGGGAATGCGAAGCCGTTATTTTCTTTTAGTAATGTCACGCCGCAATCAGTGAGATGGTTCGGCAAGAAAGGGGAGCATTTGGAAGTTATTTACCCAAGAAGCAAAGGTGAAGTGAAGGCTATTATATTCTTTGCGTCAAAAGATTTAGAGGAGAGAGCGAAAAAGCCTCACACACTACTCGCCAACCTTGAGAAGTCAGTGTTTCGAGGAAAGACGGAACTAAGATTGAGGATTAGGGAGATTAAGTAAAATAAAAACAGTCTAAACTAAAAGTTTAGACTGTAGCTGTTGCCAGGCGTACGGATTTCAATATCCAAGACTATAAAGATTTTCTGAACGTCTATGTCTATCTAGATATGAAAAAAGATCAGGGAGTTCACGGAGGCACTTTGTAAATTCTTCAAGATTTACAAGACTTTTTTTCTGTTCAACTAGTTTCCAAAACCTGCGACGGCTATCACTTTCCGGCGTCATTATTATTCGTTTTATTTTTCTGAAATTGTTCACTACCCACGGGTTGTAAAAGTCTTCCCTGGAATTGGATCTTCCAAACATGTGCACAAAAAAATGACCATTTTCTTCATTTTCCCAGATTATTTTTACTTCCGATGTGATCTTTTTAAGAATTTGATCTTCGGATATTCCTTTGCGCACAGGGATGCATAAGAAATTTGTATGAGGGAAGTACTGGTCAGGCTTGTAACAAATGTTCACAAGAAGAAAAGTATTAGGCATGGAGTCGCTCCTTTCTTGATTTCATTAATTTAACCTAAAACTAGGTCCACGTATAACCTAACATATGAAAAATAAATTGACATAAAAAGTGTCATTTTGTACAATGAGAGGATGATAGGTCTTACCAAAAATGAACTCAAGGTTTTTAACGCTGTTACAAGGAATCCACAAACAGTGGCACTGATTGTTCGTACGACAAAGATGCCGAGAATGACTACATATACCATACTTTTACGGCTGGAGAAAAAGGGATTGGTAAAACACGCCACTTCAGACAGTGGCAATAAAGTTCTGTGGTTAAGAAATCAGGATTCAGCTATAGAAAAAGAACTGTTACATACAGGAAAAGTTCTTCTTGGCTCTTCTGTCGGAAATGGGGCGCAAGAGTTGCAATCTTTTTCTGGAATACATTTCTTTTCGGGTAAAAAAGAAGTATCACAAGCCTTGATGGATCTCACTATTCGTAAAGATGGAATCCGTATGTACTCAATACAAAATTCTAGAAATTGGCCGAGATGGGTAGACCTTATGGGTAAGACTTGGGTGAACGAACACAATAAAGCTGTGGTGAAGCATAAGCTTGTTTGCTTTACGATACATAGTCCTGATGCACCTGAAGGTATAAAGAAAGATAGTGATATTATCGAGGCATACAAAGGGCGACTTGGAAATTCTCATGCTATACCAGAATCATTTCTCAAGCGAGATATAGCTTTTTATATCTTTGAAGATACTATTTTTCTTGTGAATCTAGAAAAAGGGGAGGCTGTTTCTTTTACAAATGCTGATATGGCCTCGTTTCTGATAAAAATGTTTTCGTTTATGTTCGAAAAGGGGAATGAAGAAGAATTTTTCTTGAACTATAATAGGTAATTAGGTAAAAAGAAAACCGCACGGTTGTGTGCGGCTTGTGTTCGTCAAATCAGCGCTTATGCAGGCTGCTCTTTTTTAAAATCTTGATAAAAGAGAGAAGGGTAACGCCCTTCCCCACAACGAGTAGACAAACTACTATGGCCGTACGAGTCCCGCCAGTGGCCAGTCTTTGAGCTTCATTCGTGCCGATGACCAGTTTTTGAGCTTCGTGCCCAGTACAAGGTTGTGCTCGGCAAGCGCTACCTTGATATCATTGAGCGACCCCCGCCCCATATTTGGGGTATGAAGAAGGGAATCGTCGGTGTATTGAACCAGGTCACCAATATAATCGATGCCCTCGGCCCTTAAACAGTTCGCGGAACGAATCGTAATTGCGAGTTCATCAACCTTCCGGAGCATGACTGGATCTTGAACGAGCAGATCCAGGGCCTCAAGAGCCTTTTTCGCCGTTTCCAATGAGGCTGTCGTCGAGATTACCACCTGCTCCATGAGCAGAATCGATGCCTCAAGCTCGACGCGCTCAGTTGAATATTTTGAATTACTCATATACCCCTTTCTGTCGCCTTCGCAACAAGTTGAACCAAGAACTTTCTGAGAACATTGTACCACTTTGAAACACATTTGTCAATATAAACATGTCAGTTATTTATTACATAATGTATTGCAGTTTAAGGATAATATAGTACACTGTCATATATAGTATGACAGTTAAAAATAAGCCAAACGTAAAGCGCGAGGAAAACCAAATGGAAAAGGCTGAAAGGATGTTGCATTCGTTCGGGCTTTCTGTGAATGAGTCAAAAATATATGTGTATTTGCTAGAGAGAGGAGGGGAAACAGGAGGCTCAAAGATAGCCATTGGAGCAAAATTACACAGACAATATGTATATTTGGCACTTCCTCGACTTATTTCACTTGGTCTTGTTGAAGAAATTGCAAAAGGAAAGCTTAGTAAATATAAAGCGACAGCCCCTTACGAAATAGAGAAAATTGCAAAAAAGAGAGTGATAGAAGCTGAGGATATCGTGAAAGAGTTAGAAAAGTTTTCAAAAGTAGGACATGAACAGGATTTTGAAATGTATATAGGTGCAGAAGCGATACAGAAATATGAGTATGCGTGGGTTCATTCGGTGAAGGAAGCAGAGTTTCAATATATTATTGGAGGGAATACACAAGGGTTTTCGGAAATGATGGGGGAGACACTGAATGAGTACTTAGTGAATGAAACGAGAAAGTTTATTACAACGTATTATATAGGGAATACAAATGAGAAAACTCTTTATGTAAAGAATATTTCTGATCGAATGGATTTACATATGAAGTTCTTGCCGAAATTTCCGCAAGGAGTGACTCACATGGTGATACGAAAGGATAAAGTTCTATTCTTTTCATTTTTGAAGCCGGCACTTTTGTATGTCATTAAATCGCCCGTTGTTTCAAAGAATTATGAAGACTTTTTCATGATGCTCTGGGAAATGGCGGGGGAGGATGGGTTGGTTTTAAAAAGTGATACAATTAAACAATGAAGAAAAAAGTTTCTGTAAAAAAGGTTGTGGGGAGGGGCTTGAAAAATGACGTAGTCATTTTTCAAGCAAAGAACGGAGCTCTCGAATTAAAGGGTGATTTTCGTCATGAGACGGTATGGGCGAATAGAATGCAAATGTCCGAGATTTTTGGCGTCAATCCTCAGGCTATTACTAAGCATATACAAAATATCTATAAAGAGAGCGAGCTTGAAAGAAAAACAACTAGTTCCAAAATGGAACTAGTTCAAACAGAAGGAGGAAGAACTGTTTCTCGAGAAGTAGATATTTACAACTTAGATGTTTTGATTGCTGTCGGATACAGAATAAGCTCTGTAATGGGAACACAGTTTCGCCAGTGGGCTACGAAGACACTTCGTGAACATCTCACAAAGGGTTACACACTTAACAAGAAGGTTATTCTCAAGAATTATGATCAGTTCATCAAAAATGTGTCGGATATACAGATGTTGTTACCCGAAACCGTTGTGCTTGACCCGAAATCAATACTTGAACTTGTAAAAGAATACGCTGTCACGTGGTCAAAGCTTGATGCGTATGACAGAGAAGCGTTAACACAGACAGGGGTAAGTAAAAAGAAAATAAAAATCTCATCAGATGAGCTTCTTTCTGCTGTAGAAACATTAAAAGGTGAGCTTTTGAAAAAAAGAGAAGCGACAGATATCTTCGCGCAAGAACGTGCACAAGGAAATGTAGAAGGAATACTTGGAAATGTGATGCAATCATTCGCTGGGGCTGATGTTTACAAGACTTTGGAAGAAAAAGCGGCACACCTCCTTTACTTCTTGGTGAAGAATCATCCATTTGTAGATGGGAACAAAAGAACAGGGGCGTTTACGTTTATTTGGTTCTTGAGACGAGCGGGAGTACGAGGTGCTAGAAATATAAATCCTTCCGGTCTTACCGCGATAACACTTCTCATTGCAGAAAGTGATCCTAAACATAAAGAAAAAGTCGTAGCACTTGTGGTTGAGTTACTAAAAACAAAATAATATGAAAATTACGATTTATACAGATGGGAGTTCGAGAGGGAATCCGGGAAGAGGAGGATGGGCGGCAGTATTAATGGTCGACAGACAACAGACAGCAGAAGGCAGTAGTTACGCAAACGCAGATGAGATTATTGAGCTCGGAGGGAGAGAAGATATGACGACGAATAATAGAATGGAACTCTCAGGCGCACTTCACGGGCTAAAAGAAATAGACAATAAAAATAGTGAGATAAAACATGTCGAGGTATGTACGGACAGTCAGTATGTAAAGAAGGGGATGACAGAGTGGATAGATGGATGGATTAAACGAGGATGGAAGGGGTCAACAAAGAAGCCGGTGCTCAATCAAGATTTGTGGGAGGCGATAAAAAAAGAAGAGGATAGATTGAAATCAGGAGGAGTAAAAGTTTCGTGGAAATATGTGCCCGGTCATTCAGGCGTAGAGATGAATGAACGGGCAGATGTGATAGCAACCATGTGTGCAGATGATGCGAGTGACTTGCAATTATATAGGGGACCGAAAAAAGATTACTTTTTTCAAGGATAAAGTTATCAGTCTATAAAGTTGAGAGGAAGAACACGGCACACATACAACCTAAACAAAAGAAAGACGAAAGAAAAACTCTACACATGAGCACACATTTCAAAACAATTATTTTTGCGATAGGGGTGATGATGGGAATTGTGGTGGGGGAGGTGTCCATGTTTGCAAGTGAGATTGTGCTAGGATCAATCATGCTTATGATGATGCAGGCAGGGTTGTATGTGTGGGAGCGAAAAAGAAAACAGGCGAGTGACGTCGTAGACGTCACTCGCCTGTTTTCTTTTTCGCTCATTACTGTTTTATTTTGCTTGGGTGTATCTGTCGGAATTATTCGCGCGCAATTAGTGGAGGAGAAAAATAGTTTTGTGTGTGAGAGTGCTTGTACATTTTATGCAAAAATAATTTCATCACCAGAAACAAAAAACGATAATCAGGTTTTTAATGTTCATGGAATAGAGTCAGGTGATGAAGTTTTGGATATACAAATTCGCACACCACTTTATCCAAACTACGAGATAGGGGAGACGTTACAACTTTCTGGAAAAGTCACAGTGCCAGATGTACTCGCTCCACACGGAGATCGAAAGTCATTCGACTACACTTCGTACTTGTTCACTAAAAATGTTGGAAGCGAAATGGTCTACCCTCATATCGAAGTAGTAGACGATGAAGCACACACGGTCACTGATGTTCTGGGGCGATGGAAAGAGAACATGATCGAGAAAATAAATTTGTATATTTCTTCACCTGCTTCTTCGCTCGCATCAGGTATGCTCTTCGGAAACTCTTCGATGTCAAAAGAACTCACACAAACATTTCGTGTAGCAGGGCTGTCCCACATCATTGTGCTCTCTGGATTCAATATTGCCGTGGTAATTACTTTTGTACTTTTTGTCCTTGCCTTCCTGCCACTTCTTATTCGCATACTTCTTGCTTCTTGTTCCGTACTTCTCTTTGTCATAATGGTTGGGGGTGAGGCGAGTGTTGTGCGTGCGACACTCATGGCATTCATTGCGTTACTCGCTACACTTATTGGTCGTGAGTATATGGCAAAGCAAGCGTTGATTATTTCACTGCTCCTCATTGTTCTCTATGAACCGTATTCACTACTTCATGATGTATCACTCCATCTTTCATTTCTCGCCACGATGGGAATTGTGTACACGAGTGACCCTCTCTTGGTACTTTTCAAACGATACATTCCGCAACTATCATCAGAAGGATTTCGTTCGATGATTGTGACAACTCTGTCGGCGTATCTCACAACACTTCCGTACATCATGTATACGTTTGGAGCAATATCTATGTATGCACTTCTTGCAAACATTCTTGTGCTATCATTTGTGCCGCTTGCAATGCTCATATCTTTTTTGGTTGTCGTTCTGGTGTATATTTTTTCTCCGATTGCGGTTATCTTTGGCTTCATCGACAGTATGATTATTAACATGATGATATGGGTTGCCAGCATCATTGAACATTTTCCTTTTTCGTATATCATGCTCACGATTTCTTTTGGAACGATGTGTATTCTTTATGTAATCTTCGCTCTCACACTGTTGTATCTATTGTGGAAAATAAAAAATGAAACGATAGATACATATGAGAACGGAATTTTGACGGACATAATCAAATACTAAACACGAAGAACGGAGTAAGAAGTATGTTAAATCGTATTTAATTCTTACTTCAACTCTAGTTTTTTGGAAATATTTTTATAGACAACAAAAAGAATAATTCCTCCGACAAGCAATGAAACGGTGGTGAAAGATGTGAGTGTGATGTATTCTCCGAAGTAATAACCAAGAGAGGTGATGCCGGTTGCCCAGATGAATGACGCGAGAAGAAATATTCCATAGGTTAGTTTTGTGCGTGTGTTGGCTAGTCCTGCAACGATAGGGATGAAGGCTTTGACACTCGGTGTAAGCTTGCCTAAAAATATCCACCACATACCGCGGCGTGAAAATGTTTCATGAAGAGCCGAGTGAACTTTTGAAAAGGTCTCTTCGTTCATGAGGAGAAGTTTACGTGCGAAAGGTTTGTCGTACTTTTTTACAAGGGTATATGTAATGATGTTTCCGAGAGTATTGCCGAGAGTGCCTACGATGATGGTGGGGATGAAAAGTAAATTACTCGTGCTTACGAAATAGCCAGCAACGATGTAGAGAAGTTGTGACGACGGAAGGTTCGCCACACCATTGGTGAGCATGAGAATGAAAATTGCGAAGTAAGAACCAGTGGAGATGAGGGTGTGAAGATCCATGGGCACAGTATACAGAATAGAGAAGACAGAAGATAGAATATTCAATAACATTAATATTCAATATTCAAACATGATACTCTTAATACATGAATGAGTGGTTAGATGAATATAAGAAAAAATACGAACAATTATTTTCTATGTATGGAAAAATAATTTCAGTTGTTATTTTACTTTTTGTTTGTGTATGTCTTTCCTTGATGATTGTAGAGCTGACCTCTCCGCAAAAACTTCGTGTATCATTTTTGGATGTTGGGCAAGGTGATGCGATTTTGATACAAACACCAAGTGGAAAAAGTATGCTCATAGATGGTGGTGCTGGAAATAGTATTTTAGAGAGACTTTCAAAAGAGATGTCATATTTTGATAATGATATTGATGTGATGGTGGAGACACATCCAGACGCGGATCATGTGACCGGACTGATTCCTGTTTTAGAAAAATATTCTGTAAAGAAAATACTTATGTCTATGGCAATAGGTGACACAAAAGTTTTTGAAGATTTAAGTGATCATATAAAAAATGAAAATGCAGATGTGTATGTGGCACACGCAGGGGACGTTATTGATTTTCACGATGGAGTGGTGGTGAATGTTTTGTATCCGCGGGTGAATTATATTCCTAAGAAAAATGATACGAATGATGCATCTGTGAGTGTGGTCGTTACATATGGTGATGAACATTTTTTGCTTACGGGAGATTTGCCAAGTACTGAGGAATCGAAACTTGTTTCATCTGGGCTTATGAAAAATATCACCGTGTACAAAGCGGGTCATCATGGAAGTAAGTATTCGAGTGGAGAGCAATTGCTTACGTACATTCGTCCGGAATATTCTGTGATCAGTGCCGGTAAGGATAATACATACGGACACCCGAATCCGGAAGCGATAGAGCGGCTGCAAAAATATTCACAAGAGGTTTTGAGTACGATAGAGAGAGGGACTATTACGTTTATGACGGATGGGAGAATGATTGAAGTGGAAACGAGTAAGTAGTCTTGAGGGTTTAGGGTGTAGAGAATCAAACACAAAGTGCGAATTATTTGCATAATAATTTGCAAAAGAAAAAGCCCGCGAATCTGCGGGCTTTTGAAGGTCACAGGGCAATGCCCCGTTCTTCACATTGGGGCAAAGAATTGCGGCGACGCAATATAAGGCCGATACCCAAGGGCCACCGAGAAGTGGTCCGAGGGGAAATAGAACTCAAGTTCAACGCGTTCTCTGATCGAGCAGTCGCTCGCCGATCCTCCGAGCCAAAAACTTCTCGTGTGGCTGTGGTGAGCCCTTTCAAAACTGTACCTGACTTGATGGGAACCACCAAGCAGTTGCCGGCTGAAAGAAAGGATTTCCTTCCCGTCTTTTTTGCTGAACTCGATATCGTTGAGGCTCAGCATTCCAAAGGTACCACAGATGTACCCTTTCCACTTGTCAGAATTTTTCGGTTTGCGGAGCCTCCCGCTTAGGGTGAAGTCTCTCTCGCCTTCAAGTGGTGAGTTCTCAGGGAAAGATTTTCCCAAAAAGACGATGTCCAAGCTTTTCATTTCGTTCTCCTGTGTGTTTCCTGATGCAAAACGTCAGGTCTGGTTGGCATCCTAAAGGATTGTAAGGAAAAAGTCAAAAGTGGCAGTTAAAAATAAAAACCGCACAGGGGCGGTTTTATGAAGGCTGTCGTGACGAGCTTTTGGTGAACTTTTCATCGTCAGGCAAAACGAGCACTCAGCACTTCGCGAACAGAGTCCTCGAGCGCCCTGAATTGGATAGTCAGAGTATCTCCAACTTTTGGCATGGCTTTGGTTTTTTGGCCAAAGAAGAACAGAGGGACGTGAAGCAAGAATCTTCCGAAGTCTTCCGATTCGACTCTCAGGTATTCGTTATCTCCGTGAACGGCTGTCACACTTACCTTGACCTCAAGGATTTCGGCTGTAGAAGGCGTGGTTACTACCATGTACTTCTCCTTTTGTTCGGTTGGTTGTAATACTGTTGGTGTGCACCGCAAGAGTTATTCTCCTTGCAGACTTACACTGTAAGGCCCCATCTGGATGAGGTACATTGTCCCCGTGGGCATTGGGTAATCAGCAAGTCGCCGGTCTTCGATTGCTTCAAGGCGTCGCACCGCTTCTTTCCTGATATCTTCATCAATGTACGGAAGTGTCGAGGGGTGGTCCATTGCCAACAGAATCAAGTCTTCAGTTGAAATGCCCTTTTTGTACTCAAACCCCAGGCAATTGCTGCGTTTATGGTTGTAACCACGCAGTTTTCTGTGCATTGAAGCAAGCATCTCTTGGTCAGGCTCCTCACCGTGTTCAAGTGATGGCCAATAGCCGGAAGAAGAAAAGTGTTTGAGGCTCTCGGCGTCGGTGTGAAGAATCTCAAGGTGCCCGCAGTGTGCGCAACGGTATCCATACATAGCATTCTCCTGTGTGTTTCCTGATACAAAACGTCAGGTCTGGTGGGAATCCTAACGTGTATAGGATATAAAGTCAAAAGCGTGGCCGATTTATTCTGAGCTTGCCGAAGGAAGGTCGCGCTTTTGAGTTTTTGTATTTAACTACTAACGACCAACGTTCCAATTAAACTATAACTAAAAAGGCGCCGTTGGCGCCTTTTTAGTTATAGTTTAATTTGGAGATGAAGACCTTTCTTCATGCATCCTGTGCAGATCTTTACACGAGGACCATTTGGAATACGTGCCCATTGAAGGTTCGGATATACACGACGATCACCGGCTGGGTTATATTTTGTAGCACGAACAGAGTTAGAATATTTTCCAACAACTTTAGAACCTTTTTCGCAGAGTGGACAGATTTTTGCCATAGATTTGTATTACGTCGTCATATCTTACCATAGAAAATACCGTTTCGCAACATCGTATTCATAAAGGTTTCACAAGGCACTTCTATTCACATGGTATGATGTATATATGAACGACATACTTAACCTTTCCTCAGGCCTCTTTTCGGTAACAATCGTATTGTTTTCAATCATTTTACACGAAGTGGCTCATGGATACGCTGCGTATATTCAAGGTGACGAAACAGCACATCGTGCAGGACGGCTTACGCTCAACCCTCTACCTCACATTGATATGATTGGATCCGTGATCGTGCCGTTACTCGCGTTCTTCACGGCTGGTACATTTTTCGGATGGGCAAAACCCGTTCCATACAACCCGTACAACATAAGAACAAGAATTGGACAAGCGTTTGTGGCAGCTGCTGGAATTATGACTAATCTTGCTATCGCTATTATTGCTGGAGTTATCTTTAAAGTAATAGTGGCGCAAGGAATTATGACAGTAGGATTAAGTCAGGCACTTTTTACAATAATAGGAGTAAACGTTTCACTCGCATTCTTTAACCTTATCCCTGTGCCACCGTTTGATGGAATGGCAATCATTCAAGCGTTATTCCCAAGACTTCATATCAACTCTGCACTTATTTACAATCCACTCTATATGATAGGTGCGATTCTCGGAGCTTCTGTCCTTTACGGAATGTTTATGCCGTATGTCTTTGGCGTAGTGCAGGTGTTGCTTTCATAGGGCCTTAAAAAGCTTCAAGCTTTTAGCTTCTAGCTCGGGTTTTCGAAGGTTGTCCACAGATAACGTCCTTTATTGTCTTTTATAGTTGTCCTTTTGAAGTATACTTACTTGTACGATGAAGACAGCTGTTAGATCCACAAAAACAACACCAAAAACAGTACGAAGAGCACCAGTAAAAAAACTGGTACCATCTCGCTCTGCTTCTCGTGCCAAGGCGGGACCTTTTTCTAAAATGGCGCGTAGTACAAAACGTTACGGGAAACAAACACTCAGGGATCTCCTCCTTTCAAAAACGTTTGGCAAATCTTTTAAAGTTCTTCTCGGACTCATGATTACAGGATCAGCGCTTTATGGTGCATATGCGTTTATTGGAAATACCTTTGCGAATGATGTTATTGTTTCAAAATCTGAAATTCTTTTGCGTGTCGGGAAGCTAACTTCTCTTCCACAAGGGGAACCAGATGCTGTTGTGCGTGTACAGGATGCAGAAACCCTTAAAAAACAAAAGGATTTCTTTGCTGATGTGAAAGTGGGAGACTATGTGATTATGTATCCAGGAATGGCAATCATTTATGATCTTAGGAATAATTCGATTGTGGCGTTGAAGAGGACGGATAGGTAGAGACAGTCGACAGTCGACAGATTACAGTTGAAAGGATTCCAGGGCTGAAGTCCTCTGACTTACGACATCTGCAGCAATAAGCTTCTCGGGTCGAAGTCTGCTGACTTACGACATCTGCGTCGCTGATTTTCTCGGGCACCATACTTGCTAGTATAGTGCATCTTCGAAGCCGAGCTTCTCGACTTGCATAAATGTGAAGTCTCTGGTAAGATTGCACTACTATTTAAGTTTTTATGCCTACAATAAACCAACTCGTAAAGAAGTCACGTACAACAGAAGTAAAGAAGTCACGCTCTATTGCTATGACACGTGGATTCAACGCTATCCAGAACAAGCCTAACTTTTACAATTCACCTTTCAAGCGTGGTGTATGTATCAAAGTTACAACAACAACACCAAAGAAGCCGAACTCAGCGCTTCGAAAAATTGCCCGTGTACGTCTTACTAATGGGATGGAAGTAACTGCATACATTCCAGGAGAAGGACATAAACTACAGGAGCACTCAGTGGTAATCCTTCGCGGTGGACGTGTAAAGGACTTGGCGGGAGTACGTTATCACATCGTTCGCGGACGATTGGATGCGACACCAGTAGAAAAGCGTCGTCAGGCTCGTTCACTCTACGGAGCAAAGCGACCTAAGGCAGGAGCAGCAGCACCAGCGAAGAAGAAGTAATAATACAGCTGGAAGCGAGAAGCTGGAAGCGGAATACAAAAAGCGGAACCGAAAGGTTCCGCTTTTGTCATTTTTCAGGGATCTTATAGATTTATACGTTGACACTTGTATGTAGGGGGGGGTAGTATTGACATATATGAAACATATATCAATCGGGCTGATGGTTGCCTCTCTTTTATTTACTGGTTCGCTTGCATTCGCACAGACTAATTTAACGGATGGAGATCCATCAAATGATGAATGTATTTCTTTACAAACATCACTTCTCCGTTTTGGTTCCCGTGATGCTTCAACTAATGGTGAAGTGACAGTTCTTCAGGATTTTCTTATTTCAAAAGGAATGTTGGGAGGTCAAACTACTGGATACTATGGAAGACTTACGGTGAATGCTGTAAAGGTATATCAGAGATCCGTCGGCGTTTCTCCTACAGGAAATGTCGGTCCATTAACAAAGAGTATTCTTGAAAAGGAAACGTGTGCAGATAGCACTCAATCAACAAATACGACGAGTGTGAATACGGCACAACCACAAATAACAGGTTCATACACAACTAATCTTCCTGCAGGGTGTATGTCAGTTTCGGGGTTTAGTTCTATAAGTGGAGCATCGTGTGTAACAGGTGTAAATACGAACATAAACAATCTTCCTGCCATTACTTTTTTCGAGACAACTAATACCAGTATAAATCTTGGCCAAAGTGTAAAGGTTACCTGGGTGGCTTCGAACGCCGTTAATTGTAATTTAATCCACACAGAAAATAATAGTTCAACAGCTGACGGTCTTAGTATTGGTACTGCTACATCATACACAATTTACCCTACAAAGAGCGCTTCATACAATCTCTACTGCTTCGGATCATCTGCCGGCGGTAAAGATGTTAAATCTGCAGAAAAAGTATTTAAGGTAAATGTTAACACTGTAACAGACAACAGAGATTCGGGCATCTCTACACCGTCCACGACAGCCATGTCTGCGACAATAGATCATTATTCTGGACAGGGAACCCTTGATGTAGAGCCGTCAAAGAGAACTATTGGTGTTTTCGGTAAAGCTACAGGAATATCTTCTTTAGGTATTGTTGTTTCTAATGCTGGAGGTAAAGTGTACGGAAGTGGTCCTGGCACTGTTCCTGTAGTAAATGGTCAGTATCAAAAAGTTTTTTCAAATGCAGAACTTAATTTGGCCGCAGGTACTTACACAATTATCATTTATAGTAATGATAATGTTTTATTAGCGAAAAAAGATTTTACCATTAAAGATACGATACCGACTTGTCAGCTTACTCAAACATTTCCACAGCCTCCATATTCTTATCCTGTAAACATTCTTGTTGGCTGGACTAGTTCTAATGCGGCTTATGGGGTAAGTCCCTCAGGTGATAAAATTGGTTCAAATGGATCTTTAAATTTTACACTGCAAAATGCTGAAGAAAAGCTTTTAAAGTTTAAGTTTTACAATACATTTGGTGAAAGCCAGACGTGTGAAATACTTTTAAGCACTATTAAAGGTTAGCGAGTTTAGGTTGAAGCAACAAAAGCGGAACCGAAAGGTTCCGCTTTTGTTTGTTATACTATAAAGTACATGAACTTATTTTTATTTTTGTTCGGAGGGGAAATTACAAGGGTTCAATTTGTTAAAAGAATTGCTGGGATTGTATTTTTGTATGGTTACGTAATATTGTTTTTAACGCAAATATTTTGGGGAAAACCCTCTGATGTTGAAAACTCATTGGAAGTACTTTTTGCTTTAGTTGCTGGATTTTTCTTACTACAAACAACAGTGTTGCGTGTTAGAAATATGGGCCAAAGTTTGTTTACTGGCATTATATTGTTTTCTTTACAGGCCCCAGTTCTTATTTTTTACTATCGATTAGTAAACTATTTTCCCGTTGCGTTTTCAGCCTTTTTATTATCATTTTTATATTGTACGTTAGTTCCATCTAAGAAAACGGAAGAAGTGGTTGTTGAAAGCTAAAAGCGAGAAGTGAGAAGCTGGAAGCGGAATACAAAAAGCGGAACCGAAAGGTTCCGCTTTTGACTTTGCAAGGTATGTCATATAGAGTATCCGTAAACAGTACAAGGAGAGTCAGATGAAGGGTCTTTTAAAAGATAACGCGGCAACTCGTGCCCGCAAAGCAACAGGACTTAATCAGGAAGTTTTTGCTTCTCGGTACAGGGTTCCGCTTGCAACGCTCCGTAATCACGAACAAGGGCGCCTCGTGGATACGAATCTGGGTGTTTATTATGAGCTTATAGCTCAAAACCCAGAGCTCATACTGAAAATGATTAATGCCATCCCTGCGAAGAAGTAGGTTTAAGATGGTTAATGATTAAACGCTGGCCAGTTCAGCGTTTTACTTTTGCCACTTTTTGTTGTAGTATAGTGGAACTCGTTAAAGAGTATTGAAGCACTTACTGAACATAAAACGTGCGCGCTTGCGCGAGATTCGCGAAGAAACAATGATTGACAAGGAGATGTGCAGAAGTACATTGACGAGAAAATCAGCCGTTTCGACAAAGAAGGTCGCCAAGTGGGCATGTTTTATATATAACATCTTGTGGAGTACCCTTGCTTCGGGGAACAGAAACACAAGAAAACTAACAAGGAGGTAGGCTATTTCATTTTCGTCTGTTTTATTTTTAGGGAAGAAGAAAAATAAAACAGACGTGGTGATTTTTATAGTCGCTTCGCTCGTTAAAAATCAACCACATGCGAAGAAAAGTTAAAAATCGAAATATCGTTGGCCCAGATGCCAAGTATAATTCAACTAAAGTTTCAAAGTTTATCAACTATGTGATGGAAGGTGGAAAGAAAAACACCGCCCGTGACATCGTGTATGATGCCTTTGATATTATTAAAGAAAAGTTGAATGTAGAAGATCCTATGGAAACCTTCGAAGCTGCGCTTCGAAATGCAGGACCGGTAACAGAAGTTCGTTCACGCCGTATCGGTGGAGCAAACTATCAGGTTCCTCGTGAAGTGCGTGATGAACGCCGCTTCATGCTTGCGTTCCGTTGGATTATCGATGCTGCACAAGCAAAGAAAGGAAAAGCTATGCGTGTGAAGCTCGCAGATGAGCTCATGCAAGCTGCCAACAATGAAGGAAGTGCGGTGAAGAAGAAGGAGGATACACACAGAATGGCTGAATCCAACAAGGCTTTCGCTCATTTCGCCTGGTAGCAAAATTAAAAATCCTAGTATATTGCTCGACTTTCCTGATGTGAGTTTCGTCGCCCTACGATTTGTGGGTCTTACAAAACATCACATCAGTCCAAGTCTTCGCACTATAGCTAGGATTTTTAATTTTCAGTCTTCAGTTTTTAGAGAACTTCCTCGTTGTCTTCATTTGCTTGCAGACCAATGTACTCTTGTATATCTTCGCTGCTTGCAAACTTGATGCCTTGTATTTCATCCAAAAATGAAACCTTGAAATACAAAATACAATACTAAAGAGCGGCCACGAAGTGGCCGCTCTTTAGTATTGTATTTGGGTCCAACTTTTTACTTTATAGACTTTGGACTTTATAGACTTTTGTGGTAGTATTGCTCCATTGCCTAAGAGGCTTTTTATTTTCTTTTTATTGGAAAGAAAAGGGGTATTCTTCAAGAAAATCTCTTTTCCACTGGAAACTAAAAACTAAAAACTAAAAACTATTCACCATGGCTCGCGACTATCCACTTAACAAAACACGTAACTTTGGAGTTATTGCTCACATCGATGCAGGTAAGACGACAACAACTGAACGTATTCTTTTCTATACTGGTGTATCTCACAAAATCGGTGAAGTGCACGACGGGGCAACACAAATGGACTGGATGGAACAGGAGCGTGAACGTGGTATCACGATTACCTCGGCCGCGACTACAGCATTCTGGAGTCCAACATACATGCCAAAGACGGACATTTCAAAGAAGTGTCGTTTCAATATCATCGACACCCCAGGTCACATCGACTTTACGATTGAAGTAAAGCGTTCACTTCGCGTGCTCGACGGCGCTGTTGTGGTGTTCGATGGTGTAGCGGGAGTAGAGCCACAATCAGAAACAAACTGGAGATACGCATCAGATGCTATGGTTCCACGTATTTGTTTCATTAACAAGCTTGACCGTATGGGTGCTAATTTCGATAAAGCATATGATTCTATTTTAGACCGTCTTTCAAAGAAGGCTGTTCGTATGCAAATGCCAATCGGCGCAGAGGAAAATTACAACGGTATTATAGATCTTCTCACGATGAAGGAAATGACATTCACCGGAGAAATGGGTAAGGAGGTTGGTACTATAGAAATTCCAGCAGAATTCCTCGAAGAAGCAAAGAAGCGTCGCGCAGAAATGATCGAAAAAATCGTTGAAACAGACGAAGAACTCATGACTCAATACCTCGAAGGAAAGGAGTTCAGTATTGATGTGCTTAAAGCAACTATTCGTAAAGCAACAATTGCTAATGAACTTTTCCCAGTATTCTGTGGATCTGCGCTCAAGAACAAAGGAGTTCAGCTCGTACTCGATGCAGTTATTGATTATCTTCCATCACCACTTGATATCGCACCACCAAAGGGTATTGATGCTAACACTGGTGAACCAATGGTTGTTGAAGTATCAGACACTGCACCATTCACCGCGCTTGCATTCAAGTCTATGGCGGATCCTTTCGTTGGACAGCTTACATTCTTCCGCGTATACGCAGGAACACTCGAGGCTGGATCATACATTTACAACTCTACAAAAGAAAAGAAGGAGCGTGTTTCACGTATCTTGCGTATGCATGCCAATGAACGTGAAGAAGTGAAAGTTGTGTATGCTGGAGAAATCGCAGCAGCGGTAGGACTTAAAGATACCGTAACATCAGACACCATGTGTACTGAAGAACACCCTGTTATTCTCGAAAGAATCGTTATTCCTGAGTCGGTTATTTCTATGCGTGTTGAGCCAAAGACAAAGGCAGATCAGGAAAAGATGGGTATCGCTCTTTCAAAGCTTGCCATTGAAGATCCGACATTCCGTGTAGCTTCTGATCCAGAAACTCTTGAAACTATTATCTCTGGAATGGGTGAACTTCACTTGGATATTATTGTTGACCGTATGAAGCGTGAATTTAACGTGGAAGCAAACACTGGAAAGCCTCAAGTAGCGTACAAGGAAACAATTCTTGGTTCAGCTTCTGGAGAGGGTAAGCATATCAAGCAGTCAGGAGGTCGTGGACAGTATGGTCACGTGAAAATTAACATCAGACCTATCGATTATTCTGTTGCAACAGAAGATTTACCAAAGAATACCAAGCGTTACGATGGTTTTGAGTTCATTAACTCACTTAAGGGAGGTGTAATTCCACAAGAATTCGTTCCTGCGGTAGAAAAGGGGCTTCGTGAATCTATGGATAGAGGAGCAGTTGCTGGATTCAAACTCGTAGACGTATCATGTGAAGTGTATGATGGATCTTTCCACGATGTCGACTCTTCAGAAATCGCCTTCAAATTGGCTGCCGGAATGGCTCTTTCTGATGCGCTCGCAAAAGCAAAGCCAGTTATCCTTGAACCAATCATGAGAGTGGAAATCGTTACGCCAGATAAGTTTTATGGAGATATTACAGGAAACCTCTCATCAAAGCGTGGTCAAATCGAAGGAATGGATGAACGCGGTATGGATAAGGTTGTGAAAGCGCTTGTTCCATTGTCAGAAATGTTCGGATATGTGAACTCACTCCGCTCAATGACAGAAGGACGTGCGACGTTTACGATGGAATTCGCAAAGTATGATGTGGTTCCACAGAATATTGCGAAGGAAATTGCGGAGAATAAGAAATAATACCGCTGAAAGCTAGAAGCTGGAAGCAAAAGACAGAATACAATACAAAGAGCGACGCCTACGGCGTCGCTCTTTGTATTTTTCCTAGAAAGTGAGTATCCCCACCATGTAAAAGTATAATTCACCATGTAAGGTGTACACTGTAAAGTATTACTTATGAAAAAATATATACTACCCGTGCTTTTATTGGCGTTGTCTTTTACAAGCGTTCAAGCACAGGCAGCGCCAACAACTTCTTCAAGTTGTACAGATCTTCCATATAACTTAGGTTACGGATCTAATGATAGATATACACAAGGGGGTGTGACTCGTCTTCAGAATTTTCTTAATGCAAATGGTTTCTTGAAAGCACCCTCATCTGGATTTTTTGGAAACGGAACAGTTTCTGCTGTGAAAGATTTTCAAGCAGCTAAAGGATTGAATCGTTCTGGGTATGTGGGGCAACAAACAAGAGATTTAATAAAGAGCATGACATGTGGAGGTTCTGGGGTAGGTGCTACCTCCGGAGCTGTTTGGTCTACTTTTCTTGCAACACCAACTCTTGTCTCAACTTCTCCTGTATCTCAATTTGTAACAGGTGGTTCAAATTTCGGTATTGCAACATTTAGAGTTAGGACTGCACAATCAGGAGTACAGACGACAGTGAGAGAGCTACGCTTTTCTACAACAGGTACTGATGCAATTCAAAGCATTACTGTTGGTGGAATAACGGCTCCAGTTGTTGGTTCAGGTCTCGGTGCTACTACAACTATTTCAGGTCTCAACATTCCCGTTACTTCAAATGGTGCAGATATTCCTGTAACAGTGAAGTTTTCCGGATTTCAGAATACGACATCAGGAGGATTTCTTATTGCAGATGTTCCTGATGTAAAAGTAACCCTTGGTTATGTAGAGGCAGTAGATAGTACATCTGGTAGAGTTATTTACAATGCCTCAGCGGTTAGTTCAAATACTTTTACACTCGTTGCTTCAAAGCCTTCTGTAACAGTTGGTTCAGGCGGTCAGAATAGTCTTGTTCTTGGTGCTGAAAATAAAATAGGGGAGTTTACAGTGAGTGCTGACGCGAACGGGAAAATAGGCATGAGAACTTTAGTCCTATTACTTTCAACAATTGGAATCACAAATCCAAGCTTCTTGTCTCCAAGAATAACTGATGGAAATACAGTGGTAACGTTGTCTGATATATCTGTGTCAGGAGGTGGTACTGTAAACATAGCTTTCCCTTTTGCTTATGAAATACAAGCAGGGCAGTCAAAAACATTCTCACTTTACGCAACGGTGAAAGGTACTCAGACAAGTGGCACCATTGTGCCCTCTGTTAGTTCCCGATTTGCTCCAAGTAACTCTTTTGCTTGGACTGATATCTTGGGTGGGAACATACCACAAATGAGTGATAACATCCCAACGAATAGTTACACAACAAGTAGGAGTGGTTCAAGCGTTGCTGCTCCAACTGTTACCGCTTCAGAACCAGTGATTAAAATAGAGGCTTCATCTGCAAATAAAACAAACAACTCAGCACTATCTGTAAACATCGGTGACACGTTTACTGTTTCAGGTGCCCCACAAAATATACAAGGATTGTCTTATTACAGTGGTAATGGATATCCAACGACAGGGTATTACAGTAGAGCTTTCTTCTTTGATCAAAACTTTGGTAACAATAATGTTTGCGGAAACAATGACGCTGCCACAAATGCGGTTTGGACAATGACATGTACAGCGAAAGTTTCTGGTTCAAGTAATTTCTACATAGAAATTTATGCAAATGGTCAAGTATATAAATCAAATGTGGTTAATGTGACAGTGAATCCCTCCACCGCTGTTGTTACACCATCAACACCTATGGATCTTTCTGATACGACAATGTATGTCATGAGAATGTCGGCAGGATTAGTCCCTACGGATATGCGTTATGATATTGATGGTGACGGAAGAATCACATCTGCAGATGCAATTGCTTATTCTAAAGTAACTTCGATGCCAGATGTGGCGACATATAAAGATATTGCTAAATATGTTCTTAAGATGGCAGTAGGACTTTTCCCTAAAGATCTTAAGTATGACTTAAATAAGGACGGAAGAATTTCATCAGCCGATGCTTTGGCATATGAAAGATTAAGTATTCCAGTAGTTCCGACTGTTTCGCCAACAACACCTTCAGCTCAAACACCATCCCCTGTAACATCTTATCCAACCCCAACGAATTCACCAACTGTTCCCACAACTCAAACACAGGTAATCCCTCAGTCTTCTCCAGTATCTACACCGAGTGCGATGCCAGATCTTTATGGATACTATTACCTTGATTACAATGCCTCACGTAATGATCTAAACAGCCTTGCTTCATATACAAACTTTGGGTCTGCTCAATCCGTAGAACAAGTACCACTCCTTGTAAGTAAAGGGTTTAAGAATATTATGTATGTGGCTTTGATTTCTGATTCACTTCAAAAGTTACTTGCGAGTGAAGGCATTAATGCAAATGGGGGAGTAGGTTCAACGTATGATTTCAGAACTATTCCTAATTATGAAAGTAAAATGCTTGCGGTGTACAAGGAAGATTTGATGGCATTGAAGAATAAACTTGCTGCAAATGGAACGCTTGGTAATGTTACGGTGTTCTTTACAGTGGACGAACCAGCACTACACAGAAACTATATCCCTAATCAGGCTTTCTTGGAAAATGTAGAGAAGACTTTCAAGACAGTATTCCCAGATAAGAAATCAACAATGGCATTCGCAGAAGATCCTGCAAGCTCAGCATCATTCCCATTCCGTGGAGCACATATGAATCCTCCTACTACACTTGATGTCGTAACAGTTGATCCGTATTTCTTTGGAAAGAATACTATTGGGTGTTCTCAGTCGGAAATAAAGAAATTCCTTTATACAGATAATCCAAATTCTACCATTGGATGGGCGAAGCAGTTCGGTAAGCCTGTCTATGTAGCGGCGGATGCAATGATTATTAATGGTTCTGCACTACCAGAGTGTTATTACAAGGAAACATATAATATTGTTAAAGGTGACTCACAAATAAAAGGACTCATTTGGTTTATGTATGATAGTTCATTTGGTGACGATGTTAGTAAAGGTACATCAGTAAATCCATCTTTAATTAATTTAATTAAAGGATTTACAACAGTGCCAACGGTCACCTTAAATAATTTTGTTCCCTCTACTATTGAAGTAGGTAAGAATTCTATTATTTCATTCACTTCAACAAACGCGGACACATGTATCGGTACAGGAACAGGTCCAAATGGTCAGGCGTTATGGAATGGTAACTTAGGGGGAACATATACACCAGCAGGTGGGAAAAGTACCGCTAATCTATATCCATCAGGAATGAGTGCTGGTATCTATTCACAAACAATTACATGTACGGGGCTTGGTGGATCAGCAACATCTGAAACAAAAGTGCTTACTGTTGTTCCAAAACTAACAATGGCAGCTGGTTCTTCAAATTCTCGTGTTCTAGGTGCATATGCAACAGGGGTGTGTACAAATCTCCCATACAACATCCATCGTGGTAACGAGTCATCATCAACTCGTAACCTTCAGTCATTCCTCATCACAAAAGGATTACTTGATGGTAATGCTACCGGCTTCTACGGAGATAAAACAGTAGAAGCAGTAAAAGCATATCAAGCATCAAATGACCTCCCAACTACAGGCATGGTCTACTCTTTCACACGAGAAGCTATACGAGCTGAAAGCTGCCAGTAACAGCTTAAAGCTAAAGGCTGGAAGCTAGAAGAAAATACAGAGCGACCCCGAAGGGGTCGCTCTCTATTTTGCCTTATCCCCATATACTAATCAAAAATTAGAAATAAGGAGTTATACTTACTTTATATTCTAATATCCTATGAAAAAATATATACTACCTGTGCTTTTATTAGCGTTGTCTTTTACAAACGTTCAAGCACAGGCAGTGCCTACAACTTCTTCAAGTTGTACAGATCTTTCATATAACTTAGGGTATGGGTCTAATGATGGACGCACAAACGGAGAAGTCACCAAGCTTCAGACCTTTTTGAGTTCATTAGGTTACTTAAAAGATAAACCTAATGGTTATTTTGGTAGGAGTACTTTTGGGGCTTTAAAAAGTTTTCAATTAAGCAAAGGTTTAACCAATTCTGGATATGCAGGACAGCAAACAAGGGGTGTGATTAAGAAGATGACGTGTGGTAGTATCCCGACTTCTTCTATGAATTCTTCGGACTTCAAGTTTCCCGATCAAACATCTGTACTAACAAAGTCCAGTGTGCTTCCCAAACTTGTAGTAAGTGGAACACAATCAAAACCAGGCCTCGTCTTGTGTGGTGATGGTGTAGTGGACAAACCGTCCATAGACGCTGGCCCCATTCTCACAAGTTGTTTTCTGGCGAATAAAAATGCCGGAATTATTGAACTTTTACCTGGAAAGTATTATATAAAAAGTACTATTGATATCGGCAATCTTTCAAACATCACTATTAAAACAAAGGGTGTTTCTTCCGGGTCAGCCTGTTTACAGGTGGGTTCGGCACCATGTGCTGTTCTTTTTGCAACAGCAGATAATAAAGGGCCTGTGATTTTGAAGAGTGAGGGTGCTTCAAAGCTCAATCTTTTTTATATTGCGATTGATGGAAATCGTCTTGCAAGATGGTCGCCGGGCACTACTCCTAATTGGATAAAAAATAATGAGACTGATAAATATGGTACAGCTTACAATGCGGCAATTCGTTACTGTGATAAGTGTCATTTTACAGGGTTTGCATCGGTGCGTGCTCCAAAAGGGACAGGGTTAGAGTTTATCGGTGCTGATGCAGTTTTTGATACCACCTTGTTCAGTGATAATGGTTGGCAGTTGTCAGATTGGTTTTCGAGCAATCCAGAAGCAGGGGCTTTTGCTGATGGGTTAACAGCTCTTATTTCAGAACGTATTGTTATTCGTAATTCAGAATTTTCTAATAATTCAGACATAAATCTTATCTTGGGGGACGCACCAGGGGCAGTTATTGAGAATAATATAATAAAAAGTGATAATAAGTTTGTTTTTGCGGGACTTATGGTTGATAATTTTATGCGTATTAACAATGTAATCAAGGGTCGTTTTGACGGTACTGTTATTAGAAATAATACTATCAGTTGTGGTAATGGATTATGTGGAATTGGTATTGATGTTGGTCCGTATCTTTGGTATGCAAAAAAAGGAGAAACTAATGTGGATGTTGAACGAGTAACTGGTGGAATAATTGCAAACAATACAGTTTTTGGAGCACGTCAAGGTATTTTAGTTTCTGGGGCTTCGGGTACTACAATTAATAATAATACTGTTAATGTTGCTGGTACATTTAAGACACCTGTTGGTCATTATAAGAAATTGAATGATTATCAAACAAGAGAATGTGTTACAAACAGTATATCTGCTTCTCAAGGCGATACGGTAACTATTTCTGATAATAAAAATAGTCAAGGGCAAACTGTTGTTACTACTTCGAATGAACTACGTGAATGTCACCCGTATGATCTTTCGGATGCTGTTCTTGATCTTTCTGTTCCTACTATCCCACCAACCCCAACAGCTGTAATAACTCCTACCGTCACAGCATCCTGGTCACCTTCTATCATTACATCAGGTCAAGCAGCCACACTCACATGGTCATCAACCAACGCAACCTATTGTAATGTTTCTCACCCAAACAACACCAATACTTGGAACAATGCTCCAACGAGTCGCACCACCCCTTACTCAAGTGTTATTACATCAGACACTACAACTGTTACGTGTTACAACTCTACAGGGCAGTCGGATTCTAAGACGGTAACATTAACGGTGAATCCGGTTATTCTACCAACCCCAACAGCTGTAATAACTCCTACCGTCACAGCATCCTGGTCACCTTCTACCATTACATCAGGTCAAGCAGCCACACTCACATGGTCATCAACCAACGCAACCTATTGTAATGTTTCTCACCCGAACAATATTAATCCTTGGAACAATGCTCCAACGAGTCGCACCACCCCTTACTCAAGTGTTATTACATCAGACACTACAACCATTACGTGTTACAACCAAGCAGGGCAGTCGGATTCTGAGACTGTGACGTTGACGGTGAATCAGCCATCTTTTTGTACAGACTTTACATATTCTGATTATAGTCTTTGTCAGTCTGGTGGTATAAAAACAAGATCAGTTGTGTCTTCTTCTCCACAAGGATGCACTGGAGGGGTCCCTTTAACGTCTATTAGTTGTTCGTATGTTGTCAAGACAACTAAAGTAAATACTCTCTACAACATTTTTCTCCGCAGAAATTCTGATCCGTCAGGGGAGCTATCGTTTCAGAATCAACTTTCAAAGGGGGCTACTCTTGCTGATGTAGCTTGGGTCCTTCTTACCTCTCCAGAAGGAATTGCTACTAACGGAGTCAATGTCCAGACCATGTCTGTTGATTCTTATGTTGAGTTTCTTTACACAGCAGTTTTGAAGCGTCCTTCAGACGTAGAAGGTAAAAGATATTGGGTTGCTACTGTTAACGCAGGAGTGACGCGTAAGTCAGCCCTTAGTTCTTTTCTTGATTCCCCGGAATCAAAAATAACTAACTCAAATCTTTTCCTTTCATATAATTTACAAAATTCTTCATCTATTTCGGTTGACGATAAAAGTATCCCAACTGTGCTTGGTGATTATATATCCGTACCTTCGTGTATCAATCTTCCACAAAACCTTCATCGCGGAGCAGAATCTTCGTTAGTTAGGCTCCTCCAGTCATTCCTTATTGCAAAAGGATTGCTTGCTGGTAATGCAACCGGTTTCTACGGAGACAAAACAGTAGAAGCAGTAAAAGCATATCAGTCTTCTGTGAACCTCCCAGCTACTGGTATGGTGTATGACTTTACTCGTAACGCTATTAAGGTAGAGAGTTGTCAGTAATAGGCTGTAGTTAATAGGTTTTGGTTGATGTGATACGAAATACAGAAAATATGAAAAGTGGCCACAAAGTGGCCGCTTTTTGTGCCCCTATCCCCATATAATAATCAAATAATGAAAGGAAGGGGGTATACTTAACTCATATCCTATGAAAAAATATATTCTATCCACTCTTTTATTCGCCATATATCTTGGGTTTACAGGGGCTGAAATTGCATCAGCTGTAACGTCTTCTTATTCCATAGCTCCAGACGTAAACGTACCAGTAGTAACACTCTCTTCAAATGGAAAAAATGTTGTAAATGGTAGCACGGTTTTGATTTCTGATCGTAATGAAGCTACTCTGTCTTGGACAAGTGTGGGGGCAACGTCGTGTACCTTAAATGGTGTGGCTATACCAACTTCAGGTTCACAGTTATTTAGTAATTTCAAGATTGATTTTGGTTATGCTGGTAACATTTTTAGTTGTACAAATGGATTTAAAAGTTCAAGGATACTATTTGACACACTCGGCCGGTCTACTAATGTAGAATCTATAAATATTAGAGTGATTCCACAATCTACATATGATGTGCGACCAGGAGAACCTGCTCAAATTGCTATCGAGGGTCAGGGTTTTAGCTCATGTACATTAGAATCTGAAGGGGCTCTTATTAAACTTGTCGAGCCATCAACTAATACAGTACACATAACGCCAGCCCTACAAAAAAATACAACATTCAAAGTTACTTGTACTAGGGGTGAATATACTAAAGTTAAGGAGTTTACCATCGAGGTAATTCCAATTAATCCAGTTAAGTCAAAAACTTGCCCATTAGGACAAATCTATTATAGTGCTGAACCGGCCATGGTTAATGGTACATATAATAGAGCTTATTTAGGGTGTGCCGAAGCCAAACCTTTTACATGTCTAGATGGATCCACTGTTTACACTAAGATTTTCGATAAAAGTTCTTCGTTCGCAATAAACGCTCAAGCGTGCTCATATCCAAATGTTACTGACAGTGCTTTATTCGTTAAGGTGGGAGAGGGGGAATATATAGATAGTCAAACAGAAGGAGTCGCTAATATCACCATTCCTGACAGTGCAAGCGGTAAAATTCTCGTGCTTTATAGTGATAATCCTGTGCATTGGATAATTGCCAACCCAAATCATGTTCTCATTAAAAAAATACTTATCTTAGAATTAGAAAGTGGTCTAAATACTCAGCGTGCTGATGGGGATATTCAAAACATACCTCTAGAAAAGATAAAACTAGGTGGTCGTTTTGGGAATATTACTACTAACTTATTAGGAGGGTTCTATGGGGAGTTATCAGATGAGGTAAATACTTTTTTTAAAAATTCAGGAAATGATATCAGAGCTCTTATTGTTAGTCTTCTTAAACAAGGTATTTCTTTATCTCCTTACGACTACTATTATGCAAGCAGAGCAAGTGCTTTACCTGTTGGGGTATCTCCATCACCTACACTGTACACAAAGAAACAGAGTGAAATAGATGCAAAGAAAGCAGAAGAAGATGCAAAGAAAAAAGCAGCAGATGCTGCAATTGATCGTTTCTGGTTAGGATATAAATTTGCTTCTGGACTTAGTTTTCATAGTTATGTATACGAAAATAAAAATGTTTCAAATGATGCGATATTACAAAATAGCTATTTTTACTCAGCTGGACCTAGTCCTGTGCCTACGACAAAAGCAGAAGCGATCACTCGATGCAAGGATGACATATTGAGTAAAGTCGGCCAAGTAGCTCAATGTAAATGGAATGGAGAAGTCTTTGCTTCTTCAACTAATCCTTTACCTATGATGGATAACAAGCTTCTTTTTCCAAGTGGCGCATACAGTGAATATGATGGGTCTACGCTTATTTACTCTAAGCCTTCAATCTCTGCTATTAATGCAAAAGTTTTCTGTGACATGAGTAAGACCGTCCATCCAAATATTAAGTGTACTTTTGACGGAATTGATACATCGACACTAGATTTCGCTCGAAAAACTCCTGGATTTTTGCAGATATATGGAGATAGGTTTAGTGGATATTCTAAATTTTTTAACTCTTTTGCTACTGGTAATGAAGGGTATAGTGCTGAAAATGACTGTATGCATTACTATACGTATCAGAAGCTTGGCTACATTATGCAAGAACCCATTTTTACGGGGAGGTCACCAGAGAAGTACAATATAGAAAACTTTGACAAATCAAAAGCAAATGCTTTAAGAATGGCTTGTTATTGGAATGGACACTACTTCTTTTCTTCGCCGGCAAATTACGACCCACTTAATAAACTACCTGAAAGTCTTCCCTCAATATCTTTGCCAGGAACATCATTGTTACGGGAAAGTGCGCCCTTTGTTGAGGTTAAAGCAAATAAAGGAACAATTCAACTTGGTGAATCTGTGACATTAAACTGGAACAGCATGTACACTGATTCTTGTTCTGCAAGCGGTGCTTGGAGCGGGGAATTAAGTACTTCTAGCAGTATTCGATCTGGATCTATTACTAAAACCCCAACAGCTCTTGGTGAACAAAAATATATTATTTCTTGTGCTGGGGTTGGAGGAACAGCAAGACATAGTGTGACTGTGAATGTGATATCTCAAAACGAAGTAAGTTCGTCGAATCAAACGAATACCCTTACACAGAACACTTCTGGTGAACGACTTATCACATCGTTAACTGCAAATCCTTCTACTATTTTTGGAAAAGGTACGACCACAATTACATTTACTTCATCTGGTACGGATTCTTGCTATATTGGAAATACCCGTTTATCGACTTCGGGAGCATACGTTACTCCTGTGCTTACTTATAATCCATCTTACTCTCCTTCGGTTATTTTTACACTTAAATGTTTTAAGGGTGAAAGTATGACTTCTAGAAATATATCAATCCTCGTCTCTTCTACTTCTTCTCCTTCTGCTGTATTACCAGCAGGTTGTACTTCTTCAACAATGTATAGTCCAACGACAGGGGTTCGTTGTCTTGCCACCTTAGCAACTACCCCTGTATGTAACTCAGAGCAGTATCTTGAAAACGGTGTTTGTAAGAATCTGACTCGTATTTGCCCTGATGGAAGAGTTATATCTGCCATGCTTAGTTGTGGTACATCAACGGTAAGCACTACTGCCACATCAAGTCTTTTGGTGTATCGTCAGTATTATGGACCCTCATTACAACAGCAAAGATCAAGAGTAACTAGATCTACAGCTATAAGTCTTTGTGCTGCTCGAGTACGTGCAATACAGGGACGAAAGACTTCTGGACTTACGACATACAACGATGTATCAAAGATACGATGCACCTGGGGAACAGAACAGCTTTACCCACTCAGGACTTCATCTTTATCAGAAGGGTCTCTTGTCCTTGGTTCTTCGACAGTCTGTACCAGCCTCCCATACAACCTTCATCGTGGAGCTGAATCTCCATCAGTAGTTTCTCTTCAGACATTTCTTTCCTCTAAAGGATTCCTAGAAGGAGAAGCTACCGGTTTCTACGGAGACAAAACGGTAGAAGCAGTAAAAGCATATCAATCATCGGTAAATCTCCCAGCTACAGGAATGGTCTACTCTTTCACACGAGAAGCTATACGAGCTGAAAGCTGCCAGTAACAGCTTAAAGCTAAAGGCTGGAAGCTAGAAGAAAATACAGAAAATAAATACAAAGAGCGGCCACTTCGTGGCCGCTCTTTGTTTTTACTGACCTACATGATAGAGTGATTTCTTGTGTGGTAGTTCTTTTAATTGGAGGTTTAACAAGATGAATAAAAGTCCTCAAGAGGCAGCTCCTCGTAAAGTGGTAGAGTACCATCAATACTTGAAAGCTGTCCAACTGTATGTCGAGGATTTCGGTGTCTCTGCCCTTAAAGATCTCGTGGAAGATACACGGGATGTTTTGGCGGGAATTGATAGAGAGAAAACTCGTATCAAACGCGAAATTTGGAAGGAAACGAAACAGACGTTGGTGTACCAGCTTGCTACACATGGCACAGTGTCCGTGATATCCCTTGATACGCCTGCATATGGGGGAGATGATGATGTCTCTCTTGCAGAATTAGTTCCGAGCGATGCCCGGTCTCCTCACGTGTCAGTGCTGCACAAAGAAATGGCAGCACTCGTCAACATCACGCTTGAAAAAGGTGATTTCAAGAAAAGAGAGAGGTTGGTATTGAGGATGCGCTACGGCATCGGCTGTGAGGAACAAACGCTTGAAATCATCGGTGCTCTGTTCGGAATAACTCGAGAAAGGGTACGACAAATTGAAGTGAAAGCTCTTAAGAAAGCAAAGCGGGTTCTTGCTTCCTATAAGGTGTACGTAGAACATGTTCTTTGAAAGGGTGCATGCACAACAAAAAGGTTGCGCGGCACCCTTTTTGTTTTTACATGGTACACTTTTTATATGAAAAAACTTTTTATTGTTGCCTTTAGTTTAAGTATGATGTCTTTTGTAAATGTACAAGCGGCATCATGTGTTTCTCTTACTACAAATCTTCAAAAGGGGACAGAGTCTTCTGTTGTCCTCTCTCTCCAAACATTTTTATATGCAAAAGGAATACTCAAAGCAACACCTAATGGGTATTTCGGTCCAGCTACATTGAATGCCGTTAAAATATATCAGAAAAATAACGGATTGTCTCAGGTGGGAAATACTGGTCCCGCAACTCGCGCTGCCATAAAGAAGGAAACATGTAATGTTCCTGTATCTAATGCTCCAACTGCTTGCACCATGGATGCAAAAATGTGCCCTGGTGGTAGTTATGTAGGTCGCACTGGACCAAATTGCGCATTTGCTGCCTGTCCACCTGTCCAAGCCACATCCTCACAATCAATAAACCAAGCAATACAAGCACCGGTTGCCGTGCTGCCAAAACCATACATTGATTCTATTGATAAAATGACGTTTATTAGTGGAGGGATAATGACTGCATCACTTACTCTTCACGGAAATGGGTTCAGTACATCATCTAATACAATAACCTTAAGACTACAGAATGCGAACAGGACTTACACCGTTGGCTCATTTCCTTCATCAGATGGACTAACACTCGCAGCTAGTTCTACTTTTACAAATACTCCTTTATCGTGCGGTATGAATTGTTTGGAAATAATTCCGCAAGGGGTTTATGAGGTTACTGTAACGAATAAAGGAGGGGAGAGTAATATCGGTTATATTTCTATAAAAACTATCACAACACGAAGTGTTACGGGTACAACGGATTCCGCCATTAAACAGCAATCAAAACAATCTCTTCTTGGAACTATCTATTTCACAAGCCTTGCTCCTGTAACGTTGGAGACAATAAATCTTATTTTTGAAGGAGCCCCCGCTCTTACTAATATGATGCTCAAAGATGAACTAACAGGCGAAACTATTGGTGGATTGTCCTCGTTTTCTCTTGGCAAGAAATTCTTAGCCGAAGGGCAGGGAAAGACATACAGTATTTATGCGGATGTTAATACGCCTGTTTCCGCCTCAGTAACTGCCTCGGGCTCACTTGAAGTGACTGATTTTATAGGTAAAAATCTCATCAAGGTTGCCATTCCTTCATTCCTTTTTACTATTTCTGGGTAACCTTGAGCTTCGTGCGAAGAGAAGTTGCATAAGCCAAATAAATGTGATAGTATTGCATAACTTACTTGGCACTTACTGAATCTTGCTTGGCTAGGTAGTGTTTGCAATTAATCGTTTTAGTTTCAATTTTATTTAGATAACTTAATAGTCCAATATCCTTCGAATCTGGATAGGGCACAAGGCCTTAGAAAGTACGAGGAGACAAGACCCAACAAAAACATATGGCAGCAGAATTTGATCGCTCAAAACCACACGTAAACGTAGGAACAATTGGTCACGTTGACCACGGAAAGACAACCCTTACAGCAGGTATCCTTAACGTACTTCACCTAATGGACCAAACCATTAAGATTAAAGGTATTGAAGAAATTGACAAGGCCCCTGAAGAAAAGGCTCGTGGTATTACTATTTCTCTTTCACACAGTGAATATTGGACAGCTAATCGTCACTACGCTCACATCGATGCTCCTGGTCACGCTGACTACATCAAGAACATGATTACTGGTGCAGCTCAGATGGATGGTGCTATTCTCGTGGTAGCAGCAACTGACGGACCTATGCCACAAACTCGTGAACACATCCTCCTAGCCAAGCAGGTGGGTGTACCTCGAATGGTAGTATTCCTCAACAAGTGCGATATGGTTGATGATCCAGATATGATTGAACTCGTTGAAGAAGAAATTCGTGAACTCCTTACAAAGCAAGGCTTTGATGGTGCTAATACACCTATTATCCGTGGTTCAGGTCTCAAGGCTTCTGAAGCAACTGATATCAATGATCCATGGGCACAGAAGATTGTTGAGCTCATGACTGCTCTCGATACATACATCGAAGTTCCAGAACGTGATATTACAAAGCCATTCCTTATGCCTGTTGAAGACATCTTCACTATCGAAGGACGCGGTACTGTGGTAACAGGACGTATTGAACGTGGAGTTGTTAAGATTAACGAAGAAATCGAAATCGTTGGTCTTAAGGATACGGTTAAGACAGTGGTTACGGGTATTGAAATGTTCAACAAATCACTTCCTGAAGGACGAGCTGGAGACAACGCTGGTATTCTTATTCGTGGAATCAAGAAGGAAGATATTATGCGTGGACAGGTTCTCGCTAAGCCTGGGAGCGTGAAGCCTCACACAGACTTCGAATGTGAAGTATACATTCTTAAGAAAGAAGAAGGTGGACGTCACACTCCATTCCTAAATGGTTACAAGCCACAGTTCTACGTACGTACAACTGACGTTACTGGTGAAGTTACACTTCCAGCAGGAACTGAAATGGTTATGCCAGGGGACACTATCAAGTTTACGGTTAAGCTTCTCGCACCTATCGCTCTTGAAGAGCAGGGACGTTTTGCTATCCGTGAAGGAGGTAAGACAGTTGGAGCCGGAGTGGTAACAAAGATAATTGCATAATTACTGTCTCGAAAAGACAGCCCTAAAAACCTTACAAGCATGACAGCAACCGAAACAGCTACAAAGACAGCAACAAAAAAGGCTGTAAAAGCACCAAAAGCAGTGAAAGCCGCTGAAGTACAGAAGCTTCGTATTCGCGTCCGCGCATATGAAAGCAAAGTGCTTGATGCTTCAGTAAAGCAGATCATCGATACGGCTCGCCGTTTTGAGGCTGTAATACTCGGACCGATTCCTCTTCCAACAGAAATCAAGAAGTACACCGTAAACCGTTCTTCGTTCATCTACAAAGATGCACGTGAACAGTTCGAAATGCGTGTGCACAAGCGTTTGGTGGATATTGTGAACCCGAATGCAAAGCTTATTGAGGCTCTCACAAACCTATCACTTCCATCGGGGGTTGATATTGATGTAAAGATGGCATAAACAGTCAAACGTATGAAATTCACACTCGCAACAAAACAGCATATGACAGAATTCTTCTCAGCAGATGGGAAGGTTCATCCTGCAACACTTCTTAAAGCATCACCATTAACGGTGACCGCTCTTAAGACTGTGGCCACAGATGGTTACAATGCTATCCAAGTAGGTCAAGGGGAACAAAAGAAGGAACGTATTTCAAAGGCTTTGCTTGGACACCTCAAAGGATCTGCATATACCGTTGTAAAAGAATTTCGTACTGAACCTGGCGATCTAGCTATTGGAGCAACAATTGCTTGCGATATTTTCTCACAAGGAGATATCGTTACTATCTCAAGTATTTCAAAAGGTAAGGGATTCCAGGGTGTTATGAAGCGTCATGGAATGAAAGGAGGATGGGGACAGCACGGACAGAAGCACTCTGCACGTGAAGTTGGATCTATTGGTTCAACAGGACAGCAGCGTGTTAACAAAGGAAAGAGAATGCCAGGACGTATGGGAAGTGACAGAATTACACAAAAGAGTGTGACTGTGCTTGATGTTGATACCGAAAACGGATACATCCTCATCAAGGGAGCCGTAGCTGGAAAGCGAGGGACACTTGTAGAAATCAAGGCAAACTAAACTGATAGCTAAAAATTTATGCAAGTAACAATCTACACAACAGAAGGAAAGGAAGCAAAGAAGCTCGATGTACCAGAGAATATTTTTGGTGCAAAGTGGAATGCTGACCTCGTATCGCAGGTACTCTACTCACAGGCGTCAAACCGTCGCGCTGGAACTGCTCACACTAAGGACCGTTCAGAGGTTCGTGGAGGAGGAAAGAAGCCATGGGCTCAAAAGGGGACAGGACGTGCTCGTCACGGATCATCTCGTTCTCCACTATGGCGTCATGGAGGTGTAACATTCGGTCCACGTAATGACAAGAATTACAAGAAGACAATTCCTAAGGGGATGAAAGTCGCCGCGCTTTACTCTTTGCTTTCTGCAAAGTTGGCTGCTGGTAAAATCATCTTCGTTGACACTATTCCTACACAGGCAGGAAAGACAAAGGATGCTGATACAACCATGAAAGGTCTTACAACAATCGAAGGGTTCAAGACACTTTGCTACAAGAAGCCAAACAACGTCTACATGACGATTGCAAAAGGTGACGATGTAACAAAGCGTGCTTTCCGTAACCTTCCATACATGACCCTTCACAATATGGACGACCTTAACCCACTTGATATCGCTAATAGTCGTTACTTGGTGATTGCAAATCCAGAAGAGACTATTGCATATCTTTCTGCTAAGACAAATAAGTAAACGTATATGGCCACAAAGAAAATCACAACAGAAGAAAAGAAGGTAGAAGCAAAGCAGATTTTTGCTCCTCGTATGACAGAGAAGGCTTCACGCCAATCATCTGCGAACGCGTATACGTTTGTCGTTGCAAAGGATGCAACCAAACACTCACTCTTGGCTGAAATCAAGAAGGATTACAAAGTTACTCCAGTGTCAATCAATATCACCAATATGCCTCGTAAGAATACGTTCATTCGTGGCAAGTTCGGAACGACAGCAGGAATTAAGAAGGCGATTGTCTTTCTTAAGAAAGGGGACTCAATCACACTTGCTTAATCTTTTTACTACAGAGCTATGAAAACCTACAAACCAACAACCCCATCACGACGTAAGATGTCAACGGTAACCTACCGTGGAGTTCTTACAACGAATGATCCATATAAGCCGCTTACAACAGGATTCCGTCGTGGTTCAGGTCGTAACGCATTCGGACGTATCACGTCACAGCATCGTGGAGGAGGACACAAGCGTTCTTTCCGTGAAATCGATTTCGTGTATGACAAGCTTGATATTCCTGCAAAGCTTCAAACTATTGAATACGATCCAAACCGTTCTGGTTTTATCGCGCTCGCGGCCTATGCTGATGGAGCAAAGCGTTATGTTCTCGTTCCACAGTCAATGAAAGTTGGTGACAAGTTCATCGTTTCAGAAAAAGCGGACCTTGAAGTTGGTAATCGTACCATGCTCAAGAATATCGCCGTAGGTACTTTTATTTACAACCTCGAAGTAAAGCCACGTGCAGGAGCTAAGCTCGTACGTGGAGCAGGGACATACGCACAGGTGGTTGCACATGATAATGGATACACATCGGTCAAACTTCCTTCAACAGAAGTTCGTAAAATTGTTGATATGTGTTTTGCTTCTATCGGTGAAGTTTCAAACGGCGAATATCGTCTTCGAAATATCGGTAAGGCAGGACGTTCACGTCACCTTGGTATTCGTCCAAAGACACGTGCTATGGCTAAGAACCCAGTAGACCACCCATACGGAGGAGGAGAAGGAGCTCAGCCACGAGGAACACGTCGTCCAAAGACAAAGCAAGGTAAGACTACTGGAGGACATAAGACACGATCACCGAAGAAGTACTCAAACGTACACATCGTCTCTCGTCGTGTTGTGCGAAAGAAGTAATAACTTCCAAAAAACGCTTTACTTTCAAGAAAAATCTGATATAATTAAACCCCATTAACCACCATGACACGATCACTACACAAAGGTCCATACGTCGACGAACGAGTACTCAAAAAAGTTCTCGGCAAGCGTCCTGAAACAACAGGCGTCATTAAGACATGGATTCGCCGATCGGATATCGCCCCTGAAATGGTAGGCTTCACCTTCGGTGTATACAATGGCAAGACTCATATCGAAGTTCTTGTCACTGAAGATATGGTTGGTCACAAACTCGGCGAATTTTCTCCTACACGTAAGTTCGTTCGTCACGGAGGAAAGATGCAAAAGGAAATTGATCAGAAGAAGAAGGAATCTGAAATTACTGCTGCCAAGACTGCGAAGGCAACGACTGACACTAAGAAGAAATAATCTGTATGAAAGCATCCCTCAACAACTACCGCCAATCACCTCGTAAGGTCCGTCTCATCACGGAACTCGTAAAAGGAAAGTCTGCCGACAAAGCACAGGCTATTCTTGCACACCTCATCAAGCGTGGAGCTCTTCCAATCAAGAAACTTCTTGATTCAGCAATTGCAAACGCAGGTGTTCCTGCTTCTGATCTTATGATTAAGACAGCGACCGTGGACAAGGGGGTAGTTATTAAGCGTTGGATGCCTAGAGCTATGGGACGAGCATTTCCAATTCACAAGCACACAAGTAAGGTAGCTATCGAGCTTGTTAAGAAAACTGATATAGTAAAGAAATAATATGACACACGTAGTACACCCATATGCACATAGACTTGGAATCATCCGCGACTGGAAGTCACGTTGGTTCGGCAAGAATCAGGCTCATTATGTAGACCATCTTCGCGCTGATGTTCTTGTTCGTGCATGGCTTACGAAGAAGCTTCGCGGTATGTATCTTTCACAGATCGAAATCGAACGAAGTGAAAAGCAGTATCGTATTATGATTTACACCTCACGCCCAGGTATGATTATCGGCCGTGGTGGAGACGGAATTGATAAACTTCGTGCCGCTCTCAAAAAAGAAATGGCTCGTCTTAAGATTATCGTTCCTCAGGATGTAAAGCTCGATATTATCGAAGTTGCAAACCCTGAAGCAGATGCTGCTATCGTGGCTGCCATGATTGCAGAAGGTATCGAAAAGCGTCTTCCTTTCCGTCGTGTTCTCAAAACAACAATCGAAAAGGTGATGGCCAATCGTGATGTACAAGGAGCTCGTATCGCCGTATCTGGTCGTCTCGGTGGAGCTGAAATGGCTCGCCGTGAGCAGATCAAGCGTGGAGGTATTCCTCTTCAGACGCTCCGTGCTGATATCGACTTCGCTCGTGAAAAAGCTCACATGACCTACGGTGTTGTCGGTATTAAGGTATGGATATACCGTGGTATGAAGTTTGATCTACCAACTAGTAAGGTTGCTAAGAAAGAAGGAACCAATAATTAAAAACGTATGTTATTCCCAAAGAAAGTAAAACACCGAAAGTGGCAAACAGCTCGTCTCTCAGAAGACAAGCTTAATCGTCCAGAAACACGCGGAGTAACCGTAGCGTTTGGTTCTTTTGGCCTTAAAGCTGAAACTCCTTCACGTATCGCCGCTAATCAAATTGAAGCTGCTCGTCGCGCAATGCAACGTCATGCCGGCAAGACTGCCAAGGTTTGGATTCGTATTTTCCCTGATCGTCCTGTTACACAGAAGGCAGCAGAAGTACCGATGGGTAAAGGAAAAGGAGATCCAGATCGATATGTATTCGAGGTTCGTCCAGGACGAATTCTCTTTGAAGTGGACGGTATTCCAGAAGCACAGGCACGTGAAGCGCTTCGTAAAGCTGGATGTAAGCTTCCTGTTAAAACTCGCATTGTCACTCGTTAAATTTATATGAAAACAACACAAACAAGAAAGAAAATAACAGGGAAGGTCGTCTCAGATAAGATGGACAAGACTGTCGTCGTAAACACATCTCGTTATGTCGCTCACAAGAAATACGGAAAGTATTTCAAGATCGACAAGAACTACAAAGCTCATGATGAAAATAATGAGTACAAGGTAGGGGATATGGTTATCATCGAAGAGTGTCGTCCACTTTCGAAGGATAAAAACTTCACCGTTCTTGGAAAGAAGGCATAGCGCATTTATTTACTACTAAGTTAATTACTAACCACCATGATACAAGCAGGCACAAACGTAATAATCACAGACAACTCCGGAGGAAAACGCGGGCGCGTGTTTAAGGTGCTTGGTGGAAGTAAGCGTCGCTATGCATCACTTGGTGATATGGTTGTGCTTTCTGTTAAGGTTGCTGAACCTCGAAAGCAGACTAAGAAGAAGGATATTGTATACGCGGTTGTCGTTCGTACAACAAAGCAGGTGCGTCGTGAAGATGGATCATACATTTCTTTTGATGATAATGCTGTTGTTATTGTGGACAAGGTAAAGAAGGAACCGAAAGCAGGACGCGTATTCGGTCCTATTCCTCGTGAACTTTCTCTCACGGGTATCGATGGTTACAAGAAAATTGCTTCACTTGCTCCAGAAATCATCTAATACAATTTTAATAAAAAATATATGCATCTAAAAAAAGGCGACAAAGTAATAGTGATTGCAGGAAAGGAGAAAGGAAAGTCTTCTGTAGTGACACAGGTTCTTCGTGAAGAAAACCGTGTTGTTTTGGAAGGTCTTAATATGATGAAGAAGCATATGAAGGCACCGAAGGCAGGGGAGAAAGGCGGTATCGTGAGTATTGCAATGCCGATTCATGCATCAAACGTAAAGCTTGCTGACAAAGACGCAAAGAAAGAAAAGCCAGCCGCAAAGGCAAAGAAAGCTGTTACAAAGAAGTAGTTAGGGGTTTGCAGTTAGGAGTTGGGAGTTGAAATACAAAAGCGCGGTCTCTCGATCGCGCTTTTGTTTGCCCTTTATGCTTGCAAAACAAGCTTCAGGTAGGTAGGATGTGATGGGTTCTTTATCACACTGTCCTAGGAGGGCATATGAGCATTCTGAATGGCTTCACACCGCAGACAAGAATTGGTCGTGTTTATCAACCAGGATTTCAATTCGACAATCACCCTTTCTTCGTCAGGACTTTGGAGGAAAAGGATGGAAATCCTCAGTCACCCACTGTGAATTTTTTCAACGGGGAAGGTTGGGAGGAAATTTTTCGTGGCAGTCTTCCTGCGAAGGTTGTAACGCTTCTGCTTGAGTGTTCGGTCACAGAGCAAAAGCGTTATGAAAGCTACAAGAATAATCCGACAGGAGAATACCGGCCGTACAGAGGGCATGGTCCGGCCATGCGGGCCATCTCCCTCCTTTTTATTGCTTTAGCATGCCTTCTTCTTGGGTTGATCGTCACAGCAGTTCTTCTTGGCTTCGGGCCATACAAATCAATCCTTGTTGGAGTGTTAACGCTTGCGCTTTTACTGTGGCTCCCCAGTGTTTACTTCCGTGTCACCTCAAAAATCCTCAACAAAAAATTTGCACAAATTTTCGTTGACTATATGAAGTGTGACAAGTCCTTAAGGGGTAAACAGGGGGAAGTTGTCGCCGTTTTGCGCAAGGTGGAACTTTTGTGTAAAAATCAAAAGAGAGCAAATCTTGCGACTGTTGTGGATGTGGAAAAAGAAATCCTTCGCCTTCTGAGGTGAAGAAAGTGCGCGGTCGAGAGACCGCGCTTTTGTTTGCCCTTTGTTGCAGAAAAGAGTAGGATTATTGTGTCGTTCCGTTAGTTTTTTGTTTATTTCCCGAAATGGGAGAAAGGTTGGTTGCAGTCATGACTTTTATCCTACCGCCACAAAGCGACAGTGATTATCCAGTACGAATGCTCGGCGCCATTCAGTCGGCCTGCGACGCCATGTCAGACGGCAAGCAGATTCTTTTCGAGAAGGATCTCTCTGACTACTTCACTGCGCAAGAGCTTTTCCACATGCTTTGGGATATGCAAAATAGGACTGAAGCTCCTCGCGGCGATGATTGTCTGGCTCCTCCAGATCCTCTGTACCATAGGGCCCCTGTTCGGAAGGTTGTTGGGAAGGTTCTTCAAGGAGAATGTCCGCCTTCCTGTGAGAATGATGAGCAGCGCGCCGAATGGTTCATGGGTATTCTGAACTCCTGCGTTCTCTATGAAAAGTTTTGGACCCGGACAACCGCTTATGTCACAAGCATGAAGGAAATCGACCTGGGTGTTGATATCGGGGGATACAGCCAACCGGTCACCGTTCTGTTCGACTCCGAGAAGACAGGCCAAAACGCTCGCCCCATCGCGGAGCGGGTGGTCAAAAAGCTTTTGGACGCGGTGACTGCTCACGTGGAGCAGTATTTGAGAGATGTGTACACCTACCCACAAAGTCCTGCGCCCTGATTTCGGGCAGGCATCAACAAGGCGACGTCTCACAGACGGCCGCCTTTTCATTTTGTCTTTTTTATGGTAGATTATGAGTCTATCAACTAACGCGGGAATATCCGCAAGCTAAGCAGCGTATAACGTTCCGACAGGTATATCCTCAAGAACCAATCGTACTTACAAACAAAGTATATGGCTAAAACAACAGCAATAAAAAGTATTAAAGAAGTAGAGAAGGAAGCATTCGAAACCCTTGCAAAGGAATTTGGATACAAGAACAAAATGGCTGCACCTCATCTTGTGAAGGTTACTATTTCTGTTGCGACAGGATCAGCAATGAAGCGTGACAAGAAGTTCAATGATCTCGTTATGGATCGTCTTATGAAAATCACAGGACAGAAAGCGACTGTACGTAAAGCAAAGATGTCTGTGGCGTCATTTAAGACACGTGAAGGGGATCCAATCGGTGTCGCAGTAACACTTCGTGGTGCTCGTATGTTCGGATTCTTGGACAAGGTATTAAATGTATCACTTCCACGTACAAAGGACTTCCGTGGTCTCAACCGTACATCGGTGGACGCTATTGGAAACATGACATTCGGTATCAAGGAACACACTATTTTCCCAGAAATTCACGATGAAGAATTGAAGGATGTGTTCGGTATGGCTATTACAATGGGGACGACAGCTAAGACAAAAGAAGAGGCGACTAAGTTTTTCGAATTGATCGGCATCCCTTTCAAGAAACAATAATTTACTTCATCTACTTCGTTGTAAAAGATTTTTTCTCCACGCAACGTACTATTCGTACGTCTTGGTCGAATTCTGACTTTTTAACAAGAAGTTCTAATAATCAGAATGAACAAAAAGCATCACACGGTAGTGTGATGCTTTTTGTTTTACCCCTCCCATACTCTGGTTTAGGAGCTCTTGACAATCCATTCAAAATACTGTAGGGTTGGGGCATGAAAACAGTAATTATCAAAGGCTTTGTAGCATTGGGGGTTTTGGGGATTATGGCTCAAACAGCAACATCATCGTTTGCTGCGTATTTCAACACGGATTCAATTCCTCGTTGCGATGTTCAAATTATCAATACATTACAAGTTGGTTCTGAAAGTAAAGAGGTATACGTTCTTCAGTCGCTTCTTTCACGAGCAGGATACCTTTATGCAACACCAAATGGTTATTTTGGTTTTGCGACAAAGTCTGCCGTTAAAAGTTTCCAGCGAGACAACGGTGTATATGCCACCGGTTCTGTTGGTCCAATGACCTTAAATGCAATAAACGAGCGTCTTTGTGATGCTGATGTACGAGGAGACATGCTTTCATACACTGGTTATGGATATTCTTCATACAACGGCTATTCATCAGGCGTTACGTACGTTGATGCTTTCGATCCATACGTTCGCGTCGTCTCTCCGACTCCTGCAGTCGCTACCGTATTCGGTAATCCTCCTACAACCACAACGCCTGGAACATTTACTCCTTCAGGAACGGTTCCGGTTTCTATTCCTGCACTCACAACAGGGACATATTCAAACACCACAAATTACTCAACAATTCCTGCTACCACAAATACACAGATTGCTAGTACGAATGTCATTTACAATCCTTCAGCTGGATACACCTACGGTATCGTTCCACAGTCTGGTGTATTGACTATTCTTACACCACTTGCAAACAGTGTTTACAATGAAGGTGACACTGTGACACTCTCATGGACAACAAGTAATCTTACGGTTACACAGTACCAGATTCTTCTTGAAAATAAATCAACAAATCAGTCAAAGGTTGTTGCTGTTACGTCGACAAAGAGCGCATCATTTGTTCTTACAAAAGAAGTTCTTGATGCCGTATGTTCTGGAGCGTGTGATAACAATAACGTCGGATCCTTCCGCATCGTTATTGCGACACCTATTGTTGATATAGCGGGAACTGTATCTACATTCCGTGCTGCTATTTCACCGATTACGATTAACCGTCCATATACGACATTTGCCAATGTAGGAATCACAGGAAGTAAAAACCCTGTTAATTCCGGAGAAGCTTTTAGACTCTATGTAAGTGTGCCAACACCTGTGTACAATTACACACCAAGTTACAATCAGTATTCATTCAAGATTCGTGCTGTATGCATCAACAATGTTCAGGTGAGTATTGCAGGTGTGCCATGTGGTCAGGATTTTACAATGCCTGTCACATCAGCATATTTCCAGCAAGAAATTCCTGTTATGATGACGAACACAACATGGTATCGTCAGAATATTTCCTTCGAAATTAATGCCTTCACTTCTACAGGGCAACTCGTAGGTACTGCAAGTACAACAGTAAGTGTTAACCCTGCACCATTTGCTTGGTAAGCGAATATAGACAAGAGGGGAGAGTGTAAAGGAGAGAGAAATACAAAGAGCGGCCACTTCGTGTCCGCTCTTTGTATTTGTACCCGCTCTCTCCTCTTGACTCTTTGCTATAAACTGTATTTCATGGTAGTATTCTAGGGCTGTCCGTAATCCGTGTTTCTCCGTAAGTTTAGAGTGAAAGCTTTATATTTACGCACTCACGCGCGATATTCGGATAGTTTAATCAACAAACAAAGACAATGGCAAAAACATCAACAATTGCACGTAGCAAGAAGACGCCAAAGTTCTCGTCACGAATAGTAAACCGATGCTTCAAATGTGGTCGAAAGCACGGATTCATGCGAGATTTCGGTCTATGCCGAACATGCTTCCGCGAGCTTGCGAACGAAGGTATGATTCCAGGTATTAAGAAATCGTCTTGGTAATAAACATATGGATCAAATAGCAAACATGCTCATCGCGATCAAAAACGGTGGCCTCGTAAAAAAGGCGACCGTTATCCTTCCTTCTTCAAAATTGAAGGTCGCGATTCTCGAGCTACTCAAAAAAGAAGAATATATCAAAACCTTTCATGTAACAGAAGGCGTCAAGCCGACTGTAGAGATTGTTCTTGCGTATAAGAAAGATGAACCTCGTATCACAGGAGTGGCACGAGTTTCAAAGCAGTCAAAGCGTATGTATACAGGTGTAAAAAAGATTACACCGTTTAAGTATGGACACGGTATGACAGTACTTTCGACTCCGAAAGGAATCTTAAGTGACAAAGAAGCCCGCAAAGAAATGGTCGGCGGCGAACTATTATTCACAATCTGGTAAAAAACGTATGAGCAGAATAGGAAAACAACAATTAAGTATTCCAGCAGGTGTCGAAGTTACCTTTGATGCCCATGCTGTACGTGTGAAGGGGCCACAAGGAGAACTTGTGCGTGATCTTCGTGACGAAGTCGCTTTCAAAAATGAAAACGGCATCATTACGTCAGAGCCTCGTCGTAATGACAAGTTTTCACGATCTCTCTGGGGAACATACATGTCTCATGTGAAAAACATGATCACAGGTGTCGTTACTCCGTTTAGTAAAAAACTTCTTGTAGAAGGAGTGGGACTCAAGTGGGAAGTGAAAGGTCAAGACCTTGTGCTTAACCTTGGATTCTCTCACCAAATCATCAAGAAGATCCCAAGTAATGTAACGGTTGTTGCTGAAAAGAGCGCCCTTACTATTACAAGTATTGATAAAGAGGCAGTCGGACTCTTTGCGAATCAAATTCGTTCACTCAAGAAACCTGAACCATATAAGGGTAAGGGTATTCGTTATAGTGATGAAGTTGTTCGTCGAAAGCAGGGTAAGAAATCAGCATAATCTGTAAGATACTTATATGAAAACAAACATCAAAACAGAAAAGCGAGTACGTCTTCACAAGAAGATTCGTTCTCGCGTGTCAGGGACAGCGGAACGTCCACGACTTGCTATCTTTCGTTCAAACCGCTACATGTATGCGCAGCTTATTGACGATGTTCGTGGGATAACACTCGCGTCAGCATCTGATATTTCTTTGTCTGACAAAATGACAAAGGTGCAGCGTGCGAATACTGTCGGCAAGAAACTTGCTGAAGAAGCAAAGAAAAAAACTATTACTGCGGTCGTCTTTGATCGTGGCGGGTTCTCGTACCGTGGTCGAGTAGAGGCATTAGCAGATGGCGCACGCGAAGGTGGCCTTATGTTCTAAGCCAAATAACTATATGTCAGAAGAAATAATCACAACAGAAGAAGTAGTCGTGGCACCAGAAACTATAACAGAACCAGTCGTTACTCCTACATCTACCGAAACCGTAGCGACAGGAAACGTTGCTGTGGCACAAGACCGTGAGTCACGACCAGTTCGTGGTGCTCGCGGTGGACAGTCACAAGGGCGCGGTGGTAAACCGGGAGGACGACCAGGAGCTAGACCTCGTGCTCCACGTGAGAAGCCAGAATTTGATAGTAAAACTATCAGTATTCGTCGCGTAACTCGTGTGGTTTCAGGTGGACGTCGTTTTACACTTTCAGTAGCGCTCGTTGCTGGAGATCATAATGGACGTATTGGACTTGGAACAGGAAAGGCACTCGATACGCAAGTCGCTATCGAAAAGGCACTCAAGGCTGCAAAGAAGAACATGTTCACAATCAAGCTTTCAAAGACTAAATCACTTCCTCATGATATTGATGCGAAGTTCAAGTCTTCACAGGTGATGATTATGCCGAACAAAGGACGTGGACTCATCGCCGGATCATCAGCTCGTACCATTTTGGCACTTGCGGGATTAAACGATGTAACTGCAAAGTTCTATTCAGGTACAAAGAACAAGCTTAACAATGCTCGTGCGACGATGGCTGCTCTACAGCAAATCGCGTACGCTCACGGTGAGGCTCCTGTTGCTGCTACAAAAATAGGGGGAGAGGAACCAGTGGTAACTCCAGTAAATTAATTAAACGACTATGCAAATACATGAAATAAAACGCGTACACGCGAATAAGAAATCAAAGCTCGTCGGTCGTGGAGGAACACGTGGTAAGACTTCAGGTCACGGAGGAAAGGGACAGACTGCTCGTGCGGGACACCGTGTCCGCCCAGCTATGCGTGACATCATCAAGAAGCTTCCAAAGTTGCGTGGACATGGAAAGAACCGATCAGTTTCAGTATTCTACCGTGGCCCAGAAGCAGTGGTGAACGTCGGTGTGCTTAATGTCTTCAAAACAGGAGATGTGGTAACACCTACAGCACTTATTGCAAAAGGACTCATCGGTGAATCTTTTGGAAAGAATCCAAAGGTAAAGATTCTCGGAAATGGTGAACTTACTGTCGCTCTTTCATTCGAACGATGTGATGTTTCAAAGACAGCACAAGAGAAAATTGAAAAGGTGGGAGGAAAAGTAACTGTTGAAGTTAAACCAAAACCACAGTCAGATGAACAGTTGAAGAAAATTGCTGCCAAGAAAGCTGAAAAGCTTGCGAAGAAGGCAAGTAAGAAGGGAGGGAAGACTGCTCCTAAGAAGAAATAGTCAAAAAGTAATATTTTAGCGAATCACTTAGTTGTTACAGGATTTTTCTCAGTCGCTGCACTAAAATGTACGTCTTCTTCCAAAAATTCTTAGACTCCTTGTGTTTCATCTAAAATCTTCCTTTTTGCAATATAGAAATACAACAAAAGAGCGGCCACGAAGTGGCCGCTCTTTTGTGTTTTGTGACAAGTCTTTATCTGTCGACCGGAGGCTGTTCCCGTGCTATAATGGTTCAATTATGAAAACAATCAAGGCTATTTTCTCTGACCGTTCACTCCGAAACCGAATCTTTTTCGTTATCGGTATTCTTATTATTACTCGCATTCTTGCAGCTATTCCAATCCCAGGTATTGATGCATCGAACCTTGCTTCTTACCTTCAAAATCAAAACAGTAGTTTCCTTGGAATGCTAAACGTACTTTCAGGTGGAGGTATCGCTACACTTTCTATCGTGATGCTCGGTGTCGGTCCATACATTACCGCATCGATTATTATGCAGCTTATGACGGTGCTTTCTCCTCGCCTTAAGGAGATGTATCAAGAAGAAGGGGATGCGGGACGTCGTCGTTTCGTACAATACGGAAGACTTATCTCACTTCCTTTCGCAGTGCTTCAGGGGTTTGCTTTGATTACGCTTCTTGTTCGTCAAAATGTCATTCCTGCACTTTCTATAGAAAGTATGACAACAAATATTATTATTGTGACGGCTGGAACCATGCTCATGATGTGGCTCGGTGAACAGATTAATGAAAAAGGTATTGGAAATGGAGTATCTCTTATCATTTTCGCAGGTATCGTTGCAGCTCTTCCAAAGAGTGTTGGACAATTTTTCCTTGCATTTGATGTTTCTCAAATTCCAATGCTTGTTGGACTTCTCGTGCTATCACTCGTTGTGATTGCTGGTATTGTGTATGTAACAGAAGCAGAACGACCAGTTCCTGTAACCTATGCTCGCCAGTCACGTGTCGGTGGAGCAGCAACGCTTACGTCTTCTACATATCTGCCACTTCGCCTCAACCAGGCTGGTGTGGTTCCTATTATTTTCGCGGTTTCAATTCTTTTATTCCCACAATTAATTGGTCAGCTTTTTGCGACATCGTCTCAAGCATCTCTTCAGGCTTTTGCACGAACAATGAATGGTCTTCTTACGAATCAGTGGATTTATGGAGGTCTCTATTTCTTCCTCGTTGTATCGTTTACCTACTTCTATACAGCGGTGATGTTTGATCCAGATCAGACAGCTGAGAATCTTCAGAAGAACGGCGCGTTCATTCCAGGATTCCGCCCAGGCTCTGCTACTGCTGAATACATTGGATATGTGCTTGCTCGTGTGACACTCTTTGGTGCAGTGTTCCTTGGTCTTATTGCAGTGCTTCCAGTTATTATTCAAGGGTTAACAGGGCTTACTGCTATACAAGTTGGAGGTACATCACTTTTGATTGCGGTGTCAGTGGTGCTTGATTTGATTAAGAAAATCGACGCTCAACTCTCTATGCGCGAGTACTAACTAAGCTATTTGCGAACTGCTTTGTTACGGAGCCTCGCGTGCTCGTCACCGTACTAGTAAGTACGACTCCTCGCACGCACTCCGTGCCTCGCATTTCATCAAATATCTTAGTTTAGTAATATAGCAAAACCGCCCTTTGGGCGGTTTTGCTTTCATTGGAAGAGGTGTATACTTAAGATTATTATGGAACCAGAACCAAGACCGGCGCATCAAGAAAAATCAGTAAACAGATTAGAGCCAATGGAGGCGAAGAAGATAAGAGACGCAAGAAGTCGTATTTCCCATACTTATGAAACCGTTGGTTCATCTGAAGAAGATTTAGAAAAATTAACAACAGAAGAAAAGAATGTTTTTTATGAAGCAGAACTAACAGCTGCTCAAGCTGATTTAAAGTCACTCAAAGAATTTCAGGATTTCTACGTTAAAACACTTAACTATTTACCGGCAGATGATAAGAATTCTTTGCTGGCATTTGAAGAGAACCTAAAACACGGGTTATTAGATACACAAAGGAAGTGGATAGTTTCTTATCCGGAGGGAGATTTACAGGAAATGAAAGATGGTGTCGACGAAGAGATTGAGACTATTTGTAAAAACCCTTCTCAAATAAGAGCTCGTCTATTTGATAAAATAGAAGCGTATACATTTTCAGTTGATTCAATATCAAGAAGAATTGAAACGATAGAAGCTAGTCTAAAAGGTTTAAGAGGTTAATAAAGTAATTTCATAACAAAAGCCGCCCCGTACGGGGCGGCTTTTTCTTAATTTTGTGATAAGATGGACAAACATATGGAAAAAAAGTTTTACATCATCATGGGGAGGTCAGGTGGAGGGAAAGGGACTCAGGCAGAACTTCTTAAGACTTACTTGGAAAGTAAGGGTGCTGAGAATGTTCTTCATGTGACCACAGGGGGAGCTTTTCGTGAATTTATTAAAGGGGAAGGTTTTGTTTCTAAACAAGCCAGAGAAGTTAATAATGCAGGAGGTCTTCAGCCGGAATTTTTGGCGATCTGGAATTGGACTAATATTTTTATTAATTCCGTACAAGAAAACACGACAGTGATTTTGGATGGAGCCCCTCGAAAAGTAATTGAGATGAATGCCATGCATGCGGTTATTCCATTCTTAGGATATAGTAAGCCAATAGTTATCTATATTGAAGTTGGACGTGCATGGGCAAAAGATAGATTGAATTATCGTCAAGCGCAAAGTGAAGAAAAGCGCGCCGACACAAGTTCAGACGAGGAAATTGAAAAAAGACTCTCTCTCTTTGATGAAGATATTATTCCTTGTATAGAAAAGTTTGTTGAAGATCCTCGTTATACGTACATTCATGTAAACGGTGAGCAAACAGTGGAAGAAGTACAAGCTGAACTGGTTGCAAAATTAAACCTTGCATAAGTGTGTAGTAAAAAAATATGAAATACGATATCAAATTAAAAAATGAAAAGGACATAGAAAGCTTACGTGAAAGTGGTAAGCGTCTTTCGTCTGTTCTTCAAGCGGTAGCCAAAGAAGTAAAACCGGGAGTAACTACGGGGTACCTGAATGATTTCGTATACAAAATGATTACTGACATGGGGGACAAGCCAGCTTTTCTTAATTACAAACCATTTGGCGCGTCGTATGCGTACCCTGGGAGTATTTGTATTTCTGTGAATGACGAAGTCGTACATGGTATTGGTGGGGATCGTGTGCTTAAAGAAGGAGATATTGTGGGTTTAGATGGAGGTGTGACACACAAAGGTATGATTTCTGACGCGGCCATTACGGTTCCAGTTGGTAAAATATCTGCCGAAGATGAAGAATTGTTACGCGTGACTAAGGCTGCGCTTATGGCCGGCATCAAAGCTGCTGTATGTGGTAAGTACGTGAATGATATTTCAAAAGCAATTGAAAAATCTATTCCAAAAAAGTACGGTGTTGTGAAGATTCTTTCAGGTCATGGTGTTGGCTACAAGGTTCATGAAGAGCCGTACGTGCCGAACTTCGACGATGGTGTAAAAGGTCCGAAACTTGTCCCTGGGCTCGTACTTGCGCTTGAGCCAATGGTAAATCTTGGTACCGACGAAGTGTATCTTGCAGATGATGGCTACACATTCATTACGAAGGATCATAAGAAATCAGCGCACTTTGAGCATTCTATTTTGATTACAGAAAACGGACCAGAAATACTAACTAGTTAGGAGATAGTAGTTAGGAGTTAGGGGGGATATAAAGAGCGGCGCCCATAGCGCCGCTCTTTATGTTCCTGTCCACTATCAACTCTAAACTAAAAACTGTAAACTGTATGTATGAACACTCCGTTTACTACCCCCGAAGAAGAAATCAGTTTTCTTCGCTCACAAATTAAAGATAAAGTAGAAAAGGCAAAAGGCTTCGAAGGTCGCTTCACCGAGAAAGATCATGCACACGAAGTGGTACGTGATTATCGCGAACTTCCTTTAGAAAAAGTAGTGGCACCGATAGCACAGGTTACAGCAGGTGAAACACATCGACTTCTCGAATGGCTCACTCCGCGAGATACGGATGCGCAAGTACAAATGCTTTCACAGGTTATGGCAGACAAAGGAATAAAGAATGCATTTGTTATGGCAGAAAAGATGAATGATCCGCAGCTCGAAGATGACTTCGAGCGCTTTGTTGTGCAGTATCTTGTTTCAGGACATGAAATAAGAAACAATCTTTCCAAAGATGTATGGAAAGCTCTTCATATGAAGTTGTTTGAAATTGTGCTTCCAGATGCACAAGAAGGGCAAGGAAAACAGGCCAAAGAAATGATGGCGCTAATGGAACAATGGTATGCCTCGATGCAAGCGCTTGCGAGTGATGTGCTCAACAAAGAGAAGAATTATTATTCACTAGAGCTTGCGGTGGCGAATGGTTCCACGACAGCATCATTTTATTGTGCGGTGCATATCGATTACGCGGCACTGTTTGAAAAGGTGGTACTCGGTGTATTTCCACAGGCCCAAGTCAGAGAACAGAAAGATGACTATAATATTTTCCATGCTCATGCGATCACAGCAGCATCATACGCGACACATAGCACGCATCCGGCACTTCCTATCAAGACCTATGAGACCATGGAGGCTGATCCGATGGCACTTATCATTTCTTCCTTCACACGAATTGTAAAAGAAAATGAAGGACTTGCTCTCCAGGTGTTGGTGCGTCCAGCGGGGGATGTTTTCGCGAAGCGTTTTGGTGAAATGTTGGAAGACTTACGTAAAGGGGAAACGCTCAAGCGTGTACTCGACAAGCAAAGCATACTTAAAGAGTCTCTCCATATTCTTGGTTTGATGTTTGAATCAACGAAAACAAAAGAAGAGATTGAAAAGAAAAAAGCAGAAGGAACGACCTTCGTGGATGAAAGCGCCCTCAAGCATGTACAAACAAAACTTTCAAAGACAATCATCGAAACAAATATTCGTATTGTTGCTTCGGCGACGAGTTTGGTGCGGGCACAAGCGATACGCACCGATCTCGAGGCTGCTTTCTCACAGTTCACAGAAGTCGGAGGAAACAGCGTCATCTGGAAAGAAGTAGAGGGGCGTAAGCAGAAGGCGATGCTTCACCGCTTTTCATATCGTTTATGGAATGAAGACGAAAGTTATCCACTTAACCTTGCTGAAATTGCTTCTGTTTTTCATTTCCCTTCACAGTCAAAAGATGTGGCCAATGTTCGTTCTTCCTCAGCCGCTACTGCACAAGCTCCATCTGATATGCCTGCCGATGGAATTGTTCTCGGAATCAATAAATCCAGAGGTCAAGAACAAACTATACATTTTGGACGTGAAGATCGTATGCGTCACATGTATGTTATCGGTCAGACGGGTACAGGAAAGACCGTGTTCATGAAGAATTTGATTATTCAGGATATAAAAAACGGCGACGGTTGTTGTTTCATTGACCCGCACGGAAATGATATCCAAGATATTTTGGCGAACATTCCTCCAGAACGAGCGCAAGACGTTATTTATTTTGACCCAGCATATATGGCACGTCCAATGGGGCTCAACATGCTTGAGTATGATAGGAATTACCCAGAACAAAAGACATTCGTCGTGAATGAACTCTTGGGAATATTCGATAAGCTGTTCGACATGCGAGCAACAGGGGGACCAGGATTCGAGCAGTACTTTCGTAACGCGACATTACTCGTGATGGAGCATCCTGAAAGTGGTAACACGCTCCTTGATATTTCTCGTGTCTTTTCAGATAAAGATTATCGTGACTACAAACTTTCGAAATGTAAGAATCCACTCCTTGTACAGTTTTGGCAAAATGCAGAGAAGACAACAGGTGATCAAGGGCTTCAAAATTGGACTCAGTACGTAAATAGTAAATTTGATGTCTTTATGTCAAACGACATTATGCGGCCAATTATTGCTCAAGAAAAGAGCGCCTTTAATTTCCGCGACATAATGGATAGTAAGAAAATCTTTTTGGTGAATCTTTCAAAGGGTCGTCTCGGGGATAAGAATGCAAGTTTACTCGGTCTTATTATTGTGGGAAAGTTTTCACAGGCAGCCCTCTCTCGCGTGGATATGTTCGGGAAACCGATGAATGATTTTTATTTGTACATTGATGAATTCCACAACGTCACCACAAACGCAATCGCCACCATTCTCTCTGAAGCCAGAAAATATCGTCTCTCACTTACTATCGCGCATCAGTACATTGGACAGTTGGAAGAAAGTATTAAGGGAGCAGTGTTTGGTAACGTGGGTACTATGGCTATATTCCGTGTTGGAACAGATGATGCGAAGTATTTGGAAACACAGTTTACGCCAACATTCACGTCAAACGATATTATGAAAATAGAAAACTACCATGCGTATCTCAAGATGCTTGTCCGAGGTGAACCAAAAAAGCCTTTTGATATTGTCGCCCTTCCACCCCAAATAGGGGATGTATCACGTATCGATTCATTGAAAGAGTTGAGTTATTTGACGTACGGGCGACCGGCGGAAGAAGTTAACTCAGAGATTATGAAAAAATACTCTCTTTAAGTCATAAATCACTTCACCCGCTTTGTTGTGAAAGATTTTTTCTCCCGCAATGTACTATTCGTACATTTTGGTCGTAAAAATCTTTCACGCCTCGCGCTTGAAGCAATTTCTGACTTAAAGTAACCTCGTCTGATTGAAATAAGTATTCACATACTCCTCACCTAACCCTTTATGTCAACTCTCGCAGGCCGACGGGCCGAGAGTGAACTGCTTTTTCAGCAGAAAAAGACAGTGTTTGATATAAAGGGTTGAGGTGAAAAAAGAGAAGAAATTTTGAATCTGGAAAAAGAAATTTGTAATTAAGCCCCCGTATTCACTACCCAGCATGCAATACCTGCTATATACTAAATAGTAATTATGGATGCTGCTTTAATTATTTTAGCCCTCACTCTCATTGCCTACGTACCCCTCGCAGCCGTTTTACTTTTCGTGTGGTGGAAGTACGGTCAAGGTGAAGTGAAAGTTTCTATTGCTCGTGTGACGTTTCTCGCAGGATCATTTGCGTTAATCGGTTACATGCTCATGCTATGACATTTGAACAAGAACACATGCTCGAAGAAGGAGAGGTGATACTCGAAAAAGTCCGTAAGCACTGGATTGTGTATGTGAATGATTTTCTTATTCATTTTTTTGGATGTGCTATTTTTAGTATCGCAGCGATGTATTTGTCTTCAAAGGGTTCGCTTGTCTTTATTAGTACTTCGACGGGTTCTTATGGAGCGATGATTCTCATTATGTTCGTGCTCATTTTCTGGACAAGTTTTTTCTTCACATGGACGAAGAATTTTTTTGATGTTTGGTATGTAACGAATCAGCACATTATCGCTATTAATCAGAAGCAGATTTTGGAAAGAGAAGATGCTCATATGGAATTAAATCGCATTCAAGATATTTCTTTTGAAAAGAATGGATTTTTACAGACCATGCTCGGATATGGTGCACTTAAGGTTCAGAGTGCTGGGGCAGAGGTTGAATTCACCATAGAAGACGTGCGTGATGTAGAAGGCTCGGCTCATCGTATTATGGAATTGCGAGATGAAGCACAGAAACAGGTTACAGGTGATAGTTTATAGACTACAGCAATACAAAAGCACGACACCTTCGGTGTCGTGCTTTTGTATTGCTGTTCAGATTCGGTGTCGTGCTTTTGTATTGCTGTTCAGAAAAATCAAGAAACTGTTTCAGCTACGAGGAGCCTAGAAATTTTTCAAAGAAGTCGTACACGCTAGTACGGCGACTGCGAAAAATTTCGTAGTTCGAGACGGCTTGGCCGCGAAGATATCATAAGCTAACAAGCTTGTGACAAAAAGTAGATGGAATAGTTTATTGGTTTTTACTTAGAACGTTCGAAATACTCACCAGTCTCTGTATTCACAATAATCTTATCTCCCACCTCGATAAAGAATGGTGTTGTAATCTGTGCGCCTGTTTCGATGGTCACCAACTTTCCTCCACCTGAAGCTGTGTTTCCTTTAATTGCAGGAGGGGCATCTTTTACTTCAAATGTCATCTTGATAGGAAGTGTAATACCGATAACACGCTCTTCATCGTCATATTCAAACACCTTCGTATCGACAAGTGTATTATCTTTGAGATACTTCACACCATCACCAATAACATCTGCATCGATTTCGAATCGTTCTGCACGATTGTTTGGATCACAGAACCAGTATTCACCTTTATTTGCGAAAAGGAAAAGTGCTTCTCGTTTTGATATGTCAGCTTCTTCTGCTGTGTCTGATGCATGGAATGAACTTGAAATAACCTTTCCATTGAGAAGGTTGCGCATTTTTACTTGGTTTTGTGGCTTACGCTTTTGTGTACGTGCCACATGAGATTCCAAAATTTCAAACGGTTGACCATCTACAAGAATGAACTTGCGAGGTTTGATTTCATCATAGTCGAGTGTTGCCATAGAGATAGGTTTTAGCTAGTAGGTTGTAGCTTGTAGCACAATACAAATAAATACCTTTGTATTGTGAACCAAGATACAGATAGCTTCTATCATACCAAAAAATAGAGCAGGGAAGCAACCCGTGCAAGGGGCGTATGTACGGTTTGACATTATAGGTATAGGTTGTAGTATTGGTACTGTCAGTTCCGTAAATCAACAGCCTAAGGAGGCACATCATGAGACAGGATTTTGTTATTGCAGCTATCACCATCATCATTCTTTTGATACTGTCATTTCTTTACTCACTCGGTCGTGAGGTGAGGCGTGACGCATATCGTGCCATGGTGCGTGGCGGCCCTCAGGGTTTACTCGTTGGGTTCTACAAAAAGATATACCCGACCAAGAAAACTGAGTACTTCATGCATGGGGCGAAAGTTCCGAGTGAGTATGACCGCTTTTTCCGATCCGACACCAAAAAGATGCGAGAAATGGGTTTCAAGATTGAATCGGCGTACCTCGATGAATACGGCCTGGTTCTTTCTGGTGACGCCTTCGAAAGAAAGCTCAACGACTACCACGAAGCCATGCATGCATGGCAAGAGACAAACCAAGGGAAGCCAGATGAAAGGGTAAGGCCGGAAGCGCCGTACCATTGCATCAAATGTTGGTATGAACCAACGGAACTCCAGCTCACTAGCCTGAGGGTTCGTGACTGGAAATGAAGTAGCTCTCAGTCCTACAAAAAAGCGCCGCATCCGGCGCTTTTCTTTTTATGTATCCACATTGTCGACCATAAGCTGTCGACTGCAGGCTATCTTTTACTCTGCTGGGGCATCATTTTCTTCTGGGTCCGCTGATCCAGAATAAGAAAGGGCACCAGATTCCAATTCTTTACGAATTGCTTTTTCAAGTTTATCTCCCGCCTTTTTGTTTTCACGTAGATATGTACGCGCCGCATCATATCCTCGTCCTAGTTTCTCCTCTCCATATGAATAGCTTGTACCAGACTTTGTTACCAATTTAAATTTCTCACCGAGTGCAAGTAATTCTCCTTCCCGAGAAATTCCTTCGTTGTACATAATGTCGAATTCAGTTGTTTTGAAAGGGGCCGCAACTTTATTTTTCACAATCTTTACTTTTGTGCGGGCACCGACCACGTCATCTCCTTTTTTAATTTGCGCAATTTTACGAATATCGATACGAACAGAAGAATAAAACTTAAGTGCTTTTCCTCCTGGGGTTGTTTCTGGGTTGCCGAACATCACGCCGATTTGCATACGAATCTGATTGATGAAAATGATTACCGTTTGTGACTTGTGTGCGATGGCGGTGAGCTTGCGAAGCGCCTGTGACATGAGACGGGCTTGCTTGCCTACGTGTTGTGCTCCCATATCTCCTTCGATTTCATCTTTTGGTGTGAGTGCTGCCACTGAGTCAATGACAACAACATCCACCTTTCCACTTCGCACGATTGATTCTGTGATCTCGAGCGCTTGTTCACCGTTGTCTGGTTGAGAGATGAGGAGTTCGTTGATATTCACACCAAGCTTCTTGGCATACTCTGGGTCCATCGCATGTTCTGCATCGATGAATGCACAAATGCCTCCCATTTTTTGAGCCTCTGCGATGACGTGTAATGTGAGTGTCGTTTTTCCAGAAGATTCTGGGCCGAATATTTCAACGATACGTCCACGAGGAAGACCTCCAACGCCGAGAGCTGCATCAAGCCCGAGTGATCCGGTAGGGACCACGCCAACATCTACTTTCGGGGCGCTTCCCAATTTCATCATGGCACCTTCACCGAATTTATTTTGTATTTCACGAAGAAGAGCGTCAGAATTTCCTGAACGATTTCCTTTTTCACCCTCTTCGCGCACGCCAACTGTTTTTAATGGTTTAACAACTTTTTTCTTCATCATAGTGATTATAGTATAGCAAGAATAGTTGAAAAGTCCGTAAAGTGGAAAGTCCGTAAAGGGGAACGCGTGACACCGAAGGTGTCACGCGTTCCGTACCAGAAACTCCTTTTGACTTTCAACTTTATGGACTTTTGACTAATTCGGTACCACTCTCAGTGTTTTCATTACTTTTGCACCATATTGATCAGTCGCAACCATTACGATTATAGTATAAGGGGAATTTGCCACGAGAAGTTCCACGAATCGCCCTTCGGCGTCGATCGTTATTAGTTTACCTTGAAGGGTTATTTCGCGTGCGCGCACCACTTGCCCTGATATTTGAAAGGTGGAACTCGCCACCGTATCTCCATCTTGTGGTGCGTAGAGGGTGATTGTAGGCCCCATAAGGAGAGGGTAGGCACGAAAGGCTCCATAACCTAAAGCAATGAGGATAAGTATGAGCAGGGCATAGAGTTCTACTTTTTTCCGAACGTCATAGAGAGGGGTCATGAATGTCAGTCTAAAGTAGAAAGTTCATAAAGTCCATAAAGAAATAACGGGGAGGTCTGCCGACCTCCCCGTTATCCCGTATTTACTTTACAAACTTTATTAACTTTTTACTTCTCATTAAGACCGGAATATATCATCTGTACTCGTGTCATGAGTATCATTCGGAGAGGCTGCTTCTCCTTGTGGTTGTCCAGAAAGTATTTCACGATATCTTTCACCGGGACGAGCTCCACCGATTACATTGTAATGTTCAAGGTCATTGATGATGCGCGCAGCCTTGTTGTATCCCCAACGGAATGCTGTCTGAAGTGATGATGTCGATGCTTTACCAGTAGAAATAACATAATCTTTCGCACTCATATAATCTTCGTCGTCTTCTGGTTCCTTTCCTACATTTCCTTCCACACCAGATTCTCCACTATGCATGATGCCCACTTTTACTTTCGCGATATCGATAACATCAGGAATAAAATCAAGGTGAGCTTTCTTGATATGTGTCACAACGTCTTTGATTTCTTCTGGTGTGATGAATGGCGCCTGAATACGTACGAGGCGAGGGTTATCAGACGCCATGTACAGCATGTCTCCATTTCCAAGAAGATCTTCTGCACCAGATGCGTCGAGAATGGTACGCGAGTCGATCTGTGATGTCGTCTTAAGCGCGATACGAGATGGAATGTTTGCCTTAATCGTTCCCGTAATAACTTTTACATCTGGTCTCTGTGTCGCCAAGATAAGATGAATACCAGCGGCACGACCTTTCTGGGTGAGTGATGTAATCAGTGGAGAAATTTCCTTTGGATACGAAAGCATGAAGTCATTGTATTCGTCGAAGATAATGACGATGTATGGAAGTTTCGGAGGAAGTCCGATGAGCTCATCTCCGATCTTTCCTTTCTTTCGTGCTTTTTCAAGTGCAGGGGATAATATTTTTTTATTGTAATCACTCACGTTCACCTGACCATTTTCGGAAAGGATTTCATAACGTCTCTCCATTTCCTGAATCGCCCAGTTGAGCGCCTTGATAGCACCTTTCGGTTCTTTAATAATAGGAGTGTAAAGATGAGGAAGATTACTGTACACCGTGAATTCTACACGCTTTGGATCAAGTACGATAAGTTTAAGGTCATACGGTGAGTTCTTGTAGAGAAGTGACATTACAAGGTTATGCAGTGTGACAGACTTTCCAGCACGCGTCGCACCGGCAACGAGAAGGTGAGGCATCTTTTCGAGGTCTCCGAATATTGGCTTACCGATAATACTTTTTCCGATAGCAAGAGCGAGTGGTCCTGCCTCTTTGAACTCATCGAGCTCAAGCATTGAACGAAGTCCGAGCATAGACTTTCGTTCATTTGGGATTTCGATACCAACGAGTGTCTTGCCAGGAATCGGAGCTTCGATACGCAAAAATTCGCTACCAAGTTCCATAGCGAGGTTATCATGAAGGGCTACAACCTTTGAAAGGTTCACGCCTTGTGCAGGTTTGAGGGTAAATTGTGTTACCGTTGGTCCGACAGTCACTTCCCCCATCTCTACGTGGATACGGAAATGTTCAAGTGTACGCTGAATGGTTGTCATCTTCGCACGACTGTCTCCGGCACCGGATTTTCCACTGTCTACATTAAGGAGCTCAAGTGGTGGTGGTACGAATTCTGGTGTGAGTATCACAGGTTTCGCCTTTACTTCTTTATGAAGGGTAAATGTTCCTGCCTCTTCTTCATCAAGTGGTGCGAGCTCACCAAACAATTCTTTTCGTAAATCGTCCGGCGTCTCTTCGAGTGGTTCTGGAAGAATATCATCGTAAGGAACATCTTCTGTCATTTCTTCTATAAGTTCTGGCTCGTCATCGAAACTTCGTTCTTTACGTGCAAGAAGAAGCGCTCGTATTTGTGTGAAAGGATACATGAGGAGAGCAAGGAAAGGTGACAGTGACGGCTTACGTTCAAGGATGACGATACCACCAATAGCCGCGATGCCTCCCAAGAGCGCGATGCTCGGATAGAGTGCGAAGTATTTTACCAAAGGTGCGGTCACGAGTACGCCGAGCAATCCTCCAAACGATGGTCCGAAAAAGATAGTGCCGAGTCCTGCGACACCGAGAATGAGAAAGAGTGTTCCCGCTACACCCATGAATCGTAAGTCAGGCACTTCTTCTTTCCATAAATAGTACGCGACGTAGAGACAGAGGAGTGGTGTGAGATAAGAGAATACACCGATGATTGAATCAATACCAGAGAAAAGTATTTCACCACCCTCACCACCGGCATGTACCATGGAGAATATGAGGAGCGCTGCGATCATCACGAAGATGACAGCGAGTACGCCGAGAATGGTTTCGGTGAGCACAGGATCTTTCACGCGACGTCTGCGTGTATGAATTACTCTATCGGTTGATGTTTCTTCTTTTGCCATAACAAGTAAAGGGGATTATGGTGTAAAGTATAGCAAAAGAAGGATTCTAAGATAAGGTATAACTCTATCTGTTGCTTTGACAAAAGCTTCTTCTTTAATTCTGACCCCTAACTCTTTTACTTTTTTCTTTTTCAAGTAACCCCTAAAACCAAACGATGTATTTTCTTGCTAGAAAATCATCTCACGCTCGCGCCGCCGCGCTGTGCGAGTTGGTTTGTAGGGGTTACTTGAGGATAGTGAATACGGATACGCATCCCCATACTCCTCACCTAACCCTTTATATCAACTCTCGGAAGACGGCGGTCTGAGAGTGAACTGCTTTTTCAGCAGAAAAAGACAGTGTTTGATATAAAGGGTTGAGGTGAAAAAGAAAAAAGAAACCTTGAATTTTATTCAAATCTGACTTTAGGGGATAGCTAATAATTGTGGTTAATAAAGACACTAATTTTTCTATTAGACAAGTCTTTACATCAGAGATAAAAGGCATAGAATGGACACCATATAGACGGGCGTGCATGAAGTTGTGGACAAGGACAATAGTGTGATGAGACACAAGAGACATCAAGAACAACAACGGTGACTATATAAAAGACAAACAAAAGACAAAATGCAAGAAGAAAATAAAAAAGAATACGGAACGCTCGTAGCAAAGAAGTCCGAAAGACTTGTAACTGCACTCTATTTGGTGACCGATTTGATGTCTGATAATGACCCCATTAAACATGGCCTACGAAAGAATTCTGTTGCACTTTTGTCCTCGATGAACTCCCTTGCGCAGCTTGATGTAAAAGACAGGGTAATAGAAATGAAAATGTCTTTGAGGGCTGTGACCGAGATCATCTCTCTTTTACATGTCGCAGTGACGACAGGAATTGTCTCAGAAATGAATGGTGGGATCTTAATGGAAGGTTTCCGTGCCCTGCAACTTGTCCTTGAAAAGAAGCAGCCGATTATCACAAAAGAAATGCTTACTGTCGAGCATGAAGACGCACTCGGAACTGATGCGTCTTTTTCATCCGCGATCACATCAAGTTCATACGATGTTATGACACCACTTTCACTCGCACGTCTCCACGATAATGATCGCGATTTGAGACTCACCCAAGAGTCACTCAAGCAGTCGCACCTCCTCGCCAAGTTAGGTGCGCGTGAAAGTAAAGGACAACATAACACGGTGGATTTGTCCGACACAATAGGAGACAAACAAAAGGACATCACTTCTGTACGTTCGTCCTTGATAGAACATACGACTCGCCCAGCCTCAAATCTCGCCTCATCATTCCAAGTCCGAAAACAGTCCAGACGTGAGCAAATATTAGCACTTTTCGTAAAGGGCGTAGATGTCAGTATAAAGGACATCGCTGCTCGTATTCGTGGTTGTAGTGAGAAGACTATACAGCGTGAACTGAACGCTCTCCTGTATGACAACATGATAGAGCGCATAGGGGAGAAAAGATGGAGTAGATATGTTCTACGATAGTTTGCAGTTGAGAGCTATAAGCTTACAGGAAAGAAGAGGAAAGAGGACTTGAAACTTAGAGTTTCGGGTCCTATTTCTGTAAGCTGTAAGCTGCTGACTGTGAGCTGGTTTTCATTGACTTTTCTTCCAATTTATGCAATACTTACCCCTAGTACAGTAATGTACTTCAAGCAGTATTTATCCACATATTGATGCAGTGAATAATTGCATTTATATGGGGAATCACTATACTGTTTGTAGACGTCTCTGTTTGAGAGCGTCCTCTGGTATTTGAGATACAATTTATAAGGTATCTTGAAGACAGGTTAAGATCGTTGACAACAGAATAGTGACGCAGATTAAATATCTGAAATGACAAGCGAAAGTTTGTTATCTCACATGTTGTTTTTCGAATCGCCATTCGGTCGTCAATTGATCGTCTGTCATTAAAAGCATTGCGTTTAGTTATGTCGAAACTAAATAAACGCCATGCGATGAAGTGCATTAATAAGCACATCATTTAAAATCTTATAAACATAAAGTTTATGCGTAATTTCTCAATGAAGGCTGCTACATCAGTAGCTGTCCTCGGAGGTATCGTAGTTAGTGCAGTTTCTGCATCAGCTGCTCTCAACCTTCCAACACAGAGCTGTTCATATTCGTTCAACACGAATATGAAGCTTGGCTCACGTGGCACAAGTGTTATGGATCTTCAAAAGGTTCTTAACATGTACCCACAAACACAGGTATCTGCATCAGGTGCTGGATCTCCAGGAATGGAATCTTCATACTTCGGTGCTGCTACTCGTACAGCTGTTAACAAGTTTCAGGCTCTACACCTTGTAGAACTTGGAATCTCAGCTCCTACAGGTAACGTGTTCGCAGGAACACGTGGTCTTCTAAATCAGGTTTGTGGTGGTTCAACAGGTAGTGTTTCAACACTTCCAGCTGGATGTACATCAACAGCAGGATTTAGTCCTGTAACAGGTGCATCATGTGCAACTGGTACAGTTACAAACCCAGGTACAGTAGTATCTGGTCCAGTTTCAGCAATGCTTGCAGGCTCACAGCCAACAGGTATGATCGTTTCTGGTCAGTCAGGTGCTCGTCTAGCAGACATCACATTCACTGGAAACGGAACAGTTACATCTGTTCAGCTACAGCGTACTGGTGTTTCAGCAGACACAACAATTAACAATGTCTACCTATACGAAGGAAATACTCGAATCACTGATTCAGCTTCTGTAGTAACAGGTGGTTACATCAACTTCAACGCTTCTAATGGTCTCTTCACTGTTAATGGCTCACGTACAATCACTGTACGCGCTGACATTGCATCAAGTATCACTGGACAGTCAGTTGGTGTAAAGCTTAACAGTGTAACTGCAGGTGGTTCCGTATCTACATTCACAAATGTAAACGGTAATCAGCTAACAGTTGCTTCTGTTGATACATCTCATGTTAACTTTGCAGCTCTTACACAGTCTGCACTTACTCCAGCAGCTGGAACTTCAAACTACATCGTTTGGTCAGGCTCAGCTTCAGTAAGTACACGTAGTGTTAACTTCAAGGCAGCAACATTCAAGTTCGTTGGTTCAGCTCCAGTTGACGCTATCCAGAATCTTAACCTCTTCGTAGATGGTTCTAAGGTTTCAGGTCCAGTGGCAATCAACGCTGCAAACAACAACAAGGTGACGTTTGACCTAGGAGCTACTCCTTACCTTCTAACAACAGGAACACACACAATCGAAGTTCGTGGTGATATCGTAAAAGGATCATTCCGTACAGCGACTTTCTCAGTTGAGAATGTGTCAGACCTTATGTTCGAAGATTCAAACCTAGCTGGTGTTAACGTTTCAGCTACAATCCCTAACTCAAGTACAGCGTTCACACAGAGTGCTGCTACTTATGGAACAATTACTGTACAGAAAGGTTCTGTAACAGTAAACGTTGACCCAGCTTTCACTGCATCAAAGGTGACAGGTGGAGCAACTAACGTTCCAGTAGGACAGTTCACAATGAAGGCATACGGTGAAGATGTTAAGGTTTCAACACTCCGTGTTGCTATCGCTACATCATCAAATGCATCATTGACTACGTTCAACAACGTATCATTGTATGCAAACGGTGGCCAGATTGGAACTTCACAGAACTTCACAGTGGCTGCTCGTCAGTCACCTGGATACCTTACATTCACTCTAGGTTCATCACTTATTATCCCAGCTGGTACAACTGTAACTCTTACAGTTAAAGCTGATATCGTAGACAGCTCATCTGCTGCATACACATCAGGTACAATGACTGCGACAATCAGTGGTCCTACAGGAAATGCACAGGGACAGAGTTCATACGAAGCTGTTGACGTTGCAACAGGTGGTGTTGCCGGTAACGTTCTTACTATCTCATCAGGTGTAGGAACATTCGGACGCACATCAGGATTCACAGCAGTAACTGTGGCTCCTAACACATCAGCTGCAGTGAAGATTGCATCATTCACACTACAGGCAAACTCAGCGGAAGCTGTACGTGTCTCAAGTGTAAGTATCAATCCAACTATTGCTAACGGTGATATCACTAACTATAGTAATTTCACTCTAAAGAATGGTTCAACAAACCTTGCTAATCCAATCGGAAACCCAGCAGCAGGAACATCAACATTCTCACTTCTTAATGACATTACAATTCCAGCAAGTGGAACAATGACATTCGATGTGTACGCTAATGTTGGTGGAGACGTTAATGCAACAATTACAACAGATATGGCCGTAACAAGTCGTGGCGTTGTAAGTAACACATCAACAGTTTCATCAGCTGCAGGAACAGGGGCAACAGTTACATCAGCACTTTCTACTCTTGCTGCTTCAACACTAACGTCATCATCACCAGTAGCACAGTATGTGGTTGGTGGTTCAACATTCGGTGTTGCAACATACAAGATCAAGACAGCTGTTGCTGGAACAGTAGCAAATGTTACTGATCTTAGTTTCGGAACTACAGGAGCAGATGCTATCCAGAGCATCACTGTAACTTGGGCGGGAGGAACATCAGTATCTACACCAGTCGCTGGTTCTGGCGATACTGCTACTACAACCGTTTCAGGTCTTAGTATCCCAGTTACATCAAACGGTACAGACGTAACTGTTGTTGCTAAGTTCTCAGGATTCCAGAATACCGTTGCCGCAGGTAATCTTTCTGCAAGTATTGCCACAGTTAAGGTTACTCTAAGTAACGTTAAGGCAACTGCTGGAACAGGGTCACCTATCGAAGACGCTACTCAGGTTCCTTCAAACACAATGTCACTTGTTTCTTCAAAGCCTATCGTAGAAATGAGTGCTGGTAACACAGATACACTCGTTCTTGGTTCTGAAAACAAGGTTGGTGAATTCAAAGTAACTGCAGATCTAAATGGAAGTATCTCTGTCTCAACGACATCACTTTCAGTTTCAACTGTAGGTATCACAAACCCAGAATTCACTGCATATCGTATTGCTGATGGAAACACAACAATCACGAGCGGTGTGTACGTATCTGCATCTTCAACGCCAGTGTTTACATTCACTCCAGCGTATGAAATTGCAGCCGGACAGACAAAGACATTCTCAGTGTATGCAAACGTTGCTGGTGCAGCACAGGCAAGTATCACACCATATGTGACATCTCGTCTTACATCAGCTTCATCATTCACTTGGAAGGATGTTAACGGTGGTAGTTCAACTCAGACTGGAGCTGCTATCTATAACTTCCCAACATCAAGCTTCTCAACAAAGCGATAATCTGCGCCACGAAATTCTGTCTATCAGACACGAGAACGTAAGTTCACATGCATGATAAAACAAGTTTCTAACGCAAGTTAGATGAAGCAAAACCGCCCCGAAAGGGGCGGTTTTGTTATTTCCGACCATTTACATAGGGCCACCCTATGTAAATTACAAAATGCTTGTTTTGTAAGGGGGTAAAGGCGTTGTCAGATTCGTTTTTCTACAGCCTATCGGCTGTGGACTCTCGACTATTTTTGTGGTAGTATTGCTCCATAAGCCAAAGAAGTGGGTGGGAATAGTTTCAGGGTTCAAGGTGTTAGTTTCCAGAAAATGCTTATTGTATTTACTGAAAACTAAAAACTGAAGACTAAAAACTGCCCCATAATTCCTGCGGAGGTTCACAGTCAGTAATGACTGTCTACTCTAATTTGCGTTTATCTCCCTCATGCGCAAGCGTACAAGGGTGTTCATTACTCATTAATCGATACAGTTCTATGGCACTACAAAAAGCTAAAAAAGCAGAACTTATCGATAGCTATACAGATGCTCTTAAAGCTTCTAAATCAGCTGTGTACGTGAAGTTCAGAGGCCTTCCTGTAAAGGAGACTATGGAACTCCGCGACGCACTTTTCACAGAAAATATTCACTACACAGTAGTGAAGAAAACTCTTTGGACACGTGCAACAGAAGCTGTTGGAATCAAAGGGGAAGCGCCTGTTGTAGGCGAAGAACTTGCTGTTGTTTGGGGAGATGATCTCCTTTCACCTGCACGTCTTTCGTATGAATTCGGAAAGACCCACAAGGATACTTTCGGAATTCTAGGTGGAATTTTCGATGGAGAATACAAGGATGCGAAAGCTATGATGGCGATTGCAACTATTCCTCCACGTGAAGTTCTTCTTTCACAACTTGCATATCTTCTTAAGTCTCCAATGCAAAGACTAGCTATCGGTATTAACGCGGTTGCGACAAAGAAGGGGTAATAATTTTTAATTTGTAATTTCTAGTTTTTAATTAGAAATTCATTAAAAATTTAAAATTAAAAATTTAAAATTAACACAATATGGAAAAATTCAAAGATTTGCTAGACAAAATCGAAGGCATGTCAGTTCTCGATCTTAACGAACTCGTTAAGGCTATCGAAGAAAAGTTCGGCGTTTCTGCAGCAGCAGTTTCAGCAGCACCAGCAGCTGGAGCAGCAGTTGAAGAAGGAAAGGATGCGTACACTGTTCACCTAGCATCAGCTGGAGAGCAGAAGATCGCTGTTATGAAGGTAGTTAAGGAAGTTCTAGCACTTGGACTCAAGGAAGCTAAGGACCTCGTTGACGGAGCACCTGTTGACCTTAAGGCTAATGTTAAGAAGGCAGAAGCTGAAGAGTTCAAGAAGAAACTTGAGGAAGCCGGAGCAAAAGTAGAATTGAAGTAATACAATACTTGATTCAAAACAAAAACCATCCGAAAGGGTGGTTTTTGTTTTGTTCTGAACTATCAACGAAGAACGACTAACGAATAACGATTTGCACCCCATCATTTCGTCACGTTTTTGCTATAAGCACAAGTGTTGCAATCCCTTTTTTCTTGCTAAAATAGGGACATATGGAACTCCTGATACGATTGCTCGGTGGCCCTGAGAGGGTAAAGATAATGAGATTCTTTCTTCATCATGAAGATATGATTGTTCCTCTTTCGGATGTTTCAGAAAAGACAAAATCAAAAAGTGCACTCGCACGAAAAGAATTAACCGCACTCTGTGCCATTGGCTTCTTGGAAAAGAAACGTACACGCACGGTCATCAATTCTTCCACAGGAAAGAAAGCTTCTTCAAAAGTAAAAGAAGTTATTGGTTTCAAATTAAATCAAGAGTTCCCACACAATGAAGCGTTGCGTGCACTTCTTTTTGATTTTCAGTTGCTCGACAAACGTGAGCTCGCTGCTCGTTTCAAACCGATTGGACGTATCAAGATATTTCTTGTTTCCGGTGTGTTTACTGGTCATGAAAAAACCCGTGTTGATATTCTTATTGTCGGTGAAGCGATTAAACGACCAAAGGCGGAGAAGCTTTTTGAGGTTCTTTCTGCAGAGCTCGGCCGTGAGGTGACGTATTCCATTATGGATGTTGAAGAATATGAATATCGCTACAAGATGTATGACAAGTTTGTGCGGGATATTATCGACGGTCCACATGAGACGGTTATTGATAAACTGAAAGAGAGATTGACAGCGTAGAGGCTAGATTTTAGGTGTTGGATTTTAGACTTTAGATACACAAAGAGCGGCGCCTATGGCGCCGCTCTTTGTGTTGGTATTGCATTAACTCACAACCCCTAACTGTTAACCCCTAACTTGGCCCACTAGTAGGTACGATTTATAGGTCTCGATATATTTCATGAAGCGTTCATAATCTTCCGGCGTTGTCATGGCATCATGTGTCGTATCAGTGAATGTTGTATTCGTGAGTCCGATGATGTGAGCTTTCTTATTCATTTGTTCTGTAAAAGCTTTCTCACCAAGTGCTTGTGCATACAGTTTGTTTACCTCGGTATCACCAGAAAATAATTGCGGTATAAGTGTTTTTCTTGTCGTCGTGCTTATACCGTCCATGCTTAGTATCTCATTATCTTGTGTTAAAAATTCAAGCGAGATAGTGGCAACCATAAGCCTTGTCATTACGTCACTTGAAATCGTAGGAGTTGTGGTGGCAGAAGGGGAAAAATCATCATCACCTCCGCGCGTAATAATAATGGGCATACCTCTTGTGATGAAGTCATACACTCGACGGGCGTCATCATCTTCGAGACGGATACACCCTCCACTGTAAGTGCTTGAGACTTTTGTTCCGTCTGGATAGTATGGAATACCGTGAATAAAGTAATTGCCAAAGAGATGCACACTATAAGGCATATAGACATGGCCAATAGAACTAAAATGAAGAGCTTCTTTGTAGTCGCTCACATAGCTCCCCCCAATAGTTTCATAGTAGCTACCAGGTTTTCCTTGAGAGACAAGAGGAATGGTTGCGAGTGTTGTTGTTCCATCGCGAAGATCAAGGGTCATACTATCTAAATGAATCAATACGTAATTCCCTACGTGTTGTGGAGCTGGTATTATTACTTCGCTCTGAGGCTCTGTGTGTATTTCTGCTTCTCCTATATTCGGAGTAAAGAGGTACCAGGCGCTACTTATGAAAAGAAGAACGAAGAGAAATGAGAGGGTGATGTATCCGGGAGTGAAATGCTTCATAAGAGCTTCGACTATACCATAAAAGTGGATAATCCTCCATCTGTGAGGTGTAGAAGGCTGTATACTAAAGGTACCTTTATATGTCGAATATAAAGGTGTATATATACACACTTTATTTCTAGTTTAGAACTCTCTTATGTTATTAAATCCAGTCGATATTTTGGGGAATGCACTTGTAGATACAAGTCTTACGCTTGCAGCCTTTCTTCCTAATGTCATCATCGCAGTTATCATCTTCGCTCTTGGATGGGCGTTTGGTTCTGTATTAGGACGTGCAGTTTCTCATCTTATTACCGTTCTTCGTATTGATAATGCGCTTCACAAAGCTGGAATGGATGCAGTGAGTGAACGTGCCGGTGTAAAGGTTAGTCTCGCAGGTTTCTTGGGTGGCGTTATCAAGTGGCTTGTTATCGTGGCATTCACGGTTGCATCAGCTGAGATACTTGGACTCACACAGGTTACGCAACTTCTTCGTGATATTCTCATGTACATTCCGCAAGTGATCATTGCGTCTATTGTCCTTGTTATTGCGATGCTTGTTGGAGACTTCGTCGCTCGTCTCGTGAAGCATTCAGTGAAGGCGACAGGAATGAAAGGGGATTTCGCGGCCCAGGTTGCAAAGTGGGCAATCATCATCGTAGGTGGTGTATTCCCAGCGCTTACACAGCTACGTATTGCTTCAGGTCTCGTGGAAGTTCTTTTCACTGGTGTGGTGTTCGCTATTTCGCTTGCTCTCGGTCTTTCATTTGGACTAGGAGGACGTGACGCAGCAGCTCGTGCTATTGAGAAAATGAAGGCACAGTAGTTGGGGACAGTGTAAAGGCGAGAGTGTAAAGTTTAGAGGAAACACCAACACTAGAGAAAAGCGCCCTGCCGGGCGCTTTTCTCTTTGCTTTTTCACCTATTGACAAATATCCCCAGTATGGTATACTGGAAACTGTCGACGGTGGCTAATTAGCTTATGGGGCACGGGTTCGTGTTCTGGGGTTAAGGTGCACTGTATCTTTACGAGGAGATCGACATGAAGCTCTTGAAAAACATTTTGTTGGCTGTCATGGCCATCGCGTTGGTTTCGTTGTTGGCCGCTTGCGGTGAACAGAAGTTCACGACTGATGAAGTCTTGCGGGTCAGTGAAAGCGCGGCCACCCGTGCGGCTGCGGACGCCAAAGCTCTCGAAGCCTCCAAGGCCGATGCAAAGTGGGTCCGCGCGCGCTCCGAGCTCCGGCAAATGGGTGCTGTCACGGCAGTCACTGGCAAGTTTTTGATCACCGACAACTGCAAGGTGAAACCGGACGGCTTCACGCAGTTGCAAGCGAACAAGGACTTTCCGAGCACCGCCTTCACCGAGTTCAACGCCGGCTGCACCAGCAAGGTGTACGCCATGAAGGCCGAACGTGATAAGGCGAAAAATCGCAACGTTCCGGCCGAGCGCAGGACTGTCGCTAAAAAAGCCGCCGCCAAGCAGCACGTGGCCCAGGCCAATCTGCGGCGGTGACTCAACCGCCCCGTGCCGCATACGCGGCACCCCAAGACCCCAAAGATTAACCATCTGCGGGGCCTTTTTTATTGTCTATTTTCAGTATTCATAGTAGGTATTTGTATGAACCTCCTAACTCCTAACAGTAAGCCTCTAACTTGTGCTTAAAGTGCTTGACTTTCAATTCTCATTTTGATAGTATGTGAATCACTGCTTGATGATAAAAAACGAAACTATAACCAACTAACCCGGAGGCCAAGTAACGTTTCGTTACTAGCCGCCGATAAGGCGGATTTTATTTTCTCAAAATTGTTAAGCAGATTGCAGTTCTCTGACAACAGAATCCCGTGCACAACACGCGCAACAGTACTGTTATCCAGTAGTAGAATTTGATTCACTGGGGTCTAGCGGAGTTTGTGACACGGACACATGAAAAAAGACAATACATGTAGAGAGCGGAGCGGTCCAATCTCTACAGTGATAGTTATGTTTCCTAATAGGAACATAAGAGCACACGGTGGATGCCTAGGCTCTAAAGAGCGATGAAAGACGTTGTCAGGCTGCGATAAGTTTCGGGGAGGCGCCTAACAGCCCGCGATCCGGAAATTTCTGAATGAGGAAACTCAATGCGAGTAATGTTGCATTGTCATAGCAAGCATTTGCATGACGCTCACCCAGGGAAGTGAAACATCTCAGTACCTGGAGGAAAAGAAAATAAAAATTATTCTGCAAGTAGCGGCGAGCGAAAACAGAGAAGCCCAAACCGACAGTAGTAATACTGTGCGGGGTAGTAAGATAGAAACGTAGTTTACTAGAAGAGTTACAAAAGGTATGTATAGATAAAGTTGTTGGAAAGCAACGCCAAAGAAAGTGATAGCCTTGTTATCGAAATGCATACCCCTCTTTTGTTTCTAATCTTGAGTAATTCGAGACACGAATAGCTCGGATGAATCAACCGGAACTAACCGGTAAGGCTAAATATCTTTAGAGACCGATAGTGAACTAGTACCGTGAGGGAAAGGTGAAAAGAACCCCGGAAGGGGAGTGAAATAGAACTGAAACCGTGTGTTTACAAGGAGTAGAAGAGGGCGCATCACACTGTGTGTGATGCCTTTAAACATTTAAATATTTAAATGTGCATCACGCTTAGCGTGATGCGTCCTCGACTGCGTGCCTATTGAAGAATGAGCCAACGAGTTATAGGTTACTGCAGGCTAAGTGGTATAAAGTCACGGAGCCATAGCGAAAGCAAGTGTGAATAGCGCGAACAAATTGTAGTAGCTTATAGACCCGAAGCCGAGTGAGCTTACCATGAGCAGGGTGAAGTTTATCGAAAGGTAAATGGAGGCCCGAACCAGTAGGTTGTACGACTCCTTTGGATGACTTGTGGTAAGGAGTGAAAAGCTAATCGAACTCGGTAATAGCTGGTTCTCTCCGAAATAGTTTTTGGACTAGCGTCGCGTGTTCCCTTTGGGGGTAGAGCACTGGAAGGTTTTGACTAGTAGCAATACGGCAACACCTATCAAACTCCGAATACCAAAGGTTAAAAATGCGGCAGTAAGACCACGGGGGCGAAGCTCCGTCGGTCAAAAGGGAAACAGCCCAGATCTCAAGTTAAGGCCCCAAAGTATATATTAAGTGTAAGCGAGGAGGTGGAGTTTCATTGACAATGAGGATGTTGGCTTAGAAGCAGCCATCATTGAAAGAAAGCGTAACAGCTCACCCATCGAGAGACTCTGCGCCACAAATAATCGGGACTCAAATATATCGCCGAAACTGAGGGCTTCATTGGTGTCACAACCATTGGAGCGGTAGGAGAGTGTTCCACTCTGCGTTGAAGCTAAAGGGGTAACCCATAGTGGAGCGTGTGGAAGTACGAATGTTGGCACAAGTAACCGCAATGGGGGTGAGATCCCCCCACGCCGAAAGAATAAGGTTTCCTATTCAATGATTGTCAGAGTAGGGTTAGTCGGGCCTAAGGAGATGGCGAATGCCGGATCCGATGGACATAATGTTAATATTCATTAACTCGGTACTAATGTGATGGGATGACGGAGTGTAGTATATAGAGCGACTTATTGGATTGTCGTTTATTGCGTAAGGGTGAGGTACAGGGAAATCCGTACTTCTGGTTTTAATGCCGACTCCAAGCGTTGTATGAAGATGATGGGCAACCTGATTCAACTCTATAAAGCACGCTTCCGAGAAAAGTCTCTACATCTGATGCATATCAGACGTGCGCATCGCAGAGCGATGCTTGAAATTTAAATATGTAAATATTTAAATTTCACATCACTAGGTGATGTGCATGCTTAAGTTAGTATTGATCCGTACCGCAAACCGACACAGGTATTCAGGTCGAGTAGACCAAGGCGAACGAGTGATATCTCCCTAAGGAACTAGGCAAAAAAGCGGCCGTAAGTTAGCGATAAGGCCTGCCCTCACCACTTTGCGTTTAAAGTCGCAGTGACAAAATTACTTCATCTACTTTGTCGCAGCATCGTTTTTGTCAGTCGCCGTACTATATGTACGACTTCTTCCAAAAGCTCGCTGCTTCTCGTAGCTAAAGCAATTTTCTCACTGCTTGCAAAAGTGGAGAGTTCTAGGAAATTAGATAAAATATTGAGACAAATCGTAATTACAGTAGAGCTACTGTAATTACAAAAACATGTGTAATACGTAAGTAATTGTGGATTTCGTGAAGGAAATGTATGGACCGCGGTAGGTCTGCATCGAGATTTAAGAATCCGATGTGGTGGTGGCGTTCGACTCGCTATTATTTCATACGTGGACTTCCGGGAAGGTGACTTCCCGTCTTTCACGAAATTCATAATTACAAACTAATTACATACAAAATAGTGTGATGGAAATCAGTTTCCTCGAGCTCTTCATTACTTTGAAAATAAAGTGGTGGGGGCCGCAGCGAAAGTTTCCCTAGCGACTGTTTACCAAAAACACAGCTTCCTGCGAACACGTAAGTGGATGTATAGGAGGTGACGCCTGACCAATGCGGGAAGGTTAAATATCGGTGGTAATTTATTGCTGGATGATATAAGCCCCCGTCAATGTCGGCCGTAACTATAACGGTCCTAAGGTACTGGTCACAGCTAATGTGGCCAGTAGGACTGGGACTGTTATATGTAGTTTTTGTTAACATTCTAATCATACGCCTACTAAAAGCTACCTCATTTACAGAAATGTAGATCGAGTCCGAAGTGGTTAGCGAGAGACCAACGCCACACACCTGAACGTCGTAAGATAGAAGGTGAAGATAGAGTCCTTCTTGAGGAATAGAAGAGCGAAATTCCTTGTCTGGTAAGTTCAGACGTGCACGAATGGCGTAACGACTGGGGAACTGTCTCAGGGAGTAGCTCGGTGAAAATACAGTACCGGTGAAGATGCCGGTTACCCGCAGATAGACGAAAAGACCCCGTGAGCTTTACTCTAGCTTGATATTGAGTATGTTCAATTACTGCGTAGCATAGTGACGAGAGGTTTGATGTGTATGGTTTCGGCTGTACTCTACTCGACAGTGAAATAGTCATCTGTAATTGGGCATACTCTAACGTGAACGGAAAAAACGTTCGCAGACAGTATCTGGTGGGGAGTTTAACTGGGGCGGTTTCCTCCTAAAAGGTAACGGAGGAGTTTATTAAGGTCATCTAGGCGCGAATGGAAACCGTGCCGATAGCGTAAGGGCATAAGATGGCTTGACTGTAAGACGGGCATGTCGAGCAGACACGAAAGTGGGACCTAGTGAACCTACACTACGCTTTAGACGCGGGTGCAGATTAACGGATAGAAGCTACCACGGGGATAACAGGCTAGTTGTGCCCAAGAGTTCATATCGACGGCACAGTTCGGCACCTCGATGTCGGCTCATCTTATCCTGGTGGTGGAGAAGCTACCAAGGGTATGGCTGTTCGCCATTTAAAAAGATACGTGAGCTGGGTTCAAACCGTGGAGGAGTGAATTATACAGAACGATTACTAACGTTATTTTCTCAAATAACATCAGTTAGCAATCAATTCAGTTTTGTATAATTGACTTCTCCTAGTTTGAACCCGAGGAGTTAAGACTAAACTTAACAAAAAGACATTAATCACGGCGGCATATATCAGTAATGGTATATGGCAAGCCAACTAATATCGGAAGAATCTTACTCGAGCAATCGAAAGACAATTCCGAGGGAAGTATTATAGATTTTTTTGGTGAGGGGAGATTGGAATATGAGTGGATCCTCTGCGCGAGCAGTCAGGGTAACCTCGACCATAACTAATGGTCCTTCCTACCTTTCCTCACCTCTCCTAAAGAATCTAGAATACACCCGTAGAGACTATACGTTGGCAGTCTTGTTAAAAACAAGATGAAGCTCTAGTCCGATCCCTTTAGAAATAAAGGTTCTCATGGTTTGGAAACCACAATGAGATGTAAAACACTAATGCGTGAGACAGGTTGGTTTCCTATCTTCTGCGGGCGTTCGAATATTGAAAAGATTTGCTCCTAGTACGAGAGGACCGGAGTGAACTGACCTCTGGTGTGTGGGCTCTGACGCCAGTCGGAGCGCCCAGTAGCTATGTCGGGAATGGATAACTTCTGAAAGCATCTAAGAAGGAAGCCAACTTTAAGATAAGTATTCGTTGAAGGGTCGTAAGAGATTATTACGTTGATAGGAGCTAGGTGTACGCACAGTAATGTGTTTAGCCAAGGCTTACTAATTACCCGAATCCTATTAGGAAACATGACTAGCACAAAAGGCTAGTTAGCGTATGGAGCACTAGTTGTCTACTAGAAAGTTTCATACTGTATTGTCTTTCATGTGGTGTGTGGAGGTTGCATGTTCTTACATTAATACTTCGGTATTAATATAAGTCACGTGACTTCCACACACCACAGGAAAGAGTTCTTTTTTCATGTGTTTGATTCTGTATGGCTTGTAAAAGCGATACAAATAACTTGAATGGTATATGGAACCGTAGCTCAGCTGGTAGAGCCCTAAACTAGTCTTGAATAAAGATGAGTTTCTTGGGATTCTTAATCCAGGTGCGCAAGTTCGAATCTTGCCGGTTCTGCCATATACCTTTTGAGGTTTTTGTTCTCCTGATTTGGCCCTGGGGTCACACCTTTTCCCATTCCGAACAGAGAAGTTAAGCCCATGTGCAGCGATGATACTGACATTGTCGGGAAAGTAGCTTGTCGGGAGAACAAAGATCTTAAAATACAAAAGCGCGTCGTAAGACGCGCTTTTGTATTTCTCTAAACTGTACACTGTCGACTCTAAACTAGTTATGTAGTAGTATTTAATGATATGAATATCACCATTTCTAAAGTAAATAAAAAACAAGCCGTTTCGATTTCTTTTACTCATGAATTCTCTGTTGATCAGATTTCTCTCACGGGAGCGAATCCTATGATTACTCTCGGTATGAAAGAAGGGTTCACCAAGTTCACACTTGCTCGCACGGTGCGTAAAATCGCACGTCTCGCGAAAGGAAGTAAAGAGAAAGATTTTGAAGTGACATTCGACACATGGTACACGCTTGTGTCTGATACGTATACCAAAGAAGCGTTTGCAGAAATGTTTGCTTATGAGCTTGCGAACGCCGCGTACGAATTTACTACGTACAAGAAGGAGACACTTTCTCAAACGCTCGCCATCATTGCTACCGATAAAGTCGTCGTTGATGCATTAAAGAGAGGGATGATCATCGCAGAAGAGTTGAATGCTGCACGTGAACTTATCAATATCCCTGGATCACATCTTACACCAGAAGATTTAGCGAATCATGCTAAGAAAGCTGCCGCAGGTGTGAAAAAAGTAATAGTAACTATTCTTGATTCCAAAAAGATGAAAGCGCTTCGCATGAATGCGGTGCTTGCGGTCGGAGAGAGCTCGCCACATAAGCCGAAGTTTATTTGTATGGAATATAAAGGTGGTGCAGTAAAAGATGCACCGATCGTATTTGTCGGAAAAGGGGTGACATTCGACACTGGTGGAAGTAATTTGAAACCAGACGACTACATGAACGGCATGCACATGGATATGGCAGGCGGTGCCATCGCCATTCACACACTCCTTGCACTTGCTAAGCTGGGTCTTCACAAGAATATTGTCTGCCTCGTACCTGCTGTTGAAAATAGAATCACAGGAGACAGCTATCTTCCCGGGGATGTTATCGTCGGTATGAGTGGTCTGGCTATTGAAGTGATGAATACCGATGCTGAAGGCCGTGTAATACTTTCTGATGCACTCACCTATGCTGGCACCTACAAGCCACGAGTGGTCATCGATCTTGCGACCCTCACGGGGGCCGCTGTGGTCGCTCTCGGAACACGTGCATCTGCTGTTTTTTCACCGAGTGAAGCACTCACGGATACCTTGAAAGCGCTCGGAGAAGATGTGAAGAATTTCATGTGGCCCATGCCTCTCTATGATGAATACAAAGAAGATATTAAGGGTGATCTTGGTGGTATTACGAATACCCACAACAAAATGAAACGAAACGGTGGAGCGATAACCGGTGCTATGTTTTTGTATCAATTTGCAAAAGACTATCCATGGGCACATATCGATATCGCTCCACGTATGGAAAGTATAGAGGGGGATAATCTTGCCACAGGGGCAACGGCAGAACCTCTCTATGCTCTCGTAAAATTCGCAGAGTCTGTCGATATTTCTTTTCTCTAATCCCATCCATAAGCATCCTGCTTCTTGTGTCATTCCAAACTTGATTTGGAATCCAGTGGACACTGGACCCCAATTGTCATTGGGGTGACAAATACAAGGGGGGTAGTAAATAGAGATGGTACAATCTGTTCCTTTCCGTATGTGTGATAAACTGAAACCATGAATTGGTATACACGTCGAAGACTTTTATATGCATTTGTTACGCTCGTAACACTTTCTGCGGCTGTGGTGTATTTTACGCGGGATATATTATTTCCTGTGCCGACATGCACTGATACAAAGCAAAATGGCTATGAGACAGGGGTTGATTGTGGCGGGTCTTGTGCTCTTCGCTGTCGCGAGGAAGTTTCACCTCTTACTGTTACGTGGTCGCGAGCGCTTAGGACAGCATCCTCGACATATGATTTCGTGGCAATGGTCTCAAACAGAAATCTCAACAATGCGTCTCACATACTTGGGTATTCATTCACTGCATATGATACACAAGGTGGTGTCATAAAACAGCTCTTCGGCACTTCTACAGCGCCTGTTGATGGTGATTTTCCTGTGATCATTCAAAATGTACAATTACCTATTGCTCCGGCTTCGGTCACTACTCAGCTATTTGATGGGTCCCATTTTTCTACACAAGAAAAACCTTCTTCACCGACGGTTCGTACTGCAGGTATTCGGTATGAAGCAGGATCAATTCCTCGTGTGTACGCTACGATCATTAATACAAAACGTGTGACGGTTTCCAATCTCCGTGTCCGCGTTCTTTTATATGATTCTTATGACAACGTGTACGGAGCAGGAGAGACACTTATTCCTTTTCTGGATAAAGAGGCTTCTCGTTCCATTTCCTTTACGTGGAATATGCCGTTTAAGGAATCACCGACAAATATTCGCATCTATCCAATCTTCGATCCATTCTCACCGGTTCAGTAATCTCTATGTCTCGAAACATTCTTTCTTCATTACGCATCTATGATGTAACCCTTTTTGTTGCGATGCTTTCCGTGCTCATCGCAGGACTTTTTACCATGAGTTCATTTGAGGGGCATGATAGTTATTTTTGGAAACAAGGACTTTGGATTATTGTGACATTGTCGGCATTTCTTTTTGTTTCACAGTTTGAATACCGTTTCCTCAAGCAGACACGCACCGTTCTCACACTTTATTTTTTTGTACTGGCTATCCTCACCCTTCTTTTTGTTTTAGGTCACGTTTCAAAAGGAGCGCAGAGTTGGTTTCAATTTGCCGGTGTCGCCTTTCAGCCAGCGGACTTAATGAAGCTCTCGCTTATTATTGTTTTGGCAAAATATTTTTCACGACGCCACATCGAAATTGCGAACATTCGCCATATTATTATTTCTGGCGTGTATGCTTTTATTCCATTTGTACTTGTTGTTCTTCAGCCCGACTTTGGTTCTGCGATGGTGCTTTTTGCGATCTGGCTTGGCATGGTTCTCGTATCTGGGATATCAAAAAAGCACCTCTTTGCTGTTTTTGCTATCGGGGTTATTTCGTTTAGTTTGGCGTGGAAATTAGTGTTTAAGCCATATCAAAAAGCTCGCATTATGAACTTCGTCTACCCGCTGCAGGATATACGTGGCACGGGCTATAATGCCTACCAATCAACGATTGCCGTCGGTTCTGGAGGATTGCTCGGAAAGGGTATTGGGTACGGCACACAGTCAAGACTTAACTTTCTCCCTGAATACAAGACTGACTTTATTTTTGCGGCCTATGCAGAAGAGTGGGGTTTTATTGGGACGATATTGCTCCTCATTTTTTATTCTATTATTCTCTACAAATTAGCGCTCTACGCGCTTGTTGCAGACTCAACATTTGAAGCGCTCTTTACCTATGGTGTGCTCATCTGGTTGCTTACGCACATCGCTATTAATATTGGTATGAACTTAGGGGTGATGCCTGTGACGGGTATTCCACTTCCACTCATGAGTTATGGCGGGTCGCACTTACTCGCGGAATGTTTGGCCTTAGGGATTTGTGTGGGAATGCATCGGTATGCGAGGTCGGGTCATAAGTATCAAATGGCCAACGAATTCGTGGGTCTCGAGTAAAATCGAGCGACTACTTCGTTGTGAAGAATTTTTGTGTTTCTGCGCTTGCTAGCTATGGAACTCTTCGAAGCCGAGCTTCTCGACATGCGCCGTACTATGTGTACGACTTAGTCGAAAAAAACTTCACGCCTTGTATTCATCTCAATTTTACTCGAGGCCAAATACCTGTATACTTCAAATATGAAAATACTTCTCACATCTTCTGGTTTGACTAACGATAGTATCGCTAGGGCCTTATCTGATTTGGCAGGAAAATCTTTATCAGAATTAAATCTGCTGTTTATACCAACTGCGGCAAATACTGAAGGTGGAGATAAAGGTTGGTTGATAAACAATTTAACTGATTTTCAGAAGTTTCAATTTAAATCCATAGACATATTAGACATTGCTGCGGTTTCCTCTGATATCTGGAAGAAGAGATTTGAAGAGAAAGACATTATTTGTTTTGGGGGAGGAAATGAAAAGTATCTGGCAGAAATATTTAGTCACGTCGGCATGAAGGAATATCTGTTGTCCTCTTTTGGAGAAAGAGTGTACATGGGAATTAGTGCTGGTAGTATGTCTGCTGGTAATTTTATATCAAACGAACTATACAGAGAAGTATTTCCGGAAGAGGATTTTGGAGAAATTACAGAAAAAGGAATGGGGTTGTATGATTTTTGTTTTATACCTCATCTTAACAATTCTTTTTTCGCGCACATAAGAAAAGAAAACCTAGAAAAAGTGAAGGGTCTCTTTGTTAAATCTGTTTACTCTACAGATGATGAAACTGCAATAAAAATTAATGGAGATACAATAGAAATTGTTGGCACTGGAGAAAGCTGGGTTTACAATGCCTCTAGCCTCTAGCCTCGCCATCCTATTCCCCATACACTTCGTAAATTCTTGACCGCATCTTCTTGATATCGGTAAATGGTTCGAGGTCTGTGGCCGCCTGCGCACCGAACTTTTCTCGCAGTTCTTTGTTCTCGACGCAGGTGATGAGTGCAAGTGCAAGCGCGTGTGCATTTTCTTTTGGAACGAGAAGTCCTGTCACACCACTCCGGACTATTTCTGGCAGGCCTCCGACGTCTGTCGCCACACGAGCAACCGACGCGAGACCAGCTTCAAGAGGGGCGTATCCAAGTGCTTCAGTGTATGAGGTTGTTACCACCACATCAAACGCTTTCATAAAAATAGCAGCATCGTTTAGATTGTGAATCCATCCAATCGCGGCATCGATTTCAAGCTCTCGTGCAAGTGTATGAAGATCCGGAAGTAAATTCCCATTTCCTATGACAATAAGTCTCGTCTGTGGATACTGCTCATGTACTTCTTTAAAGGCGCGAAAGAGTGTTGCATGGTCTTTATTCTCTGTAAGCTCTCCGATGATTCCAAAAAGAATGAGATCTTCATTCTTAGGAAATGCCGTTTTTCGAAGAAGTACTTCTCGTGCTTTTTCTCTCGCTTTATATTTTGGCTCCTGTAAGGCGAGGTATATATGTGTAATTTTTTTACCCATCAAACCAAAAGGTCTTGTGCGTACCACTGCTTGTGATACAGCGATTGCTTCGTGAACACAAAGAAGGGTGACAACATTAAGTGCTTTAAAAATAAAACGTATAACAGAGGTTCTTTTTTCATTGTGTGGCCAGCCGTGAATTGTAAATATTATTCTTTTAATACCAGCGATGCGACATGCTATGCCGCCCAAGACCCCCATCTTCGAACTGTGAAGATGTACGATATCAGGCTTCACACGGCGAAGAAGATGGACGATATCAAAGAGTGTACGCATATCGTGAAGTGGTAGCAGTGCTGACCGTCTGGCATACGAGAGCGGATATACCGTTACACCTTGGGCTCGCAGCTCATCTACAAGCGTTCCGTTTGATTCTGTGGCTACTGCTTGAATGTATTCCTTGGTGTCGGTAGCAATATCATACACGTAGCGCTGAGCACCTCCCCATGACGCGCGAGTGATGATGTGAAGCACAAAAGGCTTCTTGTGAAGCTTCTTGACTTCCTTATTTTCTATTGTAGAATTGGTAGTAGCATCCATATACGTATCTAGTATACTGGTCACTATATGAAACTCCAAAAGAATCTCCATACAAGCCTGATTATCCTTGTCGACGCTCTCATTCTCATTCTTTCTCTCTACGTATCACTCGTCATACGTTATTTTTTTGATGCTTCACGGTTCGGTATCGGCGACCTCTTTGTGGGTCATCTTGTATACTTTGTTCCACTTTTTATTCTCACGATTTCAATTCTGTACATCTCTCTTGCCTACAGCGATACGACACTTGCGTACTTAAAGCGAAGCCTTCCGAAATTGGCAGAAGCGCTTACTGTTTCAGGGGTTTTGGGTGTAACGTACTTTTACATCTTCGCGACGTACCTTCCTATTAGCCCGAAGATTACCTATATTATTTTCTTCAGCGTGAGTTTTTGTCTCCTTGCGCTTTCGCGTATTGCATATGCGAAGTTGCCGCTTCTTGGCGCACATATCAACGCTCTTCTTCTCATGAAAGAAGGAAGTGTCTATGAAAAAGTGCATCACGAGATGCGTGCTCATGCGCCACGAGCAACGTTCACTAGACCTGATAGTCTTACTGTCGAAGCTGTAATGAATAAGCTTGAGGAAAGCGGGGTTTCAGTTATTGTGTACGACAATACTGACGGAGACATTGTTCGACTTATTTCTATGTTGCCGACACACGTTATCCGAAAGACATCAGTGCTCGCGAAAGATTCTTTGTATGAGGATTTATTCGGCAAGATTTTTCTTCCGACATTTACAGAAGAATCATTGCTCAGGGATTACTTGAATCAAAAGCCATTGTATGAATTTATGAAGAGAGTGTTTGATTTGGTTGTTGCTATTCCGTTTTTTATATTTACGATTCCATTTATTCTTGCTGGCGCTATTCTGGTGTACCTAGAATCTGGTCGCCCTATATTTATCTTTCAAGAGCGTCTCGGCCTTGGTCGTCGTGTTATGCGTATCCCAAAACTACGCACGATGTCACATGATGTAAATGGTGCATGGGTTGGTGAAGGGGAAAACAAAGTGACAAAAATTGGTGCTGTTTTGCGAAAGACTCGTATCGATGAATTCCCACAACTATGGTCTGTTATTAAAGGTGACCTGTCACTTATCGGTCCACGACCAGATATGACAGGACTTGAAGAACGTCTTCGTAATGAAATAGATTTTTATCATGCACGCTATACCGTGCCACCAGGAGTTTCGGGATGGGCTCAGGTTACACAAGAAGGTGTTCCTCAAAGTGTTGAAGAGACGCGTGAGCGATTCGCTTATGATATGTATTACATTAAGAACAGGTCTATCTTTCTTGATTTCACGACAGCATTAAAGACTGTGAGAATTTTACTTTCTCGAGTAGGACATTAAGGACAGTCAATAGTCAATAGGAATACGGATACGGAAAGTAATTATTATTTGGTATACTATAATACTATGAAAATCTTTATCACAGGAGGGGCGGGGTATGTGGGGGCAATGCTTGTGGATCAGTTCGCGCGTCGTAGTGACGTTTCAGGTATTATCACGCTTGATAAAGAGCCAGAGACAGATATCACAAAGAATCACCCACAGCAAGGTAAAATAACGTATCTCGAAATGAACACGTCAGATGACGCATGGGCGGAAAAAGTAAAAGCCTTCGCTCCGGACGTGGTTATTCACACTGCGTGGCAGATTCGTCACATGTACAACGATGAGAAGACAGAATGGAAATGGAACATCGATGGCTCTGATGCAATTTTTGATTTCGCGTTCAGCACGCCTTCTGTAAAGAAGCTTATTCATTTCTCGACTGTTTCATCATATGGTGCCTTTCCAGATAATTCTATCGAGCATTTTTACAAAGAATCGGAAGCGTTCAGAAAGTCAGGATACTTATACGCAGAAGAGAAGCGTATTTGTGAAGAGCATCTTGAAGAGAGATACAAGCAAGCAAAGGAATCCGGTTGGAATGGACAAGTGTTCGTTGTCCGTCCGGCAGCTATCACTGGTCCACGAGGGCGTTATGATCGTATTCGCTTCGGATTACAATCAGCGTTATCGGGGAATTTGAAACGCGGTTTTGTGAACAATATCGTGATGCTACTCACGTCCTATGTACCGGTGACAAAAGGTTGGCTTCGTCAATATATTCATGAAGATGATGTTACGGACATTGTTGCACTTTTTACTTTCAATGATTTGGAAGGAAGTTACGAGGTATTTAATATTTCTCCACCAGGAGCATGTGTGTTCGGTAAAGATATGGCAGAAGCTGTTGGTAAGAAGACGCTTCCAATACAGCCATGGATGGCGCGGATGGCATTCTTTTTTTTCTGGCATGCGACACGAGGCAAGATCCCTACATCACCTGGAAGCTGGAGAGGGTATTCATATCCGATTGCAGTGGATGGCTCAAAGCTTACCAAGCAGTATGGGTATCAGTATAAACATCAGTCAAAGGAAGCTTTTGCAAAGAATGAGGGGAGGTATAAGGTTACACTGTCGTAGTCAAAAGTCCATAAAGTTCAAAGTCTATAAAGTGAATGCGGCTGCATTCACTTTTGACTTTATGGACTTTAAAGACTTTTAACTATAACAGGGCTTGATTAAAGGTCTATTCTAAGGTATAATCACTCAACTATGATGCAGATAACTACAGCGCCACGCGCACCAAAAGAGACTAAAAAAGACGGTTTTATCCCAGCTGTCTATTACGGCGCACACCAGGCTGCGACATCAATTTTCATTGATGCGATTGAATTTAAGAAAATTCTTGCTTCTGCAGGAGAATCAAGTTCTATTACCCTTGTTACAGAACACGGTAATGAAACTGCCATGATTCAGGATGTACAGGTTCATCCAGTAAAGAGTCACATTATTCACGTAGACTTTTATGTTCTTGAAAAAGGTCAGAAGGTTCACGTTAAGACTCCTATTGTATTCGTTGGTGAATCTCAGGCTGTGAAAGAAGGGGCTATGCTTGTAAAAGTAATGCATGAACTTTCTGTTGAAGGAGATCCTACAAAGCTTCCACAGGAATTCACGGTAGACCTTTCAGCACTTGTTGCTCTCGACAGTGTTATTCATGTAAGTGATATCAAACTTCCAGCAGGAGTAGAGCTCTATCACGTAAATCCAGAAGATGTTATCGCTTCTGTATCAGAAGCGAAGGAAGAAGCTGAAGCTGCTCCAGTTGAAGTGGATCTTTCAGCTATTGAGGTGGAAGCTAAGGGTAAGAAAGAATCAGAGGAAGTTCCTGCTGCTGAGTAACCGCTTCCAAACTTTTTCTTAATACCATCTGCGCATTTCGAGTCAGCTTGGCTGCGAAGATGTCCTAAGCTAGCAAGCTGAGGACTAAAACAATTTTGAAACCGGCTGACGATGTGTATATTTGGAAAAATACTAAATACAAAAGCGAGTCCGTAAGGATTCGCTTTTGTATTTTGATTTATGTAATTTGTTTTTGGTCATAAAGTCACAACTTTCAGCATTCTCTTGTTATACTGTATACATGAAGCATCGGCTAGCTATTTTTATTATTGCCTGTATATGTATCCTTGTTCCCTTGCAAGGAGATATGGTTGTTTTCGCGCAATCACGTGCAGAGCTTGAACAAGACTTGGCAAATCTTGAAGCACAAATAAAAGCACTCACGGATAGTATTTCTCAAACCAAACAACAAGGCGTCTCCATTAAAGGAGACATCGCTGTTCTCTCTAAAAAAATCGCACAAAGTAAATTAAAGATACAAGCACATAATGCAGCTATAACCCGTTTGAATCAAAACATCTCCGAGAAGAACCGTACCATTAATGTGCTTGACGCAAAGATGGAACGAGAAAAAGATTCTCTCGCACAAATCATGAGAAAGACGAGATATCTTGAGCAGTATTCATTGCTTGATTTTGGTTTACAAGCACAAAGCCTCTCGACATTCTTCTCTGACGCGGATTCATTTTCTACACTTAACCGTGCTCTTGATCAAAGCTTTCAAGATATCCGTGCCACAAAGTCAGACATCGAAGAAGTGAAATCAGAGTTGGAGGTTGCGAAAGATGAAGAGACTCAAAAGAAGCTTGCTCAAGAATCAGAAAAGAAAAAAGTAGAAACAAATCAAAAAGAAAAGAATACCCTTCTTACAATTACCAAGAATCAGGAAACTGAATACAAAAAAGTTCTGGTAACTCGTGAAAAAGAAGCCGCACAAATACGTGCACGACTCTTCGACCTTCGTGATACGGGAAGTATTTCTTTTGGAAAGGCGTACGAGTATTCGCTTGCGGCATCCAAGACTACAGGGGTGAGACCTGCTCTTATCTTGGCTATCCTTATGCAAGAGTCATCTCTTGGTATTAATGTTGGAGCATGTTACTTGCGCGACTACGCGACAGGGTCTGGTGTAAGTATTAAATCAGGAGATACGAAGCCTCGCACCATGCACCCGACGCGTGATGTGCCCGTTTTTACATCGTTCATGGCAAAGATTGGAAGAGATCCACAAAAAACTCCTGTTTCATGTTGGATAGCGGCGTACAGCGGGGGAAGCCCTTCGGGATGGGGAGGTGCTATGGGTCCTTCGCAGTTCATTCCGTCTACATGGAAATTATTTGAAAATAGAATAGAAAGTATTACAGGGGCAAGCACCGCAGACCCATGGAATCCGTACCACGCCATTACGGCTACAGCGCTCTACTTGTCTGATCTGGGGGCTGTTGCAGGTAACGAGGCTTCAGAGAGAAATGCAGCATGTAAGTACTATTCTGGCCGCTCATGTGCTTCGTCGTCAGCAGGTGCTGGATACGGTAACTCCGTAATGAAAAAGCTTTACAATATGCAGGCGGATATTGATAAGATACAGGGGTAAAAAAAAGTAATATTCATTGAAATAATATTCAATATTCAAACAAAATGCTCTGTATTTTCATTAAAAATTAAAAATTAAAAACTAAAAATTTTGGTTAAATGCTTACAAAATAATCTTTAAATAACCCATTGCACAACACAAGTAAATATGTTATTATAGGGCGACTATGAAAGCAGATATTCACCCAACATATTACTCGAATGCAACAGCCACATGTGCGTGTGGGGCTGTATATTCTGTCGGATCAACACAAGAAAAGATTGATGTTGAAATCTGTGCTACCTGTCACCCATTTTATACAGGACTTGAAAAGGTTCTCGATACTACAGGACGTGTGGACAAGTTCAAGAAACGAATGGCAGCGGTTAAGAAGTCATAAACAAGCGAACTACTTTGTCGAGCGCATGTTTTTGTCGGTCAATGTACAGATAAGTACATTTTCCTCCAAAAACATGCGCTCTTCGCGTATTTCATCTTGTTTTTGACTTCTTAATTTGGCGACATTGTTTATTTTTTGTATTAAACTAAGAACGAAGAACGTCCTAACGAATAACTGCCCATATGGAACTCGAAGATTTCAAATCCAACCCACGCACCAAGTACACCGCAGAGGAGTATGAGCGCCTTTTGCATGCGAAGACAGAAGCTGAACTCCTTCTTTCTGACGAATCAATGAAAGAACTTGCCGAGAGTGAGATAGAGTCTCTCACCCCACAACTAGAAGCTCTTTGGAAGCAAATGGAGGAATCTGCGGAAGCTGCGAAAGCTGAAGAAGAAGCACCGAAGGCTATGATACTTGAAATACAAGGTGGAGCAGGAGGAGATGAATCATCGCTCTTCGCGGCAGAGCTCGCACTCATGTATCAGAACTATGCTGAACAAAGGGGTTGGGGTTGGAACAAACTCGACGAGTCCCTTTCGGATGTTGGTGGGTACAAAGATGTTTCTTTTGAAGTGAAAGGAAAGGGGTGTTACGAAGCGCTTCGTTTTGAAACAGGTGTGCATCGTGTTCAGCGTATTCCTGAAACCGAAAAGAATGGTCGTGTACACACGTCGACCGTGACGGTATCTGTTATGCCTATTCGTGCGAAGACAAACGTCGTCATTCCTCCGAGTGATCTTGAGTTCGAAACATCTCGTTCAGGTGGTGCAGGAGGTCAGAATGTGAACAAGGTGGAAACCGCTGTACGTGTCATTCACAAACCGACAGGTATCGCTATTCGTTGTACGATTGAACGTTCTCAGTTGAAGAACAAAGAGCGTGCCCTTCAAATGTTGCAAGCGAAGTTAGATCAACTCTCTCAAGAAGAAGACGACAAGAAACATGCCTCTGAAAAGAGGTCACAGGTAGGAACAGGTGACAGAAGTGAAAAGATTCGTACGTATAACTTCCCGCAAGATCGCGTGACGGATCACCGCATTCGCGAGTCATGGCACGGTCTTCCAAAAATTATGATAGGTAATATGGGTCCAATTGTCGAAGCCCTACAAAATTTCACCGGCGAATTTGGCGAAGCCGAAGACTCTGATGATTAGGAATTGTTAAGGGTGAGGAGTAAACTAATTTTACATGAACGAATTAGCTGCAACCAGGCCATATACTTTTAAAATTGTATTACTTGTTATTCCAAGTCTCATATCTATTTTCGGGGTTTTGTTTTTACGTTGGAGTATTTTTGATATTTTTTTTGGGTTTTGGTTGGAGACATTAGTCATGGGTATATTTGGGTTATTTATGATATTAGCTCGTTCTACCTTTGGAGATAGAATTGTTGCCACTTTCCTCATTGTTCATTTTGGGGGATTTCTCCTTGGTTTTTTTGGTCTTATTTATGGTTTTTTTGCTGATACTGCTTATATTGTAAACTCAACTACCGTGCGTATTCCAAATCTTTTTGGAGTAATAGGTGAAACCTTTTTTCTTTTTAAGTGGACATTCCTTTCTCTAATTAGTAGTTATGCAATTTCTTATTATCATCTCTTCTCTCAAAGAGAGGAATCTGTAAACTTTTCAAGAGACCTTGTAAAAGATTCGTATAAAAGGATCTTTATTCTTTACTTTCCAATAATCATAGCTGGTAAAGTTATTGTAGGATTAGGGGTGGCCACCATTCCACTTATTTTATTGATTTTTGGTAAGACAATTCTTCAAATTTTTGATTACATTAGTATGAAAAAGCAAGAAATATAGCGCTATGTGCCTCATAAATAATAAGCTTAAAGTCTTCCCAAAAAGCACAATTCGTGCTAGAATAACCACATTCATCCAATCGGGCAAATCAGGATTTGGACACCTGAGCATATCACTTCGAGCATAATTGACGCTTACCAAACAGGTATTTCGGAGAAGAGATAATGTGGCACGAGGCAAATGTATTATTAAACGCAGATTTTAGATTTTAGATTTTGGACTTTAGATATATTGCATAAAGTAATGTATCGAGTCTCATCTAAAATCTAAAGTCTAATCTCTAACATCTATGTCAAACATCAATAAAGAAGCTCTTGCAAAAGCAGGCCTCCAATACGGCTACTCACGTACTCGTCGTCATCCATCAGTAAAGCCTTTTATCGAAGGTAATTACAACAATGTTGACTTTATCAACCTCGACACAACAAAGACTCAGCTTGAAAACGCTACCGCGTTCCTCGCCTCAATGCACGCTGCAGGAAAGGTTATTTTGTTCGTTGGTGTTAAACCAGAAATCCGCCAAATCGTAAAAGAAGTAGCACTTTCACTCAACGCTCCATACATCGCTGAACGTTTCATCGGTGGAACACTTACAAACTTCCCACAAATCAAGAAGCGTATCGAAAAGCTTCATGATCTTTTGAAGAAGAAAGAAACAGGTGAACTCGCTGTGTACACAAAGAAAGAACAGCTTCTCATCCAGCGTGATATCGATAGATTGGACCGTGACTTCGGAGGCATCTCTTCACTTACAAATATTCCTTCAGCTATTGTCATGATCGACTCTCGTCATGAAGATATGTGTCTCAAAGAAGCAAAGCGTCTCCACATCCCTGTGGTTGCACTTTGTAATACTGACTGTACACTGGAAGGTATCGAGTATCCTGTTGTCGGTAATGACGGATCTGTAGCGTCTGTACGTTTCGTACTCGAAACAATCAAAGAAGCTCTCGCTACGACAGCGTAAAAGTAAAACAGTGAGGAATTGTATTAGATTCGTATTTACTAAAAACTAAAAACTGGAAACTAAAAACTATTTTTATGGACACAATCAAAGAACTTCGTGAAGAAACAGGTCTCTCATTTGCACAAATAAAAAAAGCACTTGATGAAGCAAATGGAGACAAGGAACAGGCTCGTGCCGTGCTTTCACAGTACTCATCTGCTCAAGCTGAGAAGAAAGCTGACCGTGAATTATCTGCCGGAGTTATTTCTGCATATGTTCACTCAACAGGTACTGTTGGTGTGCTTCTCGAGCTCGGATGTGAGACAGACTTCGTTGCAAAGAATGAAGAGTTCGTAGCACTTGCTCGTGACCTCGCCATGCATGTCTGTGCTATGGCGCCGACATCAGTTAATAATGAAGACGGTCTTGGTGAAGAAACATCACTCATGAATCAATCATTCATTAAAAATCCTGGAATCACAGTAGAGCAGAGAATTCAGGCAGCTGTTCAGAAGTTTGGCGAAAACACTAAAGTGATACGCTTCACCCGTTACGCATTAGCGTAAACAAAAACATACTCATGCTGGTACTCCTTTTAGTAATAAGTGGAATACTAGCCGCACTCTCTGCGGTGTCTATCCTTGTACTTCAAAGCTATAGTGTAGCTAAGGGGAGAGTGATTATTGATCCAGAGTACAACGGTCCTGCACAAGTCTCGACGACACTGCGTACGATTCTTCGCCTGCTTCTCAAGCGAAGTGTGTATATACGAAAATTTATTTTCCAGTATCTCGCACACTTGGCGGTGCGAGTTATGTTCTATGTGGATAAATTTTCTACATTCTTGTATGCCAAATCACGAAACTGGTTTGTGCAAAATGCCGTACGTAATCGTGGGACGGTGCCTCACTTTTGGGAGCACCTAAAGGTGTATAAGCAGGAAATGGACCGCGAAAAGGAAGAGGAATAAAGCCTGTTTCAAAATTGACGATCTGCTTGTTATTTTTAAGAAAAAGTGTTTCAACGTACACATTAGTACGTCTCCAAACTTTTTCTTAAAAACAACTGCGCATCTCATTCAATTTTGAAACAGGCTTGCGTCGCACTTTTTTAATTAATAAGTACGCTCAACTAATCCTTTTGTTACAAGGATTTATTCTTTGTTATCATGGTGACAAAATTATAGAAATATGCTAAGATTAGGAGCGTGAATAAGCCGCTTTAGCTCAGTTGGTAGAGCAATTGTTTTGTAAACAATAGGTCCTCAGTTCGAGTCTGAGAAGCGGCTCCCTAAAATGTTTGTACACAAATGTTTAGGCGAGCACAGTTTTTGTAAATGGGCCCGCAAAAAGGTGCTTTAGCCAATACCATCTTATGATCGACATAAAAAAATACATTTTTACATTCGTCATTACTGCTGCAATATTTACAACAGCTTTTTTCGCCTCGACTTTCTTTTCTAATAAGCGTGTTGAAGATGTTAAGTCGATTCAAGACAATATCGCCATCGACATTCTTTCAAGTGAGACACAGTTTGATCTTCTCAAAGAAGTTCCGTGCGCTAATGTTAGTGATTCAATGCTCTCACCTGAGCTCTCGGCATTGGGTGACAAACTTTCACGCACAGAAAATGAACGAGGTGCAACCGATGCAGATATTGTTTATCTTAAGAAGTACTATTCATTACTTGAAATTAAAGATTATATTCTTTCGAAGAAACTTGCAGCACAGTGTGGCCAAGCCAAGAAACCTGTTTTTATTATTTATTTTTACTCAAACAAAGGAGATTGTGCTGATTGTGAGAAAGAAGGGTATGTACTTACTCGTTTGAAGGAGATGTATCCCGATCTTCGTGTATATTCATTCGACTACAATCTCGACCTTGCTGCGCTTGATTCTATGAAGATGATTTATCGTATTAAGTCATCACTCCCAGCACTTGTAATAGAAGACAAGACATATATTGGTTTTAGATCAATAGATGACTTAGATAAACTTTTACCGGACACACTTAAAATTGCAACCAGCACCGCTTCAGTGTCGAACGCTACCAGTACGAAGCGTGTAAAATAATTTTTGTATGATTGCTTCTATTTTACAAGGGCTCATGTATCCGTTCTTGTTTTTGTCTATGTATTTTCAAGTGCTTCTGTTAATATCTTTTTTTGAAAATAAACGACGCATTAAACGTGAAGAAGACCATGAGGTGAAGGTATATCCGACGGCAACCGTTGCTGTGCCGTGTTGGAATGAAGAGCGGACACTCGCAGCGACACTTGATTCATTACTTTCTCTTGAATATCCAAAAGACAAACTTTCTATTGTCGTCGTTGATGATGGGAGTACCGACAACACGCTTGCAATAGCGAGGGCATACGAGCAATCACACAAGGATCAGATTACAGTGCTTACTAAAGAAAATGGTGGCAAGCATACGGCGGTGAACATGGCTCTCGAAAGATCAAATAGTGAACTTTTTGGATGCCTCGATGCTGATTCATTTGTTACACCGACAACACTTAGTGTTATTGTTTCTTATTTTGATGCAGACCCTAAGGTTATGGCTGTGACTCCATGTATTCACATTCGTAAACCAAAAACACTTATTCAGCGCATGCAGGCGATTGAGTATTTGATGGGAGTATTTTTGCGAAAGGCATACGGTTCGCTTGATGCTATTCAGGTGACACCTGGCCCATTTTCTTTTTTCCGTCGTGAGATTTTTGCGACAATTGGGAATTATCATAAGGCGCACAATACAGAAGATTTTGAAATTACGTTACGTATGCATAGGGCTCACATGAAAATTGTGAACTCACACAAGGCGCTCGTGTACACCGTGGGTCCAGAAACTGCGAAAGGATTCTTTTATCAGCGTCTTAGATGGGCTCGGGGATTTCTTGAAAATTCACTTGACTACAAAGAATTATTTTTCAAAAAAGAATATGGAAACTTCGGCATGTTTACCCTACCGATGGCCTTCTTATTCTTTTTTTATGGACTCTATGCGGCTCTTTTCTCATACTACAGCATACTTTCTTCTGTGAGCACATCTGTGAAAAAGTGGTTGACTGTTGGCTTTCATCCACATATTCCAACCTTTGATATTTTTTATCTGAATACAACAGTCATGTCATTTATTATTATGGTGATGTTGACTATGTTTTTGCTTGTGCTTTATATCGGTAATACACTTTCAGATGATAGACAGGAATTTTACCGTAACTTCCCACTCTTCTTTATCCTTTACCCACTCTTTGTTCCGCTCTTTTTGGGGCGAGCTATAGCAGATACATTTATGAAGAGAAAGAATGAGTGGGTTCTGCAGGATACCAAAAAATAGATTTTAGACTTTAGAGATTAGATGTTAGATTATTCAGCACGACAAGAAGAGAGTATGTATTTGTATGACTCTAAAATCCAAAATCTAATATCTAAAGTCTTTGGCATTATGATATAATGCCATCATGACCGGCCATTTTCACCCTATAACAAAGGCAATAGACAAAATCTCTCGCATCTTTACTGAGATTGGTTTTGACGTAGTCGATGGCCCCGAACTTGAAAGTGAATGGTACAACTTTGATGCCTTAAACGTGCCGCGAGACCATCCATCACGTGATATGCAGGATACGTTTTGGATTAAAGAAAGTAGCCTTGCTGAACGTTCTATGACTGAGGCGGAGAAGAAAGTTCTTGCACAAGGTCTCTCGCTTGGACATGTGCTCCGTACACATACGTCCGGTGTACAGGTTCGTACTATTGAACGTTGGATTAGAGAAGGAAAAGAATTTCCTTTGGCGGTGATTGTTCCTGGCAAGATATATAGAAATGAAGCGACAGATGCTCGTCATGAAGCACAATTCTTTCAAGTAGAAGGGTTAATGATTGGTAAAGATGTAACGCTTGCGAACTTGAAAGGTTTGCTAGAACATTTCTTTACAAAGTTTCTTGAGAAACATGTGGAGGTACGTTTTCGGTCATCTTTTTTTCCATTCACTGAGCCAAGTGTAGAGGTGGATATGCAATGCTTTAAGTGTGAAGGAACAGGGAAGATAGAGGGAAAGCAATGTCCTCTTTGTTCAGGATCAGGGTGGATTGAAATCATGGGTGCAGGAATGGTACATCCACAGGTGTTACAAAACGCAGGACTCAATGCACAAGAATACCAAGGGTTCGCATTCGGCGCAGGGCTTGACCGTCTCGTGATGCTCGAGACGGGCATTGATGATATTCGCATGCTGTATAATGGTGACTTGCGTTTGGTAAATCAATTTTAACTATGAAATTCTCAAAAAGCTGGCTGCAAGACTATAGTAAAGAACCTCTTCCTGAAGTAAAAAAACTTGAGGAGATTGTGACGTTCAACGCCTTTGAAATTGAAGAGGTGACGAAATTCGGTGATGATGACATTTTGGATATTAAAGTTTTGCCGAATCGGGCACATGATGCGCTTGGTCACAGAGGAATGGCGCGGGATATTACCGCATTACTTGGAAATACGTTTATTGACCCAAATGAATTTTATCAGGCAGAAGGAGATGCTTCTGTTGCTGCACCTCTCATTACCATTGTGGATGCGAAAGCGTGTACGCGATTTATGAGTGTGCGTATCGATGGTGTGCGTGTCACAGAGTCCCCAGAATGGTTAAAGGTACGACTTCAATCAATTGGACAGAAAAGTATTAACTCAATTGTAGATATCACTAATTACGTGCAGTTTGCTATCAATAAACCAATGCATGCATACGATTCTACGTTGCTCGCCGGTAACACACTCTCTGCACGTTTCGCCCATATAGGGGAGACACTGACAACGCTTGATGATAAGGATCTCACGCTTGATGAGGATACGCTTGTGATTGCGGACACTGAAAAGCCACTCGGGCTTGCGGGAATAAAAGGTGGGAAGTTTTCTGGCATCAGTGCTGCGACGACGTCGATTGTTATTGAGTCCGCAAACTTTAATCCGACACGTATCAGAAAGACTGCACAGAAGTATGGTATACGTACAGATGCTTCGAAGCGTTTTGAAAATGAAATAAGTGACACGCTTGTAGAGGACGGTCTTCGTATGACTATCTCGCTTGTGCAAAAATTAAATGAAGGCGTGCGTGTGAGTGCTATCGTTGATGTGTATCCTTCGCCGACTGTCATCGCAACTGTTTCCGTACCACTTTCTCATATCAATGGCGCACTTGGAACAACGTATAACGGTGAAGATATTGAAAAAGTTTTTACTGCACTTGGTTTTGTTTATACAACAACCGGAGAAAATTACAGTGTTACTGTACCGTCTGAGCGTCTCGATATTCGCATCAAAGAAGATTTGATCGAAGAGGTTGCTCGTGTGAAAGGTCTGTCGTCTATTGTGGGTGTGCTCCCTATGCTTAATCGCACAGGGCTTCCACATAAGCGTTTGTACTATGAAAACAAAGTGAAGAATATTTTGTATGCGAATGGATTTTCGGAAATCATGACGTACTCGTTTGGTGACGTAGGTGAAGTAGAAATAGTGAAAGGTCTTGCAACCGATAAAGAAAAGTTGCGTAGCGCACTTGCAAGCGGCGTGGAGAGGGCCTTTCACATGAACATGTTGAATGCTCCGTTGCTCAACATTCAAACCGTAAAGATGTACGAATTCGGAAATGTGTTTACAAAAATAACAGAGCGTAGACACCTCGCCCTTGTGATTGATGACGGGAAAAAGAAATCATCCTTCACCGATGAAGTCGATACGATTCTTTCACAGATTAAACGTGACCTTGGTGTGGCCACAATAGAATACGAAACCGTGAGCGCTAAGCCGTATGTCATTGAACTTGATTTTGATACACTGATAGCAACGCTTCCCGAGCCGACATCTTATGAATCGCTTACACGCTCTCAAAATTCAATTGCTTACACACCAATCTCTCCTTATCCGTTTATCGTCCGTGATATTGCTGTGTGGGTTCCTGCTTCTGTCACATGGGAAGACCTCCATACTCTCGCTCTACAAATTGATTCTCCTCTCATCATTCGTATTGATTGTTTTGATACCTTCTCGAAAACAGCGGAAGATGGAAGCGTAAAAACATCCTTTGCATTTCGTTTCGTTTTGCAGTCAAAAGAAAGAACGCTTACCGACGAAGAGGCGAATGCTGTTGCGGAGAAGATGTACACAATCCTTAAGGAGAAGGGATACGAAATTCGCTAGACATATATGAAATTAATTATTGTTCCGGGTAACTCTTTGATGCACAAGGAATGGTCTTTAAAAGCCAAGGAAGTGCTTAGTGAATTTTTTGATGAGGTACACGTACTCTTTTATTCTCATTGGGAAACAGAAGGCTCTGTTTTGGATTTTGATGTGGAGCTAGACAAGCTCGTTTCTCTTACAAAAAACATAGGGGAGTATATGGTCTTCGCAAAATCTGCAGGTTCTCTTCTTACAATGAGAGGCGTACATGAGGGAGTGATTGATCCTAAAAAATGTTTTTTCCTAGGCGTTCCTTTTGTGTGGGCGCATAAAAATAATTTTCCAGTTGAATATTGGGTAAAGAATTTTTCTATACCAACACGTATTATTCAACAGGAATTTGATCGTACATGTTCTGCTCTAGAGTTAGAGAAGTTTCTCAAAGAATATGCTATTTCAAATTACACCATGAAAGTTATTCCTGGAGAGGATCATTATTATTCAGACTGGGAAGATATAACAAGAGAAGTTGGTCTATTGCTGTAGATCTGAACCAAGCAGGAGTTCTGCTTTAATTAAACATTCTGGGGACGTGATTTGAATCCATCTCGCTGCTTTTTAGTACGTGTACAGGAATATCTTGTGCCATGCCGACAATGGTGTGAGGAAGACCAAATTCTGTATCAGATACACGGACAAGAGGATAGGAAAAGTAGTCTTTTGAAATCACGCATGCGCCGGTGTTGATGAGTGATGAAGGAAATCCCGTTTGTGATTGACCCTCATTGAGACCAAAAAGTAGCCCATCTTTTTCGACGACTTGACCTTTTTTCTGTAGACCAGTTTCACCTTCATCAAATACGAGCATTGCATTGTCGTGTGCTATGAGTTTTTCTAAGTCACTGTTTTCGTAAATATCATCTCCCATAAGTATGAGAGCTTTTTCTTGTACGTATTCCTTGCAGAGAGCGATGGCTCCACCTGTACCGTTTAGTTCATCTTGAATGATGTATGTGACAGGGATGGTGTTCCACGAAGAACCGAAGTAGTCCATAATGATTTCTTTTTTATAGCCGACTACAAAAATGATTTCGGAAACTTCTTTCGGAAGCGCTTCTAATTTCCATTCGAGGAGGTTTTTATTCAAGACACTAAGCATGGGCTTGGGTGTGTTTTCTGTGAGTGTTCCCATGCGTACACCACGGCCTGAGGCCAAAATAATTGCGAGCATCTCTTGATAGTATCAAAAAGTTGCACATAATGAAAACAGAATTGCGGTGTGGTAGTATAGGGATATGAAAGTCTATTGTATAGGAATTGGAGGCATCGGCCTCTCAGCGCTCGCCAGATATTACAAGCACAAAGGGTATGATGTGTCTGGGTCTGATTCGGCAGAATCAGACATCGACAGTGCACTTCGTAAAGAAGGCATCGATGTCGCGATTGGACATAATGGTGACCATATCACAGATGATATAGATTTGGTGGTCTACACTATCGCCATTTCAATCGACAATGTCGAGTATGTTCGTGCACAAGAGCTCGGCATTACGTGTATGAGTTATCCAGAAGCGCTTGGTGAAATTACAAAAGAAAAGACCACCATTGCTGTGTCGGGTACACACGGGAAGACGACAACAACGGCGATGATGTATTATGCGCTCAGGGCTTGCGGTATCAATCCGACGGTTATTGTTGGCAGCCTTCTTGCAGACGGTGGTACTAATTTTATTGCCGGAGACAGTGATTATATGGTAGTGGAAGCGTGTGAGTACAGGCGTTCATTTCTCAATCTTCATCCGACGCATATTATTGTGACAAATATTGATGCAGATCATTTGGATTATTACAAAGATCTCGAAGATATTCACACAGCCTTCCAGTCGTTTGCAGAAAAGTTGGAAGGTAAAGGGTTGCTCGTCGCTCACAGTAATGTTTCTTTGAATACTGATGGAAAGAAAGTGGATGCCGATTGTGTCGATAAAAAAAGTATCACGCTCAGTGTTCTTGGTGAACACAATCAAGAAAATGCACAGCTTGTCCTTGCTCTCACAAACGCTCTTGGGTTAGATGAGGAAAAGGCACGAAAAGGACTCCTCCTCTTTCCTGGTACATGGCGTAGACTTGAGTACAAAGGTGTCACAGAGCATGGCGTGGCGGTATACGATGACTATGGACATCATCCTACCGAAATACATGCGACACTCGCCGCCCTTCGTCAAAAGTATCCCAAAGGGGACTACAAGCTTCATGTATTTTTTCAGCCACATTTGCATTCACGCACGAAGGCTTTTTTTGATGAGTTCGGTGAAGTGTTGAAAGAAGCTGATTATGTTTCTCTTATGCCAATTTACAAAGCGCGACTTGAAACAGACACCTCTGTGTCGTCAGAGGATCTTCGGGATCTCATTATTCTAAAAGGCGGACAAGCAGAAAGCTTGCCCTCTATTGCTGATATGCCTTCGCACATTATAGCTATTACTGATGCCAAAACTGTGGTGGTGAATGTTGGTGCTGGAGATGCATTTGCAGGGCTTAACGCAATACATCTCACCAAATAATATGAAGCGCGAAATTTACCTCCCATATTTTGAAAATAAAAAAGTGACCGTCATGGGGCTTGGCCTTCTTGGCCGCGGCATAGGAGATACTGCGTTTCTTGCACAAGCGGGAGCGGAAATTATTGTTACAGATAAGAAAACAAAAGAACAGTTGGAAGAATCTCTCGAAGCGCTCAAGGAATGTGCGGATATAACGTATGTATTAGGTGAACACAGAATGGAGGATTTTGAAAACAGAGATTTTATTATGGAAGCTGCCGGTGTGCCACTTGATAGTGAGTTCATTATGCATGCAAAGGAGAATCATATACCTGTGTATATGTCAGCAGCACTTGTATGTGACATTGTCATGAAGAATATTCCTGAGGTAGTGATTATCGGTGTGACAGGAACGAGAGGAAAAAGTACAACCACACAAATGATTGCACATATATTGCGAGAGAATGGATCGCGGGTGCACCTCGGTGGTAATGTTCGCGGTGTTGCCAATCTTCCGTTACTTGATGCTATTGATGACGGAGATTTTCTTGTGCTTGAACTTGATAGTTGGCAGTTACAAGGTTTTGGAGAAATGAAAATCAGTCCACATATCGCAGTGTTTACGAGTTTCTTGGATGATCACATGAATTATTACAAGAATGATAAAGAAGCATACTTCAGTGACAAGGCGAATGTGTACCGTAATCAACATTCTGGAGATGTGTTCATTGCAAGCGCACAAGCAAGTAGTGAAATTATTATGCGGGGAGAACGAGTTGCTATTTCTGTTCCAGAAAATATTCATTTTGAAATGAAATTAATCGGGGAACATAATCAGGTTGCGGCAGGGTTGGCATACGAAGTGGCCACTCAGTGTGGATTAGATGATGAAAGTATTCGTGCAGCAATTGCGACATTTTCTGCTGTGGATGGACGGTTGGAAGATCTGGGTGTCTTTAGAGGGGTTCGTGTTTTTAATGACAATAATGCCACAACACCAGATGCTACTATTGCAGGAATAAAAGCTATCAACGAAACCTATCATGTAAAACCTATTCTTATTATGGGCGGTTCAGATAAAGGACTTCCTCTTGAAGATTTGGAGCATGTAGTGCAAGAAGATACGAAGGCGTGTGTGTTGCTCGCTGGGACGGGTACAGATACATTATCTCTATCGAAAGATATTGTCTGCGAGACGCTTTCTGAATGTGTTGCCAAAGCCTTCAGTCTCGCTAAAGAGGGTGATGTTATTCTTTTCAGCCCAGCATTTGCTTCGTTCTCAAAGTATTTTAATAATGAATATGAGAAGAATGATACGTTTGTAAAAGAGGTACAAAAATACGTCTAAAAACCCTTGAAGATAAAGGTTAAAATGGTGACTTTTCCCCTTTATTTTTGATTGTAAAAATGGTATAATTGAAGGACTTAATTATCTATTTCTATGGCCGCAAAAGAACACAAAAAAGGTGAGTACGATGCAAGTTCGATTCAGGTGCTCGAAGGCCTAGAGCCGGTTCGCAAGCGTCCAGGTATGTACATCGGGTCTACAGGACCTGACGGACTTCATCACCTTATTTGGGAAATTTTTGACAACTCTCGTGATGAAGCGATGAACGGTTATGCCGATCGTGTCGAGGTTACACTTCTTCCAAACAATCAAATCCGCGTCGTAGACAACGGTCGTGGTATTCCTGTAGATATTCACCCGAAGACAAAAGTGTCTGCGCTTGAGACGATTATGACCACACTCCACGCTGGAGGAAAGTTCGGAGGTGAAGGCTATGCCGTGTCTGGAGGTCTTCACGGAGTGGGGGCGTCTGTGGTGAATGCTCTTTCTATTATGTGTAAGGTTGAAGTTCACAAAGAAGGAGGTGTTCACATGCAGGAATACAAGCAGGGTATTCGTAAAGCAAAAGTAGCCCAAATCGGTAAAAGTAAATTTACTGGCACTGTTGTGACTTTCGAACCAGATGCAATTATTTTTAAGGAAGGAACTACGTTTGAAATCGCTCGTGTGATTTCTCATCTTCGTCAGCAGGCATACCTCGTGAAAGGTCTTTCTATTATCATTGTCGATGCTCGTGAAGTAACAGAGAAGTTGGACCTTGAATGTGAAACATATTTTGCAGATCTTGGTATCGAATGTCCTACGACAACGTTCCATTTTGAAGGAGGCTTGAAGTCGCTTGTAAAACATTACAATGAATTTTCAAAGCCAGTTCACAAGAATATTTTTTATGTTGAAAAGTCACAGGATAATGTTGGCGTAGAAATCGCGCTTCAGTATATTGATGATATGGCTACAAAGATGGCGGCGTATGCAAACAACATTCCGACAGCAGAAGGTGGTACCCATGTGACAGGATTCAAAACATCTCTCACACGTCTCATCAACGCATATGCTCGCAAGAATGGCGTGCTCAAAGAAAAGGATGAGAATTTAACAGGGGACGATGTATTGGAAGGTCTTACGGTTGTTATCTCTGTGAAGCTTCGTGAGATTCAGTTCGAAGGCCAGACAAAGGCCAAGCTCGGAAGTATGGAAGCACAAGGTGCTGTTGCGACAGTGTTCTCTGATGCGTTTACACTCTTCCTCGAAGAGAATCCAGACGATGCAAAAGAAATCATCAACAAAGGACTTCTCGCTCTTCGTGCACGTAAGGCTGCGAAAGCCGCAAAGGATAGTGTTCTTCGTAAAGGAGCTCTTGAAGGCTTCTCTCTTCCTGGAAAGTTGGCTGATTGTCAAAGCAATGATCCTGCGGATTCTGAACTCTTCATTGTGGAGGGAGATTCTGCTGGAGGTACAGCAAAGATGGGGCGTGACCGTGTGACACAGGCCATCCTTCCTCTTCGAGGAAAGATTTTGAACGTTGAACGTGCACGACTCGATCGTATGCTCGGTAGTGAACAGATCAAGAATCTCGTGCTCGCCATGGGTGCGGCTATCGGGGATACGTTTAACATCGAGAAGGTTCGGTATCACAAGCTCATTATCGCAACAGATGCCGATGTGGACGGTGCACACATTCGTACGCTCTTGCTTACCTTTTTCTATCGTTACTATCGTCCGATTATTGAATCCGGTTACGTATACATCGCACAACCACCACTTTACAAAATCGCTTTCGGAAAAGATGTGAGTTATGCATATTCTGACGAAGAAAAGTTTGAAGCTTTAACCCGTCTTGGTTTTTCTGAAACAGAGGCAAGTGAAGCGGAGGCTGAAGTTGAAGTGGAAAGTGAGTTAAATGAAGATACTGTGGACGAAGCAGAAGAAAAAGTTGTAAAGAGCAGAAGCAAGAAGCCACAAATTCAGCGATACAAGGGTCTTGGAGAAATGAACTCAGATGAATTATGGGAAACAACGATGGACCCTCACACACGCACACTCAAGCAAGTGTCAGTGCATGAAGCTGAAGAGGCAGATAGAGTATTTGAAATGTTGATGGGATCTGAAGTGGGGCCGAGAAAGTCTTTCATCCAAACGTACGCTAAGCAAGCCAACCTCGACATCTAGTTCGTCTAAAATAACCCATCTACTTTGTTGTGTTCGTCGCTCGCTCGTCAACGTACTCTTTCGTACGTCTCCTCGCTCGCTTCTCCACGCCGCGTAGCTGAGTCATTTTATACAAACTAGGGACCCCTGAATCCTGTGTCTCGCTTCTAAAACAATTTCTGACTTAGCTGGGTATCGTTGAAACTATTTTTAATTAAAAAAAGCGCCCATTTGCACGGGCGCTTGAAGGCGAGTCTTCTTTATTCCGAGGCGAGGATCTTGCCAATTCTTTTTTGATATTTCTCTACACGGGCCAAAAGTTTTTTACTCCCACCCGAGTTTAAACGTAAATAATCCATGGCAATTTTCACATCTTTCATTTGTGCTTTTTGCCAGGATGGATATATGCTTTTTGCGTGCTCAATCATCCACTGCTCCGTTTCATCTCCGATTCTTGTTCGGGCTGCAACAAGCTGTTGTGGATCAAATGGTGCCAGCACCTTGTCCAAGAGCTTAAGACACAGAATCATTTTTTCTGCCTTCTCTTTCCGCTTTGCTATAAATTTTGACACATACGACACACCCTCTAAAACGCAAAGGAAGAGAAGGGCAAGGATTGAAAGAACTACAACGACCGGATCGAATTGTATTAAACTTGTGTTCACGATGAAACTCCTCTGGTTGGTTTATTTGAAACTACCACAATCGCTTAACATCGTCAACTGAACACTTTTACTTTTGTCTCTCATTGTAGTAGAGTGGTGGAGGATTTCTTTAACCCTCTAAAGGAGTAGAAAGTGACAATAATAGTTCTAGATAGTACAGGAGGCGAGGGTCTCAACGGGATTCTCATTGAAGTGTTGCCTGACACTCTCATCCTCACTCTCAGTACAGTCTTCCTTGATTCGTGGGGCGACGAACGAGATATTTGCCACCTTCTTGATGCTCTTGAGGGTGCGGCGGACGAGGTGCCGTGTGGCATTCGTTCCGATGGAAATAATCCAGTTAACCTTGTCATAGTGGACGATCGCCGTGAGCCCGTTCTTGGACTTGTCCAATCGCTTGCGCTAGGGCTTGGAGATCTTGGAGACTCCTCCGTTGGATTTATTTCGAAGAGACCAAGTCTCCATCCATACGGTCCACTAAAACATGGAAAGAAAGGAAAGGCAAAGAAATGGTGAAAACAATCTGTTCTTGTGGTGTATGCTGTGAACACCGGCCACCACAAACGTGCCGAATTTTGGCCGAACGTTCTGACGAAGCAAGAAGAGGTGCGCTCCTTCAGCTTGGGGTTGAGTGCCACCTGCTGACCCTGTCAACTGAGATGGGGCAGCCTGTCATCCAGGCGACCCCTTCAGATCCCCATAACGGGGACTTCCACGATGAGGCTCTTCCTGCTTGGGGAGAGTCTGCCGTACCCGACATGCTCTGAAATATGTCCGTCCGTGAGCGCTTCAAGCTCAAATGCCTTCGAGACATCTCGTCGGCTTTTTTATTTGTATCCTTGATATATAACGATTTTTATGGTATAATGCACACCTCATGAAATGGGTAATTTTTACAGGGACATGGCGTCTCACGAATAAAGAAGTTGAGAATGATGTACGCCTCGCTGCAAGGCGGGTTTTTGAAAATGGTGATGGACTAGTCACGGGAGGTGCTACAGGAGTGGACTTTTTTGCCATGGATGAATTTGTAAAACTTAACCCAGAATGTACTCGTATACGTATTTTTATACCAGCACGACTACATCATTTTATTGATGACTATAAGAAAAACTGGAAGCATTTTCCAGTGTCAGATATGGACATCGAAAATCTCGATTATCTTTTACAATTGATTAAAGAGAGGAATCCAAGTGCTGTGTTTGAAGTGCGAAAAGACAGTGGAGACATCACACAGATAGAGTATGACCTACGTCACAATGAAGAAGTGACTTTTTCTGATGAAGTGTATGCTTTCCACGTGAATTCAAGTACGGGCACTCACGATACTATTACCAAAGCACAAGCGGCAGGCCTTCCTGTGACATTGCATAAGAAATATATAATAGCGGAGTAGGCGGTTTCCTTGTGATTGACTCAACCTGTTTTTCGAGCTATAATGACGACCTGTTCAAATTAGGAGACCCTATGACCCCAGAAGTTCCGCCGACTCAGGTCGACAAACCCCTGGCTGAGCTGGTGGTTCAGGAGATACCACCGCACCAGCGCTCTCATCTGAACGATGAGAGAATTGCGCAAATGCAGATGCAGGCGCAACAACAATAGTCGCGGAGTAATCCACCGCGCAAGCCGCACCCTAAAAAGTGCGGCCTTTTTCTTGCATAGTTTTTCGAAAAAGCGTAGGATGAAAACTGTTTTTACAACAATAGTTCTTTTTTAGAGAGGTTTTTTATGTCAAATGTTTTGGCCAACGCAGACGCCGCCACGATGTTGTCCTTCCAAAAGGTGATTCTTATCGCCGGCGTATTCAATGATGCGCGTATCTCCGGCGCCGTTGAGGAAGAATTCATGATTCCCTCGCAGAGACTTCTCGTGAGAGCTTTTGCGGAAGTTCTCGGCGAAGAGTTTGTATTGTGTGAAGGTGAAATTCTAAATATCACACAAGATACAAACTTCCCACACGGCGCATCTGCTCAAATCCGCTTTGACTCAACCAGGAAGGTTGTAAACGTGAAGACGTCGAGGTATGAGCATTCATGGCTTTGCCTTCTGAAGTTCGATGTTTGGATAGACGTTACACCTCCCGGATCTGACCCGAGATGGCTTTCACCGGTGAAGTATTCCCCAGGTGGAGCTCGTCCAGCGTACAGAAAGTTGGACAAGAACAACGAAGCAACTAAGCCGAAGCAAAGTGACGTTCGCCGTCTTTCGCAGATACTCGATCATCTTTGGCAAGAGGCTATAGGTGAAGGTGTTGCATGACTTCTCACCTGATCGCAAAACGCCGCCCCCAAGGGAGCGGCATTTTTTATTCTTAACAGAGGAATTTTTATTTCTTATTCCGTATTTCTTCTGTCATCTTCATGAGCAATTCTTCTATTTTCATTTCACCGATTTTGCCTTCTGTTCGATGTTCGAGTGTTACGGTATCATTTGCCACTTCAGCGTCTCCGATAACCGCCCAGTAGGGGGTTTTCATTTCACGCGTGTTACGAATCTTTTTACCGAGACCTTCTCTACTGTTATCAATTTTCACACGAACATTTACTGCATCGAGTTCTTCATATACTTTCTTCGCATGTTCGTAGTGATTATCTGTGATAGGAAGAATCGTAATTTGATTTGGCGATAGCCAAAGAGGGAAGTTGCCTGCAAAGTGTTCTATCATCACACCCATGAAGCGTTCGAGTGATCCAGAAATAGCTCGATGTATAACAACAGGTCTTTCCTTTTTTCCTTCTTCATTAATAAATGAAAGATCAAAACGTTCAGGCAGGTTAAAGTCACACTGTACAGTTGCTAATTGCCATTCGCGTCCGATTGCATCTTTAAACATAAAGTCGAGCTTAGGTCCGTAGAAAGCTGCTTCATCTTTTGCTGGTTTGTATGGAAGGTTTTGCTTTTCACATACATTAGTAAGTGCTTGTTCTGCATTGTTCCAAACTTCGTCACTTCCTAGATATTTAGAAGTATCATCACCACGAAGAGAAAGACGAACCCAATAACCATCAATCATGTTCATGGTTGTATAAAATTCTTTGATGATAGAAACAATTGTAGACATCTCCTCTTCAATCTGACTTACTCTACAGAATAGGTGTCCGTCATCTTGTGTAATGGCTCGTACACGGGTTAGTCCACCGAGCTGTCCTGATTTTTCATCACGATAAATAGTAGCTGGTTCGAAGTATCGTATTGGCATATCTCTGTACGAGAACTGGTTATCAGCATAAATTTGCATATGGTGAGGACAGTTCATCGGCTTCATGATGAATTTTTCTTCCTTTCCTTGTACGCGGAAAAGCTCATCTCCAAATTTTGCCGCATGGCCAGAAGTTTCGTAAAGTGCTTCCTTTGCGATATGTGGAGTCCATACACGAGAGTATCCTTTTTTAGCATGAAGTGACCAAAGGTAATCTTCTATTTCTTTACGGATAATCATACCGTTTGGCTGCATAAGCGGAAGCCCTGGGCCGATGAGAGATGAGACGGTAAAGAGTTTGAGCTGTGCCCCCAATATTCTATGATCTCGTTTCTTGGCTTCTTCTTGTTGTGTGATGTATGCATCGAGCTCAGCTTTTCCTTCGAAAGCAAGACCATAGATACGTGTGAGCATTGGCTTTGTTTCATCGCCGCGCCAGTATGCTCCAGCGATGTGCGTGAGAGCGAATCCATCAAGCGGAATTTCTTCGGAATTCGAAACATGAGGTCCTTCACAGAGATCGAAGAAATCATCACCCGTTCTATAGATGGTCACGTCTTCACCTTTATCCGCGATGCCGTCGATAAGTTCTAGCTTGAAAGGGTTAACAGAAAAAAGTGTTCGCGCCTGATCAGGGGACAAAGCTTCTACGGTAAATGGAAGATGTCGCTTGATAATATCTCGCATTGTATCTTCTACTTTTTTCAAGTCATCCACGCCTATTTTTACACCATCTACAAAGTCTATATCATAGTAAAAGCCGGTCTCAGTCACTGGGCCGATGGTCGGAAGTGCATGAGGAAAATGATGCTTGATGGCCATCAAAAGAATGTGCGCAAGGGAATGACGCTGTTTGAATAAAGGTGTTTGATCTTGTTTCTGTGACATAGTCTTTTTATAGTACCAGAAAAAGGAGATAGTAAAAAGTTTCTAAAGTTCATAAAGATAAAAGTCGAAATTCGGGCACCGTCAGAATTCCTTTATGAACCTTACAACGTTATGAACTTTCAGACTCTTGTCCTTGACATAGTGGGTAGGTTTTGTACTATGAAGTAACCTGCTAGAGGGAATATGACAAGAACACAGAAATGAGAATCTAGCAACTAACCCTAACCTAAACTATGACACCACTTTATATTGTTATTGGAATACTTGTTGTGCTCTTACTTGTTGTTGTTGGCATCTATAACGGCCTTGTTACATCGCGCATGCGTGTGCGTGAAGCATGGTCAGATATCGACGTACAAATGAAGCGTCGTTTCGACCTTATTCCTAACCTTATTAACACAGTGAAGGGTTCGACGAATTTCGAAAGCTCTACGCTCGAGAAAGTGATTGAAGCTAGAACAAAAGGCCTACAAGCAAGCACACCTTCTCAGGTAGGTGAGGCTGATGTTGCTATGCGTGGGGCACTCACAGGATTCTTTGCTCTTGCAGAAAGTTATCCAGATTTGAAATCGAACCAAAACTTCATTGCACTTCAATCTGAGCTTTCAGATACAGAAAATAAAATACAAGCAGCACGTCGTTTCTATAACAGTGTTGTCACTGAGTACAATACAAAGATAGCAACTGTTCCTGCGAACATCTTTGCGAATATGTTTTCTTTCACAGCATCAGAATTCTTTGAATTAGAAGCTGGTGAAGAAGCTGCGCGCAAACCCGTCGAAGTAAAGTTTTAGTTTTTATGGTGGATATGTGGATTTTGTATTTTCAAAACTCCTAACCCCTAACTGTTAGCTCCTAACGACTTATGGCCTCCTTCTACACAAAACAATCTTCAAACATACGAAAGACATGGTTCCTTATGACAGGATTTTTGCTTGGAATAATTCTGCTTGGTTTTATTCTTTCGTATCTCTACGGAAATCCGAACATTTTGTACGCGGCGTTTGTCGTCAGTATTTTGCTTAATGTTTTTGCGTATTGGTTTTCAGATCGTGTTGTACTTTCGATGGCTCATGCTACACGTATCGAATCCCATGATCAGTATCCAGACTTGTGGAACACGATGGAGAATCTTTGTATTACTGCCGGACTTCCAATGCCGGCGCTCTATATTGTGGACGACCCAGCACCGAATGCTTTTGCAACAGGAAGAAACAAAGATCATGCAGTGGTCGCAGTAACAACAGGTCTTTTACCATTGCTTACGAAGTCAGAGCTTGAAGGAGTGCTTGCTCATGAACTCGCGCACATAGGGAATCGCGACATGCTTGTCCAGACCGTCATCGTCGTGTTTGCAGGGCTTATTTCTTTTGTGGCAGATTTTGCTCTTCGTGCTTCTATGTTTGGCGGAGGGTCTGATGAAAAGAAGAATCCTCTCGTTATGATTCTTGGTATTATTGCGATTCTCTTGGCTCCACTTGCAGCTATGGTTATTAAGCTCGCCGTTTCTCGTGAGCGAGAATTTTTGGCAGATGCAACCGGTGCGCTCATTACACGATATCCAGAAGGGTTAGCCTCTGCGCTCGAAAAGATAAGTAATTTCCATCAGCCGATGCGAGTGCAACACAACGCTATCGCGCATTTATTTATTTCTGATCCATCTGGATCAAACGATGAATCAGAAATTCGAGAACACGAGAATGTTTCATGGATTGCAAAACTCTTCATGACACATCCGCCAGTTAAAGAACGAATAGCAAGACTTATCGCGCGTTAGTTTTATTGATATACTCATAATCATTATATGAAAACAACAACAATTATTTGGGGAAGTGTTATTGGGCTTGCACTTATTATTTCTTTGTGGGGATTTTCGACATACAATTCACTTGTAAAAGCAAATCTTGCAGTTGATACACAATGGGCACAAGTTGAAGCTCAGTACCAAAGGAGATTTGATTTAATTCCAAGTTTAGTTGCATCAGTGCAAGGTATTTTTGATCAAGAAAAAAGTGTTTTTGGAGATATTGCTAAAGCTCGTCAGGGATATGCCGGAGCTAAGACAGTAGATGAGAAGGCACAAGCAGCATCTCAAATGGAAGGAGCACTAGGGAGACTTCTTGTGATTACAGAAAATTATCCTCAACTTGCTTCGAGTCAGACAGTACAGAATCTCATGACTCAATTAGAAGGAACAGAGAATCGCGTTTCTACAGAACGTGGACGTTTCAACGAATCTGTTAGTACATTGAATGCGAAAGTTCTATCTTTCCCTACAAATATTTTTAGTAAAATGTTTGGTTTTAATGCACGCACCTTCTTTAAGGCAACAGAACAAGCGTCAGTTGCTCCCGTTGTTGAATTTAAGAAATAGTATATGCGATGGCTGCTCGTTGCTTGTCTGAGTGCTCTTGTTTTTACGAGTACTGCTTTTGCTTTTGATGCGCCTTCAAAACCTACAGGGTATGTGAATGATTACGCGGGCATCCTTTCGGTAGAGACAAAGCAAGGGCTTGAAAAAGAACTTACTTTATTTACAGCAAGTACAACTAATGAAATTGCTGTAGTTACGGTTCCGGATCTTGGGGGAATTACTATCGAAGAATACGCAATCAAGATTTTTGATGCGTGGAAAATAGGAAAAGAAAAACAAGATAACGGTGTACTTTTTTTGATAGCCCCAAACGACAGAACGGCTCGCATAGAGGTTGGGTATGGTTTAGAAGGTGCACTTCCAGATATCCTTGCTAAGGATATTTTGAACACAAAAGTTTTTCCTGAATTCAAAAATGGCAATTACAATCTTGGCATCTTGCAGGGGGTGAAAGCTATCGCAGAAGCAACAAAAGGTGAGTATTCTCCTGTTGGAACAAATAAGAACTCGTCAGGAAATTCTAACCTGTCAGGTATTGCTATTTTTATTATCATTATCTTTCAGTTTTTTTCAGCATTGTTTGCGAGAAGTAAATCATGGTGGGCTGGTGCTATAGCGGGAGGGCTTCTCAGTGGCGGCATTGTATATTTTTTTGGATATATATTTGGTGTTACTTTTATTGTCGGTGTTGGGGTTGTCGTTGTTTCAATCTTTTTAGGAGCGCTGTTTGATTACATTGTTTCATCTGGTTATCAAAAAGCTAAGCTTCAAGGTTCTTCGGTTCCTTGGTGGGCAGGAGGTGGGTCCGGATCTTCATCGAGTTCCAGCGGCGGGTCATTTGGTGGCTTTGGAGGGGGCTCCTCCGGTGGAGGGGGCGCGAGTGGCAGCTGGTAAAATGTCGGATTTTTAATTAATAAATTCATATCTAAAAATATGATAGAATAATCACGGCGCACACAGTGCGCCGTGATTATTGTTATGGAGGCGTCGGATAGTGGTTTATTGCACCACTTTGTTCCCGATTTTTTAAGTTGTACTCAACTTGTTAAAATCGCAATCCAGAAAAAAGTAAAATAATTGTATTGTTTTTAATGCGGAGGCGTCGCATAGTGGTCTAGTGCACTACCTTGGAAAGGTAGCAACGGGGTAACCTGTTCGAGAGTTCAAATCTCTCCGCCTCCGCTTTGAAAACAATCTGTTCTACTTTTTTTCGGAGAAAGGTAGCAACGGGGTAACCTGTTCGAGAGTTCAAATCTCTCCGCCTCCGCAAAATCGCGAGCGTACTCGCGACCAGATTTTGCTAGTGCATTTCAAGGAGCGTACTCGCGACTATGAATATGCCTCCGCAAACAAATATAAAAAGACTACTAAAATCAGAAGTTTATTTTGTGTGAGCGTACTCGCGACCAGATTTTGCTAGTGCATTTCAAGGAGCGTACTCGCGACTATGAATATGCCTCCGCTCTGAAAAGAATCAATTTACTTTGTGTCGGAGAAAGGTGATAAGGTGAAAGCCTTCACGGGTTCGAATCCCGCACCCTCTGCTTTGCTCGGGAGAAAGGTAGTAATAGGCGATTTTTAAGCGTAAAAATCGCGTCGAAATTAGCAAATTTCGACGTAAATAAATCGCACTGTCTCCTTTAAAAATAACCCTTCCTAATTCCCCTCAGAAATTTTAGCTTTAAAAAATTCTTCGATATCAATCTCATACCACTCTTTCGGAATTTTTTCTCTAAACCAAATACTTCGTTCGTAGTCATCGAGTTCTGTTGCGATGACCCATGTCAGAATAACGACAAAGACTATACAAAAAACAGACGCTCCTCCTATAATGAGATTTTCATAATTAAAGAGCATTGAGAGAATTATTAATATACATGATGGTGCTCCAACTAAAATATGCATCATAATAGGTATCTGCTCATCACGATAAAGAAGAAATGTTTCAAGATCCTTCCGTAAAACACATTTTGAAATAATTTTATATTCTTTAAAGACTGACTCTACAGCAATACTTGCGAATATGACATAAATGAAAGCAACAAGAGGCATAATCATGAAGAGGATTGGATTTTCTGCTTCTTTACTAAACATAAGACCATTTTGAATAAAAACATATTTCCAGATGCCAACCATAATAATCCCAGCCACAATAGGCTTGAGGATAATAGGAAGATGTCGTTTCAGTGTATTCCAGTTCCTGTTCCAAGGAATGTAATTTCTTTTTCTAACGATTGTTGTTTCCATGATAGTTGAATACTATTCTTCTCTAGAGCGCTAGTCAATAGAGCGTAATCTGGGCTGGACTCTGTTATGTGGTTATTTTCTTGTTGTCGAAAAAAGTGCGCAATTTGAAAATTACTAGACATCTAGTGCTATACTAAACTTAACTATGCAAGAAAAGATTTCTTCGTTTTTACGTATCAAATGGGCCCTTCTTCTGTATACAGGTGTTAGTATTGTTTGTGCACTTTCTCTTTCTTTCTATGCACAAGATGTCGGCCTTCGTCTATTTGATTTTGTTGCACAAAACCAAGAAAAGAAATTAATAACCTATTTACGTACCGAAGGGGATTCAATTATAGAAAAAGTATCCACATTCAGTGCGAGAGATGATGTTAAAGAGTCTTTGCGTCAGAAAGATGTATCAAGACTTACAGAACTTTTGGAACAAGCAAAGATATCCACGGGACTTATGGCCTTCACAGCGGCAGATGCTCAAGGTGTTGCATTATCTCGTTTTCCCGTAAAAGCAAACCTTGGGGATAATGTGTTTCTTACACTTCCGATCGGGAGAATCGCTTCACAAGGGGCGACAGCTATTACCTATGGTCCAGGAAGAAACTTTTCTTTAACCATGGCGTCAGGCCATTTGGTTCAAGACAAAGGAATTCTTCTCGGTGCAGTTTTTGGAGGACATTGGTTCAATAGTTCTTATGCAAAAGCTTTCAAAACAAATTATCTGAGCTCTTTTTTGAAACAAGAAGTCATTTTTTATTCGAAAGAAGAAGGAATGACCGGGAGTAGTTTTGAGAGTATAGATGTTCAAAATAAGCTCAGTACATACGTGACACATGCCTCACCACTTATTCAGGAGGGGAGATCGGGAGACTTGATAAACATTAATGGAAAGGATTATATAGTGACGAACCATCTTCTTTCTGGAGGCGAAGAAGTGTATGGAGGAATTCTCTTGCTCACTCCTTTACCAAAGACTCTTTTGTTTAGAAGTTTAGTTATGTCTTTTGTGCTAACACTCCTTTTCCTCATCAGTCTTCTTCTTGTTGAAAAAGTTACCGTGCCAGAACTTTTACGGTTTAAGAAAAAGCACTTATATTGGCTTCTCCTTATTCTTTCATTGATTGTTTTAGTTACGTTGTGGATGGGGATATATCTTCACGGAAAGTCAGCAACGATGCAATTGGATAAGCCAAAGTTTGCCATATATAATTCAACTATAAAGTTACGACCTGAGGCCGGGGTGTACACCATGGGGCATACACAACAGGTTTCTATTGTTGTTTCTTCTGGTGGGGAAGAGATAAATGCTGTGAAGGTTGGTTTACATTTTAATCCAAAAGTAATTCATGTCGACTCAGTTTCTTTTGATCGATCGATTTGTACACCAGAAACAATTATTGAGAACAATATTGATAATACAGAAGGAACTATTTCAGTTTCTTGCGTCATCACAGAAAAAGTATTCTCGGATATACGAGGGGTTGTCGCTGATATTAATTTTACACCAGTCAAATTTGGCGACGCAGCTATTACCTTTACTGACGATACTCACGTGCTTGCTGCAGACGGGCTCGGCACAGAAGTTCTTCGTTCGATGACGTCTGGTTTTTATAGAGTTTTTGATGATAAAGATTTAGAGGATTCTTTTTCTAAAAATACGCTTATCATTCCCTACTCTCCTACGCATGAAAATAGTTCTAGATGGTATAGTAGCAACAACATAACCGTAGCGTGGCCAAAAGTAGAAGGAGCAGACTATCTCTATGAATTTTCAGAAGATGCAACGACGACATTCAGTAATCCAAAGAAGATACATGCCAATGAAATTAAAATAGTGGCCCCTCATGATGGTGTATATTATTTTAAACTTGCAGCAAAGAAGGGTGATGTCGAAGGTCTTATATCGCGTCTTAAGATTAAGATAGATACAACAGCTCCAGGTATTCCTTTGATTAAGGTAAGTAATCTTTCTGTCATAAAAGATAATGTTGTACGTTTTGAATTAAGTTCAGATGACGAGTCTAGTGGTTTGCAAAAGAATTTTTATGTACAGGTTGATGGTAGTGTTTGGTTGCCGTCATTTGCGAAGTTATATATGCCTTTCCATGATAAAGGTAGTCACATTGTAGGGGTGAGAGTCTTTGATAATGCGGAAAACTATTCTGAGTCGGAAGTGAGAATTCGTGTTAAAAATTAATGATCGCTCCATCATTTAAAGAGAGGGTTCTTACTATTGTCAGGGAAATTCCCAAGGGAAGAGTCCTTTCGTATGGTGAGGTAGCGAAGTGTGCTGGTAGTCCTCAGGCTTTTCGTGCTGTGGGGACGGTGTTGGCAAAAAATGAGGATGTATCGGTGCCGTGTCATCGTGTTATACGATCTGATGGGCATGCTGGTACCTATAATGGATTACAAGGAAAGAGTAAAGAAGCTGTTTTGCGTAGTGAAGGGGTAATCTTTGATAAAAATAATAAGGTGGTAGTATAGGTAGATGAAAATTGCTGTCCTTGATAACCTCCGCTCTGTGCACAATGTCGGTTCTATTTTTAGAACTTGTAATGCTGTTGGAATAGAAAAGATATATTTGTGTGGTACGACACCGACTCCTTTAGATAAAAAGGGGGGCAGAAGAAAAGATTTTGCAAAGGTGGCGCTTGGTGCGGAAGATACTGTCCTCTGGGAATATATCGAGAGCACTGCTTCATGTATTGATACTCTTAGTGCGACAGGTTTTTACTGTATTGCTCTTGAACAAGCTGACACTTCTGTTGACTATAAAAATGTCGATGTCACGGGAAAAGAAAATATTGCTTTTATTATTGGGAATGAAGTTGATGGCATTTTGCCAGACGTTGTTTCGAAATGTGACGTGGTTGCAGAAATTCCTATGCTTGGCACGAAAGAATCTCTGAATGTTACCATTGCTTTTGGTATCGCGGTGTACAGAATTCTCGGTATTTAGACTCATCTTTGGTATATCGTGTGAAAGATCGAGAAAGGATGTGTCGTCTTTTGTTACAGCAACCCAGCTCTCTTTTTTGTAAAGACATTTTCTAAATGAGTGAGTCATTGCATGGCTTTTTCTGTCCACCTTTTACTGTTGCGCAACTCCTAAACTAGCAGGATAATGAAACTATAGGGAGGTTATTATTCACGTTATATTTTATTGTCATGCTTACAACCATCATCAAAAGAACAGGGGAAAAGGAAACTTTCGAGAAGGCAAAAATTACAAAAGCACTTACTAAAGCTGGTGCCGCAACTAAAGAATTTAATGATGAGCAGGCAATTATATTAACGGAAAAAGTAATCGCATACCTCGAAGGAAAAGTTCATAATGGTATTGCTCAAATAGAACAAGTGCAAGATGCTGTTGAGCATGTCTTGATGACATCTCGTTACAAAGCAACAGCTAAGGCCTATATTCTCTACCGTGAACAGCATGCTGAGATGCGGTCATTTGCTACGATGTCCTCACTTGGTTTGGTAGATAATTACTTGGACAAGCTCGATTGGCAAGTGAAGGAAAACAGTAACATGGGGTACTCATTACAAGGGCTCAACAATTATATTTTTTCTGAAGTAAGTAAAACATACTGGCTCAACAAAATTTATCCACAAGAAATTCGTACAGCGTATGAAAATGGCGACCTCCATATTCACGATCTTGGAACACTTTCGATTTATTGTGTTGGGTGGGATTTAACTGACTTGCTCACGGTTGGCTTTAAGGGTGTGTCTGACAAAATAGAATCAGCACCACCAAAACATTTTCGCACCGCACTCGGTCAAATTGTAAACTTCATGTACACCATGCAAGGTGAGGCTGCAGGAGCAATTGCATTTTCAAACTTCGATACATTGCTCGCACCGTTTATTCGCTATGACAAACTCTCTCAAGGAGAAGTGAAGCAGGCGATTCAGGAATTCGTCTTTAACATGAACGTACCGACACGTGTAGGATTCCAGACACCATTTTCAAATATCACACTTGATCTTACGCCGTCCGTAAACTTCAAAAACCTGCCCGCTATTATCGGAGGTAAACCACAAGCAGAAACGTATGGAGATTTTCAGGAAGAAATGGACATGTTCAACGAAGCTTTTTTCGCCGTCATGGCAGAAGGAGATTCGGCAGGACGAGTATTTTCATTCCCGATTCCAACCGTCAATATCACAAAAGATTTTAATTGGGAAAACCCAAAGCTAAAAGGGTTATGGGAAATTACAGCGAAGTACGGTATTCCATACTTCAGTAATTTCGTGACATCGGATATGAAACCAGAAGATACACGGTCCATGTGTTGTCGTCTTCGCCTTGATCTCGAAGAATTGGATCGTCGAGGAGGAGGACTCTTTGGAGCAAATGCGCTCACTGGCTCTGTGGGGGTTGTGACGATCAACTTGCCACGTATCGCGTACCTCGCGAAGTCAAAGCACGGGAGTTCTCTTGATGAAGCAAAGACGGCTTTTTATGAACGACTCGACGCACAAATGGATATCGCAAAAGAAAGTCTGGAAATCAAGAGAAAGTTACTCGAGAAATTAACCGATGCGAATCTCTACCCATACACAAAGTTTTATTTGAGAAATATTAAAAAATCATTTGGCCAGTATTGGACGAATCACTTTTCTACGATTGGACTTATCGGTATGAATGAAGTGACCCTAAACTTGTTCGGAGAAAACATCGGAAGCAAAGTAGGGCGACAGTTCGCAGGTGAAGTACTTGATCATATGCGCCACCGCTTGATCGGCTATCAGCACGAAACCGGGAATCTTTACAACCTCGAAGCTACCCCTGCCGAAGGAGTGACGTATCGTTTTGCTTCTCGTGATAAAAAAGTGTATCCGGATATTATTGTCGCCAATGAAGCAGAAACCAAAAAAGGAGCACAACCATTCTATACGAACTCATCACATTTACCAGTGAATTACACACAGGATATTGTTGAGACGCTTGATATTCAAGATGGTCTACAAACAAAGTACACAGGAGGAACGGTTATTCATCTTTTCTTGGGTGAACGTGTATCGGACTATCGAGCTGTTCCGAATCTTGTAAAGAAAATTTGTGAAAATTACAAATTGCCATACTTTACGATTACGCCGACATTCAGTGTATGTTCTGCGCATGGCTATGTTGCTGGAGAACATTTCAAGTGCCCAACATGTAATACCAATTGTGAAGTGTATTCACGTATCGTCGGCTACTTGCGTCCAGTGAGTCAGTGGAATGAAGCCAAGCAAGCAGAATATGATATACGAGAAATGTATATACCAGAAAGTGTACCTGCTCATGCCGAAGCAATGAAGGTGCTACAAGCGAGCGCATAACATGGAATTCGGAGGATTCGAAAAGTTCACCCTGATAGATTACCCGAGTAAGGTCGCGTGTATGGTCTATACTATCGGCTGTCCTTTTCGTTGTCCGTACTGTCACAACCCAGAGCTTGTCGACGAGACGTGTACAACACATATACCAGAAAAAGTTATTTTAGACTTTCTTGATGAGAGGAAAGGAATGCTCGATGGTGTTGTTATTACCGGCGGTGAGCCGAGTATGCATGGAGACTCACTTATTTCTTTTATGAAAGAGGCGAAGGCTCGTGGCTTCTTGGTGAAATTGGATTCCAATGGTGTTGACCCAGTCTTTTTACAAAAAGTGATTGATGATGGTCTGGTAGATTATATTGCTATGGATATCAAATCTCCTTTGGCGAAATATACACAGACCGTAGCGCGTCCCGTAAACATTGAAGCGATCAAAAAAAGTATTGCTATCATACAAAACAGTGGCATCGAGTACGAGTTCCGTACGACGATTGTGAAGTCTATGTTGTCCGTCGAAGACCTTGAGCAGATCGGCAAAGAAATTAAAGGTTCGAAAACGTACTACCTGCAAAAGTTCATTCCTTCCAAGATACTCAACCCACAGTTCCTTAAAAAGGTGACATACAGTGACGAAGAATTTGCAGATATCAAAACGATGATGGAGCGTTATGTTTCGTTTTGTGGTATACGATAATCATACTGCCATGAAACATCTTACGCCCATATACTTTGACCACGCTGCGACGACACAAGTGGCACCGGAGGTTCTTGAGGCGATGCTTCCGTATTTTGGAAAGGAGTATGGGAACCCTTCGTCGATGTATGCGTCTGGCAGAAAGGCTCGTGCTGTCATGGAGCGCGAAAGGAAAAACATTGCCACGATATTGGGATCTGAGGCAGAAGAGATACTCTTTACAGGATCCGGCACTGAATCAGACAACATGGCAATTCTTGGAATTGCCCGCGCGAATAGGTCGTATGGCAATCATATTCTTGTTTCTTCTATTGAGCATAAAGCTGTTCTTGAAGCTGCAAAGCAATTATCCAAAGAAGGATTTCTTATTGAATATATTCCGGTAAACAAAGAAGGATTGATTGATGTGGAGGATTGTATGGCGCGTATTACCGATGCAACCATTTTGATATCTGTCATGTATGCCAATAATGAAATAGGAACGATACAACCGATTAAAGAACTGGGGAGGAGAATACAAGAAGTACGAAGTAGGAAGCAAGAAACTCCTAACGAAGAACGAAGAACGAAGAACGATGCCTGCCCTATCTTTCACACCGACGCCTGCCAGGCCGCTGGACACCTATCGCTTGACGTCCGCACACTCGGTGTTGATTGTATGACCATAAACGGCTCCAAGATATATGGTCCGAAAGGTGTCGGTGTTTTGTATAAACGTAACAGTGTGCCTATCGAACCAATTATTTTTGGAGGAGGACAAGAACGAGCTCTTCGTAGTGGAACGGAGAATCTTCCGTCCATAGTGGGTATGTCGTACGCGCTTACTCGTGTAGAAAAAAGAAGAGAAGAAGAATCCAAAAGACTGATCGCACTTCGTGACTATTGTATGAGCGAGCTTGTTTGTATTCTTCCTGATGTGGTGATAAATGGCAGCTGCACATCTCGTTTGCCGAATAATATTCATATCTCAGTGCCCTTTGTAGAAGGTGAGTCCATGGTGCTTATGTTAGATGAAGAAGGAATAGAAGCATCCACCGGGTCCGCCTGTTCGGCGAGCGACTTACAAGTGTCTCATGTTCTTACCGCCATCAATCAGGACACGTCGCTTATGCACGGCAGTCTTCGTTTTTCTTTTGGAGAGGCGACTACCAAGGAAGAGTGTGATTATCTTCTCACTGTGCTACCTGGTATTATTAAACGACTACGAAGCATGTCACCACTAACTATTTCTCTATGAGTACACCATTCCAAGGCATGTGCGATGTAGGAGATTGGATTTACACCGAAACGGTACGAGATCATTTTTTTCATCCGAGAAATATTTTGCTTGATGACAAAGAATATGTGGCAGACGGAATCGGTATTGCCGGTAGCCCATTGTGTGGAGATATGATGGCGGTGTGGATCAACGTAGATAACGAGAAGGGTGTCATCACGGAATGCAAGTGGCGCACCTTTGGGTGTGCTTCAGCAATAGCTTCGACGTCGATGATGTCAGTTATGGTGATGGAAAATGGAGGCATGACACTTGCCCGTGCAAAAAGAATTTCACCAGAAGCAATTATCGAACGGCTAGGTGGACTTCCGGATAGGAAGTATCACTGCTCTGTGTTGGGGCATGAAGCTTTGCGCAAGGCTGTCGAGGACTATGAGTCGAACTTGCATACTTGACGAGCTTCTTTGTTAAAGTCAAACTTTTATCGTTGCCGTACCAGTAAGTACGTCTTCTCAAAAAGTTTAACTTTGCCTCGAATCTCATTCAAGTCTTCAAGTCCTTAAAATACATGAATACAAATAATATATATAACGTCGAAGAGGTCATTCAAGAAACTTCAAATGTGTTTACTTTGAAGTTGTCGTGTGAGAGTGTCTTGCCCACATATAGAGCAGGACAATTTATTACGGTATTTTTTCCAGAGACAGGGCATGTTGAAGGAAAGAGTTATAGTATCTCAAGTGCGCCACATGAAAATCACGTACGTATCACCGTAAAAAGAATCGGAGAGTTTTCCAAGAGACTCACTTCAAAAAAAGTCGGTGACACAATAACGGCATCACTTCCATACGGCTACTTTTATTCTGAGTCAGAAACAAGTTCTCTGGTTATTATTACGGGTGGTATTGGCATCGCACCGTTTCGAAGTATGATTCTCGACTCACTAACAAAAAATCCACAGAGAAAAATTGTACTGTTGTATGCCAATAAAACTGTTGAGAGTATTATTTTCAAACAAGAGTTTGATGAGCTTGCAAAAAAACATGAGGGAATTTTTACGGTACAGTATTACATCACACAAGAAACTGCTGGAGAAAACATGAAGCAGGGACGTATTCCTATTGAGCATGTTATCGAAGCATCTAAAAATCCCCCTGAAGCAGAATTTTTTATCTGTGGCTCTATTTCTTTTGTGCGCGGATATTGGAAAGGATTAAAAGATTCTGGTATTAAAGAAGAGACTATATATACTGAGGCTTTTTTCTAAAGTATTGTCGCGTTGAAGTGCTTCTCTATTTTTTGTATACTAGCCACATCGTCATCCTATGAAATCTCCACTTCCCAAAGAAGCTTATCAAAAGAACGCTCTCATTTACAAAATTCTCGCAAATGAAAAAAGGTTAGAGATTTTGAATATTTTAAAGATCAAAGAATCTTCTGTTGAGGACTTGCTCGCAATTACGAAAATTTCTAAATCAAATTTGTCACAACACCTCGCACTTCTTCGTTTGAATGGTCTTGTTGTAGCCGATAAAAAAGGAATCACGGTTTCGTACAGAATCGTTGATCCTCGTATCGTCGAGCCTTGCAAAATCTTGCATCAATTACGTGGCCGATCGCTCGTCGTCTAAATATGCCTAGTATACTTATTGTATGGTAAATTTAGAACAAGCATTACTTCATCCAGACAAAATTCTTTTTCTAGATATAGAGACTACAGGTCTCTCTAGGTATTATGATCAGGTTACTGTTATCGGGTACGATTTTGGCGGTAAATTTCATTATCATCTTCAAGGGGATGATCTTTCTCATTTTGAAAAGACATTATCAAAGGCATACGCAATTGTAACTTTTAATGGAACAATTTTCGATGTGAAATTCTTACAGCATCATTTCCCTCATTTAAAATTTCCAGAGCATCATATAGATTTGCGATACCTCATGCGTCGTGTTGGTTATGCAGGGGGTCAGAAACTCATTGAGGTTTTACTTGGAATGAAAAGAGCCGAGGACATCAAAGGGGTAACGGGATATGAAGCCGTCGTTTTGTGGCATGAATACCGGAGAGGAAATGAAGATTCATTGCGTAAATTACTTGCGTATAATCATGCAGATGTCCAGGGTATGAAATACATGCTTTCTTTTGCTCTTGATAAAACCAGTAATGTTCCAAAACTGATCTTTGAAAAGACAGAAAATCCAAGAATTAAAACACGCGCTGTTAAAACTGAAAAACCAAAACCAAAAGTATACGCAAAAGACTTGTGGAAAAAAATAAAAAAACCACATGGTCCGATTATCGGAATAGATTTAACGGGAAGTGAACTGCGCCCAAGTGGCTTCGCTATTCTTAATGGTTATACAGCAGAAACTAGACAATGCCTTACGGATAAAGAGATGATAAAACTATGCCGCGAAGCAAAGCCAATGCTTGTTTCAATAGACTCACCACTCGGAATTCCAAAAGGAAGAAAGACTTGTTTTGATGATGATCCGACAAGGTATGAAATTGGAATAATGCGATGGGCTGAGAGGGAATTGAAACGTCGTGGTGTAAATGTGTACCCATGTCTTATTCCGAGTATGCAAAGGCTCACTAATCGTGGAATGAAGCTTGCAAAAGCACTACGGAAACATGGTATCAAAGTTATTGAAAGTTATCCTGGTGCAGCACAGGATATCATGCAGATACCACGCAAACAGGCTGGACTGCCATATTTGAAAGATGGGCTGAGGGAATTTGGTATTGATGGCTTTTATCACAAAAATATTGTTTCTCATGATGAGATTGACGCCATTACGTCTGCCATCGTTGGCCTTTTTTATTTAGCCGGTAATTATGAAGCACTCGGAAATGACGATGAAGAGTATTTAGTAATACCAAAAATTTAATTTTTATGTCCCATCCGTATTGCACATACGTCGCAGCTATTACTGATGAGAGTGATGTCGACAAAATATATCATGACAATCACTACGGTGTACGAATAGACAGTGACAATGAGCTCTTTTGTCGTCTAGTGATGGAAATCAATCAAGCCGGGCTTTCGTGGCATACTATTCTTGTAAAAGAGAAACATTTTAGAAAGGCATATAGTAATTTTGATATTACAAAAGTCGCACGATATGGTGAGGAAGATTTCGGGCGGCTAATGAGTGATGCTGGAATTATTCGAAATCGTTTGAAAATACATGCGGCGATACATAACGCGAAGCAATTGCTCGCCATTCAAAAAGAGTTTGGAAGTTTTAGGAACTGGCTTGATGTACAAAAGAAGGAAATTGAATTAGGTATCTTTGTCATTCCCGCGAAGGCGGGAATCCAGTGTCTTGAATCTATGAATACTAACCTGGATTCCCGCCTTCGCGGGAATGACAATACGGAAACAAAAAATGAAATCAAAAAACTTTGGCTCAAACTTTTTAAAAAGAATTTTAAATTCGTCGGTGGAGAAATAGTCGGAGAATTTTTGATGAGTATAGACATGCTTCCTGGGTCACACGATAAGAATTGTGAAGTCAGTAAGCAGTAAAAACGAAGAAAGTAATTTGTGGTAGTATTAAGGTAATGGAGAAAAAGATGTTCAAAAACATAGAAGCAAAAGAGATTAGAAATCTAGATTCTTACTTGCCTCAGTCTGAAAAAGAATGGCTTGAGAGTGGCACATTTACTATTGAAAATGTTGCTATTGGAGAAAAAAGTATTAGATGTGCTTTTGCAGAGGGGTCTGAGGGGAATAGCTTGGTGACCATGGTTGGAGGAATTCCTCGAGACCCGGAACGTAGAAAGAATTTACCGCTTATTAATAAACTTTATGGTCATCTTGCTATTAAATTAGCAGCCGTTAGAGAGTCGTCAGTAATGTATAATCAGCCAGCCACTGGAGGTTCTGGAGGAGATTGGGATAAGGAAACACTTCAAACAAGAGCTCGTGTTCTCGCAGGAGTCTCTGAGCATTTTTGTGAAAAAGTAAAACCAAAACAAGTTGCAATAGTAGGTACAAGTGCAGGTGCTTATATGGCGGCAAAATCTATTTTAGAATTACAGGAATCGGGTATTAATGTTTCTAAATTAGTATTATTATCTCCAGCAGCATACCCCGAATCAATTGATGATATTCCTTATGGGGAAAAATTTTCAGAAATTGTCCGCACCCCTTGGAATGTTAGTGATTCTCCCATATTTTCAATTTTACAAAGATTTACTGAATCTGGTGGAAGTGTTTTGATTAGTTTTTTTGAAGATGACGACCCTCCAATTCCAAAACAAATTCAAGAATATTATAGAAATTTTGTTAAAGAGCTCTCTGATGCTGGTGGAAAAATAAAAATTATTACAATTCCCGGAGTTGCTCATAATTTTAGAAGAATCGGTAGTCAGGAAAGTAAAAATGTTGTAGATAATGATAGTGTTCGTTCGGCTGCAGGAATATTTTTTTCTTTTTTATCTCAAGAGCATAATGAATAAACACATACATACGATAAAGATTGGAGGATATCAAGTCCGGGGTGATTATATTTCTAATACAAATATAGCATCAGTTCTTTTTTTGCACGGCGGAGGATTACGAGGAAGGGCCGGCTTTAATGCTTTGAGAGAGACTTTAGCAAAAAGAGATATCGCTTCAGTTGCTTTTGATTTTAAAGGACACGGAGAGACAGGTGGAGAATTATCAGAAACCTCATTAGAGGATAAAGTTAAACAGGTTGTTACTATTTTAGATTCAGACATCTTGCAAAAACCAATAACACTTATAGCCTCAAGTATGGGTGGGTACATTGCTATCAAAATAACAGAATTATTGCCCATTGAGAATCTTATTCTTATTGCACCTGCTGTCTATGATAGAAATGCGTACAGACTTCCTTTTGGTGAAGAATTTTCTTCTGTAATTCGTAAGCCGTATAGTTGGATTAATAGTGATGCCTGGGGAATTATTAATAAGTACCAAGGTAATCTTTTAATACTCAAGGCAGAAAATGACCAAGTAATCCCAAAAGGTCTTGTGGAGAAAATATACGACTCGGCAGCTAATGTTGGAAAAAGAAAAATTGTTACTATAAAAAATGCAATGCACCCACTTACTGATTGGTTGAGTAAGTATCCGAATGATTTAGAATTAGCACTTCATGAAATACTAGAGTTTATTAAAAAGTAAGATATATAAAAGCAAAAAAAGAAAGTAATCAACGTCATTGTATCTTTTTGCGCAGATCTGCGATTCTTAATTTTTATGCTAAAATGAAAAAATGAAAACACTTCCGCTTTCCACAAAAGACTTTGCTTGGGTGAAAATGACGCAGGCTACAATGAAAAAACAGGCCGACCTGTATATCGCTAATAAGAAAAAAGTGTACACAGAAATCAAGAATATTCTTCCTGAGAATCGTACCTTTGTGAACACTCTCTACGCACTCGAACGCTGTGACGATTCATTCGATAGTTTCTTTTCAAAAATGGGACTACTTTCTGAAGTGTCACCAAAGAAAGAAGTACGTGACGCGGCCCATATTATTGCTACAGAAATGTCACAGAAATTGGTGGATATCGAGTATGATCGAGATCTTTTTATTGCGCTCTGTGAATACTATGAGGGGAATTTTGAATATGAAAAGAAGAAACTTCGCAAAGAGGATATCAAACTTCTCGAAGAAACACTTCGTGAATATCGTCGTATGGGATTTGATTTGCCGAATGAAAAGCAAAAGAGACTTAAACTTTTGATGAAGAAGATTTCTAAACTTTCAATTGCCTTCCGTCAGCACATCAATGACTATCAGGATTATATTTTGTGTACAAAGGAAGAACTTGCCGGTCTGTCTGAGAGGTTTATTTCTACACTTCCGAAACACACTGATGGTAGATATATTGTTTCGCTTCAGTATCCGCACATCGGTCCATTTATGGCAGAGGCCGAGAATCGCGAAAAGAGAAAAGTTCTCGCGGAAAAGAATTTGAAAAAAGGCGGAGCAAAGAATCTTAAGATCATAGAAGAGATTGTGAAATTACGCCATGAAGTTGCAACTATTTTGGGATACAAACATCATGCAGACTTTCGCACTGAAAATAGAATGGCTAAAAGTGCGAAGACGGCTGAAGATTTTCAGAACTCACTCCTAAAGACACTCGTGCCGTTAGCAAAAAAAGATGGCGAAGTTTTGCGTGCACATGCAAAGACACTTGGCATTACTAAGCTAGAGCATTATGACATCGGTTATGTGGCGACACATCTCAAGAAAAAGTTATACGACCTTGACCCAGAGACAGTGCGTGCATACTTTCCTCTTGAACACGTAAAGACTGAATTGTTCGCACTGTGTGAAAATCTTTTTGGTATTGTTATTGCAGAATATCCGACAACGCTATGGCACAAAGATGTGAAGCTATATCAAATTAATAACACTGACGGCACTCTTGTTGGATATTTTGCTATGGATCTGTATCCACGAGAAGGGAAGTTTGGTCATGCAGCTATGTTTGACATTGTCGTTCCTCACGAAGAAGGGTATTTGACAGAAGAGTACTGCGCGCCGCTTTCAAGTATGGTGTGTAATTTCCCTGTACCAACGAAAAAGATTCCGTCACTTCTTTCGCTGAATGAAGTGGAGACACTATTCCATGAATTCGGTCATTGCCTGCACATGACGCTTACTCGTGCACGACTCGAATCTCAAGCAGGGGCGAATGTGGCATGGGACTTCGTGGAGACACCGTCACAGATTATGGAAAATTGGGTATGGAATGAAGAAGTAATGGCAAAACTTTCGATGCATTACGAAACAGGAAAGCAGATGCCGAAAGATATGATTGACCGTATCATTAAAGGGAAGATATTTCAGAATGCTTACTTTTATACACGGCAACTTATTCAAGGCAAGCTCGACTTAGACCTTCATACAGGAAAAGTAAAAGACGCAAGTGCTGCGTATAGAAAAATGAACAAGCTGTACTTCAACATCGACCTTCCAGAAAAGGAAACATTGTTCCCGGCAGGTTTCGGACACCTTGTCGGATATGATGCAGGATACTATTCGTACTTGTGGGCGCTTGTGTATGCATGTGATGCTTTCGAATCATTCAAGACAAAGGGGAACAAAAATGTTATGACCAATACCGAAGTCGGCATGAAGTGGCGCCATGAAGTTCTTGAAAAGGGAAGCAGCGAAGATGAAATGAGACTCGTTAAGAATTTCTTAGGGCGAGCACCGAACCAGAAGGCATTTTTGAAGGAGGTGATTGGGAAATAAGATCTTACTAGCTTGGCCAAAGTATATTTGAGGTGAACTAGTAAAAGTGATACTCTTTCTTGAGGGTTCAGTTGTTCAACTTCGTGAAAGGGGTTTGATATGGAAAACCTTCTCGGACTCTCTATCGTATACAACTTCATTGGACTTCTTCCGGTATTCCTAACATCCGGCAACCTAAAAAAGCTTTTCATTAAACTATGGGCTGCCAATCTTGTTTTTGGTATTCTGCTCACGGCACTCTTTGTTGTGAATCACTCCGACTGATTATCTCATCAGACAAATAGCTTTCATAATTCTGTTACTCAACATCTTGGGTGATAGAATTTTTTGTTTGTACTATCTTGCTATATAAAAAGCCACCTCTTTCGGTGGCGGGATGACTACTATTGTATACAGTAGTATGGGTATTGGTAGTCGTGGCAGGCAGGCCACGTACTTTGCTTCGCACCTTCATGGGTGGTGAAGGTAAGCGCGTACGGAGGACGATGTCCTAAAACCTGCCTTGTATGCCACAACTATCTATAATCCTACATCCAAAAAGTGACTAGCACAATAGCAGAAAATGTGTTATTATGGTAGCCATCTAAGCGGCGTTGTCCGCTTCGTATTTTTCTAGAGCATTAGTATCGCATTTGTATGTATTTGCACTACTAATAACTAGCAACTAATAACTAGTAACTATCATTCATGCAACAAGAAATTCGTAACATCGCCATTATCGCTCACGTGGACCATGGAAAGACCACGCTTACCGACGCACTCATGAAACAGTGTGGTGTTGGTGTTGAAGGTCAGACAATGGACTCAAATCCAATGGAAAAGGAGCGTGGTATTACGATTACTGCCAAGAATACCTCGGTACCATACAAGGGTGTGAAGATTAACATTTTGGATACTCCTGGTCACGCGGACTTCGGCTCTGAAGTAGAGCGCGTACTAAGGTCAATTGACTGTGTGCTTCTTGTTGTTGATGCTCAGGAAGGTCCAATGCCTCAGACACGTTTCGTTCTCAAGAAGTCACTTGAACTTGGTATTAAGCCGATTGTTGTTATTAATAAAATCGATAAACCAGCTGCTGATGCGAAGAAAGTGCACGATGAAGTATTTGAACTTTTTATGGAACTTGGAGCAAACGATGAACAACTCGACTTCACCACGGTATACGCTATCGGACGTGAGGGTGTTGCGATGAAGAATCTCGACGACGAACGAAAGGATCTCACACCGCTCCTTGATATTATTTTGGAAAAAGTTCCGAAGGCAACAGGAGACATCAATAGTCCGTTCGTGGCACAGGTGTTTAACCTTGCATATGATAATTTCCTCGGTCGTATGGCTATTTGTCGTGTGTATGACGGAGTTGCAAAAGTTGGTGAAGAAATTGTCGTAAAGAAAGCAACAGGCGAAACACGAAAGGGACGTATTACAAAGATGTATACCTTCAACGGTATCGCTCGTGTTGAGGCTCAAACTGCTGAAGCGGGAGATATTGTCATGGTTGCTGGATTTGCTGATATTTTCATCGGTGAGACATTTATTAAGAATGAAAGTCAGGAAGCTCTTCCTGCAATCCATATTGATGAACCAACTATCGCCCTTAACTTCCTTGTGAACGATTCTCCCTTTGCTGGAAAGGAAGGAAAGTTCGTAACGGGTCGTCAGATTCGTGACCGCCTCGAAAAAGAACTTGAGATCAATGTCGGTCTTCATGTTGATTTTGAAATGGAAAAATTCTTGGTGTACGGTCGTGGTGAACTCCACATCGCTGTACTTCTCGAAACAATGCGTCGTGAAGGATATGAACTTCAAGTGTCACAACCACAGGTTATTTTCCATGAAAAAGATGGTGTGAAAGAAGAGCCATATGAAGAACTTGTGATCGATGTACCGGTAGAGTCGTGTGGTATCGTGATGGAAAAGCTTGGACGTCGTAAAGCAATGATCGAAGACATGACTGAAAAGCATGGAGTGAATCGTATTAAGGCAACTATTCCTACTCGAGGACTTCTCGGTTATCGTGGAGAATTCGTTATTGATACGAAAGGTCTTGGAATTCTTTCAGCACGTTTCAGTAAATTTGGTCCATACGCTGGTCCTATCACTCGTCGCCTCGTTGGTTCTATGACATCGATGGCATCCGGCAAGTCTCTCGCATTCTCACTTTGGAATCTCCAGGATAGAGGTGTGATTTATATTCTTCCTACAACAGAAGTATACGAAGGTATGGTTATTGGTAACACATCAAAGGGTGAAGAAATGATGGTGAATCCGACAAAGGGTAAAGCGCTTTCAAACATGCGTTCGTCAGGTGCAGATGAAGCTATCGTTCTCGTGCCTGCATGGGAAATCAGTATCGAACGCGGTCTTGAAATCATGAACGCTGATGAATATCTTGAAGTGACACCGAAGTCAGTGAGACTACGAAAGCAGTTGCTCACAGAATCAGATCGCGCAAAGGCTGGCCGTAAAGCATAAATTGCTTTATCTACTGCGTTATAGAAAATTTTTCCTCCACGCGCCGTACCATATGTACGTCTTGGTCGTAAAAATTTTCTATGCCTTGTATCTAAAACAATTTCTGCCTTACGGTTCGTGTATACTGTAAGAATGATACGAAAACTAAAAAAAGAAAAAAAGATTTTGTATGGCTCTATGGCCATACTTTTTCTTGTGCTTGGTTGGTATGGATATACGTGTGGTATACAAAAGACGTGTGGCAATCAAACTGTAGAGCGATTTGTTCGTCATGATATGGATATTGTTGCACCGCGTGGGACGATTGCCACTGAAGTGGTGGACACTTCTGCTTCTCGTGCTCTTGGACTGTCTGGACGAAAGGGACTTGCTCCTAATGAAGGAATGTTGTTTGTCTTTGATGCTTCTGGACGCTATGGTTTTTGGATGAAAGATATGCTGTTTCCTCTTGATATTATCTGGATAAATCAAAGCGGTGTTGTTGTTCATATTGAAAGAGATGTTACCCCAGAATCATACACAGGATCAAAAGAGAATCCGAAAACATTTATCAATACACCGGACGCTCTCTATGTGCTTGAAATCAATACCGGAAAAGCAGAGGAGTATGGGTTATATTTGGGATCAAAAGTAAAACTAGAGAAGTAGTTTTGAGATAAATTATTAAACATATATACTTTGTGTATTGATGGGATAGATTAATCATTCTTACGAGAGTAAAATAAAATATGCAAGAACAAGAAATGGAATATGCAGGGTTTTGGGTTAGGTTTTCTGCAACCCTTATTGATACAGTTCTGTTAATATTGCTTACGTTTCCGCCACTCGTTTATATTTATGGGTGGGCATATTTTGACGCTGAAAAAACTGGCTTTATTGCTGGCCCTACTGATTTTATTATTTCATGGGTACTACCAGCAATCGTTGTGATTGTTTTTTGGTTACAAAAACAAGCAACCCCAGGCAAGATGATGGTAGGGGTGCAAATTGTTGATGCTGTAACTGGTAAGTCTATTTCGATTGGTCAAGCGATAGTCCGCTACTTGGCATATTTTATTTCATTCCTTCCACTCGGTCTTGGTTTTATATGGATTGCTTTTGATAGAAAAAAACAAGGCTGGCATGACAAATTAGCAGGAACAATTGTAATTAAGTCAAAGAAATATAAAACACAAAACGTAGTTTATTCTGCAGAAAATAAAAGATTAGAAAATTATCTTGTACCGTTTGTTTCTATTCTAATTTTTGGGGTAGCTTTATTTTACCCAGCCTGGAGCAGTATTGAGGTTCCAGATACTAACTACAATGGAGCAGGATTTGTATATGGAAAAGATTTACTCATAATAGGCTGGTTTGGGATTATTGCTTTGTATCTGCCTGCATATTTTTTGTTTCCAGCTGTAAGTATAGTTACAAAAATTACAAAAGGTGAGGAGGGTAAAATGTTACTAAGTCGTATTTTGTTATTTTTGTTTTGGTTGGAAGGGTTCTTCGGGGTGATAGTTTTTAAGTACGGAGGAACCAGTGACGCTGGTGATGCAAAAATAGTATCTGTTGGACCATCTTTTTGGATGTGGACAATACTTGTTTGGTATATTTTACTCTGTGCCTTTTTTTACAGGCATTTAGGAAAAGAAAAATCTTACAGGGTTTTCAAAGTGCTGTCTATTTTTGCTCTTTCCCTCGTTGTCTTCTTAGCTTTTAATTACTCCTTATCAAAGTAAGGAATATTTTCGGATATTTTCTTGATTTTAGTGGAACAAAATGAATGTAAGGAAATGGTTATTCGTACTTGATTCGATTCTTGGATAAAAGTAAAAAGCCACCCGGTAAGGGTGGCTTTTCCATATGTTCTCTGTCTATAAGCCGAATTCTGTTTTTGTGTAGACATGTATCTAGCTCGTTAATTGCTCAATGAGTCAAGCGACACTCCCGTATTACTACGGGCACGGTCTTGCACACACGTATGTATTTAGCCGTTTCAGCCGGACTAAACCGGATCGTTTCTGTTCGCAACACGGTGGTCACCCACGACGGGCATTACCCGCTACGCTTCCAATTTTGCCCACCAGAGGTGGCTGCAAAATTGAGAATCCTGAGCTTGTCGAAGGATAGTCCCTCAACTTCGTTCGGGACACTCAATTCTGCAACTGCCTATGGCAGGCAGAATTGGTGTGTGTTCGGACTTTCCTCACGATATTACTATCGCGCGTCTACCCAACAAAGAACAAAATAACTATACGATATATTATTACCTTTGTCAAAGAAGTGAGAATATATATGGTATACTAGGATATCTCTATGATTCTCAAGAACTCATTACTCCTCTCTATATTTTCTATGCTTTCGGTGTTGCTCGGTATCGTGCGCGATAGACTTTTATCTACCCATGTTGGTGTTGGCCCAATTCTCGATATTTACAATGCATCATTTAGACTGCCAGATTTTTTGTATGCAATGTCTCTTGCTTTTGTGACGGCAGGAACCGTTATTCCATTTTTAACAATTGAAAATAAATCAGGGGATGTTATTGATTCTCGTCATAGGCTTTCTTCTATATCCCTTTTCTTTGCTGGAGCTGCCTCACTTATTGGTGTATTAATTGTAATTACAATTCCATTGTATGCTCATGGCATTGTTCCTGGATTTACGGGAGAACAGACAGCAGTATTTATTAGTGTTACTAGATTGCTAATGATACAGCCAATATTGCTTGGTATTACATCTTTAATTTCTTGTTTTGCACAAATGAAGAATCACTTTGTTCTTTATGGTATCGCACCACTCGGTTATTCATTGGGAATTATTTTTGGAATTATGTATCTTTATCCAAGCTATGGTGTGCACGGATTGATCTATGGTGTAATTATTGGTGCAGCTGCTTCTTTCCTTATTCAGTTGTGGTCACTTAAGGGGGTGAGGTTTATTGAAGTTCTTCCTTATTTTTCTTTTAAGCATATTAAAGAATTATTTAGACTTTCATTTCCGCGCATGGGTGTAAATATTCTCACACAACTTAGAATTATTTTTTTTACAGCCTTTGCCACCACTCTTGGACCGGGAGTACTTTCGAGTTATCTTTTTGCCCAGAGAATCACCGATGCAGTAACACAAATTATTCAACAAAGTGTTACGACTGCGAGTCTGCCGGTTCTTTCGAAAAAATTTATTGATAATCAATTCAAGGAATATAAAGAGGTTGTAAAAATGTATGTTCTCATTCTTGGAGCTATTGGGTTTTTTGCGGCGGCAGCAATTTATTTTTTGAAGGATATTGTTATCGCTATTTTATACGGTAATACGAATGCTCATGACCTGATTGCTTTCTTCTTGATAGGATTTTTGATAGCGCTCCCACTCCAAATGATGATCGGCTATTTTTCGATTAGTCTCTATTCCGCCAAAGATACCAAGAGTGTTTTTTATTCGAATCTTATTTCAACACTCGTCGCAGTAGCTGCATGTTATGCAACACAAACCCTAGGGAACATTAGTCTTGTCTATGGAATTATTGCTATGTCTACTTCAAACTTTATTGTCATTGCTCTTTTGTATAGTAAGAAAAAGTTGATATAAAAGGAAAGTAAAATCACCATCTTGTCTGAGATTACATGTTGCGTCCGGAGGTCTCCTTGGTGTAGGATGGTCTAAGAGTAAATAAGGGAGGTCTGTATGCCTAAACTTTCTCATCTTTTGACTGATGAGCGTTTTTCTTCAGCTCAGAGGGAACATGTTCGCACGAGAGTCGCTGCTAATATTTCAAGGGGCGAAGATGCGAAATCCTCTGCCCAAGTGTGTCTGCAAGAGCTGTGGCAATCGTATGACTACGATGGTATTTCCATGGGTAGATCGCTTAGGGCTTGCATTTTGGAAGAACTGTTACAGTTGCTTGATGGTTGCTTTGATGATGAAGCAAGGCAGCTGCTTGCATTTCTGGTTGCGATGTATCACGACGTCGATTACCTGAATAGTGTTGGGTGGTATGATTACGTGGTCACCATTGAAGCCTTGCCACTGGGGTATAGAATCCTCCTTCTCTCTGCGGCAGTTGCCCTCGACATCGAAGAGCTTCCAGAAATCGATGAAGAGTCTAATTCTATAGTTAGGCAGCTTGTGCTAGAGGGGAAGGAAAAACGACGGTTGGTACGGGCCCCATATGTGTGGGTCTGAAGAATCAAAGGAGGGCCCAGGTCCTCCTTTTTTATTTGTCGATTTTCGTGTAGTATGTACTGTATTAGAAACGTAGTTGTTTGGATGCAATACGCGACAAAGTAGTACGCCAAACAAGTGTGTTTACCTTATGGAAATACGAAACTTCTCAATCATTGCCCATATTGACCACGGCAAGTCGACCTTAGCGGATCGGCTTTTGGAGGTGACTGCGACTATTGATAAGCGTCACATGAAGGAACAGGTGTTAGATAATATGGAACTTGAACGCGAACGTGGAATCACTATTAAAATGACGCCGGTGCGTATGAATTGGAAGGATTCTTCCGGTAAAGAATATATTCTGAATCTCATCGATACTCCAGGACACATCGACTTTTCGTATGAAGTATCGCGAGCCCTCCAAGCGGTAGAAGGAACACTTCTTCTCGTGGATTCGACCCAGGGTGTACAAGCGCAGACGCTTACCACACTTGAAATGGCGAAGAACTCTGGTCTTACGATTATTCCTGTTATCACCAAGATAGATAGTCCACTCGCTGAGATTGATGAAGTGAAAGAAGAAATTATCAGACTTCTCGGCTGTAAAGAAAGTGATATTCTCGCGGTATCAGGAAAGACTGGCGAAGGTGTACTGGCCCTCATCGAAGAGATCGTAAAAAGAATTCCTGCTCCAAAAAGTGAATTCATAGCCGCGGAAGGGAATCAAACACGTGCGCTTATTTTTGACTTTGAATACAGCAATCACATGGGGGTTATTTTGTATGTGCGTGTGCTCGATGGAAATGTAAAAGCGGGGGACACATTACTCTTTGCACAATCAAAAGCAAAATTTATCATACGAGAAGTGGGAACCTTTTCTCCTGCGAAAAAAGAAGCGAGCCTGGTGGGTGCTGGTGAGATCGGTTACATCGTGACAGGAATCAAAGAGCCAGGTATCGCGCGTGTTGGAGATACAGTGACCACATTCTCGAAGCCACTCCCTGCGTTTCCTGGATATGCTGAACCGGTACCTATTGTGTTCGCATCTATTTATCCAGAGTCACAAGATGAATTCGATGACTTGCGATCTAGTCTTTCGAAATTAAAACTTTCTGATTCATCGCTTACGTTTGAAGAAGAATCTTCTGGTGCGCTTGGCCGTGGATTTCGTTGCGGATTCCTCGGTATGCTTCACTTGGAAATTGTGACTGAGCGACTTCGTCGAGAATTCGATCAAGAGCTCGTGGTGACGACACCGTCTATTACCTATGAAGTGACGCTCAAAAATGGTGACGTAGAAATGGTGTATACGCCGATTCATTTTCCAGATCATGGATCATTTATTTCTGTGCGTGAACCATGGATTATTTTGACACTCATTACGCCGCATGATTATGTGAGTCCTCTCATGCAACTCTTTCCACCGCATGAAGCAGAGGTTATAGATTTAAGTGACTGGGGGCATAACAGAGTACGTATACAACTCAACATGCCACTTCGTGAACTCATGCGCAACTTTTTCAATGAAGTAAAATCTGCGTCGAGTGGGTATGCGTCTATTGTTTACGAAAAAGGTGAAATGAAGAAAGCTGATGTGACGAGACTTGATGTCTATGTGGCCGAAGAACGTGTCACGGCATTTTCTCGTGTGATACCGGTATATCGTGCCCGTGAAGAAAGTGAAGAAGTAGTAGATAAATTAGAGAAAATACTTCCCGTTGAAATGTTCCGTGTGAAAATCCAAGCGTATGTGGATGGACGAATTGTCGCCTCGAGATCCATTGCTCCGATGAAGAAGGATGTGACAGGATATATGTACGGAGGAGACATTACACGAAAGATGAAGTTGCGCGATAAACAAAAGAAAGGGAAGGACAGAATGCAGCGAGAGGGAAAGGTACATATTTCGCATGACACATTTTTATCGATGATGAAGCCAGGAGAAAAATAACAGAAGAAGCTAAAAGACGGAAGCCGTACGGATGCTATACTCTTCCTATGCAAAAACTTACATTTATTACAGGAAATGAAATGAAGGCGAAACAGTTAAGCGATCATTTTCATTTTCCTGTTGATCATATGAAGCTTGATTTACCTGAGATTCAATCGCTTGATGTTGAGGAGGTTGTTATCGATAAGGCTCGCCGTGCATACGCTATTGTGAAATCGCCCGTTCTTGTAGAAGACGTATCTTTTACATTAAATGCACTCGGTTCACTTCCCGGTCCGCTTATCAAGTGGTTTCTTCAATCAATGGGAAATAGCGAGCTTTGCAAATTACTTGATGGGCATGAAGATAGATCTGCAACCGCAGAAGTTTGTTTTGGCTTTTGTGATGGGGACAAAGTTCATGTTTTTAAAGGTACAAGGAAAGGGGTGGTTACAAAGTCTCCTCGTGGTGTGGCGGGTTTTGGTTTTGACCCTATTTTTATACCAGAAGGATTTACCAAGACCTGGGGAGAGATGAATGAAGAAGAAGGAAGAGAGTCTTCAATGAGAAGGTTGGCTTTAGAGAAGCTTAGTGTGTTTTTAGCAGACTACAACAAGTAGTACAAGGTATGGAATATTTTTCAATTATTAAAGACTCAGATATTTTTGAGAATCCTTTACCAGAACCGGAGGGGTATACTTCTCGTCCCACAGTGAAAGGTATTGTTTCTGATGCTGATGGTGCTATCAGTGTTCTCACTATTCACGGTCGTAGTCTTTTCCCAGGAGGAGGGGTTGAAGACGGAGAGACATTTGAAGAGGCTTTTGTACGTGAATGCAAAGAAGAAATTGGGTGTGATATAAAAATTATCTCTTCGCTTGGTTCCGCTCTTGAATTTCGTAACAAAGATGCTAAGAAGTATGAGGTTCACTTCTTTGTCGCTCATGTGATTGGTGAGAAAGGAATACCCACAACAACACAGGAAAATGAACAGGGTGTTACCATAGAATGGCTTTCAAAAGAAATAATCTCCACAAGACTGGCAACACAAGAAGCAACATTGGCACAGGACGTGTATATGCCATACTTTGCAACTCGTACGCATTTCTCGGCACTTCAAAAGTTTTTAGAAACCTGTGAGTAAAGAGAATACAAAAGAGCGATGCCTGTGGCATCGCTCTTTTGTGCTACTGACCATAGACTATCGTCTATTGACCACCAGTCGTCACTAGCGGAACAATGAAACAACTGAGAATCCAACCATACCAATAATGGCAATGATTGAAACGACAGCCCAGACACGGTGAACCAGTTTTCTATTTTTTCCTGTGAAAATCATATGTGTTAGTACCAGATTAACTTTTTGAGTATGGTATTATGAATACAATCTTACCTCATTTATGCGCGAATATCAACACAAGTATATGGTGCGAACGCTCCTCTACTCGAGGGTGACTATCGTAATCTTGTTTGTGTTATGTATTCTTTTGCTTCGTTCAATTATGGAGCTTAACGATAAACGAATAGAAGTTACGAAGCTTCGTAACGATTCAGCGGCGGAGAAGGCATTGCTCGAAGACAAGGTCGCAAAAGCGAAGGAAAAGAATGACATCATTGCTACTCCTCGTGGCTTTGAAAGTTACGTACGTACGACGTATCCCGTCGTAAAGGAAGGAGAAGGCGTGATTGTTATTTATGATGGTGACAAGGGCCTTGTAAGCCCTGTACGTGAGGATATGACGGTCTGGGAGAGATTTATTCTCTTTTGGCGACGAATGACAAGTAAGTAGTATTTCATTTGCGTATTTTCTAAAAACTTGAAACTTAAAACTCTCCTGATATACTGGCCTCATATGGATACACAAAATACTCAAACACAAGGAACTCAAACAGTTGAAATTTATAGTACGGCATCATGTCACTTTTGTCATATGGCAAAGGATTGGATGGCAGCAAAAAATATTCCTTTCAAGGATTACAATGTCGGTGAAGATTTAGTAAAGCGAAAGGAAATGGTGGAGATGACGGGTCAGCTCGGTGTGCCGGTTATCAAAATAGGGGACGAAGTGATGATTGGATTTAATCAGGAGAAAATGGCGCAGTTACTCGGGGTAGCGGTATAAGTCAAAAAGGTATCATATATGTGTAAAATAAAACCAGTCGAAAGACTGGTTTTATTTTTGTCTTTATCCAGGCTCGGCTATGAGTTTCATCTTGTCGCTCTTAGCTCCTTGAACTGTACCCATTCAGCTTATTGTAGGACACGCAGATATCGTACTGTCCAAGCACAAAATACAAAAAGCGATATCATATGACATCGCTTTTTGTATTTTGTGCTTGGACCCAGGCTCGAACTGGGGACCTATTCCTCTTCAGGGAAGCGCTCTACCAACTGAGCTATCCAAGCATATTTTTTAATTATATCACCGACACACAATGTGCACGTTTGAATAGTAGTTACCAACCGGGTCGAAAGTTTGTTAACTTTCGACATCTTCGAAGCCAAGCTTCTCGAGTCACCCAAGCATATTTATTTGAAACGGGCTTCTGTATATACTTTATTTCTCTTTCCTTTTTACTGTTGCCTGTCTTTACACTTCTCTATCCTATCATAAAATAATCCTTCAAGGAAGAAGGCTTTATTATTAAAAGGTAACTATTGAGGAGTGCTGGTTGCTACCGTTTTTACACCTTGAAATACCTGATCAAATAGCCTTGATTCTGGAAGCTGAGCACGCAATACATCAAACTGTTTAAGAGTTTCTTCAATTTTACTTTTGTTATCTGCGACACTCGTAATAACAGGACGCAAGTAGTAGTACGCTCCTCCCAAAGCCCCAAGGATAATGAGCCAATACAAAAATCGAAATGTGTTCGCAATATGCTGCTGTCTTCGCATACTACGAAGTATCATATTGTTTTGAAGAGTCATCTCGTACACCTCTTCTAGTTTTTCTTGGTTACTCAAATCTGATCCTGACATTACTCATAAGTATACCGCATATCACGACCTCACCAAGTGCATAAAATATGCTAGAATCTTCACACGCCCTCGTAGTTCAATGGATAGAACAGTTTCGTCCTAAGAAATTGATGTGGGTCCGATTCCTGCCGAGGGCACTATAAGTAAAACACCTTCAAGTAATCTTGTGGGTGTTTTACTTATAGCTGTTTATAGGAACAAGTTAGCCTGCGCTGACTTGTGACAGGAATCGGATACGGGGTCGAGGAGTCTCCTGTTTCGAGTGAAGCGAGAAACGAGACGAGGTGACCGAAAATGTACTCATGGTTCCTGCCGAGGGCACAGTCATGTGAGATAGACCGAGAGGTCTAAGTTTCTTCAAAATTACCTTAATAACTATTATTAAGGTAAAATTGGTAGTATATGAAATTCCAAAAAGACATTCTTATTATAGATTTTGAAGGACGAAAAAATCCTGTGCAAATCGGTGCTGTTCTTCTCGACAAAGAAACACTGGAAGAAAAAGATAGTTTTGTCACATACATTTATGCAGACCTAGAGGGTGATACAGTTCTAAAATCGGGTATTACTCAAGAGATGATTAATAATGCCCCCAAACAAGAAGAAGTTGGTAAAATGTTGTATGAAAAGTTTGGGACAGATATTTTTATTGCCTCATGGGTACAGAACTTAGATATAACTCACTTTACAAAATTACTTTCCGCCTCCGGTATAGATTTTACTGAAGGAAGAACAAGCTTCACAAAATATGATTTTCATATTTTAGATATATGGCCAGCTGCCTATATTCACGCGATAAAGAATGGCTATAAAGGTGGTGTAAATTCAGAAGAAATGTTTCAATACTTTGGAGCAAAACCAAGGGGGTTACACAGTGCACTAGAAGATTGCAGAATCACGGCAGAAGTTTTGAGAAAAATCACTTTGTGAACATAATAACACATGCTAAGTTTTCTAGAAATATACCCCTGACCGAGGTGGGGAACAAGTAAAACTAAAACCAGTCTTTCGACTGGTTTTAATGTATATATCGATTTAGTCAGAAATTGTCCTAGATGCTAGGCGTGGGAAAAGTTTTGTCGGAGACGTACGAATAGTACGTTGACTGAAAAACTTGGGGCCCACAACAACGCAGATGGGATAATTTATGGCTAAATACTCTTTACTTTCAATTTCGTTTGACGTGCCTTATCCACCTTCGGTAATCTAATGATAAGCAATCCATGTTTCTCGACTGCCTCGGCTTCTTCGATCTCTACTTCATGTGGAAGGAGAATCGTACGAGTGAACGTTCCCCAATAGAGCTCCTTGTAGAAATAATCATCGTGAGTCACCTGTGTGTTGCCATCGCGACGTCCTTTAATGGTAACCATATCGCGTGTAATAGAAAGATGAAGGTCTTCTGGTTTTACACCAGCGACCATGGCTTCAATGATAATTTCACTTGGTGTCTGATACACGTCGACAGAAAGTTCTCCCTCTTCTAGATCAGGATCAACTTCTTCCATATCTTCATCGAGACTAATATGTCGTGCCTTTGGGCGAGTTGCAGGTACTTCTGCTTTTTTACCTACATGCTTGATAGGCACTTCCTCCATGTCTTCGTCATCTTCTTGTACGAAGTCAACCTGATCGTCTTCATCGTCAACACTTATTGAACCAGCGAGACGTTCGAAGAATGATTTTTTTTCTTTAAGCATAAATAAATATTACCAGTTAGATGTGTATGCACGCAGTATACCTCTAGTGTTGTCAATAAAGGTGAAAAGTTATACACATGTACAGTAGTGGAGAGTGAAGAGGAGAGAGTCCAGAGTAAAATACAAGCGGCGCCGTAGGCGCCGCTTGTATTAATGTTCTCTCTTGTCTCTTTCCTGTCAACTCTAGATTTATTAATAATTTACCAATTGGTAATTATTAATAAATCGTCCTCGTCTTTCTTAATGTACTTCCAAATTTCTTCTGTGATGAACGGCATGAATGGATGAAGTACAATGATTTGTTCACGAAGCAATGTTACAAGAAGTGTTTGCGCACTCGCTTTATCCTTATCTTCTACGATGCGTACTTTGTGTGATTCAATAATCTGGTCACAAAATGTCTTCCAGAAGTAGTCGTATATCTTTTGTGAAGCCAAATGTAGGCGATAATTATCAAGATCAGAGGTAATATCCGCTTTTACTTCTCGCCAAGCATCATACAGTGCCTTGTCTTCCGCAATAAGTTCTACAGAAGTTTCGAAGTCTGTTGTCTTCTCAAACACAAAGCGTGTGGCATTCCAGATTTTATTGGCAAAGAGTTTGTACGCTTTTACTTTATCTTCCCCCAACTTCAAATCGTTCCCAGGACCATTTCCTACAAGAAGGGCCATGCGAAGCGCGTCCGTTCCATATTTCGCAGTGAGGTCGCGAGGGTCAAGTACGTTTCCAAGTGATTTACTCATCTTACGTCCTTGCGTATCACGCACGAGTCCATGAAGGTATGCATGTTTAAATGGAACCTCGTTGAGTGCATAGGTTGAAAAGAGAATCATGCGTGCAACCCAGAAGAAAATAATGTCGTGACCAGTTTCAAGTAGGTCTGTCGGATGGAATGTTTCCATATCTTTTGTTTTCTCTGGCCAACCAAGTGTTGAGAATGTCCACATACCAGAAGAGAACCATGTATCTAATGTGTCTTCGTCCTGTGCCCAGCCATCTCCCTCCGGAGGGTTAACTCCACAGTAGAGTTCTTTTGCGTTTTGCATCTCGCTTCCAGCTTCCAGCTTCTCACTGCTAGCTTCTCCCTGTCTATACCAAACAGGAATTCGATGTCCATACCAAATCTGACGAGAAATACACCAGTCGCGAAGATTTTCTATCCAGTGGAAATATACTTTTTCGAATCTATCTGGAATGATTGTTGTTCCTTTGCTTTCGACAGCTTCACGCATGAGATTCTTCAGTGTCGTTTCTTTACCGAAATGAAGGAATGGTTTATTTACAGCGACGAACCATTGGAGTTTTGGTAATGGTTCTATAACACCGCCTGTTCGTTCCGCCGTAGGAATGTTTTGGGTTACCTCTTCTTCATTAATGAGTAAGTTATTTTCACGAAGCCAGTTCACGATGTAGTCGCGAGCATCGTTCACTTTTTTGCCATTTAATTCTTCATTCTTTAGTCCGTACATTTTGGCGTACTCATTAATTACTTGTCGTGAAGGTAAATCATGGCGGTCTTTTATTTCCCAGTCGATAGCACTGTGTGCAGGGGTCACGCCGAGAGCTCCTGTTCCGAAGTCTTTTTCAACAGCTTCGTCTGCGATCACTTTGATGGTAATGGGACATCCCGCGAATATACATTCATATGTCTTACCGACGTATTCTTTGTATCGTTCATCATCTGGATGCACCGCCACAGCTACGTCACCAACTTTTGTTTCCGGTCGTGTTGAAGAAATAGCGATAGGGAAGTCAGCACTGTACTTGAAGGTATACATAACACCTTTTCGTTCTTCAGCAACAGTTTCATCGTCTGAGATAGTCGTCTGACCTTTCGGATCCCAGTTTACAATACGTTCTCCACGATAAATAAGTCCATCATCGTACATTTTTTTGAACATCGTACGTACGGCGAGGTTACGTGTATCATCTAAGGTGAAAGCGAGACGTGACCAGTCGAGTGATGCCCCCATGCTTTTGGTTTGCGAAAGAATCGTGTTTTGACTTTCAAGAGCAAACGCGTTGATACGTGTAAGCATTTCTTCACGACCAATATCATGACGAGATTTTCCTTCTTCCTTGAGAAGCTTCTTTTCTACGACGGACTGTGTCGCGATAGCAGCATGATCTGTTCCTGGAAGCCAGAGTGTTTTGTAGCCTTGCATACGCTTAAACCTCACAAGAGTATCTTGAATAGCGAGCATAATAGCGTGACCCGTATGAAGTGTTCCAGTGACGTTCGGTGGAGGGAGGATGACGGTATACGCTTCTTTTCTTTCGCCCGGTAAATTATCAGGATTAAAGTACCCGCTCTTTTCCCACATGTCATAGAGCGGCGCTTCGACAGATGTTGCGTCGAATGGTTTGGTTAATGATTCTGGAACTTGTTTCATATATATGTAGTATGGTAGGCTAAACGCTATTGTTATATACATTCATACTACCATAAAGCCATGCTAAGCAAACAGTCAACCCTCCTCAAAAAAGGATCAAAGAAAGTCATCGAAAAAGTGAAGAAACTCTCGCCGAATACTAAGCAATTACCAGACCACCACTTTAAGGCAGTGAAAGTGAAGCGTGGATTGGATGGGCTCGGTCTTTTTGCAGAAGAACAAATCAAAAAAGGGGAAATGATTATCGAATATATCGGCAATATTCTTACCAAAGAAGAGGCGGATAAGAAGACGACAAGTCAGTATCTTTTTGAGGTGAGTAGAAATAAAACTATTGACGGAACGCCGAGATGGAATATTGCACGATATTGTAATCATGCGTGCAACGAAGCGGCGAATGCCGAGAGTGATATCACAAAGGGTCGCGTCATCATTAAGGCGATCAAGACCATTAATATAGGCGATGAGATTGTGTATGATTACGGAGAAGAGTTTGTGAAAGAGCACATCGCACCGCACGGATGTCGATGTAAAGCAAAAAAGCACGCGTATGGAATGGAGGGAGGAGATGAGTCAGATGTTAGAAATTAGATTTTAGACTTTAGAGTATACAAATACGATATGAGACAAAAAGCGGCCACAAAGTGGCCGCTTTTTGTGTTTTTGCGTTGTCCTCTAACGTCTAAAATCTAATACCTAAAATCTATACTTGCGAACTCTTCGCATTTGCATATACATACAAAAATAAAAATAAAAGTTATCCACACATTTTGTATGCGTATCTATTGTGTGTGTATGTGTGCGTGACATACTTAGTGTATCGAGAGTAATGATTACGGTCGTGATCATAAATAACATTTATTAATACTCTCTGATTTGCATAATAAAAATATATTTATGGCAGCAAAAAAGAAAGCGGTAAAGAAGGTAGCAAAGAAGGCAACAAAGAAAGTTGCAAAGAAGGCTGCTCCAAAGAAGAAGGCCGCAAAGAAGACAGCAAAGCGCGCGTAATCGCATTTGCCCGTTTCGAATAAATCACCCGCTCCCACGGGTGATTTATTTTTTCTGGGCATAATCATCTCATTTGCTTCGTTGGGTAATATTTTTTCTCCCGCAATGTACTATTCGTACATCTTGGTCGAAAAAATATTACCCGCCTTGCAACTAAGACAATTTCTGCCCAGAAATTTTCGAATAAAATCATTCCATAAACAATGACGGTCATTGTTTTTTTGAATATTGAATATTGTCTCCATTATATATTCCACTCTTTCTTTCTTATTTTGTTCTCTCTAAAAATGAAGGCAAAAGCTTGTAAATATGCTATAATCTATCAACTATGTCTTTCATTACAAAGCTTTTCCCCGATGAGTCAAAAAAGACCATCAAAAAACTCGAACCCATTGTAAATGAGGTGTTTTCTCACGAAGACGCACTTAAACTTCTTTCAGATACCGAACTCAAGCATCGCAGTCTCGCACTCAAGGCACGTGTCATGAAAGAAATCGAAGGGCTTACCGGAGATACTCTTAAACATACAGAAAAGAAAGTCCTCGAGGCTGTTCTTCCAGAAGCCTTCGCTCTTGTCCGTGAGTCTGCTCGTCGCACGCTTCACATGATGCATTACCGTGTGCAAATTATTGGAGGAATTCTTCTTCATCGTGGTAATATCGCCGAAATGCGTACCGGAGAAGGAAAGACACTTGTTGCGACACTGCCAGCATACCTAAACGCCCTCACTGGTCGTGGTGTGCACATTGTCACCGTGAACGACTATCTATCACGTCGTGATGCAGTATGGATGGGGCAAGTATACGACGCTCTCGGTATCACAAGTTCCGTCATTAATCATCAGTCATCATTTATGTATGACAGTACACATCTTGATGAAAGCGAACGAAAAGAAGACGATGAAAAGCGTGACGATGTTGGGTCTTACAAAGTCGTGTATGATTTCTTGAAACCATGTAGCCGCCAAGAAGCCTACCGTGCGGATATTACCTATGGAACAAACAACGAATTTGGTTTTGATTATTTGAGAGACAATATTGGATACAGTAAAGAGGCTATAACTCAACACACACATCACTACGCTATCGTGGACGAAATAGACTCCATCTTGATCGACGAAGCACGTACACCGCTTATTATTTCTGCACCAGCTGCAGAATCGAGCGACATGTACAAGAAGTTCGCAAGCATTGCCATGTCACTTGTCGAAGCAGAGGACTATACTGTCGATGAAAAGCAGCGCGCTATTTCTCTTTCTGAGTCCGGTATCAATAAAGCCGAAGAAATGCTCGGCATTACGAATATTTATTCTGTTGAAGGAATGAAGTATGTGCATCATTTGGAAACTGCTGTCAAAGCAAAGGCATTATTTATTCGTGAACGCGAATATGTGGTCAAAGATGGCGAAGTGATCATCGTGGATGAGTTCACAGGACGTATGCAGCCGGGGCGTCGTTGGTCAGATGGGCTTCATCAGGCTGTCGAAGCAAAAGAAGGAACAAAGATCGAACAAGAGTCTCGTACACTTGCGTCTATTACGTTCCAGAATTACTTCCGTTTTTATGAAAAGTTGGCAGGCATGACAGGGACTGCCGAGACATCAAAAGAAGAATTCTATAAAGTGTACGGACTTGTGGTAACTCCTGTGCCAACACACAATCCGATTCACCGTAAAGATCACAATGATTTTATTTTCCAAACAGAAAAAGGAAAGTGGCAAGCGCTCGCTCGTAAGGTGAAAGAACTTCATGAAAAAGGTCAGCCGGTACTCATCGGAACCATTTCTATTGAAAAGAACGAAGCGGTTTCGAAGTATCTCGAACATGCAGGTGTTCCTCATGCTGTGCTCAATGCGAAGAACCATGAGAACGAAGGGGCTATCATCGTGGAAGCTGGAAAGAAAGGTGCGGTGACTATCGCTACCAACATGGCCGGTCGTGGAGTGGACATCAAGCTTGGTGGTCCACAGGCGACAGATGCAGAACGAGAAGTAGTACTCGCACAAGGCGGCCTCTTTGTGATCGGTACAGAGCGTCATGAAGCTCGCCGTATCGACAATCAGTTGCGTGGTCGTTCAGGACGACAGGGTGATGTGGGAGAAACACAGTTCTTCGTATCACTTGAAGACGATCTCATGCGTGTGTTTGGTTCAAGTAATATTAAGTCTATGATGGGGCGCTTTGGTATTCCAGAAGACGAGCCGGTCTCGAGCAAGCTCGTATCACGCGCACTTGAATCAGCTCAAGAAAAGATTGAAGGATTCCACTTCGACACTCGTAAGCACACACTTCAGTACGATGACGTGCTTAATCATCAGCGTACAAGTATTTATGCGAAGCGTCGCAGGATTTTGTTTGAAGATGAAGCGCTTGTCGATGAAGTTATCGCAGAACTTATTGCAGAAAAACCAGAACTCGAGGCAGTTCTTGCACAGAAAGAAGAAAAGTACAGCCGTGAAGCAGTGCGTCACATTTTCCGTGTGATGATGCTACAAATTATCGATACGTTGTGGATGGAACATCTCGATGCGATGGAGCATTTGCGAAATAGTGTGAACCTTCGCGCCTATGGTCAGCGTGATCCTTTGGTTGAATACAAAAAAGAAGGCTTGCGAGCATTCCGTTCACTTGAAAGTTCACTTCGTGCTGAGCTTACTATGTTTATCGAAAACTTGGATGGATTCTTCGCATCACAGCAAGCAATTGCGAATCAGCAGTTTGTTCCTGTTATTCCAGGAGATGGTAAGACTGAGGCGATTGAACAGGGAAAGATCGGAAGAAATGATCCTTGTCCATGTGGTAGCGGAAAGAAATGGAAGAAGTGCGGCGAATTGAATACCAACGAGCATCAGACGTTGATGATGAAAAGTTAGAAGCTAAAGGACGGAAGCTAGAAGAGAGAAGTTGGAAGTGGAAAGCTGGAAGCGGGGAAAATACAAAACAAGAAGTGACGCCGTAGGCGCAGCTTCTTGTGCTATAATTTTAGTATCCGCATTATCTAATGTCTAAAAGCTAATATCTAACATCTGGCCCTATGAAAGATCTCATCAAACCATTCATTGTTCGACTTCTCACATGGGAAGCAGAGCTTGTCCTTGCAAAGCACAAACCCTTCATCATTGGTGTGACGGGGAATCTCGGCAAGACGTCTACCAAGGATGCGATCTACGCCGTCATGAAGCAGCATTTTTACGTGCGTCGGAGTGAAAAAAGTATGAATAGCGAATTCGGTGTGCCTCTCACCATCTTGGGTGAAAAGTCCGGATGGAATAGCCCTCTTCACTGGGCGGTTATTCTTGTTCGTGGATTCTTCACAGTCTGGCAAAAGAATTATCCGACTCATCTCGTTTTAGAAATCGGTGCTGATAGACCGGGGGACATACAGTCTATTGCTTCATGGCTTCATCCAGATATTTGTGTAGTCACACAGTTCGGCCAAGTGCCGGTGCATATTGAGTTTTTTGAAAATAGAGATGCAGTTGTTGCAGAGAAAGCATATCTTGTACAGGCTTTGAAAGAGAGTGGTCTATTTATTTACAATGCTGATGATCATGATGGTCAAAAGTTGGCGGGTGTGACGACGTCTCGAAAAGTAAGTGTTGGTATTCATGATGTTGCCGATATAAAGGCAGAGAATGTGAAAGTATACGGTTCACCTTTTGCAGGAACAGAGGCGGATGTGACGATTGACGGGGCTGTTCATCACCTTGTTCTTCCTGAAGTGATAGGGAAGTCTTCTGTGTATTCGGCACTTCCAGCGCTTGCGGTGGCTCGTGAACTTTCTATTCCGCTTGAAGTGGCCTGTGCCGCTCTTCGTGATGCCGATAAACCAAAAGGTCGCATGCGACTACTTTCAGGAATGAACGGGTCAATCATTATTGATGACACCTACAATGCTTCACCGAAAGCGACAGAGCATGGACTAAAGACATTGGGTGAATTAGACCTTTCGAATTCCTCAAGGCAAACATACGGCCGAAAGATTGCTGTCCTAGGAGATATGCTTGAGCTCGGTCAGTACACACGTGATGAACATTACAAAATAGGGCAAGAAGCCGCGAAGGCATGCCACAAGCTCTACACGGTTGGCATACGAGCACGTGTAATGGCAGAAGGTGCACTCGACGCAGGCATGTCAGATGAAAATATTATGCAGTGTGACTCATCGATTGATGCCGGTAAAGAATTGGTGCAAGTACTAGCTGAAGGGGACGTAGTGTATATGAAAGGATCTCAAGGTGTGCGTATGGAACGTGCTGTGAAGATGATATTGGCGGAGACTCATAATCCTAAATCTGTTTTAGTTCGCCAAGAAAAACAATGGCTCCACAGATAGATCTGAATATTTAGCGCATCACTTTGTTTCTTCAAGATGTTGGCTTGTTAACAATGTTATATGTATTGCCCAGGCACACTCCACCCTCTTGTTTTACGTAGAGCCCCCTCTAAGTTGCCTACCGTTTCTTGCTCGAAGCCTTTCTGCATTTACTGCTACAGAACTTTACACTTTCCCAGTCCTCACGTTCCTTAAAGCTCTTCATGGTATTGAGATCTATTTTACAAACAACACATTTCTTATCTATTTTTTGAGTGGTCATGAAGATAGTATACAGTTTTCAGTCGACAGTTTACAGCGAATGCTTTTCCGTGCAAAATAGGGGATTTGGCATTTCAAGAATGAAGCAAACAGAAATGAAACCATATTATTTCAAATATCTAGAATTATCTTTCTCACAGTCATTTCTTGATGGATAGATTTTTTCAAATAATTCTGGGCGAGTTTTTCTTACCTCTTTCATTCTAAAAAAACATTTCTTACTGTAATAATCAAAATAATAAAAACTTGATTTTTTAAATAAAAAATAGGTTCCTGATAAAATAAAGACACCAATCAGCAAGTATGTTACTTTTTTCATATATTACAGAATTGATTATATCATGCGACCTTGCGATGGATGCGCAGGGTCGACTAAAATACAGCTCAGTGCAAAATAGGGGATTTGTGCTATAATTTTCTTACTTTATCGGCCTTATCGTCTATCGGTTAGGACACAGGCTTCTCATGCCTGGAAGCGGAGTTCGATTCTCCGTAAGGTCACATCAACAAAAATACACAGGTTCTTCCTGTGTATTTTTGTTGACTGTGATCAGTAGAAGCAAACCACCTGCGTGGTTTGCGGGAGAATCGAATACGGGGTCGCGGAACTACTTCGAGCAAAGCGAGGTAGTTCTGTGACCGGTTCTCCTCACGTTGTATTTGGCACTCCATTTCCACCCCAAAATCCAAAAAAGTCACCTAAAGTCTAGTTTCCTGAAATACCTTGGTATATAACCCTTATTTATGTCCTTTATATTGACAAATAGGCTATTTCCGTGTTGTAATACTTGACAAAGGGGTCAGAATTTGCTATGATTAGAACACAGAAGAGTTGAAGTGTAAATACCAGAGTTTCTCAGGTATTTTTATTTTAGCTCAAAGTTATACAGACGTGGTTCGTTTTGGAGAGCGTAACTCCTAAACTATGATCAAAAACATTTACAAGGTTAGCCAGATGCTTGCGTTTGTGCCATTCATGGCCATCCCAAGTATCTCACTTGCCTCACATATTGGTTCACTTGACGCGACTCCTGTAACAAAGGCAGAAGTATCAGTGAACGATCTCCGTCAGCAGAAAGCCGATGCCATCGATAGTTACTTTAAGGAACGCTCAATGCCCCTTTTAGGAACTGGTATGACATTCGTGCTTGTAGCAGAAAAATATGGACTGGACTGGAGACTTCTTCCAGCCATTGGTGTTCGCGAATCTTCAGGTGGTAAAGCTGCTTGTGGATACAACCCATTCGGTTGGGGGTCATGTAAGCTAAGTAACTTCTCAAGTTACGAGCAGGCTATTGAATCCCTTGGCCGAAACCTAGGTGGAGCCAACCCAAAGACAGCTCGTTACTATGCTGGTAAATCTACAATGGAAAAGTTGTATCACTATAACGGTACTGTTGTTGAATCATATCCAGACGAAGTTGCTAGTATTATGAATAAAGTTGAGACGTATATGAATTAAAAACCGTATAGTGTCTCATGCTCAATACCAGAGTAACCATTAAGGTAAATCAAACAGCAAAAGCGCGTCCGCAAGGTCGCGCTTTTGTTTTAATCTAAAGCATTCCTCGATGCTATACGGTGGTCCACTGAATTTATATGTGTCACCCCAATGAAAATTGGGGTCCAGTGTCCACTGGATTCCAAATCGAGTTTGGAATGACACAGAAGAGGACTTCTTGGCAACAGTATTTCTTAATCCTTTTTCTTGTCCAATTTATCGAGACCAAGTTTCTTTACACCAAAATAAACAACAGCCGCGATGACACAAAAGTTTATGAAAGTTGTGAAGAGTGCTCCGTACTTAATGGTCGCTCCGAGAAAAATAACAGAGGATTGTGTTATTCCTTGCGCTTGATTAAGTAAAATACTCAGCAACGGATTGATAACGTTGTCGATCAATGATTTTACAAGATCACTTACCGCGCCACCTAAAAGAAAACCAACAGCGAGCCCAACTGCACCTTGTGAACGAATGAAATCTAAAAATCCTTTCATGGTTTTTAACTTAATGAATATGAAGAAAGTATAACAGATTATCTGATCAGCTCATCCGTAAACACCACCAAACGCCCTTGATAGCTTTTTGTCTTTGCATTCCACATGCCTTCACAGGTTATGAGATTAAGGTGGGATTTTCCATCATGTGAAATAAACACATCAGTCGAACTCGCTGTGTCTTCATATCGTTTGGTTTCTCGTACAACAAAGAAATAGCTCTTCCCTTCGGTATCCTGTATTTCTATCGAGTCACCTTTAATAAGTGTGTGTAATCTATCAAAGGCGGAAGCTTTACCATTCTTCCATCCATAATGTCCAGCGATAACAGAAGTGCCAATCTCTCCTAGTTGTGGGCCTGTGGTGAACCACGAAACATTCTCTGGCAACTTCGGTGATTCCATTTTTCCGTCATCCGTAATTCCTGCAAGTTCTACGGTGGCATTAACGTCGATACTGGGAATAATGATTCTAAGAGGTGTGCGCTGATTTGAGACAGCAACGCTTACTTTTGTTTGAATAGTATTGTTTGTGTTTTGTACGGCAAGGATTGTGAAAAGAACAGGTATTGTGAGTATACCGACAAGAAGTGGAATATGCTTTTTCTTCAGCAGAGATTTGATAGTAATAAATTTCAAATCCATGTAATTACTAAAGGGTTATTTTCTTTCGAAAAATAAATGGTGTTGCGGAAATTAAAAATATTCCAAAGAGAACGAAAGCCACATTAGAAAATGTAGTATTTGTTTCTGGTGCAAAGCCAGTGTCTGGAAATTGTGGGGCAACTGTTGGTATTACATTTACGAATACTGGAGCGGGGGTGATGGCTTGAGTAATGACAGGTGTGGATGTTGGAGTTGTTGTAACAGTTAATACTGTTGTTGTGGCGATAACTATTACAGGGGCGACGACAGGTGATACGACAGGTGTGGTCGTAGCTACTGGCACAGGTGTTGGTGTAGGTGTTGGTTCTGGTACTATTACGGGTGCAGGTACAGGAAGTGCAGCACATGTAGGTACAGTGATTGCATTGGTGTCTAAGGTTACTGCGCCATTTCGTGCAAGGACGCGACCTTCTACATTTGTTCCAGTTGTTACGGTGATAGATGACATAGCGATGATTGTTCCTTTGAATGAAGAATTTGTTCCGAGTGTTGCAGAGCTACCAACTTGCCAGAAAACATTACAGGCTTGTGCTCCGTTTGTGAGAACAACGTTACTACCGACTCCCGTTGTGAGTGTTGATGCAGACTTAAATATAAAAACAGCCGTCGGATCATTTTGTGCATCAAGTGTTACTTGACCGGTTATTCCAAAAGTTCCATCTGCAGAAGTATATACACCAGCGACTTTTGTCGTACCTCCAAGTTCTGCGGGAATAGTAGAAACAGGGGTCTGATTTGCAGATGTGTATGCAGTTACTAGATCTGCTTGTGCCTGAGCGGCTTGTGCGTTAGTGATGTACTGTGTGCCATTTACTGTTCCTGGTGGAAATCCTGTGACAGACGTTCCTGGATTTAACCCGAGATTGCCATTGATAACAGAAGAGCCGGTGTTGGTAATAGTGGATCCAGCGAGAACGGCGAAGTTCGTGGCAGAGAAGAGGTTTACTTGTGTTGCGTTTAATGCAAAGGCAGTAGAGAAACCAAGTGTGCTAAGCAATAATATTGTGGCGAGTACCGATGTACTGATACGTGTGTTGGTTTTCATGAAGAGTGTGTGGTTTTTAATTGTTTCCTTGATACTACAGACGTTGCTGGAAGGGGAATCTTACAGGGGGGGTGTTTCACCTTTTGCTGAACAAAGGGGAAAAGTTTTTCATTCAATAAAAATCGGCACACAAAGTGCCGGGTTTTTATATGAGCGGAAGACTTGGGACGATGTTCGGCAAGTAATTTTAGATGAAGTGGCTAATTAGTGAATAATCGGAACATCCAATTCTCCTATATTTCTTTAATGGTTTCCCAGTTCACTATTCCTCGCCCGCTAGCATCCTCTCCTAGCTTTTTTACAAAGTATTTTCCGCCCTCGAAAAAGACGCCGTACCAAGAGAAGACGTGCCTATCAACGCAGGCCAGGCCTGGTTTGATAACATTTGGTTCTTTGTCGAAGACTCCCACTGCATTGACTTTTTTGATATGTTCGTCGTTTAGATTTTGCTGATTCAGTTCCTTACAACCGTTCAGAACATTAACGTGCGTGGTTTTAACAACACCACTCGGCAAACTTAAGGTTACTGTGGCTTCATTGAAGGTGTCATCAATTTTCGACCCTATATCCCATTTCACAGTTGCTCCCGTCTGTATCTGACATTTCATTTTTCCTCTCGTCATCAGGCCAACGCCACTTGTGAGCGTTACGAAATCCATGCCGTGCGCTTTTTGCCACTGCATCACATTTGCTGCAGTCTTACTACCATAATAACCGGTCACCGGCTGAAGCTCTCCAGTCGGAATCCCTGAATCACTATTTGAATCCATGACGGACAATTTATATGCACCTAAAAATTGTTGCAATTTTGACACCTCTCCGTTAGTTTCTTTGTCGGATTTTCCAATTACTAAATTATTTTTCAAATCCAAACAATCACCTTTTAGATTATCTATAGAGTTTATTGTTGAGTTGCTTTTATATTCTTTAATTTTTTTATTTATACTGTCCAAATAAGTTTGTAGAACAATAATATTTATCCTCATTGCTTGAGACTCTTGCTCTAAAATACTTAAATAGTGATCTTTCCCGAAAGCAGATTCAACAAATTGCTTAGATGGATTAAGAATATAGGTATCTAAATTAGATGGAGATGAATCAAGAGCTGAAACTGAAGCTAAAGAAAACATTGATAAGATGATGAGTAAGAATTTTATTTTCATATATGTATTATATCACAAGAAAAGGTGAGATCCGGTTACAAAATCAGCTCCTGCGTCGCAGATGATTTCGCGAAGTCGACTGGTAAATTAGTCGACACCTGTTCAATAAAAAAAGGACACCAAAAGGTGTCTCATTTTTATACAAGAGGTGATTATCTGTTGGATTATTTTCTCACTATTACTGACTTAAAAAACTGTTCCTGGAAGTGAGTTGCTTCAATAATTTTTTCATCAGATATTTCGACGCCCTCTGGAACAACAATCAATTTGTCATCATCGTTATTCTCTCTATGAATGAGAGCAATTACAACCCCGTCAACTTTCTCAAGTGATTTTTGGGTTCCTAGATAGTACGCATCAAGCTCTTCACTGTCAGCAGCCATTACGCCAGGAACATAGCCATAATTAACTTCATATACAAAGCCATATTTTGGATGTTTCGAACCCAACGGGCGATCAAAAACAAGAGAAACTTTTTTCTCAAGAAATTCTCTAGCTATTTCAAATGTTCTTTTTTGTGATGGTTGATGTTCCACAGTATTTGAGTAAGTTTCAAGGCTTTAGTGTATTTTGCGGAGGCAACAGCATAGTCGTGGATACACTCCTTGCGTTGCACTGCGCAAAATATGTTTTTTGTATTCATAAAGACTATTTTGTGGTGATTGTGAGTTAAGTACCCACCACCTCAACCAGCGCAAGGATATTCTAGTATCTTTTCTATAACCTAAACTAGGTATGCAGGTCTTTAATAAGATTTTGTTTATATTCTAAATCAAACAATGTGTAGAGGTATTTTGTAATAGCATAAATTCCTAATATATGACATCCTGTATCATTAACTACCCAATTATTACAATGTATTAATGTAGTGTCATAATTTTTGTCAGAATGAGCACCCTCTTTATCAGCAACAGATTTTATAAGGTCACGAATTGTTAAACCTTCTTTAAAAAAGATTTGATTGACCCATTTATCTAAATCTATTTCTTCTTTATTGTGAGCAAATAACAGAGTGAAAAGAGTAGTGTTATTATCAGAAACCTTAAGACTGCCCGGCATAAAGTTTACTAATCCACTTAATAATGAAGGAGTATTTTCTAATATTTCTGAAAAATGCAGCTTATGCAATTTAAAATTCGGAATCACTCTACTAATTAGTGGTGAGGGGTTGGTTTCGCATAGAAGTTTTCGAAGTTCAACAGACACTGGGAGATATAACAACAAATTACCTTCCTCGTATCCATGAAGATATGTATTTAAGAGCTCAAAACTATTAAGTAAATCTTTTTTATTTTTATCAGGCATATAGATCACTCCGATACTAAAATGTGTTGGCGGAGAATGCGGGACGAAGTTGGAACAAAGCTATTTATTTAACAGCTTAAGTATCTGTGCTTGCTGTTTAATAATTAACTCTTGATTTTTCGCATGTTGTTCATTCATTTGGTTACTATTCTTCTGTGTTATGTCCAATGTCTCAATTTTTTCAGAATATTCTTTGTAAGTAGCTGAATTGATATGGAAAGAATCGATGACTAAAGTTGCAACCATCACTAGCAAAATAATTACAACCACAAAGAGTAGTGAATCCACTCTATCAAGTTTCTTATTTAGTTCCGCGGGCGAAGGAGTTGTAACTTCAGCGCTACTAACTCTTACAGTACCATCTAAAACTTCGCTCGTCGTGGGAATTAATAATGTCATAATTATCGCATGTAAAAAGTAACCGTTAAATTGAGTGCGGGGGTGTTATCTCCAATTACACTACTATACACACTGAATAATAAAGTCTTACCATTATTAAAATTAACTACAGAAACTTTATTGCTAGTACCTCCTCCCAATGTATTGCGTATTTTATGGTTGAAAGTTATAGTAATATCTTTTTCTTCTGAGACAATAGCAATATCTTTTGAATTCGTAGAAGGAAGAGGTGGAAGCTTTTCTTCAAAAAGAAATTTAAAATTAAACCCGTAGAGAGACTCAATTCGCAAAGAATTTTCATAAACATTAAATACACCCGAATATACAATTTCGTCATCACCGTCGTACAGCTTAATATCTTGTGGGTTCATTGTGAATCATTATAGCGTGATTTGACAATGTAAACTATTCGCCGTTATATGGATTTGCGGTGTGTATGAGTTAAGTACCCACCACCTCAACCATTGTAAGGGTATTTTAGCACCTTTTCGCTACTTTATTTTAGGTAAGTGAGTCGAGTTCTAAAATTACAGGACCTTGTAATTCAGAACCTTTTGTTATTATGTGCCAAGTCGTTAGAGGGTCTTTTATACTCCCCTTAAGATGGATTTTACTAAAAGTAAAAGATCTTAAGTTATCAAACTTATTAGGAGGAAAAATCAGAGGGACATCTGAAAGAATATCTATAAGCAGATAAGAAAACTTTAACTGATCTTCTTTAGTTGTTATTGTATTTAAGATATCGTTACTCTCTAAAAATCGATTTAATTCTGAGAAAAGATTATTGAATGCAATGAACCTTGATATCTCTTCAGAAAGTTGTTGATATTTACCTATATCTTTTTTAAAGAAATCGTCCATTAAACTTTCTAGTCTTTCTGGAAAATCACCAACTAATCTGAAAGCACTTTCACGGTCTATTTTATAATGAGCAACCCAATTTCTGTAAAAGCGAAGTAAATTATAATCCCTACTTTCTTCCTGCTCAAGAAACTTACCTATCTCAATAAACAAATAAACAACATCAGATTCACTTTTAATCTTCTTACTTAGATGCAAACCAAGTTTTTCTATGATGTGATGTTGCATGACTAGTTGTGTGCTAATGAAACATTAGTATCTTTTAATAGCAAACAAATCCTCCAGGAGTTCCATATTCATAAAAACAAGATTCGTCATTATGACCATCTCCTTCATTAACCGAAAATAACATCCAAATAAAACCAAAAAAAATTAAAACTACAATTACATATAAACTATAGAATTGAAAAGATTTCGGTTTAGCTGTAGTCTTTTGTTTTATCTTTGGGTTTGTTTTTTGTGCTTCCATTTTTTCTAGAATAAAAAAATCATAGACGGGTTTTGTGCATTCGTCACAATAATTCTTCCCTGCGAGCCAAGGGAAAATGGAGATATTATCTTTTTTACAACCTATACATTTGGACATACATAAAAGTATAACCTAAATCCTAGGTTACAGCACTCGAGTCACTCTGATACTTAGTTCTTATGGCGGAGAATGTGAGATATTCGGCCACCAAGTAGCAGAGCAAGAGATCGGTACTTGGCACTACAGGAAAGTTGCAAAATAACCAAGAAACAGATGTCAGAAATTACGCTAAATATATTCTTATGGAAGGAACAACAAACGAGAAAAGAGGGCTGCTTGGTAATTTAAGAACAAGGATTACTTACAAAGACAAGAGTCTAGTCATCTCGATCGCTACCAATTAATGGCATCTTTCTTATACCTTCAAATCTTTCTTGAAGTGTGGTTATCTTATATTTTTTAATAAAATATTTTGCCTTATAGAGAAAGAACTTGGACCTAATTGGACTGCTGAAGGAATGATGCTCTAATGCTAATGATAAGTAACAGTTAGCGAGAAACTCCCAAGCTTTTTCCTTTTTGTAATATTCTATTGCCTTTGCAAATGATTTTAAACAGTCGGATTTAACATTATTCATCTTTTTTCTACTCTCTTTTGAAGTTACAAAAAACTCATCAAGGTTGAGAAACATTATAAACTTAAAACTAGCAAGTCTTGCTCTCCAGGGTCTTCCAGAAATAAAATAATATAGACGTAACTGTAGATAATAATTTGCATATATTTCTCCACAAGTTTGGTAACAATAGGCAGTTGCACCCATATATGGGTTTTGTCTTAAATAATCAAAACCTTGATTAATAGAATCCTGAGTAGACTGCCAGTTATTTAAAACCTTTTTATGTAGTTCTTCGTACCTCTTTCTAGTAGACTCAAGCGAAAAACCAAACCAACTCAAAGCAAGAGTTATATTTTTCATCTCATGAATCATTGGAGCAACTTCAGAAATCTTTGCTTTTGCCTTAATTAAACAAAGCTGAGCAGAAACTTCAAATTTGTTTACTCTAATACCAATATCAATACCTTGATCACAGAGAAATATAATTTCATTTGGATGATCCATTGGAAGTAAGGTTCCTAAAAACTCATTTAGAAGACGAAGTTTTTCTTCATCTTGTAGCTGAGAATTAGAAATAGCTTGAATTTTTTTCTTAATATCTTCGTCCATACATTCTTTTATATCGCCACCAATTATCAACTTTATTAAAAAGTATTCTGATTTGATTTTTTAAAAATCTAAAGAAAAATACAGGGTCCAAAGGTAAACGATGAAACCATACCCATTTTGCCTTTGGATAAGGAGAAACAAACTCCTTGTCACAATGACCTCTTGTCATTCTATTTAAATCCTCTACACCTCCTCCAGTTAACATTGAATATCCTTGATAATTTGACCATGAAAACATCACTGTTATTTCTGGAGAAAGTGGCATTGTTAACTGAACATTCTTTTGAGCAAAACCAGGACCATAAAATCTTTGCCACTGAAGGTCAGGATTAAAAAGTACACATGGATTATCAGATGATATAAAAGGGTGTTTAACTTTATTGGGATTACACAAAAAAGCAATATTCATCTGCTGTAAAATATTTGATAAAAAAGGAAGACCTTCCATTAATTGAATTTTATGGATATCTTTTTTATATTCTTTCCACTGTCTTATTTGTTCGGAATCAGTAACACCGTGAGCAAGTGACATTTGAGTACCATGATCAATGAGTTGCTGTATAAAATCTTCTTGGTTTCTTTTAAAACTCAAAGTACGCTGAAGTTGAGCAGCTACAAATATACAGAGATGAGCATGTTCATGAGTTGAGAGAGGTTTCTTATTTTTAATCGTTTTCATCACTTCCACAAACTTTCCTTCAATATTTGAAAGTGTTTGTTCAATAGTGAAATCTTTTACTCCCTTAAATTCAATAGTGTACAAATGATTTGATCTAAAAATCTTTTCTGGTCTTTGTCTTCTTTTTGTTTTTCCGTCTCTACTAAATACCCAAATACCCGGATCTTTTTTATCCTCAGGTAAAGTAAAACCAAGAAGGTAGCACTTTGGCACATAATGTTGATTTTTAGGGTTTGTGCCCATTAGAGAATATTATATACCTATTAAATAAAATATCGGATGACTGTGGGTCACACCGATACTTTATTCTTTTGGCGGAGGATGTGAGATTCGAACTCACGGAGCCAATAAAGGCTCGACGGTTTAGTAAACCGTTGATTTAAGCCACTCATCCAATCCTCCAAGTTTATTTACCATATTTCAATCTGCGGAGAAGGAGGGATTCGAACCCTCGAACGGATTACTCCGTTGCCTGATTTCGAGTCAGGTGCCTTCAACCGCTCAGCCACTTCTCCAATAAGATGCAAATACACGGAATTTATTTTTACAAATAAATGAAAGGATTCGGCTACAAGTTTTCTTTCGCCGCCGCTCAAGAAACTCGCAGCCCGCCGCTCGTGGTTTTGCTTGCTAGCAAAACATCACTGCGCCCATTCGAATCCTCACGCACATGACGAAGGTCATGTGCTTCGTCTCCGCAAAGTTTTAGCTTCGCAAAAACTTATTGCGGAGACGAGAGGATTCGAACCTCCGAGGGATTTAACTCCCTGCCTCTTTAGCAAAGAGGTACGTTAGACCACTCTGACACGTCTCCGAATGTGTTCTATTCTAACACAATTTGTTTTAGATTTCTAACTGGTTATTCTCACGTTTTTGTGAAGCAGTAAGAGCTTAATGTGGATATATTCTACGTGTGGTATCTACCTCCTGATATACTCTATACAGAGAATCTAAGATTTCTTTGGGTTTTTATTATTATCTAGACTATTTTGATTATGAACAAATTATTTGTAGGAACAGTGCTTATGGTTACAGGACTCGGTTTTGCAAGTGCAGAACAAAGTGAAGGTGCTAGAGCAATGCCAGCAAGAGCACAAGTGGCGCAGCAAAGGATGGAAGGTCAAGCAGGAATGCCTCCAATGATGACAACAGGAGATGCGGCTGTTGACGCAAAACTTAGAACACTTACCATAGAAATGGAAGCAAAGATAAAAGTGATTCGTGATGAGTACCAGGTAAAAATAAAAGCACTTATTGGTACTCGAAAATTAGAAAATGCTTCAAGTACCCGCCCAAGAATGAATAGTACAAGCACTCGTCCAATGATGCGTAAAGATGATCGTGGGACAAGTACAAGACAAGATGGAGAAGATCGTAGAGATGATCGTCCGATGATGGCCTCTACAACAGAGGGTGCTCGTCCTCCAATGCCGAGATTGCGTGAAGGTCAAGTGAGAGGAGTAATGACAGAACAAGAAAGAATCGAGGTAGGTTCTCGTGTCATGAATTTCTTCCGAGGATTTTTAGGAGCAAGTAATTAATTCTTGCAAGGTTAATCAGAAAACCACACACTTGCATGTGGTTTTCTTTTACCATGTTTCTCAAAACCATACTACCGTCTCAATCTAATCACCTTCCTACAAATCATTCTATGTTTGACTAGAACCTAGCGAACACTGGACCCCAATTGTCATTGGGGTGACAATACGAGGGAAGTAGTTTCGTAGAGATGATATAACAGAGCACATTTTATGCGTGACACATTTATACATTAATGTGCAAGTGTTAGGGCTATCACTTTCTTTGCGCCTTGTTTCAGTAATGTATTGCGTGCTTCTGTGAGCGTGGCTCCGGTGGTGGTTACATCATCTACGAGAATAATGTTCATACCAAGGGGAGGAGTTGCTGTAGCAAAACTGTTGTGTTGATTATATAGACGTTCTCCACGGGTATGTGTTTGTACTTGTCGTTTCGGGGTGCGTGAGCGAGTGAGGATGTCTGTTCGTACGGGAATGGAAAGTTCTTGTGATAGTGCTTTTGCAATGAGTTCTGCTTGATTGTATCCACGGAGATATTTTCGGAGACGCGGCATGGGGATGGGAACGAGGGTCCAGCTAGAAGCTGAAAGCTTGAAGCTAGAAGTGGAGGACTGAAAGCTAGAAGCTAGAAGCGGGAAGCTGGAAGATTTTAATTCCAATGCGGCGGCGCGGGTAAGGGGAGTAATCAGATCTTTTCGATGATAATACTTGATGGCGTGAATTATTTTTTTAATGAGTGGGTCTTTGAAACTAAAGACACTGTGTATATAGAGAGCTGGTGTATCAAGCACACGTCTACACGATGAGAGACATGTACCACATAGTGGTGTGTTTTCTTTAGCACAAGAAATACAGCGAATTGGAAAAAGTATTTTTGTAAACTCCTCTCGCAATGCTTGCAGAGTTTTCATTATGCCTTAAGTGTAGTTGAAAGTTGATAAACATACAATAATCAACCAGCCTGACGGCGAGGCAGGTGAATCAATTTTCATTATTCAAATAAGGCAGTATCTATAGTCGTTCCCTGGCCTTTATACCATCTCAAATTAAGTGCTTCCTACGAATTGTCACCCTGATGAAAATCAGGCGAACCAGCAGGTTCGTGGCCGTGCCACAAATGTACTCATTTGCCAGTGGACACTGGATTCCAAATCAAGTTTGGAATGACACGTGGAAGAGGTTAATCGGATATGGTATTACATTGAGTATTTAATATTGAAAATTGGTTCATTGCATATTTATCCACTGAATCATACACCGCACACTTCACACAAGCAGTGTATACTTGTGGTATGTTTAATCTCTTTAAAAAAGAAGAGGTAGGACAAGCTCTGGGCTTAGATATCGGTACGTCATCCATTAAGGTGGTGCAACTTCGACGTGAAAAAGAAAAAATTATTCTCGACACGTACGGAGAAATTGCTCTTGGTCCGTATGCGGGAATGCTCGCAGGACAGGCGGTACATTTGGGTGAAGAAAAGACGATCGAAGCAATCAAAGATGTTTTTAAGGAGGCGAAAGTAACAGCACGTAATACGGTAATCGCTATCGATCCATCTGCAGCATATGTTTCACTCGTTAAAGTGCCGAAAGTTGCCGATGAAGAATTGAAAACGATGATGCCACTTGAAGCACGTAAGTATATTCCCGTACCATTAAGTGATGTGCAGATGGATTGGTGGCATATTCCGACAACAATTAATATAGCATCGGAGGAACGTATGATAAACGTCGTATTGGCTGCGGTGAACAATGAGACGCTTACATCGTACGACCATATTGTTCAAAAAGTTGGCCTTACAAATGTTGAATATGAGATTCATGGGTACAGTCTTCTTCGTGGTGCAAAGCCGGGGACACAAGGTATGGTTCTCTATGTAGATATCGGGGCGCAATACACAACGCTGTCGCTTGTATATCAATCAATCGTTCTTGATATGCATGTCATTAGTAAAGGTTCACAGGACAGCACTCTACAACTTTCAAAAGCATTATCTATTCCTATCGACACCGCAGAAGACACGAAGCGTACGTTCGGGTATCTTGGGGATGCATCCAATCCTTATGTAAAAGATGTCATGCAACTTTCTAGTTATCCACTGTTTGGAGAGGTCGCACGTCTATCACTAATGTTCGAAAGAAAGTATAATCAGAACATAGAAGGAATAATTTTATCAGGTGGTGGTGCGCGTGTTCCTGGGGTGCTCGATGTCTATAATCAGACGGTGCATATTGCAGGAAGAATCATTACACCGTTTGAACAAATAGAAGTTCCTGCTTTTCTATCAGAGATGATAGAAAAAGTTGGCCCAACCTATGCAGTTGCTATCGGATGTGCTCTCAAAAAATTAACTCCTCAATAAACGTCAATGCCGTTTTCATTTAAACCAACACAATCAGAAGGATCTGCTCCAACTCCTCCGCCAGCTGCAGGTTCTTCTGCTCCAGCATCTTCACCGGCATCAGTATCGACACTCATAGGTTCATTGCCAACTATGGGTAGAGATACTGCCGAAAAAGCTGGAGGAATATTTCAACCGCTCTTATATGGGGTTTTTGGTTGTACTGTTTTGGCAGCCGGTATACTTGGTGGATATCAGTATTATTTGAATGGCCAAATACAAGCCAAGAAAGATGCTCTTGCTATTTATGACAACAAGATAGGGGCCATGCCACTTGAAGAAATGCGCCGAGTTTCAAACCGAATAAAAGTAATTAATCAAGTTATTAAAGAACATGCTTCTGTGAGTACTGCTTTTCGTGTGCTTGAGTATAGTATTGAAAATCCTATTACCTATACACGCTTTGCTCTCTCTATTAATCCAACGAACAAAACGTACGAGCTTTCTCTTGGTGCGACAGCGCCAAGTTATCGTGCAGTTGCACAACAGGTGGATACTTTTAATAAGACAACAACCTTTAAAGATTTTATTCCAGCAGTTACCTATGATGGCGTAAGTCTCGACCCTACAACGGGTAAAGTTTCTGTGAATTTTAAAATGCCTATTCGTATAGAAGGTAAAGTTCCGACAGATGTTGATTTGAAACTTGGAGCGGTGAGTGCTCAGAAGGATGTGGTTGTACCCGATGCGACATCTACATCAGTTGTGGGGGCTGCAACATCTACACCTGTTGCCGCAACTTCTACCAAGTCGACCAAAACAACAACGTCATCTAGTACATCACCTCGCTAAACAGTATGTCTCCTAAACTTCTCAACCTCCTCCTTATCATCTCATCGTTTGCTATGTATTATTTGTTGATCAATCCTTTGTATACAGGGGTCGGTCCAATATGGCAACCAGAAAACAGTGTAACTTCACTTCGTTCTTTAAACCAACAATATGATGATGTTCTCGCACAAGCAGAATCTTTGAATAAAGAAGCTGAAGATTTACGAAAAAAGTACAACTCACTAGATGCTGATTCAAAAAAGAAGATGGAAACGATGGTTCCTACATCAATAGATCCTGTTCGTTTTTTGAGTGAAGTGAATAAAATCGCAGCAGAATCTGGTATTGCTCTCGTATCAACTTCATATTCTGATACACCTAAAAGTGCTACAACTCCTGCAGCGTACCAGCTTTCCTTCTCTGTAAAGACAACCTATGCGAAGTTCAAAGAATTCATGAGTAATTACGAGAACAGTTTACGTCTCTTTACGTTGCAATCGGTAAGCTTCTCTGCACCAGAGAAAGAAGGAGATCTTACAACGTTCCAGGTGAAGCTTAATACATACTATTTGAAATAATTTATGCAAGTCCCTCCATTTTTTTCAGCTAAAAAAAGTATTATCATTGAAACACTAATCTTGTGTGCGTTTTTGGGTGGCATGTATTATCTCTATACATCTTTTTCAGAACAGTCTCCTGTTACGACATCGGTTATGAATGAAAAGCTTCTCGGGGCTAACTTCACTATGTTCTCGAAGGCTATCGCTGAAGAACCTTTTGCTTTCGATAAAATAGATTTTTTGAAATCTGACCTTGTGATGAAACTTAAAGATTTTTCTGAGACTATTTCTCCTAACGAGACACGTGGTCGTCTCGATCCATTTATTCCATATGCTTCTTCTCGACCTATTCGTTAGTCAAAATAAATTAACAGAACTCGAAGCGACAGATATTCAGTCTGACCTTTCTCTTCGTGACGACGTCCTTGTCGATGAACTGTTAGCAAAAAAGAATATCAGTGATGACGATATCACAGAAGTACGAAGTGTTCTTTATGGTCTTCCTGTGTACAAAGAAGAAATAGCAGAAGGTAAAGAACTTACAAAGTACATAAGTGTCGCACAGTCAAAACAGTTACTTGCAGTGCCGCTGCTTCTTGTTGATGAAGTTCTCCATGTGGGAGTGGTTGATCCGGAGCATGCGAGTGTGCTCGATAGCTTGCAGTTTTTGTTTGGTACTGATCATCAGGCCTATAAGGTATATTTGATTACGTACACTGCGTACAAAAAACATTTCGGTATAACGGTTGATACGCCAAAAGAAAACGCTAGTCTCACTTCGAAGGTGGATGACACGCTTATTTCGTACGTCTCAAAAGACGGAGATGATAAAGATAAAGAAAAATCAGGGGATGATATCGACCTTACTGATGTCGTAGGAGGAATCGATGATGATTTAGCAAAACTTCCCATTCCAGATATTTTTAGTATCATCCTTCGCTATGCTATTGATAAAGGTGCCAGTGATATTCATATCGAACACATTGGCACCGCGGTGCGTGCACGTGTGCGCTTGGATGGACAACTCGAAAGTATTACAAGTCTTCCTGCAAAGCTTCATCCGATGATTATTGCGCGCGTGAAGATTTTGTGTTCGATGAAGCTTGATGAGAAGCGTAAGCCACAAGATGGGCGTTTTAGTACGAAGTTTGGCGATCATGCTATTGACTATCGTGTGTCGACCTTCCCTGGATACTATGGTGAAAAAGTGGTTATTCGTATTTTGGATAGTTACAAAGGAGTGCGTCCAATCGATACGCTTGGATTCTCTGATCTCATGATGAAAGAAATTCGTGCTGCGCTTGCCCGTCCATATGGGATGATACTTATTTGCGGGCCGACAGGATCTGGAAAAACAACGACACTGTATGCCATGTTGAATGAAATTGACCGTGAACATAGAAATGTGGTGTCACTCGAAGATCCTATTGAATACAACGTGGCCAGTATGAACCAATCGCAGGTGTTTCCAGAAATTGGGTACACGTTTGCTTCTGGTCTTCGTTCTATTTTGCGTCAAGATCCTGATGTGATCATGGTGGGAGAAATTCGAGATGCAGAAACTGCTCAACTCGCTATTCAGGCAGCGCTCACAGGTCACCTTGTATTTTCAACAATTCACACCAACACAGCAATCGGTGTGGTTACTCGTTTGCTCGACATGGGTATTGAGCCATATCTTATTGCACCGACACTTATTGCAACAATTGGTCAGCGCCTTTCACGAAAAATAGCAGAAGGGTGTGGGTCTCCTATGGAAATGAATGTTGGGCTCACATCCATTGCACAAGAGTCATTTAAAGATTTACCGGATGAATACAAATCTCCTCTTCCACTTGATAAGCCGTTTTATGAAGCAAAGCCAAATGAAAGTTCTCCAAGTGGTGTAAAGGGGCGTGTGCCGGTGTTTGAGGTGCTTACGTTTACCGATGAAGTGCAAGATGCAGTGCTTCACAATAAAGGGGAAGAAGAGATATGGAAATTTGCTCGTGCTCACGGGATGATTACGATGAAGGAGGATGCGATTGTTAAGTGTATTAATGGCCTTATACCCTTTACCGAACTCGCCGAGTTGTAAAAGCCGTATCTTGGCCCATCTACTTTGTTGCGTAAAAGTTTTGTCAGTCAACGTACTAGAAGTACGTCTCCATCCAAAACTTTTACGCGCCTCGTATATGAACCAATCTCCGTCTTTTACCATCCCCCCCTCATCTTAATTTTTTAACTTACAAAAAACCTGCGCCCGTCGCCTCGCACTCATTTCAATTTCTGCACTTTAGTAGAATGAGACACATCTCCATTCAAAACTTTTCCGAGTTATGCAATTGTATTGTGATACTTGCTTGGTATACTAAATGTATAGTACGTATTAGTTGTATTTTCTAAAAACTAGTAACTAAAAACTGTAAACTATTTCTATGAACTACGAAACAGAACTCGACGACCTCATTATGACGCTGGTAAAAGAATCAGGATCTGATCTTCACTTTACCGTGGGGGCTTTTCCAACGGTTCGCGTGAGTCGTGACTTGATTCCTCTTACACGAAAGACAGAGCTTACACCAGAAGATACATTAGGATTTTTGCGTCAAATGGTTGGTGAAAAGATCCTCACTGACTTTGTGGTAAAACAGGAACTGGACTTTTCGTATGAGCATCGCAAGGAGTACCGTCTTCGTGGTAATGCGTCTTTCCAGAGAGGTGTTATTTCTATAGCCCTTCGTCTCATTCCAAAGGTAAAAACAATGTCTGAACTTAATCTTCCTGATCAGATCATTCAGATTGCACGTGAGCGTCAAGGTTTCTTTTTGGTGGTAGGTCCAGTGGGACAGGGAAAGTCTACGACACTTGCTTCAATGATTGCTCTTATCAACAGTGAATCAAAGCGTCATATTGTAACCATCGAGGATCCTATTGAATTTCGTTTTGATCAAGATAAATCAATTATTGAACAGCGTGAAGTTGGAGTTGATACGGTTGATTTTCAAACAGCGCTTCGTCATGTGTTCAGACAAGATGCAGATGTGGTGATGATCGGAGAAATGCGCGACAAAGAAACTATTTCAACAGCAGTGACTGCTGCCGAAACAGGACATCTCGTTCTTTCGACACTACACACGAACTCTGCAGCACAGACTATTGATCGTATTATCGATAGTTTCCCAGGAGATCAACAGGATCAGATTCGTTTGCAGCTTGCGTCTTCACTTATTGGTGTGCTTTCACAACGTCTCGTGCCTCGTATTTCTGGTGGACTTATTCCAGCGTTTGAGTTGCTTCTCAACACTCCCGCAGTCGCGAACCTTATCCGTGAACGACGAACACACGAAATGGATGTGCTTATCGAAACAGGGTCACAAGAGGGAATGATCGACCTTGATAGATATCTTGCGAATCTCGTGCGCACAGGATTGGTCGCTAAAGATGAAGCTATGGCTTTTGCTCGTCGTCAAAGCATGTTCGAACGACTCATTTAATTTTCACCACCTATGTTTTTTCACTACACAGCAATTGGTGCCGACGGGACAAAAACTACAGCAGATATAGAGAGTACTTCGCTTGATAATGCGATCGCGCTTTTACAAAAGCGTGGTTTGAGCGTCGTGGATATCACTGAAAAAGTTTCTTCAGATGGAGCTGGTATTTTTGATAACTTCAAAATCTTTAAACCTAAGATTCATTCGAAAGATATTGTTATTTTTTCACGACAAGTTGCCACGCTCTTCGAAGCTGGGGTTTCTGCGCTTAAAGCTTTTCGTTTGCTCGCTGCCGAAAATGACAACAAAGCACTTCAGGAGCAATTGATCGGTGTAGCTGATGACATTGAGGCAGGGGTAGCACTTTCGGATGCTTTGTCACGTCGTCCTCTTTTATTTTCTACATTTTATGTGAACATGGTGCGTGCTGGAGAAGAAAGTGGAAAGCTAAATGAAGGATTCTTATACTTGGCGGATTATATGGACCGCGATTACGAACTTCGTCAGAAAATCAAAAAAGCGCTTACATATCCGTCGTTCGTCGTGGGGACATTTATTACGATTATGGTAGCAATGCTTACGTTTGTTATTCCAAAGATGTCGGCATTGTTCGCAGATCAAGGGACAGAGCTCCCAACAGTGACAAAGATTATTCTCGGTGTTTCGAATATTTTCGTGAAGTATTGGATGATCGCTTTTCCCGTGATGATTATTGGGGGATGGCTCTTTTATAGATGGTCAAAAACACCAGAAGGAAAAGAAAAGGTGGACGAAACATGGACAAAGGTGCCCGTTTTTAAAACGCTTTTCCAGAGAATCTTTTTGCAGCGATTATCAGATAACATGAATACGATGCTTACGAGTGGTGTGCCGATTGTTAGATCTATCGAAATCACTGCAGATGTGATGGAAAATACTGTCTATAAAAAATTACTCATGCGCGTGTCGAAGAAAGTACAGACGGGGACAGCACTCTCAAAAGCGCTCTACGAGGAACCTCTTGTTCCGAATATTCTCGTACAAATGGTTCACATTGGTGAAGAAACAGGGGAGCTTGGATATATTTTGAAGAACTTGGCGAATTTTTATAGACGAGAACTCGATAACTCTATTGATAGTGTCATCGGTCTTATCGAACCTGCCATGATTGTGGGCCTTGGACTCGGTGTGGGTGTGCTCGTGGCCGCCGTCCTTCTTCCTATGTACTCATTGTCATCTGCAATCAGCTAGGAAAACCGGAAGCTAGAAGTGAGAAGCTAGAAGCTGGAAGAAATTCAAAGGGGTGACCACGAAGTGGTCACCCCTTTGAGAGCTTTGAGCTTCAGGCCTTTAGCTTCCAGCTTTCCACTTTCCTCCATTAATCCTTCAAAAGATAAAGTTTTTAGAGTATTTTCATCTCTAAGCGAGAATAAACTGGTCTCACAGACAACTCACGCAGCGCGTCGGCGCGAGTGGGAGACGATTTTTCAGCAGAAAAATACGGCGTTTGTTTGTGAGTCCTGTTTATTCGAAGCGGCCGTTATCCCCACTTTCCCTTGCCATTTCCCCGCAGAGCTCTATACTTAAGTGTATCTACTAAAAGATAGAAAAAATTATGTCACACACATTTATGAAAAAAGGTTTCCGTGGATTTACACTTATCGAACTTCTCGTGGTTATTGCTATTATCGGACTTCTCTCAACGATTATTGCAGCACCTATTCAGAATGCTCGTAAGAAGGCGAAGGATGCAAAGAAGATTGCAGAGTTGAAGGCGCTTGAGCTTGCCCTCGATCAGTACGCAGAGGCAAATAATAATCAATACCCTGCAACACTTTCACCACTTTCTCCTCGTTACATGCCAGTATTGCCAACATTCGTAACGGCAACATCAACTGACCCAAAGAACGCTTTTGTGTATACAACCTATACAGGTGTCACAACCGGTACTTCAAACGTACTCTTTGGCTACCACCTAGGAGTTCACCTTGATGTATACGGTGCAGCTCTTGATACTGATAGAGATTGTCTTGGTGCAACTGTTGGTCCAACACTTACAGCTGGAACATGTGCTGTTTTCAACGGAACAAGTATAGTAGCTAACTTTAACGGAGCTACTGCAAACGGAATTTCATCTGTGGGTACTGGTCTTGGTACAAATGTTAGTGGTACAGATTTTGCCGGAGCTGCCGTTGCAGAAACTTCTGCAGATTCTTGTATAACAGGAGATTCTTGTGTATTTGATCTAACATCACAGCAATAATCTAGATTTCATTGTGTATACAAGTCTATTTTTTCTATAACCTCTAAGTATTATAGTTTCTAGGTTTACAGAAAACACAAGGACGACCGCCATGCGGTCGTCCTTGTGTTTTTTTTTTGCTATGTATTCGTATTCATTGATTTTCTCCCATCTTTTAGCTTCCAGCCGCATCCCTTGAATTTCTTCCCTCTTCAAGCTTTCAGCTTCCCGTTTCCAACTCTTGTTCTTTGAATCTTTTCCAGCTTCCAGCTTTTAGTCTCCAGCTTCCCCCTCCTGTTGTCCCCACTTTCCCTTGCTCTTTCCCCATAGAGCTCTATACTTAAGTGTATCTACTAAAAGATAGAAAAAATTATGTCACACACATTTATGAAAAAAGGTTTCCGTGGATTTACACTTATCGAACTTCTCGTGGTTATTGCTATTATCGGACTTCTCTCAACGATTATTGCAGCACCTATTCAGAATGCTCGTAAGAAGGCGAAGGATGCAAAGAAGATTGCAGAGTTGAAGGCGCT
>JBAZJW010000002.1:0-183765 GCA_041651055.1 Minisyncoccota bacterium
TTTCCAGATCTGAGTTGGAGTACTATCTAACTTCTTCAGAGACAGTGTTGTGTCAATTGGATGGGCAGTTTACTAGTCGCCCAGCCATTTCCCACAAGAGCAATGATCGTACAAATATGTTTGGATCTGAGGGGCTAAAACCAACTGAACTGATGATGCCTCCTTATGAGGAATATTTGCCAGACGCTTTTTCCAGGAGTCCAGATGCTATTCCTATGATTGGGGTTCCAAAATAATTTAGTATCGAAAAGGATCGAACAAGTGGCAGAAAAGAAAACACCGCAGGGTGAAGTGTCGTCCCAAGTTTCTGGTATTTCACAAGAAAAAATAAAAGAAATACCATACGGGGATCCAAAATGTCGCATTTGTAAGCTTCCTGTAGAAGACATAATACGCATACACAAATTGAAGTTTGAAGAAGAGTATTCGTATAAAAAGATACGACAATTTCTGAAGGACAATTATGGTATAGGTAATGGATATAATTATCTGACAGATCATTTTCTGCGTCATACTGACAAGCGAACTCAAAAGCTTGTGGAGCGCAAAAAACAAGAGATACTAAAACCAGAAATATTAGAAGTGCTGGAACCTGTTGCCAGAATAGGTTCTGAGAACGGGGAAAAGATAGAAAAAGCCTTTAACAAAATGGTTGGCTTGGTGTCTAAGTTTGTGGATCATATAGAAGTGGCCGCCAATCACCTCAACAAAAAACTATCAGAAATGGATGTTGAGGATGATAAATTTATAGAGGGTCTCGACTATACTAATACTTTGAATCTTATGAATCACATACTGAGAAGTGCACGAGAACAGATAAAGGAGATAAGTGCACTTCGAGCACCTAAAGTGATGGTGATGCAATTTCTGTCTGATGCTGTAGATAGGTCTATTTTTGAGATCAACGGGGTGATGGCAGATTTATTTAGAAACGTACAAACAGAGGTTACCAGAGTGACCAAGACGGCGGGTTTTGATTTAGATCAGAAGGTGTTGATAGATGTGATGAGTAAAGCAGCTTCAGATTATAAAAACAGGATACTTGAAGTCAGAAGAGATAATATAAAGAGAGCACAAAGAGCATTGGAAGAACTTGAAGATTTGTTTTGAGGAGGGAACATGTTTTTAACAGTGGCGATGTCTGTAGAAGATCTTATGCGTGCGATTGATGTAGATGCAAGTGATAGAGCGGGTAGATGTGCAAGTAATATCTCTTCCTTTAATTTTGACACAGGAACACTCAATTTTATTACTAGGTGCTCGGGCTCCAGGAATTCGTGGCAACAAAGGATAGTGGTAGGAGACTGGGATGTGGTTCTAACAGATGAGTTAAAACAAAATAAACTTACCTGGGATCAGTTCAAAGTGCAGTTTCCTGAGATATTGAATTCAGATGTAAGAGTGGGGTGTACCTGTCCGTGGTTTCAAATGGGCGGTCCTGCGTATATACTTGATCAATTTGATGCTGGTGAGCTATCACTGACAAGGTACAAGAATACTAGAGGTCCGGAAGGCAGATATCCCAGTATGCGTGATCCAGACCTGGACCACACTTTATGCAAGCATCTGATAGCCGTGCTTCGTAAATACTTCAAATGAGTGAATATACTTTACTCCTGTTTACATTATAGTATAACAATGTTGGATCTGGTTCTGATGTATAAACATCGAGAATAGGAAAGTACATGCTCATAGGAGTTCCAGAAAAGAAGAAAAAGATTTTTGTTCAGGATAAGACGGAATGTGATAGGTGCACCCCATATCCGTCATTTATGGCAGAAGAGGAGAAGAAGTCAGCAAAGGTGGTAGTAAGTAGGGGCGTGTATGTGGGTCTGAAGAAGATTCACGCACACATGACCAAAAATGGAATACCGTTGGTGGACGAAAACAAAGCACTGTTGGTTGCCAAAAAGATAAAGGAGGAAAAAGCATCAGTTTGGATTGAGCGCAATCCGGAAAGGTATGGGATAGGTTCAATAAATGGGTTCGAGTGCCAAGAAGCCCTAGAAGGAGGAACGAAAATGTCCAAGAAGAGTGAAGCAAAGGTTGATAAGCCGTCCGAGAAGAAGGTGTCTATTCGTGCGTTTATCGTAAACGCACTGAAGGAGAAGCCGCACACCAAGTCTGACTTGGCAAAGGCCATCCTTGAGGCCAAGATTACGACCCAAGAGCCAGCCACGCTCATCAAGTACCTGAATGTCACGTTCAACAAGCTGCGACACACTGAGGGCATGGAGTTGGTTTCCGAGCCATCTGCCGACAAGAAATGCTCGGTGTATAGCCTGAAGAGCAAGTAAACGTGCGTTAGGGCAGGTGGCCGAGAGGCTGAAGGCGTCTGACTGTAAATCAGATGGGTGCATACCCACGGTGGTTCAAATCCATCCCTGCCCATATGGTGGGTGATTCATGAATAACATTGAGGAACTAAGAAAGAAGCTTGTGATAGCATCTTACTATTATTACAACGAACAACCTACTATGTCAGATGATGAGTACGATGGTCTCAAAGAGCAGTTGAAGAAGCTGAGTCCATCAGATGAAGTTTTGAAATTGGTTGGTGCGCCTGTGCCCGGCACAGCAAAGAAGGTGGAGCACAGGATCCCTATGGGCAGTTTAGACAAAGTGGTGCGCGAGGATGAGTTCAAAAAGTGGGCAGAAAAAATCGGCGTTGGTAACTTTGTGATCGAGGAAAAGTTAGATGGGATCAGTGTTGAGTTGGTTTATCAGGACGGGTTGTTGAGGTCTGCTAGCACACGTGGTGATGGTAAGGTGGGGGAGGAAATCATTCACAATATGGTGCTGGTGCAGAACGTGCCAGTGTCTGTAAAGCACAAGGGTGAGTTGTGTGTGCGTGGAGAGCTGGTGTTGAGCACAGAAAATTTCGACCAGCACTTTTTTAATGAATACAGAAACCCGCGCAACACGGTTAGTGGTTTGTCTCGTAAAAAGGGTTTTAACCCACTGATGCAACACATGTCATTTGTGTGCCATGATGTATTGGTAAGTGTTTCAAAGGAGTCTGACAAGCTTGTGCTTGCACGCAACTTGGGGTTTGAGGTAGTAAAATACCATGTGGTTGGAGTAGATAACGCCATTAAGTGGTATGATAAATACGTAACAGAGCTTAGGGATGAGTGTGAATATGAAATCGATGGGTTGGTAGTGAAGTGCAATGATCTGTCGATTTCTGCTCAGGAGGATCTAGATTCGGTAATTCAGTCAGGCACCCCCAAATATCAGATTGCCTGGAAGTTTCCTTCACAAACAAGTGTTAGTGTGATTCGTGCTGTTGAATGGAGTGTGGGTGTTGGTGGAAGGATCACCCCCGTTGCAATCATTGATCCTACGGACATTGGTGGGGTGACCATTACTAGGGTGAATCTACATAATTTGAGTAATATTCAGTCCCTTGGTCTGAAGATCGGCAGCACTGTCTCTGTGAGCAGACGCAATGATGTAATTCCGCACATTGAAAAGGTGCTGTTGTCTGGTGAGGGAGAAGCCATTGGTGTGAGTGTGTGCCCTGAGTGCGGAGAAAAGATCTCGTGGGTTGGTGAATTTGTTGAATGTCATAATCCTGCTTGCAAGTCCAAGCTGTTTGGAGATCTAAAGAAGTGGATTCAAGTGATGGAACTGGATCAACTTGGTGATTCTTTTATTGAAGATGCTATTAATAGGTTTGGGGTGTGTTGTGTGGCTGATTTATATAAGATCCCTCAAGAGGTGATGACAACCTTTGAGGGATATGGGCCGTCCAAGGCAAATACTATTATTTCTTCAATCCAGTCGAAGAAGAAGGTGAGTTTGCCAAAATTTATGGCTGCGTTGAATATTGGTGGCGTGTCTGAAAGTACTTTTAGCCTATTGTATGATAATGGATTCGATACGCTCGATAAGTTGTATTCGGCCACTGTCTGTGTTGTGGATGCTGTTCCTGGAATTGGACACAGCAAAGCGCTGGCTATTTTTGACGGCATATCGAAGAAGAAGATGGACATTGAACTGTTGTTGGTGGCTGGGATTGAAATTGAAGAAAAGTCAAATGATACCAGTCTGCCGTTGTGCGGTATGAGCTTTTGTTTTACGGGCGCACTTAGCATCAAACGCAGTAGTGCCGAAAAGTTAGTCAAAAAGTTGGGCGGAGACGTGAAAAGCACGGTTACCAAGGGTCTGACATACTTAGTGCAGGCCGACCCAAATTCTACCTCCAGCAAGTCGGTGAAGGCCAGGCAAAACGGCACCAAAATCATCAACGAGGATGGGTTTGTGGAAATCACTGGCTTTTCTATTGATGCCATAGCAGGTTTATGACTATATATGACCATACGCTGTGATACTTGACAGTGAGTTCGAGCTGTGGTAGAATCGATCCTGAATGGTGGTTAGTGATCTAAGTTTAACAATTACTGGGAACCACTTGAATTCATAAACAAATAGGAGAGTGATGATGACGCCGACCATCGACGTTATGGAGTATCAAGGTTTGGTTGTGTCGATTGCCCGTCGTTATTGCCGAAACGGGCAGGAGCTGTTAGACTTCATACAAGAGGGCAACATTGGTTTGTTGAAAGCCAGGGATAAGTATGACCCTGATCGTCCAGCGAAGTTCTCAACCGTAGCCCACCACTGGATTACCAAGTATGTTCGTATGGCGGCCATGAAGCGCGGGCTGATTCATGTGCCGTTCCGGGTGCAGTACACCGCTCGACGTGTCAACCGTGAGTGTGCCAAAACCTATGCTCGTACAGGTATGGATCTCAGACAAACCAATTTTTACGCTGATACCTCAACTTCTACTGCTGATGGCGTTGAGTGTGAGGAGCTGCCTGTGGAATGTTGTGCTGACGGTGTTCTTGAGAATCGAGAAGAACGAGCATTGATCAACCAGGCTTTTGAACTGCTGTCTGACAAGGAAAGGGACGTACTTCTGTTTCGTATGGAGGGGGAGGAGCTGCAAGCGATTGGTAGTATGCTTGGGTGTTCGAAGCAGCGAGTCAATCAGATCTTCAACAAGGCGGTGTGCAAAATCCAGTCTTTTGTTCAGTTGAACTCCTGACGCACCTTTATCCAGCCACAGTTAGAGATGGTATGTTTACCTTAGGAGGTGTTACATGCCTGACAAGGTGATGTTGAATATACCAGAAAAGTTGGTGATACTGCCAATACCAATAAAGATTACAAGTCCTTTCGGTGATCGGGTATTAAAAGACAAAGAACTGCGCGGAGGAAAAAAACACTTTCATAATGGTGTGGATTTGAGTGCTCCTGTTGGCACCCCATGTTTGTGTCCGTTGCCTGGTAAAGTAGTGAAGAGGTACTGGTCAGATTTGGGTGGGTGGCAGTTGATCATAAAACACGAAAATAACTTGTTTACGGGATGGGCGCACCTTAGCAAATACGCAGATGGGGTGGTGGTTGGTTCAGAACTGAAGACAGGTCAAGTATGCTGTTATACTGGCAACTCTGGAGTCAGCGGCAAGAAGGACGAGAAAACTGGTGAGTTGTTAAAGAATGGGTATGTCCCGCATCTGCACTTTACCTTGAGAGTTGGTAAGGTGTTTATTGACCCTGAAATTTACATAGCCCAGGGTGTTAATTTAATAGCTGGTTGAGTACGTATCCTGTCCGGTGTTCTTGTATGTAATCCAAATCTTTTTCTGTAACCAAAATTCCATTGTAATGCAGATCGTGCAGTTTCCACTCCCGAAACACAAAGGTGTCTTTTAGATAGTCAGAATATAAATATGTATTCGTTGCACGGGTTACTATTTCTGCGTTCAAGAATAGCTGCGACTTTTGTTTATCATAGTGTTTCTTGGTTTCATTGGTTTCTTCTGTCTTTACTCCCATTGGATAAGTAAGGAAAATGTGTTGTAGGTGTTCTGGCTTTATGCCAATACTTTGTAACATTTTTTCATATGCTTCGTTTATGTACTTGTTACTAGATGGGGCGCTCCAATCTCCTTGATATATAAGCGATGAAAACCAAAACCTGTCTATGAGTATTGGTTGACTGGCGTGTGTTGCTTCTGCCAAAGCCTGCTTTTGTTCATTTATTAGTGCATCTAGCCAGTTTTTCTTTACTGTTTCGTAGTCTGGTGTTCCTTTCATAGTTACCAAGTCTGAAAAGGCTTTACTAGAACACAGTGATTGTGATGGAAAAGCAAGGCGAGTACATTTTACTTTCTTTGAAACCCTGTCTATTAGACTAGTCTTTCCGGTATTGTCGATGCCATCTATGGTTATGATCATTGGGCCTCCGTGTTTCCTTTTATTTACCTTTTACTAGATCGGAGTAAACCTGGTGTGTATGGTGCCTAGTGCAATAAAAGAAGTGGTTAACAAACTGCGATACATGTCTGGGGTAAATGAAAAAGCCGCAGCATACTTCAATGAAGAATTGAAAAGATATAAGGTCATACACAAATATGTTCTAGATAGAGTGAGTGATAAGTGTGTTGATAAATTCAGAATTGGTTTTGTGTCTGGAAAAGGGATAGAGGAGTTTGTCAGTAAAGGTGTTGTTAGTAAACAAGATTTGCTATCTGTGGGTCTTATTCAAGAAAAAGGAGTACCTTACTTTTTTAATAGGATACTTATACCCATTTATAATTTCGGGCTGTATACTGGGTTCAGTGCTCGTACGGTAGATGGCTCAAGTCCTAAATATATCAATACCAAGTCAAACATGTTATATGATAAAAGTAGGACACTGTTTGGATTGCAATACGCCAGAAAGTTCATATACGAAAAGAAATATGCAATTATAGTTGAAGGATACTTTGATTTTTTGACACTGTTTTCTTTGGGAGTAAAAAACGTGGTGGCATTGGGTGGTACTGCGTTTACTGACAAACACGCTGCCATTTTACTGAGGTACGCAAATCATGCTGTGGTGGTGTTGGATGGTGATGGTGCAGGCAGAGAAGCCACAAAGAGAGTGAAAATCAAGTTGGCTGCTGCTGGAGTAAGTTCTGCGGTGTACAAGTTGCCGGACAAAACGGATCCAGACGAGTATGTAACTAGAGTTGGTGTGAACGAATTCTATAAGGAGATTGAAATATGAGTGGATATGATGTTGTTTTAGCCGATCCGCCTTGGCGGTATGATGATAAGTGTGTGGCTGGTAAAAGGGGGGCAGATTTCAAGTATAGCACCATGAGTTTCGACGAACTGAGGCTGTGTGGCGTTCACAGAATCATATCCAAGAACAGTTTGTTGTTTCTTTGGACCACTGGTCCGATGATGCATGACGCCATCTCGCTTATGCCAGCGTGGGGGTTTGATTTCAAGACTGTCGCTTTTGTGTGGATAAAGGCGTCTCTTAGAAAGCTTACCAAAAAAAGGATCCAATCTATGCTGTGGTGCTATGGGAAGACTGGTAGTATTGGTTCTATTGAAGATTTTGTGTCGCTATTCTGGGGAATGGGCAGCACCACGCGAGTCAACGCCGAATTTTGTCTTTTGGGTGTTGGGGGCAAAGGCGTAAAAAGAAAGAGCGCGTCAGTTCATCAAGTGGTTTTGCATTCTAGACTTGCACAGCACTCCGCCAAACCTGATGAGGTACGTAACAGGATTGACAAGCTTGTTGGTAATGAGGTATCGAAAGTTGAGTTGTTTGCGAGAGAGAGAGCAGTTGGGTGGGACGCCACCGGCTTGGAATTGGACGGCGTAGACATAAATGACTTCACAAAAGTGAGATAATGTAGGATAAAGAAGTGCATTGACTCAGTGATTGTTAAGCAGTACAATAAGAGTGAACGTGGTTAGATACCACACTTAGAAAGGTGAAGAAAATGGAAGCAGTTGCTGAGAAGAATGAAGAGTCCGAGGAGATGGATGATCGCCCGGTTACGACCCCCGAGGAGCGAAAGGAATACGCCAGACAACAGCGCAAGTTTCTGATCGATAAGGGGATCAAGAATCCGAAGAACATCATTCGGATCTTCAAGATCGCCGGTCCTGGCCAGATCCAAGAGAGCTGGAAGCTGGCCACTTCCAAGGACTGGACCACTGAGACAGGTGAGGCCGAAAAGGACCTGTTGATGTGCATCCTGGTCGGTTCGAGGGAGAACCGACTTGGGTGGGACCGTACCAGCGCAGTTCTGGAAGACACTGGGTTCTATGTACCGGAGGCGTTCAATGCTCGATGCTTCTACCGCACCCTTCGAGGGGCGCAGGAAATCCTGGTTCCTAATTCCGTGCGCCTGTCAAAGGAAGAGGAGATGGAGGTCGCAGACACCCTTGAACAGTACCTTGCAAGCAGAGAAAACGCGCAGCAACAGTGACCTGTCCAAAGAAGATATTGAGCGTTCGAAGGACATGGTTATTGATGCGCTCAATGTGGCCTATGCTGCGTGGAGAAACACAAACGGCGTGGATGTTGAATCTGTGACCATGATGGACAAAACACACCGTTTGGTGATAGATTACATTGAATCCCTGCTCGGAAACCAGCAGACCATCCCACTGATATCCAAATGATTACGATTGTGGCTGGGTCAAGGTCGATAGTTGACTATGACCTGGTGAAGAAGTGTATCGAGGAGTCAGGTGTTGGTATTACGGAATTGGTGTCTGGGTGTGCTGTGGGCGTTGATAAATTGGGCATCAGGTGGGCCTTGGAGAATCAAGTACCGGTGAAAAAGTTTCCTGTGACTGATGAAGATTGGAAAGTGTTTGGAAAACGTGCAGGTATTTTGAGGAACGAAAAGATGGGTCATTACTCAGAAGCTTTGGTTGCGGTGTGGGACGGAAAGTCTAGCGGTACCAAACACATGATCGATTTTGCGATCAGACTTGGATTGCTCGTGAGAGTATTTACTGTGGGTGATGATGCAGTATAACATTATTAGAGATAGTTACGAGAGGGTGTTATGAACAACGACATTCAATTCCTTAGAAAGAATCCAGATAGATGCAATCAAGTACTGAAGTCTTTTCCCGGTATTGTTCTTAAGTACTTCCCAGACGGACGTTCTTGGATGCTGCTTTTGGCGGTTTGCCCACTCTCCAAGAAGAGAGATCTCAAGATGTTTAAGCTGTTTGACGGTGCTTTTAAGAAGGACCCCAAGAAAGCTTTTGGTATCATGTTTAGCATGCTGACCGATCACCTACTTGCGGAATCTTTTAGACTTGGCTTGCCACAAGTCATGATTTCTCGTGTTTGTGCCGGGCACTGTACAACAAGTATTTGATGCCATTGGGGAGAATCTTCCGGTGATTGATGACATTTTGATCAGCAAAATTGGTGTTGCTTTTGATGCTGGTAACGGTACCTCGTACTCTCTTGCAAATCGAGAAGAGGTACTGTCTTTTCTGGAACAGCACCGTGGAAAGAAAGTGTTCACCGTTTCGTGGTGAGGTGCAAGTATGCGAGAAATTGGGTACAATCACGAAGTTGCGGTAGAAGTAAAAGAGGCGTCATATCGTTATGAGTGTGTTGCGGTGTTTCAGATTGTGAACAAGAAGACTGACACTGACAAACTATCAGAATACATCCACAATGAATTAAGCAAACTAGAAAATCAATCTAATGGGTATATGCAGGATGAGTCTAGGTGGTTGTTTGAAGTAACTAAAAAGCTGAAGGTTACTATCAAATGGACCATGGAATGCTGTACGAAAAGCGCAAACCCAATCCAAGACGTGTTGAATAGAGTATTTTCCCTCATCCACGGGTCTTGTGAATGTAGAATTCTAAGTTTGACAGCAGATGTCGAGAAGGTTTCTGAAACATTCAGTGCTTGTGTAAGACCTACGTATGAAAGTTGGAGGTAAATTATGAAGCGTAAAGATTTGCATGATGGAATGCACGTAGTTGTTAACACTGGTGAGAACCACCGCGAAGAACGTACAGAGGCATACATCGTCCAGAACGGTGGATGGGCTGCTGTGCAGGAGATTCGGAAGGGCAAGACACCTGCATTCAAAACTCCTGTTACGATGTTTGAAAACCCGTACACAAACACCCCAAAGTACTTTGTCTGTGGTGAAGGCTTGCCACACGTTGCAATAGCAGTATTGCATACGTTCCCTGCATATAAGCATGCTGGAGTAAACTACCCCGAGCAAACTTTGTGGATTCCAATGGTCGTGGCCCCCGAGAAGGTTATTTGTACATGGAAGCGACATCTGGAGAAGTTGGAAGAAGAGAAGAAGCGCCAGGAAGAGCAGAAAAACGAAGCAGAGAAGCAGAAGTTAATAAGGCAAGAAAAAGAGTTTCTCAAGGAAAAGATTAGAAGGGGCCTATACGATCTTGGCCTGAGGAAGATCCAGTTTCCTGGGCTTACTTACGATGAGAGCTATGACGATGAGGATAGTGTAATTACTGAAGAGAATGATATTATTCTCGATATGTATGAGTTGAAGGTGTTGTTGGATAAAATAGCCTGTACAAACCTTTAAATGGAGGAACTTGGAACAAATGATGTAGAGTGGTGTGAACAGTAGTAAGGTTGAGAGCATGGAATGTGCCCCCATAGGCTAACGGCAAAACCGAGGCGTTTATACCGCCTGATTCTCCGTTCGAATCGGAGTGGGGGCATTTCATCAAAGGTGGTAGTAAAATGAGACTGGCAATCTCCATTGAAGTTGGTCCTGATGATGGAAATGAAGAAGAGACTGTATTAGAATCAAAAAATATTATTTCTTCCTTGTTGCCGCACTCTAACAAATATGTTGTAAAGGCAGCTTTGGTTAGAGATGGAGATCGCAGCCAGGGTAATTTACTGTACCCAAAATTGGAAGGAAGATTTGGGCAACACTATAGGAATAAAAAGGTTGACATTAGAGAAATTCTAAAGAAGGAATAGTGGTGGTGTACGGGGACAAAAATTTATGTTTAGCGTGTGGTAAAGAGTATGTGTATAAGAATTGTGGTGCATGCAATAAAACGATATGTGGATCATGTGCAGTAAACTTGAGAAGATTCAAAGTAAAGAGGACGATGCTCGAATATAAAGGTGGTAAGTGTCAAATTTGTGGTTTTGACAAGTATCTGGCGTCTTTGGCTTTCCATCACACAGCTAATGATAAATCGTTTGAGATATCTGGGGATCATTCAAGATCGTGGGAAAATATTAGAAAAGAATTAGACAAATGTGTTCTATTGTGCCAAAATTGTCATGCAGAGGAACACGAAAGAATTGACATTATTAGACGTAAAGATGATCAAGACAGCAATAGAGTGTGTGCCACATGTGGAAAACATTATAAATACTTCAGAGGGAACAGTAAAGGTCACATGGCTAGTATGTGCAATTCATGTTTATCCCACATAAAACGGGCTAAGTTTAAGAAAAAGGCGGTTGAGTACAAGGGAGAAAAATGCGAATGGTGTGGGTATAATAAAAACGCGTGTGCACTAACGTTTCATCATATTGAACCAAGCAAAAAAGAATTCTCTTTAAGTGGAATGAAGAGCAAAAGTTGGGCTTCAGTCGAGAAAGAATTAGATAAGTGTCTGTTGCTGTGTTTTAATTGTCACCAGGAATTGCACGCTCGTGAATCTAAATACTATAAATTCTACTACGGCGAGCTTGCCGACCCAGGAAGTACTGTCAAGCTATATAGGAAAACTGAAATAAAGGAATATGTACCAAGGACCGGCATTTGTCCGGTATGTAATAAGTCTTTTACTGGGGACGGAAAGTACTGTTCCCACGAATGTGCTCATTTTGCCCAGAGAAAGGTAATTAGGCCATCGAAGGAAGAGTTAGAGAATTTATTGAAAGAGCACAGTTGCAGAGCGGTTGGTAAGATGTTTGGTGTATCCGATAAATGCATTTGCAAGTGGTTGAAGGTGTATAATAAGAATTAACTTTCAAACCAACGATAGTATAATATAAGAGTGAAGTGCCTGGGTGGTGTAATGAGAAAAATAAGAAAATGTAAACTGTGTGGCAAAGATACGAGGAATCCGGTATACTGTTCTAGTAAGTGTTCTGTGTCTGACACCAACAAGCTTAGAAAAAATACAAACGATCACATATGCATAGACTGTGGCGGTGAACTGCTGAATAAAAAGTCTGTGAGGTGTATGAATTGTTACCGCAAACACGTAAGGAAATATGATACTTGTGATAATAAGATAACTGAGTTATACGACAGTGGAATTGGGTGCAGAGAAGTCGCCAGGCAGTGTGGTGTTCCTGCATCACGTGTGTACAGGATCATAAAAAGAACAAGAGGGAAATTAAGAGACAGTGATCATTATATGCATAGACTAAGTGTTAATAATGGTATTAGTGAAATAAAATTTACTGCAAATGATGACAAACTACGCAAGGCTGCCGAAGATTATTTGAAGTTTTTGTGCAGAATCTCTGGTTATAAATTTCTTGATCCTGATGAAAGTGAATCATATGATTTAATGGTAGATTTTGGTGGTGGTTGGAAGAAAGTGCAGGTGAAATCATCGTGTTGCAATAATGGTAAGAAAAATTACTATTTTAAATTGATAAAATGCAGAACTAACACAAAGGAGGTAAGAAAAATTAAATATACTGAGAGCGATGTTGATTACTTCTTTCTTATGGACAAGAATCTGAATTGTTGGTTAATACCCTTTAATAAATTGTGCTGTAAAGTCGGTGTTGTCCCTGGAGATGTATTTTCTGGTTTTAAGGTGGTATTGAATATGCCTGGGTACTCGAAAGGCACAGAGGCTACACTCAAAATGTAGTTCCGAAAGGAGTGCGGGTTCGAATCCCGCCCCAGGCATTGTATTGACTTGAAGTAGTTTTGATAGTATAATGTATAAGGAGTAGCAACATGAAAAAGAAAGCAGTTGTGGATCTAGAGAGCGTGCGTACAGCGGTGGCAGATTATATGGAAAGTGAGGGGTGTTCCTGTTGTAGGGACGTGGATAATCACAGCATACATAACGCTGTGCTTGCCAAGCTCCTTCATGTTAGAAAGTATAAGGACGGTTCTGGTTATGATTTTGGTAAGTACGTTTCTAAGAAGCGTTAGTGAGGTGTTTTATGGTTAGGTGGCTCAGTACTTTGAACAAAATCATACAAAGGATGGGTTACAGGACTGAATTTAGGCGGTGGACCTACAACACTGACAGACCGTTGCGAGGTACTAGACTTAGGCACATTGGTAAGGGAAGAAAAGGGTATAGGTTGGTGGTGAGGGATCCTGTCACCAACGAAGTGCTGCTTGATCATACTTCGTCTGAGACGTACAGAAGCAACTCGGAAGTGATTGAGTGGATCGTAAAGCACGGAGGTACGGTGACATGATTGACCGTGAAACACTTTTGAATGCTGTTGGTGATTTTTCCTGGCTGTGGAACGACTGCTTCTTCATTGAGACAGAAGAGCACGGCAACTTTTTGTGGAGTGATCCAGAATACCGAGGTGACAACACCATACGAAAAACTGATATGTCACTGAAGGAGTACTTGACTGTCGTGGGGGTGCCGTATGGACGTAGCAAAGGCAAGCACATCATCCGACGATACGTGGGTGAGGATGCGATTTGTGTTTAATTATCAATTCTACAATTTGCTGGTTGGACAATTGCGGATGATCTGTTATCCGTATGTGGGTTTGACAGAGGATAGTATTAATGTTGGTGAGCTAATGGAAAACGGAGATAGGATAGAACTTGTTTACAATTTGATGCCCTGTACGGATAAAAAACCGTTTATTATTTACATACTGGTATTGAACAAAGATTTGACACTGGATGTAGAGTACGCCAAGAAAAATCCGCACGGCACTTTCGCGCTCGGTTCAAGGAAAAATAGGATGAGACAATCCTTGGCTATTGAAGATGTATACGAACTTTGGTCACAGTGGATTTTGCTGACTGGTGGAAAATATCATGTTTGGGATAATAAAGGAGGATGATGCTAATGAACACTAAAATGATCAATAAGACCGTTCGTGAGGCATGCTGGAAGTGCGAGGGAAGTGGAAAAATCAGGATTGGTAAGTCTTGGGAGTTGCATGAATGCGATAATTGTCACGGTACTGGTTTTGAACCCCCACGGCGTGCAGACGACGAGGAAGACTGCCCGCATTGTAGAGGTACTGGTCGTATCAAGAAGCAACACAGAGATCAACCCGCAGATTACAATAATGTTAAGAAAACCATATATACATGCCCAAGTAAGTCTATATCGGTGGACTCTTGGAAAGAACCATTTAACAGTCCAAACAAGGCACTGAAATAGCAGTGAGGTGTGTGATGTACGAATACCATATTGAGAACACTGTTTGGATTACAGTAAATGATTTGGAACTTGATGGCAAAGACAATACCATTAAAGTTCCTGTATCTTTCCCTTTGAGAAGCATAAGGATGTTGCGTAATGACACTTTTAATGGAAAACCGTGTTGTACTATTTTACTATCAAAGGATGGAGTTGCTGATAGGATTGATTCTGACACTACCAGGGAAGAATTGATGAAGATCATTACTATGTGCATTGAAGGAAAGAAATGAGTACTAGATATACAGTAACATTTGATGATGTTCTTGAACAACAAATTAACGCACTTGCCAAAGAGTGTGGGATGAAAAAATTGGTCTTTCTAAGGTATGCGCTATCTATGGGTGTACACATAATCGATAACAACATCGAACTGTATACTAAGAAAGGTGATGAATTGGTTAGTCTTGAATTTGTTGGAATGCCAAAGAGGAGAACATGATTTGGTTCACTGCAGATACCCACTTTTCTCACAGAAATATTCTGAGATTCTGTGAACGTCCTTTTCCTAATATCCACGAACATGATGAAGCACTAATCAAGAACTGGAACGAGTGTGTTTCAGAGAATGATACTGTGTACCATCTTGGTGACTTTGGATACCGTGCTTCGAGAAAATACTTAATTGGTGTGGTAGAAAGGCTGCATGGTAAAATCATGTTGGTGAAAGGTAGCCACGACAAAAAGTTGGTGCGAGGAGATTTGGCAGCCAAATTTCATGCAATACACGATTATGGCGTAGAAGTGATCCTTGACAGCCAATTAATAATTCTATGTCATTATCCTATTTTCAAGTGGTGTAAATCATACTACGGTTCGTGGCAATTGCATGGACACTGCCACGGTAAAATTGAAGCAGATAATGTAGGTTTATGCAGGATGGATGTCGGTGTGGATGTGTACAATTATAGACCAATTAGCTTTGAAGAGGTACAACGAATCATGGAGTTGAAGAGGTCTAGGAAAGTGTTGGTGCAGGAGGATTGATGGGATCTTATATTGTGGTTGCAGCCTCAAATGATTCTTCTTTGCTAGCAAATGAAATCATGCAGGCTGTTTGCAAGGAATTTGGTGGTAAAGGCGGCGGTAGACAAGACTTTGCCCAGGGTGGTGGTATGCAGGAATTTGATGTAGAAAAAACGTGTGCTATTATAGAAGAGTACCTAAAAACAAAAAAGGAACATAAATGAGCACGTCCTATGATTGGAAGACCTACACGTTAGAATGTAACTGCCTCTCACCAGAACACATCTTACGTTTTTACTTTGATCCGGACGATAAGTGGATTAGTATGACGTATCATTTATATATGCCCGATTCATTTTTCAAGCGGGTATGGTATGCGATTAAGTACATTTTTGGTCACAGACGGCACTTTGGTTATTTCTCAGACACCTTGCTGATGGCCGATGACATTAAGAAGTTTAAGGAGTATATAGATGCGTGCTATGTTGTGCTTGAGAACCCCACTCCGCGTATGCCCATTCATGGTGAGAAGGTAGCTAAATAGTATGACCAAAGAACAAATTACGGCGATGTTTGATGCAAATTATGGGAGACTGAAGTCTGACCCAGAGGAAATTGGCCTCGGTGCTTTTGATGAAACTATTTGGGACGCTAGAGCGTTTTTCTTGAACGTGTGTGAGATTTTGAATGGAGTTGGTCTTACTGATGCTCCGTTGCCCGTTATAGGTCCAGCAGGCAAGGGGTCAATAGACTTTCATTGGAAGCAGGATAAATTTGAGTTGCTGATAAATTATTCAATGGAAGGTAATATCGACTTTTACGCCGACAACTACAAGGATTCAAAGATACAAGGTTGCTGTACTAAAGAGGTATTCTTTTCTATTCTAAATATGTGGAGAGGGAGGATTGAATGCAACTAAGAAAAGTCAAATTTCCTAATTCAGATAAGTTTTATTTTGAGAAAGTTATTAATGTAGGTAGCACAGTTTGGTACATAGCTGCGCCTGGGTTGTTCGTAAAATGTAAGGTAACAGAAATAGAAACATATTTTAGAGATACTTCTCCAGGATCATACCTATTTTATGATATTGATGAGCCTGTGGGGCATAGCGTGGGGGGAGATGAGTTATTTCCATCATTAGAAGCTGCAGTCAGTTTTTTCATTGACCGCCTGCAAAATGGTTTCCGAGATCTGTTAAAAGAAGGGTGTCCTAGCATTCTCCCGGAAAATCTGTCACTAGATAATGAAAGAAAGAAAGATATAGATTTTATTAGGAGTACACAGGGAAAACACGCTGCACCGCTAGAAGAATGGGCCATACACTACCCGAAGAAAGAACGAGGAGTAGACTGGTTTACTGTTTGGGATCTCGTAACGGAGGAGATATGAATATTACGAATAAAGAAAAGGACGTAGAATTCGAGTACGAAGATAATGTAAATCTCTTCTATTGTGAAAGGTGTCACAGATTCCTGATTACTGAATTTGACGACAAGGAGCCCAGAGAGTGTTTCTGTTCTTGTGAGCACGGGAAAGGTATAATGAAACCTATTCTAGCATGCGACGATTTTGAGCTAAGAAGAAACCTGCAGGACGTGATGAATCAACTGAATGATTTGATCTCGTTTAGGATCGCGCTGTCGGCAACGGCTTGTGACGAGTGCGAGGAGCAGAACGATGACCCAGGATCTGCGGGATATAAGAACTAAAACGTTTAACTTGGAGAGGCTGCATGAGTATAAAGATATCTAGCATTCTAAAGATTGTTGGTATATCTATTGGTATTTTAGCTGGACTCGCTGGTATTGGTTATGGTACCTATTGGCGTCTAACACATTTGTGCGTAGAGTGGGAGACGGTGCCTACTGGAGAAAAATGCGTAGACTGGAAAACCACGCACCACATGTGTACTACTACTGACTATAATGGGCACATAAAGTTTGGTACGTGTAGCGAAACGCACTGTGTACGATATGTTCCCTGCAAGGAGTGCATTCGAATAGAGCATGTCGATAATGCTCCTGCTGAACTAGAAAAACCCCAAGACAGGTGTGGGTGGTGAAATGAAGAGAAATGCAGATTTGGAGCCCGTTCTTGCTGACATTTTCTGTTCTGATAAGAGCATAGAAATAAAGGAATTATACGTCAAAGCAACTATTCTAACGGAGAAGTACCCAGGATGCCCAGCAGAATGGTACCATGGCATAGATATATCCGGTAAGGCTGAAATAAAAATACCGTCAGAAAGTACTGTGTCTGTTGAAGCTCTTCTTAACAAGGTGTTCTCTGTAAAAATAGAATTAGAAGATAAGCGTGTAATTTTGCTATGTGACTGTTTAGCCGGTTCCTGTAGCCGCGTCTGTGAAATTGATAAGATTTCAGAGTGCTCCATAGAATTTGTCGCTAGAAGCATCAGCCCTGCATTCGATTGCGGATTTGAGCAACTATTTATACAACGAGAAAAGGCCAGGAATAGCTCCTCTGCTGTAGTTCGAGATTCAATTTCTCCGTCCAAGGATGGCAAGTCAGATAATGTTACTGTGGGTGGTCCTATGAATACCGCTACCAGTAACGATAGCCTGTCGGTGTTCGTTAAGCCAAGCTCCCTGGTGCAATACCTCGAACTCTGGTGGGATATGACATACGGCGGCATGGAAGATCCTGTACTACTTGAGTTTGAAAAAATGCTGAATGTGTTATATGACGCGTTCCCTGAAGGAGACAAACAGGAGCTTGATAGCATAGTAAAGTTGCTGAAAAGGAGACGCCCAATGGACTGTACTGAAAAAGTTGTTCCCTTTACTTCTCCGTTCAGTGGAGTAACACATGATTGGTTTAGGTTGGTGAAGGGAAAGTACAAGACCAAAGTGGGAGAAATAGAGAGCGTAAATGAGGATCAAGGATCTTATAACGTAAGAATCTGCGCTTCTTTCCCTGAAAATTGTAATTATACATTCGAATTGCTCAATGCGGATATTAGTGAAAAGGATCTGCCTCTAAAAATCAACGATGCGGTGTGTATAATCGAGGGTTTAGTAGATCACATTAGAGACGGTCATTTGACAGGTCAACGTTCGAGGATTTATATGGTAGAAGTAAAACACATTGGAAGTATCATAGACGAAGACAATCCTGCTAATTGTAAGTGTGGGTTATAAGGAGTAATATCATGGAAGAACTATCACGGTGCCCGAATTGTAAAAACGATTCATTCCTAATTATTTTTGGAGAAATTGAATGGGACAAGTCCTATGTGATGTGGTGTTCTTCTTGCGGATTGGTACGAGTAGTTACTAACAAGAAGGACTTCACTAAAGAACAAAAAGAAAAGTACAAAACGGCTTCTAGAATTACCAACTTTTACATTACGCAAGAAGGTATGGATGTTTCAGATTCTGGTAAAAAAATATTAGATGAATCATACTCAATTGAAGAGGTCGATGTAGAAATCCGTAAAGCTGGAGGAGATCCAGAAGCAATAGGCAAACGTGGTGAAGAAGAAGTACAAAAGATTCTTGAGAGACACAAGAAGTTTATGCGTGGTGACGAAAGCGATACGATTCCATTAGAAGAAGCATTAGGTATCATGGATAAGGAAACAGAAAAAAGAGTGTATGAACAAGGTCGGGCTGGTAAAAGCAGACGAAAATGACCAGTAAAGACAACAGAACACACTGCGGTTGGTGCAAAAGAAGGGTGCGAAAAGTGTACTCTGTGTGGGACTGGTGGGTATGTATATTTTGTGTGCGTGAATTACAGAAAGACTCTGTGCCTCCAAGTTACAGAAATAGAGACAAGCAAGGAAGATTTTGCAGGTAAGGAAACAGTTAAAAAGATAAGAGGTAATAAATGAGCACTGCAATGATCTTGTACATAATCTCTCTTGTGTGCTACTTTTCGGCGCAGGCTCTTGTTGCAACTATACCTGTAAATGAAGTGCACATTAAGTATCACTACAAGAAATTTGTGGTCCTTTTTCTTGTAGTAGGATTTCTTGGCACCGGAACTGCAGGGTTGTTTATGACAGATTGGGCATAAAGTGATAGCCAAATATCCACCACTTGGACCATTGTTGGTTGATGATCCTTTATACAGCAAATTTAGAATCAAAGGTGAGTTCATAGATCGTTGGGTATTTAACGAAGAAAAAGCACTAATAGAGCTATTAAATGAGGGAGTGTGCTTCTTCGGTTCTAGTTGGGATCCGCACAAAGACACGTCCGAAGAAGGCGCATTTCTTTGTATTGGCGTGTTCCTGAACATGAATGATACATTCGGTTGGGCCACCGCAGAGGGGGAATCTTTTGATCATTATGATGTTGAAGATATTTATAGGTTGTGGAAGAGCAAGGGTGGAGACGGAGTAGTTGAGTGGGTTTGTCTCAAGCGTAAATTGCAACCTATTAGACCAGTAAAAGATAGCATGATTAAAGCGGGTCATTGGACGGAAGAACTGGAAAAATTACCAGAGAATGGGAGGTAAAATGGAAGAACAATTTTACAAGGCAAGCTTTCTTCCGTTCTGGTGGCGAGTATACTTTTTCTTTAGAAATATCTTAGTAAAACTTCACATTCTAAAACCTATTAATTGGATGTTTTATGAAAAAGAAGGGGTTGCCATAGGAAGTCTGCAATCCGTGCGGGTTGTTGGTGGAGGCAGAAAAAGAATAAGGCGAGGATTAAAAAAATGCCTATAATTTCAACACCTGGGTTAGAAGACGCCTGGAAAGATATATCTATAGCCCGCATAAAAGAGGCAGAAAAATTGTGTGAAATTATAGAAAGCGGAGATAAAGGTACAGTACGAGGCACTTATATGGGAACCTGGCGTGTAATGGAACAGTTTGAAAATATAGCCCAAATGCAACCTGTTTTTGCCGGAGAGCTAATTTCGAAATCGTATACAAAAATGCTGGTAAAAGCAGGGTTAGTAGGAAAAGACAATAATGGCGATTATATCTTAACCGAGGATGGTGCAGCGATGTGGAAGTTGTTTAAAAGGATAAAGTAATGAGTAAATTTATTATAAGACTCACCACAAAAGATTTTCTAGACGCAATTGAACGAGAACAAGACCCTGTTAACAAAATACTGTTAAAGATCATACTTGAGAGTATGGAAGAAGAGAGTGTGCGTGAATTTAGGAAAACGATGGGAGAAATTGAAAAAGGGTGTGCAGAAACCCACATAGATTTCAATAATTATCTGTTTTTTTGCGAACAGAATGGAGAAGTAAAATGCCAAGAGAAATAGAACGTAAATTCTTGCTAAAAAATTTTAACAAGAAACTGATAAAGCCAATGTATCCGTGCCCGGAGGTGATTACCCAAGGGTACATAATTAGTGATGAAGAAATAGCTGTACGTATCCGCTCCATTAAAGATTGTTCATACGGAGTGTTGTGCATAAAGCGCGCATATAATGAATTCGAACGTTCCGAAATAGAAATAACTATTCCACATTTGAATCAAGTAAAATCTCTTATGAACATGTGCAGCCACGTATTGAAGAAAAGTAGGGTTAAAGTAAAAGTGGGTAAGCACATTTGGGACATAGACACTTTTATGGGTGACAACAAAGGACTGGTGCTGGCAGAGGTAGAATTGAAACGAGTAAACGAGAAGTTTAAATGGCCAACTTGGGTGCGCCCAGAAGATGAAGTTACCAACAGTCCGTTTTATTTGAATTGTAATTTGGCAAAATATCCATACAAATCAGGTCTTCTTAAAATACACCCATTTGATCACGAGCTTTAACTGCCCCGAGGAGCCTGCATGGAACTTTTTGTGATTGGTGCGTGTATGATTTTATTTACCGGAGTATTCGGTTTAGCTGGGTTTATTGGGGTACTTTTGTATATTCCGATTAACATTAGCACTAAAATAATCTTTGCAGACGAGTTCGAGGAGGTCTAACATGCCACGTTGGCAAAAACTCTGTAAGCCCGGTGAACAGCCATCTGAGTTCTACGACAATAAGGAATTCGAGAGGCGATTTAACATCAAGTCCGGTTTTGGTCCATTAGACGAAACCGGGCAGATGAGGTGGAACCGTTGTTGGTCGTGCCTGCCTAAAGAGTGGGAACGCGGTGTAGATTGGCTGTTAGCTAAAATTAGATTTAAATACCGATTGGAAACGCTGGAGGATCCTGAAAACTCTAGTGAAGTGCAGGTTATAGTTTCTCAAGCAAAAGATAAATATGGATCTTTAAGATTTTACTTTGATCTTCAGAACCTAGATAATTATGAGGAAGCGTACAAAGAGATAGAAGGTTGGATTGACGAGTGCGAAAAAATGCTGAAGGAGGATGACCTTTACTATGGAATCCCTTACTGAAATAGAAGAGCTGGATGAAAAACTGTGGAAAGAGTACTTGGGTGGCCTAGAAAAAGCCAAAGCAGAAAAAATGATAAGAAACTTTCGCGTGTTTGACTACGAAAAGAGAATCGTAGAGATACAACCATACTTTTCTGTGCGTCCGTTGATTAGGGTGTCTTGGACAACTGAGGAGATAACGAAATGAGCGATGAAGTGGTGTTACTTACAATAGACGAATGGACAAACCCAGACAAGTGTTCACCGGTAGAAATAGCAGTAGCTGAAGCTATTTTACAAGGCAAAGGACCAGATGATGTACCAGATCGTGACCGAGAAGACTCACTACTTATGGAACTAGCTATGCGCGCCTGTTGGACGAATTGTACCGTTCTTGAGACATGTAAAGGTAGAGGGCACAAGTTGTGTAGGACTTGTAACAGACGGGATAAGTCATGAGCAATCTGTGGCTAAATCTTAGGATCTGGTGTTATCACATTCAATTTGGTGATCCTAAATGGTGGAGTATTTATATACGTAAAAATCCTGTGCACGAAAATAAACCAATTTACTCTATTAAACTGCATGAATTACGTTGGCCTTGGTAGGTAACTAAATGGCAGCCACACATCTTTCCAAAGCAAAGCGTATATTTAAGAAACCTTACAATAGAGTATTTACATTTGAAAAAGACGGTACGGTGTCAGCATCCGTTCTAGAATTTGTTGGGTGTTATACTTTTGGTAAAACCTTAGAAGAAGCTAATAGCTATCTTCAAGAAGCCGCTGAGTGCTGGGTTGCTGCCTGTTTGTCGATGAAACAATTTGTACCAGGACCGATTAGAGACTTCTATGGTGTTCAAAAGAAGTTGGGTATGAAATAATGTACATAATGTTTAAAGGCAAGGGCTGTGAAAATTGCCCGTTTATGACTATTAGTAGTTCGTATGCATTTGATGGGGATATACTGTGCAATCTTAGTGAAATTGAAGATTGTGATGGTACTAGATTACCAAAAATTGAAGCAAGTTGGGGTGAGAAGCCAAAAGAGTGCCCATTTTCAGACGGACTGCAGCAAGTAGAGATAGGAGCAGAAACCAATGAATGATAAAAAGTATGACGGAATAGAAGGTTTCGTGAAAGATTTAGGGTGTGATGTTAGGGAGTGTATAGACTGTGGCTGTTTAACCCCCGGGGGGCCAACACGGTGCAAAAGATGTGCTAGTGAAATAAAATCAGATGAATTTGTGTATCACTGTCTTGGGTGTAATAAGCTGTTGTCGGAAGAGGAACACAAAGAACACAATTGTAACAAAAACGGTGACTTGTTTATGATGAGTGGTATTGAGGCATTTAAGAATAAAGTGTATCATATCCTGAAACCAAAATTGTCGTCTGCAAGAGAGGAACTAGAAAGGTGTCTAGAGAACATGAAAGAGGGTGCGGGCACGATACCGCATTTTAGAATTGAAAATGTGTACATAGACGAAAAAGACCCCACTAAGGTACACTGCGATGTGCGGGCGCACCCGGATCTAATAGAGTTTATGCTGAACCATGAATTCATTAAACTGACCCCCACCGAGGATGGGTATACTTTTTCTACGGAAGGACTTGACTTTCCAATTCTGGGTGGTACTCGAAAAGAAACGAAACATGAGGAGATCATGAGTACAGAGAACAAGAATCGCAAACAAGGACCATTTACCTCTTACATCAGGCTGGGTGGGAAAGGTGCTATTACTTTAGTGTGGGATGAACTAGATGATGGCTATAAGGTAGGTATCTCGTTTTGTGCTCCGTGTGATAAATTTGATAAAAACCGTGGTGGGTGGTTTGCGTTGTGTAAATACAACAACACACCAATTGTGGTACCCAAGGTTGGTGGTTTGAAGAAATCTGTGATTGAGTACCTGAAGTACAACTTGGTGCACAGCGATAAGTTACACGTAAAGGTGTATAGGAGCCATGATGATAGGGCCTCCGGTAATTTTGTGCACTGGCTTGAAGAATTCTTAGTAAACACCAAGTCACTGAATTTGAAGTGATTATCACAGTACAGCAGCGCGGGGGCGCAAAGCTAGACCACCAACTGCTGGTGGATACCTTTGTGTTTTGTGTGTGCACTGCCAGCTCGGAGATGCACAAAAACATAAAAAAAGTAATAATAAATATCACCAGTGTTATAGAAAAGAAAAGCTGGGCTTACTGTATTCCAGATAAAGGTGTGTTTGTCCTAAGAGTTAAGAAGGATCTCAGGTTGAGTGAAAAGCTTATATGTGTTATACATGAGGCGGGCCATTTTATACAGTACGTTGAAGGCAGGTTGGTTTGGGCAGGCAGCAAGAAAAGCAAACTGCTGTTTGAGGGCAAGGATACAAAAGACCAGAGTGTAATGGATAGATGTGAGAAAGAAGCCACGGATTTCGAAAAACTGATGTTTGATAAGTTTTTGAAAAGTAAAGGGCTGACACGTTCAGATGTGTGCGTTAACTCTAATAAGTATATACCAAAAGCGAGGGTGTAATGCGAGTGGAGGTGTGTGGGTATACCGTTCCGGTGTGTGATAAGTTTGGTTGTTCCTTTTCTCCGATTTTATCGCCAGAGCCTGTTTCTGCGGCGTTTGCCAGAATCTCGCGTTCTACAAAATCAGTGGATGAGTTGGTGTGCGAGTCAGTGCAAGATGTAGAATCTGCGCGCAAGTCAAATGAGACCATAGTATTTGATTATGGCCACGCTAGCATTGCAGAGCACGCAGTGTTCAATGTGAATGTAATTGGTGTTTCTAGGTTGTGTACTGAGTTCATAGAAAGTCATCGTTTGGCTAGTTACACAGAAAAGTCACAACGTTATGTAAAGTTCGAAAATGATTTCCACGTACCAGAAGAAATAGAATGTTTTGGTTCTGCGGTGATAAATAAATACTGTGAAATCATGGAAAAGCACTTTAACTGTTACAAGAAAGTATCAGAAGGAATTGACAAGAAAAATAAGAATGCCTTTGAAGACGTAAGGTACATACTTCCTCTTGCAACCAATACGCAACTTGGGATGACCGTCAATGCCCGCGAGGCTGAATTGATGGTCAGAAAAGGCATGGTTCATAGGCTTGCTGAGGTTCGCAGTTTTGCCGATAAACTATATTTGGAAATTCAGAAGATTGCCCCCTCACTAATAAAAGCCAGACCGATGGTAGACGTTGATTCACTATTTTCTGAGTTTGTGAAAGAAAATGGACCGATTGATGGGTCTGCTGATAATGCAGCAAATATGTTTATTAGGGAGTCTAATGATTTGATTGATTCAATATTGTACGATGAAATAATCAAACAGTATTTGCAAAGCGAAGTATCAAATATATCCATACCTACTTATGGGTATATAATAGATCAACTGTGTGAAAAACTGGACCCGTTTACTCTTCCAAGGTTCATGGAATTGGCCGAATTTGACTTTATGATTTATCTTTCTGCAAGTGCTTTTGCGCAGATAAAGAGACACAGGATGGGAACACTTATACCTAGACCGTATCTTAGAGACAGAGGCAACATTTACGAGAAGTTTGACGTGAACAACTGTGTAATACCGGAGTCATTGAAGTGGAATCAAGAGTACATGGGAAGTATGATTGCATGCATGCAGGAATCGGTGAAGTTTATTTATGAGAATAACGTGCCGTTGTGTGTGGCAGAGTATTTTGTAACTAATGCTATGAAACGGTGGGTTAGATATAAGATCAATGCCAGGTCTTTTGGTAATTTTAGTAGACTTAGACGCGATTCACACGCACAATGGGAGATTAGAGACCTAGCTAACCAGATGTTTGAAAGAGTGAAAATGGTGGCCCCAATAACTAGTAAACTATACTATCCAAGGGAGTGCGGTGATGAAAGGTCTTAAAATAGAAACAATTGGCCGCCAAGAAAATCCTAGAACTGTTGGTAGCACCTTCCTTAAAATCTGCGGTGTTCAGATCGGTGGTGTACGTGAGCTTCAGTACACAGTTGATGCTAGAGACTTAAAACCTAAAATGGTACTTGTGTTTGAGTTTGAACCAATCATTCCTTCTGAAAGTGGCAAAGATTTTATGTCTGTGGTTGAAGACCTTAGGTATATTTGCAATGCAGACATATTAACCCCTACGCAGTGGATACTCATAGAGCACGGTCAAGTGATTGTAAACCAGAAACCAGAGCAATGATATGAAGAAGAAAACCTTTCGCAAGTGTGTGTATGTGAGTAGTGCCCTTAGTGGCGACATCAAGAGAAATCGCAGACTTGCTATAGAATATTGTAAGTGGACTTCGAAGCAAGGAGCGGCTGCATACGCGCCGCACGTGCTTTGTACTATTTGGCTAGATGACACCGTACCGGAAGATCGTAAAGAGGGCATGGAAAATGGTGACGCATTTTTAAATAAGTGCGACGAAATGTGGGCGTTTTTTCCAAAGAAAGGTGAGTATAACTGGTCTAAGGGCATGACCAGTGAGTTCAAACAGTTTGCTAAAGAACACCCATTGCAGCCAATACGAATGTTTGTTAGAATTGGAAAGATGAAGTACAAGGAAGTTAGTGACTATAAACTATGGCCAAGATTTAAGGGCGTGAAGGTAAAAAGAGTATATCAAGACATATACAATGCTATATTGACACCACAGGAGTGGACTGGTTTTGTTAAGAACACCAAGTAATGTCTCCAAAGTACGTAAATAGTCACGTCAGCTAATACTGTTGAACTGTTGAATGTTATTGTGGGGATGAGGTTATAACGTGATGTTTGTACTTGCAGTCATAAAGAAACTCCGAAAACAGGACGTAGATCCAGACAAACCACTTTCAGAACAAGTTTGGGGTGTGTACACAAAAGACGGTAAAAAGTTACTTGGACGCCACAAATCTAGATCTTCTGCGGAGAAGCAGCTTGCCGCGATCGAAATAAATAAGCATGGATACATAGAAAAAGCCATTAGAGAACTGGTGTAACATGGGCTTTCGAGTAGATTTAGAAACCGAGAAAAAAGTGTGTGAATTATACAAGAGTGGTGAAACTATACAAAAAATAGCGGATTGGTGTAACATTACTAATAAAACCGTGTATAGAGTAATAGACAGGTATGGTGTTCCTAAGATCAGAAATGAGTGGTTTAGTAGGACCATAGAAACATCTATCGGAATGTATAAAGGATGTAGTAAATGTAAACAATCTTTAGAAGCAACAAAGGAATTTTGGATGTCGGACGGCAAAAGACTTGGCTGTTATTGTAAACGGTGTGATTCTGAGTATAGAAGGAACAGATATCCAGAGTTAGCGAACAAAATATCGGAGCGTGGTAAAAAGTACCATTCCGAAAATAGAGAAAAAAGAAATGCTGCGTGCAGAGAGTGGCACAAAAATAATCCAGAAAAATGGAAAGAGTTAAGGAAGAAATGGTGCAGCGAACACAAAGAATGGGAGAGAGAAAGAAGCAAGAGAAGAAGGATTGAGGCTGGTCCAATTATACTAAAAGATCTTGAACTTATAAGAGAATATGGTATTACACTTCAACAGTATGATGGTGTGTTGTTATCGCAAAACAATGTTTGTGCGATTTGCAGAAAACCAGAAACTGCTGTTGATTCTAGAACAGGAAAAGTGCGCTATTTATCTGTTGATCACAATCATAAATTCGGTAAAAAAGATGCTGCTGGTCATAGAGGTTTGTTGTGCAAGAATTGTAATTTGGCTATAGGTAGGATTGATGACCTAGAAATAATTGACAGTGCTATTGTTTATTTGAGCGGTTACACAAAAGAACATAACTGTGTGTCTATGAAACAATTTAGAGATGTGCACACAAAACTTCAGAACAATAAATGTAAAATTTGTGGTAAACCAGAAAAATCAATCAATCCGTACACAAAGACGGCACACATTTTGTCGTTGGACCATGATCATAGTATGGAAAAGAAGGATCCCAGGAGCTGGCGTGGTTTGATATGTATGAGATGTAATACTGTGATTGGTTTCTTTTATAATAAAATACTGTTGTTGTCAGTAAAAAGATACTTAGAAAAATATGGATTGTGAAATGGCTCGAATAATCATATGTGATGATAGTATTTCATTTTGTGAGATGATGAAAGATATGCTATTAAAATGTTCTAATAAGAGGTATGAATCTTCTTTTGAGTTAAAAGTGGATGGAGCACACAGTGCTGTTGAGTTTTTTGATATGATAAAATCACGTAATTATGAATTGGTGATATTGGATATAATATTGGCTCGTGATGATGGCTGGGCAATTTTGTCGGAGATTCGCAAGGACAAATCTAAGTCTGATCTTCCAGTGATAGTGGTGTCTGCTGTAGATAGCGTAGATTTGAAGTATGAGTCGATAAGAAAAGGTGCGGTAGATGGTTTTGCTAAGCCTCTTCGGGGGGAAGAGCTAAAGCGTTTTGTGGATGTGGTATTCAACTTGGTCGTGGACAGGTAACACAAAGGGGACGGGCTACATGGAAACTCCACAAATAGTTACGTTGGCGGTTGCGGTATTTGCTGCTTTCATGACTCTTATTATAGGTGTGTGGTTGAAGAAACTGTTTTCATCGTTTGTTGACAGCATAAAGGAAAAGGTTGACAAGTCTGTAGATAAAGAATCGTTTGAAGCATTTAAGAAAGAAATACAAAATAACGTGCAGGCAGTTTTAGGGAAAGTGGGTGGTATAGAGCGAGAATGTAAAGATATAGACCAAGTAAACCGAGGCCAAGAAAAAGACATCACCAGACTTCAAGAGTGCACGCGTGATCTAGACTCAATAAGAAAACAAATGCTTGTTATTGAATCGTTGAAGTCTGAATTTTTGGAGAAATTTACGCGTCGCGGGGACTTTATACGTGAAATGCAGTTGTTGAATTCGCAGTTGGAAATCATACAGAAAAAGATTGATAAGCTAGATGAGCGCATAAACAGACGTGCGTTCAAAGTGGTAGAGGAGTGATAGGTAATGGGCACTAACACTATCAAGGAAAGATTTGCACACGTAATAGACAAATTAACTGGTATGAATGGTGGTGGTAAGTTAGAATTGAAGAAGATGGTTGAAAGAGGTGAAATCGATGATGTGGAAGCTAGCATCATTGAAACATACGCGGTATGTGAAAAGATAAAGAGATCTATAGACAGACTATCAGAAGCCGTATAACTATTAATAACGAAACGAAAAGCAGGCTCGATGATCACCAAATTCAATCAAAGTATAGGTGATGTGGTGTTGGTGGAGTCTTCGAAGTACGAAGACGATCGTGGGTTTTTGTCAGAAGTATTTAACGAAATGGAGTATGAGAAGGCAATTGGTAAGTCTATTAGTATCAAACAGTTGAATACATCGTGTTCAAAGAAGGGTGTTATTAGAGGAATACACTATGCTGTTAATAACCCGCAGGGGAAATTGGTGCAGGTGTTGAGTGGTGCTGTGTACGATGTAGCCGTTGATTTGAGAGCAAATTCTCCAACCTTCAGCAAATGGTGTGCTGCATTTTTGATGAATGACACTGATGCGTGTAGATTGCTGTGGATTCCACCTGGGTTTGGGCACGCTTTTATGGCCTTGGCAGATAATACCATCATTCAGTATTTGATGACTGAAGTGTATGAAAAAGATAATGACAGAACGATTTTATACAATGATCCTACTATTAATATTAGGTGGCCAACATTTTTTGTTGATAAAGTGGTTGTGTCGGAAAAGGACAAAAACGGTAAAAGGCTGACAGAAGCAGAAGTGTATGGTTGATTTAATAGGAAAATGGGTAAAATTGTACAACGGTATCATTATGAATGTAGTAAAAGAAATTGATGCTGATTACGTGTTGTGTGCGTTTATACCATGCTCCAAGAACTCGAAGAGGTATAAAATAAAGAAGTCAGATATTGTGGAAGTAACTGATAGGGAAACAAAACGTCCAGCAGGGTGTGTTTAATAGCTTGATTGTGTGGCTGATTTGTGGTATGATTGCGTTGGAGGTCATATGACTGAAGCTGTGAAAATAGAGATGCCATCTAAGTTGCTGGTTCTGACTGATGAAGATGATATCAAGCTTGCTACAAAGATGTGGCAATTGTGGAGTGTGGTGCATGAAGCAGTTTGGGGTGATTTTTACATGACCAAAATCAAGCACGGTGAGTGTGATGAAAAAACCCGTGCCGCGTATGAAGAGTACAGAGATTTTATTTTTAGGTGTCTGGAAGAACACGGTATAGACATTAATGAATAATACCCCCGTTGTCTAATAGGAGAAGACACCTGGCCTCTACCCAGGTAACTGCGGGTTCGAGTCCTGCCGGGGGTGTTGTGCACCGTTAGCTCAACTAGGTTAGAGCGCGTGGCTGTTAACCACGAGGTTGAACGTTCAATTCGTTCACGGTGCGTGTGGTTGCAATGAAACTGGCGGGTGTACTTCTGAAAGGCGGTACAATACGTGACCGATGTACCAGTAGTAAACATAAAAGTGGATTTGCTTACATTGTTGTGTGCTGTTCAAGATTGTTGTCTGGGTGAGTACTCCAGGACAGGCGGTTTTTTGAAAATAAACAAGGATAATGAACTGCTCGATGGATACCACAGGCTGGTGGAGTGTATGGTGCTGGGTGTAAAAGAATTGAGGTGTGAAGTAGGAAACGGTGATACTAATCCTGCAAGGGAGGAATTTATTGCAAAGCCGAACGACAGGTTTTGTGGTTTGGAAAGATATTATGATGCAAGTGTGCTTGAAGATGTGTGTTGTGCGCTAGGAGGTGGCGTGTGATTAATGTTGCGAATGTAAGATACACCAAATACAGCAAAAATGATCCGACTGTGATATATGTAGGGCGAAAAATGAAAGATTTTGGTGGCTCTGTGTTGGGCAATCCATATAAAATAAACAAACAGGACAATGTTTTAGATACTGGAAGAGATAAAGTAATTCGTAAGTACAAAATGTGGTTGTTAGAGAGAATGAAAGACAAAGAGTCCGATCAGTTCAAGGAAATGATCAGACTAAAGAGACTGTCTGAGGCAGGGAATTTGACGTTGCTGTGTTGGTGTTGGCCTTTGCATTGTCATGGTGATGTAATAAAGGAGATACTTGAGAGTATGTAATTTACTTCCTTTGCGAATGCAGTATAATATCAATTAGGAGGTACTTACGTGACAGACAAGAGTGTTGCTACACCGAGATCGATTCCGGAAAATTATTACAGCAACTACTTGGGTAGATATGTCTTGGAGTTGTGTGATCGGTACAACAAAAGTTTGACAGATGTTGCGCACAGGCTCCACTGCGGGAGACCTACGCTATATGCATTTGTGACTGGAAGACGTAAGTACATTGACAGCACCATTTTGGATCGACTGGGAGCAGTATTCCCCAATGTTGATATGGATAACGTGCGCAGGCTTGAAAAGATGGATGAAGAGGAAAACGTGCGCCGAAGACCGGGCGTGAAGGTCATCAAGAAATGGAACAAAACTGGTAGTGTGGTGACGCCAGAAAAGGTGATTGGCGCACCAGTTGGCGTGGACTCTGTATCTAGAATAAAATTGGCTCTGTGGGATACGCTGGACGGATCACTTACTCTGTCTACTGCTAGGTCTATTTTAGAAACCATGCTTGATGCGATGACGTCACCAACGTCGGAGAAAAAGTGATGGATGCAATCCTTGCAAAGTGCCCATTTTGTGGTCAGCAACAGACTTTTACCACAGACAAACTTTGTCAAATAGGGATTACTGCACGTGGCAGCAAGTCCAAAATGTACAGGGTCGGTGATGCTGTAAGACCTGGAGGCATGTGCAGATCAGATGCCAAACTTGTACTGGACAGTGAGTGTCCAGGGTGTCACGAAAAGCCTGTGTTGGCCTTGAAGGGGTACAAGATTGGTGGCATGTTACGTAGCGCGGACGAGAATCTAACATGACATTGGTAGCCAAAGCCATAGAGTTTGCCAAGATTGCCCACGGCGATCAAAAGTATGGTGATAAGCCATATTTTCAACATCTGCTTGAAGTGGGTATGGCAGTAACGCTGTCCAAGATGCACTATAAACATGTGGGTGATGATGAGGTAATATGTGCCGCGTTTTTGCATGATGTGCTTGAGGATACTGAAGTTACGCGCAAACAGTTGATTGAGGAGTTTGGAGTCAAAGTTGCAGATTTAGTTTTTGCAGTCACTGATGAGCCTGGCATCAGCCGGAAGGAAAAGAAGGCAAAAACTTTATTGAAAATTGCGGGGGCTGGTGATGCCGCCACGCTAATCAAGCTGTGTGACAGGATCTGTAACATGCGTAACAGCGCCGGTACTAGTTTTATGGATATGTATAAGAAAGAGGCAGCAGAATTTAAAAGGGTGTTATATAGGAAAGGGCTGTTCGAGGAATTGTGGTCAGAATTCGATGCGCTGGTGAAATCATGAAGACGAAATATGCGCGATCATTTAGTGGGGCGCGGGTGGGCTTGTCTCGGCACGTCCAGGCACACCTCGGTACGGCTTGGGTAGCTAAATATCAAGAGGAGAACATTTGATGAAAGTGATTGATAGCTTCCGTGGTGAACATGCTTTTCTGTCTAATTTTTATGCATGTAACATATCTGTCGGTCTCAATTGTTTTAGCTCTTCGGAACAGATGTATCAGTATTATAAGACTACGGACGCGAAATTCAGAAAATTGATTCTGTCTGATGGTGGCAACCCATCTGTAGCCAAGAGGCTTGGTTGTAAGGCTCCACTACATGAAGATTTTGAGAAGAACAAGCTGAGTATTATGTATTTGGTGGTATTTGAGAAATTTATTCAAAATCTAGATTTGCGTGATAGACTTTTACAAACCGAGAACGCCAAATTGGTAGAGGGCAACAACTGGAAAGATGTGTTTTGGGGCGTGTGTGGAGGTAAGGGTGAGAATCACTTAGGAAAGATCCTGATGCAGGTGCGCCACCATTTTCAGTGTTGCCGTAATTCCAAAATTTACATGGAAACAGTAGATTTTGTTGGTGGTACGTTGGACGATGTTTATGAGAAAAAAAGTGAAAATGAGAGAAGGCAGCAAGACGAGAAGGTCGTTAGGAATATTGCTAAATGCAAGAAGTGTGGTGACGTAATAGAATCTAAATATCGACATGATTTCGTTCAGTGTAAGTGTGGTGCTATTTTTGTTGATGGTGGACACGACTATTATAGGCGCGGTGGTAACTTAGAAGATTTTGATGAGATTGACCCCTCCGTTGATTAAATAATACGTTATAACCCATAGTACAATAATGCAACTGGGAGGAAATATGCTATCCAGATTTGTAGCTGCATCAATAAAATGTTTGTCACAGGAAAAAGAGCAGGAATTTGATGTATCAAAGATGACTCTTGAAGAAATACAGGAATTAATTGATAAGGGGGTTGGTTTAGAGCCTTCAGGCAAAAATAAGTTATATGTTGAATACGAGCAGGCCGGTAGTCCCGATAAACTAAGAATACATATACCAGGCGGGTATTTTTGGGATGTAATACCACAGCCAGATGGAAGAATACAAATACAACCAATAGATGTTAAAATCATTTATCCAACTGACAAAAGAAAGGTGTACAAGGATTGGGACGATGCTTTGAAAGCGCTCCCTAAAGGCTGGTTGGTGTACAAAGAAGAAAAAGAGGAAGTACCGCAACAAAAATCTGCGTGGCTTAGACTTGCAATAAAGGTAATATCACAGATGAAAAATATAAAAACCCGCAAGATGGTGTTGTGTCCAAACTGCAAGACTATTCAAAGAGACAATGCCCCATGCCCAAACTGTAAATATCCTATAGGAAGTGGCCTTCCTACCGACAAAGAACGAAAAGGATCGAAGAACAAGGGGGCATGAATGCTGTTTATAACCAAGGCTATAGCATTTTTCAAGTCTGCCGGATTGTGGATTGTCAATAACTTCAAATTGTTCATGATCATAGCTGGACTAGTGATTGTTACTATTTTGGTATTGCTGTGGCGCAATAAAAGCAATAAGATTAAGCAATTGCAGGCAGAACTGTTTTTAGCGCAGTCTAAAATACAATTGGCCGATCTTGCCCGTAAGTATGCTGTGTCCATGGCGCAATTTATGAACTTGAGACAACAGGATGTTGTTTTAGACAAAAAACTGAATGAAATAGAGAAAGATTTAGCAGAAAAGGTTGATCCTGACATGACGGCAGAAGAAGTAGCAGCCAAATTTAGAGAAATGGGAGTCAGACCATGAAGCGCACCTTTTTCGTGTTGGTGCTGTTGGTATCTGCGCCATCTTATGCACAAGACGACATTCGAGTACAACAAATAGACGGAAAGAGTTTTGTGTGTTTCACAGAAGATGATGCCAAAGTGTTGTTGCAATTACGGTTAGATTATCCTAAAATGAAAGAGAAAATACTTATCCTTGATGAACGAATAGAGTTAAAGAATAAAATGGTGATGTCACTTGAGGATGCCAATGAGTACCTAAACCAACAAAATGGGTTGCTTTTGAAAACCAACGCTGGATTGGAAGAAAAATTAGATTCTATGGATTCGTGGTATCGGTCTCCCATATTATGGAGCGTCGTGGGCGTTGTTATAGGTGTTGGCATCACTGTGGGGGTAATGTATGCAGTTAAATAAGTACATCAAGTTGGCAGTTGGTGAATTAGAAGATAGAGTATCTGAGGATGTGGCCAGAGAGGTTGGTGAAGCGATAGGGATTGATTGGGACGAAGTTGAATTTACACCCAAAGACCTGGCTGCTGGTATGATGGTAGAATTGGAGCATGGATCCAAAGATGCTAATACGGACGTGACTGGTGATGATTTGGAGATGACTGCTAAGATAGCTTGGGCTCATCTAAAAGAATCTCCTAAATACTATAAATTATTGGACAAGATGGAAAAAGATTTTTGACTCCTTCCTTTCTTGTAGTAGAATGGTTACATGGCTGTTATAGAAATAGAAACCGAGCCCGTTTCTGTCCCGGTGGATAAATACAGATTTGTGGTTTCTATTTTTGATACCATTAGAAGAATATACGAAATAACAATTCCTTCTTATCTATACAAGAATATTGAAGAAAAAATAAAATCAAAACATTTTTACATGAAAGATTACAATACTATGAGACACAATCCTGAAGTATCCATAAAACTACTCAGAACTGAACAAGAAGTAGATTGTGTAAATGAAGGTAAGCCTACCCATAAAAATGTTTCAAAATACGTAACCCGAATACCAGCCATAATGAAAATATCTGATGAACTAGCAAAACGCGGTCAGAATTTTGATGAGATCATGGATGTGTTGGTAAGTACCTTTGACGATGAGTCTATGAGAGACAAGCACTCTCCAATACCAGACATAGTTAGAATTTCTATTTCTGAGGAATCGTGATGTGGGGGATAGTTGTAATAAGCAATGATGTGTTTTGTGTGAGGTCTGTTCCTGCCCAAGAATCAATTATCAAAGCATTTATGAATATCAATAAACTGTGTGAAGCTGGTATCAGAGACATAGTAGTATCGGTGAATTCATCGTTTGTTGGGGACGTGGTTCAGTATTTTGCCAACAGAAAAGACATAGATGCCAACTTGGTGTATGTGAGTTATGATGACAGCACAGACATGTTGTCTGGGGTACTTGCCTGTAAAAGTGTGGTTAAAGGGAATTTGTGTATTGTGGTAGCAAACAGGATCATAGATCATATTATACAAAACTATGTAAATAAATTTATGTCTATACACATTGAGAGTATGCCAATACTTGTAGAGTACAAGGCAGGAAGCCCAGCGGTGCTGGTTTCGGACGGTGGGAATACGGTTTCGTTTGAAGAAGACCCGTCAGAAGTGTGGGTGCAAGAAAAATGTAAGCATGTTGGATACTCGGTGAAAGGGGTGTCTAATGTTCACTTTTTCTCAGAGGTGGTATTTGATTACATAAGAACAGCCAGATCAAGAGGATCTGTGTGTAAAACTATGTCTGATTTATACAACTATTTGCGACTAATCGGGATCTCTGGGGTTGCTTTTGTGAATAAGGAGGAATAAATGTCTGCTAAATATGAACATACAGAACAACTAGTGCAAGCACAAGCAGAGAAACTGAAGGAGTTTGATTCTACCATTAAATCTCTAAAAGATACTATTAGGGACAGGGACGATGAAATATCTACAACATATAGAATTAATAAGGCTTTAGAAACAGAAAATGATAATCTTAGGGACCGGAATGAGGAATTAGAAAGCAAGATGCGCGAATTAAAAGGTGAGTTGAAGAGACAAGAAGTTGGGTCGTCGATTGATGAATATTCAATCATAGGCAGAGAGTTGGTAGAATTTTTGCTGAGCAGAAACAACGGACAGTGGTGGGTTAAGTCTCCAGTAGAAGTGGTTAGGTCCTTGATGGTGGAGTGGGACTCAGTTCGCGAAAACAATGATCCGTGTATGTTCACGTGAGGTGTAAAATGGGTGTACATGTGCTTGAAACGCTGTTGAGAAAAAAGCCCAATTCTGTACAAAATGGGAATTCTGTACAAAATAAAAGACATGCACCGGCAGAGGCCATAGTCATACGCGACCGATCTAAGGAATTAAAAGTGGAACAAGCAAAAGTAGAGTCTCAAGAACAAGAGAAAAAAGAGCAACAATCGCCCTCTTTAGATGTGGTTAGAAAGTCTATGGAAGAAATCAAAATGCTCACCTTTTCCTATGAGTCGCATGGTGACAAGAAAATTCGTAAGGTTGAACCTTACAAGCTTATGAGGAACAACAAAGGTGAGATCATTTTGTACGCATACTGTGTGGAATCGAATGGAATACGCGCTTTCAAAATAGACAAGATCGTGGAGTGTGCTGCTGTTGAAGAAACGTTTATGCCTAGGTGGCCGGTTGAAAATCAATTAGATCCAAAACCAGATCCAGACAAGAAATAATATATTTACTGGTGTGTGCACTGACGTATAATTGTGGCGGAGGTACTTTCCGTGTCGTATGAAGGTTATACCCAGGCGTTGTGTAAAAATGGGCACCTTCATGTTTATGAATGCTACGATGATCCCACTTCATGTCCGCAGTGGATGGAAGAGAAAGACTTTGTGCCTTGGAAATGTCCGGATTGTGGAGCACCGCTAGCTTGGTGGAACACGGTTGACCAGACCAATTGTTGTACCAGCAAGTGTGACTATGGTTTGACAGAGGCAGAGCAAGTGGTGTGCAGAGGTCATGGACACGGCTATGCAGATTTGGAAGTAATAGAGGAATATGTTTGCGTTTGTGAAAAGTGCGGGAACAAACACCGTAGCGAAGTAACCCGCTATAAGATTCCGGAGAACAAAGGGCACAGGCAGTGACAGTCTCTGAACTCATAGCGAATCTGTGCCAATACGATTTAGACAAGGAAGTGCGTGTGTGCACTTTTTGGGTACAGGGATCACAACACTCAATGGGTGTGACTACGGACAAAGACGGTAACGTGGTGGTGTTTTCTCAAGAAAGAAGGAGCGAGGATGACCAAGGAAGAGCAGGCTAAGGTGATTGCCAACAAGCAATCTGGAGATCAATTTGATTCAGCTATGAAGCGCGCTGGCCTAGACAGCATGTTCCCTATTCAAAAGATGGTAGACGGTGAGTGGTGTAATGCTGATTGGTGCAATTTGAAATACGGGGACGTGTTCAGAGAAGTAGACGCTTTTGGGAATCCTAAGTCTGTGGTAATGGTGTCTATCAAGGACGCCGAAAGAGTTGAAGACAAGAACGGTGAAGTGCATTGGTGTGTGTCTAGCCGCCCCCGCAACTGAGCTATTATCTTACATATACCTACACATTCAGAAACTATTTACCTTTGCGGTAGTGGTGGTATAATGCTATTATGAAGCGATACCTAGTATACCCAGAAGGTTATTCACCAGAAATCGCGTCTGGGCCACCTACTCCCTTTCTTCTGGAAATTGGATGTAATTGGACTCCAGAGGACACAGAAAAGATGAAGGAATTGGAGAAGGGTGCAGAGATTCACGATCATGTGATCTATGGTAGAGCCTGTCTTGAAATTACCTGTGGTATGTGCCAGCAACACGGTTACAAGTCAAGCCTTTGTGAAATGGACGAAAACGGAGAACCAGACGTGCCTAACTGCGGGGTTTGTTATTGTGACGAACACGAACCAGCTTGCGACAAGTTCAAGCTAAAGTACTAGGAGCTAAATCATGTCTAATGCGTTTGAGAAGAAGGAAACCCACCCGTCTTACGGAACCGTGATGTTTGCTCGTCAAGAGATTGGTGGCACGAACAACCCACATAGGCTGTTTGGTTCTTCTCTAAGGAATCATGCCAGGACTGTTATTCTTCGTATTTGCAAGGCGGACTTGTACCACGAATTGGGCAGGGACTGGGTTTTTGGACACGACGTTTTGGCGGAAGTTGAGTTGTCTGCGGCCCAATTCTCAGAACTGCTCACCACCATGAATGTAGGGTCTGGTGTTCCTTGCACCATCCGACACATGAACGGGATCGGTAAGCCGGAGGATCCCCCTTTCAATGAAGTGGAGATTGATAGGACCCACGACCACTTTAAGGAATCTCTCAAGGAGACTGTTGCTTTTATCGAGGAGAGTCAGCGGCAAATGGCCGCTATCCTGGAGAAGCCATCAATTGGTAAGGCAGACCGTCTGAAGCTTGCTGATGTCCTGGATAGAGTGCACATGAACATCACGAAGAACATGCCATTCTACTTGGACCAATTCAACCAGGCGGCGCAGCGCGTGGCGAATGCGGCTAAGGCCGAGGTTGATGCCTTTGTTACTGGAATGGCTATCAAGCTGGGCATCGCAGAGTTGAAGAAGCTTTCCATCGGTTTCGGTGAGGAGGATAAGAAGCAGTTGAATGCTCCAGATGGTGATGCATTTGGCCTCGAAGACGTAGGAGATAAGTAAGTGTTTAGGAATATTTGCACTGTAATTATGCTGGCCGCCATATATGCAAATGATGTAGGCAGCCCGTCTAAACCACACGGGCTTACGGGATTTGGGAAGGTACTAACGAATGGACTAAGTATCAGTGAGTTCGCTGCGCTGATAAATGCTTATGTGGGTAAGTAAAGGAGCATGTGCTGTGAGCCAGAAAGAACTTGAAACCAAATTGCAGGAATTGTGTCAGTACTACAGAAACCTTTCAGAAAACATGTTAAAGAATATTCATACAGTGTCTAACACGCATCTGGCAAAAGTGCTTTCCATGGTAGCTGTAAACATCGAAGATGTGCTGGAAGAAGTAAAAGAGAAGCAGTTGGATGCCACAGGTGAGGTGGTGTCTCAAGAGGAAATTAATGACATGACTGATGAAGAGTTGGCAGAATACATTAAGAATGGATAAATATGATGAAACCCTTTTACTCACACTACGATTGGCTTGACGATAATTTCTACCAATTCTTGATTAATTTAGGAATAGGGCATATATGTGCTCTAGCTAACACGAGTTTAATTGTAGCGCACGGGGACAAATGTTATCAATATAGTAAACGGTTTGAGCAGGCAGGGCTCCCTCTTGAGTACGGTGTTGCTATCTATCTGCTTACGCATATTAGTCCATGGAGCACGGAGTGCAGGGAAACGAAAAATGGTTGGGTTGATCCTTGTGAATGGGTGATCGCTAACAAGGACAGGTTTTTGAAACATTTGCCACCTGCAATGAAGAAGGAGCAGGATAGATGATTGACACTAGATTGGCGGCATTTCATGTAGATGAAAAAGACCGCATAGTGTTTTACGTTGAGGGGTGTTACCCCGAAGACGTGGGTGGGTATGAAAAGATCATGGAACTAACCACCAATGATGTGGTTCAACTCATCGGTGCTGGCATAACAGAAAATTCTCAAGACTGGATTAGTACGTATCACAATCTTGTAAAACTCTTCCCAAACAAAGGATATACAGCCATAAATGTTCACCTTGGAGAAGTTATAGCAATCTACAAAAGGGACTTTGACTGGTTTCTTATCAAGATGAAGAGTAAGATTGAAATTAAAGACTTAGAAAAAAGGGTTAGGAAGATTGATTCTAAGGATCACCTTATTAAATAAGGAGCAGGTTAATGAACATGTTTAAGTTTCCTGTTCTAGGGGATCCTCCATTTACTTCACTGAGTAAGGATAAAGCAGTTGCTGAATTACATAATGCGGGAGTTGCACGAGAAAGGGTGGTAATTAGCTATAGTGAAGTATGTAAGGACAGCGAATTTACGCCATCGGGGTGTGCTTGTTGGAAAACTGTGTACTCTGTTAAAGCAAAGGTTAATGACTGGGAGTTTTATAGGGATTGGTGCTATTGGGTTGCGTCGGCAGAGAGGGGTGGCGGTCTTACTAAAAGTCAAGCAGAGGGCTTGAATAAGTTGTACCGTAAAGAGATTAGAGCATACGGGTTTGCTGGTGGTACAGACATAGGAGGCGCTGATCATACCATGGTTCATCTGTATCATATTGATACTACGCGTGGGTTAAAGGTGTTTGTAGATATATTGCAAAATAGAAAACGTGTGAGGATCTGACGTGAAAGATCTTTTGCTATGCAGATACCGCATAGATCACGGGTGTGGGTCAAGCTATGTGGTGGATGTTCCATTAGAAGAAGATGATGTAAAGTTCACGGATGACATAACATGCGCTACGTTGTATGAAAGAAACGATATTCCGTTGTCTATGTGCGATGGAATTCTAGGCCCAGCAAAAGATACGTTTGTGACTTGTAGGGTCGTAAGAGAAAATGTAAAGTTGACTGTGGAGAACGAAGAAGAAATAATTGTATAAAGGGGCAATGAATATGAAATTTGTAACGCAATGTGTACTAACAGTAGAAGATACTAATCTTATGTGTAATGTTGTAACTTACACAGGTCATTGTAGCGCAGACAAACTTCATCAGACAATTTGTAACTACACGAAGCATGTACTTAGAGTAAATAAATCCTTTAACAGGTATACTCGTTTGTGTGCTGAACTGTTCTATACACTCAGAATGTGTATGTAGGATGTGGAGGAGTAAGTTATGGAATACTCTCGCAGAACGTCTGGAACTCACATGGGCGCTGTTCGACGTTGGATTCAGACTCGGTTTCATAACGGAGATACTGTCCATTGGAGTAGTCAAGAAAAGCTGTTTGGGGTAAGTGATTCTATTACCCCAGCCATCTTAGAGGAGGCGGCCCAAGTGGTGCACGACGCGATGTTGAAGGAATTTGCCAAGTTCCTTCGACAGCATACCGGGGTGTGCTCCCCTTCGGACAAATTCGTTCCTAATACCGATAGACCGCTTATGTGTAATAAATGCGGTATGCACAAAGACGTTCATGATCTGGTAGATGTTTTGAATGGTTTGGAAGGATCGGTTGACGTGCTGTAGGAGGTAAGCAATGTCTAACCATGCAATTAGTGGCTTAATTGAGGCACTCAACATCTTCAAAAAGTATGCAATCAATGAGCATGGTGAGGAGAAATCCTATGTAACTAGCGCCGAGCATGATGTGATCTATGTGAATGTAGATCCTGAGAATGTGCGTGATGAAGATAAGAAGAGGTTAGAGGAGTTAGGTTGGAATCCTGATGAAGGGGTGGGATTCAGATACTACACATGAAGGGGGTTTGACATGGACAAGAATCCTGTGCGTAATTGGACCCCAAACCTTACAGCAGAGTTTGACTGCAACAGGCCGCTGCCAACCCTCACGCTACAGAGAATAGAAAAGTTTACTTACCAGTCAAGAGGCGTATGGCGTAGCTATGGAAAATAATGAAAAAGGCAGAAACAGGATTGAGGAAAGAACGGTACTGAAGTCATTTAAAATTAGGACCAGCCACTCTCATAGTGCCAAATGCCATTTGTTTTGTACATACTTTGAAATTGTTAAAATACCCGTTGAGGATAGTGTGTCTGTGGGCATGAGGTGCGCTTTATTTAACACCCCTTTGTTGTATGGTAATTTCACAGGTAAATTTGAGAACGAATTGGTGAGGATGTGTAGAAAAAAGGGGAAAGGCGTGCTACAACCATATAGATGCATTGAGTGCATTACAGCCGAAAAAGTGTGTAATAGTGCATCAGCACTGAGGAACTTGTGATATGTGTCAGCCAAAGTGTGTGGTTGAAAAGGATGAGATCAAGTTTATTGATATGACCCCGGATGATTTATTGCCAACCAGGATCTTAATAGCCTATCTCAGCAGCACTTATTCAACCTGGGAAACGGAAGGTCTAGATGACAGCCAAAAGAAGATGTATGACATATTGAATCAAGCACAACTGGAGAGACGAGACATACTGCGCAGCGCGATTGACCTGTTGCATACCTTCCCATTTGGTGTCAAGAAGTGACTATACTACAACTACAAGAGTTGCACGGTGCGTTACTTGAAGCGTGCATAACTATGAAGCGCGTGTTGTGTGGGGTGAAGTTCGAAGGTGTATTTCAAAATGAAGTATCCAGACCATTGGCTGCAGTAAGTAAACAATTGTTTGTAGTCAAGAAGCTGATAGAGGAAGCAAATAATGTTGGTGGTAAACAGCAATTTTGAAGAAGTAAAACTGTGTGACACGTTTGAGTTGCTGTCAAACGATTTGTGCAGAGTATTTGTTTCCGGGGACACAATTGTTGTTAGGAAGAGAGATGGCATACATATGTTGGATATGTATGTGGGTGAAATCTTTGTGTGCGGTGTTCATATAAAGATGGTGTCAGGACCAATAGGCGAAACATATGTTGTTTTGTGGAAAGATGAGTGGCCCGATGAAAGTTTGTTGGGGTGTGTGCTATATAATGATGGTGACAACTTAGATGATCGGTATAAGACAGTGTTGAGGTTGTTGTTTGATGAAGTGAAAGGTGAGTGTGGTGAGTGCAATGAAACTGCCTGAAATTCTAATAGTATCGGTGCTTGCAGCTCTTGTTGTATTTACTTGTGCGAACATACCTAAGTATGCGCCGCCCGAAATGCCGAAACCTTCCGAGTGTGAGTTAGTGATTGACAGGATCACTAATTCGTTGAATGAGGCCCGGGACGCACTGAAGACTAGCATCAAAGGAAAGATAGTTCATTTCGAAAATAGACTGCTTTCGGTCATGTGCTTGGAGAAGGAGCATGTGGCGGTACATGTCATGCTCGATGCAGTTATCAAGCTGGAAGGTGACAAGGCACCACACGTGTGTATCTCTTCGCTGTTTATTATAGAAGGAGAATTTAGTAAAGATGGTGAATTGGACGCAAAATTGTTGGGCGTGTACCCCGGCGAAGAAACGATTTGTGAGTACCAGGAAGAGTAGTCGTGCGGAAAAGCAAGGAATTTTATATTGCCAGGACCGCCTCTGTCCGTGAGTTGTATTTACTGGGGGTTGGCGTTCATCAGATAAAGAAATATCTGAATGTGCCTAATGGTACAAGTGTCAAGAATATGGTTAAGGATTTGGAATACGGATCAGATTTTGATTTGGACGCTGTTTGTTTATATATTCTTCATAGAGGTGATGTAGTAGAACTGTACTGTAATGAACACAAATCTATAGCGTTTATTGCAAATAAGTATAGTGTAAAAGGTGCTGTCATAAAGCAGGTGCTCAAAACTGTGGGCGTTGTTATTGACAACCGCAGGCGCATGAGCGAACTAGAAGAAAAGACGCTGTGCGCAGTAAAATTACTTGGATGGACACCATTTGGTGGTATGTGGTTAATGGGCGCAAACAAAATTAACTGGATAATTCATGAGCACGAAGAAAGAGTGAGCCGCAAAAGAGTAGGTAAAATAGAACAAAAGAAAATCGAGCAACCAATTAGACCTGAGCTAAGTAAGATCAAGGATGCGGCGCACCAAAATGTGGGTGTGTTTTTGAATGCGCGAGAGTGTCAAAGGCTGTACCTGATAAACTTGGATTACAGCAAAATATGACCACACATGACCATACGTTGTGGGTATATTTACTCCCTGACGATTGATGGTATAATACATTTGAAGATAGCAGAGATCATTGGAAATCGGCGGCACTAGAAAAAGCCAAGAAATGGAGGTTAAATATGGACTGGTCGAGTACAAAGCCCTGACCAAGCTTTGACGTACGGCAGAGCGAGGAAGGGATCTTCAAGCTTGTGTGGTGTGCTGGTCTGGCCAGGCTAACACAGGTGCGAGGAAGAGTATTGGACCGTGAAAGTACGCCCCCAGGGATGGGACGCCACCCTGGAGTCACGGTTTCCTTGAAATCCAAAATCTAAGAAAGATGGTGCTCCAATGCGCTAGTTTGATTTGACACCAAACCGTTTGACATGTGAATGCTGAAAGACGAAAGTGTGATTGAGTATAACAAATTAATGGAGCGCAAATGCTGTGGCGGTATAAATCCGTAAGGCACCATGTTCTTTGAAAAGTAATGTTCTTCTAACCAGGTGCGTGTGGCGACCGAAGACTTTTGTTGTTTTCGGTTTTGTGCTAACAGGTATTTGGTTAGAGGAAAAGGAGGCTGGCTTACGTTGCCGGAAAACTGGCGGGCTAGCACGCTGTGTGGTGGTAGAAATCCACAAGCCTCCTTCGTTCTTTGAAAAGTAATGGCTGATGTGGTGGAAAACCGCCCCGCGATTGACTGTCGCACATCATTTGATCCTGGGAGGGCTTGATCACCCTCCCCGATAAAATGACTGGTGTGGGGTGCCTACGTGCTGGGCTCAAACCATCCAATAGTCAAGGAAAGCGAGCACGCGCATCAGCCAGTTCTTTGAAAAGCGGGTGTTGCGATCTTATGTTGATGTGCACAGAGACATAAGACAGGCGACTTGCTACTGCCACGGTGGGATGCAAGTGTGGTTCAATTCCACGAACGCCCATTCTGTTCTTTGAATTTTTGCGGTTTGGCTCGTGCTACCGTTCCGTGCAAACCGGTACTGTCTGGTAGAGTCAGGCCACGAGCCAATAATGTTCCCGAACTGCATACCGGCGGTCGTGCAGGCGGTTGGTGTGTGGTCGGGATCTGGGGGCCTGATTAGCCCCGCCTACTCCAGGGTGCCCTTAAGTGGACGCCTAAGTGGTGCCGCCGCAGTGCGACGCCCGGAGTAGTTGTCCCACTGCATTGGTAGATGCAGTGTGTTCGTGCCTGTGCTAAAGGACGAACATGGGGAGCCGCCGTCCCCTAGGAGCAAGGAGATGTCCTACCAGAGCATCGAACGGCACTTTTGGAATCGCTTAGGGCAGCATCCTTGGCACATGGGCCTAACGTCGGATGGCCAACTACGTGCACGGGATGCTGCCCATTGTTGCAGGTGAAGCATGAAGATCTTGATCCTAGAAGACTCTGCGAACGCTGTTGGGTGGAACAACATCAAGGCGGCGTTGCCCAATGCTATCAAGGCACCCAATCTGTGGGAGTACTTTGATGAAGTGTTCAGGATGCTGAAACTGCCGTGATAACTTCACCAAATGGGTGGTTGTCACCTGATGGTGTTTTTCATGAATGTGCACACGCAAGGCACGCTGATTGTGCCGGGAAAATAGCTAGAAGTCACTTACCAGAAAATGAGCCCATTTTTGACTCAGAAAAGATATTAGAAGAGTGGGGGTATATTAAGATACTTGACGGCGGGGCATGTGTGGCGTATGCTACTGGCGTGGTACACAAAAGGCCGACGCAAGCACAAATCGATGCGGTGTTCGATTACCACCAGAAATGTAGGAAGGAACTTCCATATTGGATTGGAGAGCAGGAATGAAAGTTACTCTTGAAATGGATGAAAACCAAGCACGTATCGTACTGCAGGCTTTGGACTGTTTGTCAAGATTGTACTCCGGGCAAGTAGATGTAGTCCTGCACACAGTGCTTGTACACAGCAAGCGGTGGAAGGAACTGTGTGAGGTGACTGGTGGGCATGGTTCTGCTATTGAGTCTATCAGACACCTAGCTTTGTTGATCGGTGAGTTGATGACTGGTTTGCCTAGTGGTACTTTCTGGAGTATTGGTAACAGACGAGACATGCATGAAAATGCCCAAACTGCTTGGGACATCAATGAAGTGTTGAGACATGCGCTGGCTTGGTTCAGGAATCCTAAAGGCGGAGCAACTGTTGACTTTGGCGAGCCAATGCATTGGAATCCAGATCAACCACTCCCCAAAGTAAAAATCGAATGAAGCTGTTGCTGTTGGCATTACTGCTGTTTGTGGTTCGTTTGCTAATCATTGACAATCATTAATCTACATCATAAATAAATAGAGTATAATGCAAGGTGATGGGTGCTGCACTGAATATGAAAGATGGCCTGTTCCGTGACATAGATAATATCATAAATGGGGAAAGTATAAGTACTTTTACCAGTGTGGTGAATACTGGTTTAGTGACCCTCGAACGCCCACCAAATGAAGTAGTTTTTATAGAATCACCTAAATTTCTAAATGGCCCAAAGGAGCTGTGGCCAGAACAGTATAGGTTTACAAGAGACTTCTACGAGCTTAGTTGTCCTGTCTGCAATGACTTGGACAAAATGTACCGTGGTGGTGAAATTAAAAGAGAAGACGATGTACTGTTTGAGTATAATGTGTGTCCAAAATGTGGTGCTAGAAAAGAAGATGTTGTAGAAGCACTCAATTTTTATTATAGCATTAACGGTGTGGTGGGGATGCGTTCCGGTAAGTCTACTGGCATGGGGTGTTTTTTGGCTGCATTTACTGCCGATATTTTGTGTGTACCTGATCTGCACAAAAAGCTGGGTATAGTTGAATCGGATGCTTTGGATGGCACGTTTGTGGCCGCTGCACAAAAGCAAGCTTCAGATACTATATGGAGCAAATTTAAGGGCATGTATGATAATAGTCCTTGGTTCCAGTACTACAAACATGCTTTGCTTGATATTGAGGTGAACGATAAGCGGTTTAGGCGCGGTGAGTTGTACTGGGAGACAGACAATCTCATACACTGGCAAGATAAACACATACGGCTTACTGCTGTGCCCACCAACTCAGCTACGCAGGCTGGACGCACGCGCATTTTTGCGGTGATAGACGAGCTGGCTAGGTTAGACTCAGGAGAAAGCAAGCGGTCTGCATCAGAAGTGTACCGCGTGCTTGAAAACTCATTGTACACTGTGCGTCAAGCTGTGTCTGAGTTGCGTGCAAAAGGCAATATAGAGATACCAGATGCTGTGATGGCTTCTATATCTTCCCCGTTGTTTCAAACCGACAAGTCTATGAGTCTGTTGGATGATGCTAAGATCGACAAGCGCATATATGCTTTCAAGAAGGCTACGTGGGAATTCAATCCACACTCCAAAAAAGAAGATTTTGCTTCATTATACGCACGCGATCCGATAGGCACAGAGCGCGATTTTGGTGCCAACCCGCCTGGAGCCGAAAACCCGTTTATTAAGGACCCAAACATAATCAAGGCATGCACGGATTACAAGCGCACCTCGTGTTTTACTCTTAGAGAAAATTACTTTGATCTCAAAGCAGGAACAGAAGGTAATGAAGCTACATTCCATTTTGTGAAGATGGATATTTTGAATATGTCTTATATGAATTTAGCTGAGTACGTGATACACTGTGACCCAGGCGAAACCGGAGACAGCTTTTCACTTACACTAGCACACAAACAAGACGGTGTTTGTTGTATAGACGGTTACATAGAAATACGCCCGGTTCCGGAGGGAAGTCAATTTAGTAAAGTACCTCGTTCCGTACACTTTCCCTCAGTGGTGAATTTGATATTGGCTTTGCACAAAAAGATAAAAATCAGATTGGTGACATACGACAAATGGAATAGTACTGAACAAATACACCGCCTCATAGATGCAGGTATTATAGCCATAGGTAAAAACCTGACCAGGGATGATCATCTAAATTTCCTGGAAGGTTTGAATAGTGGTTGGGTTAGTATGCCTGCACCGGAAGTAGAGGTAGCCGATCCTTCAAATATGAGAAATGTGCCGTGTGCCCAGGCACTGTATGAATTGAGTAAATTAAATGATAATGGAGCAAAAGTAGATCACCCACCGTATGGTCACAACGACATTATACAGGGCGGGGTTGGGGTATACCGATCTTTGATGCATCCAGACCTAATACCAATTGAAAAGAAAAAGACCAAACAAACGTGGCAAAACCGACAGAAAGTGCCGCCAGTTACTTTAACCAGACTTAGACGTTAGTGAATAACATCATTGGATTTGGGTGGTTTACTGGTGTATAACAGGTAGTATAATACTACAAAGGAGTAGGTATAATGAAACGAAGAGCACAAGAAGTTGAGCCTGATTTTTCTGATAGAGAGTACTGGGTGGCGGCCGTAGAGAATTTGCAGGATGCCTATGAACATGTGCAGGAGGCCGTCAGAAAGTTTGACGAAGCCAATGAAAACATGACTCACACTTCAGATCCTGAGGCCAATCCTGAATTTTATGCCCATGACATTAACGAAATCTTTTCCTATGACCGAGAGATACTATACAAGGCATTGACCATGCTGAGTGAGCTTCAGGGCAATATTGAGAAGATGTACATGGAGTAGGTTTTACTTGTCGTATCTAATCAGAAAAGCTATACTTTGTTTACAGGCAAAGTATGTAACGCCTCGTCAAAGTGATATCGATAAATTTCGAGATGACTTTCTTGTGCTTATGAAAAATGTCAAGCTTTTGAGCCCAGACGACAAAGAGACTGCTGAAGAGTTCAAGCAAATAGCCAATCGTTATACTGTGCAACTGCGTGGTTACTTGCAATCGCTGTTGAAGGCGATGGAAGAAAAGAAAACCTCTTTTGATTTGAATCAAAAACACCCTAAATTCTATCCGTATGTTTCTCGTGTTTGGGCACAAGTGCCATTTTACGTGAAGCAGTCTAAAGTGGTGTGGAGTTTTTTGCATGAATTGCAAGATTTGTACTATGGAGACGCATTGTCATCTTGGGCTTCGCGTACCAAGCGCAAGGCGCGGGCCGCTTGGAAGTGGTTTGAAACTGTCCTTTCATTTATTGACGAAAGACGTACTTCTGGCGGCACAGAAGATGATTTGAAGATGCAAGTCTTAGAAGAGGAGCTGGTTAGTACAGCAGGTTTCGATGTGCAATTGGTTGGATATGAAGATACAGAGAGCCATCAGAAGTGGTTAGGTATACTGCGCTCGGCTTTGAGGGTGTTTAAAGAAAAAGCCAACAAGGTGGTGCCGTGGATAGTAGAGTATGCTCTTCCTTTCCGAGTTGAGTTTTCATTTGAAAGAGGGTCTTCTGCAGGTGCCTACGGCTATTCAGGTACATATGAATATGACCACATCAATGTTTACCCATGGTCTTTTGGTGACGTAAATAAGGTGGTGCACACTTTAGCGCATGAAATGGGCCACCACATGTTTAGGTCGATGTCTGCTGAACACGTAAAAGAGTTTACGGAATTGATGAAAGGTAACGAAGAGTGGGATCTCATGGAGCTGGTGCTGTTGTATGACGCAAACGCAGAAGAGTCAGAACTTGCTTTTGAACAGCGCATCAAGTCACAGTATCCGGACATCTATTACAAGTGGATGGCGGCTGCCAACAAATATGAAGGATACAACTTTCATTTCATCCAAAAAGTGGTGGAATACTTACAGGGTGGCGGAGATCCGAAGGTAAACATACCATCTAAGATAGTCACACCATATGGCACCAAAAATCCAGAAGAAGCTTTCTGTGAAACTGTAGGTATGTTGGTGGCTTATGGATCACGCACTGTAGATGAAGAAGTAAGAGAACTATTCAAAAAGCTGAAACTGTGAAGGAGAAGGTTTATGAACCCAATACAGTCCGCCATCAAGGCGCTGTCCGAAAGCAAACACATAGTACGTGGTATAGAAGTGGGTGATACATTAGTAGCAATCGATGATCATGTGGTGGGTGGTGGTCCTGGGCAGCCAGAGGTTTTTGTGTCTGCTGGTGAACATGTGCGTGTCAAAGAAATACACGATGCTTCAGTTACTGTAAAGTTGGTAGATCGCACAGAATTGGAAAAAGAGTGGGGCAAGTATGAAGTCAACCGCGTTGATTTAGATCTGTCTGATCTTGACCATTATGTGGATGCCAAGGTATACTAAAAGGAGTAATTCGTGCCAGAGCTAGATACACCCTTTACCGATGATAACCTTTACTCCAGGTATAGGAGTGAAGTCATTAGGATTATCAAAAACAGTGTCTTTCCGGTGCTTGAACAGTATTTAGAAGAGTTAGCTGAGGATTTGGCTGAAGACGGTGCAACAGAAGATTCAGAGTATGTGGAAGAACTGCTTACGAACAACAGGTATCAATTAACCAGGGAGTACAAGAAGATACTAAAAACGTTGTTAGACTTTCCTGGGTTTGGAGAATAACGGTTGAAACGTGTGGCACAGTCTCCTGCTCTTTTTGATGCAGACGCTCGCTTAGATCCTGCTGTGCGTGAAGTCCTGTTGCAAATAGCTCAAGACATCTTAGATGCTTTAAATGAAGAGGGCGTGCACGTACCCCCGAAATTCCTGGTGCTTACCGGATCCATGACCGGTTTTGACTACAAAGAGACATCAGACATAGACTTGCATATAGGCTACGATCCGTTAGATTTTGAAGATCCTCAAGCCGTAAAGCTGCTGTTCCGTTACTATCAGAAAAGTTTCAATGCAGAGCCGTATGATTTACGAGATCACCCCATTGAGTTGTATTTTCAAGACGTGAACGAAGAGCACGTGTCGCCTGGCGTATATGATTTGATCAAGGATGCCTGGGTTAAATGGCCGGAGTCTCCTTCGTATATTAATGAAGAGGCTGTAGAAGAGTTTTATAATGGCACCACATATCTCATAGACAACTTCATCGTCGTTTATGAGCAGCAAAAGGGCAGCATGACCATGAATGATAGGAAGCGCTTTCTTTCAGACGTAAAGGCGTTGAAAGACTTTATACGGGAAAAACGGTCAGAAGGTCTTCACTCTCCTGCGGGCGTGTATTCAGTACAAAATCTTGGATTCAAGCAGCTCCGTGAGCACTTAGACTTAGATAACTTGAATGCACTGGTGCATCGAGTGCAAGACGATATCTATGAGGCATGATGTTTGTATCAGCCAAATTGCGTAATGAGTTGAGGTCCGTAAAGGACCTGCTTACCATGTCTAACGCTGACAAGGGTTTTGATCTGGCTGTGATGGATCCAAACATGTTTCTTACCTGGTACAGAAAAAATGTTGGTGAAGCAAACTTTGAGGATGAACAGCAGTTCATTGAAAGTTTGTATGCAACGGATAAATCGGTGTTAGGTAACTATTTCGATGATGGAGATGTGCGGTACAGTTTGCTTAATGATCCTGATGCACCACCTTTTTTGTTTATGGACTTTGAAGAAGCTGTCTTTAATAAATGGATGATTCATTTTACGGATAGTGCGTATAATGTGGCTTTGAAAGGCTTTAAATACGGCACACCAAATTTGGAGAGTTTGCCCTATACGAGACATACTCCACAGAAATATAAAACGGGTGGGTATAACTTTGCGTATGATTTGGATGATCTGCACTATGCTTTTACGGGTAAAGGTACTAAGTATGGAAAAGAAGCGGTAATGTTTCAAGCTACTGGTATAAAAGTATATCATCACGGTGATGAAGAGCCGCAGGTAATATTTTGGGGTGAAACCGCCAGGAATTTTGTACCAATCCTTGTCAATGGTGATACAGACGATTGGGCTGTTGGAGAAGACAAAGAAGGTTTTCCGGTATACCATCACGAAAGTTTAGATAAGGTCGTGGATTGGGTGGTAGCCAATTTCAATCAATACAAGGGAGTCTTAATAGTATGAATTCTGTACATCAAGCTATTCGAGTTTTGTCCCGTACTTTGTTTTGGGTAACTGATAAGTATGGATTTTTCACCACTGCAGTAGACAGCCTGGTAGCTGATCGAATCGTCAAGAGATTTGGACTTAATAAGGATCATGATTTTCACCACGCAGATCGTTACGAAGGTAAGGGCATGGAAGTCATGAAAGATAAAGGGAGTTGCCGCGTGACCGCCTACAATGAAAAAGCCAAGAGACTCATAGAGGATGTACTGTGATGTAGGTGTTGTGCCCACATCGGGTATAATAAACGTAAACGATAAGAGGAGATTGTAATGTACCAAGTGAGATCAATGATTCAGGGCATCTTTTCCCTTTCGCTCGAACGTGGCGTGCTGAACATGCAACCGGGACATATGTATGACCTGGAATTATACTGTTCTAGGCAGTGGATAGCAGAAAACCACATATTGAATAATTTACTCAATCGTGGTATAATAAAAGTGACTTATGATTCTCAAAAGGATCCACACCCTAAGCACAATCTCAAGAATGCGGGGAAGAAAGTACAACCCGTGTTTGTGAGAAAAGAACAGTTGGAACCAAAACCACAGCCAAAGAAAGTACCTGTGCCGCAGGGGCGCGGCAATGTGACTATCATTGAATACGTGGATGGGAAGCGTGTAGACAAGGTGGACCCAGGTGATGCGGAGTGTGATGCTGTGGTACCTGAGGATTGGAATACACCTCCTGGAGTGGTGAAGGCATCAGACCAGCCCGAGGTACCAGCAAAGCCAGAGGAAGTACCTCCGGAGGTCAAGGAAGTACCGAAGACTGATCCTGTACCAGAGGAAGTGAAGATAGGCACGCCTGCGTTCGAAGGTGCGTTGAAAGATTTGGCTGACGAGGTGATTAAGAAGCAAGCCAACAAAATCTTGAAGAAGAAGATGAAGGAAGAGGCTTGGGAAAAGTTAGAGGAAGCGCACAAGGCAATGGACGAAAAGAAAGTCGAAGAGCCGATAGTGACTAGTGGTCCTATAGATGAGACACCGGTATTGACTGAGAGTTACTTGAATGAACTTTCCACCAAGGATCTCAAGAAACTGGCCAAAGAGCGTGGTATGAAGAGCAACTTGAAGAAGCAGGAATTGGTACAATCACTGATAGGAAAGTAGGTGTGACATGCCATTGGATCCTAAAACCAGGAAACTGTTGAGAAGCGTTGCTGAAGCGAGACGTGTGTTAGGTATCTTAGAAGAAGCTATCATGCACAATGAAATTACTGCTGGTGTATTAAATCAGTACATGGATTTTGATGTGTTTGATAGAGAGGTTGATGGCATATTAGATGATGTTGCTGGGTGGATAAATGATGCATTTGAAGATATGTCTAGATCGGAGGGCTAATATGAAGTCTATAGACAAAGCGGTGCAAGTCATTGGACAAGAGCGCAGACACAGCATGCCTGCTAATATACCAAGTGGTTGGGACCAGGCTTGGCTGGCGGGGTTTTTGAAGGAAATAGAAGCGCACTATGATTCGGTGCAGGAGTTTCAAAGGAGCATAGATGCTGTGCTGCAAGAGTTAGACAGCAGTGATGAAAGACTTGGTGTTGGAGCGTATTTGAAAAGTCTTATGGCTGCAGCCAGCAAGTTTGAGGATGCATTGGAAACTGCACACAATTTCTTGAACGTGGATCCAGAACACACTGGTATACCTATAGACTGAGGTGTGTTGTGGGTGCTTACCTTAACAAAGCAGTAAAGGTTTTGAGCGGTGTTCCTGCCATACTGTATTCTCACCCCGAGATTCGGGATTATTACAGAAAAAATGATGAAAAGGTGGTTACTGCTTGGGGAGCTTTATCTGGGCCTGCACACGGCATGCGCATTTATGTACAAACAAGGAGCCCAGAACGCATAGATACCTGGAGTCATGAGAAAGGGTTTTGGCATATCGTAGACACACGTAAAGTGGATGTGTAGTGTGGGTCTGCATCGAGAGTTTGTGGTATCTGAACCATGTGGGCCTGGTGGATATGACTGTGCGTGCTGTTACGATGGTAGGTCCGGTAAGCGTGGTGCCAAGAAACACAAGCGTTGTAACCATGCGCGTAAAAGTGGTTTGAGACAAAGAGCAAAGCAAGAAACTGCACGAGATACACTTTGAGATCGGATCGAAATGCTTTCTGAGTCACAAAAAGGTATCACCAAGGATGAGTTGATCCTCATCTATGAACTCATGTACAAGTGGGGTATGATACAATCTTATGAGCGTGAACATGGGTATTTACCAGATCATGTGCTGCGATATGCCACGAAGATAGAGTCTGATCTTAGGTTTCACATAAAGCAAGGATTAGAAGCACTCATAGAAGCATGCGAGGCGTGGATAGAATATCACACATTTGACCAAGATGGTTGGTATGTGGACATTTTAGAAATTGATTCATTGAAAGAACAGATCAAACACGCTATGGCAACTTTGTTGATAGACAGGCACGATGTACTGAAGGTCATAAAAAAGCTGATACCTGTGTACTTAAATGGATATAATGAAAAAGACCTGTGGTCGATAGTGCATCAATTAGAAGATGAAATAAAAGCTATTCATAAAGAGTTTTTTTATGAACTTTCTGAAGATGAGTATAAACACTGGATGAATCACCCAGTAGTTAAATCGATAGTGCACATGAAAAATAGCTTACAAATACATACTGATGATTTAGGTGATTTAGTATCTGCTTTTAATAGAGGAGTGTCAACAGCACACCACCACGGTCAATTAGGTGAGTATATTTTGAAAGACTCCGGTCCACAAATTTTTGATGATCTCTCTTCAGGCAAGTACACAGGACAGTGGGACAAAGACTTGGAAAAGATCTTAGGTAGGAAAGTGTCAACCTTAATCCTCGCTGCTATAAAGGAGCTGACCTGATCATGGACATCGATGTCGTTTTGTTTGAAAATCTGGGTAAAAATGGAGATCTAGAGAGCCTGGAGATAAATTATTGCATTGGAAAGAGAGAGGCTACGCTATATTTAGACAAAGATGAAGTCGATGGTTTATATCGATTGCAGCAGTGTGATAAAATAGACGAGTTAGAAGATGTGCAAGTAAAAGATACTATTTATGAAGAAGTGTTGCACTACGTAGAAAACATGAAAGGGTAAAGACATGAACTGGTTGAAAAAAGCAGTGGGTGTATTGGGTGTGGATATGCACGATAAATTCAGACAGAACGTTGAAAGCGGTAAGTGGTTGATAATGAAAATACCACTCTACGCTCGTCGTTTTCTGGATAACAAACTTGGTAAATTATTTCCATATTATGCTAGTGAACGTCCACAACTGCCTTCTGCTGGAAAACCAGTTACATCGTGGACCCTACCAAGTGGTTCTAGTGTTCCGTGTCTGGTATTTTTGCCAGGAGACGAAGACATAGCTATGCAATACTTAGATGAGGCCAAGAAATCCCGAACCCAAGAAACCGAAGAGGGTGCGATTGGGGCAGTTGATAGGGCAATTGCTGTATGGGAACAAAATGGTCCCTTTTTACTAAAAGAGATAACTAATGCTGGGGACACAAAAATAGTAGCACAGGAACTGCGCAAAGCGGGGTTTGAAATGCGTGCTCTTCCAATGTATGGCAGCCCTAGAGTGTGGTATAAAAGATGATTATCAAGGCGCAAGAAGTCCTTCCAGTCAACGTGGCTATCACTGATACTACTCAGTTGCAAGACGTGTTTGAGAGCAGTGTGGTAAAATAGATGAGTTAGAAGATGTGCAAGTAAAAGATACTATTTATGAAGAAGTGTTGGCTTATACTGAAAACATGAAAGGTAAATTGACATGAACTGGTTGAAAAAAGCCATTGAAGAAATGGACAAATATGCTGATTTGTTTGTGGTGTCATACGTTGTTAGAGATCCTGAGCGCGGAAATAGAAACAGTGGTGCTTACTTAGTGCGTGCCAAGTCTAAGCTGGACGCAATTCAAGTAGTAAAAAACATAGCAGAGGATTATTTTAGGGTTTCTGCCACACCGGCTGATAAATACTACCGAGATGATTATGATAGCGTAGAAGAGGCTCTAGAGGGCAAGAAATTACCTGCAATGAATAAATACCTTCTCCTGTACAGTGGTACATAAAATGAAGATTTCAGCGCAGGAAGTCCTTCCAGTCAATGTGGCTATCACTGATGTCACTCAGTTGCAAGACGTGTTTGAGCTGTCTTTAGATGAAGCCATGAATTTAGCTATGTCCAATACCCGCAACGGTATCTTGAATACTGCGTGGTATGAAGGCATCTTGGCCAAGTTGGGTGAAATTGAACGCGATGCATTTACGCTAGGTTTGGCTTCGGCTGGTGTACAAGTCATCAACGAAGTAGAAGAGCTGCCCATACAAGCCAACGACGTAAAAGTGCAGGTCATAGACACTTCCACCAACAAAGTGATAGAAGAAACTACTGGTGACAACCAGGAAGAGCAAAAGTTCAAGGATTTGACAAATAAGTATCCTGACAAGAATAAGAATGTGGTGCAAGTCGTAGACAATACCACCAAAAAGGTGATGAAGTCTAACGCCAGCCTTGGGTATAATGCCCTTCAAGAAAAAATACTTATAGCTACTGACAAGCTGTCTGTGCTGAAGCGGGCTGGTAAGTCCGTGTCTTTAGAAGAAGTAGATGTCATCCTGGGCGACCTACCTGGTTGGGCCGTGGAATGTGTACGTGATAGAGTAAAAGACGTAAAAAAAGACGTGCGCAAGAACAAGAGACAGGTCCATAAGACTGACAGAGAAGAGTCTGATTACCAGAAAGATGTGAGGAAGATCATGCAAAAGCCGAACATAAAAGACGTAAAAGGTGGCAGAGATGACGGGTTGAGCGCCGGTACCCGCAATGCCTTGATGATCATTGAGAATGATAAGAAATTTTTGGACCTGGCACTTAGTATCATTGCAGATGGTGGTTGGGAAAGTGAATTGTTCAAGGCTTTTGATGATGTGGTGGGCGGCAATTTACCAGCGTATGCGCGCAGTAGTGTGGTGGACTGGAAATTCGTAGCAGAGTATCTAAGGAAAGAATGCTCCACATCTTTGTTTGAGGAGGATGCTTGTGATGTGAAGCGCATGGAACCAGGCAGGGACGAGTGGCACCACGGCGCTCTAGACGTAGATGCTGATCATCTTGAGCAGGAAAAGCGCGAGCTAGAAGATATAGTGATGAAGCGTCAAGATGAACTACCTAATTGGAAGAAACTGCTTGATAAAATCAAGAGAGCACTGTCTATCTCTGAGGTACGTGAAGTGTGGGACGACGTAAAAGACACGGCTACTATAGCTGAAAGTGAGGCTTGTGACATGACTGCAAAGAGAGCGCAATTGGAAGAGGATCAAGAAGACTTTGATGAGGGTGAAGACTTGAAGGAGACTGACCCAGAGACTTGGATCGCTGAGAGTTACATCAATGGCAATTTGCAAGACATCAAGCATGAGTTGAAGAGCATGCAGCCTATGGAAGCCATTTCATTGGCCATAGCTGCCTATTACTACCTGTTGGACATGGATCGCAAAGAGGCCGGTGCCTACTTGCGCTGGCTCATGAGGACAGGCGCTTGATAGTACGTGCTTCACAAGTCTTGGGTGCTGGCAAGAGGTTTTTGCTATATGCACATCTTACTTTGACAGGCAGAGCACCCAAAGTGTTGAAGGTACTTAGTGAAGAGCAACGTGATGGATATGTAATCAGAAAAGAGATGTGGGACACAGCCGGTCTTGTGCCAGAGCCCATGGAGATGATTACGTGTTACACACCGTCTGGTGATTGGATAGGTGAGGAAAAGACAGCCAAATTTTTGGTAGAAGAGATGGGCATAGCTCCTGAACTGTCAGACCCAGATCATTCAGTGTGCAGCACAGGATTTTGTGCCAAAGAAAATAGATGGTACGGGTGGTCACACCGCGCCATCCACGGATTTGGTGTAGGTGATAAGTTTGAAGAGTGGTACCCAGAAGGCGGAGTTGAAGGTAAAAAGATAGAAACACTAGAAGAGGCAAGGGCTGCTGCTAAAGCCTTTGCTGAATCAGTAAGCTGAGGTGTTGTATGAGTTCCTTTCACATTGAAAATCTGAAAGAAGATTTGCAGTATTTTACTAGGGAGTTCAAAAAAGTGATGTCACAGGTAGATGCTGCATCGCACACCTTAGATCAAGTGATGAGCGAAGTGAATAACAGCATCGGGCATGCAAATAGATATGAGACACAAACACGTAGCATGCAAGAGTCAAGGGAGATAGCCCACTTTTCTGAGAAGTTAGAGACTTTGGCCCTGCAAATGGACCGTGTAGCTAAATTACTTGACGATGCTGTATTATCTACGGTAAAATGATATGATGGTATTGGGCGCATACGGTGATCCTATAAATCAACAACAGTTTGTTTCTTTGTGTGAGCGTGCAGACGAGTTGCATGCTAAGCTGGGTTACGCTTATGTCATCAAAAGAAAGACTGGGTGGTTGTCAGATTCAGCTATGTCTTATGTTGGTAAGATGGAGCAAGAATTAGATTTAACATTAAACCAGATCTTTGACTTGGTGAAGGAATCATTAGATATGTGGGTGGATTTTCATACATTTGAAGGATCGTTAGAACACATACTGGGTGGTGTCGCGTCTGGATTAGATGCTGAATACTGGTACAATCAATTTACTGAGTGGGTGGGGTCACAACCAGCACTGGACAGACTCATTTATTCAGCCACCAAGCACACAGAATCACATGCCACGTGGGCGTATGAATCTTTTGATCATGCCTTTAATAAAGATAAAAATACATTCATCAAGATTTGGAAGCGGGTATACCCGTATTTTATGAAAAGCTACCCAAGCCTAAACAAAGCTTTGGTCAATACACAAAACGTGTTATCAGAAATGCAGTCTCCTCCCGCAGATTTGATGGATAAGGCTGCTTTATACCAAAAGTTTATGAATCTGGTACATTCTACTGGCCCAATGTTAGAGCACATACTTGAGGATGATAGCATGGCCAGGAAAGTGATGGATGATTTAGCACACAATCGTTATATAAACGATACTGAGTGGAAGAAGGAAGTAGAAAATAAGTTGGGGAGTAAAGTGGCTACTAGGTATCTGGTGTTGGCAATAAACGTGTTGGGTGAAACATGAAAAAGCCGATTGAAAAGGTAGATCCTGTGGAAAAACACTTCCTCAAACAGGCCGCTAAAGCCACAAAGCTGTCCACAGTACGGGCTTGTATTGAGGTGGGTGGGTGTCAAATACAAGCCTTTGTGGCCGAGACACAGCTACAAAAACAGGCCGGTCTAAGTGTATTGGCTGCACTAGGCAACTATGAAGGTATGTACTTTCCGTTCAAGGAAAGACAGTCAGTCACTTTTCACATGGGTGGTGTGAAGTTTCCCATAGACATCATATTTTTGACCAAAGATGATGAGCACAACTATATGAAGGTGGCTAGAATTATTAGTGATGTGGAACCAGACGATAAAGAGAGCTGGACAGAAGAGGCGGATGCCGTGTTAGAGGTGGGTGGCGGTCTGTGTGCATCGCACGGTATAGGCATCGGAGATGCATGTAAGATCAAGTACTCTGTGTCCGAAACATACGCTGGTAGCGTATCAACACTGTAGTTATACTACACTGTGCAAGATTGTAGTATAATCATACCTATAAAACTCGTTGGTTAATAGCCTCATCCTCCAACCCAGTACAATATAAGGCGCGTATAACCTTACCAAGAGGTAGGATTCTATGAAAGTACAAGCCCAAGAAGTCATAGACCAGCCGATGTTTCCGCTCGAAGAGGAGCACCCTCTTGAAGATGTGGAGGGCGTCTCTGTTGAGCCCAACGAAATCACTGAAGACAGTGCACTGACTATAGCCAAGACTTATTGGATGATGGGCTACAACTGGTTAGAGATAGAGATGCTGCTAAAGGATCGGCACTACCCAGAGTCTATGATATCCAAGGCCGTGAAAGCTGCACAAGCGTATGCCAAAGAGATGTTGTCCAACGGACCGTTTGCTGGTGCTGTTAATGGGCAATACGTCAAACTCAAGAATGGTATGTGGGGTGTGGCTGCGCAGCTTACACCCAAACAGGCTGTGTTGACTCTTGAAGATGGCACCAAGCTAAAGACCGAGATCGAGCACATAGACGTAGAAGCTACCAAACTGTTGGCTGAATCATTCAAGTTACGTAAGCAGGCCGAACTCATCCTTAATGCCATCCCCAAAGAGTACGTGATACCGGAGATGGAGGGGCAACCTGACATGGAGGTTGACCCAGACATACAAGAGTCTTACAAAAGTCTTGTTCAAGAGCGCGCCCCCGCTGGCTGGTCTGAGATCTCGCCTGAAATCGGTGAGGCTGAACCGGTACATGCTGTGTTGCATAATGTCATCAACAACCTGGAGGGACTGCGGGCGCTGAAAGATGAATTGCAAAAGAGCATCAAGAAAGTCAAGGACGAGCAGTTGATGCCGTTGCAGGAGCAGTTCAAGGCCCTGGCGGGCGACGAACAGCAAGAGTTGAGAAACGCTTTCATGATCGTGGAGCAAATGGAAGACGGTTTGAGTGAAATAGATAAGACGATCTTTAGGGACTATGAAGGTGAGTTGGTGGGCTTCCAGAACAAGATAGTGGAAAATCCGATGCCGCCCACCGTGGCTGATGAGTTAGATGCCCTAAAGAAAATCATTGCAGAAAATCATAAAAAGATAGCTCCTGGAATCTTTGCAGCTTTAGAGCAATTTATGGAGGCCAACACCAAGATTGAGCGCGAACTGCAAAAGACGTTTGCTAAGTACCCGTACCGCAAGCGTCCGAAGAAGGGGCAGTTGGTGGAGAAGGTAACTGGTTGGTTCAAGGGCTTGTGGAAGTCTTTGTCAAAGACCATCACTGGTCTTTACGAGACGGTACTCCCCGAGGCAGAAGAGGCCACGGAAGCCGTGCAAGAGATGAACAGGCAGCTCGATAGCTACCTGAAGACTGCTGCTGTCAAGAAAATCGTGAAAGGGTAAAGACATGAAGTCACTAGTAAAAGCAATAAGAGTGTTATCAGGGACACAAACACTAAAACAGTGGATTGGTAATACTACTTCTGAAAAATATAGTATCCCTGCTGGTGAAGCACCGTCTTCCGCGCCCAAAGATCCGAAAGATGCTGCATATAAATTGATGACTAAAGATGAAATTTTAAAAACATTTGATGGAGATGCACAAGGCAACCTCGATTTGAATTACGATAGGTGGATCGCTGCAGATGATTCTGCTAATGCACCCAGTGTCATATACCAAACTCAGGGCAGAGATAAAACCGGTGCTTTGAACAAGCGTGCTAGTAGAGACAGCAAAGAGTGGGAGAAGTGGGAGTTTTTGAAAGAAGTGATGGGTGTTGAAGCCCTGTTATATGAAGTGTTGATAGGTATGAGCAACAAAGAAGCTGAGGATATGATTGAGTGGATAGCTCGTATGCATGACATCCACGATCCAATACTGGGTGATGAACCAGAAGAAGATGAGGCTGAGGAAGAGGAAGACACCGAAGACGAGGAAGAGTAACATGGATCGTGATGCGCTAAGACAGCACATCCTCAAGCATTGGGATGACTTGCAACACGCAGAGTTGAATCTCAATACACCTGAGATTTTAGAGTGCATATTGACTCACGGCAGTGAGACATCTTTGAATCAATTAGAGTCTGAGGTGGAGTTTGCTTTGACTGAGTACAGTGACGTGATGAACGGAGCATGACATGGATAGGGAAGCTGCTGATGTAAGAAGAAAGCTCGAAACTTTGTTTGATAATTATGCAAACAAACTGCTTGATTATAGGGATAAGGTAGAAGGAATTGAAAATAAAATAGATAATGATGCTGAAGATTTAGACGAAAAAATACTTGAATTAGAGGCTGCAATAGATTCAGATGATGCAGACGCAAAAATTGTAATTAAAGAACTTCGAAAATTGGTGAAATTGTTTAGTAAGATGGAAGACGGTGTGTCTAATCTTGTGGTAAAAGTAGACAATCTGTTTAGTGAGCTGGGGTGGTAGATCCTTGAGTGCTCCTATAAAATACAAGATTTATACTTTAGACGAAGACGGTAAGTTGCGCTTTAAGAAAAAGGGTAACGGCTTGTTTTATGTGCCTGAGGTGAACAAGTCAGTGGTGGACATAGGAGATCATATCACACTTGATTTAGGTGATACACAGATATTTATAGAGTTAGCATCATTCAAGGCGGTGTGCGCTGCTTTTATGAACAAGAAAGAGACGAAGAAAAACATAGTACAATTGAAAGTCGTAAATGGAGGAAAGACATGAATTTTATAGCGAAAGCTGTTGATGTATTAGCTGGTTCGAAAGAGAAGCAATTGATCAACAAAATTGTCAAGAAAATTGATGGTGAATTTGCCAGGTATCTGTGGTCTGATTTGTGGACTCACTTTGATGAGGAACAAATAGAGGAGTATGCTGACAAATTTGGCATTAAATACACTGGTAACCCCTCTGAAACTATTGATATGATTAGTGGTAAAACTTCTGACGATGAAATAAAACAAAACCTAAAGGAACTGTTGACTAACATCTATGATTTAGATATGTTGGTGGCACTGTGGGGAGATGTGGGTGGTGATGTGGAACAGTATGAATCACAAACTGTGATAAACTTAAAAAAGGAACTGGAAGACATTGGTGTTCCTGTTAAAAATGTCTATTTAAGTGATGATGCAAGTGCAAGGTTTTCCAATTCTTTTTACATAATAATAGATACTGTAGCTGATACAGAAACTTTATCAAAAATAAAAGATTTTGTGCGCAACTTAGATGGAAATGCAAAATTTAAGGAAATCGTGTACAACAATAAACCTGCTAAAGAGGGTGAATATTACCGTTTAGTGTGTGATATTAATAAGAGTGCAATGAAAAAATTGAAAATGCGAGGAGGTCTTCTATGAAGCTGTATTACGATGTCATCTCGAAGATGTACTCTTTGGAGACTGAGCAGGGACCTGAATTCCTGGGTCCCTTTGCTCATACCCTGCTCAAGTTGAAGCAGGCTGGTTTGACTGAAGACCAGTCACGTGAAGCCGTGCTCAAAGCCATGTTTGGCTACGGTCGAGCGATTTGCTTAGACGCTGTTATAGCTGATAATTTAGTGGGTGGGTTGAAAGCCGTACATAATCATACGTACGGAAAGGACAAGGCTGATGAATAACTATCTGTTCCGTGCAATCGCTCAGTTGAAGGAGTATGTAAGTCCAAGTGTAAAGACACAAGTACCTTTTACTATATCAGAAGAACATCCGCTACCAGTACAAGTGTTACCTAAGGATGAAGAATGCATACTAAAATTTATAAATAAAGAAGAGTGCGAAGGTGAGTATGTTACGTCAAGAAGAGACAGCATAGGAACACTAGAATTGTTGGTTGATGGGTGGCACGTAGCACAATGGTACCGTCGTAAGATACTTACTGTACCACCAGACACCGAATTAGAGGGTTATCAAAAGAAAGTGGTGGATTTTTTGAAGGAAGTAGGGGGACTACGTGTAAAGGACTGGAGAAGCGTTAAAGAAGAAAGCCCCGGCCAGCAAATACCATATTATATGGGCATGCAGTTTGATAGATCGCTAAATAAACGCAGTGCACAGAACATAATGAACAGCATACTGCGCAATTTGCCGGATGGGTTTATGGTGTATAAGGGCAGAGTCGATTACGGACCGTGGGATGGAAAAGTATATACTTTATACGATAAGATACTTGCTTCTGTTATTGGTGTACTTGTTCGTAAAGATAGTAAGCATAAAATAAAGGAATTTATGAATGCAGTTAACTCTATGGATGGTGTAACTGAAGCATACTTACTTAGAGACATAGATCACAACATGCTTGATGTGTGATTTATAATATGATAGCAGGTAATTTAATTGGGTGTTTCAAAGCAGTACACAATGAGACGTATGGAAAGGAGGAGAGTGATGAATGAGGCACTTGCACTAATAAGAAAGGTAATGTCACGTTACAGATCTTTCTTTGCGGGTGAACCCGAAAGGGAATTGGCTGCTCAGGCAAATGATTATTTGGAAATTATACGTGCTGATTTTGAAGATATGGGTAAAGAGCAATTAATAAACAAAATCATGGAATTGTATGCTATTTATGATCCTGATTTCATTAAACAGCAAGTAAGAGAAATGATTGCTGACGTAAAGGGAGATATAAAATACGATCAATATGAGGAAAATCAACGCAAAAAGAGAGACAGATTTCTGGCACCATGATTTTTCTTTCTTCCATATTGATTTCTAAGGACAAGCGAGTCATCTTTGATGCTCCTTGCAATATAGCTGCTGGAGTGCTGTTCAACCCTGTTTGTGAGTACTCTGGTTTGAAAGACTGTGCTGAGTGTTGTGAAAAGATGAAGAAGGATTGGTTATTGCAGACGATAGTTTGTAGTAGGAAAGAGCTGTTTTATCAAGCATAAGGATAAAATACGTGGCAGACAAGGATAAGAAAAAGCCCACCAACAGCAGCGCTATCATAGTTAAGGCCAGTGATTTTAGGGACAACCCTGACGAAGGCAAGATTGAAGGCCAAAAGGATATGGTTTATGGTCGATACCGAAGCATAGCCAGTGTCAATCGCCGTGGATCTTATACTGGCGCTCCCACTTCTACCTCGCAGCAATCCACTGCGATGGTGCCTATTTACTACGATTACCGGTTTTCTACACCAGACAAGTACTACTTTCCCAAAGACCGGTTCAATGCCAACTCTACGTGGCGTGATATCTATCGACGCGACGCCACCATCGGTATCGCCACTGACATGTATTCGGAGTTGCCGTGGTCCGACTTTGATATAGAAGCTGTAGACGACCCTAAGATACAGCAGTGTTATGAAGATATGTTTACCGATTTGGCTTTGGCCCCACAAATGCCTTTGTTTTCAAAGGACTTTCTAATACACGGAGAGTTCGTAGGGCACTCCCTGTTCAATGAAACTAAGGGGTACTGGGACCGGATCATCTCCCACAACCCAGATTATGTGAAAGTCATGGGTGTGGGTTTAGCTTCAGCACAGCCATTATGCTGGTTGCGTCCTACTCCTGACTTTGTGCGTCTTATGAACACTCCAGATCCTCGGGTACGCAAGTACTTGAATACTATCCCTGGTGAAGTGCTGCGCTCGTTTAAGATGGGCAAGGAAGTGTACCTTGAGCCCATGAATACTACGTACATGCCTCGCAAAAACACTTCACAAGAGGTGCGCGGTATATCTGTTTATACTCGTTTGTTCCGCATTAACATGTACGAAGATTTCGTGATGAATGCTTCACTGTCCATAGCCCAACGCAATGCGGCTCCATTGCGCTTGTTCAAGATGGGTGATGTCTCCAGACCTGATGGTTGGATGCCGGGTGCAGAAGACATACAAGCATTTACCAATTTGTTGGCTACATCGGAGACAGATCCGTTTGCGGCGCTAATCACTCACCCGTACATCACCGTAGACTATGTGGGTGTAAGCGATAAAGTACTGCTGATTTCCCGAGAGTGGGAGTTTATTGAGCGTGTGAAGCTGCTAGCATTTGGTGTGTCAAAAGCATTTCTGGTCGGGGAGACATCTTTTGCATCGAGCGTAGCAGGTTTGCAGACTTTGCTTGAGCGCCTGGCTAACTTTAGGCTGATGTTTGAAGTCAATCTGATGCGTGACAAACTGGCTAAGCCAGTAGCCGAGATGAACGATTTTTATGAGCATTCCCAGGCGGAGCTGGACCATAGAGTGCGGGTCAAGAACAAAGCTGAGCGCAGGTTGGTGCTACCCACTTTCAAGTGGAAGAAAAGCCTTGAACCGACTCAAGATCAATCCTTGATGAACACTTGGCGCGACTACAAAGAGCGTGGTTTGATCTCTGATAAGACTTATTTGGCTGGTGGTGGTGTAGATATAGAGATTGAAAGACGCAATCTCATTGAAGAGATAGAGTACAAAGAGAAGATGATCGAGGAAGGCAAGATTCAGCCTCCTGGCATGGAAGGTGAAGAGGGCATGGGTGGTGGTCTTGGCGGTGAAGAGCCGGGGTTGCCTCCGCCTCCGGGCGCACACAGGATGCGTGGCGTTCATCCAAACTTTCCACGTCGATTGCCGTCTATGAGGCACTGGGCGAAAAAGTTGATGGATGACTACACCCCAGGAGATGAGTTAGATTCAAGTAGGATGAGTGTAGACCAAGCCATGGATAGATTTAGCAAGTTGAGTCCAAGGGCTAGGAAACAGTTGCTGCACGAGATCAAAAACAAGGTGCCGTCACAAGAGCCATACATGCTGAATGGTGCCGTGCGGACGGCAAGGAAGAAGCCACATGAATAAATACCTTCTACGTGCAATAGCACAGTTGAAAAAGTATTTGGAACCGGAGGTTAGAACACTTCGGACCAGCCCCGCAATTGAAAAAATAGAAAGTCCCAGAAAGACCATTGAGTATTTTACAGACAGCATCAGTTCTGGGGAAGGAAGCCTAGATATGGACTCTTCTGAATTTGAAGTGGTTTTTACCGGAGGGTGGTCAAAAGAAGACGATGAGATGATATCAAACATGATACAATCTTCTGGTATTGGTTGGGAAGAATATCACATAACAAACGCTAGTACGATCTATGTTAATAACAGAAAGAATGCTAACAAAATATTTGAACTAGTTTATGAACAATATAAGGAACGGGGATATGACGAATTCATATTGCAAACTGCTTCAGGAGTACTTATTAAAACCAAAGATTCTATCGGACCAAGACAAATAGAGTAAAAATGCTTTCTTATGATCAACACTTGGTGGCTGAAGTAGAGCGTCTGGCGGGCGGTGCTCAAATACACGATGTAAGGGACGTGATAGCTACTTACAAAAATTGGTTTTCCGTCCTAGAACAGGTACCCGATCACGAAGAAGAGGCATTAAAGCGCATAAATGAGTATGAGGATTTATTGCGAGCGTACGTGCAAATGAGAAAATCAGGACAATATCCTAGCATTTACAAAATGAAGGAAAAGTTTCTATCAGAAGTGAAAGGTGCAATGAACATGAAAGGTGCAATAAATAAGGCGATTGAAGTATTGGCTGAGAAAACCAAAGTGTGGACGTGGGCCGATGATGATATGGAGTGGCGTAGTGTATCAATAAATGCATATGAAAACATACCAGCACGTGATGTACTGGCATTGGCTGACTCTGCTGGACAGGTAAATTACCCTAGCGTGTTTGTGAAAGAGAAAATAGTAAACGGCGCTCGCGTAATACGCTTTAAATTCGAGTATAATAATATTGGATTTACGGTAATTGGTGTACCTACGAGGAGCGAAGCAGAGAAGGCAGTAAAAGGTGCTGGGTGGGGTTATTATTTAGAAGGTTATGAATCTGAACAGGAAGCCGAAGAAAACAGAGAACAAAGGAAAAAAGACATCAGTGAAAGTAAAATGCTTCGTACTCTTAGAACTACCAAAGACTGGGATTTTGTAGAGAGTTTGATTGACCAGTATGCAAACAGTTTCGAAGCGTATAGTAACCTATCTTTTAATGAAAACATACCACAGGAAATACTACTTGAATGGGTTGATAGTGTAGATGATAGTAATCTTGGACCAGTATTGGGTATGCTCCCGTTTGATGAAGAAAGTTTTGAAGAACTAATAAATGAGTACAAAGATGATGGAAAAATATTAGCAAGAATCGCAAGCAATCCGTATTTACCAAGTTATGTGGCATTAGAATTATTCAATAAATACTTCAATAGCCGAGATGTGGTATATGCATTGTTGAATGAGGAGCCTGCATTTACTTTGGAACAATTTGAAAAGATAGTTAATAGATACAAGAATGACAAGTGGATGATGAATAGCGTGTATTTTACTTTAAAGGATCATTACAAGAAATCTCCGGAAAGAGACGATATTATCGAAAGAACGGAAAAACTACTCAAAAAATGGTTCCGTATATGACCATCTACTGACGATTGAAAGGGTGCTTGCGTAGAGTGCATAGGAAGGGGTTGGCGGCAAAATGAGTAACATTGCAAAAGCTATTGAAGTACTGGCTGGCGAGACCAGGGTGTGGAATTGGAATGAGATCGGGATGGAGTGGACATCAGCCTTGGTTGGTGTCTCTCCTACGGATTCTGGTGACAAGATTAGTATTATGTATGATGTAGCTATTGGTAATTTAGACGAGAGTTTGATTGATTGGAGCAATAAAGATGGAATGTATGGTTTAGAGAACACAGACTTCTGGGGTTTGCCTGTTAAAGATGATAAGGTTGGCAATTTTAGGGTGTTACACACTCCATGTCAAGATGGTCATGTAGATCAAGCATTGTTGGTAGTGGGGCCTAAATCTGCCAAAGAAGCACAACAGGCTGCTATGAAGGCAGGGTACGGTGAATGGTTTGAAGATTTGCAAGAATAGGCGTCCCTCTACTATTGAGGCAGAACGGTTGGCAGAAACATCTGATGACGGTGTGGCATACATAGTAACCTACAACGATAACTATCCAAAGCGTGAATTGGACAGACGTGAAGTAAAACCAAGAAAGCAAATGCAGTCTTTAGAGGATGTGGGTAGGTCGTGGTTGCTGGATCCCGTGGTGCCTGAACACGGACAGTTTCCCAAAGAAAACAAGAGGAGGTCTTCAATGATAGTTAGAGCAAGGGACGTGTGGACTGATGAGGAAGTAGATATTTCTAGACTCATTAAGTTTGCACAAGCTTGGGAACAAATGGGCAGCACAGTATCTAGACAGTTGATAGCTATCATGGAGAGTCCTGAGGCTGAGGTAAATCCACGTGCTATCTCTGAAGCTAAAGACTTTATTGGTGGTTTTCACGAAGAGATAGATGCTGCAATCGCTGAGTTTGAAAATACCATGGAACATGCCAGCAGGCCCGGTGATGATGAGGAATGAGGGCAGATGCTATGAAAAAGATGATAGTAAAAGCTATTGACATGCTATCTGTAAATGGTAGTTCTCAAGAAATAACTGAAGAAGACATAGCCAAGGTGGTTGGGTCCAAACCAGATCACTTTGAAACTGGGATGCATGATAATTCTGTGTATGCAGCTTATTTCAACACCTCTATGAAGCGTTCCCCTAAAGGAATTCATGCCGATGGTGAGTATGGTGAAATATTTATAGATAAAAATGCTCATGTTTATGTTGGTATCTTCAATCCAGAGTATGATGAGAGTGATGAATACGATGAAGACGAAGATCTTCCAGAACAGCAATTTAATTTTTTCCATGGTACATATCCTGGTACCACAGTACACAGTTTAGCTGAACTAGAAGAGGTTTGGAACAGCGACGATTGGCACCAGGGCGATCTCACATTGTGATGTTAAATACCTGGCTTGAACAAATCGGCAGCGTGCACGGTATACAAATAAAGTACAAGGATGAGTCCATATTTATGAAGTTTCTTGGGTTGATATTATTTTTTAATAAGAATTTTGCTAGCTGGTATACCACCACTATCGGCAATACTATTTATTTTCCAACTCGTAAATGGGTGCAGGAGTGGGAAGATCGAGCGGTAAGAGTGTGCTGGCATGAATTGGTACATGTATTAGATAGAAAGATGCTAAATGATAGATTTCCATTTTTCTATGAGCTGATTTATTTATTTCCGCAATGCTTGGCTGTACTGTCAGTATTTTCGCTGTTGTCATTTTTTTCGCTGTGGTTTTTATTTGCGTTGGTGTTTTTGATTTTTCTTGCTCCCATACCTTCCTGTGGTCGTGCCTGGTTAGAGACCAGGGCCTATGCCATGAATATGTACATAAGCTATTTAAAGATGGGTGAAGGTTACAATGCTGAACAGCATGTGCAAGTGTTTGAGCCGGAATTTATGAGCGTGAACTATTATTACATGAGTGGTGACTGGAAGCAAACTAAGGAAAATTTGATAAACTGTTTACGAAAATTGCCGCAAACGCACGTTGCATTCAAAAAAGCACGAGACTGGTATTCCAAGTAATTTATCAGCTCAAGAAAAACAGTACAAGGGTGTAATGGAGGGGCCGTGGTAAATATAAAGAGAGAGTCGTATTCGAGTGTGCCTTTCTATTCCTTATCGGCATCAAAAGTGGACTGTTTCATGGGGTGTCCTAGATTATTTTTATATAGATACCTGAGAAAGCCATTTGACATACAAGAAAACAAATATTTTGCTTTGGGAAACTTGGTACACAAGACACTCGAAGTCTTTCACCTAATAGCACAATTTGGTACGATGGTGGTGCCGACCACCACAGCCACAGGACAAAGAGCACCTTTTGATCCTACTCAAGCTGCAGAGCTGATGAAGTACGCCTTTTATGTAGCCATGCAACAGGAGGGGTCTGAATACAAATTTAGATTAGGGATACTGTCCAAAGAAGACCTGCAAAGTGCTAAGAACATGCTCAAGAATTATTTAAAGACTGTGAATTGGAATGCAACTACTGTGGGTGTTGAAATAAAGTTTATAATTGACATAGAGGGCATCGAGGTACACGGAAAGATAGATAGAGTGGAACTAGATGGGAACGTGTTGAGAATAATAGATTACAAGACCAACAAAAGACCGTATTCAGAAAAAGAAGTTGAAGAGTCTGTGCAGCTAAGTACTTACAGTCGTTGGGTGGAACAGTCAAAAAATAAGATCATGGAGCATTTTGGTGTTGAGTCGATAATACCAAAATATGAATATAACTTCCTGCTTTCTCAAAAGAAGCGAGAGTATACTGTCTCAGAGGCATCTTTACGTGCGGATGCAGAGAAGTACAAGAAGACCATGAGTGCCGTGAGATCTGGAAAAGGATTTCATCAAAACTTCAGGTATAAGATGTGTGGTTTGTGTGACTATAAAGGGTACTGCCTAGAGGACAAGAAGAATGACATCACAGTGAATGATGATAGATGTGCGGAGTGTGACGGTGTTGGGTGCGCTGTTTGCCGAGGAGGGTCTAACTAATGTACCATTATGATATACGCAGGAGAAGCAACGCAGCACTTGCCCTTCTCAAGGAATTGGCTGTAACACACGGACCATTGTTCATAACGCATGACTTGAAAAAGACTGAAATGGATGACCTAACCAATTATCCATTCGTTGTATGTGCGGATGAGCACAAAATTGAAGTAATAAAGGACAGGCTTGGAGGTTTGTGCGGGGCTTGTATCTGCGTAGACTACGAGACGTGAGGTGGAGGTGCGCCGTGGACAATAACAAACTTTTCGCGAATCTGTTGCGTCGTATTAATCGTAGGTGGTGGGTGCAATATTATGAAACACCGGTGTTTGAATCAATCAGAGACGAGGATTATACGATGTATGGCATCGCGTATTACAGATGGCTGCGACGACTTGAACTACGGAAGATAATTGATTCTTCGAAAGTTTTTAATGCAACCATAGAATGAGTAAGGTGGTGTGGTATGCATGAAAGCATGCGCAAAATGTTTGTTTATGCGATGCGCGTACTAAAATTAAGCAAGTTCTTTATTGGTCTTTCTGACAAAGAAAAGCGCACTGTCATAAAGAGGCTTAGATTCCCTTTTGTGTATGGAATCCTTTCGTCAGACATTGAAGAGGTACTTGAAAATGTCAAGAAAAATTGATCTTTGTGATGGTAAGTACACTATCATCATTCCTGATAACTGGGGCAAAGAAAAATTCGAATGCCTGCGATACGGCGAAAGTTGGCGTGATTTGACCGGCGACAAGATGGTTGCAGCTTTATGTGAGGAAATCATAGAACTTCAAGAGAGCATTAAAAGTGGATGTAAAACGCACGTGATAGAGATTGAGGCGTGTAATACTGCGCTGAAATACGAGAGCGAGAAGTGGGCGGAATGGGAGGCTAAAGCCAGGCTGCTTGCTATGCAGGCAGCAGAACTGGCTTATGACGCCTACGGTGCTGATGCCAATCCGGAATACTGGTTGGATTGGGTAGAAATGGTTATTAATGCGTGTGACTCCATAAATAAATTCTTGGTGTGGGCTGTAGCAAAGGAGTGAGGTAATGACTGCAGGCGAAAGACTGATTTGGGCTGCTTGGTTTGTAAAAGTGTTGGATTTTAATACCAATAACACAGAAATACTAAAAGATTCGAAAAAATGGGAAGAGTTTGAAAGTGCTCGTATGCATCAAGCGGCAGAATCTGCAACAGGTATTGTTAATAGATTGCGTGAACAAGCAGATAGCATAGAAGATGGTTTTGGTTTAAATTCTCCGGTTACGAGAATGGTGCATGACATGCTTGGTTTTTATAAACCTGTGTGAAGAAATTATAGAACTTCAAGAAAAGCTTGAAGTATATAAGGAAGCGAAGGAGACGAACAAGTGACTAATACGATAAAGCTGGGTGTTGATGGTGATGCTGCATACGCTCTTTATGGGGGAGACTTGGGCAGCGGTCAAGCACATTTTGTTGACATCGCAGGTGAATACAAGGATGATCCAAATAAGGTGTACGTAAGCTGTCTGGCTGCGTTTTATTCGTTGAGGGAAGACCTGCATCAACAAGGCATAGAAATTGGAGCACTGAATTATGAGTGGGCAGATGAGGCAAAAGCATTGATGTTTGGACCACCTAGTCAGTTCAACTTCATAGAAATAGGCAAGATTCGTAAAATAAATCAGGGAAAACTATGCAATCTTCAAAAACCCCAATCTTACGTAAAGATAAACAGTGTGGAGATTTGCAAAGGTGAGAGCATGACGGCGTATCTGGTTGTGGAAGACAACATCAGGATTCAAGTGGAGTTGCATGTAGATCGTGCTGGAACTCCCAGAGTACTTGTTAGTAAGAAGGATGCTTTGATAGTTAATTGCTTCGAAAATGTATACGGAGAAGAAGATGAGTAGAACAAAACTTGCAGTACGTACACTTGCCCCAACTGCCACTCTTATTGTGTTGTTTGTTTCTCTGTGTATTATTAAAGGGTGCTGCGGTAATGACACCGAAGTTGATGTTGATAACACAGAACTACTGTCAGTGATCAATGTAGACGATACTTGTTGGATTTGCAAAACAGCAGCGTGTGTGAACATTGATCGGGTACAATTATGGTACTGCAATGACCCAGACGTAGTTTTTTCGTTCATTAACGGGTACCGCATGATGATGTATTCTGTTGGGTGCGAACAATTTAAGGAGGCCATGATGAAATGCGGAAAGAAGCATGTACAAGCAGAAAAAGTAACAATAGACGATACGGACTCTCTGTACCATCTTTGTGATTTACGTTTAGCCGCCTGCGAAGCATCTGGTGAGAAAGAAGCCTGTGATCGTGCCGAAGACTGCGTACAGGCACGGTATCGCGCTGAGTTGGCGAATTCAATGAGATAAATAGTATGAAAACGAAGAAGACAGTGGATCTAGAAGCCGTGCGTACTGCTGTAGCTGACTATATGAGGAGCGAAGGCTGTTCGTGTTGTCAGAATCGGGAAATGCATAAATTACACGAAGAAGTATTAGCCAAATTGCTGCATGTTAGAAAGTACAAGGACGGATCCGGGTACGACTTCGGAAAATACGAATCAAAGAAGGAATAAAATCATGACTTCTGCGCTCAAAGGTGTGGAGTGGTTTGCAGAGGAAAATGCCAGGCTTAATGCCCGTATAGCAATATTAGAAGCTCGCATAGAAATGATTGAACTTGAGCGTGATAATGCATGGGCTGAGGTGGCCGAGTTAGAGTCAAAGAACGCTGTGTTGGTAGAGCAGGCCATGCACATCAAGTGCCCGTGGCATGAGAAGTTTATAGCCGCAGAGGAGAAGGCCGAGAGGTGGAAGCGGGCGGCTGCGTTGCTTGCTCCCCGCAATCAGCAAGACGCTAGTGAGACGGTGGAAGATACTGTGGCGTGGGCGTACTCGGAAGCCGCGCCCAAAGAGCCTGGTGCTGTGTGTCCAGAGTGTGGTGGTAGCGGCAAAGTAAGGACCCGAGGATAGGTATTGGATTGGATCTGCACCATGCCCTACCTGCAGCCAAAAGCGTTCGGTGTCTCAGGAAAAGGAGGAATGAGATGGTATCAAATAAACGTGTAGTGCGCGCAGACCAGTCTCCGATGAACCCGAAGCGATGGTGCTTGACGTTGGAGTGCGGACACGAGGTGTGGGTTACTGCCAAGCGACGTCCGAAACGTGCAATGATCATCTGTGTGGAGTGCGGAAGAAGTAAAAATGTTTGATAAGAAAGTACTGCTGATTGGTGCCGGTGGTTTGCTGGGGCAAGCCATCGTTGCAGAATATAACAAGTTGTTTGTTCGTAAACTGCTAAGCTTTTTTCTAATACACAGAAACAAAAAACAGTTAGATATCACCAACAGGATCCGAATAGAAGAAGCAATCAGTGTTTACAGCCCAAACATCATTATCAACGCCTCTGGATACACCAACGTAGATGGTGCTGAAAAAGAACCAGAACTGTGTAACAAAATAAATGGTATAGGGGTGCGGAATCTAGCAGAAGCAGCAAACCACTTAGGTATCAAAGTCATTCATATTTCTTCTGATTATGTATTTTCCGGGTCCGCAAGAAAGCCGTATGCTATCGACGCACAATTTGCCCCTATAAATACCTACGGAAACAGTAAGGCGGTTGGTGAGATCAATATAAGGAGCACTTTAGATCCAGCATTCTACAAAATAATTCGTACAAGCAGCTTATTTGGTCCGTACAAGGAGAATTTTCTATACAGGCTAATTCGCAGGATCGTAATTTCTTCTGATTTAACCGCGCCTATTATCATGACCGACAAGATGCGCACAGCTATAACCAACGCAAACGAGCTAGCAAGGTTTATATTGAATCTGTGCGAGCACGACCACTTGTATAAAGCGTTTGACAATACCATTCATTTTACAAATACAGGTAGTATGACTAGGTATGAATTAGCCAAGAAAGTGATACATGGGCTGGGTGTGGATGAACATGTACTCAGAAAGGGTGATTTTGTAGCAAAAGAGTCAGCAGCGAAAAGGCCAACATACTCCGTATTGGATCTTAGTAAAACGGTTGACAGGTATACAGTAAATTCCTGTGAACATGTTCTAGATGAGTACATAAAGACATTTGCTTTATACGATATATTGAAAGCGTGTAATGTACCAGTAAAACAAGTTTCGACGTGGGTGAAGAGGAGACAGGAATTATGAAATACAAAGTGCAGGTTGATTTGACATTAGATTGTGGGTCAAAACACTGCAGAAACTGCAGATTTCTGGTTACCACAGAAACCATACGCTATACACATGTTTATGTTGAAGAATTTAGCCACACAATACGCTGTACTTTGTTCGACAAAATTGTGGAATTTAGAGGGTTGAATGCAATGCGTTTGGATGAGTGCTTGCGATTTCTTAAAAAACTAGGTAAATAACTGCAGGTGGTTTAGGATCGATGTTGGAACACGACCTACAGTTAGGCGAGTTGATAACTTGGGGTGATATCGTCTACGAGGTATTTAGCCTGTTCATGTGTACCGATGGCCCATTCTTGGCTAGGTTGCGTCGGCTAGATACGATGCAGATTACTCAAGGAGTTGTGCTTGTTGGTACGCTGGTTGGAAATAAGAAGGGGTACACCAGGAAAAAGCAATCTATTGAATTGTTTGGAGATGAGTTTGCTGGGTGCTAAATACACAGGAGACCGTGCGTAGAAAAATACACGCTATTGGAGTGAGATGTACCATGAAAGACTTACAATGTCAAATGTACCATGATGGAGTACAATGTACAGGCACTCTCGTATACCTAGATAGATACAGTACCTGTCTTGGTACCGTAGAGGGACTAAACGGAAATCAAATAGCAGAGATATTTAGGTGTAGTGTATGCAAGGAATTGATCGTAAGACCGTACAGGTGGCATGTGGCTGGTGAACAGGACAAGCATGAGCTTAGAGATTTTATAAGTGGTAAGAATGGAATGAACTATTCAGTGTTGTTGACAGAAGATGAGTTGCTTTTGCTAGATGGTCATGCATCTGAACGAGTACAAAAGATGATTGAATTCATAAAAGCGTGCACGGAGTATTAAATGATAGTTGGTAATAAAAAGTATTTTCTTGAGTGTCTTAAATGCCATACTAATTTTGAATGTAATGAGGAAAATTACAAAAAGTATACTGACGGATCTGGATTCAGCATTTTTTGCCCAGTGTGTAAACGTATGTATGCAGGAGGATTGGTGGGTGTTTTAAATCTGGTTGGTGTGAAAATCAAAAAACACCATGAAACTAAACCCAGAAGTATACATATGTCTAAGTGGCTGCTGCTGTAAGGAGGTGCAATAATGGCACTGATAGTTATTGGATCAATCTTCGGGGTCCTTACCGCTACTACAATATTTCTTATCATTCGAGGATTGAAATATACTGACGAAACAAAGGTGGCTGCACATATTGTTCCTGCTTTGTTTACTGGATTGGCTGCCCTTACCGTACTGGTTTGGTTTTTTATAGAATTGAACAGTTGTCTAGCTTGTATATACGGACACTGGGAAGAACGAAATATAAGATGGGGTTACTACTCTGGCTGTCAAGTTGTAAATGTGCGGGTAGAAAAATAGAATGAAAACCCACAAATGGGCAGAAATAAAGACCAGAAAGTTCTCTAAGAAAAAGATTTATGATCTAGACAAGCGGATAAATAAGATAAATCAGAAGTTATATGAAACGGAAATGAAAGAAGCAAAACAGTGTGCAGCAGATGGTTGCAGGAAAAAGTCCAGCGCAAGTGTGGCCGAGATTGTCATTAACCACAACTGGGTACGTATTGCTGGATTGTGTTCAGAACATTTCGCGCAGAGACTAAGAGAGCTGGCCGATAAAGCAGAGAGACTGGTGAAATGCCCGTATTGTGATGGTACCAAATGGACTACTGCTACTGATGGCATTCATGCTATGTCTTTCAAGTGTGTTTGTCCAGAGTGTGTCGGATACGGAAAAGTTACAAGAGGTAGAGCACATGATATCAGAAAAGGCATGAGCAAATGAAATGTTCAGCCACATTGCGTTTGGGTGACGATTATGGGGACAACACTAGTACCTTCCGATGCCAATTAGAGGAAGGACACCAAGGACCGCACCAAGAAGTATTTAAACATACTGGTGTTAGCGGTAAGGAAGGAAAGGTGGTAGTGACTTGGGAAGAAGACGAGGGTGAAGAATTTTATTTCAAGGATCGTTTTTTCTCTGATGAACTAAAAAGAACGTGTAAGAGACTGGACGGTCTTACTACAGAGGAACAAGACACTGCAGCTATGCGTTTGTTTGAAGATGAAGAGTTTACCAAAGAGGAAATAGCCAAGTGCGCTTCTTGTGAACTATTTTCAAGATGCCAAGATAGGATAGAACCGGAGAAAGTAGAAGATGGACTCTAGTACATTTCGTCCTTGCAAAATGTGTATGGAACACACCTGTAAATGGTGGAGAATTACACCGGAATCTGACAACCTAACTACGTACATGTATCCTGCCAGGTTCTATGTAGCTGATAGTAATGGTAAACTTAAGGAGATCGTTTCTCCTGGGTACTGTACCAGGAAAGGGTCACCACTTTGTTTTGAGAAGGGTGCATGATCATGTACAGGGTGTCTGAATGCCCAGAAGACGAAGTAAGATTGCAAAGCGGTGCTATAGTACATCCGCTAGTCACATTCACTACAGATTCGGGACATCCAGCAGCACATATCATTCAAGACAGCGGATGTTATGTACTGTTGTTGGACCGTGATGACTATTGTATACTTACACCGTGGTGGTTTCCCGAGGCTGTGGCTGCAGTAAGAATGCTTCCGATGCCCACAAAGGACAACACGTTTTATGATTATGTGGAGAGGGACCATGAGTGATGATCTTGAAGAGTTTGGTACCGAAGTGGGTGATGATTCTAAGCCTGATAGTGAGAAAGAGCTTAGACCAAAGCTTACTAAGGCGGAACCAGGAGATGCGATGGTTCCGGACGCATCTTCAGGCGAATTTAGATACGAACAATGGTCGATAGGTGGGAATGGTTGCTTTTTTGGTGCAGGAACAACCGTAGAAATACTACCGCCAGGAATGTATAAAGCATGTATGAGTGAATCTGGGCCGTACGTAGAAAGGATGGACATAAAGATAGATGATCTTATGGAGGCACCAGATGGGTTGTCAAAACAAGTTTTTGATGAGATACAACTATTTTGGACCAAGGAAGAGGTGTTCAGGCATTATGGTTTCTTGCACAGACGTGGGTATCTTTTGTTTGGACCAGCCGGGAGTGGTAAAACTGCTTTAGTGCAGCTTATTTGTCATAGAGTGGTCAGTGAGGGAGACATAGTTTTGATGTGTGAAAATCCTGGTCCTTTACAACGAGTACTCAAGATGCTAAGAAGTATAGAATCAAACAGGCGTGTAGTGTGTGTCTTTGAAGATATAGATGCCATTGTTAGTAATTATGGAGATTCGAAGATATTGTCCATACTTGACGGAGAGGATCAAATCAATAGGGTATTGAATATTGCTACCACCAATTATCCAGAAAGACTAGATAGGCGCATCGTGGCTCGTCCAAGGCGGTTTGATAGAGTGATGAAGATTGGTGCCCCGTCTGCACAAACCAGGTATTTATACTTGAAGAAGAAGTTGAGTATAGGAAAAGATGAATTAGACACTTGGGTTGAAAAAACAGAGGGACTGTCTTTTGCATCTATGGCAGAGCTAGTAATCAGTGTAAAGTGCCTGGATCATGACTTTGATAGTACCGTGGAGCTGTTGCGTAAGATGGCAAAGGGTAAGTCTTCGAGTGAAGACTACGCAAATAACCACATAGGTATTTGCCCTAGCGTGGCGCAGAAATAAATTGAGCAACAAAAAGAAAAAGACGATTATAATGGTGGCTGCGTCTAAGGATGCAGATCTTCCAGCTAATTTGGTATTGAAAAAGGTTTGTGATGAATTTGGCGGTAAAAGTGGAGGAAGAGCCGATTTTGCTCAGGGTGGTGGTGTGGACCCCGAAAAGTTCAATGTGGAGCGGATTTATGAGATCATAGAAGAGATACTTAGAAATAAACACAAAGGAGACAAATAATGGCCGGTAGAAGGATGGATTGTGGACACAACGAGGATGCCGTTATTTGGGACGTCGCTTTGAAGAAGACCGTGTGCAGTTCTTGCAATGCAGAAGCGGTAAATGCCTCGTTCCTTGCACGCCTATTGGATTCACAACAAAATGAAGCAGCATTTAAAACGATACACGAAACGTTCAAGGAGAGGCCGTCAGAGGAGTATATGCGTGAAGCCATGAAAACTTATAAGAACATGCACTCAAGCGATCCTGATCATATGCAGGGGTTCATTAAGTTGATGGAAATGGCCCTGCAAGTATATAATACCAAAGGAGAGTGACAAATGTTTATAAAAACTGGTGATGCTATGGAAGTGCAGAAGGTGTTATGCGAGTGTGGGGGAGAAATTGACGAGAGCACCAAGAAGTGTAAAAAGTGTGGTAAGGACTATAACGAAAAGAAGGCAGATTTGGTTAAGCATTCCGATGAGCATGGGTATCCCGCGTCATGTGGGTGTACTACATCATGGGGAGGTGCATAGATAAAATACTGTAAGAGTGGTGGTGTTAGGAACAAACTCGAAAAAGGAGAATGAACGTGGCAGAAGAAGTGAAGGAAACTGTGACCGAGACTGCAGAGACCTGTTGCAAGAAGGTGCTAACCCTCAAGTCTGAGGCTTTGCACGGTATGGCGAAGTTGATGGATGCCATCTATGCAGATGACGAACCGGCCGCTAAGGGCACCAAGGCTGCGCTGCGCCGAATCCGTGTGTCTATCATGGAGATGGTGCACCTGGCCAAGACAGCCCGCAAGGACGTCCTGGAGCTGATGAAGTCGGGCAAGTGATGTCGCCGCAATGTGCCCGGTGTTGGTAATAGTGCTGGCACCGGGCACATTCGTGTAAGGAAGGTAGCAAACATGCTACATATTTATTTAAAGAAGGAAGAAAATGAGTACGCAGTTTCAAAAAGATAAGTGGGTTCTGTGGGAAGCAATAAATAAATATGCACAGTCCAGTGGTAATGACAAGTACCTGGCGGAAGAAATAGAAAGACTTATAAAATCTTTGGCAGAAAATTTGTATACGCACACTGCGGAGAAGTTCTACGAATTTTATGGTATGCCCGTAGGTGGATGACGTATCCCCACCAGGAAGATCGTATGATTCAATCATCGTTAAAATATGAAGCTCATGGATGTTCTACGTCCATGCCAGATGGGCACAATAATGACAGTAACGTTACTTACACAGCAGTGTACGTTAACAATGAACCAGATGACTGCGCAAAAGAAGATGAATTCGAAGGGATGTTGTTTAGTGCGTGGGAGTCAAACTATTGGTGGCGCGATTGTGCCAAGGATGATTGTTTTTCTGTAGAAATGCCTGTACTACCCTTAATTGAAAAGAAAGTGTGGACCTTCAATCATAGCGGAGTTAGACCGTGGACAGGAAAAAACTTTCACAAAAGCGTACATTGACCAGCGGCTTTTTCGCAGTATAATACACACATGAACATACTCTTCTTAGACTTTGACGGCGTGTTTATCTGCTGTGCCGGTCCCTCTGCACGATTGCCTTATCCTCCTGCTGTAGATGCACTGAACGATTTAATCAAGCGTACCAATTCTCAAGTGGTGGTGTCTTCTGCATGGCGCATTGGCTGGACCATTGAGAAGCTGCAGCAGACCTTAGATGAGTTTGGTGTGTGGTGTAAGGTAATCGGAAAAACATGCAATACTACATACGATCATGATAGCAATAAACAAAGCACTAGGGGCGAGGAGATTGCTGAGTGGTTGGGTGAGTGCGGCTTTGGGCACCGTGTGACAGATTTTGTCGTTGTCGATGACGAGACTTGTGACATGACCAACTTACCACAAGACAAGATCTTATATGTTGAAGACGGTTGGTTTAACAAAGGGCTGACTCAAGAGATGGTGGACAAGTTTCTAGAAAGGAAGTAAAGGAAATGCATAAAAGATATCATGATTATATTGAAGCGCTGTCAATCTTCATGAAGTATGATCCGGACGGTACATGCGTATTGTGCGCCGAACACGATGTTATATATGCACTTGTAGATACTAAAAAAATCTCTGCACAAGATCTCAATAAGCTGAAGGAACTTGGATGGTGTATAACTAATGATGGTAAAAGTTTTTATACGTACACATAACAAGGAGATCTTTCCATAAAAACTAAAGCGTGCTTTGTAAGACACCTCGTGTCCAGAGTACATGGAAGGATCGCGTTTTGAACTCATGCGCTGGGCAGCAGGCAGTGGATGGATGCGTGGGAGAGCAAAATGAAAGAGATTAACAAGCAGGTAATGCGAGTAGACTGCTCTCCGCTGAACCCGAAGCAGTGGTGCCTGACGCTGGAGTGTGGGCATGAGATGTGGGTGACCAGCAAGCGGCGTCCGACTAGAAGGAAAGTTGTTTGCGTCGAGTGCAAAATGCAGTACGGGAACATTGCGCCCAAGGAGGAGGTGGAGGGATGAGCGATACCGTTGACGAAGGAACGATCCAGGATCTCCAGTGCTACATCATTACCCTGGAGTCCGAGTTACGTAGCATCAAGAAAGCGGCTGAGTTATTTTATGCAAGCCACACCCACGGAAACGTAATCTGTGCTGTGTGCGAGGCAGTAAAGCAGGTAATGGCATTGCTCCAGATGGTAAAAAGTTGTAATACACCATGAAAGTGAGTGACTTGTGAGAACTAAGACTAAGAAGAACACTGTTGAAGCCAGGCTTGATCGTCTAGAACAAATCGCACAGTTGGTGCTCAAACATATCAGCGCAGCGGGTGACAGAAACCGAATTTACGCCAACAAGAAGATGGCAATGCAGGCTGATGCTGAGGCAGATCGCTTGTGGTGCATGCAGGCACAGGAAAATCAAACGGTGGCGATCAAATTTCTACAAGAAATGGAGAGGAACAAGTCATGAGAGCCCGTGCGATGCGTTATCAGAAGGCCCAAGAGAAGAGACAGGCGCGTAATAAGAAGAAGCGCGCTGCTACCAGACGTTTCCAAAATGCTAAGGCGCACTGAGTAGTTGATTTGTCTCTTTATTTTCCTTTTCACTAAACACACCTTAAATTCCTTATCTTAGAAAGTAATATACTTGTCCTTGGTGTAATAACCAAGGAGCGAGTAAATGTTTTTTAAAACTGCCTCTATTCCCATCATAGCCTTATTCGAAACCAACGGCAAATTCCACAAACTGGCATCACAGAACGATGACTTGCCTGGGCATGCCCTTGATAAAATTAAGGGCAAGTTGAACATGTTTGATAAGGACATGCTCAAAGCTATAGCTAAAGTATATAATATCTCCGACAAAATTTCTGATTATGTATTTCCTGTTCCGCGTGCTGTAACTGCTAATATACCCAACGGCAACCGAGATAGATTTACTGATGGTGAGTTATTGCGTTTTGCTGAACTACATAAGTGTCGGGTTTATGAGACTTTCCGCAATGATCCTATCCACATTGAGCACAATGCTGCTGACCCGCGCACTGCTCGTGGGTTTATACCTGATGCAGCCTACAATAAGTATAACCACAAAGATCAACATGTGTTGACCATCGCTGCTATAGACACTAAGAAAGACATACCTTTTGCACAGGGCATAATCAGTGGTGAGATAAACAAGTTTTCGATGGGCTGTATATGTGATTCAGTGAAATGCGGAAAGTGTGGGAAGGTGGCCAGTTCTGAGGAAGATCTGTGTGACTGTTTGAAGCATGATAAGATGTCTACTTACAGTGACTGTTTGGGTGTGGAGTTCAAAGAGTTGTCTGGTGTGGATAACCCAGCCGATGAGACTGCCACCACTCAATATATGTTGATGGCAGCCAGTCTAAGAAAGATGGGCGTACAGGCAAAGGAACAAGCAAAGATTGTAAACCAGATTTTGAATCGTGGCGAACAAGTACAGTTAGCTAGGTACATCAAAGCAAACATAAATACTTTGCCTGAATCATTCTTGAAACTAGTTCAAACTATAATGTAGGTTATACAAACAAAAATTAATAACACATACGGCATAATATAGTATGCTGTAGAAACAGGAGAGCAAAAACATGGCAGGTTTGAGAACGAAGACTTTGGAAAAGGTGAACGGTTTTTTGAAGAAGGCTCAAAAGGAAGAAGAGCCAAAAGACGAAACTGAGGAAGCTCCTGAGCCTGAAGGTGGCGAAGAGGTCGAGGAAGAGTCTGAAGGTGAAGAAGCGGGTGACGAAGAGGTGCCCGCTGAAGGCGAAGAGGCTACCGAGGAAGAAGAGGCTGAGGAGCCAGAAGAGAAGACCGTTGAAGAGAAGGTCGATGATTTAACCGATAAGGTTGACAGTTTGGCTGATGCAGTCAACCAGTTGCTTGGACTTGAAGAGAAAGAGCATGAGTTAGAGGAAACGGAACAGGGTGTTGAAGACGATTTTTCAGAGTACGTGGAAATGGTTGATGATGAAAACGCTGAAGAGCTGTCCGAGGAAGAGTTTGGAATGTCCCCGGATCAGTTTGTAACCTCTTCTGATAAGGGGAAGGAGCGAGGAATGACCCTAAGACAGAAGCGGCTAGCCCGCATGAAGATCTACAAGAAGTCCACTACTCTTGCCGATGAATTTGCTCTGGACAAGAGTTTGAAGAATAAGAAGGACCTGACTGGTACGCCAGTGGTTAATTACACTGACAAGTTGGTGAAGGTCCCTCCGACTCCGGACATGCTGAAAGTAGCAGAGCTTTCTCTGGAGTCTGATGATGCCAACACCAAGTGGACCGTGATGGATAAGCGCGGTCGTGCTCTGTACACCATTGCTCGTGGCACCATTAACCCGAAAGAGTTTAGTGACGCTGAGTTTGCGCGTGGCGTAATTCGCGACATGCACAAGATGGGTGTGAAAGAGGCACTGAAAAAGTACGGCGCTAAGCCCTGGGAAGATGAAGAAGACAAGAAGGACGAAGATAAGAAAGATGAGAAGGAAGCTAAGGCCAGTCTGAAGCAGATCGCTTCTGATTATCACCGCAAGTTTGCCCGTGCCATGCGGCTGGTGATTGCAGCCATGAACAAGAACATGATTAGGCCCATTCCGCTGAAGGGTGCCTTGATTGAGATCATGGCTAAGATGGGTGTTGAGCAGCCAATTACCATCATTGAAGCTGCATTCAAGTCCGCTGCTGATAAACACTTTGAAGTGGCGCTGGCTAATGCCGAGAAGCTTATGGACATGTCTGATGAGGCGTTTGTGGAATACGAGGCGCTGGTGCATGGTGGTGATGTGGCTCCAGTAGCCAGCCCTGAGCAAGAGGCTGAGATCGTAGCTACTGCCAATCTGTCAGAAAAGGCGCTAGACCTGCGTAGGCAGGCTGCAAAAGGGTCTGTTGATGTTTCTTCTGCTTCAGAGGAAGACGTTGACAGCTTTGACCAAAGACTGGCAGCGGTCGTGCCCAAGCCGCTGACTTGGAAACTGGCTCTTAGAGCCAGGAAGTAACGGGCAACTAGGTAATCCTAGAAAGGGGTGTCGAGATGATCGACCGCGAAAGAATGAAACAGTACATGCCGTCCCGGGTGTTCTACGATGTAGACCCCAACGCCGAGATCTATGCCGGGATGGTCGCATTCCTGGCTGTGGATGGCAATGGTGTAACCGTTGCTACCACTGCGCCGTCAGGTACCCGGCCCATTGGTACCTTCGAAAAGGACCAGGGACTGGCCTATGAGCGTTCATCTGTAGAGCAGCACACCTTCGATGCCAACAACCAGATCCTTGTCAAGCACCCGTTTGTAACTGCTGGTAAGGCGGAAGGCAAGTTGCAGAGTCTGGCTGGTGTTGTGTACACCGAGAATGTGGACTACACTGTCAACCTGACAAACGGCGTCATTACCCGTGTGGTTGGTGGTGCCATTGCTGCTGGCGAAACTGTAGACGTGTGGTATCGGTACACAGTCAAGGCCGGTGACACGATGTGGAATGGCGGAACCAACCTGGACCGCGTTCCGGACGACACTCTTGGCAGTGGTCAGATCACTGTCATCGAGGATTGGGCTCACATTTGGACCGACCAGTTCGTGGTAACTGATCAGTTCGCCGTTGGTGACGAGCTTCGGCCTGCGGCTGACAGTCGTTGGACCAATCAGGTAAACGGCCATCCGGTGTGCGGTATGTGCATCCACGTGCCTTCACCCGATAACCCCCTGTTGGGTGTGCGTCAGCAGATCTAAGGGGTAGGGGACTAAGGTAATAGAGAAAGGGAGAGATGTCATGAAATTCAACCCGTACTTGGACAAGATGCAGGGCAAGGTCACCATTGACCGAAAAACTGGTGAACCCTTCAACCCGCTGAACTTCTCTGCAAAGAAGGATGACAGCGGCAAGCGCAAGGTGTCTGCTAGTGAGCGCCTGTTCAACAAGGACAACGAGCTGAACGCTTCCAGCAAGAAAGACGCGCTGCAGAAGATCGCTGCCCTGTTCGAGATGGTGCAGGACGGCGAGTTCGAAGTCGCCACTCAGCCTGAGGGCTTCAAGGTTGATGCTGCCGAGCAGGATGCCCTGCTCAAGCAGGCTTATGCCGACCCGTCTGGTGAGGGGTTTGCTAAGCTTGGTCAGCAGATGTTGACCGTGGTGCGCGAGGTCATCGACTACGAAGGCGTAACCCGCAAGCTGTGGATGGATCGGCCGGTGAAGGCTGGCGAGACCATTCGGTACGACAAAGACGTGCATGTGGTGGCCTACGTCATCGGTGAAGATGGCGAGACTCCGCAGAGCGTGGTTGGTGGTAAGTACTTCTTCCCGCCCGAGTTCGAAGTGTCCGCTAACGTGTCCATCGAGCTGAAGGACCAGTACCGGTCGCAGTACAACATCCTTGAGCGTGCACAGGACAAGGCTCGCCAGGCCATTGAGTACCGCGAAGACCTGGCTGGTATTCGCCTGCTTCGTCGTGCATCCAACGTGGTTAACACCACCGTTGCGTTTGCTTCGATGAACCTGGGCGCGTTCGAGTCCCTGCGCTACCAGATCGAGCAGCACCGCCTCATGACTGCCGCTTTCCTGATTCACCGTCAGGAAGTGTCCGACATCGTGAACGTGCTGACCGCACAGGTTGACCCAGTGACTCAGCGTGAGATCATCATGGCTGGGTACATCGGTCACATCCTGAATACCGCAGTCATCACCACTGCTGGTACTAACAACATGTACGAGATCCTGCAGCCTGGTGAAGTGTTTGCAGTGACTCTGCCTGAGTACCTGGGCGGCATCTCGCAACGCAGTGATCTCATGAGCGAGCCTTACACCGAGGCAGTGAACGGCAAGCCCCGGCGCGGGTTCTACTGGTGGGAGATGCTCTGCCTGGCACTGATCAACGCCAAGGGCGTTGCCTACGGTCAGAAGATCTAACCACGAAACGAAAGGGTTGAAAGGAGAGAAATCATGAATCTGAAACTAGCACGGCGTTACCTGGATTTTGCCGCCACTGAGATGGATCAGAAGGGTCACAAGGACCTGGCCGATCGCATCGACAAGCACGTCGAGCGGCTGGCTTCTGCCGATCAGCGGATGGTGGACCTGATCGTGCGCGATCTCAAGAAAATCGCTCGCGAGTCCAATCGGCGTGATCGTGGTGTGGATGAAGACGCCAGTGAGCGCACTGATGAGCGGCCTAGCCGACTGTCCGCTCTGCGGCGTCGGCTGGCACTCCGCAAACGTCTAGCTGCTCGTCGTGAGCCGCTGTCTGAGCGCCGGTTGGCTTCCCTTCGCAGTCGCCGCAAGGCGCGGATGGAAGAGTATGGCGACGACGGCGACGAGGATCGCAGCACCGCGAGTGATCGGCTGCGCCGGTCACGGTTGGCTCGCCGAATCCGCGCTCGCCGGGAACGTGACCTAGAATAAGCAGGTGTGGGATGGGATTGCCCCACGGAGTGACTTCGTGTAATAGCACTCCGTGGGGCATTTTCATAAAAGGTGTTGAAATATGCACATAACAAGTAGTTCGGCAGAGTTTATGACACTGCTTGAAGATTTAGCACGACAGGTGAGAGATGCGCTTAGTCAGGCGCGTTTTGCTCAACGAGAAATGGAAGATGACATAATGGCGGCCGAAGACAACGGCGATACTGTAGCAGTAGATGAGTTGCGATTAGTACACGATGATTTCACTACATTTATTAAAGGTTTGAGGAAAGCAGTAGAAATGTATGACTCCAAGTGAGACAGCCACCAAAGTTAATAAAGTCATCCAATTACACAAGGATGACTTCATTTACGAAAAGGTGTATTTTAATCCTATGTTCACTGCTGATTTGTACCGATTGGTACCAGAGTTAGAAGAGGAAGGCGTGATATCCCGTTTATATGAATCTGAAAATGAAGATGGTGTTACGTATAAAGGTGCCTTGAAGTATGGTACCAGTTTGCTGCATCTGGGTAAGATTAGGCTGGATGGGGAAGACATCATAGTCGATGAGAAGTTGACTCCTATAAAAGCATTGGTAAAATGGATAGAATCGGTGTTGGAGGAGACTGAGGTAAAAGATATGATAGTAAAAGCGATAAATATTGTGTCTGTTGATAGACAAGAAAAATACTTAGATAGAGCTAAGACAATGATGCAGCAAATGAATGATATCATCAATTCTGGGAAATTGGGTGTAAAAGAATACGCAAAGCTAGAATCATTGAGTGCTAGGTTGTGGCACTCATTTGAAGACCTAAGACAGAACCTAGAATTGGTGGGTGGTCAAACAGTAATTCTATCCGTGAAAGTTAAAAGATCTGACTTATACGAAGTGGACGAATATCTTTCCAAAAATTATAGAAAATACCTTGTTTCAGCAGACACCACCTCAGTAAATCAAACATTTATATTTATGGTACCACACACTGAGGCAGACAAACTCATAGATTCGGGGTACTTTGAAGACATGGTTGAAGAAATTTCCGAATTGCATTCTGTAGAAGCTATAGATTATGATTTTACAGATGAACCTAGATCTGAAAAGAACACCTTAAGAACAAACTGGGTAAAGGATTATGATATTTAGTAATACTTTACAATTGAACGTGACTTTTTAAAAATAGAAAATGATGATGAATTCTAAAACGTGAAAGGTGAAAGCCATGATAGTGAAAGCGATAGAAGTACTGAGCATATGTAAAACTGCAAAGAAATTTACAGTTTATGTTTTTCATACTCGTGGTGATATCTATCCAGAACATGAAGAAGAAGTACAAGCCACAAATCTTGAAAGTGCATGTAAACAGGTTTCTGATAAATTTGGTTATAAATGGATAGGAAAATCAAAAGGTAATTATGGATTTTTTGCCGTAGATGTTGATTATTTCAATGAATGGCACGGTAAATATCACGATACACGCAAAAATAAAAAAGAAGATTTAGAAAAGGAACTAAATGAATCTATAGAAACAATAAAATCCGGCAGAGACGATGAATTTCGTGGTTTGATGTGTCTTTGTGATGATTACAATGCCTATGGTGCCAATGAAGAAGACGACGATGACTAAATAGTTTTTAGTGATACTTTACAATTGACTCGAAAATGGTAACATTGTTGGCAGTGTTTTTGTCTCATAAAATACGTCTTTATCCAAATGACAAACAGGTGTCTTACCTGAAACGTGCTTGTGGTATCAAGCGTTTTGCTTATAATTGGGCGTTAGCTGAGTCTAGAAAACTATATGAGCAAGGCATAAAAACTTCCGGTTACGATCTCAGTAAACGATTTAACGCAATAAAACGGGAACAGTTTCCTTTCGTACTAGAAGTATCAAAATGGGTGTCTCAAAAAGCCATTTATGATCTTGAAGACGCTTACAAAAATTGGTGGAGTAAACGTGCGCGTGCCCCCAAATTCAAGAAAAAAGGTAAGTGCAAAGATAGTTTTTATCTGGCCAATGATGCAACAAAAACTGTTGAGCACAGAATTTATATTTCTAAGTGTGGGTGGGTGCGCATGTCTCAGTCTTTGCGTTTTCCTGGTCACGTGATGTCTGTAGTAATTTCAAGTGAATATGCTAAGTGGCATGCTTCTATCCAAGTGGAATTGGACGGCACCTGGTCTTGTCCTCATACTTGCAAAACCCAAGCAGTGTGTGGATTGGACATGGGTGTACGTGACTTAGTGGTATTAGATGATGGCACTAAGTACTTAGCCCCTAGGAGTCTGCGTAAGTCCGAGAAAAAGTTGAAGAGACTGAATCGTGTAGTCTCAAGGAGGGTAAAAGGATCAAACCGTAGGAAGAAAGCTGTGCATATACTAAGTAGAGTCCATGAGAAAGTGACTAACATACGCAAGGACTGTATACATAAGATCACTGCTAAACTAGTAGAAGACTACCGTATCATAGGTATGGAAGATTTGAACGTCAAGGGTATGATCAAAAATCATCACTTGGCCAAGTCTGTGTCTGATGCTGCGTTTGGTACAGTCAAAAGCCAATTGGAGTACAAGACTGAGCTGTCAGGATCAGTATTAGTCAAAGCAGATCGCTTTTACCCATCGAGTAAGATGTGTTCAAACTGTGGACATGTCTTAGACACTTTGCCGTTGCGTATACGTGTTTGGACTTGTCCTGGGTGCGGTGCAGTACATGATCGTGATGTCAATGCTGCTAAAAATTTACTAAATGTCGCCTTAAGGTATAAGGAGACTGTAAACGCTCGTGGAGTAGAAAGCTCTGGTACTGGTGATTTTACTAGTACGAAACTGTCTACTGTGAAGCGAGTACCCGGCAGCCGCAGACCAACGGTGGTTTCGGTTCAAGTCCGGGGTTCCTAAAGGAGAGAAAGATGAAGCAAGTAACCATGCCCAAGCGCCTAACCCTCAAGTACCTACTCGATAACAAGTTGCCGGTATGGGTACAGAACATGACCGGTCGTGGGTGGATCCCTTCTGGTGGTCGTAAGGCCGTGCCGTGCCTTATTACCATTCAGATTGGGACTGGTGACACCCGAGACAAGATGTGGATTCCGCCTGGTGCTGATCCTGTGTGCTTGACCGACCAAGCCGACATGGACACACTTCGCACCAGCCGCGATCTCTTCAAGGCTATTGACAAGGGTGCGCTGGTGTTGCTGAATCCAGAAGAGGCTGACAAGTACTACGATGAAAATGACACCCGCCGCGAAGCTTTGAACCGCAAGCTGCATGCACTTCAGACCGAGGAAAAGTTGGATGGTGTGGCGGTCAGTGACGTGGGGTCCATCATTGAAGACGTGTCTATCGATGACTCTTTGTTGAACATGTGCCTGGGTCTGAAGCACGGCACTGTCAAGGAGTCTGATGCCCTTGAAATGGTGATGGAGCGTTCACCTTCTTACTCTCTGAACGACCTGAATTATTTGTCAGCGAATGGAAAGTTTGATTCGATCAAGAAGGTGGCGCAGCACGAGATAGACAAGCGTGACAAGTAATACTACTTTTTGGTGCAGCACCCGTCATCGAAGTAAAACCCGTCATCAGCTAAGAACTTCGCATCCTCTGCCGTATCCAGCAACGTTTCGAGGTATCTGCACAACTGCCTAGAAGTTTTTGCTTCTCCCACGTTCTTGGAGGCTAATACCAGCATTTTCGTCAGCTTCTCGACAGTGGACAAGGTTTCTTGCCGGTCTGCGAGGGCATTGTGAAATACTACCTCAAACTGCTCGGCGGCATTTTTGGCAGCCGATGCTTTGGAGAATTCTACCTGCGCTGTGTGCATCATATCTGACAGTTTCTTTAGCATAGTGTGTCTCTTTTTGTCTAGGCCAAGCCATCTCTGCCGAGCCTGATATCTTCAATCTTCATCAAAGCTTCCAGGTGTGTGTTCAGAGCGCGCTTGGCGGCTGCTACGGATTCGAACTCACCCAACCAACACCCGTCTGATCCCTGTGCCACACACGGTTCATGTCCTGCTTCGATGGCTGTCTTGTACAGTATCAGGATCAGACACTCTTGAAAACTCCCGTGCTTTCCGATCCACCTGCTGCCAAATTTGGTCCACTGATAGCCCATACTAATGCTCCTTTGTTAGGACGTTTAGCAGCAGCACCGCACCACAGCAACGGTGATCGCCGCTACGATGATTGCGTCCGCGATCTTGGCCCACCAAGGCATGATGGCCCACGTCATCTTGATCCTCTTCCACATTGAACGCCTCCTACGAATATTATACCACGTTTATTATACTCAGTCAATGTACGCGCATGTATGATATGTGACTACCAGTAGTCTGCCAGGTTACTCCAAGAAACGCGCACAGTGTCTTGCTCATAAGCACCGTTCACTAGTTTGCGCAGGAACTTGAGGAACACCTCTTCCGTGGGGGCGGTGAGTACCACCACTTCATTGACCTTGCCGTCCCTGTCCAGTACCATAATCGTGCACGTGGTCTTCATTTGGAGATCTCCTTTTCGTTATCCATCAAAAATAAAGACGCATGAGAGGTGTTGTTCCTGACATCTAAATTTATGCTTATTTGTGTCTGATGAATTTTAATTGAACGTGTGTGTTGTATAGTATCATAATCGCAGGATCACGAACAGGGGTATAAATATGCTAAAGAAGGCAACTTTTGGTAATGAGAAAAACGCATTTTACGAGTTTTCTAACAAAGTGAATTGGGCCATTTTTTGGAGAGAGCAGGGTGGTTGCCGAGACACCATTAAAAAGTGGGCAGAAAAGACAGGCATAGTTGATCCAGGTGCCTGGTACGAATGCCTACACGCATTCCTGTTTGGACACTGGAACAGCTCGGAACCCATTCGTCGCCCCTCGAAAGTACCAATCAAGGTGGCCACCAAACACAAGTTCAGTGAATTTTTGAAGCAGGCTGCTGAAAACCACCAAGAGTCACCTAAGCCAAATAGTTGGTACATAAATTACGGAATGACCAAGGATGCGTATGTGTCTGCCTTGGAAAGATCTTCCGACATCCCTGAGGAACAGGCGGCCATCTCCTATTTAAATACTAAGTGTCTGAGTCTTGGACACCAACTTTTTGAGGAGTACCTGTTAACTTTGGTGCCTGTAGACGAGGAGATGAAACAAACTGCTTCTAGGCTTCGCAAAAAGGCGGCTGTGTTAGAGAGAAAAGCTAGTATAGTACAATCATTTAAGAAGGGTGACAAAGTAAAGTATGTACTGCTGCAAAACAAGACACTCGAAGTGCAAGGCACCGTAGAGGGTGCTGTAATAGGGCGCGACACAAACAATGGCTCACTTTCCTACGTCGAAGACGTGTGGAATCTTGAAAGGGTGTAACATGGACAAGCATGCTGATTTCATGGAACCTCAAATAACCGACAGAAGAGAGTGGTTAGTAATTGATGGTCCTCAGGGGTCTGAGTATCTGGACTTAGACGATATTGACCCAGGCGCAGCGCACAGCCTGGTACGTGCAGTAGAATTGCATGATCCTCAAAGTCCAGAAGACAGAGTAGCTCTAAGTGAAAGTTTTCCGGAGCTAAAGGATTATTTTAGAAATGATAAAGTTTGGGAGGCGGAGATAATAACTGGTTATGGTGCTAGACTGTCAGCATCAGGGTACTTAGATCGCACCGAGTGGGTTGTGTTTGATACTCCAGAAGAGGCCGAAGCTTTCCTAGAAGAAATGTACGGTGACGACGATTTTGATGAAGAGGCGTGTGAGTATAAAGCCTCAAGACACATTGCCAGCAAGTTAGATAAGGAGTTTGAAAAAGCGCAACAATTGTTGAAGGATGCCAAGGTACAGTTAAGAGAGTGTGCAAAGGTATTTACATCTCTAAGTAATGATTTAGGTGTGCGAGTAGATGCTCTGGATGCAGTCACAAGACATGATGACAATATTGAAGATGGCAGTAAGTACATTAAATTGTTGGATAAACTAGATAAACTGCATGGGGAAGTAGAAATGGCAGTGGCGTACGTTGAGGCAGCTTCAGAAGCTGCAAAATAAGGTTGTGTATTGAACGATCTGACTGAATTAGCTATTTTTCGTACAGGACAAACCGGTGTAATAACCTGGTTTGTTAAGAACCATACTACCGGTGACTTGATAGATCTAGGATCTGGTAGTCGGTTTAGTATGATTGACATAGATAGCAATGTGGAAGTGTTGTCCGAGAATCTAGGTCCCTTGGGTGGTGCTCTTGTAACTAGAGCTGCAGAAGGTACCTATCAGTTCTCCGTTGATACTTCTGTTTACCCTGGCAGCTACATAGCTGGTATTTACTGTGTAGTGCCTGGTGAAACTTTCAATGTAAACACTTTCTTCAAGTCCGTGTCTGCTAAACAGTTTGCTTATGCTGCACAACTGAGGATGACCGTAGATAAAGCAAACAAATCGATGGTGGATTATATAGCTAATATGGATCGTCCTGCTGGTCCGCCCATTTTGTTGAAGTACGGGTATTCAGACGAGGCGTTAATATATTACATGGAGCGCGGTACGCAGCTAATCAATGCAGTCCCTCCTTACACCGCACTAATAGTAGATACATTTCCATTTAGTATCTTTGGTAACATATTGATTGATGCAGCTACCATAGCCACATTGGAAGCACAGGGTATTTTTGCTATTGACACTGACTTTGATTATGCCTTTGGTGGAAACAGTATGGTCATAGATCACTTTACTAAGCTAAGTGCTTTTGTGCAAAATTTGCTTGGACGATTTAAGGATGAAGTGTCTGCTTTCAAAAAGCAGTACCTTACCAAGGGTATGGTGTTATACCAATTCCTGCCTGGTGGCATTCGTGACTTGCGGTACTTGTCTGCTATGCCAGATGGATTCTGGTCAAGACTGTTCAGTGTATCATTCGGGTGATAAATATGGTTGAGAAGAAGACCAACAAGACCTTTGTGACCAATGACTTTTCTATGTCAGCATATTTATTTATGCGAGGAAAACACTTGGTAAAGGCTTCGAAAGATGGGGCCACATTCAGATTTGAATTTGTAGATGATGGAGAAATAGAATCACTGACCATGGAATACATACATTCGGAGAGTTCCAAGTTTGATGATGCAGTGCGAAAAATCAAAAAGATCATCTATGGTACGAAAGGATAAATAATATGGCTCACAACTCGTGGGGTAATTTTCAAGTAGCTACCGTCACGGTTGAACCGGGTGGTTATGTAGATGTGTTTCCTATACGGTCCAACACTGTTTACAAAAACGTGTCTGTTGGTGTGATACCACTAGATGATCATATCACTTACAAGCACGCTGTTGGCATTTATATGTATGAAGAGTTAGAAGAGTCACATATATATAATGACGACAGCAAACACATTTCATTTATGACATTGCCAGATAAGATCTTTCCTCCAAATGTAGGATTAAAAACAAACCCAGAAATGGTCCGGGCTGCTTTATATGAACCTGCCTTGAACGTAATAAAGATTCGTATAGCAAATGCTGAGGCTGAGACGAGGCATTTCCAGGTGTATGGTACATTTGAATGCCTTGATACTGTCATGAAAGCTGTAGGTAAGTAACATGATAAATCACTATAAGTGGGGCCTGCAAGACGGACAAGCAGATCCAGACAGCGGAAGTGGTGTGCCTGCTGGTTCTGATTATGGTGCTCCAGAGGTGTTTACTGGTGCTTTAGCAGGAGATGTCACACTTACGTTTACGCGAGCCACCAAGTCTGTGACTATACACAATACGCATGATTCAGAGCACTTGGAGGCGTCTTTGGATGGTGGGTTAACTTGGATTGACTTTGGGCCGTATGGTGAGCGTACCTATGATGTTAGCATACAGCAACTTATGTTAAGACTGGTAGCTGGCAATAGTTCCTATGCTGTGGTTGGGGTGTTGTCATGAAGAAGATAGCTTTTCTATTTTTGCTGGTTTTTGCTGTTGCTGCCCAAGCACAAGTAAATCAACAGGTAGATTGCCGCCTTAGAGATGCCACAAACCCAACTACTCGTGCTGCTGTGGGTGCTGCCACCGGGTCTACATTCGCAGTCTCTATCATAGGACTAACAGTAAAATCTGCTAATTATTTTTACAATGGGAGTGCCTGGGCTCCCATGATCCCTCCTTGGGGTACAGGATCCCTTTCTTCTGCAACAAATTGTGTTGCCATGGACACGGTTGGCACAGAGATTACAATTGTTCCTGGGTGGCACAAAATAAAAGCCATAAGCAACAGTGCTTGTTTGTTGTCGGGTGCAGTTGGTGTGTTAGCCTCCTTGACATGCGGAGCAGGTACGATGGGGTATCAATTAAGCGAAGGGGAACGCTTAGAAATTTACATACCAGACGTGCGTTTGGCAGTAAAAGCACCAACTAGCGTAACCGGTGATCTCTTGTGCGTAATTCGCATATACTAATAGCGGTCGCATATATTTTTTCTGTAAGCACATCTTTATCAGAAGATGCGGGGGAATTGTATCCGAAGTGGAGCGCCTCGTTTTCAGGATCTGATTACATAGATCCGTGTGTGGTGCGCGCCGGGGTTAAGGTATGCCCGACGTTGGACATGAACTTCGACCAGGCAGTTGCCGCGCAGGTAACCCCTGACGTGGGGCCAGCAGGGTTTGTACTGGATGTGGGGGGAACTCCTGTACGTGTGCCTGATGGAACTTACCCCGATGGATTTGATGGTTCTAGTGGTAATGCTTGGGATATGCAAGGCGGGTATCTATACAGAGCGCACGCCAGCGGTGGAAGTGCGTTCAATCCTAACACAGCATTCTCCGCTTGCGTCGTGGTTACTCCGAACACCGCCATCACAACCAACAGCAGCCTACTTGGAAAGTATGACAGCACGTTCGCCAACCGCTCCTGGATGCTGTACGCCACCGCCGCAGACGGAGGATCGGCCGCAGCACTGTTTTCTGACAACGGCACCACCGATGCTGGGCACGTAACTGTACTGACTCGCACACTCGGGTTCCGCCCGCACATGACCAGCGTGGTTTGCATCACCTGGAGGAACGCCGGGGACGGTACCTCCCCGGCCGCGCTGTACGTCAACCGACTAGCCGTGGCTGGTACCGCCGCCGCACAGGCCCCCATCTACGCTTCCACGGCTCCGTTCTCTATTGGCTGCCAGAACGTAGGCACGTACCCCTTCCCAGGACAGATCCACAGAGTCACCTTCTGGCAGGATGTGGAGTTGACTGCTGCTGAAGTGCAGCACTACCAGGCAGGTTATTTTGGGTACTTGGACAACAACGGGGTGACCTCACCAACATTTTACACAGGACTTAGTACAGATATTCCTCCATCTATCCCTTTTGCTAAAGCAGACACTGTAATTGAACCATTTATAGGAATGGCTGGTCAGGGGTTTTCTCGTGTAGGAGAATTAGTAGAAGGGGTTGGTGGCATTGCTTGGAATGAACCAACTATAAATCTGTTACCAAACCCGTCTGCAGAATATGTAGATGAGGATCCGGAGGGGCCTGGAGGAACGTACCGTCCATTAGGTTGGGAGTTTCTCTGTAGTGACTGCGATCCTTGGCTGCAAGTATCTGACGATCATTCCGCACACGGTAGCAATGCTATGGTTATTGGTCGTGCAGACGAATTCACTACTGGAGAGGCTTATTCAACGTGTGTCGTTGGCTCTGGTCCTAAAAATTATTATCTGGATTTTAGATCTATGACCTCGGCGCACACCACTCCTGGGGGAACGGGGTTTTTTTCTGTATACGCAGTTAGTTGGAGCGGGGCTGCTTGCGATGGTTCAAGACTAAGCGAGCCGCTGCTTTTAACAGTAGAAGATGTGGAGGGTGCTGGTTGGGTGTGGCATCAGGATGCTTTTACAAGTCACGCAGACGCCGAAAGTATAAATCTGTGGTTTGTTTGGACTGATGGAGAGCCAGCATCCACAATGTGGATAGATGCTGTTCAAGTTAGAGAATCAACATACCCTGTTTACGGGTTTTGCGGGCACAGTGCAACCGCTATAGCGACCTCCGTTTGCGCACAAATCGCTCCGAGTATTGAGCCAAATCCCTTGAATATCTCTAATACAGGAATAAGCTTAAAAGTGATCCAGCCCTACAGCATCAGCGAGATTACTGGCGTAGGTTGGTATGTAATATACTCTAGAGCAACCTCCGGAGCAAACAATTTACCTAATATCCAACTTGATACTGGTGGGGGGTACATCCGTAGTACTGTTCATTCTGGAACTGCTGGGGCGACAGACTCCTGCCGAAACTTTGGTGATCCCTGGGCTAAGGATGTGCAGCACGAGATTCATTTTAGTTACACTAACAACGTTGGCGGAGATGGTTATATCTGGCATGAAGTAGACGGCACGGACTACAATAACTTTATCTGCTTTGGGGTAGGTCCTGGGCGAGGGCTGGTAAACGGGATCGGTACAAGCCTCTGTATCGGCCACCCCTATAGTTATGCAAAAGGCTCTGGTTACGTACAAGATTTTTATGTGTACTTGAGATCTCTTCCCTGATAGGAGACAGAAGATGCATACAATGCTGTTTCTGATTTGGCTTCTTGCCCAAGTAAACCCGTTTCCTGTATATGAAAGTACTACTACAGTAGCTGTTGCAGGTACTGCTACTACAGCCTGCGTGGCTCAGAAGGTTTTGATTTATCAAAATATGACGTTTACGGTTAGGAACACAGGCGCTAATGTCCTTACCGCATGTACGGTAGAGCAATCTGCTGATGGTATAACCTATAGTACTGTATCAGATTCGTGGACAGACTGTAGCGAACTTGCAGCGGGCGCACAAACAACGTGGTCGATAAGTGGACATAGCTTCAAGTACATTCGAGTGCGTGTCACTGCTGCTGCGGCACCCAATAATACAACCGTGTCTTGTATCATCACGGGTAATGCGGGGTAAACCATGCATCGTTTGCTTATTGCACTATTGCTTCCTATACTGTTGGGTGCATCCCCTCCGTCCGTTCTAGAGGGAGATACTCAAACATTTTTAGGTCCAATAAAAGTAGTGGGTGAAATTTATCGGTGGTTGGATAGCGTGTTGGGCACGGCTACTTTGGCGACGGTAGCTCCGATAACCTTATACGTAGAGACTACGGGGAACGATTCGAATGACTGCCTCTCCGTTAGTACAGCGTGTTTAACTATACAAGAGGCCATCAATAGAATCCCTAAAAATATAGGCCACACAGTATCAATAACGGTTGGATCTGGTAATTTTGCTGGTTTTGTTGTCAGTGGTTTTATTGTAACAGACCAAAATCAATTTTCTGTTCAGGGCACACTTGGTGCCTATTCTCCTGCAACAGGGTTGCAAACAGGTGTTGCTGATGGTGCGGGGGGTAGCACCGAAAAACTAGTAGACAGTGATGGTGGATGGACCGTTAACAATCTAAAGGGGTCTCTTTTAAAGATAGGAACCGAATACAGATTTATTAGGGACAATACAGCTACAGAAATAGAGGTAGTTGGTGCATTCTCTGCTACTTGTAACGGAAAAACTTATGAAATTGTTGAGTCTAAAACGGTGATTACTTCCAATGCATCAGTGGGTAGCGCTAGAGTCTATATTACCGCCAATGTAGCACGATCGGGTGGCATTCGAATTCTCAATTTGAAATCTTCTGGAGGGACATATGGGTTCTTTGCAGATGGGACATCTGGGACGCGTTTTCAATATCTACACGCATATGGTTTCAGTGGTGTTGGATTTATAAATCAATTCGTAGATTATGCTACTATATTTGATATAGCCGCTTCCGCTGGTACGGGTACCTCCTACGGCATTTTTATTTCGCACTCACATATGAGTAGTGTCGGTAGGATGTTTTCATTTTCTAGTACTGGGGCCTACGGTATTAGGGCATACTCCACAAGTATAAATTCGCCGTCTTATTGGGTAGTATATGATTTAACTGGCACATCTGTATATGGCATAGCCTTGGAAGCAATGATGAATATGGAATTAACTGGCACCAATAGGATTAAAAATATTACTGGGTCTACAAGTGTATATGGGGCCGGTTTTTATTCTGGGGCCTATTATAAGATAAGTGGAACGCTACTGATAGATACGATTACTAAAACTGGAGCTGTCGATTTAACTACTGGCATTGGCTTATATCAAGGACAACCATGTGACGTAAACCTTCACAATATTACAGTAACAAACTGTACTAGTCATGGAATTTCTGCTACAAGATCTACTAGTATTATGCTCGTTACTGCTAGCCTTACAAATAACGATGGGTATGGTTTGCATGCCATACAAAATTCTAATATAATTTTTCGTAATGGAACGCAAACTGTTTCTGGCAATGCCTTAGGAGGAGTATATGCAGGCACTTCGGCCAAGGTTCTTTTAGACAACACAGATGGGTCAAATACTGGATATGGTATAACCGTTGAACAGGGTGCAAGAGTCACGATTGATAGCGGAACAGGGATTACGGGAACCACAAATAATATTTTGTTAGACGATGTGGAGAAAACCTATGCTGGTGATTTTGCAGTAAACAAAGACACAGAAATTGGTGTGTATGGCTCTGTTGTACAGCGTTATGATGGGCTCGACTTTATGTAGTAATTTTCTAAGTGGTAAATTTCTCGCCGTCCCTTAAATCTTCTCTGTTACCACGCAGTATAATAATCAGCAAATAGGAGGTCCCATGAACAAGCAGACTACCAAGATCCTAAACTCCGTGAAAGAGTTCATTTACAAGTACAAGATTCCTGTAATTCTTGTTGCTTTACTGGTGGTTGCATCTACCGCAATCACCTGTGCGACCTGCGGTGCTTAGCCGCCGTGTACGATTTTACACCTATGTGGACACCTAAAATTAGGCGCATAGCCGAGTGTATGCACCAACAGCGCGAGTGGTGGGTGAATCGAAGGTCTTCTAAGGAAACTGTGCCGTTCGAGGCACTACCAGAATGTGATAAATTGGCCTACAAAATGGTAGCGGAACGCATATTGAAGATCACAGAAGATGAAAAAGACTATTGAAAAGCTTTTTATTGGTGGTATGAAAGTGTTGGGCACATGCGCGTACGTGTTCTGTTGCTTGTGCGCCTATGTGGATCATAAGATTAAAGAAGGCGATAGGTTAGAGAAGCTAGGTATGCGAAAATGACACGTCCCGATATAGATAAGCTAGTGCGTGATGTTTATCTGGACCCGAGCGTGCCTTCTCATGCTCTACGTGCAATAGACACCTTCGTAAGATACATTCAGCACTTAGAACATGAACTAGATTTTACGGAACCTTATGACGCCCCTGCTAAGATAGCGAAGTTGAAGCTGGAGAAGCAGTTCGATCCCAGGAACGTGCCGGAGTTTCTAGATATCGTGAGGAAACAACATGACAAAGATTAGAGTATATGCAAACCAAGAAGATCTTCAACTCGTTTTTGGAGACGAACTATTTGGAATGGATATTCTTAATAACGATCCGTGGGCACTGGCGCAATTGTCCGACATCAACATCCTTTCTAATAAAGAACTTCTTGCTAGCTTTGTTGATGTGAATTTTGAAGGAGAAGGTGGCGTAGTTGTAGCGGCCATTTTCGATGCTTATGACGGCGAATCGTACGACTTTGATACAGTAGTGCATCCTAAGTACCAGGGGCGTGGTTTAGGAACACAGCTAATTGAAATAGCTATGGATCGGTTCAAGAGTGAAATATTAGAGATGAATCCTGATGCGAAGTTACATTTAGACGTAGTAAACCCGGGCATGGTTGATTTTCTAAAAACGAAGTATGGCCTAGAGGTAAAGGAAGAGGTTGGAAGTCACATAATTATGGGTGCTATTCTTGAGTAACCTTTGCAAATTTTGTCATAAGCCGTTTACGAAAACTAGTTCTAGACAAGTATATTGTAAACGACCGGAATGCATAGCTAGAAAACGCGCACGGATGCGGTACGTAAAAAACGTGTTAGGAGTCTCGTGGGCAAGATATGAGAAAAGATAAAATAATACTGTTTCTAGACATAGATGGGGTTCTAATTTGCAAGGGTGAGGAACAGCCGCGTTTAGAGGCTGTTTCTTCTATAAACAAATTAATAAAAATTTTTGATGCATATATAGTTATAACGTCTGCTAGAAGAATTGGAAAATCAACTGAAGAACTTCAAGAAAAAATAGAGAAATACGGTATTTTGGGTATTGTTGTAGGAAAAACAAAAGATGCACCTATTATAAATAGAAGAGGAAATGATATTTATTCTTACATAAAAGAAAATGGAGTACAAAAGTATGTTGTTGTGGATGACGTAGATCCAATTCAACTGATCCCTCCCTTAGATAAAAGTTGTGTTTTGCATGTCCCGTTAGGATTTAGGACCGGAATAACACGAGGTATGGTAGACAGATTCTTGGAGAATAGAATAATATGACTTCCATTAACCATGATCGCACAATACGTATGTTGTATGGTGAGTGTTCTGGGATTGAAGAGTTGGATTGCACTTATTGTGTGTGTACGGTATGTGGATCCTCATATATAGAGGTGTTCCCTAAGCACGCGTTAGATATCAGCAAAATGAAGAAGCTTACTATTGACCAAGCAAAAAATTTGGGTTTATATGAAGGCGCATATAAGGAGCACCTTCTGTGTGAAACGTGCCAACAAAAACGAATAAAACACGAGGATATTTTACAGATACTTAGTTTTGTGTTTTGTGTCTTGTCGGTGATTGCATTGACAGTACTATTCTCTGTTGGAGGAATTCCTTGAGTACAAAGCGAAAAGGCTGGCATGAATACTTTATGAATTTGGCTGAACTTACATCAACAAGGGGCACGTGTGATCGAGCTAGAGTGGGCTGCGTTCTGGTTAAAGATAAATTAGTTATTGCTGGTGGATATAATGGCTCGCTTCCTGGTGCGGATCATTGTGATGATATAGGACACTTTATGCAAGAAGGTCACTGCCGACGCACGAACCATTCGGAAGCAAATATGATAGCTTCCGCAGCCAAACGCGGCGTTTCTACTGATGGTGGAGTTCTCTACTGTACGCACACTCCATGCATTACGTGCCTAAAATTGCTTGTGGCAGCAGGGGTTCATACTGTATATTATCTTAATGAATATAGGATAGAAGATGTGCCAGATTTTGTTAAGGAGAAAGTAAGGTTGGTAAAATTCAACAAGAACCTAGACACTCTTAATGAAGTAATTGTTAGAAAGGATTATTTGTGATGGAAGAACTATATGTAAACACGGAGCGTATGAAGCATCGCCCCGATAAACCAAAATCTAATCTTGAATTTTGGAAAGTGTGGGTGCCTGTTATAGTTACGCTTGTAACTGTGTTTGGCTCTCTTGTTGGTATTTACATCCAGGGAAATAAATCTGCTTCTAAGATCGAGTACATAGTAAGCCAAATCAATGATGCAATAATTCCTAGGCTAGAAAAAGCACTTGAAGGTAATAATACAGAAATAAAGATTTTGCGTGAGCGGGTGGCTGTTCTAGAAAAAATGAGCGAGGTTCGAAGATCTAGAGTAGTTCCAACCACATTTGGTTTTGGTAATCCATTGGATCTTCCGGCACCTGCTGTAAAGACGCTTTCTAAACCAGCTACAGAGGCACTAAAGACTTCTACTAAATATGATATACCTAGATTGCAACATGAACAGGTAGAGTAATCATGAAGAAACTGTTAATATCCGCTATTGCTGTTGTTTTTCTGTTTCCGTCCGCTGCTTATGCTGTTGCCTGCGTATCAAACGGAACTGGTGGTGGCAACTGGAGCGATGAAGCTACATGGACTGACGCCTCGTGCGGTGCAGCACATTTTCCTATATCTGGAGATTCTGCTACCATAGCCGCAGGAGACACAGTAACAATAGATGGAGATCTTACGGTAGGCACTTCTCCCGCAAGTGCTGTTACTTATGATTTAGATATTTCTGGCACGCTGTATTGGCCAAACAATCCAGGCATAGATATGATTTTTACACTACAGTCCTCCATGAGAATAAACGCGGGAGGCATATTCCAGATTGGGGATTCTGGAACCCCGTTAAATTCTGCAGTTCGTGCCCACATACTGTTTAATAATACATCTCCTGTCCCCGATCAAAAATACAAAATTCTTGTAAATGGTGGCAAATTGTATGTGTATGGGAACTCAAGTTATTTTATGACATCAGGAGCAAATTACAGGGCAAGGATTTTTGGGTGCATTCCGGACTGCAACGCCGGTGCCGGTAGAACTATAATGCTAGACCGTGCTGTATATTGGCCTGCATCAGCCAGTCTCACACACGATGCGATATTGATCGGAATAGGAGGCAACGTATCAACTGCCCCGGCTGCTGGTGACGATGGGGAACTAATTACTAGTTGGGGATCTCCTGGTTCTAGCAGCATCAACGGGGTAACACTTACAGAAAATCATATGATTGGGGATATTGTAGTAAACGTGTCCCGAAACGTTCTCTTTCAGGCGGATAGTGCTACTTATCATAGCATAGTAGAAACAACTGCTACAAATAATCCATACGATATAAATTATGCGAGGTTCGATGAATTTGGAGATAACACTACCACAGGATCTGGTATAACATTCAATGCTGCATCTAATACTGTTGGAACAATAAATCATGTATCCGTAACTAATTGTGAAGATGGTGCCGGTACTACTTGTTTTTATATTAACTCTTCTGGATGGACTAAATTTGAAGGAAATACGGCATATGAATCAAGATCAACTGGAAATGGATTTTATTTTTTAGGTAATCAGTATCCAGCAGGAACATTTGAAATAAAAGATTGTACATATATTGAGGGACCACTAGGAAATGGAGATGGTATTGAATTCGCTTCAAACACTGTAAAAACTGATTTAACTGGATTTTGGTCATCTAACGCAAATTCTGGAATAAAAATAACTGCATCATATACTGATACTTATTCTTGTATTCTTCATGCTACCACTACTTATGGGGTACAAATTACAAGCCCAAATTCTACGTATTATCAGTATGTAAAATTAAAAATAGATTCATGTGAAATAAGGAATAGTGAATCGAATTCAATATATTTGCTCTCATTTGCAAATTTAATTTATTCAAATAATGATATAGATGGAGCAGAAGCTACTTGCTTCAATGTTGCTGGTAGTTTTTATGGTTATTTTGAAAATAATACTTACGATAGATGCAATACGAGCAATACAACAAACAGAGCAGGATTTGAAATACTTAATTCTGACAATAATTTTGATGTATATGCAGTAAATGAATCATTTGGAGCAACAACCGCAAACAATAAATCAAATATAAATATAGATTCACCAACATTCAATGATACAATTACTGGATCTAATAGATATGTATGCAACAATTGCTTACTCGCAGAAGTTAATAATCCGATTACATGTAGCTCAATGCCAACAGATGGAATAATTATTCCATGTCTTACATATAATAATGCCGTGTATATTCCAGAGGAATCTTTTTATTCATTACATAATAAAGATCAAGTTGAAAATGCAAATTACGGATGGGGTCCTGGGGGAATGGTATTTACTAGAGAAACCGTGACTGTCGTGGATAATACATTGAATGTTAAAGTTCAGCCAGGAAACGCTACTGACTATGGGTACCTTCCTTTAGGAACTATAAGCGTTGTGCAAGGACAAACTGTTACTGTAAACGTACAAATACGCAAAGACGAATCTCAAAGTGCAGGATTTCGGCCAAGATTGGGTTTAGAAGGGGCAGGATTTAACAGGTACACCACATACGATGAAATGAGCGATGCTATAAACACATGGGAGACGGTCACTGTCACTGGTGTGGCCACTTACTCTGGAAGCGTTCATATTTATTTAGGCGTTAAAAATAATTTGTCTGGTGCGAACAACTATGAGCCGGAATGGCCACCAACACTAGAAATATATGCAGATGGAATCAGTGTTACAAAGACAGGGCCATGAATAAAGAAATTGAAAATATACTTAGTTTTTTGTGTTCAGAATTGAAGAGTGTAATTGAAGGAGTGTTTTACAATGATACTACCTTCAACAATGAATTGTGTGTTTATGTAATTGTACGTGAACATTTTAACAGGTTCTATGAAAAAATACTATTAACAGAAGGAAAAATAAATCAGACGTATAAAACACCAGTTACAATACATGTGTGGGCATCTCAAGGTCGCACGATAGAAAAATGCAGACCTCCTAGTACCAAGCAGTGGGTATCTAAGTGACTCCGTGGGGTGATGGGCTTCCTGGGTTAGATGACGTCCCGATTGGTGGGTGGGGCGACGGACTTCCTCTTGGGCCGTCTACTGTTGGACCTCAAGTCGTGTCTGCTGTGGCTGTGGATTCTACTACCACAAGACTTACCTACAATAAAGAAGTACAACATTCAAACCCAGGTAACATCAACGATTCTTTGAATCCAGCGAATTATGCTTTTTCTGGTGGTTTATCTGCGGTGAGTGTGTCTGTTAACCAAGCCAATCCAACTGTAGTAGATATTATAGTAACGCCTGCAATGGAGAACATTAACTACACTGTTGTAGTGTCTAATGTAGAAGATCTTGCGGGCAATCTGGTAGATCCACTATATAATTCTGCTACGTACTTGGGACCGGAAAATGACGAAGCCAACGATTTTATTGCTGAAATACTCATTGGTGATGAGGTGGTGTGGAGTGCAAACAGTTTTGTAAACCAACAAAAAATAAAAATTGACGTGGCACGATTTTACGGTAAATTTCCTCTAACGTTTAGGATAAGGGGTATTAGGATATGAGAAAAAGAGACGTGGACTGCAAGCGCATAAGAGAGCGCATTGTTGCTCTGCTTGAAAAGGAACCGTGGCTTACTAATTACACCATCAGCCAACGATTTGGATGCCCTGTTGACTATGTAGGAGACGTAAGACGTTCTGCCGGTAAAAAGTCTCCTAGAACTGAAACACTTACTGATACAGACTTCAAGAAATCAAGATTTTCAAAGCTAATCAAAAAACTAAGAAACAACCCTCATTACATAACTGAGCGTAAGAAATAATAGTACACAAAGACATACTAAATGTTGATGCAGGCATACTTGTACATCAAGTAAATCTGTGCGGGGTTATGGGTGCTGGTGTAGCCAAGCAAATTAGACTAAAGTATCCACAAGTATTTACAGAGTACAGTGCAGCTTGCGCACACAATAACTGTGGATTGGGTGATGTTCAATTTGTTGAAATAAATGAGTATTTGTACGTGTGTGATTTGTTCGGTCAAAGAGGGTATGGCAGAAATGAACTACACACTGATTATGCAGCACACAGAAAAGCGTGGCCGCTCATTAAGAACAAGTCGAGTGAACTGCAATTAAAAGTGTTTGCGCCTTACATGATAGGGTGTGGTTTAGGTGGTGGTAACTGGGACGTCTTGCGACCGATAATAGAGTCAGCGTGCGATGTAGTATGGTGCCGAAAGTGAAAAGGAAAGGTACACAATGGAAGCCATAGTTGTAGACAAATTTATTGATAAACGCACCGACCCAGTAAACCTGACGGTCTATGGGGACCTGCACGAAGACTCACGCATGTGTAACATAAAGAAGCTGCACGAACATATGAATCATCGAGCGAAATTAAAGAATGCTATGTTTGTTGGTATTGGGGATATGAGTGACTGGATTTTACCTTCTGATAAAAGATACACACCATCAAATACACGTATAGATGCAATACACCCAGGGTACGATGATTTGATTGATCGTGAAATAATGCGACAGGCAGAGTTCTATAAGAAGTTTCCGTGGGCTGTGCTGGGAATGGGCAACCATTGTCTGAAACCACTAAAAGTGCATTACACCAACCCAGCAGAGAGACTGGCACAAATACTTGGATGTAAATATGGTGGGTACAGTGGATTTTTGAGGATTCGCATAAGACAAAAAGGTAAGATGAAGAATTATGTATCTAGTGATATCGTTGGCTCAGTTACCATACTCTACCATCATGGTGCGTGGGGTGGAAGAGTAATAAAGGGTTTTGGTGGTGCCAGGGATTGGGGTAGGGCGCATGAAGGATGGGACGTTCTTTGTTATGGGCACTCACATCAAACAGTAGTACATCAAGAAGTCAGAAAAATGATGACACACAGAGGAAACATCGTAGACAAAGACGTGTATATAGTAAACTGCGGCACATTTTACTCTGGTGTTGCGGATGGTGGTCCGCCATCCTATGCAGAGAGAGGTGGCTTTCCACCAGTTTCGGTGGGAGCCCCTCTTATTACCATAACTCCGTGTGAACAATCCATACCACACATATCCATAAGTGTTGGAGACTGCTAATATGAACATTGGAATAGCTGGGTTCGGGTTTGTGGGTCAGGCTGTGTATGCTTCTTTGAAACCTGAGTACAAAAAACAGTGCATTATTTATGATCCCCCGAAAGGTTTTGATAATTTTGACCAACTGATTGCCAGCGATTTTGTATTTTGCTGTTTGCCGTCACCAACCATAAAAGACGAAAACTTAGGAATAAGTGGTCTTAGACAGGACTTTTCTGCATATGAACAGTTTTTCAAAGCAGTAATTGGTCAATTAAAAAACAAACAAACTGTATTTATAGTAAAAAGTACAGTGCTGTATAGCAATATACTCCCTTATTTATCACAGCTAAACATAGTAATGAATCCAGAGTTTCTGAACCAAAATACGTCTATTGAAGATTTTATGAATCAAAAATGGGTGTTGTTGGGAGGAAGGACGGACCGCTGTTGCCAAGTTAGGGATATGTATGATGAGTGCTTTGACCTTGGGTACACTATATGTGAATTTTGTAGTGAAAAGGAAGCCATAGAGGCAAAATACATTCACAACTTGTACCATGCGTATAAAGTACTGTTTTGGAACTACGTACAAGAAGTAACCGGCAATGAACGAAAGATTTATGATTTGTACAAGAAAGTGTTGAAAGAACCAACTGATATGGCCAAAATTTGTGCAGATGGCTCACCTGGATTTGGTGGAGCATGCTTTCCAAAGGATTTGGCCGCCTTTGACGGAGAATTTCCGCATATGTTGACCAGGTTCATGCAAGAGTACAATCACCGATTAAGGTCGATGGGCTTCAAAACAAATCTTTAGTTCGAACTTTAATATTTAGTTCGAACCTTCAACCTCCCTACGAAATAACAGCGTATTTAGGAGCATGAAACGTTTTGTCCGACTTGTGTTATAATGGAGGTGTTGGATAACTGCATAAGGAGTTGTGCAATGTATAATGTAATAATTCAAAGATTGTGGAATTGCATTCTATGGTTATTTTACAAAGAAAGACGATCAATAGGTTGGTGGATTAAGAACCTTGAAAGAAGGACTGGCGGCAAAACAATAAATATACCACAAAGTGTGCAGTATGGAAATCTGCTGGTCATAACACACGATGGCTGGAAAATCACTGATCACAGTGGTAATGGAACCGGTTTTACGCTCATGCACTTACAATCTGGGAGGGTGTTGATAATAAGAAAATAACTATCTTTACTGATTATTATATGTGTAGTATAATGTGTACCAGGAGGTGCTTATGATGGGTAGTGCTGTAAAGTTTATGAGAATGCTTTCTGAGGCCAAGACTGAAGAAGAAGTGACCAGAAAGTGGACCAAGAGACGAGTCTTGCAATTCGCAAGTGGTGTGAGGAAAACTGTATCGAAATGGGCGGAGGTTGGTGACATATGGGCAATTCAATGAAACATAAGCTGTTTTGGGTTGAGTATAACAACGGTAAAATCGAAAAGAAGTACAAGATTTTCAAGAATGTTAAAGACCGAGACAATTTTTCTAAGGAGCTGGTGAAGAAGGAACATTTTGTCGCTTTCAGGACATGGGCGTGTACATAGTTCGGTGGAGATTAGCCATGCAATTTGTTTATGACGATGGTGGGCGTGCTGCTGCAGGGTTCAAGGGAGATGCCGGTGATTGTGTTTGTCGTGCTATTGCAATTGCTTGCCAGAAACCTTATTTGGAGGTGTACGACGCACTGAATGTGTGTGCAAAGGATGAACGTATTACAAAGAGACGGCCAAAAAGATCAAGTGCACGTACCGGTGTAAATAAGGGTATCATCAAAAAGTACTTGGCTGGTATTGGTGCTAAGTGGGTGCCGACCATGCACATCGGTGCGGGCTGTAAAGTACATTTACGAGACGGGGAAATTCCGATGGGCAGGCTGGTGGTGCAGGTTAGCAAGCACCTGGTGGCAGTAATTAACGGCGTAGTTCACGATACCTACAATCCAGATCGCGACGAAAGCAGGTGCGTGTATGGGTACTGGTGGGTGGTGCCATGAGTCGTAAAGAATTACTCGATGATAGATTTGTTCGGTGGGAGGTGGTGGTCTGTGACAAGTGCGGCGCAGAGTGGACTGTAGATGTTGCTGAGAAACGTGGGTGGGATTTAGACAACAATGGACGTGATTTTTGTAATTACTGTGCTGTTGCGAAAAAGAAGAAAAATGTTAAGTATTAGATAGTCTTTCAATCTCTCTATTTACATACCACGCCGCTTTCTGTAAATCTTCAAGTTGATTGTTCTTCAAACCAGCGCGCCACAAATATTTTATGGCATTGCCGATGTTGAAATTGAAGTGTTCTACCACCGTGATACACTCTACACCTGATGGGTGACTGTTGTAGTGTGGTGGGTGATTCACTTTTTCTTTCTTTGTCATTAATACAGCACCTTGTGTTTGGAGGTGTCCACCAATTCTATGTATATGCTTGAATTCATGGACTTTGCTAGTTTTACCATCATTCGAAGTGTGAGTTTGGCTGGGCTTATGGCTATGGCTCGCAATTCCTTAACAGTCAATCCGAGTTCTTTTGATAGTATATCATAGTTGCACCGGCCGACTTCTTTTGATGCCTGTCTGAGTTTGTCTGTGGCATATGATATAGACTTATCCACTATCTGTTTGTTGATGTGATATAGTTCAATGTTGACCTCTTCCTCGGTCATGTATTCAGCCTCATTTTGGCTATGCCGTTACCGGTAGTAAACCACACGTCTCTGCACCCAAGCTCCCTTAGGTATGCAGAACAACACGGACACGGCTTGCTGTTTTTCAATATACCTTTCTTTGACATTCTGACATTCAAAACCTCCCAAGTCTTGTTTTGATTCAATATTCCTTTGGCTTTTCTGTAGGCATCAGTCTCTGAATGTATCTTTCCATATTTTGGGTATCCATGATAAATCAAAGGATCAGCCGACCTATTGTAACCCACTTCTACTATAGCGTTGTCTTGTACCACAAAGGTGAAGTGTGCATGATACCTGATCTGCGGGTGTCTCTTCTCGAATATTTTCTTTCGAGCCCTGGCAACGCACTCGCGTATAACAGTATCCTTCATGCAGACTGGTTGTACTATTACTATGCTCAATAGTAAATATACGAGGATTTATGATCTTGTTGCTGTGTTTGATTAAATTATTGTGAAAGGCGGGTAAATGCATGGAAACCGTAAGTAATATCATAGACCAGGCATTTTTGAAATCATTAGAAGAACGGATAGTTGCGTTTGTGCTAGATGACAACCACATTTACCTGTTCCTTGGTCTTATATCTATAATGGCGTTGCTTAGGTATGTACCATATTTTCAAAAAGTGGTTTTTACAGAGTCAAGAAAATGGTTAGCCGCTCCAATAAACGTAGCATTGAGCGTGGTTGGTGTATTTCTACTGAGTATGACGCCTGCTACCACCACGGGTTTGAAAATCGTGGTAGTTGCGGTTGAGTCTACGTTGGCAACCTTCTTGTATGAAGCAGCTCTGAAGAGACTCATTAGCATGGTACAAAGTAGATTAGAAAAGTACAAGAATGGTGATGCTGCGCCGCCCACCGTATAACCGAATGGTGTTGTGTAAGTAATGTCCCCGCACTGGATCAGCCCCTTCCGCGTAAGAAGAGTAACCAACATACTTAGTTTTGGTGTTCGCCAGAACTATGAATTACTGAACACTGGCGGCGAGGCGATGTTTCTGTTGAAACGCATGTCTCGCTCCAATGCCACTTTTCAATTAGCAGACAGACGAATAGATACCATCACACAAATAGCTTCCGGAGGGTCATTTAGTACCGACCCAGAGACTGGTGATTATCGGTGTAAGCTGTGGGGATCACACTCAGATCCAGACACAGCTTATCCAGATCTTGGTACTCTTACATGCACTGTTCAAGCCAGTGGCGGGGCAGCCGGTGTCTGGGATCCTGCCATAGATAAATATAGCTTCATATTAGGCGCGGAGGAGTATTCACCAGATATTTTTCAAAATCAAATCGAGTCTGACGGAACAGAACTAGAAGATGCTGTGTATATTGTGTTTAATACGCCGCCATTTTCTTTGGATGATATAGCTATTTTTAATTATGGTACTATCAATCCACAGGTTAAATTTAACAGGATGCAACCCATCATAGATAGTTATTCGGTATTCAAAGATTCACTGTTTTCGTATGAACAGTGGTTGGACCCAAATTCAAGGATAAGATCTAGAAAGCAACCCAATAGACTGTTGGTGGCGTTTCCTGGTACTTTGATGGATTTCAAGGTAACAGATGGTGGTCTTATTAGACAGATGCAAGATACCTATTGGACTGTGCCGCCTCCGTACGGACCAAAAGTTCAAGAACACGACATATTAGTTCGTGAAAGTTCAGGGCAGAGGTTTCAGATTATAGATTTAACACCGATTTATGTAGAAGATATATTAGTTTCACAGCACTTTTCGTTGAGTGAGTATGATCCAAAGTCGTCAGTGTATGATATAGAAGTGCAAACGGTGTGACATGGCTTTAACTATGGTGTACAGAGGTATTGAGTTTATACGAGAATACGTAGCGTTATATTTGAAAGCAGCATTTATGGCAAATACTAAAGGTGCTGTAATATTTACAGACGGAACCAACAAAATTACTTTCAGTAGAGAACCGCACGTGTCAGTTGCACAGGAGTGGGTTGAACGAGAAATACCATCAGTGTTGATTGGTAGTCCCAGCGGTGAATTCGGACTTAGAACTTTTGCCAATGATTTACTCAGGAATGATGACAACACAGAAGGAACGGGAAGTGCGTATAAATATACAGGTGGTGATATAGAGCTTACCCATGAAATAGTGATACGCTCCAAAACCGCCGCAGAACGTGATAGACTGGTTGATACTGTTTGTTTGTTGTTGTCACACCCAGATGCACGTGCATTTTTTGGAAAACAGAACATAGCGGTACCTAAACCTCCTTCAATAGGTGGTTATAGGGAGATAAATGAACCAACCATAGATTATCCTATATATGAAGGTACTCTATCTTTTTATACGTGCGGATATTGGCAAGACAAAGAAGAGTTGGGTGAGAAACTGTTGGATATCATAGTCGAAGTAATAACATATATGGAATGATGACTACGCCCATTAATAAAAAGAAGTTCTTTTGTGTGACAATGTAAACACGTAGTTTCTGAGGAGAGCAAACCATGGCAGAACGAGTACCGGGCGTTATAACAACGATCACTGATGATACTGGTCGGATAGTGCCCCCCACCTTTAGACGGTACGTTACAATCATCGGTGTTGGAGATGCTTACAAGCTTATTCAGAACCGCAGAATGGTACGTGGTGCAGGCACCAACGACGCAATTCCTACCGTTACTCAAGTAAACACAATTGTGTCTGTTGGTGATTTACCAGGCATTTCAAAATATATTGATGGTGCCGACTATCAATTGTCTGGTGATGAAGTAGAATGGTTGGCTGGCGGTGATGAACCGGGTGCTGGTGATGCGTATTACCTAACTTTTACAGAGACTCGTCCGGCAAGCGCGTATCAGCCCATTCTATATTTCAATGACAACCTTGCAATTGCCAATCACGGCAACGTACTTATGACTACTGGTCAAATCAATGATGTTACTAAAGGCGTGCAATTGGCTTTGGAAAACGGCGGTAAAGGTGTAATAGCTTTACAATTAGACTTGAGAGCTGCAGTCAATCCAAATGCACCAACCGGGCAGGAGCTGGAAAACGCTTTCTTGGCCTGTATTGACAAGCTAGAGCGCATTACTGATGCCAAGCTGTTAATGGTGGGCATGTCAAGCGGTGTTATGCAAACCGTGACTGCCGCCAATATCCTGTACAGTCATGCCATACTGGCTTCACAGCCAGAGCGCAAGCAATGGCGCACGGTGATGATGGCCATGCCTGCTGGTACTAGTTATTTGGAATTTGTGGCTGCACAAGCAGCGTATGCTAATTCACGGATGGTTGTTCCGGCCATACCTACGAATCTGTCTATGCCGGGTTTGCTTGGTACCTATGATTCTCGGTATTACTGTGCTGCGCTCGCAGGAAAGCTGCTGTCAGGTGGTGTAGGCGACACATATTACGATGAAATAATCTCTGGTATCACCTTTGGTGACTCTTACAACTACACGCCAGACGAATTAGAGTACTTGGTGCAACACAGTGTGTCCCCAGCCAAGTCCTTGTCTGGTGTGGTCAGAAACGTGGCCGCATTCACTACTGATGGAACCAGTGCACTTACTGAGGATTTGGGCGTACAAGATATCAAGGACTACACTGCGTATGCTTGGAACAAGAAGTTGTGGGAAGTATTTCGCAACAAGCGGTCTGCAATTGGTTTAGCTGGTGAGATAAAGTCTGCTTCTGAGAACTTCTTAGATACTTTTATTGATAAAGGTACCATAGCTAACCACAGAAATGTGGCTGCATACCAAGATATAACTGAACCGAGGAAGTATCGGGTTACTGGACAGATCTTGCCGGTGTTTGGTGTTGGGTGGATGGACGTTGACTTCGTGTTCTTTATGTCATTTGTATGATAAACAAGGCGGTGATACATGGGATACCCACAAGTCAGTGTACCTGAAACCTCGAAAGTAGTTTCGTATGCTTACAGCATTACTGTGAATGGTGCTGCAATCGGCTCGTTTGAAAACTTTTCTTCACGTTCACAGCGTGTGGTCGAACGTGTACGCGAAATTTTATTTTCTCGTGGACCGGAAACAGTAGAGTTGCTGTGGGGCGGCACCGACACTAGCATCGACCTGCGATACGTGGAGATGTACGAAAAGTCGTGTTTTGAGGCCATTGGTTACCCAGTGTATGCTCTTGAGGACATGAATTTCCCAGTTACTATTATTGAAGTGATGAAGCTGCCAGACTCTATTGGTGGCATTCGTCAGATTGAATACATTGATGCTGTGTGTGAATCCTGGGGCAAGGAGCTTGAGGCTGGTGCGCCTAAAGTGGTTTCATCTATGACTTTCCAAATCAGGAAGGTGAAGGGTACCAGGCTCAGTTGATGCAATGTTTTCTTAGTACACGAAACGAACAGAGGATGACATGACCACTGAACCTTCCAAGTCTGACATCAGCACACCTAAAAGCAAAGACGCAGAATTTTTTAGAAACAAAAGCTTGGCTGCTATAGAAGATCTGTTCCGTGTGGGGTATACTGAATCGGGTGATATAGTTGTATTTAGAGATGAGTCAAAAGAGATAGAAATTACAGCCAGATTTAGGACATTGACCCCTACCGAGATCAGAGACGTAGAGGAAATAGTTAGTAAGTATGAATCTGCTGGTGCCAAAGGTGTTATGCAAGGTGTAGAAACACTGGCTCGTGCTATAATACACATCAACGGCAGACCACTTATATTACCGACCAACGAAGTTGAGGAGTTGAAAAAGCAAATAGGTAGAGAGCCTGACAGACTAGATCAGGCTCGGGAAATACTCCACAACAAAGTGCGAAGCTGGTATGTACTTGATGCGATGTTTGACGCGTACCAAGAGTTTACTGCTGAGCTGGACGGGTATTTTGAAGGTCTAAAAAAAAAGTTGAAGAGTCAACAGCCTTCCAGCTCGACTGGTCAATCATAAGGTACTTCAAAGTACTGCCTACAGATCCAAACTTTCAAAATCTAAGCCCACTTCAAAAAATAATACTGTCTACATTCATACAACGTCAAGAGGGGTATGAATATGACTTACAAAAGGCCATGCTAAACCAGTTAAAGATGTACATACGTCCAGAAATGTACGTTGAAGAGTTTGGCTTGGGGGATGACAAGACAGGTAGAACCAATTCGGAGTTTGAACAGCACTCCCAAACGGCCAGGATGACTGGGAAGCCCTTACTATCCAAGGAGATGAAAGAGGCCGTCCGGAGGGCCTGGGAAGGCCGGGAAAGGGTAAGAGGAAAGTCGTGCCTGTTCCCCGACCTGCAACAGCCAAAACAACGCCCCGAAGCGCCACTGCCTGTTGGCGCGGTGCGTCAAATAGTGCTCGATCCGGATGGTAATGTAATACATGAAACGGTGGTTACACCGGATGCCCCTGCATCCGATAAAATAAAATCTGATGAAGAAGACACTCCACTAGGATAAGTACTATATGGCTGGCGACGTATTTACCGTAGACACAAAAGCCTTTGCGCAGGCTAATGAATCCCTGAAATCTATGCAGGGTAGTACCGAGAAGGTACGCAAAGGTATGGGTGATGTAGTAAGTGCTCTGCAGCTACTTTCTAAGACACAACAAGAAATAAGCAAGTCAGCCATAGTAGACCCCAACGCAAGTAAGGTGGTGGCAGATTTACGCAAGCAGCTTGAAGCTGTGGGGGTACAGGCCAGAACTATAGCAATAGCATCTAACAAAGAAGTAATCAATTACCGGCAGTTGGGCATAATGGACAAGCTTAGGGTCATGATGCTGTCTGCGCAGTCTGACAAAAAGAAGCGGATGGTAATGTATGGCGGCCAGATGATAGAACTGGCTGCTAAAGAAAATTCATTATTAAAAGCGTCTGCTAGTTTGTGGAATAAGAGCAAGCAAAGCATAACTGGTGCTGTTCGTGGTGTTACAAGTTATGCCACGTCTATGACAGGAGTAACGCTTTCTCTTACTGGTATAATAGCACTTTTGTTGGATATATACAACAAGAGTAACCGTATTGGTGCTATGAGCAGACAAATTACAGCGCAGTGGGGCTCTACCAACACAGGCATGAAAACAGCCTCGCGTGCTATGGCAGACCTTAGAAGCAGTTTCTACATGACTGTTGATGCTGCAGGTAATATAGCTACATCCATAGCCAGGTCCGGTTTTGAAGAGAAAAACCTGGCCACTATAGCTAAAGACGCTGCTGCCATAGAACTGCAACATGGCATAGCTGTACAGGATCATGCACAGCAGGTTAAAAACTTGGCCACCAGTTATGGCATGACTGCCGATTCTTCCTCCATGCTGCTGCACTTTGTGCGCGAAACCAGCAAAACGGTGCCTTACCTCAGCATGCAGGAAGTAAGTCAAGACATGGCTGAGTTGATACACTCTACTCGCGCATTCAACAGTGACCTGCTCGGCACCATTTCTATGTACAATACTTTAGCAAGACAGGACATAGCCGAGAAACTTGGATTAGGGAAGATGCCTATTGACATGCGCCGCGACATGATAAAAACTGCCGCCGCATTTTCCCAGAACTTGAATAAGGGGTTGCAGGCAACACTTGGTGAAGGAAGGACAGCGGCAGAACGTATACTGAGTTTCCGCAAGATGGAAACGCCTGAGCAATTCTCAAAGATGGCTGGGTTTATTACTAAGAGTACTGCTGGATTTAAAGGTGCCGAAAAAGAACTTGCTACTATGCAATTGCTGGAGGAGTTTGGGTTCAACCAGGATGAAATGAACGCTACTTTAGCAGAAGCTTTTGCTGGTGGTGGGTTTGAGCCAGAAAATTTGCAGGCAGTGATGGATGAAATAGCTGCCTCACGCAAGGTAGCTGAAGACGCTCAAAAGAACGAAAAAACTGCTCGTGCTAAATTGTACAAGGATGCCGGTCGCATAGCATATGGTTTGGAAAGTCTTGAAGATAAACTGAAGAGAGCCATCGAAAATTCGATGTTGGGTGCTGCTGGATGGAAAGACATACAAGCAAACTTGGAAAAGATAGCTTCGTGGGCTCTTGAGAACATACCGAAGTTGTTTAGAGATGCTGTAGACTTGCTGTCAAACATACTTGATGTGTTGGATTTTGATAAGCACGACAAGAACATCGCAGAAGGAAAAAAGACTATCGCAGGAACGATGGTATCTGAAGGTTTTGGTGCAACAGCAAAACAAGCACTTGGGCAATTCAAGCGCATTGAAACTCAATTGGTTGGTATTGGTCCAAAAGGCCCTGTAGCCATGACAAATTTGCAATCATTGATACAGGACATTAGACTTGATCCTAAGTCTGTAGAAGATATGGCTAATTCTTTGAAAGATGTGATTCCAGAAATTGCCAGGATGCGTATTGGTGAAAAACGCGGACTTATTACAAATGTGGCCCTTTCACAGCTTGCTACCACTGGAGTTGGAAGCCACGCACAAGAACTTGGCGTACCACAAGCAAGTGAATTGGAGACGTTTGTAATAGCTTTGGCCAGGGGTGAAATGGCCACTGCCAACAAGATTCTGCGAGCGCAGCTCAGAGAAAAAGCAAACATCAGAGAACAAGTTACACAATTGCGCAGTGCTTATGCTAAACATCAAAGTGGTATGAACTTCTGGACAACCAGTCCAACAGAAGCCGCTGAGTTAGCGGTGGCTGAATTTAAAGGTAAAATGTAAATATGGCTATAATAGATTCATTGGCTGATTTTGCTCCGTCCGTAAACCAGGAGCGCCTTACTTTTAGGCGTTTTGATGGGTTGGAACTGGCCAAAGCTGCAGAAAAAGGTACAGTCATCAGTCCTAAGTATGTCACTACAGTAACCTTATTAATAAACCCTACTGAGTTGTCCTGGAGTAGCACAAAGCTCACCAACAAAGTGCCCTCAAACTCTCCTGGCAGATTTATTGTGTTTAATTGGGGGAACGATTTAGATATGTTAAACATATCTGGTACCACAGGTAACATGGATCCTGCCACTTCCGTTGCTAATACCCCTGATCAATTGGCCAGTTTCGTGAATGGTCTGTCGGGTCAAGTTGTTGAAGGATTTCATTCACCAGAAGTGCATAAAGCAGAAGTACTAACGCTCAAAACATTAATAAAATCTTTTAACTATTTTCAGTTACTAGATATGTCCCCGAAGTATAGGACCTTTAAGAAGTTGCAAGAAATGTACAAAATATCTGATCCAGATTCAGATGTGGTTACGTTAGAGATGTGTGAACAAATTTATCGCGGGTACTTTTCAGAATTCCGTTTTCAAGTACAAGAGCGCATGCCTTGGGTGTGGACTTACAACATGAGCTTTATCATATTACAGGACTTGGCTTTGTTCGATCCTAAACAGGATGGAACCTTTCCAACAGGTGCTGATATTCGTACTAAGTGAGCAAATCACAGAATGTCTAATGCTCAAGCACTCTCAGGTCTTATCCTGCAGGCACTGTATTCAGGGAAACTGAAACACGGCTTTGGTGACTCTGAAGATAGAAGGATAGTTAATCATCCTAGAGTAATATACGGTCTGTCATCATCGGATCCTGAAATACCATATGTTATACCCAACGAAGCGTTTACACCTCGATTTTGTGTGTCGTTCGATTTTACCCACACGTTTACCACTGCTGGCATAGGATTTAAAAGGCCGGTTTCTGAAGATACGTTGTATCGGGTTGGTTCTGATCTGTCTCGGTTTTTTAGATACTATTTTGAGTATGTATTGTCATACGGAAAATCAAACAAAAAATCGGCAGAAAGTAGATTGGTAGACTGGAGCATAGGTGTTTATGAAGATGATTTAAATTTGTTTGTTAACTGGATGATTAATTTATTTATATCTAGTGTAACCACAAACTCCGCCATTCATCAAATTGGTAGTGCTGTTATTGAAATAAATGACAACAACACGTATAAATACAATAACAGGAACAGGCTGTTTTATGACACATCATTTAGTATACTGAGCCAATTGTTTGTCCCAATGGTGCCAGTAATGATTTGGGCCAAGGGCAGACTGTACCCCAATTACTGGTTCCCCATTTTCGATGGGTTTATCACTGCTCCCAACATAGCTACGCGTGGCGGCTTTCAATCCATTACACTGAACTGCAAAGATTCTCTTGAAATCGCCAGGATTAGCACTGAGATGGTAAATCCATCCATTTTGCAAATAGAAGAAGTAAAAACACAACAAAGCATAAACATTTTCAACATGCCATTCTATGGGTTAGATCATTTTGACATTTTTCTGACCATGTTTCATGGCGGGAAGCTGGTATATCACGCTGAAAAAAACAGGCTGGTGCCGTCAGACCCGGAATTTCACAATACTAGTGCTACCAACTTTTCTGCTCTTTTAGGCTTCAACCGCATAGACGATTATCAATCACGCCTAAAGCCACATGAGATAGCACAGACAAAGTATGCTATTCACAGAGATGATTTTAGCCTGAAAAAGGCCATAAAGCAAACTTCGTACACAGAAAGAAAACGCAACACCGTTATGTGGGGCAACAAAATTACTCCATACCGCATTTTGAATTATGCGGCCCCTAAGGTATATGAGGCCGAATTTTCTTCAAGACTTGAGGTTATGCAAAACGTAGCACAGATGACCTATTATGATTTGTACGTGAATGGGTACGGCGATGTGTGTTACCACCCCATGAGACTGTCCAATGAATTCCTGAGGAACGAGGCCATTTACAAGTCCGGTGATCAAAACGCCGAAGAGTTCAAACAAGCATTTCCAGGTGTAAATATAATTGGACCACACGAGTGTACGTCTACTAACGAGCTGCTGAATATCGACGAGCTGACTACATTCTTGCGGCTTACCGGCAAACATCCATTCTTTTCTAGTGAAGTAGCTGAGACGCTGTTACTGACAGGATCTGCTGTAGATGAGAATCTGTGGAACCGGTTTGGGTACAGAAGAAAATCTCTTACTAACCCATTGTTTAACATAAACGTCGAACTATTCACAAAGAACGGTAAAAAAGTTCGTTTTATGGACATGGCTGCTCGTATTTTAATGAGCTTCATGAATGCAGAACTTCATACCCTATCATATAGTATGATTTTTAGACCTGAAATGCGGTTGGCATTTCCAGTATTGAACCCCTACACTTCAGATGTATTTTACTGTCAATCGCTGTCACACAACATTACTGTAAACGGTGAAGCTACCACCACAATCAACGGTGGGTATGCACGCAAAGAGCGTGAAAGTCCATCAGACTTATTTAGCTTCCTGGTGATGTCGCAGAGACTGTTTGACTTGAACGGGAAACTTCCTGTACCACCAGCCTCATTCAACGCAGAAAGTGTAAAAGAGTATTATGAATCAAACTTTGGAATTAGCAGCATGCAATTTATTAGTTGGCTAGATGAAATGGTGAATCAACAGGAGAAGTTTGAAGAATATGAAAGACAAAAATCGCGAGAAAGGTCGGTTGATGTGAACGCACAAGAGGTGATAGCATAAATGGCAATGTCTACGCAGAGGATTGTGTGTCCCGCAATAGTACTGGCGGTTCACCCAGAAGATAGACTTGTGGACGTGAAGTGGGCAGATGCCGAAGGTGGCAGAAAAGGCGTAGTGATGATTAATGACATGGGGTCTTACTCCATGCCAAACATAGGAGACTCTGTTCTGGTGCTTGGTACTGGTGTAGATTATTTTTGTGTAGGTAAAATAGAATACGGATACAAAGCCAAACTTAACGGAAAGCAGCGCGTGCAGGGATCTAGCACGCCTCTGAAGTATAAAAATGTTGGTCCGGGAGAAATCATAATCAACCACATACGCAAACTGTCATGGCTAAAACTTGCTAATAGCGGCGACTTTTCGCTAATGAATGGATTCATTGAAGGATTTAAATATCTAAGAAGCATAAGAACAGCCCGCGTATTGGGTCGTACCATAGAACTAGTAGCTAATGGTGTTAAGATTGGGGCAGGTACGGTTATTAGAAATATACCAGGAAAAGGCGAACAGCCGATTACCGGGGAGTCTGGCGGAAAAGCTCTAGAATACTACATACAGATAGCATATAACAGCATACAGTCAGTGCGTTTTCATTTGGGTGAGATTCGTGATATGACTTTGGGGGTAGTGCCGGAAGTAAGTTCACTTGGTGGTAGAGTAAAAGCACTATTGGAGGTTACACAGGCCGCAGTAAGAATGGGATTCTTGGTTATTGATGAAGCTGGTAATGTCGAGCTGACATCAAAAGTGGCTACGACTGTGGTAGGTGGGACAGAGGTAAAACTTGGTGGTGTGGCTGCACAGGAGCCAGTAATAAAAGGACAGTCTTATTCTACTGCGGAAATAAATTTTTTGTCGAAGATGACTTCGTTTGTAACTGCGCTGCAGGCTTACATAACTGCTTGTTCTACAGAAAAGACAACGGCCCCCACACTGTTAACTGAAACTGCTGCTAGTGCCGTTGCGTTTATGCCACTTATAGCTGAATTTCTGTCTGCTATTTCAGAATTCAACGGAAAGATAACACCGGCACTGTCTGCTGTAGTAAAAACTACTTGATTGCAGACATTTTACTAACTACAAAATTTACTACTTCTGGAGATACTTCCATCTTTGTGCCTGCGGCTTGTCTGTGACCGCCACCACCAAATTTATTAGCGATTTCTGATACATCTACATCACTTTTTTCAGTATATAGTGAAACCCTGTTTTCATCTGCGTTTACTATTATTACATAGTCTATTTCATTGTGACTTTTCAGAAATTTGTGACCGGTTTCTGGTTGATACTGTGTTGCTAATATTACTGAATATCTGTGCCCGTTAGGATCACAAAAAACTGTAATTGGCGAATTCTTTTCTACTGTTCTGGTTATTTGTTCGTTCCTTCTTTCTCTGGTTGCTTCTATAATCTCTTTCATTTTCTCTAGATCTGCATTAATGTTGATGTACATGTGTTTTACAAAAGAGTTAAACCCGAGTACCTGCAACAAATCATTTAATCCTTCTCCCCTAAATCTGTGATGTGACGATAATTTCCACATGTCATAGGCATCAATTGCCTTTGAAAATATGTATTTGCTGTCTGACTCATTTATTTTTGCGTCATCGTTCTGAATTTTCATGCAAAAATTGTAAACAAGGGATGTTGCACACCTATTTGGATTAAAAGACGACCCAAAATCATACTTTGAAAGCCACTTCTTTGTTTTGTGGTGATCTATAATCAATACCTGGTTTTTGTATTTGTGTGCATTTATTTGATCGCATACTTCAATAGATGGGCAAATGTCGGTAATCATAAGCAGAGTAGAATCGTCTAACTGCTCCAGGGCCTGCAATACATGCTTGTCTATCTTTTCGTATCCACACTGTTGGTATCTTGTTACGTTAAAAAATAATTTCAGCAATATCAAACACCCGGCACCGTCTAAATCTGAGTGTGTTATTGCTATTACTTGTTTTTCGTTGTCCATGTGTTCCTCCATTACCTTGCCAGAAGTGGTACCGTATAGGACACGGTAGTCAACACAAGAATTTATTTTGGAGAGCGGCATGATTGTAAAATGGTATGCAATGGCTTTTGCTGACATAGAGAATAAGGAGTGTTTGTGTGCGTGGTTGGCTGGATTGGGTGAACCACCAAAGCAGCAGCTAAAAACCTTGATTCAGGTTGCAAATGGGCTTATTCAAACGGCTAAGGCTGTATACATACTCATAAACACTGATTTTGAAGATCTGTTGAAAAAAGAGGCTTTAGAGAAGTTACTTGAAGTATATAAATTAGCCACAAAACCGCTAGAGATGCCGTTAAATTATTTGTCGGCGGTGACTGCCCCTGCGGCTGATTGTCCACCAGTAGCACAAATTGCCGCCACTATGTATGATCTGAAAAATACTTTATTGGCACCAGTAAAAGATTTGGAAGAAGAAATAGAAGCATATATTAGTTCCATAGAACAGTCACAGGCGAATTCTGAGTTTTTAGATATGTTGTCTAGTGTATTGGATGACATAAGCCAAGCTATAAATGAGTGTTGACATGGTAGATTATCAATCTGACCTAAAAGTGATACTTCCGGATGGCACTCGCTTCAGAAGTTCCATAGCCCTATCCCCCTCTGGTGACATACAACTTGTTACTGGCAGGGAAAAACTGATATCACAGCTCGTGTTTGCTATACTGAATGAAAATACGTTTCCTGAAGGGGTTGCAAATTCTAAGTCTAATGCACTAGGTGATTTGAAAACCGCACTGAATGTTATATTGAGAAGATTCAAGCAAAACCAAATAGCGTATGTGCAACAGTACGCTGATTCTGATTTTTTGGGTTTTGGTATTTACAGAAAAGAGGCTGGCGCTGATACAGATTATGCTAGAATTTCTAACCAAGCAGTAACTTGGAATTTTGAAGACACAGATGTATACAACGAAAAGGAGTATTTATACGGAATCTCCAAATTATATAAAGGTATGCTAGAATCCAAGTATGTTGATGTATTTAGAATTGCTCCTACCTCTAACACTGAAAATGTTACTGTGTTGTCTGGTAGATATGCTGCCATTGTAAACGGCAATAAATCTGTGTCCATCTATGTTGACTACAATAAGACATTTAAAGCGTCAGAACTATTGCAAAACATAATCAGAATACAGGCCACTTTAGTAAAGACAGACCCCAGAAGGGTGTTAATTGATTTGGTAATAGAGAATTACTTAGGTGAGCAAGTGTCGCTGTCTTCATATGGCGCTGCTAATGCGTACGGTGCATAAATAATGGCTGCTATAAAATCAATACAAACTATGTTCGCAGAATTGAAGACCTATTTAAGAGCCAGATCTAAGTATTTAGATTTGAGCGACAACAGCCTATTGAATGAGCTAATATTGAAGTCTTTTTCTGTCGGTGGAAAACTTATTATGGATCAAGTAAACAAATTCAAAAATTTGCACATACTGTCCTTGACTACCGGATCTGATTTAGAAGACGAAGCTGGCAATTATTTATTGGAAAAGTTAAGCGGCAACTATGCAAAAGTGATACTGACATTATGGACCAACACCAAGCCCACGAGCAATGTAGTAATACCGATAAGTACTCAGGCAAAAACCAGTGGCACAGCGTTTGTATCACCAGTAACCTTTTCAACACTTAGCGAATTGAACGTACCTGTTAGTGCTGTAGACTCGTATTTCTCATTCGACAGAAACAGGTATGAATTCAACGTGTTGGCGCAGTGTGATAGTATAGGCAGTGTGGGTATTGTTGGTTCGAACCTTGTAAATGAACTCATTACTTCGGTTTCTCAGATTGACAGTGTTACAAACCTGCGCGCTTCATACGGGAACAATCTAGATTCAGAGTCGGATTCTGGCTTGCAAGAGAGAATTCGTCTTGCCCGTGTGGGTAGAAACAAAAACGTGTTGAACGGCATCAAGAAAACGATGAAGGATCTTGGATTTTTTGATGCTAATGTGGTGCGTCCTGGAGACACGTATTCAGAAAAAGCTACCGGAATTGACACTTTTGTGGTCGATACCTCCTCTGAAAAAGCTGAAGACGTGTTTGTATATGATCCATCGAATGTAAGATATTATTTTACCCACAGACCAATTTTGGAAGTAACTTCTGTAGTGTCCGAAATAAACGGCGCACTGGTAGCATCACAGTACAGTGTTACTATAGACTCAGACTCCCCTGTGAGAAGGAGCGTTGATGCGTTAGATTATATTGAGTTTTTGCCGCCTGTGTCGTTGGTTCCTGGATCTAGAATTACCGTCGTCTATAACTACGCCTCTGCAATAAAAAATGCACAAGATATAATAAATTTAGATAATAGCAAAGTTTTGACCTCTAATGTGTTGGTAAAAAGAGCGTACCCTTTATATCTATATCTGAATGCACAATTGACCTTGAAGGCAAATGCAGATGGGCCTACCACAAGAAACAAGTGTAAAAATGCATTAGCTCAGTTTATGTCTACGTACATACTTGGGCAGCCATTGCAAGAGAGTGATTTGATAGTAACCTTGCAATTGGGGTACGGAGATTATCCAATTGATACTGTAGACGCTGTTAGGATAAGTCAATTCTATTTACAAGATGAATATGGCAATAACTACCCATCAGTAAATGGTGTAATATCTTTGAACAAAAAGCAGCATGCAGTATACGGGTCTACTTCTATAGTGTAGGTATATATGAATATCTGGTGGTGCTCACCTAACGGAAACAACGTCTTTGGCGTTGGAAGCAGGGAAAACCCGTTCCAAACCATCGAAAAAGCCTTGTCTGTGTTTCAAGATGGAGATCAGATTAGACTGCTACCAGGAACGTTTACTCCTACAGACAGTGTGTTGATTAGTGGTAAAAGTGGATCTATATTTGCAGATGTACCAAAAGCTAGCTTTATACAGCCGCAAAAGACACTCAATCACCGGGCTGGGATAGCTGTAATAGATGCAGAAAGGTTTACTATAGCTGGCATAGTATTGTTACAAGCTTCTGACTCTAGCGGCAATTTGATGGGTATTTATGTTAATAATATAGAGAAATTTCTGTGTCTAACCTGCGATGTAAAGAATTTCACAGTTCCGTCTGGAGATGCTATTGGAATTTTTGCGTCTGGTGGTGGACGAGTAGAAAACTGTACAGTAAGTAACTTGAACGGCGCAGGAAACAAAACTATTGGAATTTGGACTATAGGTATAGTGCCAATAGATTGTCACACAGAGGAATCTTCCGGTGTGAATTACTTCCGTGGGATGCTGATAGAGGGGTTAAATTATCCTTGATAACTGCTTCTTTAATACGTGGTAATGGTTATTTGCCAGGAAATGCCTCTGTTGGTGGAGTGGTGTTCTTTAGCTTGACCGATAGCAACCCACAGAACGTGCTGTGGAATCTAGAAAGTGCACCTAATGGATCTGTGGCCAGACTTTTTAATACGAACGGTGCAACCACCAAGTTGTTGGACATAGATAAATATGGCGTATACTTTGTAAAGGCAAAATTGTTTGTTGGTACCCCAACAGAAAAAGAGTATTCCTATTCAGTATCGGTACCTCAAACTGTACACAACGTAATCCCCCCGGAACCGGTGTTTGAGGCAAGTGACCGGGTTAGAAACTTCAATTTTGAATTGCCCGGTGAATTTTTTGGGGAGGCACACTACTGGAATACAGAAGATGACAACGGCATTTTGTTTGGCGGGGGAGGTGCGACCCGTGGTAGAATTGAGCATCCTATTGGCTACGATAAAGATACTGGATTTATATTTTGTTTGGGGGATGATTTGAATGAGGAGTCTGTGTTCTACAGAGACACACTATTTTCGATATCGCAAGTTGTAGATTTTAGCAATATTGAAACACTAGAAATAGCATTGAAGTTTAGAAAAGGATAATACTGTGTCCACCCTCCCAGCATTTTATGTAGATAACATAAAGGTCATAGAAGACCGTACGTATGTTGTGCGTGGCAATGTCGTATCTAACTGCTATGGATCAGATGCAATTGGCATAGAAATAAAGAACTGCAACACAGTTCGAGCAAAAAATAATCGCACTCACAGAATTAGATCTGTGTTGGGTAACAGCATTGGTTTGAAAATAGTTGATTGTGAAGACGTAGTGTCAGTATACCATGTATCTTCGCGGTGCAATGCTGGAGTGCATTTAGAAAACATAGAGAAACTATATTTTTATAACTATACGTCCCACGATTGTGACATTTGCGGCACACTCGACAACCCATCAGTGGTGTCAACATTAAGAAACATCAGTCTGTCGGTGTACGACAATGTGCCTATATTTAGAAAAGGATCTGGATTTGTGCTGTCATCAGGCAGTGTGCTTGACATTGATTACATGTACCACTACGGTATTGGTGACTTATATGTGGGCGGTTCTGTTACTGAAGGATCTAGTATAACATTAGACAAACCTATCTATGTTGATGAGGAAAACGACGATCTTACTCCGGACAATTTGTCGGTTTTGAACAATGCGGGTACGGACAACCCACTCTATGAGGCAAATCCAGACATAGGAGGAATAGAGAGTGAGGTTGTAGACGAACAAACCACAGACCAGGATTATTATTACAAGTTACTTGATAACACATTCTGGGACATAGGTAATCAAAGTGCGGTTGAAGTGTCGCTCATCAAAGCATTTCAAAGCAGGATTTTAGCTAATTGCGAGTTGGCTGTCAGTACAGCTAAAAGAGACTATTTTATTAAAGACGCACAATCTTTGACTGGGTTTTCTGAGATATTTCCGTGTCAGGCATACTATTTCAACAGCTCAAAATTCAAAAAACGTGTGATGGATCTGTGGTTCAACACCATAAATCCTTCTACGTTGTATTCCATGAATTGTTCAATTGGTGGGTACAACCTGTTTCCATCATACTTCAAGAGAACTGAAGATGATATACGTTATTGGCTGCTAGGAAGCTCGGCAGTAAATATTGATAATATGCTTTCTAGTGTAGAAAATCTTAGGTATGGTATAACCATAGACGTGCTGGGTTTGTCAACTATGTCTTCGATGGCTTCTGCAGAATGTTACAGCCATTTCAAGGAAACTGTGGCTGATGCCGGTCCGTTTGTGTGGACTATGCACAATGAACCACAACCCAGTGGCTATTTATTATTTACAGATATGTGGAACGACTTTGAAAGATGTACCCTAAATAAAATGTTCTACAACAATGATTTCAACATAAGTCCGGAGTCTGCCGAAGATTGTTCACTTGTTACCCCATTGTTGATTACAGGAGCAAATCCCATTTCTGGATCCGTAACTCTTGGGCCTGCTCCATCAGGCGGAGGAGATGTAGAGCTTTCTTTGTTAGACCGTATTTGGGGCGAGTCTCTGAACAGACAAGCCCATTACAGACTTGGGGATTCAGAACCATCTATGGGTTCGTGGAATGAATTGGACAATGTTATAGGAAAAACGATATCAATCAATAACAGATACATACAATTTCGAATAAACGTGTCCGACTTGAAAAGAAAAGATGATTATGAATTTATGGGATTGTGTTTACGACCACTACAAAACAGACGTGTGTGGTCAGAACCACAAGAATATACACAAAGTTACATAGAAATAGTGCCTGGCGAGTGCTGTTTTGATAAGACCAATCCTCCTATTTTAGACGAGGGTGGTATTAGGTTCTCGGATGATGGTGTTCCGCATATTTGTGGATGGAGTTATTTTGTGCCGAAAGAAATAAGAGAGAGTGCGTCTGAACTTATTCTGATGATTTCTTCTGCTGGGTTGGGTGATTTGTATATGCAATATTCAATAATTACTTTATTGAATACCGGTTTTATGGGTGCATCGTTGGTGTCTAATTTTATACAAAATTTCGATGGTGTTGGCTTCTTCAAAACCGTGAAAATAAATATGAGTGGCTTGTTTAATAATGCAACTACGCATATTATACTATTGCTAACTCGTGATTCTACGAACATAAACGACACACTCAACGGAAATGCTACTATGTTGCTTGGGAAAATAGAATAGGAATAATGAATGCCCGCGAAATTGGAACTTGTTCCTGGTGCTGCTGGTATGGACGGCACCAACCCCGCCACACAGGATGCACAAGATATAATTTTTGAGGGGGACAACGCAGATCACATATGTGGTTGGGTTAAATATGTATCTCCCGAGTTGAGGCTTCTCATTAGTAAAATCCTGCGGTTGGGGTTTGGGTATGATGGTGCAGTTGGTACCGCTAGGTTTGATATTACTGTTGCCACTTTTGATGCGGAAGGTAACTTGACGGGGTTTACCGTTGTTCCGTTTTATGTGTCAATTTCGAATGTTCCTAATTACATATTTTGGGGAGTGTTTGATTTAACGAATTACATACATGACAATGATGTGGTGGTGTTCATACTAATGAACAGAAATTCATCAAACCCAGGTGATACACTTAACGGTGATATACGATTCTTTCACGGGTACGTGGAGTAATAAATCATGAAACGTGCAGAATATTTTAATAAGACCATACCAACCGAAGATCAGCTTAATTATACAGAAGATTCAAAAGTAAGTGCGTTGTTGGAGCGACTGCGTTCTGACTCCCAGTTGGGCGTGGTAAATGGGTTTATAGTAACAGTAAACCCAGTTGATTCAACATTGATAGATGTTGGTCCGGGTGAAGGGTACACAGGCGGGAAATACCGTCAATTAGATATAAAGGGTGAATACTCCGGAGAAAGAATATCTACCATCAATGATTCTACTTCTGGAAGTACAAATTTTTACACAGTACAAGGACAGGCACTAGCATCTTATGTGGCAGGCATAAAGAACTATGTTTCACTGGTATATGCAGAGGTTGAAGATACAGCACTAGCAGAAATCGACTATCCGTTCACACCGCACAATACAATAGTTAGAGACAGCTTTTCTGTATCAGTACTTGCAGAAACTGATTGGAACTTACTATCACTAAATGAAAAACGAAGACGTTTTCTTGTAGCTATAATAACAGCCAATGGGGCTGGTGTGCCGTTAACAGCTTCTAGTATCCAACAAGTGGTACAACCGAAGAGCCACCCTACGCCCACGCAGCCTTCAAATGTGTCTGGTGCCATAATTACATCATTATCACAAGAAACATTAATAGGTGCCGGTACACTAAGATATGAATCAAGTACTAAAAAGTTGTATTGGACAGCACCAGGAAGTACAGAAGGAGCAGGTGTTACAGTAACTTCTTCTGGCTCGTTTACTTTATACTCTTTCGATGTAATTTACTGGATCACTGTTGAAGTTACGTACGCCTCTCTTCCGGCCGGTGACGAAACAGACTCAATTGACATAATATCATTATATGGTAGTATTATACCGCGTTTTAGTGCAGTTGATTCAGTGCACCGTGATATGGTTGGTTCTGGTGTGCCCACACTCAGCAACCCACACGGCATGACTATTGATGATTTGCCGGGTGGTGGATTTGACCACGCGGACTTATTTCACAGAAATGGTATTTCGTATGACTCCGATCCAGCACAGTTAGAATGCATCATAAACCCAGATCCTGGTGTGGATGAAATACTGATTAATAACCTTGGAGGGTTCGACAACAGTTTCTTGGTAGATGGTCGTGTGTATGAAGTGGTGGAGGGCGTGCCTGCGGGTACGGATGCTGTGCTGTCTTTTGATACTGTACCGTCTCCGGACAGTGGAGAGTATCTGATTTATTTAGACAGTGCTGGGTCGCTGCATAGTGTCAAAATTGGTGAAGTGTTGTGGGATGCTAATATTTATATTGTTGACATGTCCAACAAAACCCCCGGCAACGCTACTATTACGTGGAATGCTATTGGTAATGTACTTACTTATCAAGCCCCCGGTGATGGAGCACCGGGCGCTGCTGTTAGAATAACTGGATTTGCGTCCCCTACCGATCCTCAGCTTTATAAATTATACTCTAGCGATCTTGATAATTGGGTGATAGTAGAGATGATCGGTTCTGTTGGGTTAAATAACTCAACCACATTTGATACTGATAAAAACAATACCACCAATGATAATGAAGTAATATTGAAGCTTGCGGTGGTGGGGTGGGATGCAGTAACCGAAACCCTGTCAAATGTACGTGATATCAGGAGATTTTTTACCGCAGACATTGGTTTTCAATTTGAGGAAGAACATGATTCTGATGGTTCACACACAAAAGTGCTGCAAAATACTCTAAGATTGGTGAATACCACTAACCCCACAATACGTGCCATAGCTGAATCTGTAGTAATCTCAGCTTATGCAGATGATTCTACTGCTGTTTATGGAGCTGCGTATGACAGTTATGGTGTGTATGGTTTGGCGGGGGGATCATACGGAGTATTTGGTAGTGCTGGAGGAGCATACGGAGTATGTGGAAAAGCTAGTAGTTATGGTGTGTATGGAACCGCTAGCAATTATGGGGTCTACGGCTCAGCAAACGGAAATATACCAATAGGACACGTAATAGGCGTATACGGATCTGCAGTTAATGTAGGTGCGCCCAATAGTGCTGTTGGTGCTGTTGGAAATGCCGCTGGTGTCAATGCAACGGGTGTGGCAGGCTACGCTGCCAATGGAACAGGTGTTTACGGATCTGGAGATGTTTATGGTATTTACGGTACCGCTGCTGAATACGCTATTAGGGGTGTGGCTGCACAAAGCCACGCTGTGTGGGCTTCTGCTCCACAATCAGCCATACATGCTCGCGCCGGTCAATACGCGGTATGGGGCAGTGCCAACTCGAACTCTGTTGGTAATATATACGGTGTGTTCGGGTCTGCTGTAAACGGATTAAACGCACACCTAGCAGTGGGTGTAATTGGACAGGCTGGTGGTGTTGCAGCAACTGGTGTATTTGGAAGTGCAGCACAAGGTAGGGGTGTGGTTGGCATTGGTGTTGTAGGAGTATACGGGTCAGCAAACACCAATGGAGTATACGGGAAAGCATTAGTTGAACAGGGTGTGTATGGAGAAGCGGTTACTGCAGGCGTATACGGATTTGCGAGTACCTATGGTGTATATGGAGAATCGGATGATGATTACGGTGTGTACGGTACGGCTTTAGTAAGCTACGGTGTTTTGGGCAAAGCAGCCACGGTTGGAGTAAAGGGGATAGCATCAACATATGGTGTATACGGGGAAGCAGACACCTACGGTGTCTATGGATTGGGTGGTGATAGTTATGGTGTGTATGGTCAGGCAGCAACTATTGGGGTTATGGGAAAGGCTACTGGTATTAATTCACGCGGTGTTAGGGGCGTGTGTACTGCCGCTGGTGGTTATGGCGTAGAAGGGGTAGGAGACTCTGTTGGGGTGTTCGGTGATGGTGATGCCGGTGGGTGGTTTGAAGGAGATACCTTTGGTGTAGTGATAAGCAACACAGCAAGTTTCATTGTGGCGTTACAAGGCGGTGCTGTAAGTATTGCCGGTGCTGCAGTCCCGGCATCCGCTACATTCATGCCAATAGTGGCAAATGGTGGAAATACATACCTTGTAGCTTTATTTGCGGTTCCACCCTAATTCATAATGATTTATGAACAGTTGCTGTTGCAGTATTCGCTGCACACCGTCTGTTCGCATTTGTTTGCCTGATCTTCTTTGTACGTCTCTTTGTTGATACCGTTTCTTTTCACCAACATCAGAAAAAACGGATTACCGCAGTCAACTCTGTTTTCTTCACAGCCCCCAAATCCATCATTAAGTTCCTGATTGTAATCAAAAAACGGACCATTGCTCAGACAACAACATGTGCTGCACTCATTACTCATGCCTCCGCACGCTTCGTTCCTCCCAGCAGTATATTCCTTTGTATACTGAATGCATGTTTCCGTGCACGTTCCATTTACACAAACGTTGAAATCACCGCAGTCCTGGTCATACATACAGGCGTCGCCGGTGCTGGAATCATATTGACGTGCATCGAATGTACATGAATAGGTGCCGTCTGAAAGCACAGAACAGTCGTTTTTGTTGTAACAGAACACCATTCCGGTGTCAAAGTCACTCAAACACAACTCTGAATCACCGCCGCACCCATTCAGGCTGATGATTGCCCAGGCCACCAGCACGGCCAGGATCATGAAACAAACGGCGTAAAGGATCTCTCTAAAAAATTCCTTCATTTGAGTGACCTCCTACCCACATTCTACCACAGCTATAATATCCTGTCAAGTATCAAAACGTATAGTCATGTATGGTCATTGTTGTACTGTTCTGAGCATTCTGGGCAATAATACTCCGCATCAACGGTACCTGGGTGGGGTAATCTACACCAACCAGCATTTACTGCGGCACGTATAACGCCATTAGGCAGAATACCTTCAAAGATCTGTGATTTTCCGCACTTATCACAAACCACAACAAGCGTAATTTGCAGAGTTGCTGTCATACTTGGAAAAGGAAATTACACGCATTTGCATCCGAGTGATTTGGCCTGCAGGATTTCGTGCAGTTCTTCGATCTTCTCTTTGGCTTGTTCCAGTTCTTGTTCCAGAGATGAATTTGATTCTCGAAGACGGATAATTTCCTTTTGTAGACGTACGATTTCCTCATCCGCTTTTGACATCAGCGCTGCGTCAACTTGAAGGCCCATAGATATCTCCTTTCAAATCTGGAAGATGGTTTCCTTGATGTGCTCAGTGTTGTTGAGATCGGAAGCGTCAATCGACCACAGCTTGTCGGACAGGGACTTGAGGTCGTCGCCGTCTGCGGGTACACCACCAATGACCACAGAAAAGAGCCTGGCACCCAACTTCTTCTTGGTATTAGAGAGTGCTTCCTTATCGGGGATGTTGCACAAACCGTCTGTGATGAACACAATGTCGGCTTTGGACATGGAAACGTTCTCCGTAACAGAGGAGAATGCCTTTCCAAGGGCTGACGAAAAATCTGTGCCTCCGCCGAAAAACATTTCCATGCACTTGAGCAAATCCTCGGTGTTGAATGGAGAGGTGAACTCCTGCTCGTGTCTGACGCACTCCGAGAAGTGGATGATGCGGAAAGCGCGCTTTTGCTTAGAGGCCACGAAAGCCATCGCAAGTCCTACTGCTTTTGACCAGATCTCGGGTGCCCCTACCATGGAACCACTGTTGTCGATGCACACGACGATGGGACCCTTCTTCTCGGTGATGTGCTCGTCGAGCCGGTACTGTACCAGCCCCTTCTCCAGGTACCTCTTGAAGAAATCGAGTTCGAGATCCCCAGCCACCAGTTTCATGGCCTCAGCGGGGATCAACCGGCCGATGTCATTGCCCATCTCGATGTCGGTGATTTCATCGGGTCCCGGCTGCTTCTTGTTGGCCTGGTGCTTCTCCGCTTCGTTCTTGAAGCGACCAGCCATTTCCATGATCTGCTTCAGCTTGGCGCTGTTGCGGATCATTTCCATGACGCGCAGCTTCTGCTGGTCGCCGGTTAAAGAAGCCGCCCCGGAAGTCGAATTGTCATATCCAAAGACGGAGTTTGCTTCGCTGGCATCGTCAAGGGCTTCCTTGGCCTTTCCGAGCCCACGGCGGATTGCCTGGCGCACCTGGTAGCCATCCAGGTTATTGATGGCCTCAGACCACGCTTTCTTTGAATTGGCCAACTCCTGCTCCAGCTTTTCCTTGGTAACTTGGTAGTTGGGCCGATCCTGCATGTCTTCCAGGCCGTTCAGATCCCTTTCCACGTCCTTGGGATTGCGATCTTCCATCTTGGGCAGGGTACTGAGGATCTGCTCGGACAAAACGGAGGTGCCAAGGCCAGACTGGAAGGAATCAAACACCGTGCCTTGGCTGCGAATATCCTTCCACTCCTTCATGCCGCGCATCTCGTTGAACACCTTGGATGCCCACTCAGGAGAAGGATTATCAAAGTCGGGGTTGGACTGGAATAGGCTACCAAACACACCGGCTTGGAAGTCCCTGAAGTCCGAGTAACCCTTCGAGACACCACTGTTTTCCACCGTCTTCAGGCCACCGTGCGCCTCGAAGAAGTTGTCAAAGGACATCTTTTCCCAGGAGGAAAGCTTCATGACAGCACCCTCACAGGGCGATGGAAGCCACGATTTCCTTGCGCCAGGAGTCGATCTTGGTCTTGGTGTCCACCAGCTTCTTGGTCTTGGCGGCCTCGCGTCCGGACACTTCCGCGTCGATGGCCTTGGAAATGTCCTTGAGGATGCCGTTGGCCTGCATGGCGTCGGTGTCCTTCTTGGCGCTCTTCTGCCACACACCGTACGCTTCCTTGGCGGCGTCCATGAACTGGCTGGCTTTGAGATTCAGTGGGTTGGTGTATGCGGACAGCACCGTCTCGATGGTGCGCCGCTGATCGGGCTTGTCCCACAGCATGTTGGACAGCACCTCGATCTCGTCGTCGGTCACTTCCTGGTGTCCACGGATCAGAGCATATGCACGCAGGGTATTGACGATGGACTTCCAGCGCCGGTCACTGACCTGAATGCCGTGCTTCATGCGGAGTTCCATGCAGATTGACCGGATGGACTGCAGCACACCGGCCGGGACCTGCACCTTTTCCATCATGGAGCGCAACTCATTGATGTCTTCCATGGTCAGCTTGGTGGAGATCTCCTTCTTACCGACCGTTCCTGTGGGGTTCACCAAATCCAGGAACAGGTTGTCATCCTGGATGTAATCGACCCAAAACCTGGTCAAGAAACGGTCGTACAAGGCACCCAACTCCTCGCCCTGGGGAAGCTCATTGCTGGCCCCGATGCATGAGAGGAGAGGAATTTTGACAGGCTGTCCGTTGTTGAAGAAGATGCGCTCATTGATGGCACTGAGCAGGCTGTTGAGCAATGCCGAATTGGACTTGAAACAGTTGTGTGTAACAGCCATTGCTCTACCAGCAAGGAACAAGTTATCCTCAGAATCCACAGAAACACATTTAGTAGATCTGGGCGCAACCTCCGTGATTGATGTAATGCGTAGATGTTTTCTTTGCACTAATTTCGGAATATTTTTGTGACTCCTGCACAAAAACATAGGCATGTCCGGGTCAGCCCTGAAATTCACTTTCCAACACTGCTTGTGTGCCCCCTTCTTTCCAATTCGGTTGTCCTTGGTGGGCCTCTTTGAACACTTTGCGCCCAGCGTGCGTAGTATTTCGACAAAACCATCAATAATGTGTTCATTGGTGTTGCTAAATGTGCATGTTCCACATTCCATGATGTGTCCTTCGGTGTCCATCAATCCTTGTATCAGTCTCATTCTCTGGTGTATAGATCCCCTTTTGTATGCTAATGGAATGTATTTTCCGCTACCAAGGTATGTACTTCTGTTTTTCAATAGCCCCAAATCCCCTATGTGCGTTCTGAATCCAGTTCCTGCCAATGAAATAACTTCTAATTTACTTGATTTCTTGTGGGCACCGGTAATCCTTGCATTTGGTGTTGTTTTTTGAATTTCGTGTGCAGTATGTGCAGCGATTTCCTTTCTTACATAAATTTCCATGTTCCATGAATTGCCGTTCCCTAGCCAGCACCCGAGTGTGTACGGATCTGCTGGTAGCATGTTTTCTTGTAACTCAACCGGCTTTGGGAGCGGTATTTGCCATCTCTTCCCGGTAACGTGTTCATTGTACATCTCTTCTGCGGTTCTGACTTTGTGTGCAGTTTTGTGATTGCTCCTGCTCTTTCTGCACAGCCAACGATGACCAGCATCACATACCAATGACTCCCCATTTTCAAACACGAATTTGTAGCATTTTTTATTCTCGAACACCTTTGTGACACCAGTTACAATGGTTGGTTTTCCGCTTGCCGACAATAGGGTATCCCCTACTTTGATGTCTCTAATAGTCGTCCATCCGGTAGGTGTTGGTATTGGCGTGTCTAGATCCAAGGCTTCATCTAAAAATACGATGTGCGCCTCTGGTAACTTGCCAGAGGTGACGCGGCGGTACTCGTCCTGCTTCAGCCCCTTGAGGCTCACCGGGCCAAACACCTCCTCCGGTGTGCTGAACTTGGTGAGCAGCCACTCGAAGTATCCAGCCCCGTCGATGGCATTGCACAGGCAGCGCGCAGCGTAGCTCTTGGCGGTCCCGGGGGGACCCAACAACAGGATGTGCGTGCTGCTGATGAGGGCTGCGAGCATGGCCTCGATGATGTGCCCGCGCTCGGCCATAGCCTGGTTGAGTTCACTGATGAGAGATGAAACTTTGTCGAGAACTGGCATGCGAACCTCCTAATTGAAAACTTGATCCTAAGACCATTATACCACAGCTATAATACGCTGTCAAGTATTTCGAACAAACGACGACGTATGGTCATGTATGGTAAATAAGACGGTTTACCCGATCAACAACTTGGCGTGTTCTTTTAGTGCTTCATTGAATGTGCCTGAAGCAATAAGATTACATGAACACTTGTTTGATACCAGTGGTGAAATATCGACTTTGTAGATGTCCACTTCAAACTCAGAATAAAAGTTTGGATCCAAAGCCCTTTTCTTTTTAACCAAATCCTCGCGCATTAGCATATGATCTGGGTATGTTAATACTTCACGGTGTAGAAGTGTTGGACCAAACTTGGGTTTATCGGTTTGGGTGATGATTACCATCAAGAAAGAAGCGTTATTTAGATCCATTTTGTGTACTACCCTTTCTGGTAACTACTTTGCTGTAGATTATCAAAATGGTCAACAGTATCCCGATACCAGTATGCACAAATTCGCTCATCAGAACAGCTTCTTGCCGCTGATTCTGAATTTGACTGTGCCGTTGTCCAGGGTAAATTCGCATAACATTTCCTTGCAATTAGTCTTGTTGCCGTACTGCTTTTCGTCCAACACCTTCCAATGTCCGTGTACGGTACACCCAGCCACAAACCTGCTTCTGATTTTCTCAGCCTCTGCGAAAAATTGATCCCACGAAGGATCCTTTTCAAGTGCAATACGCTCGTGAAGAAAACCCTCAGTGTCACGCACTTCGTACACAGCCTTAGTAATCATATTCCTTCTCCTGTGATAGTATGAGTTTTATTCCTCTGTGAAATGTCCGGGTGACTGCAATTGACTGTGGAGTCGGAGTATTCTTTCTTTGTCTTCGGGCTTTACTTCCACGTCTTTGTAAAAACACGTTGAAGCAATTGAATCTAGTGCGCGTGGGTACGATACGGATTGCAGGTAGTATCCTGCATTTTCTTGGCAACATACTCCATATTCAACCAAACAACGTTCTAGAAAATCTTTTAATGTTTCCGCTTTCACAGTTTACCACCCCACATTTCTATGTCCAGTGGTTTTGCTGTATACTTGGTTTCCGTATTCATCCCAAACGGCGTCAATTTCGTAACCATAAAAGGTTCCGTGTTTCTTGAGGTACTTCTCTTCTGCTGCGTGCATGGCATCCACGGTGTTTTCAGCACGTACACGCACCTGTGATTTGCACTCACCGTCAGTTTCCTTGAACTTGACTGTGTATAGATTCATACGCTTTCTCCTTTGCGTATTCTTTATTGTATGGGACCGGTGGGATTCGGACCCACATTCCCTTGATTAAAAGTCAAGTGCGTTACCAATTGCGCCACGGTCCCGTATTACCAAAGATCAACAACATTTGTATTATACTGCGAGGAGTGTGTCAGTAAATCGGTTTGGTCCAGTCTGGTGTGGTGCCGGTATTCTCCATTTCTTCGATCTCATCATCCTCCATATCCAACCATTCGTTGTCATGAAAGATTTGTATTCTGCCCGCATTGCAGTAATCAGGCTTGATGTTGTGCTGGAGCTGGAAAAGATCGTAATCACCCAGCACACTGAGCAACAGCCTGGCATCCCTGATGCTGCTTACAGGGACCTCGAATCCCTCCATGGGCACCTGTGGGATCCACCAAATCCTCAGATCTCCCTCTGCAGGTTCGTGCTTTGTAGCCATCTAAACCTCCTTAATCATTTCCACGGACAGTTCGTAGATAGCGAACTCTACATTCCATCCATATTTCTCGTCCAGCTCCTGCTTGAACTTTTCGGCGTCTTCTGCAGTGAAAAAGATCCTGTCGTGTTGCGCCTTGCACAGCTTCGGCATCGAGCCGTCTGAGCGTCGAGCTGCTACAATAAATGCCTGGTACATAATATCACTTCACAGCTCCATCAACTTGGCCTTGACCTGGTTCTCCATGGCATTCAACTTCTCCAGCACGTTCTCACCAGAGAACTTCAATCTCTCGGCGTAGAACTCCACTTCCTTCTTGGTTTCACGGAAACGTTCGAGAGTGGCTGCCCAACCCTTGGGGGTGCTGAACTTGTTGTTGTTGATCTCCTCCTGGAAGTTATCCAAACGACGGTTCATGTCTTCCATGAGGCTGTTGTAAATCGCCTTCTTGGTGTCTTCGGTGTTGATCTGAGGCACCAACACCATGCTGCATCCCTCCAGGGACTTGAGCAGTGCCTCCACCTGCTTGAGTTCCCTGGTGAACTTCTCATCAGCGTAGTAGATACCGCCGCCTTCACGGACAGTCACAGGCGTCATCTTGTCGATGATGTCCTTGATGATCAAACGCATGTCGTAGGACGTGAGGTTTTCCTTGAAGGAGTTGTACTTGTCCTTGATGAGATCAAAGGCGCGGTGTGGATGATCACAGGTCAGCAACCCGGTCTTCTGATTGAAAGACATGGTAGCCGAGTGGTGGTACTGCAGGTCCTGTGCCTTGGGGTCAACCTTTTCATCCACCAACCCCACCAGGTGCTGGTCTTTGTCCTTGGCGATCATACGCACCAAGACATGGTGCTGTCCCTGTTGCTGTTTGACCTGACGCACTGCATTGAGGTAGGCTGTGCGGTCGCAGTCCTTGATGTCGTACTTGATGCCCACCTTTTTACAGGAGGCGAGGAAGTCCACCTTCTTGACCAGGACTTCGCGGATGCTCCACCAGAAGAAGTACCCCATGATCACGAGTCCGTTGGCTGTCATGTCTAAATCTCCTTTCGATCAAATTGTACCACATCTATAATAACGAGTCAAGTATCTGTCGTTGTGTGCATACGTCCCCAAGGGGATTCGAACCCCTGTACCAAGCTTGAAGAGACAAACGCCATTTATGTTGAGAAAAATGATCATTAAACGCACTTTTTGCCATTGCGGATGTGCTTCTTTACTGTTTGAAAACTTACACCAAACATTTTACTAACTCCTAAAATACTATTATCTTTTATTAATTTCATAAGTTCATTGTGAGTAGGCCAACACACCTTTTGATGGTCTAACTGGCAACATTTAATAGAACAATAACGGTGTCCGTTTCTTTTCACAGGAAAACTGCAACCACAGTGTTCACACACAGATGTTGTACCTCTCTTGGTGTTTTTCTTGCTGTTCTTTTTATTTCTAATCCACTTTGAGTACTCATTTGATTTATCTGAATTAAAATGAATCTCAGAGTGACAATTTGCACACAGTAATTGGCATTTATCTAACTCTTCCTTCATTGTTTCTAGACTACGTTTTCTCATGTGATGCCAAGAAAATTTTTTATTTAATGGGTCTTTATGGTGAAACACAAGAGCACCTATACATTTATTGTACCCACATATTTCGCATTTGCCTCCTTTATACTCTACAGCCATCTCCTTCAAATACACATATCTACGTTTTATGTATTCAGAATTATATTTTTGATCATCATTCATGTTTGTTAGGTACCACTTTTCTCAGACAGGGCATCATCTCACTTTCCTACTTTCTTGGCGCGTCGCTTTCGGGCGCGCTTGATGGCCTGAATGACTACGTTGATGATGCTCACCCCCATAAATCCACCTTCCCTAGAACAACTCAGAATCTGTTCTTGAAAGTAAACATGCAACTATGTAAATACCAGAAAAAATGTTGTTAAATGCTCCTCCTCCAGTATATTGTGCCTGACAACTATCCCATCTAATACAGTTGTGACAGTTGTAATGCTCACCATTTTGTAAATAACGATTCAATATCTACTCCTTCATGCTCAAGAAATTGTCATAGAATGACATACGACCACTTACACACTCCTGGAAATTGAAGTAGCACCCGCATGCAGGATCGTAGTGTTCGCAATCCTTGCAGTCCTTGCTTATTGCCCACTGCAAGAACGCCTGGACCATGGTGGCTGCTCCAATTTCTGCCAGCGTTTGCATGCGCCTGTCCTGATCGTGAGAGGAACTGTATGACGTGTGCAAGTCTTCCCAGGAAAACATTCCCTTCCCCCTTTACTGTTCGCTGCAAAAAACGTTCAGGACGATGAAAGCAAACGTGTCAAGCACGGCGCTGAAAAAGGACTTACAAAATCCGTGCTTCATATATTTGTGGTAAAGGTACTCACCACGAAAGTTGGCCAAAATTTTGTTGAAAAAACTCATGCCAAACCGTTCTCTTTCATGAACTTGACGGTCTTTTCCGCGTCCTGCATCACCTCCTGCACGGCACACACCCCATGCACTCCGTCGTGTTTGTTGAGCAGCTCGGCCATGGCCTGGTTGAGTTCACTGATGAGAGAGGAAACTTTGTCGAGAACTGGCATGTGAACCTCCTAATTGAAAACTTGATCCTAAGACCATTATACCACAGCTATAATACTCTGTCAAGTATTTCGAACAAACGATGACGTATGGTCATATATGGTAATTAGAACAAGCTAAATGTACGATGGTTAATTCATCTTTATTTTTCAATGTTTTACTTTCTTTGTGCATAAGACTTTCAAATACCGTCTCTATCCAACACATGTGCAGGTCACTTTGCTAAATACTACATTAGAAATCTGTCGTCAAGTCTATAATAAAACATTGGGTATGAGAAAATATACTTACGAGACTGAGAAAAAGTCTTTATCTTTGTACGATACTCACAACCTATTAACTAAATGGAAAAAGGATAGTGTTCATTGGAACAGTGTTTATTCACAAGTACTAACTAATGTACAAGTCCGAGTCGATTTAGCCTATAAAGCTTTCTTTCGCAGAGTTAAAGCTAAGCAAACTCCTGGTTTTCCGCGTTTCAAGGGCAAGGGGCGTTATGATAGCTTTACTTTTCCTCAAGCTAGTAATCAAGGTGCTAAAATCGTTGGAGGTGGTCTTAGACTCAGCAAGATCGGTATTATATCTACAGTCTTTCATCGTCCAGTCCAAGGCAAAATCAAGACGATCACTATACGCAAATCATCTACTAACAAGTGGTATGCCTATATCAATGTAGAAATAGATCCTGTACGTTTACCAGCAAATGACTTGGCAGTAGGTATAGATTTAGGTATAAAGACTTTTGCTGTCTTGTCCAATGGTGAGACTGTACCCAACCCAAGATTTTTCAAGAGATCAGAAAAGAAATTAGCTAAAGTACAACGCAAGTATTCAAAGCTTGAAAAAGGATCAAGTAAGAGACGTGCGTATCGTAAAGTCGTAGCACGAGTCTATGAAAAGATTTCAAATCAACGCAAAGATTTTGCTCATAAACTTAGCAGAAGTCTCGTTCATCAGTTTGGTACAGTGGTGTTCGAGGATCTCAACATACGAGGCATGATACAAGATGGTCACTTAGCAAAAAGTATCCATGACGTAGCTTGGCATCAGCTAGTACAATACACTATCTACAAAGCGGAAGAGGCTGGTAGGAGTGTAATACTAGTAGATCCAAGAAACACGTCGAAAAAGTGCAGCAGATGTGGTAGCATAAAAGAGGATCTAACGCTTGATGACAGGACTTACATTTGTACGAGGTGTGGCTTGGTCTTAGATCGTGACTTCAACGCATCCATAAATATCTTGGCGCTGGGGCTGCAGCGCCGGGGGCGCTGTGCCCCGCGTAGACGTGTAGACCTAAGCACGTAACAGCCACGAGCACACGATCTTGAACTTTCCATTCACACACTTGGCCCTGATCTTGATTGTGTCTTTGTAGATCTCAACCAGCTTATTGATTAGCTCCGTGGCTTGTGCTTCGGTGTCAAAGCTACCAGGCAGGATGCAGATTCTGTCAGTTTCTGATGCTGGTGCAGAAGCCTGCACTTCGATTTCGATGTATTTACCTGTAGCTGGGTCGAAGGCTTTGATGAACCTGTTCACAAGTCCATTATACCACAGCTATAATACGCTGTCAAGTATTTCAAACAAACGACGACGTATGGTCATGACCATACGTCTGGTAGATTATACTGGTTCTAGTACATCTATCTTTTTGAAATCTGGTGGCAGGCACCCAAGTCTGTACATGATTGGTCGCAGTCTGTTTCCGATTTCCTTATGCAGTTTCTCAATGTCTTTCAGTAACACCCTATACTGTTCTAGCTCCTCTTCTGAGCTGTTTCCAATCCATTTACGTACTTGGTACCATCCGGCATCATCCCTTGTAAGTTGCAATCTATACGGTGCTGTGTTTCGGTATCCTATTGTCTCTGTTACCAGTCTTGTGGCCGAATCGATTAGCAGCCTCACATCACTACTAAAAAGGTGTTTATGGCTTTCAACCCACTTCGACACAAATGACTGATTGGTGCCAGTATTCACCCAAAAGAATTCGTTTTTGATGTCGTAGGAGTTACCATTGTATTGCACACCTCCAAGTGACGAAGACTGATTGGAATTATGAAACAGTGACCAGATCACCGCGTCTACTGCAAACTGTCTATACTCAGGGTGTGTGGTGTCTGGGGTGTTATACTGGTCTTTGTTATTTAGCCACCTTCCCTTCGTCAGTCTTCTGATAGTAAACACTGTCATAGACTGCTCAAAGTTTTCTGGAGTAATAGACCATCCATTACTATTTGCATATGGTCCAGACAGTATTTCAGTAAAGTCCCTGTGCTGTACTTCGTTAGCATTAGCCAAAAGATACCCAATGGCATCTTCAGACAATCTATTAAGTCTACCTTTTTCCACCACGTTCAGTGCACTTTTCATTGGTGGTCTAACTACCGTGTTCTTAGGTCTATTAATCCACTTATTCAACGGATCCTTAGCAGGACCAAAACCCTTAGTACCTGTCTTTACCAATGCCCCGTTTTTGTCCCTTTCTAACACATCCAACTCAACTATATCAATGTTGATAGTGTTTGAATTTTTTCCTTTTACCCACACAGTAAACAATACTGGCCAGTTGTTGGCAATATCGCTGAACTCTGTTGTCTGGAAACCAGAGCCTTTTACAAACTTCCAGTTACTGAACCAAAATTTTCTGAATGACTCATAGTTTTGCCCAACCAGGAAAGATGCTGGTGTGAAGATGCCCAATACTGTTCCCTCAGGCATGAGTTCGGTGAGCCTAAACATAAATTGTGGGTATAGATTATTGCAAGTGATCTTTTGATCCTGCATTCTTTCCTGTGTTTTTGTTCCAGTTACCCCTTTGATGGTGTGTCCGCGTCCGCTGGTATCACCAGCCCACGGCGGATTAATCAACACCGCCCAATTGTGATCATTAGTTAATAGTTCATGGATGCCTTTTGGAATATCATCATTCAAAAAGTCTAACTGGAAAATCCTTGCCTTGACCCCGTGTTGAATCATGTTTTCTACATCATATGACATTAGCGTAGATGCAAAAATTTTGCCTGGTGGGGTTCTGCAGTTCTTTACTAAATTACCTGTTCCAGCACAGCAATCCCAGAAATATATACTATCATAATCCAGGGCTGCTTTCTGTAAGTATGAGTGAGCCATCAAACACATATCAGGGGGCGTATTTACTTCTCCTGTGTTTCTGCGATCAGAAAGTTCGATTAGTGTATCCTTATATGGCATTATGTTGGAAAGATCTTCTGTGGTGATTCTCTTGTAAACACTCCAGAAGTCATTGTACTCTTTGATGTCTTCAATTACTCCTTCGATTGACATCGTTTCGCCATTCCAGGAGATTCTTCCATCCTTGCGGAGTTCATACTTGTTTTGTAGATCAAGAAAAAATGCGGATACCAGAATTTGACTGATTAGATCCTTGCTTCCGAGCACCGTTTTCTTGATCCTGCTGTTCCATTGTCTGTATACATCGCACACGTTCTCTGCATTTACCGTCCTGGTAATTGCGGAATTATCCTCCTGAAAATACGCTTTCATGAAACAAGATGCTTCGTACTCATCTGTCATACTGTAGATGTGTGGAGTGCTGATCAGTTCTTCTACTGCATCAATGATATCTTGACTTGGGTTGCTTGGTACGCTCCAATCCTTTGAGTCATCCTGGATTAGTTGTTCAAATGGCTTTGTTGAGACAATGAATGCTTCATTTTTGTCCGCAATTGACACCTTCTTTGGTACACTGAGTGTGCAGTCCTTGTAAATAGATCTTACATAGTGCAATACTTGTGCTGTGCACCTAGACCACTGTTTCTTCATGTTGTAGTCGAACTTGAATTCAAATATCACACCACGTACATCATCCACCCCATCGCAATTGTGTACTCTATGCAACATATCAACATTAAGCCATTGGACATAGCAGTCAGTTACTTCTGATTCAGTCTTGGTATTGAGTAATGATTTCACGAACTTTATGGTTGATCCCATCTTTAACCTCTTATACAGGTAATCACAAACGTTTATTGAACCTTCAATCTCTGTCTAATGTACTTGTTTCTCAGAAGAAAATTTTTCCTGTGTGCCTCTTTCAATTCAAGATCGTATTTTAACCTCTTTTGAGGGTTTGTAAGAATTGAATATGCTTTATTCAGCAAAGCCATCTTCTTGACATCACCTGTTTCTTTGTTGTCGGGGTGATAATGCTTGGCAAGAGCAAAATAAGATTGTTTGATGTCTTCAATCCTACAATCCTCAGTGACGCAAAGGATTATGTAATAGTTGATCACACCTTAATTTTACTACGACTGTAATAATTTTGTCAAGTATTTTCTGTGTATGGTCATATATGGTAAATGTGAAAGGAAGGAACACCCCAACCTCGTTAATTATTATCTACATGCTTTTCGGATAGCCTGAAGTGTTTGGTCCAGCTTTTATGGGCTGATCGGTGGCATTGTGCTCGATGATATTAAGAGTGAGTATTATTGGAATCTTCCGTAGTGTTGGGGACACCAATTTCCATAACAGTAAACTCTTCGTACCCTTCAGATTGATTTAATAGATGAGCAACTTCAAGTGCCTCACCTCGCGAATTAAATTTTTTAGCCTTGGTGGGGTTGTTCGTCAAGCAGTTTCGCCACGGCTCATTTGGATCCCACCTGTTGTTACTATACGTCTAATTACTTGTCCTGTTGATTTAGTCTTCACGATCGGGCTCTGTATCTGTTTCAGGCACTTCAGATTCTAAATTTTTCACTGCTTCTGCAAAATTCTCAAGATCCTTCATGTACAGTCCATGTCGTTCAATCACGGAGCAGAATTCTTGCACATCGTGTTCTATGATAGTGTATTTTGTGTCACCATCTTCAGACTCATCATCTGTTTGAACTAACATATGCGACAGCTCATGGTCGATTACTGCCAATTTTTGAGCATCTGTTAGTGTCTGCCACACGGGATACGACACAATCAACAAGAAGTCAAAACCTTCAACGTCCACGTCACTCATACCGTTGTTGTACTTAGCGAGTGCGTTTTCTTTAGGTGAGCACTTCCCGGCAGTAGCTATTACAATCTTCCCGCCTTTCTTTATTTCTTTATTCTTGAATAGATAAGCGATTCTGGCATTTACTAAGTGGGTGTGAAACTTTGGAATCAGTCTTTTTGCTATTTCTGCTACAGTATCAGCACGATCAAATTGCAGCGGAACATTTTTCACTTGCTTATTATCAGGCATGCAGAACCTCCAGTTTTGCAGAAGTTACCGTGTTTTCATTTGTTGGTCAATGTTCATAAAATATACTTCATTTACTGATCGGTAAAACGGCCACCAGTGACACTGGTGAGAGGTGACCTCTTACAGGTACAGGTTGCCTAGGTCACCAGGTAACCCGCATCTGGTGCAGGTAGAGGTCGCCAGGTCACCTATGTGAGGTTGCCTAGGTGCCTAGGTACGGTCGCCAGGCGACCTAAAACTTTTTTAAAAACAAAGATCGAAGAAAGATCCGGAAAAAATGAAGGAAAAAGGGGTTTGGGGGAGAGGGGAACAACGATGCATGACGCATAAACCCAAGACTAAACTGTATACTGTGTGGCGGCATTCGCCGCCACGTGGTGACTGCGAAGCGCAGTCACCACCCCCACATCTATAGAAATACTTTACCCTGAAAGGAAAGGAAGTACGGCACTCGAAACATGGAGGAATAACTTGCCTAATAAAGAAGAAAAACAACACATAGTAATTTATACACAGGGTGGATCGGGAGATATAATTGCTTCTACTCCTATGTTGCGTTGCATACATAGGGATTACCCAAATCAAGAGTTGGTTGTGGTAACTACATATCCTGTTATCCTAAAAGATAATCCTAATATCAGCAAGGTATTTCCATTCAATGAGGGAATGAATGTTTATTCAGAATATAAAGATACCGCTGTTATGTTCAAGAAGAGATTTGCTTATGATTATTTTAGAGACGAACACAGAGCAAAAAGCAAGAACATACTTGATTTTATTTGCAATGTGTATGATACTAAGTGGGATGGTGATCCTCCTGAGGTGTTTTTAACAAAACATGAGCGTGAGTTTGGTCAATACTTTATGAGTCAATTCAAGAAACCTGTAATACTGATACATGCGTTTGGTGCTGTCCCCTCTGAGGGTCAATCTAGAAAAATACACGCTCACAAAGATATGCGGATGGATTTGATCTCTGAATTGGTTAGAAAATACAGTAAGCATTTTGAGTTCGTGCAAATTGGATTAGCTGGTGAACAGCTTGTTGAGGGTGCGTTTGATGCTCTTGGTATGCAGATGCGTGAGACTTTTGCGATCATTGACCTGTGTAAAACGTTCGTGTTCATAGAAAGTTTGTTTGCACATTATTCTGCGTGCATTAACAAGACTGGTGTAGTGTTGTTCAATAATACTGATCCAAGATTCTTTGGACATCCACACAACATTAATATCAATGCACCGCAAAGCTTGTGTGATGAGTGGCCTTGCAATCGACCGGTTGGTGCTTTGTTGGATCTGGAGCCTGGATACTTAAACCCCAAAACCCGTGAACGCAATTTGTGGACATGTAAGAGAGATATAGTATGCAATCAGATACCGTATGCTACTCTTGAGTCTGCGTTTCTGCGCGCTATAGAAAAGAACACCGAAAAAGACGAAAAGAGTGCATAGATGGAAAATCGCCCATATCAATTCCTGACTGAAGACAAGAATGAAGCCAAGACAAAGATCATAGCCTACAAGGCTGATAGTGGTGCGTGTTGGTTTTATAGGTTGCATAGTCCGTTGAGTGCTCTTACTAGAAACAACAAGTCATTTCTGATTTCTGTATATCCGTATATGCATGAATCTCACATGCTAAAGAAAAACACCGATTTGGCTATATTTCAACGTCAATATTCTGCACAGGTGTTGCAATATGCCATGCAGATGAAGAAAGATGGCATAAAAATAGTTTATGAAACTGACGATGACCTGTTTCATATACCTGATTGGAATCCAGCACATCACACCTACGCAAAAAGACAAACTCAAGACGTGATCAGAAAGTTTTTGGAAATAGCAGACGCTGTTTTTACCACCACACAGCCGCTAGCTGAGGAACTTTTGCAGTATAATGATAATGTGTACATACTTCCAAATTCAATAGATTTTAGACTGATTACCGAGAGTCCGCACAATTCAATCAAGAAAGTGGCGGTGTGGCAAGGATCCGCTACTCATAAAAATGATTTAAAATTGATTACTCCAGCCATAAAGAGGCTGTGTTCTGAAGATAAGTACATGGTGAAACTGATGTATGCTAAAATAGAGGGAGCTTATTCTGTTCCGCCTGTTGAACTGCAGGCATTTTACCAGATGATGAGCCAATTGGACGGTACTGTTGGTTTTGCACCAATAATAGCAAACAAATTTAACGTGTGTAAATCTAATCTAAAGTTTCTTGAATATGCTGCACAAAAGATAATTACCGTAGCATCTGATGTACACCCATATTCAACTTCTATAGTTGATGGTGAAACCGGATTTATAGTAAAGGATAATAAGGAATGGTACGACAAGGCAGTGTGTGTTCTGGAGAACGAGGAACTTATTGAAAAAGTTACCTCTGCCGCATATGAGTACGTGAAGGATAATTTTGATATAGATGATACATATAAGTATTGGGAGACAGCAATAACAGAAGTTCTGGAAGGAAAAGACGCAGATAACCAGGAGAATGAAGATGACAGGTCTGTCGCTAGTATTGATTAATGGAAGCTTTGTTGGCGCGGTGTCTGATAAAGAATTTTCAGAGTGGGTTGATGGTACAAAAAATCGCCTGTTGATGTATTTTCCGAAAATGCTGCAAATACAGCCTGTTATGGAAAATGAACAGATGGCTGGCTTTAAGACCATGGTTTTGCCCATGCATTTGTTGAAGGTTAAACAGGAATTTTTGATGGTGAGTCCTACTACAATAGAAGTGTTGTGTGTAATAAATAAAGATCAAGATGAGGCGGAACAAGATATAAACAACTTATCACAAAAAGACATACGCGATTTTATTTTAGAACATCTGCATGCATTCAGTACCATGCCGCAAATTGAGCTGTTTGGCTTGTGGACCAACGCTATTAACATGTGGCGCGCTGAGTTGGCTGGTATAGCTGTTCCGTCTGGTCCTGTTCCGAGACCTAGGAACATTTCAAGATTGAAATTGAAGTAGGTGGTGCATGGCAGACAAAAGACAGCTTTGTAAAATCGGAAAAAATGCAGAAATTGTGTTTGATGGTAAGTGCTTTACTCTTAGATTTCTAGAAGGAGGATCTGTGGTTGATGAGTTTAATTTTAGCTGGATAGCAGATGCATTGCGTGCGTATGTATTGTACTCATTAAACAAGGTTGCTAGAATAGAGCCTTCTGTGTCGGGGCTTGTAAAGAAAGTGGATAATTTATCGGCATTAATTAGTTCTGTGGGGTGTGTTCTTGGGGATGAATGGAGGAAATTTGTTAACGATCCTGTAGAAAAAGTAATAGAAGAAGAGGATACTAGAAATGAAGACGAATGAGAATGTAATAATACTTACTAAAGCGTATATAATAGAACTATTTGATAGCATGTTTTTTAGTAATAGGATAAATTGGGGAGGGATAGACTTATTCAACACCCTTCCGATTATAAATTCAGAAAAAAACGGTGAAGAAGGTATTGAACAAAGATTTGCTTTTATGGTGCATGAATCTGCTCCAATGGCACTCAAACTACTAATCACTGCGTCTGTAGGAAAAGAAATACACAAGGTGTGCTACAGAGTAAAAACGGTCAATAAACAAATTGAAATAGATGACAGAAAAATGAAAATTCCGGTGGCTATGATTGACTGTTCTATAGCAAACTTGTCACTGGGGTTCAAAGATCCATCAGCACTCATTTTTAATATAAATACGGAGACTTCTGATGCTGCGGAAGGTTCTGTTGTGTGGAATCTAATGAAGTTTATAACAAATTCCTACATGGTGTCTCATGAATTAGATAATGATGACAAAAATTTGTTCGATGAAGTGGTATTAGACTTGAAGAGTCTGCCTCCTGTACCTGGTGATGAACACTACAGACAAGTGTACGCCATATCATGAAGAGGTTGTTTGTAGATCCAGGCAGTGTGTCTGGGTATGCTTGTTATAACAACGGCAATTTGTGTGAACACGGTTATTGTAATTGTAAGGTGTATGATAAGGAGTGCGTTGACTACGTAAAATCAATCATTGAACTTACAAAACCAGAAGAAGTATATATTGAGCGACAGTTCCTGCCTGAACCAAAAAAAGAGAACGGAAAAGTAACAGGCAGAACACTTGGTATATTCACACTGGTTTTGAATAGGTCTGTGTGGGATGTGTTATCTACACTTATTATTGGCAGTGATGCTGTTAAAGAAGTGAATGTTGCTAAGTGGCAATCACATTTTGGGCTAAAAGTGGACAAATCTATTAAGAGCAAATACTCCAGAAAGAAGAAGCTGAAGCAAGATATGATTTGCAAGGTGAAAGAGCTGTTTGGTATTGAAGTGTGTGAAAATGAGGCAGATGCTGTACTAATAGGTAAGTATATAACCGACAAAGAGAGCAGCGATGTCACTGGACCTGACAGCACTAATAGCGGTAAAGGATCGTGAGTTCAACATAAATTACTGTTTGTCGTCGATAGATAAGTGCAATCCGAAACCGAAGTGTATTTTAGTTGATTTTGGTAGCAAGATACCTTTGTCCGGGAGATTCAACTATGACTGGTTGCAAGTGATTAGGGTTACTCGCAATACTAGCCTGTTTCATAAAGCAAGAGCACTGAACATAGGACTGAAGAAAACCACTACCAAATATGTGTGTGCTACGGACGCTGATCAGGTCTTTAACCCATCATTTTTTGGTGTGGTGCATGATTTGCTCATGAAGAACCCAAAAGCGTTCGTGATGTGTTATACATATTTTTTGTATAAAGCTCCAAATTTTAAGCCGCATGAACTCAATTATCACGCGCTACTAAAACAAGTGCGTGCATCAAAATCCAAATTGAGTGGAGATGGATGTTGTAATGGTATAAACAAAGATTTTTTGATGAGTGTGCATGGATGGGATGAAAGATACATTGGGTATGGTGCAGAAGACAGTGATATGAATCTTCGTGCGCGGTTACGCGGGTATAACATAGTATGGGCACATAAATATACTAATATGATTCATTTACCTCATAGCAGAAGTACGCCATATCACTCAGCTTCATATTTATCTGCAAATAGAAAGATGTATTATACAAGAAGAAGAATCAAAGACGTGGTTGTAAATCCCAGGAATTGGGGTGAGATTTAGTGTCAAGACCAAAGATCATAACGATACGAAAATGGGGCACCGCAAACTGTATGCGTGAGTTTGGGTTTGATGTGTATTCTGTTCCAGTTAATAATTTGAAGAGCGCGCGTTTGTTTATGATGGCAGTTAAGGAGATTCAACCTGATATATTCTTTTTCTCTAAAGATGAGAGTGTGTCGCCCAGTGTATTTAAGAGGGTGAGAACTTTGTCACCCAATACAGCTTGTGTGATGCTGTACTGGGATCAACGTGGGCGTGTTCCTGGGATAATCAAGGCCAGGAGAGGGTGCATAGACTCCATTATTATAAATAATGCTGATCCAAAACAATTTTTGATGTATAAAAAATTTGGAATAAAAAATGTGTATACGCTGTATGATTCTGCAAACAGTAAGATATTCAATCCTATTAATAAAAAGAGAACATATGATTTAATATTTGGTGGCTCGAACTACAAAAATTTGTTTCCGCTGTCTAATATGAGATTGTGTTTATTGGGAGAATTGAAAAGGAAATTTAATATGATAGTCTATGGTAATGGTTGGCCATTTCAATCTATGCCTATAGTAAGAAAAAATAAATATTGTGAGGCTATTCAGAATGCAAAAATTAGTTTAGGTATAAATCATTATGATGTATATAAATATTATGAGGAAAGATTTATTGAGTGCATGGCAGCAGGAAGAATGCATTTAACATATTATATACCTGGAATGGAAAACGATTTTGGAAATAGAAAACATGTGGTGTGGTTCAAAAGTGTTCCTGAGTGTGTTGATCTTGTGCGTTATTATTTGAAATACCCAAATAAGAGGGAAGAAATAGGGAGGGATGGGAGGAAAAGGATTTTTGAGCTTTTTGATATCAAAAAGAACACACAGAGATTATCAAATATACTTAAGGATTCATATACAAGAAAGCAGGCGGCAACGTGAAAGTTGGTGTGATATTGGATGATTTTTCCTATTATAACTTCTCTCCTGAATTTCAGGCCATTAAAATAAGTAGTAAAAATTTTATGAATGACATTAAAAATATAGATATGTTGTTTGTTGAATCTGCCTGGGCCGGAAACAACAATCAATGGAGACTAGTTATAGGTCCTAACAATAGGTGGGTTGATGGTGCTATTAATTCTATCATAAATGTGTGTAAAAAAAGAGGAATTCCTACAGTTTTTTGGAATAAAGAAGATCCCGTACACTTTAAGAATTTTTTGTGGTTAGCAAAAAAGTTTGATTTTGTTTTCACTACAGATGATGGTTCCATTAATAAATATAGAAGTGCTTTGAAACACAACAGAATCTATGCGCTTCCTTTTGCCGCCCAACCAATGTATCAATACCCTTCTGTGTTGTCTGGAAGGAACAAGAACCCGTGTTTTGCTGGTACATACTGGAATAAACAGCATTTGCATCGGAAAAAACAAATGGAGTGCGTTCTGAAACCATGCATTCCATATGGTTTGCATATTTATGATAGAAAGAAAGTTGGTGGTGCCGGTAATAGTTTTCCAGGCCCATATGATAAGTGTGTGGTGGGTGGAGTTCCGTTTTTGGAGTTAATGAATAAATATAGAAATTATAGGTTTTTTGTAAATGTTAACATAGTTACGAATTCAAATACGATGTTTTCTAGAAGAGTTTTTGAAATAGCATCCTGTGGTACGCCTATTTTGAGTTATCCTTCTTTGGGAATGAAAAGGGTTTTCGGTGATTCCATTGTGTTTTCTGATTCAGAGGAAAAATCGCGTGAATATATAAGAAACATACTGTCTAATGATGCATATTGGGAGGAGTTGTCTATTAAAGGGATAAAGGTTGTATATGGTAAAAATACCTATTCGCACAGATTTGATAGGATATGTAGGATTGTCGGTGTTCGTACTCCGGATGTTGTTACTAGAAGGATCGAGTTATACGATAGGGTTATGAAATGCAACTCTGTGTCTGAGGCATCATTGTTGATGCGTGAGATACTATGACAGATTCAAACATTTTATCCGCAATAAAGAAAAATACAATGCTAGGTAGCATTACGTTTAATAATATCATAAAACAAGTAAAATACGTAATAAAGAATGGTGTGGAAGGGGACTATGTGGAGTGTGGTGTTTGGAAAGGTGGGGGTGCTGCTATTGCAGCAAAAACCTTTTTAGATAATAAATCTGTCAGATGCATGCACTTGTTTGATGTGTTCGATGATCCTCCTATGCCCACCGTACATGACGATGAAAAACTTGTGAAAAAACTTGGAGGAATAAGGACAGGTGAATGTAAATCTATAAAAGGATGTTATGCAAGAATGGGTAAATCCGGTCCAGGGACAGAAAATGGTGCAAGGAATTTAATAATTAATAAAGTTGGGTATTGTGAAAAGAACGTGCAATTCTATAAAGGTTGGTTTCAGGACACTGTTCCTGCAGCAAAAGAGGGCATCAATAAAATTTCTGTGTTTGTGTTAGATTGTGGGTATTATGATGCTAGTGTTGTTTGTTTAGAAAATTTATATGAAAAGCTGGAAGGAAAAGGTATTATGATTGTTGATAATTATTTTACGTATTCTGGGTGCAGGAAGGCAGTGGATGAATACTTAAATAAAATTGGCGAAAAACCAAACATGGTTCGAGTTAATAAAGACTGCGTGTGTTGGCACAGGCACAGGATATGAAAATATTACACATTGGGGGATCTCATTCCATACACTTATCAGATTTGGTGTATGAATTAGATAAGTTGGGTCACAAACAATGCGTATTTAGTTACAGGAAAAAGAGCACACTAAAAAATTCAATACCGGTTTATTATTATCCATATGATTCTTTCTATCCTGATGTAGTTGACGCAAACAAATCAGCGTGTGTTAGGGGCATGCTGAAGAGAATTGTTGAAAAAGAACAGCCAGATTTAGTCCATGTGCATTTTATTATCGTTGGGTGTGTACCGTTGTTGCTTTTAGATTCTATAAAGAAACTGCCGGTAATTGTATCGCCGTGGAACCTTAGGTTTATGGGCAGCGTGGGAATATTAGGCAAAAGGATAAGACGTTCATTTGAAATATGCGACAGAGTGTTGTTTGGATCAGATGTAATATTTAGATGTTTTCAAAAAGACTATCAAATTCACGAAAATAGGTATTCGTTCTACAAACTTCCCCTTGATTTAGACTGGTACATGCATTCTGATGTAGACTGTTCATGTCCTAAAATACTCTCTGCCAGGGTTATGCAACCAACAAACCACCAAGATTTGCTATTATATGCAATTAAGAAGATGAGAGAGGGTGGTGGGGATGTGCACGCAACATTTATTGTTGGTCAAAGCCGAGAGCAAGGTATCAATTACTTCAATAAAATGAAGGCACTCTCACGCGGACTTAATATTGAAAAACTGTGTACTTTTATAGATCGCAGTTTATCTCAAGATGAGTTTAAAAAGCTTATTGCAAAACACAATATTGTGTATTCTGTGTCTGAAGACTCTGGTTATTCACAAACAACAATACAATCATTGTGTGCCGGTGTGGTCACTTTAGTAAGAGAAAATGTACTAGAAAAAAATCTTGCTGATAACAACAAGAATTTACTTCCAGTTAAACTAGACGTAGCTGGGGTGTATAATGGGCTAAAAAAAGCAGTTGATGGTCTGCAGAATCTGTGCATACCTGTCGGTGAACGAAACAAAGCATTGTTGTTGTATGATAAATCTGTAACTATGCCGACATTGAACTGGATTTATCTGAATATCAACAAATGTAAAATTTGTGGTGATGTTGTGAGAATAGAAGAAATTTCTGGGCATGATTTGTGTATATGTAATGCGTGTGGTGTTAGGTATCATCGTAGTACCCCCTCTGGTAGATTTTTGGATAATTACTACAAAGGTCTTTCGAAGAGATTTGGTAGTATTCAGAAGGCCATAAACAGAAACCACAATCAGAACAAAAAATCTTTTGAGGTGTATGTACGCGAGGTTAAAGAGAACGTGCCTGTTGGATCAAGAATTTTAGACGTAGGATGTTATGATGGACTATTAGTAAAGATGTTGGTTGATGCCGGTTATTTGGCAGAAGGAATAGAGATAAATAGTGAATTGGTGAGGTGCAGCAAAAAATATGGAGTCAATGTAACGAATTGCGACATAAGCAATTTTAATAATAAATTCCAATACGATACGGTTATATCTCATGCAGTTTTGGAACACCAGCCAGATCCATTCATATTTATTGATAAAATAAAAAGTGTGCTGTCCGAGGGAGGCACAGTTATTGTGTCAGTTCCTGACTCTTGTAGAAATTTTTCAGTTTCTTATCCTGCACATTTGTGGCACTATACTGCCCATTCATTAAAAATTCTTTTCAACAAGTGTGATATGGTTTGTGAAGTGCACCCGAGACAGACATCCAAATCATTGGTGTGTGTTTCTAAAGTGAGAAGGTGCTGTGTTGAGTAATTTTCCAAAGACCATAGTAATCGATAACTGTGGTTTTTGTAATTTGAACTGTGTGATGTGTGATCACAAAAACATACTCAGATATAGAGACAAAAGGAGCATGGATATAAGTTTATATCGTAAAATAATAAAGGAGATTTCTGTTGAAAATAAAAATGCTAGAGTTTGGGAAATATTTTTTGGCGAGCCGTGTCTATGCAAGGATATGAGCAGTAGAATCAAAGAAGCGAAAGAAGCTGGTCTTAATGATGTTGTGTTGAACTCAAATGGAGTATTGCTCACAGATGGAAAATCGCGTTCATACATAGAATCTGGGCTTGATTGTATGTATGTTGGTCTGGATGCAATAACTGAAAGTACATATGATCTAATGCGTGTTGGTGGAGATTTCAAGAAAGTGGTGAAAAACATACTTTTGTATAGAGACAATTTGCAGAAATTTGGTACTACGAAACAAAAGCTGTTTGTGCAGTTTATAGAAGGTAAGTACAATGCACATGAAAAGAGTGAGTTTGTGGAGCGTTGGTACAATCAAGGTGTGGAAGTGAAGGTCCGAAGTATGCTGGGGTGGGCCGGATTACTGGGTTCGTCACCAATTGCTGATTTTTCAAACAGGAAACCATGTTATTGGATTCAAGATACTATGGTAGTATGTTCAAATGGTTGTGTGCCCTTGTGTGCGTGTGATGTACATTGTAGGGTTGAATGTGGTAATTTAAATAACAGTACTATGAAAGAAGTTTGGGGCGGAAAATTGAAAACATACAGAGAATATCACATAAATAATGAATGGGATAAAATTCCTGATATTTGTAAGTCGTGCACAGACTGGGTTTTTGGTCGTGCGGAGTATGCATGAAGGTATTGCATATTGGCGGCAGCACTGCCGTGCATGTTATAGATGAACTAAGGTTCTTAGATAAGAGAGGTGTACATCAGTATTTGCTGAGTTACAATTTGGAAAATAGAATGCCTGAGTATTTGAAGAAGAAAATACCTACTTATTATTTATTTGATTTTAAAAAAGAGTTTGGTCCAGGTCATGTCAAGCCCGGAAAACAAAAAAAGCTTATGGTATTTGCAAAAAGAATTATGAATAAAATTAGACCAGATATCATTCATGTGCACTGTCCGTCTTATTGTGCGGTAGCTGCTTTGTTGTGTTATAGAATGAGAAAAACACCTATGCTGATTACTTTGTGGGGTGTTCCTGACATATCTATAAACTCAGTTAATAAAAAGAGGATCAAAAAACTGACTGAATGCTGTACCTACATGAATGCGAAAAACGTGAATTTTCTGAGGTATTTCTGCAAATTTTATGGTATGAAAAGAGGCAAAGGAATAATATCTGGTTATCCGATAAGACTTAGCGGTTATGTTGGGCATGTACCAGATTATTCTCTTCCTAGGGTATACATACCACGGTCTTATTTCCAGGACATGATTGTTTATGCGATTAGAGATGTGTTGAAAGCAGGAAGAGACTTTAGAGTTACTTTACATGTCCCGTCAAAAACACGGAACAAGATACTTTCGTTGATTCATAAGCTTGGTATAGAGGATAAATTCGATTATGTATATAAAATGCTTCCTCAAGAAGCATTCATTGAAAATATGAAAAAACATAATATATTAATATCTATAAGTTCCGATCCTGGTACATCTGCAACTACTGTTCAAGGGGCGTTTAGTGGGATGATAGTACTTTCACACCACTCTCCGTACTCTCATGGTATACTAGATGATAATGTTAATGTTATTAAATGTGCAAAAACAGTGAAGTCCATCAGTAAAAAACTGAGATACGCCATTGACAACTTAGGTGTGTTGGGGCCTAAATTTCATAAAAATAATAAAAAATTGATAAAATTTGACGCCGAGTGCTCCATAGATGCTATAATGAATACATATAAGAAGATGGTTGGCGGGTGACTAATGGTGGTTGGCGTTCTGCAGCCCAGCTACTTACCGTGGTTGGGGTATTTTGATCAAATAGATCAATCTAATATATTCATATTCTATGATACAGTTCAATATGATAAAAATGGGTGGCGAAACAGAAATAAAATAAAAACAAAAAATGGAATACAGTGGCTTACTGTTCCCATCACTAAAAAAGACGGTTTGCTAAAAGATGTTGAAATAGTTTACGAGTCAGACTGGGTTAAAAAGCACCTAGAGTCAATAAAACAAACCTATGGCAAATATCGATTCTTTGAAGAAGTATATGAGATTATTAGTAATAGGTTGTTGCTGAAATATGGTAATTTAAGTATGCTGTGCTGCGATTTGATTGTTGACATTTGCAGATATATGGACATGGATAACATCATGTTCATGAAAGCATCTGATCTGCCTGAATTTACCGGTGATGCAAATGAGAGACTTGTGAAGATGTTGATGCACGTGAATGGTACAATGTTTATAGAGGGTGCTTCTGGCATTAACTATATTAATGATAAAATGTTTGCTAGGAATGGCATAGAAGTTAAATTTCAGAACTATGAGTGTGTTAAATATGATCTTACAGTCAATGAAAATTTGTCGGTGGTAGATGCATTATTTAGATTCGGAAAAGACACGATAAACGTGGTACAAAAAGGAAGAAAATCATGAAAATACTGGTAACAGGTGGGGCTGGGTTTATTGGATCAGCATTTTGTCATTATATGAAAAATAAATATGGAAAGGAAGTCGAATTAGTTGTATTAGATGCTCTTACTTATGCTGGTAGTATAGAAAATCTGCCAGTTCATTATTCGCAAATCAATGAGGTTGAAGGGTTTTCGTTTTGGTATGGTAATATTACCAACAGTCAATTAGTGAATGAACTTGTATCACAAGTAGATGTGGTGGTGGGGTTTGCCGCAGAAACCCACGTTTCACGTTCCATATATGACAATCAATTGTTTACTGTTACAGATGTATTAGGTACTCAATGCATAGCCAATGCCGTTTGCAAACACAAAAAGTCCATTAAAAGATTCATACACGTGTCTACTTCTGAGGTGTACGGAACTGCAGAAGCTGAAAGCATGTCAGAGGATCACCCTTTGAACCCAGCCAGTCCTTATGCTGCAGCTAAAGCAGGTGCTGATAGACTGGTGTATTCATATTGGAGAACATACGGCATTCCGGCCACAATAATTAGACCGTTTAACAATTATGGCCCAAGACAGCATCTAGAAAAACTTATTCCAAGATTCATAACGAACATGATCATGGATGAACCATTAAGAATACATGGCGACGGAAGTGCTTCCAGAGACTTTGTGCACGCCGACGATACGTGTCGTGCTATTGATTTGTTGTTAAATATTGATTCAGATTCCATAGACGGTAAAGTGTACAATGTGGGATCTGGTGTTTCTAGATCCATACTTGATATTGCAAAAGACATATCCTCTTTATTTGGTAAAGAGGCGAAACTGGAGAAAGTTGGTGATAGACCGGGACAAGTTGTTAGACATACGGCAGAATGTCATAAGATTGCAAGTCTGGGGTGGATTCCGCGAGTGGATTGGATGGATGGGCTATCACAAACTATAGAATGGTACAAAAACAATAGAGACAGATGGGAAAAACAAATATGGATGCGATCAGTTCCTATAGTAACGGCATCTGGGAAGAAGGAGTGGCACTGATACGGTTGGTGCTTTCCGATCTTGAGCGCTACAAAGATTCATATAAGGCCAGAGGTTCGAAATTTTCCAAAAAAGCGTATTTGGAAAGTTTTGTGTTTAAACCTGGATTCCAGGCAGTGTTGTTATACAGAGTTTCTCATTTTTTGTATAAGGTTGGTATGAATTATGCAGCCTGGGCGGTTTCTAGAATCAATCAAATTTTGACGTCTGCAGAGATTGAATTCAACGCAGAGTTCGGCCCTGGGTTGTTTATTGCCCATCCCTCCGGTATTGTTGTTGGCAGAGGGTCGAAAGTCGGCAAGAATTGTACAATGTTCCAACAAGTTACATTAGGTGTTAGGAGTTGGGAGGATATGCGATATCCTGCTATAGGGGATGGTGCTGTGCTTTTTTCTGGATCTAAAGTACTTGGTGGTATAAGAATTGGTAATAATGTTACAGTGGGTGCCAATGCCGTTGTGTTTGACTGTGCTGGTAATGACATGTTATGTGTTGGTAACCAAACCACAAAACATAAGAGAATGAAAACATGAAGGTTGAATTCTTCAAACATTCTGTTGGTGATGAGGAAATAGAGTCTATAGCTCAAGCAATAAGAGGCAAGTTTCTTACTAATGGGCCAATTGTAGAAGAGTTTGAATGTGCCCTTGCTGAGTACATGGGCATGAAGTACGCTGTGGCCGTTTCTAGTTGTACTGCTGCCTTGCATTTGTCCCTGTTGGCGGTTGGTGTTGAGCCATGTTCGGAAGTGATAGTTCCAGCAATGACATTTGTGGCAACCGCTTTGGCAGTCATGCACGCTGGTGCTTCTCCTGTGATTGTTGACGTGTTGAAAAAAGACGGCAACGTAGATCCAGAAAAAGTTTATCAACGAATAAGAGAAAAAACTAAGGCTGTGGTGCCAGTGCGTTTATATGGATCGTGTTGCGATGAAGAAGCAGAAATAGGAAGAATGTGTAGCAGAGATCACGTGCCTGTGATTGTTGATGCTGCACATGCTTTGGAAATGACCAAAGGTCGTGTTGTAAGCAACTTTGATGGTGCATGCCTAAGTTTCTATGCCACTAAGAGCATAACGTGTGGTGATGGTGGCGCTTTTGTTACAGACAATGAGCATTTATATGAAAAAGTGAAACTGCTGAGAACGCATGGTATGAGTGCTGATGCCTCCGCCAGGTATCACAATAAGTACACTCCGTGGGATCTTGTAGCGCATGGCTGGAAATATAATATGACTGACATACAGGCGGCCATGCTGTTGCCGCAGTTGAAAAGAGTGGATACCAATTGGCAAAGCAGAAAAGAAGCTTACGATAGATACGTTGTTCAGCTAAAAGATGTGGAAGAGATTGTACTTCCCGAGATCCCCAAAGACAGAAACAGGCACTCGCATCATTTGTTTACTGTGTGGACGAAAGACGAAAACACTCGAAACGCGCTAATAAGGTTTTTGAATACCTGCGGTGTGGGCGTAGCTGTTAATTACAAATCTATTAATCTTACTTCGTACTTGTCAAAAAGACTTGGTGCTGGTCGAGGTATGTGTCCTGTTTCTGAGCGCATAGGTGATGTGACTATATCTCTTCCATTTTATGCTGGTATACCATATTCGGACATAGATTATGTGTGTTCATGCATTAAGAGATTCTATAGTAAGACATGAACAAGGCAGCGGTGTTGATATTGACGCACAACAGGGTAGGTGTGTCTTCAAAGTATGTTCCAAATATAGTAGACAAGGCACGCAATGCAGATATTTTGATTTGGGACAATGGTTCTACTGATGGTACTTTTGAATGGTTGTTCAATTATTACTTGATGGAAAAAAGAATTACTAAGATTTTTGGTTCTGACAAGAATTATGGTATGGAAGCAGTAAACTTCATGGTTAATGAGTCTGACAGTGAATACATCATAAAAGTTGATGATGATGTAACTATACCAGACAATTTTGTTAATAGACTGGTTGGTGCCTATGAAAAACTTGGTGATAGGAAAGTTTTGTTTATGTCCTGGGACATGAATTGGGGCAAAAGCACATTTGCTACAAGACATGGGATAAGAATGTTCGGAGGAAATAGCGGGAAATTTAAAATGGTTGGCAAAAACGAAAAGGTGTACGTGTGTAATGATCCACACAAATTCATGGCGAATGGTGTGTGCAGGCTGTCAAGAAAACGCGATTTTGTGAAAATAGGCGGTCATCCTCCAGGTGTGATTTATGGTGTGGATGCTATAGTTTCAAGCATAGCTGGCTCTTGTGGATATAAAATTGCTTATTATTCACCCAGTGATTTGATAGTGCATCACCAAAATGATGATCCTGTGTATAGAAGGTTCAAGGACAAAGAACTAAGGAGAGTTAATTCTCCAAAGAACGTGTGAGCGTTGTATGGATCGTACAGTGTTGAGCATAGTAATTCCGTGTTTGGATGCTGCAGACCGTACTATTAGCTGTGTAAAAAGTATAGTCAAATATACGTACACACCGTATGAGATTTTGTTGATTGATAATGGTTCTACTAATAAAAACAAAGAAAAGATGTGTAGCTATTTTGAATCTACAGGTAAGATTGTAAAATTTGTGAAAATGAACAAAAACGTTGGATTTACAAAGGCAGTGAACATAGGTATCAGAGAATCTGAAGGTGACTATGTTGCTATGATGCACAATGATGTTGAAGTATCGTTTCGTTGGGACAAAAAACTGATTAATGGTCTGCTGGATTACAAAGTTGGTGCTGTTGGCCCCATAACACAACTACCGGTGTCAATGCAGAGCCCAGAAAACTTGCACAGATTCTATAAAGCAAATGTCCCAAAATTCATGCACTCCAATGAATTTTATGGGAAAAAACTTGATCAGTTGTTGTCAAAGACGTACATTGATATGTGCAAGAAGCCGTTGTCACTGTTTTGTGTGGTTACTAGAAAGAATGTGCTTGAACATGTTGGGTTATTGGATGAAGATTTCGAACATGATACAGGTGCTGAATGCGAATTCAACCATCGACTGCTTGTTAATGGATATAAATGCTTAGTTAGTGCAGGCACTTTTGTGTTTCATGCATCAGGTATAACAAAAAAGGCTCTGAAACTAAATCAAGATAGCATAAGAAGAAAAAGTCTTGAGATTTTGACAAAGAAGAAAGTGCCGCTACGAGAATGACCGATAAGGTGACTTTGCTGGTTGGGTCCAACAGAATAAAGATAATTCCTAAACTTCCAGAGAATGTGTTTGATGTACTGAGAAGTGAACTTCGATTTCGGGTGCACGGGTATCAATATACGGACGCTTTCCAACGAAGAGTGTGGGATGGATATAAGCAGCTTTTTTTGCATAATCAAACAGCACCTGTTGGTCTATATCTTAGGACTAAGAGCATATTAGAGAGAAACGGAATCAACGTTGAGGTGAAGTTTAAAAACGATTACAATGTACTTGGTGATAGAATATACGCTACTGGTCTTTCTCTAAACGATTTGCAGATAGCGTCAGTTCGTGTGTCGGTAGACAAAAGAATATGCACAATTACTATGGCTGTTAGAGGTGGTAAAACAGCAGTGCTGTCTGCAGTCATCAACTATGTGCAACAATTACCAGTTTTTGTGATTACACAAGACAGAGATCTAGTAAAGCAGACGGTGGATGCCTTTAAAAGGCACACAAATTTTAGGATTGGGCACTTTTCTGAAGGAGAGTTTGTTTCTGGTGATGTGGTGGTAGCTAGTTACAAGGCCATGAATTCAATGTTGTACATGCTGTCAGTACAAAAAGAAGGGCTCAAGAAAGTAAGTAAGAAAACACAGCTTAGATATAAAAAAGTGTTGAGTGTGATAAATGAATCGAAAATGTTGTTGCTGGATGAGTGTCATGTGTCTCTGTCGGAGAAGACCAGCAAAGCTGTGTTTCAGTTCCCTAAAGCCGGATACAGGATATCGGTCACTGGTACGTACAAAGCGGACAACAAAACGATGATAGAGACAGAAGCCGTGGTAGGACCAGTTGTGTACAATGTAGGTTTTGAAGAGCTAATCAGCATTGGCCGACTTGCTAGGCCAGTAGTTATTTTATACTCGTTACCAAATTCTTGGTACAATCATTATTTGAATGAGTGGAGTGACATAGAAGAAGCAAATATAGTTAACAATAATATGCGCAACAGGTTTATTGCAGAGACTGTATTGAATTTGAAGAAACAAGGAAAGAGCAGTTTTATTACTGTTTCTAAGTTGGAGCACGGAGAGATACTAAATAGTCTTATACCGAATAGTTATTTCGTTAGGGGATCTGTTGATACTGACACCAGGTTTTCATTGTATGAAGCCCTTCAAAATGGTGGTCTTAGTTGTATTATTTCCACAGTAAGTAAAATCGGGTTAAACCTTCCGAAACTTGATGCTGTAATTAATGCTGAGGGTGTAAAATCAAAGATCCCGACGATTCAAAGGATGCGATCATTAACATCGTCAGAAAACAAAGAAACAGGACTGGTTATTGACTTCATTGACAGTGGTAAGTACTTGTTTGAACATTCGTGTGCAAGAGAAGACATATACATGAAATTGAAGGGGTTTACGATAAAACACAAGAAAGTGAATAAAGACTTTTTTGAGAAGAAAGGTGGAAGATGAACATGGATGGAATGATTACAAATGACCCAGTAGAAATTCATATTTACAACGAATTTATGTCTCTTAGGGCCACAAACGAACGACTTCGTAGGTATGTAGATCAGTCAGGCAAGAGCGCGGAACTTAAGGATATAAATATTTGGAAGCCGTATGATTTTTTGAAGTACTTTTGTAAATTGTACTATGACAAATACAAGAAAGAGTACAATGTAAAGGGCAATGTGGTTCGTGCTTATAACAAGATATCGATGTTTATGGGCGAGAATCACATAAATAATCAATCGTTCAAGGACTTTATTGAGTATGCATTCAATAGGTACTTTACTGATGCTCGCGTGCCAGTACTAGGTAATGTGTGCAGCGCCAAATTGTACAACAGATTGATGGTGGCTTCAGCAAAAGATGCCAGCAGAGTTGACAAGTTTTCATTAGATGAAGCGTTGAAAAACGAGAGTCTTGCGTTTGAAGAATACGTTCACAATGAATATGAGTTTGAATCTCTTGGGGCAACACAGTAACTTTCTCAATAAACACTGGTAGAGATGATCAGTAAATTCAGTAAACGTATCAAAACGTGTGCTTTGTGTGGCGGCAAAGGCTACACAGAGAAACTGGTTGAGGGCGGTGTGTATCTAGATGACTGTGAGTGCGTAAAGTCTATAGAACTTGAAGCGAAATGGTATAAATCTGGTATACCTGTTCAGTATTGGAATTTTGATATGTCTGCGCTCACAAAGGAATTCAGGGAAAAGAATGCAGGCTCCCTCGGTGAAGTAAACAGGTATGTAGACAACCTAAAAGACAATATTGAATCAGGAAAAGGTTTGTTGTTTTCTTCTTCTGCTGGTTTAGGCAAATCTTCTATAATGTCCTACATACTCAGAAAATCGACAGATCTTGGTTTTAATGCATACTATCTGCGTGCTTCTCACATGGTTTCACTGAAGTTTAATGCGCTTCGTGATAGAGATGCTGCAGATCTAATAAATCATGTGGTAGAAGACGTAGATATACTGGCCATAGAAGAGATTGAGAAAGTGTACCTGTCAGACGAGAATGCTATGAACAACCAGCTATTTTATGAATTCTTGTCGGATTTGTATGATTCAAAAAAGAGTTTGTTGGTGTCGTCAAACAAGAAACCAAATGAGTCATTTTTGGCCTTGCCTACATTTATCCAGGACAGACTCAGAAACTTGAAGAAAGTGGTGTTTGTTGGTAAATCTGGCAGGGTAGACATACAACAATGAGCATAAATCTAAGTTCAGAAACTGCGGAAAGAAAAATTCTTTCCTTCTTCTTCAAAAAGCCGTACCACCTAAAAGCACTGTATACTGGTGAGGAGTGTTTTGCGTACCCAAAGTTGAAGAGACTGGCTAAATTGGTTCACGAATACGTACTGAAATACAGAAATCCACCAACAAAAGAAACACTGTCTGATTTTGCGAATGAGTTTGCTGCTGGTAACAGCAAACTGCTTCTTGAGTGTGCTGAAGCCATAGCAGAAATAGACTTGCTGTCAGAATCACCAGAAGAGGAATTTGGGTATTATTATGATAAGTTGCATGACTGCAGGATAGGGAGAGGGATATTTGATGCCGCTGAGTTTATTAAGGAAAAGTTTCAGGAGGCGAAGCATTCAGATTTTAAGAGTTTGAGAAAAGAAATAATCAACAAGCTTATGTCTATTAAAGACCCAGAGGAAGAGGTGGTGCGCGGATTTTTGCACGATTCTGCAAAAGATAGGTGGGAAAAATATAAGGAGCGCGATGGTGGCAATCTTGGTGACGATATTGTACCTTTTGGAATTAAGGCACTGGACGATGAATTAGGTGGTATGAGAAAGACATTTCTTACTCTATTATACTCGAAATCTAATGGCGGAAAGACACGCACTGCTCTAAACATTGGTTATAACAACAGTATTGCTGGTAAGAACGTGGTTATTTTCTCGTTGGAGATGGAGTATGATTTGTATGCATCGTGTTTGGACAGTAGAATGGCTTGGGTGGATAGCAATCATATTATTTTCGGTAAGTTGAATCAGGAAGATAAGAAACGATACTTCAATGCACTGAAGAAACAGTATCAAGAAAAAACTGGTATCTGGATAGTAGATATACCGGAGAAGGCAACCGTACCAAGGTTAGATGAAGAACTTTCAATTTACACAGCTTCTACTGGTTTATGGCCAGATTTGGTTATTATTGACTATGCCAGCTTAATGGAACCAATGAAAGCATACACAGGCAGATCAGAGAAGTATGATTTTTTGTTTGGTGAGCTGCACCAGTTTGTGAGGAGCTGGAAAACAGCGGGTTTGACGCTTGCACAGGAAAGTAGAACTGCCACCCAGGCTGATAAGAAAAAGAAGAAAGATGAAGATACGGATGGTCTAGATAACATTGGTCTTTCAAATTACATGGCACCTCACTGTGAAATTGTGGGTAGATTAAAGCAGTCAAAAATCGATAGATTACAAAACCGGATGGTTTTTAGAGTCGATAAGTCTCGGTATAGTAGAGCTAATGAAGACATTCCGTTGTTTTGTTTGTTTGATAGAAATTATGTTGGTGATCGCCTGGTGTCAGGTAGTCATGTTATAGTGAAAAAGGAAGTCGAAGATGACATTTAACGAACAATATGCTAAGTATGTAGAATTGAAACCGTCCTCTGGAGGAAGGTACACAGCCATTTGTCCGTTTCATAATGAAAATGATGGCAGTTTTGTGGTGTACCCTGATGGCAGCTTTCACTGTTTTGGGTGTTTAGCACACGGCACTGTAGAAGATTTTTTGTCAAGAATGGGCGATGATGGGGTGTTTCACAATGTTAATAATATAGATCTAGAACAAATTCAATCAGATGGTAATGAGGCTGTAATAAAAGCGATAGAAAAGTGTGCTGAGCAGGTGAAAGAAACTGTTGATTTTTGTGTGATGGAAAAGATTTATGACTTTATTGATATGGTGTGTCTTGCTGTTCGTGGCGGAATAGTTATTGATAACTGCATTCTTTTTGTCAATGCAGTAAAAAAGAAGATCGAGAGGATGTCACAATGCAATGTGGAGAAATAGTGGGAGAGGAAATGAAGACAGCAAAGAAGATACCGGTGTCTGAGTGCGTGGTTGGCAAAGAGTATGTTACTGAGTACGGCAGAGTAGTACAAATGGTTTCTGGGGGGCAACAAAAATCAAAGTTTCTGGTGCTTCTTACAAAGAAAACGGTAGAAATGGAAAATGATTATACTGTGTATGACAAGGAAGAACTGATGAAAGCGAACGCAGAATGCAGTAGCAGTGAAGACGAATCAGTTGCCGTTCCTCCGCCAGAAGTCCTGTGTAAAGACACAAATGAATTTGTTGATGTGAAAGGATCCGGTATTTCTGCTAGGCAGTTAGTAAAAGAGAAACTGCTTGAAGGTCCACAGACCAGGGATTCGTTGGCAAAGGCCATCGTTGATAACGGTCTTTCCAAGAATACCGACACGAAGAAAGTTAAATGCTACGTAAGCGTGATTTTGGCTAACCTAAAGAAGAAGGACGGGTTGAATATTGTGTCTGACAAGCCAGGCAGCTACCATATTGAGCAGTGATGCGTCCAGATACTTGCAACAAGAAATGTGGTAGATATGCACTAGAATTGGAGCATCCTTGTATCCGTGGTAGGGGCAATAAACAAGCGAAAGTGATGTTTGTTGGTGAGAGTCCAGGACAAAATGAAGACAATCAGGGTAAATGCTTTGTTGGCAGAGCCGGTCAATTATTAATACAAGAGATAAAAGGTGTCGGTATAGAGTCAAAAGATGTTTACCTTACAAATATAGTGAAATGCGCATTCCCAAAGGTAAACAAGAAACCGTCTGATGCAGAAGCCAAACACTGCAAGCAATACATAGAAAAAGAAATAGAAGAGATAAAGCCTAATTTGATTGTGTTGCTGGGGGACTTTGCGTGTGAAACATTAATTGGCCGGGGTAGTATAAAAAAGATACAGAACAACTTTTTTGTGTATGAGCCCACAAACACAAAAGTCATACCATTGTTGCATCCGGCATATGTACTAAGAAACCCAGAAGAGATAGTAAAGTTTAGGGAAGGGATGCAATTGATTGCCCAGGAATTGCACTCTCCTGATATGGTATACAAGTCATCCATAAAAGAAAATTATTTGGTTGCTGACACTGAACAAAAAGCACTAAAAACATTAAATAAGTTGATGGAAGTATCCGCTTTTTCGGTGGACATAGAAACTTCTGGATTAGACTATAGAAACAGTGACATACTGAGCATACAATTTTCGTGGCAACCGGGAGTTGGCATAACAATTCCGTGGAACATTGTGGTTGAAAGTAAAGTTGTATATGATTTATTGAAGCAAGTGCTGTCGAGAAAAGACGCAGTAAAAGTAGGTACCAACCTCAAATTCGATATTCAACATCTGGCCAAAGCAAAGATAGCTATTGCACCACCCATTCATGACATAATGTTAGCTGACAGCCTGATTGACGAAAATGCTATTGATCACAAACTCGAAACCATGATCTTGCGTATGACAGACATGGGTGAGTACTGGTCAGAACTTGAAAAATACAAGCTTCAAATCATGGCGGAGAAGAAAATCAAGGAAGAAGACTTTTCTTATGCACTGTTGCCAAAACCAGTATTGTATCTGTACGGTGCAAAGGACACAGACGGAACTTTTAGAATATACCTGCAACAATTAAAGGAGCTAAACCGGCAGGGGCTTACTGAGTTTTTTGAAAGATATTCCATGCCATTTATGCCTGTTTTGGCTGAGATGGAATATCGCGGTGTGAAGGTGGATCGTGATCGTGCTTTCGTAATGCTGAAAGAACAAGAGAAGTTAATGGAGGAGTTGTCTGCCAAAACGCTGGAAGACGAAAACGTAAAGAAATATGAAGAATTTAGATCCAGGAAAGCAAAAGAGGAACTAAAGGAGCACAGAAAGAAGTCTAAAACGCTGGTTTCTAGGTTTCCTGATGAGAACGTATATGTTGAGGAACGAATAAAAAAGATGGGCGACAAATGGCACGATGAGTATAGATTTAACCCGAATTCTTCCGCTCAAATGAAAGAACTGTTCTTTGATATGCTTGGTCTTGTTCCTGTGAAGATGACCAAACCAAAAAAAGGCAGTAATGCAAAACCGCAACCAAGTACTGACAAAGATGTTATGGAAGTAATAGCTGAAAGGGATCAAATCAGTCTAGCCATTTTGATGAGAGAGTACGCTTTGGTGTCAAAATTTGTTACTAACTTTATGCGGCCGGTGTATGAACTGTCGGAATTTGATGGTAGAATACACACTAACTACATTCAAACCGATGTGGTTACTGGTAGGTTGAGTAGTCGTTCACCAAACCTGCAGAATATGAGTCGTGATCGGCCAGAATTTAAGGACCTGTTCGTGGCTGATGATGGGATGGTGTTTGTAAAGGGTGACTTGGCGCAGGCAGAGTTTAGGGTGTGGGCCAATGCTTCTGATGATGAAGATATGATTCGTGACATTATGTCTGGATTAGACATTCACAGGCGCACAGCTAGTGAGGTGTTTGAAATTGCAGAAGAAGAAGTAACCAAAAAGCAGCGTGAACCCGCTAAGCGCGGCACGTTCGGAATGATGTATGGCATCGGGTCAAAAACACTTGCGCAGAGATTTAAGATTACACTGGATCAAGCCAAAAAGATTTTGAAAGTGTTTTCAGAGAGATACCCAGTGGCTACTGCATGGATTTACAGTTTGCCGAAGATAGCGCATTCAAAGAAGCAAGTGCGAAGTATATTAGGGCGAATAAGGCACTTACCGCACATAGACAGTGATGATCAAGACACAGTAGCTAAGGCTGAGAGGCAGGCGATGAACAGCCCAGTGCAGGCTGCAGCCTCTGATATCAATAACCATTATATGACATGCGCCGTTAGAGAAGGAAGAAGAGCAAAAATAAAGTGTTATCCCGCATTGACCGTGCATGATGAAAACGTATCGCAGGTAGAAGAATCAAGAGCAGAGGATTTTGCTAGAATTTACAAAAAAGTGGTGGACACTGAATTTCCGCAATTCAAGTGTAAGATGGGCGTAGAAATAAAGATAGGCAAGAGAATCGGTTCCGCCGAAGAGTGGTGACTGTTACGTGCTTAAATCTGCACGTCTACTCGGGGCACCGCGCCCCCGGCGCTGCAGCCCCAGCGCCAAGATATTGATACTAGCATTAAAATCACGATCTAAGACCAAGCCACACCTCGCGCAAGTATAAGTCCTGTCTTTTAGTTCAAGATCTTCCTTTATGTTACCACACTTTGAACACTTCTTCGACGTGTTTTTTGGATCTACTAGTACCACGTTTCTACCAGCCTCTTCCGCTTTGTAAGACGTGTACTGTACCAGCATGTTCCAAGCTACGTCATGGATAGACTTAGCTAAGTGACCACCCTGTACCATACCCTTTATATTCAAGTCTTCAAACACGATCGTACCGTATTTATTTACCAGTGCATTACTAAGTTTATGAGCGAAATCTTTACGTTGGTTTGATATTTTTTCGTATATCTTAGACACCGACTTTCTAAGATGTCTTCGTTCTTTAGATCCTTTTTTGGTCTTACTAAATTTACGCTGTACTCGTGCTAGTCTATTTTCTGATTTCTTGAAAAATCTCGGGTTTTGTATTATAGTACCATCTGATAAAGTAGCGAATTTTTCTAACCCTAAATCTATACCGACTGATTTATCTTCATGCGGTAATCGTACTGGGTCTACTTCTACACTAATAGTGGCGTACCACTTATTTGTAGGTGTGTGTCTAATAGTGATAGTCTTGACTTTACCTAGAATTGGACGGTGAAAGACAGCAGAAACAGTACCTATTTTACTAAGTCTGATACCTGTATCTTCTATAAAAGCTCCACACGTATTAGCTTGAGGATAAATAAAACTGTCGTATCTATTTTTACCCTTGAAACGAGGGAAACCTGGATTTTGCTTGGCTTTTACTCGTCTGAAAAACGCTTTGTAAGCTAAATCAACACGCATTTGTACATTGGTTAGTAACTGCGAGTATACTGTATTCCAATGGGTGTTGGTCTTCTTCCATTGTGTAAGGAGTTTTTGAGTGTCATATAAGAATATTGATTTCTTTTCTGTTTCGTATGCGGTTTTTCTTATGTCAAGTGTTTTATTGTAGACTTGACGACAGATTTCTAATGTAGTATTAAGTGAAGTGACTTGAGCGTGTGTTGGATAAAGACGAAACTTGAAAAACTTACGCACGAAAATATAGTAACATGACTCAATGAAAAGTCATTAATGAATGTAAGATTGTTCTTACTTGGAAACTGTGGAAGGAACGGTAATGGTTCAAGTAAAAAAGAGCAATAAGAAAATCGAAGAGACAGAACCAGAAATCCAGGTGCAACCAATCGATAAGAGCAATTTTAGCATAGCAACGTTTGCCTCCAAGTTGATTGGTAAGTATGGTGCGGGCATTGTAACGCACAAAAGCGTTGGACTAATACACCCAGTTGATGTGATACCAACAGGCAGTTTGAAGTTAGATCGGGCTGTAGGCATAGGTGGTTTGCCCAGGGGCAGGGTGGTTGAAGTGTTTGGTCAAGAGTCTGGGGGCAAAACCACATTAGTGCTGGGTGCTATTGCACAGGCACAAAAACATGGCGGAAATGCCGCTTTTATAGATGCCGAAAACGCGCTTGATTTGTCTATGGCTCGTGGGATTGGTGTAGATACTGACAACTTGTTGGTGGCTCAACCAGATTACGGTGAACAAGGACTAGAGATCACAGAAGATTTGGTGGCTACTGGGTGTTTTGAAATAGTGGCGATAGATTCAGTGGCTGCTTTGGTGCCCAGGGCGGAACTTGAAGGTGATTATGATGATGCCAATATGGGTTTACAGGCGCGCATGATTGGTAAGGGTCTTAGACGCATTTCTAAAGTGGTATCAAAAACCAATACCTGTGTGGTATTTATAAATCAATTGCGGCAAAAACTGGGACTGGTGTTCGGGAGCAATGAAGTGACTCCCGGAGGAAACGCACTCAAATTCTGGTCGTCGTTGCGTTTAGATGTGCGCAAGATATCATCCATAAAGTCTGGTGAAAATGTGATCGGTAATAAGGTGAAAATTACAGTTATTAAGAACAAGCTTGCTCCGCCATTCAAAGTGGTAGAAACTGACCTTATCTTTGGAAAAGGGTTCTCATACGAATCGGAATTGTTCGATATGGCGTTGGAAGCAGGAATTGTTGAAAAAAGTGGTTCCTGGTTTTCGTGTGGCGGTGAGAGACTTGGGCTTGGAAAAGCAGCTTCCCTGGAAACCATTCTCAAGAGTGAGAATATGAAAAATACTATAATTGAAAAGATTGAAAGGCTGAGTCACGAAAAGAAAGAGGAAGAAAATGGTACCGACCAGGATAAAGAAACGGTTCAATCCGACGTTCTCTAAGAAATTTCCTGATGGTAGCATGGCGTCATTTACTTTTGGTACTGAAATAGAATATGAGTACGATGGTGAGCATTTTAAAGAAGAGTTAGAAGGACTGTTTGATTTAGTAGTGAAGTCTACTGTTGATGATATGAAAAAGAGATTTGAAAAAGACCCGATTTTCCGATCTGTGTTCAGTGAGATTAAAAGGCAAGTGAAGAATGCAGAGAAAGTACAAGAAGCGTTGAAGGAAGATAAATAGATGGTGGTGGTAAAGAAAATACCTGTTCCTCCAGAAGAGAAACTGTCCCATCTGCTTACTGGTACAGATGAAGCTCTTTCTGATGAAGATCGTGTTGAATTAATAAAAAAGAAGTTTAATTTAGCGAAGAATGCTACCCCTGATCATGAAGACCTGCAGCGTGAGATGAACTCATACGACATAAAGTTGTCTGAGACTCCAGATGTAACAGACTTTTCTGACATCAACAAGAAATACGCTCTAGCGCAGGCGTGGATCAGCAGAGTCAATACCATAGAGATGGCTTGTATTTATTCAGAGAGCGCTTGGAAGGACGTATTTAGTAGTATAAAGTCATTCATTGACAAGCGCACTAGTGAAATACTGATGGAATCAGAGGTTGGAGAGCTGAAGAATGCAAGGATGCAGGAAGCATCTGTGAGGAACAGACTTGGTGGTGTATACGATGCTTTACTGAAAATAGAAAGTGAGTATAACAAATCCAAGTCATTTACACAAATAGTACAAGCGAAAAGCAAGGAATTGACTTCAGTAATAACCAACCTTACAAGGCAAGTGAAAACACTTTCACTTGAGTATACAGTAACCAGGGACCTGAACAGGTCGTGAAGGAGACGAGAGATGGCAAAAGTAAAGCGTGACGATTCTAACAATCCGTGGGCTGTTGATCCCGGTGTGTATGAAGCTATCATCATTGCAATTGAAGAGAAGAAGGGCCAGCAAGGCAGGGAATTTTTGTCATGGAAATTCAAAATTCAGGAACCCATACAGAATGGTGAGCCGTGCGAGAACGATGTTACTATTAATGGTGGCTCACCAATGGTGTTCCGTGAGGGAGATAAGCTAGACAAGTGGCTGAACGCCTGTGGCATTACTCTAGAAGATAATGATGAATTTGACCTCGATGCCGTGATAGGTTCACGAGTGCAAGTGGTGGTGGAGAAGAACAAGAAGGGCTATGATCAAGTAACCAACGTGCTACCGATTCGCAAGAAGTCGCAGCAAAAGACTCAACAAAAGCAAGAAGAGGAGGCAGAAGAGGGAAAGCCCACAAAGGCACAGGAGAAGCCGAAGCAGGCCGCAAAGCCCGCACCAAAGCAGGAAGAACCTGCTGAGGATGAGGCACCACCTCCGCCCAAGAACAAGCCCAAGCCGAAGCCCGCCGAAGAAGCCAGCGACGAAGACGTGTTTGACTTTGACGCATGAAAATACTGCACACCGCTGACTTGCAGTTTGGTGCACCAAACCAACCAAAGGTGTACTATACTGAGCCTATCAACGCCCTGTCGAAGTTTTGCAGGGACAACGATATAGGGATGGTGCTGATAGCGGGCGATGTGTTTGATCATCCAGCACCCAGTCAGCGGCACAAGGATCTGTTAATTGAACAGTTTATAGCTAATGAAGACATACTTTTCGTGTTGTCTGTTGGAAACCACGATGTATACAAAACCGAGAAAACGTACGGAGGGTTGAATACTTTCAAGATACTGCACAAGCATCTCAAAAACGTAGCGGTATTGGACGGGGACGAAAAGGGCATAGAATATAAGATACATCCTTATGAAAAGGAATTCAAGTTTTTGTCTTTGATGGGTGATTGGGACAAACTGTGCCCGAAAAAGCAATCAGGAACTACCATCGCTGTGTGGCATGGTGAGGTGCCTGGTGTGTTGAATGGTGACAGCGGTGCAGCCACAGAGTTCATAAAAAAATATAACCTGTCATACCTGGCGCTTGGTCATATACACAAAAGGATAAGTTTTCCGGGTGGTGGGTATCCAGGCGCAATCATACCAAAAACGTACGTCTGCGAACATGGGGTGTATATACTGGACACCGAAAAGCTAACAAGAGACTTTGTGCCGCAATCAAGTTTTCTAGATTTACCACTTAGGTACTCGTTCAAGGTTGAAATCGACGCGGAGGATAGTGAACAAACCATTGTTGATGCCATTGAGAAACAAGGCATAGCAGATGGATCGTTGATAAAGATCAAGCTTTCCGTGCCCATGTCAAAGTGGAAAACGATTGCTACGAGAAGCATCATTGAAAAATTGAATGGAAAGTTTTTGGAAGTAAAAATTACCAATGATGTAGTACCAGAAAGAGATCAGCGAAAAAATGCAGAATTGATTTACAAAGCAAAGTCGTTTGAAGAAGAGATGTCGGTGATTTTTGACTCCATGGAAATAGATAGTAACTTTGATAGAGACAGGCTGATGAAAGAGTGTTGTGGGTGGTTCAACAATGCGGTGTGAAACAAATGGTATTATCATTAGAACAGTTGCAGTGGCTGGCAGGGATTATTGATTCAGAAGGATCCATAACACTCAGAAATTCGTTTTTTCATGATAATAGAAAATCTGGCAAAATGAAGGCATCAAGAAACGGAAGAATTACCATAGCCACATGCGACAATGTAATAGTACCTTTTATAAGTGAGCTTGTTGGTATAAATTACAAAATTTTGAATAGGAAAACGGCTGCTGGTAATAGTATATACTCAATTATAATTGGTGACAAGAAAACACTGAAGGATTTATTACCAAAAATTATTCCATACATGTTCACTAAACAACCCCATGCGCGCATACTTCTTAAATCACTGTTTCTTCCATCTGGTCGTTTTTATACTGATGAAGAGTCTATTATGCACAAAGAGCTAACAAATAAAATAAGAATTCTTAATAGCAGAGGTTATGGAATACAAGATGAGTTAGAATCAAGGGATCACCTTTTTACATACTCGTGGTTTGCTGGTGTGATTGATGGAGATGGGTGTGTGTCTGCCGGTGAGTGGAAGATAAAAAGTAGAAATGGGATACAACGTTCCGTGTTGAAGCCATATTTGAAAATATCTTTATCACACATTAAGACCGTGGAGTATTTATCGTTTGTATTGCAAACTGGCATACTGAAATCCGGCAGAGAATTGTCGTGTCGCACCAACAGAAGGAAAACAAGAGCAATAAGGCTCATGCCAGAAAAACTTATGATTTGGCTTCCAAGGGTAATGCCACATCTAAGGCTAAAAAGAAATCAGGCAGAACTGGCATTGCAGTTATCCAAACTAAAAAGTGACTACAAGAACCACAAAATTGTGTTGAGCGATGAATATAAGTCTGAAGTGTGTAGAATGTACAATGCTATAAAATCTCTGAACAGAGGCAAGAAAAATGATCAACAAGTGTGTTGATGCGCTGGTGGGACTTCAAGCTGGATCAGAAGGCAAGGGGAAATTGGTTGGATCTTTGTCAAAAGACTATAAGTATTTAGTAAGAACGGGTGGCACGAATAGTGCTCACACCACATACTGTAACGGCAGAAAATACTTGTTTCATCAATTGCCGTGTGGGTCGGTAAACTTTCCTAAGGCAAAATTAGTACTGGGTGCAAATACGCACATTGATTTGGAATATTTACAAAAAGAAATACAAATATTAAGGGATGGTGGGTGCTGGCTGGTAGACGGCAAGCCTAGATTGTACATTGACAAAAACGCATCATTGGTTGACCCAGTAGACAAGATAGCTGAAAATGGTGGGTTTATGCCGAAGTGTGGTGAGATGTACTTTCATCCTCGTGACTGTGAGAAACATGCTCAGCTTGGTGGTACATGTATTGGATGTGATAATATATCCAAGGACAGCGCGTGGGTGAAACTCGGAAGCACAACACACGGGTGTGGAGCGAACGCCATTAGACGTATTCTGCGCGGATCAAAAATGGCTTTGATGTCTGGAAAACAGTTTGATCTAAAATCGTACTTGTTCAAGAAAGCGGCAGAAATTGGAAGAGTAAACCCAACGATGTATGATATAATTACTGCATTTGAGAAAGTTACTGATTGGTCGGAGTGGGTTGATAATGAGCCCATAAGATTTGCACCAGAGGATGAATTTGTGAAGCAGTTTGTGTGTGATACAGTAGACTTGCTTAATACTGCAATAGACAACAATGAAGAAGTGCTGCTAGAAGGAACACAGGGATCCTTGTTGTCGTCATATCACGGCTATATGGGAAAAACTACGTCGCGTGATACTAATGTGTCTACTTGGTGCGCTGAGGCAGGCATCAGCCCTGTGTGTGTTAGAGATGTATATGGCGTGGCGCGTGTTTATCCTATAAGGGTAGCAGGAAATTCTGGTGACCTGTCCGGCGAAGAAATTACTTGGGAACAGGTAACTGTTGAAGCTGAATCACCTGTGCTCATTGTAGAACTGACATCGGCCACTCGCAGAAAGAGACGTGTTTTCCGTTTCGGTGACGCTGATTTCAGGAAGTCCGTTCAAATAAACAGGCCAACGAAATTGATGCTTACTTTTGTGGATCAGCACCATTATTCAAATCGTGGTAAGAATAATTGGTGTGAATTGGCAGAAGGTTCACGCAAGTGGATTGAAGACGTAGAGAAGCGTCACGGTGTGTTTTTCAATTACATATCAACTGGCCCTGATCAGGGTGATACCATCGTTCGGGAAAAGTGATGTTGGCAGACTTTTCATTACTAGAGCTATGGATTGATGGGTTTATAGGATATGGTACTGTTCGTCTTGACTTGTCGAAGGAAGGTGTGACCTACATACGTGGTAAAACCGGGTCTGGTAAGTCTACTATACCAGAGGCCATTTTTTATTTGCTGTTCGGAGATACGCTTCGTGAGAGTACTTCTGTGCAGGATTTGGAGAATAAATATGTAGGTGGTGGGTATGAAATCGGATTGAAGTATAAAAAAGGAAAGCATACTTATCAAGTGTGTGAGATCCGCAATAGAGGAAAGAAAGACGGATTGTACTTTGCTGAAGATGCAGAATTAGATTTTGGTGTGAGAGATGACGTAAAGTCTGTAAAAAAGAAGATACTTGAGTCCGTTGGTATGACCAAAGAGGAGTTTTGTGCCAAGGCGTTTATAGGACAAAATCAGTCGTATGCACTGATAAAAGGCACTCCAGAGAAAAGAGCGAAGACGCTTGTAAAGATGTTTTCGCTAGATAAGTACGATTCCCCCATTTCTGAGATAGATGCACACGTAAAACAGTTGAAATCGAAAGTACTTGACATTGACAAGGACTTGGTTGGGGTGCGGGGTAAAATAGCCGAATTGAGTTCTGTACTAAGTTCCTTGGAGAAGCCGCAGGAAGTAGTTAGTGAAAGTGCTGATGAGCTGGAAGGAAAACTAGAGAAGATAAAGGCAAAAATCAAAAAAATTAGGCAGATGGAGTCGGACAACACCAAGAAGATTGGAGACATAAATTTCGCAGACAAGGTAAGAAATAATTGTGAAAAGATGCAGGAAGAGGTAAAGCTATTAAAGGGCAGTTTGAACGAATTTTCTGGGTTGCCTGAATTGTCTGTTGTTGATAAAGAAATTTTGAAGATTGATAAACAGGTGGCTGCTATAGAGCATGAATTGCAGTCCATCAATGTGTCTATTAGGAAGCTTGATAATCTAAATCCATTGTGTCCAGTTAACAATAAAGACTGTCCTGTGAATGTGCCCGCTGAGTACCGTGATTCGAATCTGAAAGACTTGAATTGCAGACAATCTGAATTGAACAAACAGAAGGGTGAACTTGAAAAGGGCAGGGAAGAAAAAAGTAAAATAAAGTCGAAGGCTAGATCTAAGGAAGAGATCACTACTAAGATTAGGATAAAGATGGGTGAGATTGATAAGTATTCTGATGTGGAACTACCAGAAAAGACCAAAGAGGAATTAGAGGCAGAAATCAAAAAGTGTTATGAAGCCATTGAAGAAGGTGATGAAAAAGCACATGAAATAGAAGAGAAAATTAGAGCTATTAGAACTTACCAAGAGTTGGTAACTTCCTATGAAAAATCCACAAAAACAGCCACAGAACGCATTCAGAGATGCGAAGAAGACACAAAACGTCTGGAGTCTGAGAAAGCGGATTTGGGTGTTGCCATAGGTTATGCGTCTTTGTCATTGTCAGCATTCAAGTTACTTAGGTCGTATAAGATAGACTTGGTGATTGATAATCTGAATGCCAATCTGCAGAGAAACTTAGACAGGATTTTTGAAGGAGACATAAAGGCGTCATTTAAATCCAAGGACGAATCTTCTGATAGTAAACGAATGATTGAAAGAGTAACCATGGATTTTATGAAGTCTTCGTCTATGACACCTATACCTATCGGTATGGTGTCTGGTGGGCAAGAGGCATACGTTACTGTGGCTTTGATTTTGGCCATTCGAGAGACTGTGGAATCTTTGCACGGCGACAAATTATCATTTATGTTCCTGGATGAAGTGTTTGGACCAGTGAGTGATGATATGGTAAATTCAGTATTTGAGTCTATGGCAGCCATTTGCAGGGATGTGGGCATAAGTTCCTTGAAAGTGATTTCCCACAAAAACATAGATGAATCGCTGTGTGATCACATTTGGGATGTGTCATCAGACGGGGAAATATCATCGTTGGTGGAGACTAAATGACAAAGCTAAATCAAGCAGCCATAGATGTACTGAAACGTGACTATCTTCACGGTGATGAGACACCGGAAGATATGTTTAGGCGGGTCGCCAGGACAGCAGCCATCCCGAATTTTGTTGATGGTGTGTTGAAGAGATGCAGAAAGTCGCCTGCTTCAGAAAATGCAGATGATCTGATTGAAACACTGTCGCGTGTTGGTTTTCAGTTAAAAAACGGAGCAGAGATTTACAAATTGGTGATGAAAAGGAGGGGCGTAGACTATCATAAATACACATCTTTTCTGAGAAACCGAAAAATGTTTGAGGAGTTACTGAATACATTTAATGAACAGGTAGATATGTATTATGCGCTTATGAGTGAATTGACTTTTATGCCTGCTACGCCTACACTAATAAACGCCGATTATAATGGTATGCTTTCAAGCTGTTTCTTTATGCGAATTGAAGACTCAATAGAAGACATATTTGAAAAGATAAAGAAAGCAGCCATCATTTTGAAGTGTGGTGGCGGTGTTGGTTTTGATATGAGTCTTATACGACCTGCTGGGTCTGTGGTGTCCAGTAGTGGGGGAAAAGCTACAGGTGTAGTTTCCTACATGAAAATTATTAATGCTATGGGCGAGCAAATAAATCAAGCTGGTATTAGAAAAGCTGCTATGATGGCCATTTTGGATGTTTCACACCCAGACATCTGTGATTTTATACGATGCAAAAAAGTGGAAGGTGATTTGTCGAATTTTAATGTTTCTGTTATGATTAACAATAAATATATGAGTCGTTTGATAAATAATAAGGAATCACCAGTTATATTAAAGTTTGCTGACCAGCAATACTATATAATCATGAAAGGGATAGGTAAATCTGCAGAGTACATAAAGGTGCCGATTAATGATGTTGATACTATTGACACCGATGATAGGAAGTGTCTGAAATACGGTGATTTATGGAAAATGATCGTCGAAAGTGCTTGGGACAATGGCGAGCCTGGTATCATATTTGAAGATCAACTGGAGAAGTCAGATGTGTTTGACGGAAAATATGGCAAGCTTGGTGTAAATCCGTGTGGGGAGATCCCTCTATTATCATTTGCAAGTTGCAATTTAGCTTCTATTAACCTAAATTCTACCAGGTTTGGATCTGATGGTGTGTTTGATTATGAAGAGTTCAAAAAAGTGGTGTGGGTTGGTGTGCGTTTTCTTGATAATGTGATTGATGTAAATAAATATCCGTTACCAGAAATAGAAGAAGTTACGTTGCGTGGTAGGCAAATAGGTTTGGGAGTTATGGGCTTACATGATCTTATGCTAAGACTTGGTATAAAGTATGGTTCTGAGAAGTCTCTAGAACTGGTGTCCAATATCTATAAGGTGATGCAAGAAGCATCGTTATGTACTTCAGAAAAGCTGTATGAACAACGCGGTGCTCCTACGGAATTGATTGAAGCTCTGTCAAGTAAGGGTGTGAAGCTAAGGAGAAACTCTAATCTTTTGTCGGTTCAACCAACTGGATCGACTGCATGGATTTGTAACCAAGCATCGAGTTCCATAGAGCCGGTATTTAAATTTTTATACATTCGAAGAGACTCGCATGGTGAGCACGAAGTAAAACATCATATAGTAAGAGATGATGGAAAACTGCCGGAGTTTGCGGTCACTGCACTTGATATAACCGCAAAAGAGCATGTTGACGTACAAGCAGAAGTGAATAAGTATGTGGACAACAGTGTTTCCAAGACTATCAATATGCAAGAGACATCCTCTGTTGAGGATGTTAGTGAAGCGCTTATTTATGCGTTCAAGAGAGGGTGCAGATCTGTTACTGTGTATAGGAGCGGAAGCAGAAAAAACGAAGTATTGATAAATGGTAGTAAAAAAGAAGACAAAGAAACAAAGGTGATACACAAAGATAGAGATCCGAGGAAGCGACCGCGTGTTTTGTTTGGTGCCACATTCAGTGTAAATACTCCTTCTGGTAGATGTTTTATTACTATCAATGAAGACAAACATGGTGTGCGCGAGATGTTTGCGCATTCTCATAAAGCAGGAAGTGAGATAGCAACGCACCTAGAAGCCGAAGGTAGAATGTTTTCAAATTCTATGAAGCACTGGGTGCCATTAGAATCCGTAATAGAACACTTATTAGATAATAAATCAACTCCTGTATTTGATAATGGGAGGTTTATTAAGAGCATACCGGATGCAATGGCTAAAACAGTGAAAGAGTATCAGGATCAATTTCTTGGTTTCTCTGAGTACCTAGAAGCGAGCGGTGAAATTCCTAATATATATTCTGAAAAGATGCAACAGCCTCCTGGCTCTGACTTTAACGGAGAAATATGCCCAGAATGTGGTGATACACTTTACGCTGTGTCTGGGTGTGAAGAGTGCAAGAGTTGTGGTTACTCTCGGTGTGGATAATAGATGAACATTGAAGACAACTGTGAAAGCGGCAGAAATTCATTGCCGCTACTGCCGTGTTCAAATAAAACCTGTCCGTGGGTTGTAAATGACATAGAATATAGGAACTGTTTTTTTGTGTTGTTGCAGCACATCTCTGTGACCCCAGACTATGAAATGAGTATTGAAGACATAGCTAAAATGGAAGGCATTTCTGAACAGGAAGTAGTAGATATAATAGAAAAAGCTGAGAAAAAAATTAGGATAAAGCACAAAGTGGAATTATCTAAAATATGACAGAAATTAATAATCATCAGTAAGGGCATGTTTCAATCATGATTGATACAGTTGAACAGCACATAGTCAATGAGACGAAAAGGCTGTTCTTTGAGAATGAATTGCTTATGGATTGGATTAGGTCCTTGAACGGTGTTCCTAGGTGCGCGGTTTGCGGTAAGCCGGTATATAATGCATCTATTCAACGACTTTTAAGACCGTTTCATTGGGATACCAGAAGATGTTTTGAATTTAAACCAAGGAAGATAGTTGCGCTTGAAAAAGAATACGGAATGGATATTGTTGAGATACTGAAACTTACTACTGAGAAGTATGGAAAAATAAAAGCACAATGTCAAGCACTGAACATTTCTCCGCCCTACTTTTATGATATAGTGAAGAGATACTGTGGAGACGTAGTTGAATTTATGGCAAAACACGCTTCTGGAAGAAGGAAGCAAGAATACGTTGATAAACTCAAACTCAGGTCTGCATAAGCAAGCGGTTTGGTCAGGATACTCCCAGCCATACGTACAGAACATAGTTAGTGGTGGGTTGAAGGTGCTGAAGTTACTGGGCGCTTTGACGTTTGATGCACAACTTTTGCTGTGGGTAAAAGGTCTTGAAGGGCACTTAAACAGGATGATGGAAAAAGCCCGTAAGCAAAAAGAGAAAGAGGAGTCATACCGATTCACGGTTTGATAGGAGAGACGTCATGAAGAAAGCGGCTAAGTACAAGAAGTTGGCTTCTGTAAACCCGGAAAAGAAGACCCGTGAGGCTGCCAAGGCGCGTGTGTTTGACGGTTTGGCGGAGTTCGCCAAAAATCGCGGGTACCGCGCCGACCTGGTGGTGTCTGCTGCTTCTAAGAAGCAGGCTAAGATAATCAGTGCTGTGGTCAAGTTTGACAAGCAACTTGGTTTTCCCCACGAAAACGATCTTATGGCACTGGTTGCTTCTAAGTTCCCAACTCATCAGATTGATTGGGCAACTATAGAGGCAGATACTGAGGGTGACACGCTCAGCCTAAACCTGCAGCCAAAGGCTGATGTGATCCCGCTCAATAGCGTAAAGGATATACCCAACGAATTTAAGTCTATTGGCTCTGGTATCTTCAAGCGGCGTGCTGTAGCTGCTGGCAACGTTTTCGAGATTTGGGAGCTGAAGCGCGAGGCTGACGGTCTTTCGCTGGTTCGTAAGATGGATGATGTGGAAACAGACACCGAAAATGACAGTGCGGAAGTGTTTTCCAAGGGTGACTTGGTTGAAACTGAGCACGGCGCTGGAAAAATTACTGATTTTGATCCAGTTGGTAATGCTATTGTTCAGGTTGGTTCACATAAGCGAATTGTAGCACAAGAAGATATGAAAAAGTATGAGCCTAAAAAGGATCAGAAGGCGCTGTTAGAGTACTACACCTCCTTGTATGGTGCTGAGTTCGCACAGGGGCTCATAAAAGACTTTTCTGATCCTGTAATGAAGAAGTAATCGAGGTTGACATGGGCAAGGTACTTTCTAACTATGAGTTTGCGGTGGTGGCTTCCAAGCAATCACCGTGGATGGCAGCAAAAGCCAAAAAGAGATTGGTGAGTGCCGTAAAGGGTTTCGTATCTCGTTCTGACCTGAATGTGATTTTGGCCGAGTGCGTGGCCTGTAACAAACCAGAAGATGCTAAGTGGATTCGGGCAGTCATGTCTGCCTATGATTCAGGGAAGTTATCTAACCTGCGTCAGGACAAGGGTGACTGGGTGACCCACCTAGCACACGTCCGGGTGCTTTCTGACTCAAAGAAGATACCTTTCGGGCTTCGGGAAATGGTGATGGTTAAGGACACCGGGATGGTGGGTCAGGTGATGGATTACTTAGTTGACAAGGATGAGTATGTGGTGGTATTGAATCCGTTTGAAATCAAACAGCTTCCTGCCAGCGCGCTGCTGAAGTCAAATAAATGAGGTCTGCTTTTGCGTGTGTTTGCCAAACAGGTTGTAGATGAAGACTTAGAATATCGTCCTGTCTTTACACCCAAAACAGGATCTGCAAATGTAGCCAAGCATATAAAATTTTCCTATTTGAAAGAAAAAGTAGCAGAGTTTGTGGGGGATTTGCTGGGTGAAGTGGAAGGATTAAGGATAGCAGGTCACGTTCGTGTTTGTGACGTGCACGGTTTTGAAAGCACCAGCGACTTTTATCATGCGAATGGTTTTGCTAAGATATCTTCTATTGTGTTTTCTGCGTCTGGTGTGCGTTCCATACTTGAGTTATATGTACCCATTTACAAGGGTGTGTTGCTAAAACCCTCTATTATGACCATAAACGGAAAGAGGCGGGTGTTTTCCAGATCTGAGTTGGAGTACTATCTAACTTCTTCAGAGACAGTGTTGTGTCAATTGGATGGGCAGTTTACTAGTCGCCCAGCCATTTCCCACAAGAGCAATGATCGTACAAATATGTTTGGATC
>JBAZJW010000003.1:0-84939 GCA_041651055.1 Minisyncoccota bacterium
ACGAAAAAAAAACAACCAATCTATTTTTTTTTTTTTTATTATATAATTGATGAATAGCGGCAAAAACAAGAGAGAAAAAGCCGACAAACATACGATAACCAATAAAACAAACTAAAAAACGACAAACAAAAAAAAATGGCAACAATGAGAACAACCAGTCTTGCCACTGAAAAAATATATGAGGCAAGAAGAGGGAAAAACATCAACTTCAAGAACAACGTAGAATTCGAGGGAACAGTACTGATAGAAGGAAACTTCACAATAGGAGACGCATCAGCAGACACCCTAACCCTTACCGGACTCACAACAGTATCAGATGACCAGAAGATACAGTTCAGAGACACAGGACTATACATATACTCAAGTGCGAATGGTCAACTAGACATAGTAGCTGACACAACACTGAAAGCAACCTCCCCAACAGTAGAACTGGAAGCATCAACTGGTATAACCCTGGATGGAGACGTGACCATAGACGGAGCACACACCCTCACCACAGGAACCGGAGCCATATCAGTATTAGGGGATGCGACCTTTGGAACCACAAAGAAGGCATACTTCCGAGATACTGGGCTATACATATACTCCAGCGCAGACGGACAACTTGACATAGTAGGAGACACCACAGTAAAGACAACCGCCCCAACAATAGAGTTGGAAGGCTCCACAGCGGTAACCCTTGACGGAGACACCACAATAGATGGGGCGCACACCTTCGCAACAGGGACTGGAGACGTATCAATCAACGGAGATGCACTACTAGCAACAACCAAGAAAGTTCAATTCAGAGACACCGGGATATACATCAATTCAGGAGCAGACGGAAAACTGACCATATCATCAGATGGAAGCGGAGCAGACGACATAACCCTGTCAGGGACCGTAACACTTGACGCAAACCTGACAACCCCCTCCAGGATAATATGCAGCACCGTAGGAACAGCATACACCGCACCAGCCCTAAGCGTAGGAGTACATGGAACACCCCTGGTAGACGCAGTAGCAGCAGACATGATAGCGTTCTCAGTAAATATAACTACCGCTACAAACAAAGGATCAGCTGAGAGTTCAATGGCGGCATACTTCGGAGCGGCCAACTCAACAGACACCGCGAACACAAGACTACAAAGCGTACTGGCAAGCACCACAGTAGCTGGAAACTGCTTCGACGCATACGGAGTACAAGGACACCTGACAATAAGTGGAGCAGCAACAGCAACCTCAAATGGAAACATGTGCGGAGGAAGCTTCAAAGTATCAGTTGGAGCCGCAGTTAACGCCACATTACAGGGATTACTGGTTACAGTAGATGGAGACAATGGTAATACCATAACAGGAACGTCATCCATGATCTACCTTGACTCAGTACACACAGTAACCAATGGTATACTGTTTGGACAATGCGGCAATCTGACCAGCGCGTTCTATTTCTCCGCAGCATCAGGACCGATAGGAGCAGCAGTAACAGCATGCGGAGGATCTGACGCAAGCATAAAGGTAAACGTAGAAGGATCAGCATACTACATACCTTTATATGATAGTCTATCAGCGTAAATAGTTGATATATTATCAAATATTTTTTTTCTTTTTTATACTAATACAGATAATAAGATACTGAATAGAATACACACATAAAATGAAGACAATACAAGTGAATAGATGGACAGTCGGAACAAACAACGAAACAGGAGAAGAGATAACCGAAGACATAACAAAAGTACTGACAGTATTGATTAATTCTACCAAACCTGAGAAAATACCAAAAGGAATAGATAAATTCAGGCTATTCAATAGAATTGGGAAAGCATTCAATAAAGCAGATAAGACAAGTGTTTTAGAACTTGAAGAAGGAGACTACCAATTCCTAAAGAAAATAGTAGAAGAAGAAATAATTGGGATCTGGGGAATAAGAGAAGAAAGATCTCAGGCAATAGAAGACTTCATAACAGCCAAATAATACAAACAAATAAATAATAAAGATGACTTTATTCAATGAGATGAGAAGAGTATTCGATATGAGAGAAGAATTAGAGAACATACCCGGATACTTGCATGACACTGAAGGAATGGCTCTTTACTTGTTCTCAAAATATTCCAGAGGAGACATAATAGAGATAGGAAGTTTTCATGGAAGATCAACCACATGGATAGGGAGAGGACTTAAAGAAAGAGGAACAGGAAAAATATACTCAATAGACCCGCATATGGGGATAACAGACAAAGAATTCAAAGGGGTAGACTGTCCAGAGGAAAGACAAAGACACAAGATAGAATTTAATGTAGAAGACCCAACAGCCCAATCATATGAAGGATTCCTGGAAACACTGAAAAAATATAAAATAAAAGACATAGTAGAGATCATACGGAAGACTTCGGAAAAGGCAAAGGAAGACCTACCTAGTGGTTTAACTGCAAGCTTGATCTTCGTAGACGGAGACCACACATATGAAGGGGTGAAAAAAGATATAGAGCTATACCTGCCGATGCTTGGAGAAGATGGAGTGATCGCTTTCCATGACTTCAACCAAACATTCCAGGGAGTATTCAAAGCAGTAACTGAATTGATAAGCACAGGAGAATACAACACACTACAATTCAACTCCTTAGTGCTCTTAACAAAGAATAAATCAACAAAGAATAAATAATTATCTAAATAAAAAACAAAAATGGCAACAATAAAAGGACCAATAAAACTAGGAAAAGGACAACCAATACCTCAAGAAATACTATCCAAATTAAGACTACCCTTCACATGCAAGAGTATGACAGCAACCAAAGGAGTAGAGATACTAAAAGCCCAAGGAATAAACATAGTAGACAAGATAATACAGAAACCAAAAGAAGAAACAACAATAAAACCAGTAGAGAATCCAGTAAAACCAGTTGAAACAATTGATGAAACACCAGTAGAAATACCTATTGAGATGCCAACAAAAATATCAACTGAGATCTCAACTGAAGAAGTAAAAGAAAGAAAGATCGAAGAATCAAAAACAGTTGAAACCAAACCAGATGAAAAAGACAAGAAAGAAGACTACAAAACCAAATACAAGAAGAAAAAATAACACAAAACACAAAAATAAACTCTAATACTAGACTCTTGGTGGTTCCAGAGCCTGAAACACATACAAAATGGGAATAGAACAAAGCCTGGAAACACAAGTAGCAGTGATAGCACAAAGAATAGAATCAATAGAAGGAACAGTAAACGAGATAAAAAGCAAATTAGAGAACGAATACATAACAAATGACAAACACGAACTACTATCCAAAAGAGTGGAACTACTTGAAAGAATAGTATTCGGAGTAGTCTCAATAGTATTGATCGCGGTAGGAGGAGCAATAATAAGCTTAGTGATCCAAAGATGAGCACAAACAAAGTAAACTGCGGAATATACGGACACAGTTCACTAAACGAATGCAAACCAGGACACCTATACTACCTAAGCATACTAACAATAACCCTTGCAATAACCCTAATGTTCCTGGGAGTATGGATGCTATACATAGACTCAAACCCACCAGTAACCTTCATAGGAGAACCATTCAATGTAACAATATACAATAACACATATATGGGTGTAACACTATCATTCTGCAAACATACTGATGTGCCATCCAAGATAACAAGATGCTTCTCAGACGGATTAGTGTTCTGCACACCAGAAGAAGCAAGCGGAGCACTACCAAAAGGATGCCACTACAACATAACAAGATACATACCAATACCAAGATCACTACCAAACGGAGAATACAAACTAATATCAGTGGCAAGATATGAGATAAATTCTCTTGCAACAAGGACTTCAACAATGGAAACACAAAAATTCACAATAAACAGAACAAACAAATAAACCAATCAATATATACCAATAATTAAAAATAAAATGGCAGTAGCAACAACAACATACGGAGCATGGACAACTCACCAAGGAACACTAGCTGAAGTAATGGCAGTAATAAAAGGATTAGGATCCTCACAGATACTAGCGATATACTATGATACTGGAGCAAGCCTACACACAGCAATAGTAAACACCCAAAGCAGATAAACGACCAATATACCGATCAGACGAATAAGATAAGCATATAATGTAAATATAAATAAGACAAGAACAATATGGCAGAAGACGAAGTAATAGGACTATCAAGCACAAGCTTCATAACAGCGACAGATGTAAGGAATATTACTGCAGGATCCCTAACAGAAGACGACATAACAGATGAAGACATAGAACAACACATCCAATACTCCATAGGAGAAGTAATGGATAGAATATGTGTAAAAGTCTACAATGAACAAATAACAAAGATAGACATATACAGACCAAATACAAGGGACGGAGTAAACAAAACATTCTACACACAAGACAGCTTCAACTACTACATAGGAGACCTGGACGCAGACGGAGACATAGACAAAGAAGACCTCGAACTATACATCTGGGACCAGACAGCAAAGACCAGGACACTAGCAACAATAACCTCAGTAGATGAGAACGGAACAATAACCATATCAGACAACTACGCATCAAACTCAAAGATGTACATAAACTACCTTAGAAGCCCAGTATCCCTGACAAACATAAACCTAAGAAAAGCAGTAGCCTACCTAACAGCATCACACATATTCTCAGGAATACACTCAAAAGACCTAAACAAGATATCAATAGAAGGATTCACTCTATCAGACAATCCAGTAGCAGAGAAAAAATTCAAAGACCTATATGAGACAACAATAGTTGGAATAAATACAAGAGATATTGCAATGTCAAAGGTACAAACCAACCTAAGATACCCCCTAGGACCATACCTCTAAGAAAAGATCAAAAAGACCAGGTAAATAAGCGAAAAAAGGGGAAAAAACAACCAAACAAGGGGAAAATAGAAGAAAAGGAAAGAAGAAAATAGAAAGAGAAGAAAAAAGAGACCAAATATAAATTATAAATAATTAAAAATCCTATTAGGAAAAAAAAATAATTTTATTATTAATTATTTATAAAAAAAGAATAACCCTTTTTTTTGGTGAACATTGTTTAATCTATATTGTTTTAAAAATTTAGAAGATGAGTGATTACACTGAAGATTTCCAGGAAGCATTCACAAAGATGTGGGGAGTATTTGCAAGAGACATCACTCTAAGCACTGTTTCAATGACTACTAACGATGAGGGAGATGTTACTGAGACCAAGACAACAATTAATACCAAGGGGATGGTAAAACACATAACTGACACTCATAGTATGGAGAACATGGGAGCACTTCTTAAAGGAGACACTATTCTTTTATTGAAACCAACCGAGTCAATAAATGAACAAGATGAGATAACTGTTGGAAGCACTACTTATTCCGCAGCAGAAGTGAAAACAGTTGACTACAAAGGAACCAATATCTATAAAAGAGTGATTATGTTGAGGAAAGTCTGATTCTATGGCTATTGTATGGAGAAAAAGAGGAAGTGATCTAGTAAAATATAATACAAAAACCAAGGAAGTAATAGAAGATAATCTTACTCTAAGACAATCTAGATTCATCGATAAACAACAGAAACATTCTAAAGCAGTAATAAAAGATAATAAGATCAATAAAATTACTGAAAAAGAAGAAGTAAAAGAGTTAATCAAAGATAATAAGATCAGAACTGGATTAATAATTAAAGCAAACAACCTACTTCTAAGCCAACACGTACAAAACAGACATTTCCATGATGCTAAAAGAGAACTAAATGACAGGGGAATACAATACTTAAGAAGAACTAAGACACAAGCCACCATAAGTAAAGATAGCATAAAATTTCTCAATAACTTCAAGAGACTAAACAAACACATAAAAACATTCAATGATGAAAAACTTGAAGAATACTGCAATAATATAGTTATGAGAGCAAGACTAATGGCTCCTAATTCTCAGTTAAGCAAGTATTCACGAAATAAGTTGAGAAATTCCATAAGAACAAGAAAATTAAAGAGCGGAGAAAGAAAGATCAGTTTCGGAGCACTAGCCACCAGGAAAAGAGGACCAGAAGAAAAAAACCCCTCAATGATGCAATACGGATTATTCCAGGAAGGAGCATGGTTTAGGAAAATAGTTAAAAAAATTGACGAAGACAATGCAATAGCCTCCTATCCAAGCACAAACTATTCAACAATTAATAAGAGAAGATTCGCCAAAGAAGGAAGCTTCATGAGATTCAGAGACAATAGAACAAAGAAATGGGTAACGATCTCAGCAAAAGGAAGGATCAACTATGTAGATTCAATTGGAAGCGGACCAATTGGAAAGAAAACAACACACTTCATTGGAAGAGCATTCGCACAAGAAAGCGAGAAGTTCTTCAAGAAAGAAAGACTAAAGACCGGATTCGAAACAGAGATATGTAAGACATTAGGGATTAAGAAAGGAACAACCAACAAATCAGTAAAAGAACAACCAAAGATCAGTAAAGAGAAAATATCAGACCCATTCGCGGAATTAGCAAAGAACATAGCAAGTGGCTGGGGAAAGAAGAAGTAATTAAGACAACACACCAGTATAAGAATATCAATCAATATTTAAATATGATTAAACATAAGAACTAAACAATTGAGGTCTCCAGAGTCTCAGTACTCTGCAGATAAACAAGACTAAATCCCAACGGGGAGAACAACAAGACCCAACCATGACATCAATAGCGGTAACCAAGAGCACACTAGGAAGAAACGCAGTATACTTCATAGTCTCAGTTCTAAGACATAATCTAACAGACACTCAAACACCTGTAAGAAATGGAAAGGAGTGGATACTAAAATCAGAAAGCAAAGAAAATATAGACATAACAGATTTCCCAAAGATAGTGCTAAACGGAGAAATAGAATATGAATCCATAACACTTGACGGAGGAAAAAACCTGTCAAGAGACATAGACATAATCTGCGACATATACACGCAAGGAGATAATGCCATAGCAAAAAGAGACGACTACTCAGACCAGATAAGAACAATACTATTCAACCCCGATAGCACTGACGCAGATGGGACCACATTAAGACAATCAAACCTTATACTAAGAGAATTCACAGATGAAGTAACTGATTTCCCATACACCAGATCAGGGAATACTCAAGGAACGAAAGGAGGATCAGTGATAATAAGATCAAAAGCAATACATATGAGATTCAGATTCAAAGGATAACCAATACAACTAACTCAATGAATCAACAATAAATAAATATAAAAGATGAAAGTATTGATAACATATTTGGGTTATGGAATAGAAAGCATAGAAATACGAGCTGACTACTTCCACAGACTTGGAGGAAGCTACTCCAAGACGATAACCTGCGAAGCAACAGAAGAACAATACAATGAACTGAAAAAGAGAACAGACATCAAAATAGAAAAGATATCAGAACAAGACAAACAAGATAAACAAGACAAATATGAGACGAAAAAACCAGTAAAAGAAACAGAAGAAAAAGTAGCAGAAGAGCGAGAAGAGAAGACAAACAGCAAAAACAAAACCAGATAAGTATTGAAAAATTATTAAAACAATCAAATAAAAACAAATAAAAATAAATAAAACAAAATGACAGACGCAGTAGATGCATGGACTGAGACCTGCCTTATAGGACTCGCCAAAAAGGACTCAACAGACACCCAAGTAAACGGAGTAACCGAGACAGTAGATATCGACTTAGGGGACAAAGACGCGGAATGGACCCCCTTACTCAACGGAGGAAGAGTAGTGAACTATACCCCGATGGCAGACACAAGCGTAACCCTGGAATGCTACTGCGTAGGAGCCAAACAAGCAGATGGAGCAACACAGCTAGGATTCTTCAATGCCATGATGGGAAACTCAACAGTGCAATCAGACAGGGTACACGACAAATACAGGTTAACCATCCTCTGGACAGATGATACCTCCATCACCACAGCAGGGGCCGCGATCACCACAACAGCTACTGCACTAAGGTTCGTTGCTGCAGAAGGGCATGTGACAAGCATAAAACCCTCTATGACTGATGGAAGACTTAAATTCACGGTAACAATGAAGTTCCCTGCCTTTGATAAAGCAGGAAACGCGTGTATATTCTTCCAATCAGTAGGGACAACTGTGACAATGGCTTCAGTAGCGGCATACGCAGGAACCACCTACAAATAGATGAATCAATGAATGAGTAAATGAATAAACATAAACAAATATTAACATACAAATTGAGAGGTAAACAAAAATGGTAGACGCATGGACTGAAACATGTCTAATACAGATGGCAAAAAAAGAAACCGCCTTAGCTTCAGAAGTACAAGTAAACGGAGTAACTGAGACAGTAGACATAGATCTCGGAGACAAAGACTCTGAGTGGACCGCATTACTAAATGGTGGAAGAGTAGTCAACTACACCCCAATGGCCGACACCTCAGTAACACTTGACTGCTATTGCGTAGCTGCAACCCAGGGAGCAGGAGCCACCCAACTAGGCTTCTTCGACGCACTTATGGGAAACACCACAGTGCAATCAGATAGGGTACATGATAAATACCGCCTGACCATACTATGGACAGATGCCACAGCGATAACAACAGCAGGAGCAGCACTGGTAACAACCCAGACCGGGCTAAGATTCGTAGGAGCAGAAGGACACGTCACCAGTGTAAAGCCATCCATGACCGATGGAAGGCTTAAGTTCACGGTGACCATCAAGTTTCCAGCGTTCGACAAAGCAGGAAACGCATGTGTGTTCTTCGAATCATGCGACACCACTGGAACACTAGGAGCACTCCTTACCTACACTGGAACAACATATCTAAGATAGACCAAACTATCTTATCTTATCTTATTTTTTACTTGAATAGAAATTTGAATAGATTGAACTGAAGAAAATGGAAGAGAGAACAATTGAAGAGAACATAGAGAAAAAACAATACAAGATACTGCTAGCATTCCCGACAAGCAAGGAAAAAGACTATGTATTGAAAGAATTCCTAGAAAACCTAAAACACTTAGACTATCCCTTTCACATATTCGCAGTGGACACCACACTGGGAGACCATGAGAATAAATATACCAACCACCTACGGTCCCTTGGAGTAGAGACTGTAAAATTCGAATGGGATCCCAGTGCTGTCCACACCACATACATGCTTTCTCAGGCAAGAGACCTTATAAGACAAAAAGCAGTTGATGAAGGATATGACTACTTGATGAGCGTAGACTCAGACATGATAATCCCACACAACACGATAACAGACCTCATAAGATATGATAAAGACTGCATAGGATACCCCTACAACATATTCGCAAGAAAAGGACAAAGAAGCACCCCCTGCGTAACCAGATCAGGAAAGATGTACATGCAGGACACACCCCAAACAGAAGGAAACAAGTATAGAAGAGGACTGGACCTGCTATCATGGAATGACATAAGATATATTAAAGCAGACATAGCACGGGTATACGGAGCCGGGCTTGGATGCTGCTTAATCAAGAGAAAAGTGTTGGAGAACACACGATTCAGATCACACCCCGACATATGCATAGGAGAAGATGTATGGTACTGGAATGAAGTCAACGAGAAAGGATACGAGATGTGGATAGTGCCAAGGAAAAGACCAATACATAAGATGAAGACTTGGAAAGTAAAAGCAACCCAGCCACTAGGGGGAGTATTCATAAACCTGCACAAAGAAGGAGACAAAGTAGTAGGAGATGCTACAGTAGCCAAACTAACCAAGGATCAACTGGAAGAAGTCAGGAAACAGATGAAAGAAAACGAAGAAACATGGAATGAAGCATAAAATGAACCAACCAAACGAAGAACCAAACAAACCAGTTGATAAAGAGATCAATGAAAGCCCACAGAAGAAGATACTTGACTCAGTGGTAAACAATGGACGGATCACTATATCAAGAATACCTGAGAACACCAAGAAACAATTCATAGACATATCCAATGAATACTTCTGCGGAGACTATGGGATGACAATAAAATTCTTCATAGACCAAGCTATAGAATACCAGATAATGAAGGAAAGACTAGTAGACCTGGGATCAATGGAGGAAAGACTGTCAAACCTGGAATCAGAAGTAGAGATGATGATAGCCACCACAAGCATCAAAGACCCAAAAGAAGAAGGACCAAAGATGCTAAATGGAAGAACACTAGGAACAAACAACACAAAATAAACAATACAATATCAAATACTTAACAACAATACAATATAATAAATAAATAAATAAAACAAAAAATGACAAGCGGAATAGATATGATGAAGAGACATCTGGGAAAAGCGACAAACATTGAACTGACGAACGAAGACGGAAGCATAGACACATTCGAATTAAAACCCCTACCATTCGAATACTACCCCGAATACCTATGCGTAGTGGATCAGATAGTGAAGACAAGCGAGAAGAACAAAACAGACGTAAAGAAAACATACTCCGACCTCACAGACCTGCTTGTAGTATTCGTCAAGAACAGCGCGCCAAAAGGAACTGAAATAGGAGATGAAGAATATGACAAACTCGTAAGGGAATTCGTAGTGAGAAACTTCCAGACAATATCCAATGCCTTAATGGAAGTAAACAACCCAACAGCATCAGACGACACCCGGATAAACAAGAAACTGGAAGCACTAGAAAAAGCAAAGGAAAAAGCAGCAAAGAAAGAATGAAGAATGGTAGAGATAGAACAAGGGAGCACCCAAAAAATAATGGGTCTCATCCTTGGAAAAAAACAACAAGCACACCTTGAAAGAAACACAGTAGCGGAAATACATTATCAATTATGCAAGGAATTCAACACATACATACCGATTGAGGAACTGAACAAACAACCAATACCAACCATATTAAACCTGATGCAGATAGCAGACAGAGAAAACAAGAGATATAATGCGGAGATGAGGAAACATAACAGGAAAAGATAATACAGGATAATTGAATAAATGACAAGAAAAGATATTGACATATATGTTGGGATAACCGCAGACACTAAAGAAGCGGATAAAGTAGTCAAAGCATCAGACAAGATAATCAATAACATAAAGAAGCTAAACAAGGAAGGAACCAAGAGACCAAAAGACGTACAGATGCCCAAGATAAAAGGATCCTTCTCAACCATAAATCAACTAAAGAAACAAGCAAACCAACAAGCAGTAGCATCAACTCCGACAATATCCAAACTTAAAAACAAAGCAAAAGAAGTATTAAAAAACAATAAAGGAGCGATCAATGGTCCAGGATTCAAGACATATAAGCCTTCAGAAGCAGCCAAAGAACAGAATAAAGCATTAACAGAAGCTGCCAAGAAAGCAGAGAAAGAGAAGATAAAACAAGATAAGTTAATTGAGAAAGAAGCCAAGAGAAAAAAAGACTTAAAGAAGAAGGCAGCAGAAAAACTATTGACAAATAAAGAAGTAATGGGGACAAAGTTTGCGACCCCTAAAAACGCCCCACAAATAGATTATGGAGGACCGATGGGTACTTGGAAGAAGTTCAAATACCAAAAGATGTTCGGAAAAGAAGTAGCCAACTCCAACATAGCCATGACCAAATTCCAGGGAACAACCGAAGCCCTCGGAGTAGGGGAAGCAAGACTATTTCAGCGGATGAAGAAATCAGGACTACAACTAAACAAAGAAGGAAAATTCTACAGAACCATAGTTAATAAGCAAGGACAAAGACAGAAACTACATGTAAAAGACCAGAACGCCATGAAAAGACTCACCAAAGAGTCTAAGAAGTTCAACATGAACCTCCTATCAATGATGTTCTTTGGGATGAGCATATCAAGGATATTCAGGTCCTGGACCACCACGCTAACAGACATGGCAGGGATAAGCGACGCATTCGCAGCCTCCCAACAGATAATCATGTCCTCAATGCTTGAGCCTGCCGTATGGGTTACCGAGCAAATACTCAATCTAACCGAAGCGCTTGATAAGATGACCATTGCCGGGATATCAGGATCACAGGCGGTAGCTGGATTCATGCTGGCAGGAGACGCGTTCGGAACCATGCTATCAAGCGTAGGACAAGTGGGGTTGGGCATACAAGGACTGCAGAATGAGTTTGAAGACTTGTTCGTGATATTTGAGCCGGTCAAAGGAGCGATAATAAGCGGATTAGATAAGATTGGGCTAGGTGGACTTGGAAAAATACTTGGAAATGTAGGTCCTGGAACAATGGCTGCAACTCTAGGAATAGCGGTTAACTCACAACTACAGAAAGCATTGAATAATTTTTCAACCAAGTTCGCAAATGGAACACTGATACCGGATATGAGCAACGCATTTGACATCAATGGAGCAGTTGACAAATCAAATACGTTCGCCTCAGATATCCTATCACTGGCGCAAGACATAAATAGAACCTTTACATTCATGCTCCCAGATAATATGAAGTATCTTGGAACAGATATGGCTAAGACATTACTGCAAACACTTGGAGTAGGATTGGATGCTGTTACAGGAGGTCTTGGATCAACAGTACTAGCAGGGATAATGACTGGAACTGAGTGGAAGACTGGAGGTAAAGTGATTGGAGAGAGTATATTAGATACTCTTTCAAATCCTATAGAAGCAAGTGCTGGAGCAGTAACCAGTGTTTTAACTCCTTTGATTGATTTTGCTGAAGGTATCCCTATTTTAAATGAAGTTCTAAGTACGGGAGTAAATCTTGGACAACTTGCTGAATCATTTGTAAGTAATCCAGAAAATGATCCTACTATTGGAGCATTACGATCACTTATTGGAGTTGTAGGTTTCTTTGGAGGATTACTTGTAGGTGTCGCTTCTCAAATAGCAAAACCAATAGCTGAAATACTTATTGAAGCAAGTGGAATAAATAAAGTAATAGAAGATTTGAAGACTGGACAGATCGCATTAAAGAATATTTGGGATAATCTAACTCCGACATTCAATGGAATGTGGAGCGACATAGTAAGCATGAGTGGAAACATTGTATCTGGTATGAGCGACATATTGTTAAATACTTTCTCTTATTTAAGCACATTAGCGGAAGACATCGGAGTTAAGATAACCACATACCTATCTCCTGTTTTGGACCCATTAAAGAACACATTAGACGGAGTATGGAGTTCACTGGTGGAATTGGCAGGAAGAATAGGGATAAAATTACCTGGAACAGACACCAACGCAGGAGGAAGCACCGGGACTACGGCAACATCGACAAGCGTTGTGGAATGGGGCTGGAATGCGCTCACCAATGCATGGGAACAGGTTGGTTCTTTTGTTTCCAATATGACTAACCTAGGTCAGGGAGTTGTAGCAGATAATATACTCCCATTTTCTCCAATGATAAACCAAGGAGAACCAAATGTATGGACTGAGGGAACCATCCAATTCCCGATAAACTTCCTACTAGACGACAACGACATATTCGGAGATACCGCAGCCCTAGGACAATCAATAGCTATGAGGACTGGGGCGGCTATGGCAGACAACCCGGTAGAGCTTCCATTCTTCTACGTGGCCCAGAACGCATGGGAGCAAGCAGCCATAGACGCATACAATGAATCAGGTGCCAGGTATGGAAGCGGAGAAGAAGAATCATACGGTAGAGGAGAAGACCAGGGGGCATGGATGAGCGAATGGTTCAGGGTGCACTTAGAACAAGAGCAGGCATGGGCTGAAGTAGCGGACAAGACTCATATGACTCAGGAAGACATAGATGAGTTAACGAGCAAAGTAACCGGGTGGACAGCTGAAGACCTTCCAAGAGTACAGGAAGGACAATACTATAATGCCATAACTGGAACTATAAGGAATGAAGGGAATAATCCAGCATATGATTACACAAATGAAGGAGAAATACGAAGACAACAAGCTGAAAGAGCAGCATCCGATCTTACAAACATAGCTACATCAATACTTGGAGAAGAATATGTAGTTCAATTAAGAAACCTAAACTCAAAAGTACACTCTAATTGGACCAATCAAGTGTATGGATGGGAAGCACTTGAAGACTGGTACAATAATGCCATAAAAGAAGGGATAAGTTTGAATAAGATAAGTGAGGTAATGAATCAGATAATAGACAAATCAGAAGAATGGAGGGATACTGAATCATGGAAACATCAGGCAGAACAAATACTTGGATACCTATCACCTACAGTATCAACAAATCAAGGAACTGTAAATAAAGGAGCTATGGATGTGATTCCAAGAGTCATATCCAATCCAGTTAGCCAACCAAGCGGAGTAATCGAACAACCTAAAAAACCAATCACAAGTGTGTTAAGCTCAGTACAACAAGAGATAAAAGACAAATACGGATGGGCTACTGGGCACATAGCAACATTAAGCGATGTTATAAAAGGAACTGAGGACTGGGCAAACAATAAACTATCTCTTGCAGCAGTAACAAGTCTGACAAACTCATGGGGATCGGATATTCCAGTATATAAGAAAGGAGGATATGTTCCAAATACCGGGTTAGCATATCTTCACGCAGGAGAAACAGTGATACCGGCAGGACAAGGAGGGACACAGATAATATACATACAACCGGATATAACATTGAATGTATCCCAGATATCAAGCAACATAGACGTAAAGAGGATAGGAGCGCAGTTAAGCGAGGAATGGGGAAGCGAGCTAAGGAGAAGATCAGCATACTTGGGGAGATAATATGGACATTACATTAAGCGATAGCGGATGCTCAACAGCGAAGAAAATACATGGAGCAGGGACGACAACGACGATAACAGTGTATGGAACACAGATATCTGAGAAACTAAAGAAGACCAAGATAATATATATTGAGAAGCCAAGAGCGCCGTCCAATTCAAGCGCTCCAGAGACCAAGATACTAGACCTGAATTGTGAAGACCACACATTTACCATAACCGGGGTACTGACAGAGGATAGTTCAAGCGGAGAATACTACACCGAGCTTGGAAGAATATCAACAGTAAAAGAATCAAGAGATGACTTATTGAGTATGTTCAGGATCAATGAAGTAAAACAGATGATCATAACTGATGATGGGACAACAAGCACATATTCGGTAATATTCAATGATCTTACAATTGATAAAGCACCACACGATATTGACACCCCTTACAGGTATGATTTCACATTAACAGTAAGAGAAGCTCTTAACACCATAACTCCGACAATATGATCAATATAATATTATATTGATCAATTATTGATTAAATCTATAAAATGGATCTAAACATGGATAACTTAAGACAAATTATTGGAGTACTACTAATTGGACTAATCATCATAGCAGGTGCATTGTTTGTATATAACGCTTCTATAAATAGGATATCAGGTGATCCAATAAGTGAACAATTAAATGACTCCTATAATCCATATATTAATTACTCATTAAATGATCTGATAAATGAAGATATCACTGATATTAGTATCTCAGCAACTACAACCAACCCAACTACAACAACCACTAATACAACCACCACTACCTCGACCACTACTACAACACTTGAAAATGACTGGATACAGGATTTATATACTATTCCAGAAACAATAAATGTAAGCAGTAATGTAAGTATAATTTTAAGAATAGGAGGAGACTATGGATCATATCTATGCAATTACTCGATCAATATTAGCGGAATGATAAACCAAACACTACTAGGATCAAGTGATGTTTACAATAACACTAATACAACACTATACCAGTTGAATAACACTGAATTCAGCGGAGGAGACAATATAAGCATAAGCGCAAGGTGTAAAGACAAACAAACAGGAGGAAGATACACCACCCCATGGTATCCGGTAGTCAATAAGACAGTAACACAGGAAGAAGAAGACGTGGAAGTGTTCATATGGGACGGAAGCTCTTGGAGCAGAGAAGACAACACCATGAAGTTCACCTGCAGATACGGGGGGGGACCATGCAAGGCCCTTACGCAGACATCAACTCAGCCGGTTCTAACAGTCAAGAATACTGGAGTGAATGACGTAGAAGTTCAACTATCCCTAAATGAGACAAATGAATACCACACCATCAAATGCGCATATGAGAATGATGTGACTCAGGCAATGACCTTGAACACTTCATGGATAAGCATAGGAGAAGTTACAAGCGGGGACGGGGTGAGTTATTGGTGCTGGGACAGCATACTAAGACAGGCGCAGAGTTGGAGCTTCTCATTCAAAGCCAAGACCGCATAAATATATTATAATCCAAAAGAAGATGACAAACGATAAAAATAACACAAATGCTAAGGATAATGGTAAGATAACCAAGAAAGACTTGTTATTAACAGCGATAGTATTGGCTGGAATCGTTGGATTATCCAATATCTCAATCCAGGGAGTTGATGATAACTCATTGATCTTCCAACCACCAACCCCGATAGACTATGCCCAAGCCGAAAAAAACTCAACAGAGATCAACCTCTCAATCCAAACAGACAACCTTGACACCTTCAAGTTTAACTGGAATGGGACAAACGTTTCAGTATATGATTCTTCTCTGCTTTTAGCTGTTAATTTTGACAACCTTGCATTCTTGGGAGAATCAACATCGGTTGCGAAAGATTTTTCAAAAAACAATTACACTGTGACCTTAACTGGTGTTTCATATACCCAAGGTGTTTTTGGTTCGGGAGTGAGTTTCGGCGGAGACGGAGATAGAGGGGAGGCTCCCGTACTTGCTTTGAACGACTCATATACCATGGGGGGATGGGTCAAACTCAATTCTGTTTCTACCTCTCAAAGCATGTTATCGCTTGGGAAATGTGATTCCGATGGGGTTTCTATTTTTCCGGTAATAACGTCACATTCAAATAATGCGGGTTTTTTGATATGCTCGTCTGCTGTTGATTTTAGTTATACTAATATTGCTCTGAACGTGGGGGAATGGACACATATAATGCTTAGAAAAGATGCAGGAGTATTCCACTTTTACATCAACGGAACCGAATATCCTTTTACAAACACATATTCGCAAAGAATTCCAACGGCATATACTACAATAGGGGCGAATGTTGCGGGGGCATACGATAGGCTTAACGGTGCCGTCGACGAGGTTAGGGTTTATAATCGTTCCTTATCATCCGATGAGATTGCTTTTCAATATCAATCCGAGTTTAAGAAATACAATTCAACAGAGTACCGTTTCTACGTCAACGTAACGAATCTCTCCTCCGGCACGTATACGTATTACGGTTGGGCGAACGATACTTCGGGGAACATCGGGCAGACCGCTGCGCGTACGTTGACCGTCGATACCGTTGCGCCTTCTATTTCCTTTACTTCGCCGACGAAGCTGTCGAACGAGTCGACGAACCAGAACTCGCTATACGTCAACGTCTCCGTGAACGACTCGTCGAATATGACTGCGTTCATCGACTACAACCGCTCCCTTGTCGGCTGGTGGAGGTTTAATAATGAGGCTGGCGAGAACTCGACGTTCGTAAGAGATTGGAGCAGTTATGGGAATAACGGGACGTGTTCTGGTTCTTATTGCCCTGCGTGGACTTCTTCAGGCAGGTTCGGTGGAGCTTATCAGTTTGATGGATATAATGATTATGTATATACAGTTTCTTTTAACGGGCAACCGACTGGAAATGTTCCAGTAACTGTTGAGGCATGGATTAAGCCCGCTGAATTTACGAGACAGCATAATTTTGTTTGCCTAGGGCATGATTCTGCCATGGCAACTGCCTACGGGTTATATACTACTACTGACGGAAAGGTCGCGGTTGGTTTTTCCAGCTGGCTGGGGGAAGCCGTTGGAAATACCTCTTTGGAAACCGGGCTATGGTATCATATTATTGGGGTCTACAACGGTTCAACAAACAAGGTTTATGTTAACGGCCTACTGGATAAAACTGTAAACTATAGCAGTGGAAACATATCTGCTGGTAGAATGTATGTAGGTGTTTGGTGCAATTATGAAGCAAGTATAAAAACGGTTCAATTCAACGGCTCAATTGATGAAGTCCGAATATACAATCGCGTCATTTCCTCGGAAGAAATCAACGCCTCATACAATGCAGGTTTGAATCGTTTGTATCGTAACTACACGAATCTGTCGGACGGCTATTACAATTACACTGCCTACGTTCAGGACGCGGCCGGGAACGTTAATTCTACGACCGCTTCGAACGTTCTCGTGGATACGACCTCACCTTCATTGAATTTCACATATCCGACGACGGATAATGGCTCGTTTATCAACGTGAATTACTCGCAGGTGAATATTTCGATTACTGAGCAGAACCTTGATTCGTTCAAGTTCAACTGGAACGGGACGAATTACTCTATATATGACGACTCTCTTGTTTTGGCGTTGAACTTTAACAATAATTCGGCGATAGGGGAGAATTCAACAAGGTTTGTAGATATCTCTAAGTATGAAAATAATGGTACATGCTCAGGTTCTACATGTCCTACTTATACAAGTACAGGAAAGTTCAATGGAGCATATCAGTTTGATGGAATAGAAGATTACATAGATCTTAATCAAACTGATTTGATATGGAATTATAGCACATCAAATAGTTTATATTTCTGGATTAAAGTAAACTCATTATTTCCTGAGTTTCCAGTAATAGCAAACTTTAAGACAAGTAATAACACTGGAATAGGAATCTTCTTATATGATGGAGTTGATATCTGTTCAAATGTTGATGATATTAGAATTAGAACTGATGGAGACATAAGTGGTTCATTTGTTGGAACATGGAAGAATGTAGTAATAACATATAATGGCGTTAATAAGTCAGATACTTCTAATTATAAGATATATGTTGATGGAGTTTCACAAGTTCTTGTGTATGGGATTCCTTGGAATGCACCTTATATAAATCTTATTGGAGTTAATGAAGTAGGGGCTTCTGATGATTACTTAACTGGTTCTCTTGATGAGATAAGATTATATAGGAGAGAACTAAGTCAAGAAGAGATATTATTTATGTATGAGTCTGAATTAAGTAAATATAATTCTACTGAATACAGATTCTATTCTAACATTACAAATATTTCTGAAGGTTCTTACCAATACTATGGATGGGCTAATGATAGTGCTGGGAATAGCGGAGTTAGTGAAACAAGAAGTCTTACAGTTGATATGATCTATCCACTAGTGTCGATAATATCAGGTCCATTGAATCATAGCAGACAGACAACCAATTATACCATTATTAATTCAAGCATTAGAGAAGACAAGTTAAATAGTTCAGGAATAATACTTGATGGAGTTGACTACCCAATCTATGATGACTCCCTAGTATTAGCGATGAATTTCAACAATAATTCAGCGATAGGGGAGAATGAGACAAGAGTTGTAGATATATCAAGATATAGTAATAATTTAACACTTGGAACTAATTCAACAAATATTCCAACATATGTGAATGGAAGATATAATTACGGAATACAATTTGATGGAAGTGATGACATAGCACAAACAATAGAACAGATTCCAGATACAAACTCAATTACAATAGAAGGTTGGTTTTGGACTTCAAACCAAAGTTATGTGCTTGGAGCAACAAGAGCAATATATACTACCCCAAATTGCTATACTAATGATTGTGGTTTTGATTTTAAGATAGGCCCTACTGGTTTTGGATTTTTAGTAGAAACTGATAACCTGACAGAAGGATATTGCTATGCTCCTGTCGCTAATGATTCATGGCATCACTTGGTTGCGACTTATAGTTCAGGAAATATAATTTTATATGTTGATGGAGTACTAACAAACTCAACAATGCTAGTAGGAAGCACAGGAATTGATTTTGGAAACCGTAAGATATATTTTTCTAATTTAGGGAAATATAAAGGAAAAATTGATGAAGTACGTATCTGGAACAGAGTTCTTTCAGCAGCAGAAATTGCTTTACATTATCAATCCGAGTTTAAGAAATACAATTCAACAGAGTACAGACTATGGATAAATATAACAGAACAAAGCAAAGGAAAACACGACTACAGCATCTATGCAAGTGACGACTACCTATACAATGAGACTGAGACAAGGACATACACAATATCAACTGCTCCAGTATTAGAGTTCGAATATCCAACAGAAGACAATAGATCAGTAATTGATAGGAATTATACTGAGATAAATATATCAATAAAAGAAGAGAACTTAGATGTATTGAATGTAAACTGGAATGGAATCCAATATAATGTAACTGAAGGATTACTATTGGGACTTGACTTTGATAACAATTCAAGAATAGGAGAGAATGACTCAACATTCGTAGACATATCGCAGTATAACAATAATGGATCATGTTCTGGAACAAGTTGCCCTACTTTTAATGCAAGTGGAAGATTCAACGGAGCATACCAATTTGACGGAACAGATGATTACATAGAATTAGGAAATGATAATAGCTTAGATGTTACAAGTGAATTAACTGTTGAAGGATGGATCAAAGGGAACCCACAAGAAGGAAAAGTAATAATAGCAAAATATGATTATGGTTTATCTAAGAGAACTTACTCATTAATGTCTGGAATAGTTTCACAAGATAAATTACTGATTGTTTTATCTGATGATGGTTCTAATATAGATAAATTGTATGAGAGTAGTATCACAACATTAGATAATACATGGAAGCATATAGCTTTAACATTTAATGGTACTGATATATCTATTTATATTAATGGAGTACTTGACAATTCACCAACTAAAACAGTGGATGATCCGATAAATGGACTATATTCTTCAGATGCTAATACAAGCATCGGAGCATATGTGTTATCTTCCGGAGTTAAAGAAGCATTCTTCAATGGTTCAATAGATAAGCTGAGAGTATATAACAAAACACTAAGCCAAGAAGATATATTGTTTATCTATGACTCAGAATACAGCAAATATAATACAAGTGAATACAGGTTCTATAAGAATATAAGTGGTCTAAGTTATGGAGTGTATATGCATTCTGCATGGGCGAATGATACTGCTGGAAACTATAACTCAACAGGTACAAGGAAATTAACCTGTGATCTTGACGTTGAACTGATATTCAGTGAATGGTGTTATCAGGAATCAGCTACAGTATTCAATCAAAGTGGAATGGATGGAAGTTGTGGTCTTAGATACAATGGATCATATTCTCTTCCAACACTGTATCACCCGATCAATATCGTAGATGGTAATGATTCGACAAGCGCTACTGGAAGCTATCTATATGTCAATTACACCAAACCAGATAATTCTGTTAATACAAGTTTATGGAGAGTTAAAGCAGTGTTTGAGGAATCAGCTGAGATAAGGAATCTATCAATACCTTATCCCTGTTGGAATTACTCTGAAGTTACATTAAATCTAAGAGCTTATGCGTGTGGATTCGATTGGTATTCATGTTCTTCAGAGGATGATGATTCAGTAGGGTTCTCCTGTTGGAATGGAAGCAGTTGGCAGAACATATACAATCATAGCAATGTTTCAGTCCAATATTCTATGTATGAGGAAGGGATGTGGTGGAATATAAGCGAGGAAAAGTATTCTTTTTACTCATGGAATGGAAACAAGTGGATATATGATATGGAACCTTTGATAAGGGTTAATTGGAGCTGTCCAAGAGGGAAGAACTACTGCACTCCAAGATATCAGAATAGCAGTCAGGGAGTTATGATGATATATAATAAGAGAAACATGAGTGGAGCATATATGAGACTCAATCAAACATCTGATTATATTACTGTATTCTGCGGAAACAACGCATCATATACTTCTGATTATGTTAGAACCATTAATACTGATTGGAAGAAGGTATGCGATCTTGACATATATGAGAATTGTACCTTGTGGTGTTGGGTTAACAACTCACTTAACTCTTCTTTGTATGGTTATTCTTCTTTTTTGTTTGATATGAACTTCTCTAATTTCCCTACGATATACTTTGAAGAACCAACTGAAGACAATGGCACATATATCTCTGAGAACCATACCAAGATAGTGTTGTATTCTTCTTTTACTGATGAGGATGCTGCTTCTAATATTTCATTCAATTGGAATGATGAGATTAATATGAGTATATTTGATGATTCTCTTGTTCTAAGTTTGAACTTCGACAATAACTCATATATCGGGGAGAATTCTATTACTGCTAAAGACACATCAAAATATAATGCAACAATAACACATTCACTTCAATCTATAGAAGGTAAATTTGGAAAAGCATTAAACTATACTGGAAGTTCGGGTACTGGAATAGCTGGTTCTCCTTATGACATATATGATACTCCACAATTCACTTTGGAAGCATGGATATACCAGTTAAACAGGACTGGAACAGTTGCAAATAAAGGGATTGTTGCAGGTAGAAGTTTTCGATGGCCATACTGTATGTATATATCAAATACAGGATATATTGTTAGTGGATTAACTTGGTCAGATGATAATACAGAGTATACTACAGTCAGCAATAATATAATTCCTCTCAATACATGGACACATGTTGCATTATCTTATAATGGTAGCCACGTAATTACCTGGATAAACGGAGTATTTGATAAATCTACTGCAAAAAACAAAGACTTGAAACTTGGAACAAATAACAATTTCAAGATAGGTTATTTGGATACTACGAACTACTTTAACGGAACAATAGATGAAGTTAGATTATATAATAGAAGTCTTTCAAATGAAGAGATAAGATTACACTACTTAATTAACTTAAAGTATAAACTGCCAAATGAATATGAGATAACCATGAATATAACAAACCTAACAGATGGAGAATACCACTACCAAGGATGGTCCCAGAATAGCGAGGGACATGGGGCTGAAACAGAAAGAAGAACACTATATGTCAATAAAGAAGCTCCAGTGTTGACCTTCCAAGACCCTACCCCCATAGATGAGGAATCTTTAACCAATAATTGGGTAGATATCAATGTAAGTATATCGGATGTTGCTAGGAATACTTTTGGAGTAACATGGGGATCAACCAACTGCTCAATAGACGATACCTATCTTAAATTAGCTTTAAACTTCAACAATAACTCAGAGATAGGAGACAACTCAACATATTCAGTGGATATATCAAGATATGAGAACAATGGAGTAATATCTAATGGAAGCTATGTTGAAGGAAAGTTTGGACTTGGATTAAACTTCAATACTTCATCAAGAATAACAATACAAGATATGAGTAACATATCCAAGAGCTATACAATAATGCATTGGCTTAAACCTAACCCAACATCATACAATTATCCTCCAATATTATACAAGAAATCAGGTAATAATGGATTCCTTGAATACTTTAGAAAGGCTACAAATGAGGTAAGACTAGTCATGTATAACTCATCTGGAACCAATTTTGAATGCCAACAAACAAGCGACTACTGGATCAACACATGGAAACAAGTAGTGTGGACATATTCCAATTATAGCGGAGAGACAAAGTTATACCTTGACGGAACACTATCAAAGACATGCACAAACCAAAAAGACATAATAACGAACAGTGCGGACCTATTGATCGGATCAGATGGAACATACGGATACAATGGAACAATAGACGAGTTAAGGATATATAGTAGAGTGTTGTCAGCAGAGGAAATAGCAATACAATATAAATCAGAATACACAAGATATAATGACAGTACTTATAGATTCATAACTAATATGAGCGCTGGAACAGGAACACAGAAGTTCTCAGCGTGGGCCAAAGACAACATGAACAACTATGGGACAACAGAGATTAGAACAGTATATATCAATTGAATAAGAAGAGAGGAATAGAATGGTAGATGTAAAAGAGATTGGAGGAAGCGTATGGACCTCTATGGGGATACCTGATGAATTCTCAGTATACATAAATAAGAAGGATTATACTGCTCATACTGTGTCATGGAGTCTGACAAAGAAACTAAATGAGATAACAACATTTAAGGCATCACTGCTTGGAATAGATGATGATGAGAAACTGGATGTGGCTAAAGGAGAAGACATCAACATACTATTCGATGACGGAATAATAATGCAGGGATCAATAGAAAGAGTAACCTATACAACAGATTATAAGACAGAAGTAGAAGGATATGGGGATGAAGGGAAGATGCTTAAGAAGATAATCCCCGTATGCTGCGAACTATACACTGATTATAAGACTGCAATATATCATATATGTTCCGAGAATGGGGATGGGATTGAACCATTTTATCTTACCCCTGCACCAAACATAGAAGACCTTGGAATAGTCATAGCTACAATAAAGTATAAGAGCAAACTTGAAGCAATATCCGACCTTTGCAAGGTAACGGGGAGAGAATGGTGGGTTGAGACCGATTATGACACATGGATCAGCTACTTATACATGGCATACTTCAAAGGAAGCGAAGACTCAGTTATAACATTCACCGCAGATGGAACCGCTCCAAACTGCACTGTAATAAGCTACAAACAAGATATTGAGAACTTATGTAACTCAGTCTATTATACTGGAACAATAAATTCAGTTGAGACCACTGCAAGAATAACTGACTCTTATAGGGTTACTGGTTTGAATTGGGGGGACAAATACACTGGTCTAACAGTTGACAGCAACTTATATGAGGCAATGGATGATTCACAGACTATTATGAAGTGCAAGAAGAGCGCTAGAACAGCCAATGCAAGGTTTGAAGGTAGGTATGTAAGCATTGGAAGCGATGAAGTAGCCCTGGTGTCAAGCTTCATAGACATGGGAGACTACTACCAATATGAGATTGTAAGGGATGTGTTACCTGGTTACCCGGCATCAACCCACCCCATAAGAACAGAGGTGTGTCTTGCTGCAGGAGGTCCAGGAGCGGATGCTTATGTCATTGTATCCGGGAGTGATGAGGACTTGGCTGCTTTACCTGCTGTCGGAGTGTTAAAGATAGGATCACAGGATTATATCATATCATCAACCACCACAACTGAAGAGGATGAGGAAGGAAATATGGTTGGATTGATAAAGATGGAGTCCAGAGGATACCTCGATGAATCCCTGTATACTGAATTACCTTTCAGTCCTGAGATAACCGGTCTACCATACAAACACAGTGAAGGATCCCTCATATTCTATTGGTATGATATGGCGGTGGCGATATATAACCCAACCCATCCATACAGTGGATCATCTGTAGCCCTTGATGGATTATCAGAGAAATGGTACTCAGATACTTCAATAGATACATTGGACGGATTGGATCAAGCAGCATATAGTAAGCTGAACACTGAGACAATGAAGACAATAACAATAGAAGTATGCGACCCATATGAGATATTCCCATTGATAAGGATCGGAGATGTAGTATCATTCAACGATTCAGAGACTACTTTAACAGGAGACTACAGGGTGTTAGGATATACTCTTGGAATGGATCAAGGACAAATATCTCTTAAATACACAATTAGTCAAAACTATGTGACATGTATTGATGACCTTGCAAAGACAACAAAAGATGTCAAGAACCTAACACTACATTAACTTATTGCAGTAATATACAATAATACTTCAATAATACTGCAGTAATATATAATAACACCGCAGTATTATTCAATACTACTGCAGTATTATTCAATAAGTATAGTAGTATATATAGATGTTTGACTATTAAATAATAAATAAAATAATCAAATAAGATCAACACAAACAAAATGACAATAATGAAGAATGGAACAATAGTAGAAGATAGAAAACTAACACAAAAAGAAAGATTCGACCTACAACTACTTGAAAGCATAAGATCAATAAGTCCAAACTGCATAGGAATAGCCAAAGGAACAAAGATAACAGAAGGAAAAGACACTGGGATGCCAGCATACAAGCTATTCGTAAAGAAGAAACTACCAATAGAAAAGATACCAACAGGAGAAATGCTTCCAAAAGTGCTTGGAACACAAGATGAAAGACTACCAACAGACGTACAAGAACTAGGAGAGATCTATATAACATCAATGCTCAAAACCAAAAGAAGCAATAAACAGAAGATAAAGAACATAATACAAAGAATACAAGGAATAAGCAGGACAGACAAGGCAAGACCCTTCAAGATGGGAACCAGCGGAGGATGCTGGGACACCACCGCGTTAACCAATGGGATGACCTTCAAACACATAGAATCAGGGAAGAAGGTCATATTCACCAACGGACACGGATCAGGATGCGACCTAAGAGACGAGATGCCCCTATCAACAGAGAAAAGATACCTACAACCAGGACCAGTAGACGGAGGACAACAAGAAGGAAACGTAGTAGGGGAGAGACTAAACCTGGTAAGATACAAGGACGGGAAAGGATGGAATGACGGGATGACGGTCATGGTATCCTCGGAAGACTACCTGGATGAGGAGTTGTATGAATTAGGCAGGGTAGTTGGAGTTGATACGCTGGTGGTCGGGGATAAGGTATTCAAGTCAGGTAGGACGACAGGAAAGACCGAAGGAAACTGCACATCTCTCAACGCAACAATATCAGTAAACTATGGAAACTACTCCATAACACACCTTGGATGCATACTATTCACAGGGATGAGCGCAGGAGGAGACAGCGGATCAGTGATAGTAAAGATCAGGGAAGGTAAGATATATGTGGTAGCCTACCTATTCGCAGGGAATGAATCAGTGACAGTAGCCCATGAAATACAGAACATGATGAGCATATTCGGATTAGCCCTAACACAGACAGAAGAACCAAACGATCCAATGGAGAATACTTACACAATGAATGTGGAAATGGAAAAAGAAACAAATGAGACACCACAAACATGGACAGTAAAAGGAGTCATAACAGATAAGACAACAAAACAACCAATAAACGGTGTCAATGTAAAGATAGGAGAGATAAACTGCAACACAGGATTGGATGGATCATATGCGGTTAAAGGACTCATAAAAGGGACATATAATACGCTGTTCTCAATGAGCGGATACAAGCAGATAAACGGATCAATAGTTCTTGGAGGATAAATACAGAGTAAATGGACAAAGAAGACATAGGAGAAGAACCGGAAGAGCAAGCACCAGAGATCCAACAAGAAGAATATAATGTGAGGAAACCAGGGAGAAAGAAAGGATCAACCAATAAAGGAGTAAGGAAAGTATTATGGGACAATCTTCCAATGAATATACAACTGGAGATATGGAAGATGAAAACAGACGGGGCAAGCATAGCAAAGATCTGTAAATACGTCCACGACCAATACCCAAAGTATACTGCAAGCGAGAAATCAGCAACTAAATTCTTCAACTACCGGAAAGAGATACTATCAACAGAAGTAGTAAACTCCAAGACCTACCAAGACTCAATAGTTGAAACCTTCTCAGAGATGTGCAAAGACATGAACGTAGTGAGTAAACTGCTCGTGGAAAGAGCGAAAGAAGAAGCGATAGGGGGTAAAACAGAGGATCTAACTGATGCTGCAGGAGAATTTCTGAACTTCTTCAAAGCACACGGAGACCTCTTAGAGAAGACTGGAAGACCAGATAGCAATCTGAAACCAGTGAATACAGTACAAGAATTGAAGGACACAGTGAGTGGAATAAAGATAAAGAAGATAAACCAGGAAGTAAAAGAAGAAGAGCCGAGCATTTGATCATTTAATCAATCAAGCCAATGCAAACAAAGTAAGTAGAACTCTTACTACTTATTAATATCCTAATCACTTCAATTGACCAACATTACCAGAAGGACTTTTACCAACTTCCTTACATATCTGTCTTGGAGTCTTATGCAATGATTCCTCAAAGTCCAACGTATCTCCTAAACACTTGAATCTATAATTCATCATGCGTTTACAGTAGACACATCTTATTGGAGAATCACTTAGAGGAATACTATATGAGTCTCCGCATTTTGGACACACTGCTTCCTTCAAATAATATTTTCCTCCTCTTATCCCTATCATATCACTTACTTTCCTCATATGAATCACTTCCTAGAGGTGAATCCTTCCTCCTCGGTATACTTAAGATCCTTATAGGTGTTTTGTTTGATTGGTGGTTCCTTAGTCATATTATATCCTGTAATACAGAAAAACCAACCTAAAGCTACAAATACTATGACATGTAATATATAATCTCTTGGAACGTATGAGACAAGTGTTGCAGCCCCAATCATAGTAGACACTAAGAATGTTATTAGAACAGTAGTGAGGAATACTGAGATTACTCCATTTATTATTGCTTTATAAAATCGCTTCATTTTGACAACTCCATTACCTCATTAGTTTCTTTGTTTATGATGTCCTCATCATCTAATAACAAGATTAAGGATATTCTTGTTGGATTTTTCCATAACTCCCTTAACCAATCCCTTTGTTTTAGAGCTGCTTCAAGAGTTGGAAACCAGGATGAATTCAATCTGCCATCAAGAGATATCCATTGAACTCCAAAGTTAAGATTTCCTCTCTCCTCTTTTATTTTTAATGTATGTTCGGTTACTGTTTTTGAATTCACTGTAATACCTTCAGGAATAATTTGTAAAATTCTTCAGGAGATGGAGCTAAAGTGATATATTCAACAAATCCATCAACCAATAAGGTAGGGATAGTTGCCACATTCTTCATCAATGCCTCAGTATAGTCTTCAGATGTTACGATCATCTTCAACTCATAATCCTTCCCCTCAACCGCTCCAGTTCTTTTAGCCGATTCCAACAACTCTTTCTCGAATATCTTGCAATTGGGGCAGTTCTCAGATTTATATAATACTATTCTTGGGTTCATTTTCTTTTACAATAAGTGAATCATCTATTGTTATATCCGAGGCAATAATTGAATTATTCCCAATCCTTTCAACTGATACTCCCGAGATATCAACTGGTAGATTCAATTTAAGGTCTTTTACAGTTGTTAAATTTACTGTAGCTGAGATCAGTGGTCTCTTGAACATGGAATCATCTATGTTGAATTCCAGAGCAATAGCAATCTCATCTCTTTTCAAATTGCTTGGAATGCTCTTTCCAGTTGTCAATATACGTGCATGTCCCTTACTATCAAGGATCATATACTTCTTAATTTTCATTTTATCTTAGTTAAGTTAACGTCATCTATTGAGACAAGTAATGAGATCCTATTTGATGAGTTCCATAACTTCCTCAACCAATCTCTCTGCCTAATAGCATCATCCAATGTAGGATACCAATTAGAATTTAAACGCCCATCTAATGATATCCATTGAACACAGAAAGGTAGATTGCCTTTACCTTCTTCCACATTAAGTTCATATTTAGCCATTTTTATCTATACATCTGTTCAAACATTTCTTCATCAAGAAAACATTTTCCTTCAAGGAATATCTCTAAATTATCTCTTAATTGCTTAACTGCATCTAGTCTATCAATAGGTTTACCACAGCAATTACACACCACTTCATTCATACTGCATTCATCACATATTGTTTGTCTGATGTGTCCTTTTGATTTACTATTACACATACTGCAAACAAATTCATGTGATGTACTGAATCTTGCACCAACACATCCGCATTCTAGTGTAAATTCCATCTTGTGTTTTTAATTGATTATTATTTCCATTTATGTAAACCACACAATAGTTCAGTAAAGGAGCCTTCTTTGAATATCCACATAACTGCCTTAACACTGAATAATTCACCATCAATCATAATTGAATCACCAATTCTTGGAATATCGTTCAATGAATGTTCCTCTGGTTCTCTAAGTCCTTCTGGATAGAATGCAAACGTAACTTTCATCTTATAATTCAACATGATCATCTATTTGGTCGGGTATGTTGTCCTCAACTGAGTCCTCATGTATGTAGCTTCTTAGATTGGCTCGTTGTTGTAGGATAGCATGGCACATAGGACATTCGCCATTTGGTGGAATGGTCCTATTGTGTATGTAACACATGTTCTTATATGCCATGCTTTCTCCTCTTATATCTTTCCTTCTTTCTTGGCAGTGCACAATGGACAAAGCTGCTCTACTTCATATCTGCTCTTCTTCCCTTTGTTCTTAAAGGTCATCTCCTCTCCACACTCCTTACAGAGTGCTTTCCTTGGTTGAGTCACTGGCATTTTAATGGTTTAATATTTTTAATGATTTAATATTAACCCAGGAATGCCTTCCTTCATTGATACAAGGCTTCTTAGTCCTGGACCTATAATACTTCTTTGCTCCGCACTTAGTACAAATAAGTACAATATTATTATTTGACATTTGTGTTACAGATTTAATTAGGAATGATAGTATATATACTGTTGGTTTGTTATTAGTATATTCCTTTCGCTCTTCTTCGATCTCTCTCTATTCTATGGACAACTGCAAATTTAGCATTTAACTTCTCAAGCTCTCTTTCCAGCCTTAATTTGTATGTTATAAGCCCAAGGTCGGAGCAGTGTTCAAGTATCATATTGTATTCACGAGTTAACCTGGATATATCTTCCCCTGGTACAGTATGAGATCCTTCGCATCCATACTCATCTATATAATCATTTGTGTCTTTCATTTTAAATCAATTAGTATATTCCAAAGAACCCTTCCATGTTCCAATCCGTACCAATCCTTGGAATCTCATAAGAAACACTTTTGATGACCTCCCAGGAGACTTCCGGCTTGCAGGAGGAAGCATACATAGATAGGAAGTCGCTTATTTTAGTGGCATAGGCTTTGAAATGGTGAGGCACTCTCCGGTCATTGAATATGAAGTAGGATTTCACCCCTGCCTTAGATGATTCAGTAAGGGCTGCTATCTGGTGTGGTTTGATGTTGGCCCAAGGGAAGTTGTCTTTCTTGCATGACTTCAACTCAAGGAAATAGATATCTCCCCTGAATACGACCAGGTAATCACATGGCTGCTCAATGCAACAAAGCTTCTCAGACGCTCTTCTAAATGATTTAGTATCATATAAGCGGTGTTTATAGAATCCTTTTACCTTGGATGATAGCCTGATCAATTCTTGATTCACTTCTCGCTCAAACTCATAACCATGATTGTTATTGACCACTTTGAATCAAATACCATTACATGATCCTCTGTAAGCGCAGTAAACACATAGCATATTCTCAGATTGGCATGGTAGAATCTCACCTGCCTTCACTTTATCAAGCATCTCAACAGTCTTATCAAGATTCTCCATGAATAACCTTCTACCTTTCTCCTTATCAGAACCACTTATCTTAACGGAAACAGGCTTCTCATCTCCAAAGAAAACAAGATACCAATCCCTATCAGATCCAAGACCATTATTAGACAACAACCACTCATATCCAGCAAGTTGAGTAATATAATCAGAAGACACTTTCTTCTTACCAGTCTTCCAATCAACCTGCTTCAAATCATCAAAGTAGTCCAGTTGACCTGAAAAAGTATACCCCTTGTAGACAAAATAGAACCTCTTCTCAAGGATACCCTTAGAAAAGTCCATGGGGGTGTCATCAAGCCACATCCTTGCCTTAACTATGTGCTGTGTGGCCTTATCCCTTGCTTCCAGGAATACTGTTTCAGGTATTCCATCCGAATGTTCTTTAAGCAGTCCTTTTAAAGATCCATCCTCCACTTTTCCTTTAGTGAGCAATTGTTCTATCGCGGAATGAGCAGTAGTTCCTATCAGGCCCCTTATATGTTGAGGTGCTTTCTCTATCTTGAAATCAGTGGTATTAGACAGATAAGTGTACTGTAGTTTTCTACCACACTTACCAATTTCAGTAATGTGGATAAAGACTTCCGATCCAATTGACTCTGTGTTTGGTTGTTCATTCTTTTGTTCAATTGAACCTGTTTGTTCAATAGAATTTTCAGTCAATTCTTCAATAAGTTTTCCAATTGATTGTTTAGTTTCTTCTTCCATTCTTATTCCTCAGATTCATCCAGTTGCTCTTCCGCTTTATTATTTGAAAAGAAGTCAGCTTCTTCCATTGCTTTCCTAATAGCAGAAGGTTCCTTGTTATCAGTATCGTCAATTATTTGATTTGTGAACTCTAGTATCTGTTCTTCCTTTGATTTAAGGAGCTTATTCTGACAGTTTTCTATTGCTTTCTTGAAGTATTCTTCCTCCGCATGTTCTGCCTCATTCCTTGCAGCCCTTAGAGATATGATCAAATTGGTTGTTTCCCTCTCTATCTCACGATATTCCTTCTTTAAGCTTGTTGAGTTGTTCTTTATCGATATTAATTTAGAGATGGCTGAGTCTATCTTATCTAATGACTCATCATTATATGTTATCTTTTTCCTCATTGACGAAGCATAGTCAATGAATTCTGACTGTATTACCTTCTTCCTGAACTCCATAGCCTTTGAGATATCTCCATTGAATAAACGCACCGCGTTTTCTTCAAGGACCATTGACACAATCTCTCCTTTGTTCGGCAATTGGTTCAATGCTTCTATCATTTGTTGTGGTAGACTTATACTTGTCCCAATTCTCCTCATAGCTTCGTCTTTAACTATTTTCGGCATAATTATTCACCTATTCTATTTTTATTATTTGATTACCACTCAATGTCTCCTTTACTGAAAGATATTGCTGCAAAGATCATACATACAGAACACCAAATACTTACAATAATCCATTCATTTGCAAAGATGTGAAATATAGCTAGAAGAATACTAAAACTCCATAAACCAAGGAATATTATTCTATTTATTATTGTTGTTCTTTGATCTTTGACAATCTTTGGCATTTTCTTTTATCAATTAGTATTCTAAGTCTTCAGATTCCTGATCCATTGCTTGTTCTGATTCAGGTAATTGAGAATCAAAGGACTTGTATAAAAGAGCTTCCTCAGCTTCCAGGTCAATATCAATGTTGGAGTATTAGGGGATCCACCATATATTCAATGACCATAACAGTACCCCCACAGCAGGTGCAATACTTGACCACGCGGGGATCACCAGATAGGACAGATACCTCTATCCAGCGTATGATGTTGGGCTCCAGGCAGTTGCATCTTTTTCCGAATTTATCCATTCTTTTAAGCTTGGAATAGATGGCGTTGTCTAATTTCTTCTTACAGTTTAGGAGTTTGTCTATGTCAGGAGCCTGCTCAATCAAAGAATCAATAAATTCCATTGTGTGTTTAATTTAATAATTATCAACTACTTTTTGTCTTATTATTTATTAGATAACCAAGTATAAATACTGGAAATTGCTGGAGCTGGGCAGAAAATAGGAGGATTATTAATTATAAATAATTAAAAATAGAATTATTTTTTAAATCTAATAGGATTTTTAATTATTAATAAAAAATAAAACCTTCTATTTTCTTAGTTAAAAGGTGTATTTAGCTGATTGTACTCTTGGTTTTGCCACCACAACTCCATTAATATCCATGAGTAATTGTTCCTTGACTGCTAACTTGATCCAGAGTGAGTTGATTCGTGGTTTACTCATCTGATAGTATTTCTCAAAGAAGAAAAATAAATCCTCTTTGGTCATGGGGTTGGGCTCATTCAATACTACTTGATACATGGCTTCCTTCTCAGGATCATCCCGCAGTATCATCCTATTCTTGCATTCATCTCTCAATAGGGCTTTGAGTGTGTCGTCTACTATGATGTCAGGGAAAGTGCCATTGGCTGCAGCATAACCTACTGCGATCCTCTTATACAATGATTCTTCAAAGTGTGGGACTGCCATTGTTGTGTCTATGAGCTTCTCTACCTCTGAGACATCTATCTTATCAATCAATTTAGCCAGTTCATATAACTCAGCCACTTCAGCAGCCACTTCGTTCTTAACGCATTCAGAGATGGGGCGTTTCATCCTTGGGTCTCTGCCAGCTTTCTTCAATTGGATTGCTATTGTTGGAGTAGGGAATATGATTTGAATGACAAAACGCCTCAATAAACCTGATGCAGTGTCCATATTGGTTAAGCGTAGACCAGGCCATATAGTAGTTCCTATCATGGTCTCTGTGATTTCTCCAGAGCATAGATCTTTGGTTGCGGTGTCTCCGTCCAATGCTGATAGGAGATACACTTCTTCATTTGTTGAGATAGCGTTCTCGGCAAGGAGTTTGAGACGCATAAACTCGTCTGCTCCAACCATCCCTCTCTTGAATCTGCTGAAGACTCCCTTGGTTGTGATGAGTTCTCCGTCCTTGCCTGTCTTCTTGTTTGAGATGGTGCCAAGCCAGCATTCAGCTGAGAATGTGGAGCGGACTGAGACAGGGAATGTAGTGTTAGAGGAGAGGATTCCATTGGGGCCAAGGTAGAAATTAATAGTTTGAGACTTGGTGAATCCAGAAGGAGCCATAATGCCTTCGTGTAATCGGTAATTCTCCCTGCGACCAGCGTGATAATGGCGGTCAGTATCCAAGTTGGCAAGGTTGATAACATGGGATGCTATGGATGCACAGGCTCGCTCAGTAAGGAAGGGGAATTGGATCAAGCCCATGTTCTCGTTCTCCTGCTTAACGATTGATAATAAAGACATCTTAGCCGCCTCCCTGCTTATCTTCCATCATTGAATCATTGAGAAAGATCTTGTTTGTAGTGGTCTTCTGATAGATTATCTTGGAATTCCTTCTAATCAATAAGTCAGATATGTCCTGTCTAAGCTGTTGGATGTCCTCTGCGTTCCCTTTGAAGACCACTCCATAGTTCACCAATAAAGGCATAATTGATGGAGTAGATTCTTTCTTGTCGGTTGATTCAGGTCTTTTCATTTTGTAGTTTATCATTAGATTTGATTGGGACCATTATATAGATACGTTTACCTCTCTTGCAGATATCATAAGGAAAGACACCATGCTTCTTTAACACTAATATTCTGCTCACAATAGCCCTATGATCCATATCATTTGAATCATAGAACGCTCTTCTCACAATGTGTTTGACTCCAAGAATCCTTAATCTATCATGTATGGTAGTGATTGATAAGACTTGGAATCCTTCTTCGAATAGGAATTCAACTGTTTCAAGGACCAATTCGGTGAATTGATCCAATGAAATAGTCTCCAATGAGGTCAAAGAAGAGAGGGGCTTCTTTGACTGTATCCTCAGTTGGGAGTGTTCCTTATACTTTGTCAACTGTTCCATTTGTCTTTCCTTCTGCTATGGCTTTGGAATTGTTTATCCTGTGCTCCTCATTCATGTTCAATACGAAGTCGTCCCTTATCTGGGAGTAGAGACCGACAAATTCTGTTGTAGATTTATCATTGCCTGTTCCTGGAGTGGTCTTTGATATTGTGTATTTGCGCCCTTCCAGTTCAGGGCTGCCTCTTGTCTTCTCCAATAGGGCGATTCGTTTGATGGTCCCGTACTCGTCTATTCTTTTGATGATGAAGCGGTAGCTAATGTAATCTGGGAAGGTCTTGTACCAGATAGGGACATCTTCTTTCACTATCTCCCTCTTCTCATTTACCTTGTCTTCAGTGTGTGTAGTAACGATCATATCTAGTCCATTGTCACGGGCATAGAAGTATATGAGTTCAAAGGCTTCGATTATGTAATCGTTACGGAGATTCCAATCTTCTGCACTCACTTTAATAGTGTCGTCTTCCTTCTTGCCGAAGTATTTGATCTTTTCCAATGGGATGTTCTTGGCTTGGAGCATCATCTTGAAAGAGCGTTGTTTGAGACGGTCAACTCCTTCGAAGGCCAGGAGACCGAATTGGCCTTTGTTTACTTCAAGTGTCTTCTTGACTGCGGACATTCCTATCTTCAAGCCTCTGCGATAATCGTCTCCGCAGGTGGTTCCTGAGACCACTATGAATCTATCGCGCAAGTGTGGATAGTGTGTTGAGATGATTTTGTTGATGCTTCCATCCATGTCAAATACGAGACACTTTTTGTCTTTGGGAAGATTGGAGGCAAAGTCACATATGATGCTGCTCTTACAGGTGGAGTCTTTGCCGCACAATGCTATCACATTGGGGTCCATCACTGTGAAGGCTTCATCTATCTCGGCTTCTGAGATGTCATTTACTATTTCATCTTTTTTCTTGGTTCCATTCCAGGAACTTATATCAAATGTTTTACCTGCCATTTTGTTCACATACTTTCACTTACGTCTTTAGCTATTGCCATCATGTCTATCATAACTGCTTTCATTCCATCCATAAATTCCTTATATTCTGTTGGATTGGTCTTTCTCAGTATCACTAATTTCTCAAGGAAATCAGTATTGCTCATATCAATGCTTGCCATTTTCTTTAATTACAAATTATCTTTAGTTTTTTGATTGATGTTCCACTCTTATATAATATTTGGATAAGGAGTGATGCTTTAGACAATTCTTACAGGTGCAGCGATCATACTTATAGGTTAATTTGGATTTGGTATCATCTTCCAAATCAAGTCCGCATAAGGTTTCCTGCTTGTCTGAATTGTATAAGTGGATACGAAAAGGTCTTGGCATCTTGCTCTCCTTTTAATTGATAAGAAAAACATTGGAGAAGCGGAAGTTGTCTTCTCCAATGAGGGGGAATTGCTTAGATAACTGCTCGCGCATTTATCTGAGTTTTTCCGCCCTTGTCCTGGTTCACATATCCGAAGACAGTGATCTTCTTTCCTTTTGCCGTCTTGTCTGTCTCAGGTCCGTTCACATATACTGTGACTGGGATCCCTTTTATGGAGACAAGTTCAAGTCCGTGTCCGCCATCATACTTGAAGACCCTTCCAACTATGCCAGTGAAGAACTCGCTCTTCTTCATGTAGTTGTCGGCTTCAGATATGTTGTGGACTCCTATCTTCTGGACCAGCTGCTCGGTTGTCGGGAACGTGGCGGTGGACGCTTTGATTATGTCCTTGCCTTCTCCCAGCACTCGCAGCTTGGGCAGTTGATCACCGTTGCCTGCTACCAGCTTGGCTTTGCAGTCATACAGTTCTCCTTCAGATACTCCGTCCAATAGGGCTATGCGGTCATTGTAGAAGGATGCATCGTATAATACATCCTTTTCCAGTTTGCCGTCCACTCCTACAAAGGCATATACGCGGGCCACTGTGTAGGGCTCTTTGCCTTCTTTGGTTGGCTTCACAACTTGGGGGTCGCTTATTGATAGGACCCTCATTGTGATCTCTGCCACTCGTCCTCCGAATAGGTTTGCATTCTCTGACTTCCATAGACAGAATGCAGTCTCTTCGTCATATCCCTTTGTTACCATTTCAGCTATTGCTTTTTCAATATCAGCCAATGGTACCCCAGTTGTTGTTGAGGCTATTATTGCCTCCTTCTCTATGTTTTTGTCTTGCATTTTCTTTTGTTCTACCTCACTCCCTCATGGGGAATGGGCTAATCTTTGGGATTAGTGTGAGTTTTATCTTCAGTTCTCTTTGATACTTCTTCTCTTGAGACTTGGAATAAAGGAATTCTGTTGTCGCATACAGGACAATATACACATGCTTCTTTGATCTTGTACTTGGTGTATTCCAGAGTCTCTTTGTCTATTACGCTTCTGATGTATGTAGTGATGCCAAGCCAGTTTTTAATCTCTTTTTTCTTGTATGTTGTATTTGCATCAGTCATCTCTTCTTTCTCTCTTTCTTTGTACATCAGGTCTTCTTTTGAGTAACTTGACACAAACCTACATTGAGGACAAGTTATATATCTTTCTCTTGTGTTTGCCATTTTCAGTTGATTATCGATGTTGTCTTTTGATTGCGAATACTTGTCTTGTATAAGCAAGATATACCTTAGTGTTATTTTCTTCAATTACATGTGCGTGTTCAGTTCCCAATGCCACATGATTTCCTTTGTGTCCATGATCCATTGTGCAGTGATATGCTTTGTAAATTGATTGGTCTGATTCAAAGGCGAATTCAGTTGGAATATGTATGTAGTGGTCTTTGTCAACTAATCGTTTTCCACAAGGAGTTGGACTTATCTCCACATCTGAGACAAGTTGACCAACCTTTAAGTAGTTCTGCCAGGGCGTGTCTTTAGCTTTCATTCTTTGATTTCTTTATCATGTATCTCTTTGACAATGGATTCAATCATAGTTATCAGTGTTTCCTTTCTTGTCTCATTTATAACACTATCCTTTATCACAGAGTATACAATGGATAGAACAAAGGAGTCATTGATGTCTTCATCTATTCCTTTGTATTCTGCTTTGTCCATGAATTCCCTTACCATTGAACCAATCGTAGTTGTCATTTTATGTTTTTGAAACTGAGTCTATTAAATAGTGTATCCTCTTTGCAGCTTCTCTCTCTTCTTCTTTTGAATTGGAACATACTAATACATGATCTACAAGGCAGTTTAAGTCATCTAAATCCAATGTTATTTTGGTATCAATTATCTTTGGCATTTTATTTACTCTTTAATTAGATTGAAGAAGGTTTGGGGGAGTAGGGATAAGTGGGATATTATCTTGAAGTTCCTGCGTTGAGGACCGAGGATGTCGTTGTAGTCCTTGATAACTCTCTCTCTCATTGAAGCGTCTGATTGAATGTAAGCAATTCCATAGATTGAGATGCCTGAGCGGTGAGCTATCTTGGATTGCTCAATGGCTTCCTGCTTGTCTGATGCTATGCCGTCAGAAATGAAGAGGATGCGTTTTATGTTATTGGCTTTGCATCTTGTAATGGCAGTCCCAAGGGCTCGTCCAAGAGGGGTGAGTTTGTCAGCGTCAAAGCCTCCAAGCAAGGCACGGGTTTGGTCTGTGAATCGTTCTGTTCGTTCCTTTACCATGCGGATCTGATCCTTGTGTCCAAAGTATAGCATCTCGTATTTAATCTTGGTTGTGGTGAGGGCTTCACATATTATTGCTAGTGACATTATGTATTGGTTCTCGTATTGGGAGACGCTTCCTGAGTTGTCCACTAATATGTATAAGTCGGTTTTGTTTGAGATGCGTTCTTCATTGTTGAAGTATTTGTCGGAGCAGGAGATGTAGGCTTCAGGGTCGAAGTCTTCTCCTTCAGTGTCTAAGTGCTCATCCCAGCCAATGGTCCACTTCTTGAGACGCTGCTTCATGTCAAGGGTTTCGCGTTGGACTGCTCCCTTCAATGTGTTGTATCTGCCGATGTCTGAGGAATTGGAGCGGATTATTGGTGTCTTGGCTATCTTCATCTGTTGTGTGTATTGGTCGCATAGTGATTTGAATTCTACCTTGAGTTCTTCTGTTGGGGAGGTTTCATCGGAGTCTATTTGTTGCAGGATCTTTTCGACTGCTTCAAGGCTTCCTCTTATTGATGCTTCGGATGTTTGTATCTTTTGTCCAGGAGTTGTGTTAGTATCAAGTTCTCCAGGTGCTTGGATATAGACCATGTTCAAGCCTTGGGAGTTTGGGTCGAGTTCTTGAGAGGTTGATCCATTCTCTTTCCTTTCATTGTATTGGTCTCTGAAATCGGGTTCATCTGGGAATAGTTTGGAGAACTTGAATGTGGACTCTATTGCTTGGTCTGTGGTCTCGATGTCTTGGAATTCAGGTATCAATGCTTTTAGTTGTGTTAGGAGTTCAGGTGAGAGTTTTTCATACATTGGGTTGGTGTCTCTTTCAGTGTCTTTGGATATGGAGCGGAGAGAGTCGAGGATGTAGAGTCCTGCGATTCTAACAGTTGAGAGAGAGTGCTTTAATCTTGTGTATTCCTTTGCGTTCTTCTTCAAGTAGTATTGGTCTCTGAAGCGTTGTTCTCTGTAGTAGCCTGTGTAAGTGCGAAGACTGATTTTTTCTATGCGGTAATCTTCTAAGGCATTGAATAATTGGAAGATGAATTTGTCTTTGGCGTGTTCTTTTGGCAGTATGTCAGGGTTTATGTGGGGTGTGTGCCAGATGTGGAGTGATTCATGGAAAGTCTCAAAGCGGAAGAGTCTCCATATATTGAAGTCTTGGGTTAGATCGCCTGAAAACATTGGGAGTTGAGGAATGAGAATTGTGCCTCTGCTGTCTTTAGTAATTAGTGTGGAGAATCCTTTGTTTGTGAGTGAGGTGATTATATGAGTATTCTTGCATTTGGACCATACACGAGCCAAATGATTCAAGTGATCTACTCTTACATCATTGGTATAAGTGGTTTGAATAGATTGCTGTTGAGACATATTATCAATGTCGTCTGGAGTTGGTTGTTTCATAGTCTCACTCTTATTCTTTGTTTAACTGGTTTGCATTTATGCTCTTTCATCTCTCTTGGAGTTGGATTTAATAGTAATAACCCACATGACTTACATTTCCAGTTTACTCCAATTGTTAGTTGTTTCATCTTGCTCCTAAGTGTTATAACTCTAAAAGTAACTTTGCATCATTATTCCATGTTCCATCTTTGTTCTCACGCCATGACATGTCTATAAACAAATTCTTCAAGTCCAGAATGTAAGCAGATTTGTAGTGATGATTTGAGAGTTCTATGGCGATGGCTTCTGCTATTCCAGCAGTTTCAGGTTGTCCTCTTCTTTGATATATGTCTCTTTTATCTTCCATTGATTTGATATAATATATCTGGGCTTCTTTGTATTCATCCATTGTAATCACTCCAATTTGATCTTACCTTGTTTGTATTGATGATATAATCTGACAACCAATCCTTTGTCTCTTATAGCGATTACTTGATTGTAGGAGCGATCTATGAATTTGGAGATTAATTCTAAGACAGTGAACCATGTGAGCATTATTCCAAGTAGGGATATACAGAGACAATCCAGGAAACCAAGGATTATCAGTGTATAGTAAATTGATTCGAGTATTGGGATCATTCTAATTTCCTCTTTACATATTCAGCTCTTGCTCTTTGTTCCAGTTCTTCTGCTTTGGAGAGATCGAAGTTGAAGTATTCGAAGGCGGCTAGTATTTGAACTAGGGATTGAACTACTGCTTCTTCCACTTCTTTTTGTGTTGTCAGTTCATGTGAGCAGCATCCGCAGCCAGTTGATCTGGCACTGAATCCTTCTTCATCTATTTTGTTATCTTTATTAGACCAGAAACTCATTAGTCCCATTTTAGTTTTTATTTTTTATTCTCTTTGGACAATGATCTATATCGCAGAGACATAATACACCTGGGCCTTCATGTCTTGCATAGCATATTGCAGCTTCCATTGTCTCATTTTTGTTGTGTATGATTTCTCTTGAAAGACAATCCTCATTTGAGGTGCTTATTATCCAAGTTAGTCCCATTTTGCTTGTTTAGATTGTAATGTCGTCCGCTTTAACTTTTTGCTCTTCATAGCAGCCAAGGGAATGTGCAAGCGTTTTAAGGTTATCCATGTGGAAGGTTCCCCATTGTCTCATAGCATTAATCAATGTAAGATCAATGGTTTCGGTCAATGAGTAGCCGCTGTTTAGTAGGTGGGCTGCTGTGATTGATTCTCTTGTGGTGGGGCGGTATGGGTATTCGTCTGTGCTTCTAATGTTCTCGAATAGCTTCAATACCTTAAGCAAGTCATCGCGGTGTTGTGATTCTAGTGTCAGCTTTCTTTCGACTATTTTGAGTTCGGTGAAGGCTGGGGGATAGTTGTAGACTAGGCGTGCTGAGAATCGTGAGAGTATTTGTTGGGGTAGTTCCTTTGCTCCAGGGCAGTCAAGGGGATTGATTGAGGCGGTGAAAAACCAGGAGGGTTTAGCGTGTATTGTTAGTCCTTCATAGTTGAGTTCTCGTCTGTCGTCTAGGCATTCATTTAAGCGGATTAGGACATCTGGCTCGGATTGATTGATTTCATCTAGCATTAAGATTGAGCCTTCTTCCATTGAGAGGGGGAGTGGTCCTTTTTTCCAGTTGATGTTTCCGTCCTGTAAATCCAAGCGTCCAAGTAAATGCTGTTCTCTGCAGCGTAGTGAGAGGTTTAGTGAGTGTATGTTTTGGTTGTATTTTTCTGCCATTAGTAGAATAGAGATCGTCTTGCCACAACCAGGGGGGCCAATGAGTAGGGGGTTGATTCCTTTTTCATACAAGTGGCATAGTTTTCTGAAATTGCCTTCCCAGTCGTAGAATTTGCCTCCGCTTAGGTCTTTGAGTATCCAGATTGCTCCAGAACGTATTATGATATCCTTCTGTTTTAGTGAGTCTAGTGCAGGGTAGATGTTTTGTATGGTGAGCGGTTCTGGGAGATTTAGGGGTTTGCTCCATTCTATGAGTTCTGTGGGTGAGCCTTTCTTGTGTTGGTCCAGTATTGATACCAGTATTCCTTCTATTTGTGCTTTATCCATTTTGCTTTAGCTTTAGAGTTGTTTTCTTTTTTCATGTATCTTTAATGATTCGCTTGGGTTTTGTTGTAGGAATGTCTTCCACTGATCGTATGTGTATGTAATTCCTTTGTAGTATACTGATATGATTTCTCCACTTCCTTTGCATGTGAATTGGGGAAGTTCCAGGCCATCAGCTAATGTTGTGTTGTCTATTTCTAGTTCTTGTTTTAGTTGGGTTGATATTATTTCTTGTCGTAGTTCTTCGCATATTGTTTGTATGTTAGTATAGTCTGATAAGGAGATATCTATTCCTAGATACATATCTCCATAAGTTGACATTTCATCAAGAATTAGATCCACTATTTTTGTCAGAGAATTTATATTGACTTTTATTGTTTGATTTTCCATCTTGCTTTCACTTTATTTGATGATTTCACTTTCCTCTTTTGCTTTGGAGAATCAGAGGAATGCAATAAAAAAATTGGACATAGACCCCCTATCCTTTTTAGGGGAATAGGGGTGGTGTATACCTGTCTGTGTCCGTCGTAATGGGGGATTATTAATTCACATCCGGTGCTTAAATAGTAAATTACGTAGTCGCTGTAATCGTGTTTTCATGTCGTGGTGTGTCGTGGGTTTAAGGGGCTTTAGGGTGCTATCTACTTTGTCTTGGGTGATTCTCCAGATACCGCAGTAGCATAGCCAGGAAGTGCCATCCCATTCCACTTCACCTGTTTTTAGCGATATGTATGTGGCTTGCTGAAGGGGGCACTTGTGGATGGGACAGTTTGGGACTTTAATAGGGGTTGATGAGATCATAAGAATTAGATGTGGATTCCTGTATCGCTCATCTTCTCAAAGTCTTCTTCACTGATTGAGTTGGATTCAGTTGTGTTTAGACCTACTGGATCCTCTCCTATGTCTTCGTCAATGATTATGTAATCAATGGGTTCAGTGCTTTCAACAGCACATACACAGCCCCCTTGGACTTGTATCACTACTTTTGGTTTTTGTGTGGTCATTTTGTTTGATTTTTTATAAGATATTCCCTGATAAGAGATCTAAGTTGTGGAACTCCAATACTGTTTAATTCTCCTGTCTTTATCCATTGTAGAAGACCAACAGTTCCATGCATGAATGTGTGGAATGGATCAACATTATGATATACCTGATGATTTCTTTGTCTATACTCAATGATAACTCTTTGAGCTATATCTACTCTATTTTCTATGGTTGTCATCTTCAGTGTTCACTTATGTTTATGCGAGATAAGATATCTGATTCTCCATCATCTCTGCCTCTTCCATAATATGTTTGCTTAAGGTCAATGAGAACATCATACAATTGTTCATCAGTGGTTGCTTCTTTGATTTGTTTCAAGTAATCCTGCACTTCAAGCTCATCTTCAACACGTTGCAGCCTTACTTTCTCTTTGTGATACTCTTCAAATGTAGCCATGTTAAGAAATTATAAGGAGGCTGGTGTGAGGAATTAGCTCACATCTGCTTCATCAGTTGTTTTAATCACTTTCGGAAGCTGTCTTACACGGATTCTTCAAGGGTGAAAGGTATGAAGGTACCATTTGCTTGAAGTTCCCCATTAGACGAACCAGCCATCTTTACATATTTGATTTTAATATTAATCTACATCAATACTACTCAAAAACACCTAATTTTATCAAATTCTGAAACGGAACCATATTTACAATGCTTGCATATCCAATCGTCAATCTTACTCATCGTTCATTCCCTCCTTTGCAATCTGTCTCTAATGTTTCCCCATGTTGGGAATCGAACCCACACCCCAGGGTAATATTACCTCCCCAAAGGCTCCATTCCAGGACTAGGGGATTTCGATCCATTTATGCTAGCTCGGCTTTGGCTTCCATTATATCTCGTTCTTCTATCTTTTTGCCTAGCAATTCCTTCGCTTTTTTAATTGCCTCTTGCTCGCTCTCTGCCTCAACCGTAGGGCAGACCGTTATATAAACATTGTAGTCCATTTTGAATCTTATTAAGTGTTATATCCGCAGTCATAGCATACAAGATCTTTATATTCTCCTTCCATAGTACATACATCGGTGTTCTGAGAACCGCATCTAGGGCATTTATCGCCCTTCCTTTGCTTCTGCTCAGCCGTTGAATCTGGATAGGTTTTATAACAATGCTTTTTGTTCATCATTCATCCCCTCCTAATGGTTTATTGCTTGGGTTAGGTCTTGTTCTGAAATTATATTTCCTTTATCATCGCTAACTACAAGAAAAACCGCTTTTATCGTTTTAAGATACTCACAGGTTAAAGTTCCTTCTACACAGAACTTATACCAAAACTCAGCCTCAGTTGCCTTCAACATTGATATTTTCCCATCTTTATAATTAATTCTCAGTTTTACAGTCATCGTTCATTCCCTCCTTTTAATCTCTGTCTCTTTCGATTTTTCTTCTATTGGCTTATAATCCGGGCAATCCGACATCTCGCCATAACAATAGAAAAAGCATTGTTCTTGTATTTCACTACTTGGATTATGACACCAATCGCCATGTAAAAACTTGCAGTCGGGACAGATACATGCAAGAGTGCCCTTTTCAATAACTCCCACCCCCTTCAAACGAGCAATCTCCTGGTCCTTCTCTTTGTGGTCTGGAAAGTAATGGTCCTCAACGCAGGACATACAACAAAAAACATACTCGTCCCCATCCGCTTCTATCACTCTGATTGCATCAAAAGAGCTAAACACGCCCTTGCAAGCCTCACAACCAAGTTTAGTCATCGTTCATTCCCTCCTTTTTTCTCTGTCTCTTTCGATTATTTTTTTTGTTTTGTCAAGGAAAACCTCGAGAGCCGCATCCTTGACCTTCTGGTACTCAGCCAATGCCGGAGCCTCGACCTTCTGGTACTCAGCCCAGAAAACTAATACCTCTTTCTCGTTCCTCTTGATCGCATTAAGATTTTCCTTAGAAAAAACCATATTATAGCTCATCGTTCATTCCCTCCTTTTAACTGTTTCTAATGATTTATTCTCGTAGCCCTGCGCACGTTTCAGAATGGCTTTATATTCCTTGTCTGTATACTGCCGTCCGCATCTGGGGCATTCTCCGATCCGGGGGTCGAAGTCGCTTTCTTCAAGCAAAACCTTACACCTTGTGCAATATGCGTCCATTATCCTTTATGACCCTCTGTCTCTTTCGATTCTTTCCATTTTAACCCGGCACAGCTAATAATGTCCTTTGCCTGAATCAAGTCATGATATAGCCGTGCGTTCTCGGCTTTCAGTTCCGCTATTTCTCCCTTCATCCTTGCAGCTTCAATATAACATGAATCCGCTTTAAGGCTCATAATCTCCTGGTCCTTCTTCTTTAGTTCATTTAGAAGGCGTAAACAATCTTTATGGTCCAGTTCTAGTCCTCGGTGATTTAGCGTTCCCTCATAAAGTAATTGCTTCCACTCATCCCAATTCTGAGAATTCAAAACTTGTGTTTTGTCCATGTTACTGTTTACCCTCTGTCTCTTTGGGATGGTATTTTCCTGAAACTTCTATATCCTCTCCTGATAGTCCGTTTGAATCTATCTCAATCTTATAGCGGGCAATTCTTCCAGAGTATAGTTCCATCGTTCCTGAAATTTCGGTCGCCCCATCTCGTAGCATTTCCATCACCGCTTCCCCAATCTTGCCCGTCGTGCTAATTGCGCTCATCGTTCATTCCCTCCTTGAACAAGCGATCAAACGAATATTAAAAAACTTACAAAAAGAAGGGAAGGTAGATGTAATAGAAGATAAAAGCCATGTCGTATTACTTAGAAAATAGGACTCAATTATATGTAAAAAGAAAAATAATCACCAGTTAATCGCTTTAAGTTTCGCTGTTTTCTGGGGTTTTTTATACTTGGCGTAAAAGTCTTCCCCAACTTGTTTCAACTTACCTAAAACCTCCTTCTCTCTTTCTTTCACCTTTAGGGGAGCATCATATCTTTTCATTTTTCAATACATCATTCAAAAGTTCTTTTCTTATCTTGCTATGCCTAGCGTTTTCTTCTTCATATTTTTTATGGATTTTTTCCATTAGCTCAGATTCATCATAATGTCTTCCTGTCTCTTTTGACAAGCATTCAAATAAAAGCAAATCAGAAAGAGATTTGTCATGATTGCATATGGAACATCTGTATTCAAAGGGATTAACTCTTATGCTTTCTGTATCAGTGTTGCAGATGGAGCAAGGGGTTTTCATTCTACAGTATCTATTGAAGTTATTTCAACTCCACTGAATTCACGCTCACCATCTTCAATTCTGTTTTCATTTGATATGTCTTTGATGTTCTTTATAACAATATCAAAGGTGATAGTAGAATCGTCATATAAGTCATCAACTGAATTCCATATAGCATCCATTATCTCTTGAGGATATTGGTCCTTTAGTGAGTCCATAAATGCCTTTAACTTAATTGTTGTCTCTTTCATTGTATATGAGATTGTTCTAAATATTTATGCTCACCATACTCATTCACTTCATCAGTCCTAATGAATTTAAAATAATCAACTGGTTTTAATGATGCAAGAATTGGAGCTTCTTCTACTGTCAAACTTAGTTTCCTACTTTTAGGTATTAAAATATAATCTCTAGTAGAATCCAAATATAAGTAAATTGATAGAGTACAGCCATAACTTTTTTCTTGTTCAAGCTCATCTATTTTCTTACGAATACTTAGAAGATTCTCACTCCAATTTGATACTGAGTCAAACCACAATATCTTTTGATCTTCACTTAGTTTTAAGTCATCTTTATATTCCTTTTTCAGAATATCTATTTTATTGATTATCAATCGTCTTCTTATAATATATGGATTTGAACTGTCTCCTTTCATTTTAAATACTCTTGTAGAAATCTGACTCTGCTTTCATAATCTTCATCTATGAGAAGCAATGATGAGGGGATCTTTGAGTTGTCATGGATACAGGCATAGGATTCACGGACCTCTTGGTTAAAGAATTCCTTTAGTTCCATGTTGCGAGCGCACTTCTCATGGATATAGATGCCATGAGTGTTGACTCCTTCAATTATGTTTGAGATGATTGGGTAATAACGGCAGATCTCAGGTCTGCAGGAATACACAGAACATCTGGAGTCCTTGGTAAAAGGACATGGAGAACACTTCATATTGAATGTGTTGTCACTATCACTCTTCTTCACAGGAGAGATTCTATACAAATACATAAGGCGGGATTCAGTGATACCAAGGGAATCTGAGAGTCTTATGATGTCTTTGTCAGTCATACCGAGATTGTCGGGAGCAATGCAGCATAGACCACATCCTTTGCATTTGACTTTTGGATCAGTGAGAAGCTTGTATAAGACCATTGCTATGTAGTGGTCGGTTTGGAATGGGAAAGGAGCGAAGAAGGTTCCATCTATTTGGAGGATAGAATCAAGATAATCTTCCAGTTGCTCATCTGATATGGTGTGGAGATCGACTGGGGGGAATACTGGTTCTCCTATCTTGCGATTCTGTAGTGCTTTCATTTTTGTCTTGATGTCTCTACAAGTTTTATCAATTCAGGATTCTCATAGATATTACCAAGGATAGTTAATTTATCTCCAGGTCTTGCCAGATTAGCCATTGGAAACCAGCTACCATATCTGTAGACTCCGAAGAAGCCAGTTATGTATTTCACTTCAGATAAATAGCAGTAACTTACAATATCATTGGACATCTTTATCTGAAGAATATCCCCTTCAAATATCTTTGAGTCTGTTTTGTCAAGGAAACCTGTGTATTGCATCAGATGGATTTGATTATATCCGATGTAGTGTCCTATATGCTCAAAGAATCGTCTTAATTCATGTATGTTCTTTTGAGAAGGACATACCATCTCTTTGGTTTTATCATTCCAGTATCTAAAAGTTGGAAGGCTCATTTCATATACCTCGCTTTATTGACTTCATTTGTGAGTATTTCTGTTGTGGAACGAAGAGAGTTCACAAGAGAGTCGAGGGTTTCGATGTCTTGAGAACTTATTAATTCAGAGATAGTGGATCTCTTATTCTTTATCCTTATGAATAGTTCACTGTTAGGATATACTGTAATGCTTGTTGTGTGGTTCATTGTTCAGAGTAAATTTCATCAAGTGTTTTCAACTGTTGATTGATGCTGAATTTAGTGTCTTTGAAGTGTTTCTTTAATACTGCATACTGGGTTGGATTCATTCTTCCGTCAAGTGTCAGGATTGTGTGTTCACATATTCTTCTAATAACTATCCATCCTCTCTTCATCAAGTAATCAGTATCATTGCGCTCTTCAGTATCTGGATTGGTGTATTCTATGTATGAGTTGATGAATATTCTATGATCTCCATAAGGGACGTTGTACCATTCACCAGATGGGGGCATCAGTACTTCTTCATTTCTTTCATCAGTGCAGGAAGCTATCTGAGCAGTCCACAGGTAAGGACCAACTTGAGCTATCTCACGAACCAGTGCTCTCTTGTATTGTTCTCCGAATTTGGGATTAGAAGCTAAGACAGCAGCAGTTACGTTTCCATCTAAGAATCCATATAATCTATCTGCAGGCTTGGAATCCTTCGCATAACAAGGGAGATCTATGTTAAAGCCTCCAAAGCAACACTTATTAGATAGACAATACTTGCATGATTTATCTTCACAAATCCCTTGACACTTAGTTGCTCTTTTCATCTTATTCACCATTCAATTGCTTTCCTGCTAGTTTGATCAATGCTTTCACTGTTCTTCCTTTGTTGTCTAAGATGTGTTCGTCAACCCACATGGCAGTGAATAGCTTGATGTTCAATGCTTCCATAGGAGGGAGAGAACCGCTTTCGATCTTGGCTGCTATGTCCTTGAATGTTTGGATGTAGGATTGGTCCATGTTATTTGTTGGAGTATTCAAGAAGTTCTGTATATAAGACAACAAAGGATATGATAACACAGTATAGGAATGTGTTGAATTCTCCATATGTTGTTAGAGAGATTTGCATCATTCCCACTATAAGATAACTCCATATAATTGATAGTATGAATGATATGATGAGACAGGAGAGTTTGTGTTTCATCTTAATTGGCGAATTTTTAATTCCTTTAGTATTTCATCAGCAAAATCTTTATCACTTTGATCATTGGATTTTCTAGTTTCATTTAATAATACAATCAAATCCATGTCGCTCAATTCTTTAAGGTAAGGAAATTCCATTTTTATACTAATCTATTTAGTAAGAAATCCAATCCATATGAAGCTACTCTTATTATATCTTTTACATCTGTAAGAGGTTTATATTTTCCATCTTTAAAATCAGTTAATTGAAGAAAACAAGATTCGCTTTTCATTGTAGATTTTCTAACAAGAGTCATTTTGATGCCATTTCCTGTTGGTAGAAAATCGAGAATCAGATCCTCATTTAAAGAATCAGGAAGGTTTTTATCTTTCAATTGCTTCTTCAACCATTCTTTAATTAAAGATTCTTTTGTGGTTGTCATGGTCCTTTGTATTCTGTCAACGCTTTCATGAATGGTTCTTTTAAATAATTTGAACCAACAGAAACAATGCCTTCAGAGTCAAGTTTGTCAAGCCAAGATTCTAAAAATTCATCCCATAGTCTTTCACGCTTTATGTAGTCAGTTGCTTTGATGTCTTTGTTGTAGTATAGGAGTTCACCTATTTCGATCTCTGATATAGGGAGAGAAGGTTCAAATGGGATATCATCATGGTCTCGCATCACCTGAGTGGATCTGTATTGAGAAAGGATGGAGAATGATTTGATGCTGAACTTGGCTCTCTGTCCATTCTCATCTGTGAGTTCAATAGAAGAGAATTGGCGGAACTCATGTGTCTTTTTGCAGTCAAGAATTTGATTTAAATACTTTGATTTGATTGTGGCTTGTAGTTCCATTTTCATAGTTCTCTTGAATATCTATATAAACATCCATGGGATGTTTTAATAACAAAATCAAATATTAATATCTTATGCTCTAGAGCAGTTAGGGGATCTGAAGATTCAAACAGTTGATAATCAATAACCTTTGCAATTTTTATTTCATCAGGAAATGGAGGTTCAGTAATATAAATTTCTCTCTCAAACCGTTCACTTATAGGTATCTCATTGTACTCTTTTTCAGAATTATATAAGAGTAAAGAAATATTATGTATAGCTTCAATACTCTGTTTTTCCTCAGAAAGATCATTTAAATAGTTAAGAGTATATCTATAATTATTTACTTCTTTTAAATGTTTTTGATAGTATCGTTCATAAACATCAACTGGATTTATCTTTTTCATTTTAGATTGCATTAAACTCGTTAACTATCTCCCCAGTCTTAGAATTATAATAGAACCAATTATTAGTCCAGTTCCAAGGATCACCTGTTTTAGCTATCTCCACATATATTGTCCACCATTCCTTGCTTTTAACTCTACTTGCAGTAAAATAAGATATCTCAATTATTTCATATCCTCCAGGAACGATCTTTAGAATATCCTTTCTGAAATTCCTGAGAGCATAAGGCTTGAACCAATATAAGTATTTTAAGTATTCCATCTTTATTCATAGATTAACATGTCAGGATCGCAGGCTTGAGGAGTTGGATTCAGAATGCAGACTCCATCATAACAGTGATAGAATCTTACAAATACATACTTGGAATTGGTGGATGTGATGATACCGCGCTCACAGTCCTTATGCAACTTGTCTCCTTTAGCATGGTGAGGGATGTAGATCACTGAGAGACCTGGTTCAAAGTCAGATGAGTTCATTTTGTTTTCTCTAAGACTATAAGCTCTATAAAATCTATATCAGAAGAATGAATCTCTTTAATGTAATACCCATTCAAATTAAGATAATCAAGAAGATAGAAACCCCTTAGTATCTTAAGTTCAGAAGGTATCCTTATTATGAAGTGATCTGGATTTATGTAAGATACACTGACTCGTGGAGTTACACTAAGAGAAGAAATACAAAGTTCTTCCAATCTTTCTATGTGTTCTGCAGTATTCATTTCTTTCTACGGCTCAAAGAGAACTTGGTTACAATGCCTAAGTTCATGAGCATTGATTGGGAGACATAATGAGGTTGGACAAGTTCTTCAATATCATAAGTTGAGACAATATAATCGTTGATATCGTAGTGATTGTCAATAACCCACCAATCATCGGAAGTTCCTTGGATGACTCCCATACCATGATTGAGTTTTTCTTTACCGAAAAATATGGATGTTTTCTTTAGCTTTATGAGATCCCCTATTTTATACTTTCGCTTTGTCATTTTGCAGTTTTGATTCCAATTGGTTGACACGCTGTTGGAATGCTTTAGATTTACGTTCCAGTGTAGCATACTCAAGCATCCTTTTGTTCTTAGCCCATGCAAGCTTAGACTCAAGGATATTGATGTTAGAGTCAAGGTTGGAAATAGAGGTATTGCGTCTTACAATATTGTTGAATTGTCTCAGAAGGGATTCCCTATCAGCGTCGGAGTTACATGCCTTCAATAATCTATCAAGGTCCATTACTTTTTGAATCCAATATCAGTTGCTACTGTGTCCTTTACTTTGTCGTAGGTAGCTTCAAGGAGGAAGTAACCTGCGATGTCTTGGATGGTGTCATAGGTGGATTCATTGGAAACTTCCTGCTGCTTGTTGGAGAGGGTTGTAAGTCTCATCAGTTTTTCCCATAACCTCATCAATAAGTAATTAGGGCCGAGTATTTTGCGGAGCTTATAGTAGGCTGAACCATAGTCGGAGTCCTTCTTCCTTACGAGCTCTGCAAGGTCAATGGCCTCGGAGATGAAGGGGTTGTAGTCCATGATGTTTTTGGAGAGCCAAGGGCATACCTTATCCAGTTCATTCTTGGTTAATCCTGAGTTGTAGGAGAAAGCAGTACCTATGTTTCCATTGGTTTTTAATACAATAACCATACCTGTTCTCCCATCAATCAATTCTTGAACATCCCTCTTTATATCCTCTTTAGATACTCTTTTAAATTGTGTGTCCATTTTTATATTAAGTTACCTAGATTGAAGTGGATCCATAGGGCTCTACCAACAAGGAAGAAGAATACAAGGAGCCCAAGTTGAACTAATACAAGCAGAATCCATCCATAGTTAGAAAACCATTCCATTATACTATTCTTAAGGTTCATTTTAGTTCATCTGCTTTAGAAAACAACTCCTTTATCATCCTTACAATCTCAGCCTTAATTATGTCAGGCAGGTCTACTATTTGCTCGACAACAGGTGCTGCGATTATCATTGCCCTGCTTAAAAGTAACCCATCTGTAGGTTTTTTATATACAATTGTTATTTGTATCTCTCCTTTCTTTAGAAAAGATTCAACTAATTTGTTCTTGTTATTATTTGAGTTCATTTTAATTTGAAATTAGTGTAAGTATTTATGAGAGCTTCCTTATATACTTACGCTTTAATATCTGAATCCAGCTTAACTCATAACATTCGACTCCAGATGGGAATCTGTTAGCTCGCTTGTGTTCTCCTTTTATCATGCCATCCACCTCTCTCCAGGATAATATCAATGGCATTCTTATCCTGGGAGATTGGAGGGATTTACCTATGAAAATATAATAGAAGGTGTCTGGGTGTTTGATGTTGTTGTGGGTGTTGGCATTGATCTTGACCTTGCCTACCTGCTTTCTTTTTGTTCCAGTGTAAAAGTAAAATGATTTGATTTCGATCTTGAATTTACCAAGATCGATGTCATGGTCGTCAAATTCAGAGGTAAGAGTACCGCGAAGCATGGCACCAATGAACTGCTCTATCTCAGTGCCTTCTGCTTTGTTATCTTTGATTGTCATCCTCTCTCTTTGTACTTTACACGCAGTCTATTAGCAGCTAGACATATTGCTTCATCTAAATCATTTTTAGAATCAAGTAATTCCTTCTGAAGTTCTTCTATGATCTCTTCTTTGCGTAACAACTCAGCCTTTAAATCAGCTATCAATTGTTCAGTAGGTGTTAGAGATGCCATTGTATTAGATTATCTTGTGGAAATATAGGTCAATTAAGTCAATGAGAGATACTTGAATTGATCCTCCTTCATCGTACCTAATCAAGTTGTCAAATAGAAAACTTAGAGGATGAGTGTTGTCATCTTCACATTCAATACTGTACTGCTCTCCAAGTTCTACAAGTTTGTTATTCCAGGATTTAAGACCATCACGCACTTCTTCCAGTAATTGGATGCGGTCAGAGTAATTAAGATCATATATGGTTGGTTGTTCAAATCCAAGCTCAAGTAGTTTCTCAAGAACCTCATCCAATGTTTTAGAGTCCATTGTTCATGCATTTATGGAATCATTTGTATACTAGGAATCTTATGATCCTAATAAAAAGACCAAACAGGATGCTATGTAATACTAATTTAAGGATGCTAGTGTAGTGATAAATATTAAAAATAGATAGGACAAGAAGAAAGATAAGGCCGAAGAATGAGTAAATTGTGATAACAAACAGGAAGATAAGAAGAATTATAAGACAAAGTAAAAGCCCAATTGCAGATCCAATTATAGTAGTTGCCAATATATCAGATAATGTTTCCTTGGTTGTGTCGTCCATTTTGATTTTATTTGATCAATTGATTGTATGATTCCTACAAAAGTCCAATCTTATCCAACTGTTGTCTATTTAATCTTGCGGTTGCTTTAGTATTATTGAAAGCCTTCTGTAATTTCTTCAATACCAGGATGGATGAATGAAGGGGTCTTTTTCCATTAAACTTAAAATCATTACAAATAGATCTGGAATGACTGCTAATTGGAAATTTTGGATTCTTAAGAAGAAGCAAGTATAAGAGAGAACCGCACAATAAGTTCTTACCACCTGAAAACTTTATCGACCTACACTCACCAGATGTTAATAGATTAAAAAGATCAGAACGATAAGAAGAATATTTAGACGGAAGGAAGTTATCAAGGTAAGTATTAACAAGAGCAGTCCTTCTACGATTACTTAAGGCTACCATATATCCTTTCTTACGCTCAGGATTATTACGACACCACTCCTTAAGATAAGCATTCAATTCTTCCCTAGACTTAGGAGCCATAATATTAGATTTAGAAACTAAAGTATAAATAGATAAGCAGTATTTATAGTTGAAAGAGTATGATAATATTAGAGGAATCCTGCAAAGCCTCGTGTCGGTTATAACATTGGTAGGTTATAAAATTGGGTCACTGGCTAGTTCCTTGTGTTCATCTAGTCCAGTGATCCTCATATTAGAATCAAGCATATATAAAATCAATCATATCTGTTTGTTTTTTCAATAAGGGATTCAAGCCTTAGAAGTTTGAAATCAATAGTCCTCTGGATATCTTTGAATACGTTGCGATCTGGATTGATAGCGCATAATATCGTGGTGCTGATTCACGAAATGCACGAACTAGGGATAAAGCCAGATTTTAAAAATATATCATTATAATGTACTATTTTTTATAAAAACATATTGATTTATTAACCCTTGTGTGCTATAATATATTTGTTTGATACCCGCTATCGTTACTGTAACAGTGATGATAGGCTTAGATTACCGTTACATCTGTATATAATGGCTTCTAGTGACAAAGTTGCTATATTTATTGATTCGGGCTATTTTAACAAAGCCTTAGAGGAATTTGCCGAAGAGGTAAATGGTAGGAGGAAGTTACCTAGGATAGATTTTGGTAAAATCGGATCTGTCTTAGCAGAAATAGTAAACGCTGATTTATTTAGGGTATATTTTTATGATTGCCGCCCATTTCAAAGCAGCCCGCCAACACCCGAAGAAAGCACTAAATTTGCTTTAAATGACCGATTTCTCAAAGCACTAACTCGTATTCCTCGTTTTGTTGTTCGTGAAGGAAGACTTAATCGTTATACCGTAGTATGCAAGAAATGTAATAGGGCAGGGTGCCGGTTGTCTTCGGGTATAATATTTACTGCATGCTGGGCCGTAAGACCGGGAAGTTGCTTGCCCATAATGGGTTGTATGTTAAGAGTTTAAGCGTCGGATGGGCCGAATTAAAGAGGGATTTCTCCGGGTACGCAGTCAACGGGACTGCCTTGAATGCATCGCTGGATACGGGTAAGTCTTCCGTACAATAGAAGTTTTTGTGGGTATTCGTCCTCAGGCAGTTATAGTCGAGGGCAAAAGTTGTCCACAGACATGCCCTTAAGGGCAACTAGCCTTTTTTTAAAAATCAGATTACGTGCCCTCGAATAGATTCGCGGCCGATAGCAGTCTAAATGCATTTAAGGCATTTGCCTTTTTGCACAATTTATGGCCACGATTATGTCCAAATCAGCGTTTTTAAGCTCTTTTGTATCATTATCCGGTTTGCCTTAGGCTGTGGGTTCTTTCCGCCTTGCAGCAGCCGAGGTCATATTATAGTGCAGGAGATAACTTTCCTGCGCCCGTCGAGCGCATGCCTGTCAGGCGGAAAATTTGTGCCTAGAGGCACATGCCCCTTGAGGGCAAAGTCCCTTTATCTCCCTGCACTTGTTTCAAGGGCCAAAATCTTAGGGGTATTCTGGTCCTCGACTATAGTTCTTCAGGTCTTTTGCCTGCCTATTTTACAACAGTTTTCCGGCATTTAGGGATTGAATAATCGTGGAGGGATAACTTTTCCCTCCTTAAGGCATTCCCTGCGAGCATCCCGAGTTTTTCGTGAAAGACCTTTGTTCTCCCGCGCTGGTTTCCAGTAGGCGGACTTGCCTGGAAGGCGTTCCTCTTTAAAGGCGCGAAAATTTAATCCTTGACTAAGTGTTTTCCCTGTCTGCTCGGGGTCTGCTTCGAACACTTTTTTTCTATGCCGATGAGCCGCATATTTTCCAGGGAACCTACAGAAAAAAATTTGTTAGACGCAACATATCTTTTATTATAAATATATTCCAGTAAACATGATATAAGGACATAGTCTTATATAGTAACGTGACATTACTTTATTTTGCCTATGGCGCGAATATGAACCACAAGCACATGAAAGACGCGTGCTCTCAGAGCAGGTTCTTGAAGAGGGCTTTTCTGGAGGATCATAAGATAATATACGACGGGTACTCGGATTACATGAGAAGAAGAGCAAGGGCCAATGTCATCAGCTCTGAGGGCAGTGTCGTGTGGGGCGGCCTGTATGAGATAAGCGAGACGGACCTTGTATCGCTGGACGTATCGGAGTACGCGCCTAACTCATTCGACCGGAAGACAACCGTCGTCAAAGACGAGGACGGGAAGACATATGAGGTCATCGTCTACCGCAGGGAAAAAAGGGAGTTGTGCGCGCCTTCTACGGAGTACAGGCAGACCATAATACAGGGAGCAAAAGACTGCAACCTCCCCCAGGGATATATAAGGGGGATAAGTTATAGAGTAAGCGGATGATTATCAAAATCTGATTACATGTATTTAGACTGGCTTTTAGTCTCCCGGGCAGTTGGCTCTTCCTCTGCAGGCACCGGTTCTTCTACCTGGACATCATCGGCCGGTTCGTCTACAGGGTCGTCTTCCAGGTATTCATCCAGCCGGTAGAGCCAGCAGCATTTGCCGCATTCAAGTTCCAGTTCTCCCGCGCAGTTGCCGTTTGTCCCTTCCTGCATCACTATTTCCCCGTCTCTCACATATGCTGTTATCTTGTTCTGGCATTCGGGGTTCTCACAGGTGAAAGACACTTTTTCCGCCTCGCACACAAGTTCCGGTTTATAGACCATGTTCTCATCCTCCGATAGATCTTCGTTTAGTATCGCTCTTTCTGCGCTCGTGTAGCTTCCATATCTCAAGACAAGATATAGAAGGTACGCAACGCCAACCAGGAAAAATAAGCTTCCCAAGTCCATTAAATCATTCCTTCTTCTTTGTTTCGTGCTTTATCTCGTGCCTGCGCGTTATGGGCTCTACTCCGACAGCTTCGAATATCTTCGGCAGAGCCGCTGTTCCCTGCATCACGGTATTCAGGATGGATCCGCCAAGTCCCATGTCTGACGTATCCCCTGTCTGGACTATCGTTATCTTGTCTCCGATGTTCTTCAGGGGCTCTGCTATTCTCTCGGCTATCAAAGGAAGCGTCTCTATCTTCATTATCTCAAGGCCGCTCTGGTTCAATTCCTTGTATGCTTCCGCCTTCTTCTGGACTCCTTCCGCTTCGGCTAGAAGCTTTTGTTTCTGTCCCTCCGCTTCGGCCAGTAATTTTGCCTTTATTGCTTCCGCTTCCCCGATCCCTTCCAGCTTCTTCTTCTCGGACTCTCCCGCCGCAATAGCGATCGTCTTGACTTTCTCGGCCTCTCCTTCAAGCTGCTGTATTTCCTTGTTTCGTTCGGATATCTCTACTTGTTTCTGCTTCTGTATTAGTTCGATCTTCATCTGCTCTTCTTTCAGTTTCTGTGTTTGTATGGCAGTCTCTATATCCTTTGCCTTGTCGGCCATGGCCTGCTGCGTGAATGTCTCCTGGTTGTATAGCGCCATCTTTATCTGTTTTTCTTTTTCGTATTCTGCTATCTTTGTCTGCGCTATGTTCTCCTGCTCGCTTGCTTCCTGGTTCGCCTTGGCGGTCGCCTTCCGGGACTCGCTCTTCGCGTTGGCTTCGGCTATCTCCGCTGCTTTTATCTTTTCGGCAAGCTCCTTTGCGTAGAGGGACTCTATGTACCCTCTGCCGGTCTCTTTCTTTGTTGACGATGAATCGCTGATGTCCTTTATCGTGAAGGATACTATCGAGAGGCCCATCTTCTCCAGGTCGTCTTTTGCGTTCTCAAGGACCCTTTTGTTGAAGCTTTCCCGGTCCTGTATCAATTCCTCGACTGTCATGTTGGCGCATATCGCCCTTATGTGGCCCTCCATTGTCTCTTCTATCTTCTGCATTATCCTTTCGGTCTCAAAGCCCAGGAATGATTTTGATACGTTGGCGTATCCTTCTTCGGTGTCCTGCAACTGTAATTGTGCGACTGCTTCCACGTCGACGGGAACGATAAGCTGAGTCTGCACGTTTTCCTTTACTATTGTGACGGTCATAAGCTGTTTTGTTATGGACCACGCTTCTTCCAGGACAGGGAATATGAGCGTTGCTCCTCCCGACACGAATCTTGTTCCTTTCCTTCCGGAGATCACCATAAGCTTTGACGGGGGTACTTTGATATAGTTCCTGCTCATAACATACGCTCCCCCCATGACCGCTATTGCTCCCCCGCCGACTATTATCGGCAGCACGAATCCGTCGATGTTCATTTTTCAGCCTCTCTTGATGCTTTTTTTACTTTCAACATGTCGCCGCATAGTCCGGCGACTATTACATTCGTTCCCTTGGGCAGGCTTTCGTCCGAGACCGCCAGTAAAGACTTATGGCTCCCGTCTACGAAAAGAACTTCCCCCTTGTCGCCCGCGCCCTTTATCTCCACTGTCACTACGCCCTCTTTTCCTATGAAATCCCTCAGCTTGCGTATAGAGCTTGGCGAATTGGAGAACACCTTGGACATTAGATACGTTGATGAGACGGTTATCGCTAAAGAGATAAAAAGCGACGCAGGAACCAGGACAAAAGGACTCATTTCAGGATACGCGAGCAGGAGATATACCCCGGCCCCTCCGAAAGTCGTGCAGAACGCGCCCATCGCGAATGTGCCAAAGCCGTGGAAAGACACTCCGTCGAATGCATCCCCCAGGAGGGATATGCCATCCAACGCGTTGCCCACGCCTTCCAATACCCCTTCCAGGGCGTCGCCTAATATGTCGGCAAAGAAGCTGACAACTGTGATCAATAGCCCCATCAAGAATATTATTCCGAAAACTAGTAGAATATCTATCATTTTTATTGAATAATATTTAGATTATGTTATATTTATATAAATATTCTGTATAAAACTTTGATTCTTTCCTGAATTTGTAGATTTGTGGGAAGTGAGCGAATGTAGTGCCTAACTTTCCGGACCAAAAAAAATATTTAAATAATCAGAAAACACATACATGTATGTGATGAAAGCCAGCAAACATCGCATGCTTTCTTTTATGATGGTCGCCGCGTCTACCGCTGCCGGCGCGAACTCCGTAATGGGCCCTCTGACAGGCATTTGGGGAGTGGCAATGATATTCTTATTCCTCCCGGTATGGCTTCTTGAGGCCGTAATCATTTACTTCGCAGCAAGGAAGATATGTTCCTACAGTATAAGCCTCAAGCGCGCATTTATCACGTCTTTTGCAGCCAACACCGCCTCGACAATAGGCGGCCTTATGGCAATGCAAATTTGCTACTTTATTACCTTCCTACTGTTCCATAACTATACCCTGAGCATATTTTACGAGATCGTCCCCGTCTTTGCCCTGGGTTTTGTGATAACGGTCATCATAGAAACGGTCGTGGTGCATATCTCAGTCAAGGATAAAGGCAGAGGCTGCAAGCCTTTTTATATTTCCATGCTGATGAATCTGGCGTCATATGCCCTGCTTGCAGCGCTTGCAGTCATCAGATACAGTCGTTGACGTTCTTAAGCCACATTAGCAGCGTCGACTGAACCGTTCCGGATGCCTCGGCGCTTATCCTCTCCGCGTCGTATCCGAACGTTATTAGCAGGTTCTCGAGAGCCCGGACCAATAGTTCGTAGTACTTGTCCGGATCGTATTCCCCCCGTATCTGCTTCGGCGTGTAGCGCCGCTCGGGCTTCTTCGCGCAGGCATCTGTTATCACGTACTCGACCGATTCCCCCGGCCGGGTCTTCAGACCGTAGCGTTCCAGCTTTTCCATCACGACCTTTTGCGCCGCCGCGCTCTTGTATTCATTCCGCTCCCTTGTCACGCTCTTGAACATACAATTGACTACAAGCAGAAAGGCGTAGATATACTACTATCTATGGATTTAGTAAAGTTGGTTTCTAAGGAAGAAATAAACAAAGCAGTACTAATAACTGGTGACAGTGACTTTGTGCCTGCGGTTCGAATGGCAAAGGATGATACGATCCAAATTTATTTGATACATGGTACTAGAATCCATAATGGAAAAACTCTTCCACTAGCTCATGATGAACTTTATTCGTTATGTGACGAACGCATACCTATAACAAAGGAGCTACTTAAAAGGCTGACCTAATCATCTCTTTCTGCTAATAAACTCCCTCGTCTGCTAATAAAGTCGCTGGTTTTCATGACTAAATTAGCAAAGCCAGTATAGATATGTTAGGATAAGTATAAAACAGATAGAAGAATCTAAGGGGATACCAAGAAGAATCCAGAGAAGTATTAACCTGGAATACCTACTTGAAGTCGAAGGCTTCGATAACTTCATCCGGTGTTGGATTATATATGTCTCCACACCCAATTGTTCCATCATATTCATTTTCTTTGTCAACTACAAGAGCGCGTTTAGGCATGGTTCTCTTCTTGTATCCACAAAGGGGACATGCTTCTCCCGGCTTCCTGCTATCAATTCGTTCTTTCCTTTTAAGCACCTTATCCAAGTATGCTCCGATCTTATCCAATGTGTTCATTTTATGTGTATAAGTTATGAGAGAAATTGGAGCCAGTCAGGATTTGCACCTGACAACCTGGGGACATTGTACTGTGTCAATCCCATACTGTAACAGCAGCGGCACTACAATCTTTCTCCGCCCTTGACTCCATTAATATATGAGAGTATTATGTAGAATTGATGAAAAAAGTTAATGAAAAAAAGAGTTAGAGCTTATTTCTCTTCTCCATATCATTCCATAACTCAGTCATCATCAAGTAGAAACCAGCTATAGTTATCCCCCAAAAGAATGCAGTAATAAAGAGTTCAGGTAATGCTTCTCCATAGTTGTTAATTGCAACCCATGATTTTTTAGAGCTGTCCATCCAGCTTGTAAACCATACAAGCTGTAGTAGGGAGGCAAGACCCGTGCTCCATATAAGAGATATTAACTTGACATACCTTCTAATAATGTGTTTATCCATTTTTTTAGAGCACATAAATGAATCTATCTCCTGTTGTTTCCCTGGTTAAAGCCCTCCAAGGCCACTTATCCTCCATACCAATTACCTGGTTTCCTTCTAATTCAATCACTCCAGGTCTTGAAGTCTCCGGAACAACCAGGGAATATGTAACTTTGGATGGTATTGGAGAGAAATAAGTCCATAAAAGCCACTCTATTTTTCCATACCTCACCATTCCATTGTTCGATATATTGGTGACATTAAAACCATCAGGTATAGATTCTTCAATTCCAACAACTACTGTATCATTTGTCTTTGTTATGTCCAATGATATAGAGTAATTGTATCCTCTATGCATTATTAAAGAGCTACAGTCTCGTTCAATTGTTGCGGTTCCATAACAGGTTCCTATCAGCGCAAGAATTAGTATTCCTGCTATTGTTTTTGTATTCATCTTAGTTTATTTACTCTATTTATATTCACTTCAGGGAATTTGGCTTCCAACAAAAAACCTATGATTTCTTCAACACCATCATCTCTCATACGTACTATTGAGATTAGGCGAGTAACATAGCCCATCTTTTCAAGTTTATCACATTTAGGGTAAAAATCCTTAAGAGTCATATTTAGAGGGAGAGACTCTGATACTGTAGGTTCAACCATTTTCTGTTTAAATAATAGAATAATAAGTATTTATATTTGTATGTCTAATATTAGTTTGTATGGATCCAATAACATACAATGCATTGGTAGGAGTAATAGCTGCAGGAGTGCTGGCTATGAGTACGTATATAAGGAAAAGAGAGCAGGATGGTACGAGTTTTGAGTTTTCAAAGCTTCTAGCCACAGGGATAACAGGGATTATTGTAGGGATAAGTGCGGCATTCATGGGGATACAGGTGAGTGAGTCATGGCTGCTAATACAGTTGGGAGCATATGCAGGATTCACTTCCATACTTGAGTCCTGGATTCGTATAGTCCTTACAAAGCTTAGAGGAATAGGAGTTGTTAATTCCTTGTACTCGAAGATCTATAAGACTGTATGATCTGTTCTTCTTTCTTTTTTTCTTTTATCCTATTTGATTCATCTATTGATTTACGTGCTTCTTTCAGTGATTCTTCTTCTGTTAAATGTTTGAAGAAGCAGCGGATTCCGCGAGCATAGTTCTCAACCCTATTATCTTCAGGCATCACTATTGGTTCTCTCTTTGATATTTCATTCGATTCAATTGTTTCTATGTCCTCATATGTTTCCGTGTCCATTTTAGTGTAAATCAGCAATAATTTGTAATAAGTAATGATTTGTAGTATTTTAGTAATAATGTGAGAGAGCCATTATCTTGAATGCTTTATTAGTCATATCAATATCATTCTTATCAATGAAATTAACTAAAGGCATGATCAGTTCATCTAACTCTTTGTTTTCAATCTCGATGTAATCCAAATTGCCTCCATCTTCATCACTATCACTCATTGCAAGTATGTTACCAATGAGACAATATTCTCCTGACATTCCATCAGTTACTATACGGATTCCTCTATTCTCTTCAATGTCTGAGTATTCGTCAAAGGCAAATTCAGCAAGAGAGGAGTCTTCAATCCCATCAGGCAATAGTTTCCTGTATTCTTCCTCGTTCAGTTTTATCCCATACATTACCAGTGTTACGCAGTGTGTGCTCATTTTGGTTTCCACTTCTCTTTGTACATCTTTTCATATAATTCAAGTAAGTAGTTGTAGAAGTCTGTTGCAAGTTCCTGAGAGTGTCCTACTTTAAGTAATTCCTTCTCCCATGCTCTATAAGGAGTATAACTACATGCAGTTTGTTTATTATTACATAGACCAAGTACACAGTAATTTACACCACTTCCAGCATAATTGTAGAGTTCACAAAAAGGACAGTCAAATTTTCTAGGTCCAATCCCAAGTTCATCCAAGAGTTTTCCTTTCAAGTTATTTAAGTTTCCATAACTTGTTGATGGTGTATTGCTTAGTTCCTTCCATAATAGAAGACACTCATTGAATGCTTTCCTATTTCGTTTGCTTGGCTTCATGTATACTTCCATTTTACCTCTAATATATTGAGATAGTTATTCAACAAAAACATACTCATACATATAAACGGGATATCCTGACTCATCATGTCCATATTTTGTATTAGCCGTTCTTTTAAACACCAATGGTTGAGGCATACTAACAGGTATATTCATCGCTTCACATACTTCATATATCTTGTTTGATCTTCTAGGAAATTGGATTATATCTCCTGCATATTCAGAAAAAAATTTAGTATCAAAGGTGTGTGTATCAAGCTTATGCTTTATTTCCTTTAGCTCTGTAGAATACCTCTTTTCCTTTGTATTTAGTTCTTCCTCAAAAGGATCCAAGATTTTTGCTTTTGTATATATTGATACATCAAGTTTATCTCTTATTTTCTTAATATCTTTTTTACATATCCTTATATCATCTAATTCCATCTGTATTGCTTTGATCCTGCTTCTAGATCTAGCTTCAAATGAATCATATGGGTTTATTGCTTCCATTTTACTTTATTCTTTCACTACTTTGATTGTTAGAGTGGTTGATCCTTCGATCCATGGAGGCATCTTATCTGATTGAGCAAATGACTCACACCATCCATACAAGAAGTGGTTCATATAGTTATTTTCAAAATCTATCCAATTATCTATGGTAACTTCACGAGTCCAGTTTTCATAAGTGGCATCGTCCATACCAGAATATTTCCTAGTGTCTTCTATTTCATCAGTGACATCCTCAGTGTATGTATGTTTGCCGTCTGTGATTATTACTTTGACTCTTAGGGGTTTCTTCAAAGTATCCAATGCTTCCTTTAGTTCAGGGATGCAGTTGGATTCTAAGAATAGCAGCAATTCAAGACGAGTAATTCCGTTGCCTTCATCCAGTACTATCATATCTATTGGTTCATTGTTATTTGCTCCAAGAGTCAATAGGATATACTTCTTCAACACTTCCCTAGCTTGTATTTTGTCCATTGTATATACTACATAAAAATTGCGCTTTTAGTACGTATTCAGAAGACCCAACTGGATATTCTTCTATTACCGCCGTTCCTTTGATTATCTTTCCAATATTACAGCTTAATCCTGGAGCAATATCCAAAGTTACAGGGATCTCAATGTCTTCATTATTAATTTGGTCTCTCATTTTGTGAAGAGATTCAAGTGAAAAACTAACACCCTTGTTTTTCCCTGACACAGCTAAAACTGCAATATATGTCTTAGGTTCCATTGTATATTATTCCTTAGTCTTATTCTTAATGATCCTACGTATATCCCTTAACTTACTTGTCAATGTTTGAGCCATTTCAGTGAAGTCAACCCAGTCATCAAAAGAAAGTTTTTTATCCTTTGAGTAGTTGGCTAAATTAGTCAATTCATCATCAATGATTTGACACGATTCCTTAACTGTTCGGCTCATGTTTAATCTCCTAAGTATTCATTTAATATACGACTCAAGTTGAGTTTGAGCTGTTCTTTCTTAACTCCGATCATATCATCAGACGAGGGGTATTTATATTTGAGATACTATCCATCAATAGCAGAACATAATATAATCTCCAGTTGTTCTATTAAGTTTGATGAGACCATTGTAGTAACTATTCAATATTCTCCCTCCTCATAATCTATTGAGAAATCTGAGATAAATAGTTCAATGTCAATAGAGAATCCAGCTTTGATCAATTCATCAGCCCACTTCCTCCTCAACATACGTATAGCAGTCCTGGGTTTATGCAAAGACATCAAGTAATCCTGATCTGATTTGAATCTGGAATCAATTTCATTTAGGATGACGGCGCGATTGGATTCATCTATCTTCACAACCTGCTGCTCTAATAGGAGAGAGGGATATATGATTTGAAGTTCATGGACTGTTGTAGATGAGGCTCCCTTGAATATGAAGGTGGCGCGCTTCAGATTGCGAGTACCTGGCTCATGCTCCTTTATTATCTGAAGCGTCCCTTTCAGTTCAGGGGGTATCAGCCAGAGGTATTTTTCAGCCAGGTAGTTGCCTATCCATTTCCATTTGTCTCTTTTGCGGTACTTCTCAAATTCTTTTCGGTTTCCTTCGTATTCTACTCCTGAGATCGTTGCTGTGTAATCCATCTTAATTAGAAGTCTATTCCTCCAAATTGCCAGGAGTAAACTATTCTACCATCAACCATAAAAGGCTCACCAGTATTTGGATCAACTGATGCATGACACTTGGAACATTCAGAAGCACATGCACCAATGTTTATTCCTATATGCCCGCAGGCTCCACACTTTATTTCTTTTGTTTCCATTGTTTAGTGAATGATTTCAATGAGGGTTCATCCTCGAATAGTTTCCAGAAGCGGGATGCTTCAATGTAGGACTGTTGTCGTGAGGGGGGCCAGGCTGACATGCGGGAAAGGTTGGAGGCGCGGTCACACATCTTTATCATTACAGCATCCCTTGATTTCAAGTTGGGGAAATAGTAGCCTGTTGATTTAGTTCCAGCGTGAGTGAGTTCATTGATTAGTTTAACTGCTCTTTCGTCAAAGACTTCCAGCAGTTGAGAGTATGTCAAATGCAAGTCTTCAACCAAGTCATGACCATAAGCTTCTTGGATTACATGAGGTTGATCTGTTAATACTTTCACCATTGAGACTACTGGGAGGAGGTGGGCGTTGAAGTAGGGGATGCCCTCATCGTCCAATACATCTTTGAATGCGGCGGCAGTGTAAGAGTAAATGCGTTGCTCCCATTGGGGCAAGTATAGGAAGTCCTTAAGTGTTTGATCGTCTTTCATTTTAATTTGGGTTTAGTCCAACCAGTGCTTACAACAAAAGTATCTCTCGGATCTACGTTGTATTTGTCATCAACTTCTATAGTTAGTTCCCCTGTGAGAGTATCCATTGAAGGCTCTCCTTTGAAATGAGCTACAAGAACTTTCATTTTTATTCAGACGGTTTGAATAGATCTTTTCCATAAGAAATATTCCTAAGTGTTCTTTTTTGCTCATCAGATAAATTTGAATCATTTATCTTCTTTAGTTCCTCTTGAAGTTCGTCCTTTGCAGGAGCTACAATAGTGGCCCAAGTCTCTGAACCTGCAAGAGAACTTGTCATGTAAGGATAGGTTTTGTTTGACGTAGTGAATGTAAGATTAGACAAGTGGTAGCCATAATGTTTTCCATACTCATGATAACAATTCTCATCAAATTCACATTCAGAACATTCATAGGTGCCGAGAGTGACAATGCCTTTGAAGTCTCCCTTGGTTTGTATAAGGTCACCCAAGCTGATATCTTTTCCATTCATATCCTTAATTCCAATAGGTATCTTTTTCATTTTAAGTATAGTCAAAATATGCTTCCATCTCAAGAATCTCCTGACCAATCTGCTTCAACGGATTGTAAAAAAAAGAAGGGGATTTTATTTTTATAAATAATTAAAAATAGAATAAAAAATTTTTTCTAATAGGATTATTAATTATTTTTAATTAATAATGGGGGGTTGTTTTTAGATCGTGGAGTATGGTTAGTGTATAGATTGAGATATTTCTTTGCAGGTTGGGGGAATCGAACCCCCGACTCTCACAGGACTATTTATTCATCACAGTTAGTGACTTTCCCAGTTAATCCATTGGTCGATACCTGCTTACGTATTGGAAGGGGTGGGATTCGAACCCACACTCATGGTATCACCCGCAACACATCCATATTATATTATCCCTTCCTTTTTGATATTGTATGATTCGTCAAATGCTTCTATGTTATCCAATTGTTCTTGAGTGAAAGGCCCATATGATTCTTGATCATTGTCTTCATCTCTTGCATTATCAAGCTCTTCTTTGGATAATACTCCAATATTTGTATAAGTATTGAATCCACAACGCTTGCATATTCCTTCAATCACATCAAACGGTTTATAATCAGAGTAACACTCTAAAGTTTGCTTTCCTCTGCAGCGAGGGCAATCATTTGAGTAACTGGTTCCTGACATCTTCAATCATCTCCATTGTATTCTTCTATTCTGTCAAAGTCCAAGAGAACATCTCCACAATTTTCGCATTCAATAGCGACATTCATGATAGGGCCTGTTCTCTTTCCTGTCTTATGATTCATCTTAGAATAACCAACACATACAATCCAGTGACCAATGTGTTGCCTTAGTGTTTCAAAGTCGTGTGCTCCCATAAGAATTAGTCCTCCTTGTTTGATTTGCCAGTAGCACAAGTCCAATGAACTGGAATTGCTACTGAGTTATATACTTTTCCTTCTCTGCACTTCTCCTGTTCTATGACATCTTCTCCAGGACCAACAGGGACTAAACATATTAGGTCACCCAATTTAAATAAGTGCTTGCATGCGGGGCATTCTTTTCCAATTATTGGAGAATTTTGTTTAAGCGGTCCGAACTTCCTTAATTCAGTAATCATTTTGTTTTGTTTGATTTATATTTTTTCATAAGTATCTCAGTTATTTCACTACGTTCCTAATTGGTTAAATCCAAGACTATCTCTATATCAACCATGAATCTATTGGTTGAATCTGAGATCTTACACATATATCTGCGTCCCTTGTATATAACATCGTAATAGGTTGCAGTCATGTCTCCTGTCTTGCGGATTGTATCTGACATTTTGATTTATTGATTATTCTATGTCATCTAGGAAGGCTCTGACAGTTTTGATATTATTGTAGATGTGGGTTGAGGTATCCTGTCCAGAGGATTCCATCTCTTCCATATGTGTGCGTTCATCATCTTCCAAGTAGTCAAGTATGGTTCTCATCGAGGAGAGAACAGCATCGGTCAGTTCAGCCATTTTTATTCGATCCAAGTGTTATGGTTGGTTTATAACTTCCTTCTTTAATTTCTTCTTCAAGTAGTTGTAGAAGATTAAAGCGTTCTCAGGAGTTTGAACAAGATACCAGTTTACATAAGGTTTGTTTCTACTATTACACTTATTGATAGGACAGGAATAACAGCCTCCATTGTATTGATTGCAGTAGTATTCGCAGAGGAAACATTCTGCCATGACAAAATCATCAGATATACCAATTGCAGTCCTAGCCATATACTTGTTTATTTCTGATGATAGGGTTGGGTCGCTATGCTTGGATAACCATTCCCACGCCTTAAGACAATAAGAGTGGGCCTCTTCTTCAGTCAATGTTTTCATTTGGTTTATCGTATTTCAATAAGAGTTCACATAGGTCGGCTTTAAATAAGTGTTCATCAGAGGGTGAGAGCTTGATTCCAAGGTCCGTATAAAGCAGTAGAGTGATGGAGGTTGAGAGTTTGAGGAGGGAGTCATAGGGTGTAGCTGGAGGGGTTGTGGTTTGGTGGGTCAGGATGACTGCATAGGACTCTATCTTAGACAGTGTGTTGCGTTCTTTCTCCATTAGGAACCAGGTGTTCAACATGCGAAGGGAGTCGAATTGAAGCAATCGCTTGGAGAAATGGATGTCAAAGTCCTTATTAGACATAAGGCGTTCAGATGTTGGGGAAATCATTGTAATCAGGTGAAGTCTCTGAGTTCGTCTTTGTTCATTGGTCGGGAGGCTCCACATATACACGAGACAGTCATATCTACCATGTCGTAACAGCAGTAGTCGTGTTTCTTACAGGTTTTCTCCTCAGTGGATTTTTTCTTTGAGGAATTTAGTTCTGAATCCTTTGAGAAAGTCCTGAACCAGGACTCCTTTTCCTTAGCGACTTGGACTAGTTTGGCGGCTTCCTTCTTGATTGCTTTGATTATGCGGTTTGGAATTTTTCGTCCAAGATACTCATAGATAAAGATTTCCTGATCCCTGGTCTCAATGGCCTCCTTACAATAATGCTTTCTAACATAGTCGATTGGGTCTGTTTTCTTGGAGAGGTGGAGACCGCACCATATTGCTAGGACGGTTCCAGTGCGGCCGTGAGCTCCTTCACATGTGACCAATACTTTTCCAGTGGTGGTTCTCTCTTTTAAGTAGTCAATGATCACATCCATTTGTTCTTTGGTTGGGGGAGTGCGGTCCATGACATCAACGATTAATGGAGAGAAGTAGCGGGTGTCAAAGATGGGGTATTCTCTGAGGGTGTGGTTGTCAGTCATAACCCAACCTGAGAATTCCTTCAAGCGATCATAAGGTATTGTGTAGGACATCAGGCGGACTGGTTGTAGATTGAATAGCTTGGGGTGGCTGTGTTCAATGGTGTGGGAGCAAGTATCAAAGTTGTAATAAGTGTTTGAGTGGATACAAGCTGAGCCTTTGGTGTAGAGGCCGCCGCTCAATGTGGTTTGACCTCTCATCATAGCTTCCTCTTGTTCGAGCTTGTATTCTTCAAACATGTCGCGTTCTTCTTCTGATGAGGCGCATTGAGTTAGGTAGCCTTCACATGCCAAGACAATGCGCTCATAATCTTCTTCAGAGTGACATTCAAGAGCGCAATCACATCCAATGCAGTCTACAGGTGAGCCGCATATGTCAATGTCTGATATCATAGTAGAATCTACAAGTGGAAGGATACCATAATCCTTTGACTCCTTTTCGCTCACATCGTGGTCTGAGAATAAGGAGACAATGGCTTGGTTCTCATTGATGTCATCTGAGAAGTCTTCATTTGAGTTACGTCTGCTTGTGTGTTTGTTTCGTCCCATTTTTGAATCTTATTTAATGTATTTTAAAAAGTATGTTTAATTGGATAAGTGAGAATAAAACTCAAGAGAGTTTAAGCTCTTGAGTAAATACTGTTGTTGTTTCCGTTGTCGTGGTCGATCTATTGGCTGCCGTATCCGTAGGTTTTGTCAACTATTTCCTGAGCGTTTTCTCCCTTAGATATGTGGGTTACGGAGAGGACAGAAGGGGTTGCCTTTGATGTTCCCTGGGTGTATAGGAAGCGAACAGCTGAGTTCACTACTCCAACACATAAGCCAACTGAGGTTACTTGTGATGCGTGGTTTCCTTGCTTCCAGGTAAAGGACTCAGGTAGCTCTCCTTTTACAGTTGTGGTCTGATCTGCAAGTTGTATGCGGACTCTTACTGCTTCTTCACTGATCGCTCTGATTCCAATTAATCCTTTGTTGTTTCTTCAGGTTCTGTTGGGGTGGTCATCTTAAGGTTTGTAACGCGGTTCGATTGTGGTTCCGAATCGTTTGAGTCTGCATAGGGAGTTGATTTGATTGATGCGGAATATAAGGGAACGTGCTTGTTTTACTGTCATGCCTTCGATTAACTGTCGTTCATGTTCCATGAGGCCGTCAGTGTTTACTGGTTGGTTGTCTGCTTCAAGTTCGCGTTGTCTCATCTGTTTGATTGCATCGGAGAAGGTCATTTTATTTTTTGTAGTCTGGAGAGCACTTGTATCTGAATAAATCTGGTTGGAATTGGGGGTTGTCTTTTTTGAAGACGAGGCAGAGAGCGTCCAGTTGTTGTTCTATGCTTCCAGTGCGGAAGGCTTTGGCTACCAGTTCGTAATCTTTGCGGCTTGTCATTTTGATTTGTTTAGTTTACGTAAGGCAAAGTATCATCCAAGATATATTCCAAGGAAAGAGCCAAGGTATATTCCAAAGAAAAAGGCAAGTGACCATTGAATCAGTGTAATTTGTGCGATTTGATTCATTTTTGTTTGTTTAATTTGATTCTATTGATTTTTTCTTCTTGTAACTCTGCAAGTATTGTTTTAAGGTAATCTACCTCTGATTGTATTAGTGATATCATATATGAGTCAGTTGGGTCTATTGTTGTTTGTAGTTTTCTTTTTCCTTCTAAAACGTATTTTGTGTGTATTTTGTCCCAAGGCGTATTTACACAATGTCCATCTCTTAAGCGTATTGGACAATATTCGCATTTAAAATTTACGAAGAATGTTAAGCATAAAGGGCATGTATCAGTGTAGATTTCAGGGGAGTATGGTTTTTTGGCATTTGGCTTTAAGTTGTCTTTGATCCAGTGAGAGATGCTTTGCTTGGTTGCCTCGATTGCTTTGTTAAGGTCTTGGTCTGTGTGTGTTGTTGTGTATTTGGTTGTACTGATTGTCATTTTTATTTGTTTATTTTGATTCGTTTAAGAGTGATCTTGCGTGTTGGATTATTTTGGTTGCGGATTGCTTGAGTATTCCTATTTCTTCAAAGTCAAGATATGTGGATTCTGAGACATCTTGGATTGAGTAGATTCCTTGGGAGTTTAGGGCTTTCTCAAGTTTTGGTCCGATTCCTGCTATTTCTTTTAGGTCGTATTCGTCCATTTTTGTTGTAACTTGATTTTATCTGGTTTTAAGATTAATTGTTTTTATAAAGGAATTGGCTTCGTGTTCGTAGTATATGAATTCGATTGATGATTCGATCAAGTAGTTTGATTAATTCATTCCATGTTTGTCGTAGTCGTAACAGGAGTGTCCATGTATGTCTAAATCTTGTTCATTCATTATAGTATTTTAAGTGTTTGTGTGAATTGATTAGAGGGGTTTGTATGAGCAGATGGGGTAGCGTCTGTCTGCTTTGGAGGTGTATGGTTTGAGGTTGTAGATGCGGCTTGGGGGCCTGGGTTCAAGGGGGTTGCGGTTTAGGTCTTTTTTCTTGCGTTTTAGGTAGTCTATTGCGTCTTCTTTTTGTGTTGAGTGGAATTGTTTTAGGGTTTTGACTGTGGTGGGGGTTATGTGGAGTATTTGGTAGACTAGTTGGTTTGGGCGTAGTAGTAGGGGGAGGATTTTTAGTGAGTCGTTTAGGCCTAGGCGGTAGTAGCCGTTGAATTCGCCTTTTTTATCGTATGTTTCGATCCAGTTGGTTGAATGCTGGATTTGCGTTGTAAGTGGTTCGATTAATGGTGTGGTCATTGGTTCCTTTATTGGTTCCTGCTCTTTAATCAGTGTTTCCATGTTAGATTTATCTTAATTTGCAGTACTCTTTGAATCTGGGTGTGTGTTTATGAAGTAGTGAATCATATTTGGAGTATTTATCAGATAATGGGTGTTCATTGTCTCTTATTCCAACTAGGCGGTTATAGAGAGTCATGAAGTAATGTAAACTTGCCTCACTTAAAGCATTGTCGTATTCTTTTAGTTCTTGTTCAAATGTTTCCATGTTAGATTAAGGCTTTGTAATTGTTGCTCTTATGGTGTATGTTGATTCGTCAAAGGTTCGTGTGTAGGTGTAGAGTTTCCATGTGCCTGGGAGGAAGCCAAGGCCTTTTAGGATTCTGTTGGCGGCTCCTTTGAGTGTTTTTAGATCTCTGATGAAGATTCCGTTGTCAGAACCCAGTCCTGCTAGTTGTCCGTTTATGTGCCTTTCAGCAAAGTAGTTCATGTTAGAGGTTATTGCTTAGGATATATCTTGTGTATCTCATCTCATCATCTAACTGTTCATATACTGAGTTCTTGAATTGGTTGTCTTTGCTTGGGATTCTGTCTAATAGGATTGTTAAGGCATTCATTATGGCTTCTTGATTCCTGAGTATCTGTTTGGGTGTTGGGTCCATGTTATGGTTTAGATGGTGATGAGTTTATTTGATTGATTAAATCCTTGCAGCCTTTAAGGATTGTTGACTTCTGTAGTTCTGATAGTTCTTGTGAGTCAATTGTTATTGTATTTTGTCCCTGGTATATGCAGGTTATTGTATTGTTTTTATTTGTGTATTTGCCAAAAGTAATTGGGTCCATGTTAGAGTTTATTATTGACTATTTTCTTGTAGTTTTTCAAGTATGGTGTCATCTGTGAAGGCTATCCGGGTTTTTAGGGCTTGGTCAGCTGGCGGGCCTGAGAAGATACGTTTGAAGGCGGATTCTTTAAGTACGACAAGGCGGCCTGTGTTGGGGTTTATTAGGAGGATGCCTTCAGTTAAGTATTTGGTTTGGCATTCTTCGCATACTTGGGGTAGGGTTGAGTCTTTAGGAGGGAGTTCGTATTTAGTGTTTTTTCGTGCTATGAGGATTACTTCCCTGTGGCATATCATACAGTCTTTTACCAGTGTTGTTTCTCCAAGTTTCATTTTGTTTGGTTTATTTGTTATGTTAAGGTAATTGTGGGGATAGTTTGGGGATAGTTGTTGGAAAGATGCGGGAAAGATTGACTCAAATTTGGGTAGGTACTCGGATTTGAGCAGGTACTCATTTTTGGGTAATTACTCAAAAGTGAGTAGGAAAAGTGTTAGAAAGTGGACTCACTTAATTCCAAGATAGGTGAGGACTTGGACATTAAGTGAGTGTAAGTGTAATAGGTATCAAGAGAACCATATTGATGTATTTTAATATATCAATAAGGGTTTATTATTGGGTTTTTTCTTAAGTTTATTCAAATAAATTGAATAAAAGAAAAACAATAAATAAAAGAAGAATTTTTGTTCGTTTATTCAAGAGAAGATTTCCTCAAAACCGGGGGAAAAGCGAAAAAGCTCTGAATGAGTTGATTTCAATAAACGAAGAGCAATTTCAGGAGAAACAAAGCCTTTATAATCGGTTTCATAGATTTCCTTAATGCGATTAATGTAAGCATGTTTTATTCCCTCTGACTCGATTTTACACTGGTTTTTCCAGTCAGGGTCGAGAGAAATGCTCTTGAATAGGTTTGATGTTGCTTTTTGGACAAGGGCTTCAAAAACTGCTCGGTCTTTTTGGAGGAGTAAAGCCATTTCAGGAGTTAAAGGAATTGTCATAGTGTTTATACCAATGCCTATGCGTATTTGTTTTTGACTTTCGATAAGTTCTTTATCGTAGGCGATTATTTGTTCATAGGTTTTGTTGTCGTATTTTCTTTTACGGAAGTCATAGCGGCGCATATGACTTAATTTCTTTTCGTTCTCTTTCGTTCTTTCACTTGGTCCGGTCAAGAGGACTTTTCCTCTTGGATGGTTTCGTCTATCCATTGGTTTCACCTTTTATTTTTAATTTTTTTTAATTTGTGAGAATGAATAGAAGAAGACCAAGTTCAGTTGACTTGGCTCTACAGATTCGATCAAGCCCTTTATTTCAGGGTTAATGCTCCCAGGACTTTTATCTGGGTTTCCGCCTGTCCACCGAGGTACTTGATACCGCTTAACCACTCGGTCGGATACTGCGTTGGATTTTCAAACGCAGCCAGAGCAGTCTTGTTCATTGCGTCTATTTGCTCCTCGGTGTAGACGATTCCCACTGCTGCTGATTGAGTCACTATTGACTTAACTTTGGCTAATGGGTCGCCTGTTTTTACGTCGCATACTCGTGCGACTTCGGTCAGCACTTTGACTGCTGCTGTCAGTTCTTCTTTGCTTATGCCGTGAAGTTCAATCTTTGTCGCAAGTGTTGCGGCTGGGATTGACTTCTTTTTCTCGTCTGTTTCTGTTGCCATTTTTCGCTCAATTAATTGAGAGGGAAATGGAGAGTTAATTATTTGGAACAAGTGTGAGTCGTCAATGTAGGCAGTGTGCCTCTATTGGATTTATCTTCTGAGAATCAATCCGAGCAATCTGTCGGGGTCGAAGTCGGACATCTTTATCAGTTGCCTCTCGCTCATCCCTGTCATCATGGAGATTTCCTTAAGTGGGATCTTCGATGTGCTTCCATTGGCTTCCAGTACAAAGACAGGCTCCCTGCTTCTTGTTTTGATTGGCAGGTCGCTCACCCTTATCTGGATGCCCCTTGTTGTATAGGTCATCCTTAAAGTCTGTTAAGTTGGATATATCTGAGAATTCCTTGGAGATTATCTTTATGAATCTTCTTATCATTCAGAATTTTCTGAATTAATTTATTCTTATCTCCATGTCTTAGAAGTGTTATTAACACGTAGTCAGGGATGGATTCAAGATTTATTTCCATGTTCATATCAGTTCCACTATGTAGAACATTAATTGAATCAGTTTCATTTTATTTTTTTAGAATCATTGATTAAACATTTTTTGCATGTAACTGCTTTTTTTGTTCTTGAAGCATTATTTATTTCGTTAAGACTAAGCCCACATGCTATTTTATTGTCTCCGATAATTAAGTGAATAAATTTGTTTTTCATTTTGAGTATACTTTAGGAATCAAGTCTCTTACATTGGGTACAGTCCATTTTTGAGAAGAAAATGATTAACTCATTTTTGAGTTAATCAAATTATGTGCATGTTTACTTCATACATCATCCATTCTGTGCCTGAGCATATCTGTATGTTGGCTATGTAAGCACAAGCATCCAAATATCTCTGAGCAAGTCGAGAGAATTCCATTGTTTAGTTCACCTTAAAACAGTTGCTTGGCGGCATAGTGATTGAACACACATGCCTTAACCAGCCCGTGCAGTCTTCCAATTAAGGCTTGACTGCACGCTGTGGTATTTAGAAGCAGCACCATGTTTACTCCTTTCACCATATTGGCTTATGGATGCCAACAGCTTTCCCGTTGAATGCAGAACAGCTGAATAAGTCAGCCCGATTCAAAGGTTATACTATGTGGCAGTGCTGCCCGTATGCCTGCATTATTTAAATACTTGCCCGCTCTGCCTCCGACAGCCGACAGTCTAAACTGTAGTAGTCATGCGTCCTCCCCGTTTTTGCTATTATCTCCAATCTTCCAAGGACCGAGTAGTTACTGACTACATCACCCGGTTAGTTCCTTGACCGTCAAGGAGAGCAATTCGTAAGAGCCGACGCTCAAGAGTATAGAGCCTCAAGTTTGTTTTTTGCGCTTTGCGACACGAGAGCCAGGCTAACAGCTCCCGTTTTTTTGCTCAATCTCATACAACCTCTGAGATTGTCGCACCGCTCCCGCTATATGGGAGATTCGGAGTCACTCTTATAGGATACAGGATAACAGGTCGCTGCCCGCATTTCCTCCTATGATAACCATTAGACGATTAGGATATAAGAGCGATTACGACCAATTTCCCAAACCAAAACCAGCACCCTGCGAATTCACAGAGCAAAAAGATTAGAAGGGGTAGTTACACTATTTTTTCTCAGTCTGACCTTTGACTTTTTCTTATTCTGATCTTTGATTATTCTGACCTTTGGTAAAAATCGGACTCAAACATTAGAAGCATAAATACTTATACTCTCATAATTACACATTCCAAACAATTAATCTTAACATATACTTAATCAACCAAAAATACAAACCACAATGCTCACCAACATAAGAACCCAAATTAAAACAAACCCAGCAGAACCCAATCTCATCTTTGATCCTATAACACTAATGACTCTACACTTATTATCAATAAACAAAACCAAATATTGCATCCATCAATCACAATGCTAACAAACATAGACCTACAAATCAAAACAAGCCTCACAACCTCAAACCACATCATTGATCCAATAACATCAAAGACCCCACACCATCTCCAAATAGATAAACCCAAATACAATTACCACCCACAATGCTAACCAATATCGACTTACAGATCAAGACCGGACTAACAACCTCAGACTTCATAATAAAAGGAGCCACAGACTTCAAATACTGGGCCGAAACCCTATACGACTACACAATCAAACCATACCACATCGAATGGGCCAACAACCTAACACAACAAACACGCTCCTCAACCATCGCAGCAAGAGGACTAGGCAAATCACTCATACTAGGAACCCTAATGCCCATCTGGCTAAGCTTCTACGACTACACACCACAGACAACAAACCTAAAAGGAATAGTAATAGCAGCCCAAAACCTAAGCCAAAGCACTAAACTAATGATGAACATCCGAAACCACATCAACAAAACAGAACTAACACAACTACTCATACCAAAAACAGGAGACTACACCTGGACCAAAAAAGAAATAAACACCACAACCGACTGGAAAATAAACGTACTACCATACAGCGACAACGCAAGAGGACCACACGTCCCATACCTCCTAATGGAAGAAGCAGGTCTATTCACCGACCTAGAAATATACACAGACGTATTCCTACCAATGATCCAAAGAGCCAACGGCAACGCAATGTTATTAGGGACCCCAAAAACAGCATACGACCTGCTAGCAAGAAGCCAAATACCCGGAAGCGGATACCAGATAAGCAAATACCCCCTAATCAAAAACGGAGAATGCATCCTACCAGAAATATTCCCCCCAGAACGAATACAACAAATACGAAAAGACATCGGAGAACTAAGCTTCGCAAGAGAATACCTACTCGAAATAGTAGGAGAAGGACGAGCAATAAAAACACAACACATAATAGACAGCCTAGACCCAACAGAAACCTTCACCACACTAGGAACCGAAACAGGAGAATACTACATAGGAGCAGACCTAGCACTATCCCCCACAGGAGACTACACAGTACTAACAGTCATAGAACGCTACAATGGACGCTACCACATCCGCAAAATAGAAGAATACCGCGGCATGAGCTTCGACAACCAAATAAACACCATAGCCACCCTATACAAACAATACAACCCCGTCACCCTACTAATAGACGAAAGCAACTTCGGAGGAATAGTAACCCAAAAACTACAAACACAATACAACATACCAGCCCAAAGCATCAAATTCCTCCCAACCACCCGCAACACCATGCTCATAAGACTAATAAACACCTTCACATCAAACAAAATAACCATACCACGAAACCCCAACTGCCCCACCACCCTCACACTAACAGACCACCTACTAGACCAAATAAGCAGCCTACACAGCGACAAAACACGCAGCGGCCAAGACACCTACAAAGCATCAACAAAACACGATGATTCTTTAATGTCCCTAGCACTAGCCCTACACGCAGCAGGAGACACAGACAACTACCAAGAAACAGCCATACTAACAGCCAAACCACCAACAAACCAAACACAACAAAACAAGATAATACAAGACAACTACTATGAAACAATACAAAAAATGAGACAAAAACCAATAAAAGAAACCAAAGAATACGGATCAGCCTTCAACAAATGGCTACCACACAACTAAAACACCAAACTAATCAAGCCACACAATCAACTGACACAATCAACTGACACAATCAACTGACACAACTAACAGAGACAACTAACAGAGACAAACAAACCAAAAAACCAACCAAGACAACACAAGTAAACAAAGACAACCAAACACACAACATACCAATATGAATAAGCAAAGACAACTAACACAACTAACAGAAACAACACAACCAAACCACGCAACTAAGCAGACAAAGATAACTAAACCAAACAACAAACTAACACAACCAAAACAAGACAACTAAAACAAGACAACTAAACCAAGACAATTAGATCATACAATAAAACCATACAACCAAACCAAGACAGATAAACTAAAAAAACTAACTAACTCAACTGTTAAGAATCAAAACAACTAACAGAGATAACATAACCAAATCACACAATTAATCAAAATAACTAAACAACACAATTAGATCATACAACTAAACCATACAACTAACTAACACAACAAACCAAATAAAACAAATCAAAAACAACCAAACACAAACCAATCAGAAAAATTTAATATAAATACTACAATACATATACAACTAATATATACCATACAAAACTAATTAATAAAAAACCAAATAAACAAGCACTAAAACAAACAGATATCAAAACAAATAAATACAAAAACAAATAAAAACCAAATTAATAAAAAACAAGACTAAAAAACAACAATAACATACAATCAATAAATATTACAAGATGACAACACCAAATCAAAAAACAAAAACCCAAAGAAGATCACAACCAATATCAACACACACACAAAACATACAAAACACCGGATTCCAAGGAATAATACCCACACTGCAAAAATTCATGTACGGAGAACAAAAAACAGACAACACCCCCGAACCGGAAATAGGAAACAAAGGATACAGCACCGGACTAACACTAAACAGGGCAAGCAAAGCAGACCTGGAAGCACTATACATAAGCGACCCAGTAATATTCAACGGAATAAACACCTACTACAAAACAATCCTCTCAAACCCCCCAACCCTGACAAACGGATCGGAAAAAGACCAAAAAAAACTAGACCAATTCAGCAAACAAATAAAACTACAAAGAAGCATAATACCAAGCATAACCCAACACAGCCTCATATACGGAACCGCGTGGAATGAAAAAATCTACAACAAAGCCCCCAGAGGAAACATCCTACACAAAATACTCGGAATACCCACAAGAGACCCCAAACTAATGGACTTCCTAAGACACCAAAACACCAACTACATAAGATTCAACGAAGTAGGAGAACCGGAAGGATACTGCCAATACATAGCTGACGGAATACACTACGAAGGAACCGACACCATAATAAACGGAACAAACAGCCTAAAAGCCATACCCTTCACCCCAAACAAAATAATGTGGACCAACTACATAGCAGTAGGAGACACCTATGAAGGAATAGGCCTGGTCGAACCAATACTAAACAGCTCACTAGACAAAAACAACGCCCAAAAAGGATTCAGCGCATACATCTACCGACTAGGACACGGACTACTAGGCATCAAAGCAGGAAACGAAAGATTCATACCCTCAACCGACATGATACACAAAGCCATACAGATCTTCAGCAACATAAACACCGAAACAGTAGTCTCCTACCCCTACTACCTACAACCCGAAATGATCGAACCCAAAAGAGGAATAGAACGACTAAGAGAACAAGTAGACTACTTCATAGACCAACAAATAGCCGGAATCGGTTTGCCAGCATGCTTAGTAACAGGCCAAGGAACTTCTATGAACCGCAGCATCCTGGACAAAATGATGATGCTATTCTACCAAAGCCTCACCATGATCCAAAACAACATATCTATAAGCATAGAAGACAACCTATCCCAAGAACTAATGGACATATACGGACTAGACAACCCCCCAAGACTAGAATGGCCCGACATAAACATAGAAAGCATGGACAGCAAAGCAAACAGGCTAAGCACATACGCAAAAGCAGGCCTGCTAGGAGCCACCCCAATGCTGCAGACATACATACGACACTCAGAACACCTACCCCAAGAAGGAGACAACACGCCCAACACGCCAGACACCCAATCAAACGAAGACCAGGAGAACCACAAATCAAAGCTGGATTCAATCCTCGACTTCTAAACCACATAAAAAAGATGCCAAACCCCCAAACTAACACCAAACCACCACATGAAAACAATGAGAAAATAGCGGAGTTGGTTCACTCCAACTCCGAAATAGGCTCGTCAGGATCCTCACCAACATCTTCCCCCGATTCCTCCGTCTCGGAAGCATCCTCGACTACGGAACCTCGCTCAGACTCGGCTTCATATCCTTCCTCGTTACAGGGATTGGTTCACGCCAATCCCACGTTACCTACGGAGTCGGTCTCTAAGACCTCCTCGACGTTACAATTACAAGATGAATCATCTGTGAATGTTACATCAGACGTTACATTACGAGAACAAATAGCCAATCAATCCCATACTCAATGGTCTAAATGGATGGAATATCTATTCAATGAATCAAATCAATTAGAAGATGGAACAGTAAGCATCCCACCAACTAAAGTAAGCAGATGGAAGAGACAAATAGTTACAGATTACAAAGACTTAACTATAGAAGAGCAGAATAGTGACTTAAAAGAAGCAGATATCTACATACAAATCTTTAATTCATACTTACATAATTCCAAAGAGACCTTAGATAATGCAGAGTTAGTTCAATCCAACTCTGAAATGAATGAATCAAGTGAAAAACCACTGAATAAAGAAGAAAAGAACGCTCCGACCAACTGCGAACTAATGAAGCCATTCACCCCAATGCAGATGACAAACAAACAAATGAACATAGAAGACATCAATTACTACTTCAACGACAAATACTCAGAGAAATACATGCTATTCAACCAAACAAACAAAGGAACACACATATTCCTACATAAAGGAAGCAGATGGAACGGTTCAACAGTAAAGATATACAACGACAACAAAGAAGAGATAACTGACAGATACCCAGACATAGTATACCAAGCACCTGAACTGACAGATTACTCCATAATAGTGGAAGGAATAATAGAAAACAATGGAACACTAGACTCTGGAACTCTAAATGGAACACCAAAAGGAACAGTAAACTCTGGAACACAGAATGAAACACTAAATGAAACACTAAATGGAACACTACAACTATACGACATACTATACTACGACCAACCGATGAACAGATCACAGCTGATAGAAAGACTAAGAGTATTATTCATGAATATAAAAGACACTGAAAACATAAAGAAGAACAGACCAATACCTGAGAAAAACATCAAACACATGATCAAACTAGCTAAAAAGATGGGAACAGGCATAATAAGACACCTAGACTCAGCCTACCATATCAATGAACATGGAAACGACAAAGGATTCCAACTCTCAGACACTTCTGCAGCCTCCTCCACTAACACTGATACAATATATAATAATATACATACAATAGGCAACAACACTTCTACAATACTAAAAGAGATATCAGACAAATTACCACAAACATTCATATCAGAATTAAGCAAAGCAAAAGACAACTGGATACCATTCACACTATCAAAGCATTACAGAGGACACAAAGAAGGAAATAATATAATAATGAATAGCGTACACCAGGATCTAAGATTCAACATCCCCAATTCAACAAACGTACAAGCAATAACGATACTAACACCAGGAAACAATGAAAATCAGGACCTACTAACAATAGGGGAAGCAGCTAGAAATGGAAAGATAAGATTCCTGGTAAAAGAACCAGAACCAATACAAAGCACAAAACCAACATACTACCAAGAGAATAACCCAGGAGCCACAACAGTACCTGGATTCAGCATAGTAGTAGCAGAAGGCCAATACACGCTCCTGGAATCAACAGATACCAAGCTACATATCGAATTAAACTGCATAGAGTCCTCATCCAGTGAAGGAGAGCATACAGTAAGAAAAAACAAGGAAGTCATAGATAAAGCGCTGGAAGCAGGGATCAAAGTAGACGAAATAGACTGGAGTACTTTAAAAGACATATCAGGGGTGTGGAGCCTAAGCGAAGCGCATATGACAGACACTACAATACTACTTATGAGGCTTCTAAACAGGGGAACAGCAAGATTACTTGAAAAAGTAGACAAAACATGGATGGAACAAGTCAAAAAAGGACACATACACAAGACCGGAGTAAACAAGGAAAAACTATACAAAATAGCCCTTATGAGCGAAGAAGGATACTACAGACCAGAGATAGCCAAAGAGATAGGAACAAACAAGGACACAGTATACAGATGGCAGAAAGCATTAGGATACTACTAAAAGTTGTCACTAATCTAAGTGAGAAAAATAGAGACAAAAAACCAGATAAACAACACACAACAAACCAAACACAATAAATTACAAACACAATACATTATAAACACAACATATCCCAAACACAATACATTGAGAACACAATATATTAATATGGTTATAATAAATGATGTATTGATTTCTAATATACAATTCCAAATATACAACACCATATCAAATATACTCAATAAATATAAGCAAAAATATAAGTAAATAATCAGATTAAGAATACAAACAAGAAAAGAATGCCAATACCCTCTGAGATACTCAAAACAGAAGAAGACATACAAGAAATAAGAGTACAAGACATGATACTCCCATACAAGCTAAAAGACAGAATACTCTTCAGCCCAGGAGTACACAACCAATCAATATACACAGGAGACGTAATAGTTGACTCCTTCTACAACACCCAATGGAATGACAGAACCCTATCAATATACCTGGACCACAAAGACGAATTCACAACAGACCCAGACACCGGCAGAAAGACAAAACATGTAGGAGCAGAAGTATCAGACTACGCAGGATACGTCAAAAACCTAAGATGCGACAAAGGACACATAAAAGGAGACCTACACTTCACAGACCTAAACACCGCACTAAAAGTAAAACTAGGAGCACACTTCGGAATAAGCCCCAGAGGAGACAGCTACATGATAGGAAACAAAGTAAAAAAGATGCTAATAGAAAACTGGAGCATAGTAGTAAACCCAGCTATCAAGACAACATACCTAAACTTCGCGATGTGTGAAAAAACAGAAGAAGAAATATTCACACAAAAAATAGAAGAAAACAACGACAAAGAAAACACAATAAAAAACAAATCAAAAGAACCAAGACCAATAACAGATCAAAAAATACAAATAGACGGATCAATAAAAAAACAAGAGGAAAAAACAATGACAGACGAAACTGTAAACAAAGAAGGAAACGAAAACACAAGCAAAAACGAAGCAGACAAAATAATCACACTAGGAGAAAAAGTAAACAAACTAGAGACAACCATGACCAAAGTAGCCAACATGATGGAAGAAGAACTAGCCTGTAAAAAGAAAAAACTAGAAGAAGAAACAAAAGAAAAACAAACAATACAAGCACAAAAAGAAGAAGAGAATAGGAAAATACAAGAAATAGAAGCCAAAAAACAAGAAACAAAAGAAAAAGAAATGGCCGAAAAACAACTAAAAGAAGAAATAGAGACAGCAAAGATGAAAGAAATAGAAGAACTAAAAACACAAATAAAACTACTAAGAGAAGCAATAGACAAACCTGAAATAGAATCGATCAAAGACAAAGGAATAAGAGGAGCACCCTTTATAGAATCAGATACGATGAGCCTAGGAGACATGGACGAAGGAATGCTCGAATACCTAAAAAAAGAAATAGTAATATAAGAACAAAACACCAAGAATAAAAACAAAAAAAAACAATAAACAAAAAAAAAGAGAAAAGAAAAAAAAAAAAAAAAAAAAAAAAAAAAAAAAAAAAAAAAGATAAGAATAAAAAAAATAAATAAAAACAAACAGGTAAAAAAAAAAACAAGATGGCAAACAACGCACCCGGAGAAGGAAGAAGCATATTTGAACTGGACCTAAAACCAGCCAAACACGCCCTAGGAGGAACATGGAAAACATTTGAACTAGCATCAGCGGTAACCCAACAATCAACAACTAGAGGAACCGCCCTATCAACCAAATACATGCTCCTACCAGTAGCATGGGCAAAGGCTGCAATGGACGCAGCCAAAGAAAACATGAGATTCGTGGAAACATGCAAACAAGAACTCATGAAAGAAGGACAAAGCACCTATGTAATACCCAAAAGGACTAAATACATGGCTGACGGAGACTGGGAAGCCTCAGCGGAAGAATACACCACAGCAAACACAGAGATGCTATGGACCGACATAACCACCCCTGACGGAGTAGAGTTCACCCCGACAGAATACAACTATGGAGTGGCCATAACAGACAAAAACGTGAGAACCAACGCATTAAACATAGTACAATTCTGCAGAGAAGAACTACAATACAAACTGGAAAACCACCAAGACAACCTCGTAAGAAACGCCCTACTAGGAGTATCCAACTCAGTAGAAGCAACAGTGACCACGGCAGCGGGACCGGTAGCTATGAGCAACTCAGTAAACGGGGCAACCAACCTAATGGGAGGAGACGCTACAATGGCAGACCTATCCCTGGTAGACGGAGACATCCTAACAACCGAGCTGATGAAGAAAGCAGTAAGACACATGACCTCAGACAAAGGATACTACTGGAGTAATACGACCACACACACACCATCAGCGGTGACAAAGAACGCATGGGAACCAACAGCGTCAGAACCCCTGGTATGGTATATAGCGCCTGAGAACCGAACCCAACTACAAGACGACTCCCAGTTCATGAGCGCAGCCGAATACGGAAGCGACAAAGTACTGCTAAAAGGAGAAATAGGGGAATTCATAGGAACCAAGATCATATGCACCACAAAGGTTACCAAATTCGTAGCAAACGACTACATATGGATGGATGGAACCATAAACCCCACCGTAAACTGCTCAGGAAGACAAGTATCACTGCAGAAATCAGGAAAAGCGATGGGTCTAGTATACGGAGCCAAACCAACAATAGAAGTGTTCAGAGAACCATCCTACAGACAAGTAAGGATGTGCCTGAACATGGCAGCACAAGCCAAACCCATCTACGACGACGCAATAGTAAAGATATGCGTGTCAGATGTGTAAAAAACGCAGACAAAACAACCAATCTATTTTTTTTTTTTTTATTATATAATTGATGAATAGCGGCAAAAACAAGAGAGAAAAAGCCGACAAACATACGATAACCAATAAAACAAACTAAAAAACG
>JBAZJW010000004.1:0-66668 GCA_041651055.1 Minisyncoccota bacterium
TGTCAAGCTCAGTGGATGACCCATTTGTGAGTAGTGTTGCTGGTTCATTAACATCCGCATCATGTGTATATATAGATAAATACGTCTTTCTATTTACCGATGAACTCAATGTAACCGTAACAGAGTCTACCGATCCAGCATAAGTAGGCGTTTCTGCTAATTTCTGGCATAGCATATAACTGTCGCCGGTCTGTGTTTCTGTACCCCCTGCCGTTTCAAACCCTATTGTTTCTGTACCACCCGCAGCCACCGGCACACTCCCGCCCACTATCGCAGGGGAGAGGCGGGCCAGTTGGTCATCGCTGCACTGTTGCGCCCAGCTACATAAAGGAACCAACACAAGAATAAATATCAGTAAAAGTTTCTTCATTGTTAGTCTTCTGTCTTTCTGCACATCCATTCAATTTCTCCTGCACCTGGGACATTAGCCGTATAGCAGGTGATGTTCTCTCCTGGGGTAACGCTTACAATCTGCGCCCCGACACCACCAGTTGCCGTAGCGGTTCCATCCACATACATGGTTGTTCCGCTTTCCACCTGAACGGTCACACCGCTGACCCCTATTGCGAATATGGTGTTATATCCAGAGGCCGGAGTGGGGAGGGTAAATCGTGTCACACCGGAAGCGTCAATGTTAATGATCGTACCTGAGACTTCAGCAGCCAGCAGGGTAGAAACCCCCGTCACATCGTTAAGCTGGGTCGAATTGGTAACTCCACTTTCAACCGAGTAAGCCTTGGCACCACCAGAGGCTTGACCTGTAACCGCCAAATTACCAGTTACCGCGAAGTTGTTAGCGGTCCAAAGGGAGGCTGAAGAAGTCAGTGTGGCGCTCTGATCGTTTTGACCTTTGATAACTGCACCATCCTTTAAGTACACGTCACCAAACTCTGCACTTGAAGAACCAATATCTGCGTTGGATACGGCAAGGATAGAAGTGGTTACTGATGGTGACGTTCCAAACATCAGCGCACCGGAGCCAGTCTCACCTGTAACTGCTGTTGCAAAGTTGGCACTGGATGGAGTTACTAAGAAGTCCGTCACACCTGAGGCGGTTCCGCTTATACCTGTTGCTACAGGAAGTCCCGTAGCGTTTGTTAATACTACAGCAGAAGGTGTGCCTAGGTTAGGTGTAGTTAGTGCAGGAGACTCAGCGAACACTAACGCTCCAGAGCCCGTTTCACCGGTTACAGCAGTTGCTAGGTTAGCAGAGCTAGGTGTTGTGAGAAATGCTGTCACTCCAGAACCGGGCACGGTGGTTATGATGTTTATGTTCATTGCAACACCACCAACAGTGGGTACGTTAGTGGATTCAATATCCGTGAACCAGCCCTTCGTAATCCTGCTTCCGGTTGCTGCTAAGCTACCTGTCATTGTGAGATTGTTCGATCCAAGTGCCAGAGCAGTAGCACCTGAGCCACCAAGCGTGAGAGTGTTGGCTGAATGGGTAAGTGTAGAAGCCCCGTTGTTGAAGTTAATCACGCCTCCGCTTGCTAAGTATAAGTCTGACCACATCAACGTACCAGAGCCAAGTGCGCCACCGTCGGTTACAGCAGGCACGAGCGCACTAGTTACACCTGAGTCGAACCTTGCAACGCCGTCAACCTCTAGGGTGCCCTCGATGTAGACGTCCTCACCATCAAGTGTAACACCGGGGGTACCGTTGCCTACTTTGAGGTTACCCACAAGGATATTAACCCCATCAGCGGCAAGGGTTGTGATAGTTAGGAAGGAACCGTCTACTTTAGCAAGTGTCGCTGTCTCATCAGTAGCGTCTGTAAACACTAACGAAGGAGAGTCAGTCACACCATCGTCTAGCGTTTGAGTGCCTGTGTAGGTGTTAGCACCAGTGCCAAGTAGCGTAGCTGTGCTTGAAGGTAACGTGATTGTGACGTCACCAGACATAGAAGCACTGGGTACAATGGTAGCAGCGTAGGTTGTGCCTCCGTAGTAGAGTTCTAAGCTACCAGTTGTTGCATCACCACTTGCGCCCAGGGTGAGTTTATTAGACGCGACTGTGAATATAAAACACGCATCACCTGCTAGTGCACCCTCAGTACCAGTGGCGTTGTATTGTACCATACCTGCGGTGTCACCTGCTGCGGTAGCTGTCATGGTGCTCCACGAGAGTCCACCATCACCGTCTGTGATGAGAGCTTGATTAGCGGTACCGTCAGTAGTGGGAAGGGTTAGGGTATAATTGGCAGAGATTGCTGGCACCGCAATGGCGACGTAGTTTGTACTACCATCGTAGAGTCTAAATACTGTAGTAGTGTCTGTGTCACCTAAGTAGATACCAGCCTCAAAGGTTTTGAGTCCACTAACTGTTTGTGCATCCTCTAGACGCATAGGAGTTTTCTGTGTACCAGCTTGAGAGAAGTAGAGTACGTCTGCTATGAAGTAGATTTGGTCCGCTGTGGGAGTGAGTGCGGTGTTGCTAGTGAGTGTGATGCCACGTTGACCGTCTGTGCCTGTGCCACCTACGAATGATGCTGCGTAGATGTTTGCTGCGGTTTCGATGTCACCACCTACGTAGAATTCTGTAACCCCGGTTGCGTATGTAGGGCTGGGTGACGCGCTGTCAATCGTTACTGCTCTACCAGAACCTGCGATGAGAGACTGAACCGTGAGGGTGTCTGTATTGGCGTTGCCTATGGTTACGTTACCATTGAATGTGTTAGCTAATGTGAACGTATTAGCCAAGTTACGCGCTGCAAGTTCTTGTGCCGCATCCTCAAGGGTGATTGCTCTTGCTGTGCTAAGTCCGGTTACTGTTATGTATCCTACGCCATCTGAGTCGTAGAATCTGTTAACGTGGCTAGACGCGTCTACATCAGCAGCTGCGACTTTTTGGTAGCTTGAACCGTCTGTGATGGTGTCCATCGTGAGTGCCGCGGTCCATTGGTAGCCTGTTGCACCTGAGTTTACAATCAAGTATTGTCCCGCTGTGCCTACGGCGATTTCACTAAAGGCTGTAGTAGTGCTCAAATATGGTATCGCATATTGAGTCCATGAACTTTTGTTCGTACCACCGTCTGCCACGGCAACATCTGTACCAGAAGCATAGTATGCTGCGTTACCAGCGACTTGTAATGCACCAGTAGAAACATTTACGTAGTTGTTGCCAAACGTCACAACTGGATCAGTGCCTGTTGATACGTCAAACGTCCATGCGATTGTAGCGTCTCCACCAGCGGCCCAGGTTCGTGCACCAGTTAACTCAGTAGGATCAAACGCGATGCTACTAGACGTGAGGTCAATAGCTAAACCCTCGGATACGATAGAGGGCGTAGACGTAGAAGCTGCAACACTTGAGTAGACTAAACCACTCGTCAGCAAGCCTAAGTTTACCTCAGCACTCAACGTAGCGTCTGCTGTGCTGACCCAGTATTTAGCGTCTGTTGGTGCACCACTTGGTGAAATAGAAACCCAACCGCCGTCATAGATTTTGAGGATGTTGTTTGTGTAGTCCCACGCTATCCAAGCGGTGTCGGTAGCAGGTACAACATCAGCCCAGCGTGGGATGGCTAAGCCGTAGTCTTGACCGGTTGTGATGGTTACACCTGAGATGTCGACAGAGTCGGTAGCTGCGAATGTAAGTGTAGCTGCGAGGTCGGTAGCGGTGATGGTGTCGTTAGTGATCATGGCTGAGGTTACAGTACCCCATGAAGGATCGGTACCGTCAGTTATCAACACTGTATTCGCTGCACCAATAGCAAGCTCCGTCCAAGCTGGAGAGGAACTTCCAATGATTAGGTCACCTCTTGTTACCGTGAGCGCAGCAATAGCTGTAAGGTCGGCATCTAGGGTTTGTGCGCCTATAGCTGTTAACGCAGCTGCGGGAGTTTTGAATTCAAGCGCGGAGTTGTCGTTGGTTGATGTAAGGAAATAATTAGTTCCACCAGATGTTAACACCGCAGCTGCAGCCGCGCCGGTGAGTTGGATTACTGAAGCATCCGCAAAGGTTAACCCTGCAACGGCAGCTAGTTCGGCGTCGTAGGCTTGGACGTTGGTGCCTATTGCTAAACCTAGGTTCGTACGTGCAGTTGCGTAGTCAGCAGAACCAAGCAACGAGACCATATTAGCTGAGGAGCTAATTACACTGGCCGTACCAGAACCTGTGAAGTATGGTATTGCGTTTGCCGCGCTGGTTACACCTGAGATAGCTTGAAGGTCTGCGTCGAGGGTGAGGATTGTACCACTAATGGTCAGGCCCGTGCTTAGGGTGAACCACGTAACTCCACTCGCACTATCATCCCAACCCATCATGCGGTCTGCGTTAGGATCAGCCATGTAGCTGTTAGTACCACCAGCATCTAGGTCTATGTAGCCGTTGGTGTCACCGTCCCACACTGCGATGATCATATCACCACCACCTGCTGGCGTACCCAAAGTCCATGACGTGGATGAGTGGGTGTATTGCATGTACTTACCATCATCAGCCGCGTCGGGTTCTTCTACGGTTAGACCATGAATCGTGGTTGCGTCTCCTGCACCACTAGACGATTCAAAGTATAAGCCGTCACTACTGACTTTGATGTCCGATCCAGCCATGAGGTTTTGACCATTGGCTAGGTCACGTGGTCGTACTGACCAACCAAATGCTAATGAGGGTATCAGTAGTAATGATACAATCAATGTAAACCAGAAACCACCTTTAGTTGTAACCATGCTAATACCTCTTATTGAATGGCGAAGTGTGCAGTCAGCGTGGCGTTGGTGGCACCAGCTGTTTCCCACGCAGCGATTTTCATAAACCGGGCCATGGTGGGAGTGAACGTAATAACATCACGACCATCTGCGGCATTACCTGAGATGTTGGTAAGGCCGGTTGCTATTGAGTTGCCTTCGGTGGATTGGACAAAGTTTATGGCGTCGTTCGAGAGTAAGTATCCCAACGACACACTTACTCCAGCGGTGCTGATGTAGTATTGAAGCGAGAACGTACCACTTTTGCCAAACGTGCCTATGTCTATGATGTCAGAGTAGGACGTTGTGCCAGTGGTTATTGTTGATGAGTTCCATAGTCGGTTGATTACGATGTCACGTGACATAGGTGTCTCCTTAGTGCGTCTTGGTTGCTTGTAACATAGCTTTTAAGGTGGGGGATAACTCGTGCTTATCCCCGCCGTTGCCACCGATGGTGGGAATGGGCGTGTCACTGGGAATATGTTTAGTAAACAACACCGGGTCCGGGGTGACGTTGATTACGTCGGGTTCGTCGTTAGTGGGTGCTAAGTCTGCCATTAGTTCTTTGTAAGCTGCTTCTGGGTCGTAGCCTAGGTCTGCATCGTCGTTGGTATCAGTCTCACCAGATGAGCGTTTGGTGACTCGTAGTAATTGTTCAAACACTATAGCATTGCCTGTACCAGAAGTAGGTGTGGCTGAGTGTTGGGCTATACGGTTGAGGATGTTTTCACCCGTCTTAGTGCGTACGTCTGCACTCACGGCTTTGTCTTCGACAATGTCCACGAGAGCCTTTGCTACCTTCTCGGCCGCGTCTTCCATTATTTTAACGGCTTTCCCATAACGATCTTCTATTATCTTACGTTGACGCTCGATTTCTTGCTTAAAGAGTGGGTTAGCTTTTATGACTGACAGTCTCGACGCACTGATTTGAAAGTTTTGTAGGATTTCTGAGTTTTTCTTGCCCTCTGCGAACTCCTTGGCGAGTTGGATATGAAAGGGTGAAAGTCTCATGTTAAGTAACTCCTTTTAATTGGTTGCTAGGTTTCTAGGGCCGGGCCTGGCGATTATTAACTCTGTCCTCCTAGACGACTTAACTAAACTCCTCCAGGCCCAGCTTGATGACTAACTACTTACTAGCTTTACTGGGTTTCTGCTTCTTACTCTTTTTCTTAGTTTTCTTTCCCATTTCCCGGCTCCTGTGTGTGGGTTGTTATACTCTCCCATGATTGAGACATTATAGCAGCTTTCTATAACCCTGTCAAGACCTTTTTATAAGCGGGTCGAGATTGTGTACTTATTTGTACTCACCTACTTCTAGTCCCTCCTGACTCTCGTCATCACTGTCATTGTAGTTACTGTCAACTACCCAAAAATTTTTGTGGAAAAAAATTTTCATGTGGAGTCCTTGTCCCCGATTTGGCCGACGTTTGGCGAAAATCGGTTCATCGGGTCGAGCGATGAGAGAGAAAACGTCAAGTGACATAGAAATAGGCTAGATTGACTAGATTTGGAGCGTCTTCTAGGATAAAGATTCCTGCATTTTTTTGTTGACATTCTAGATTCCATCTGATATACTGGCCTCAAGAAATAAGGGATTTGTTCTTTGATAGGCAAAAGATCGACCTCAAAGGGAATGTCAGGCGCGGTTCCCGGCTCCAAGCCACGGATAAAGGGAGTCGATTGACTGAAATCTGATAGAATCAGTCATCACCCGACCCCTATTCTATCCCAAATGAGAGGAGCATACTATGGCTAAAAAGTCTGATCGCAAACCTATCCGCACTTATCAAGATGCCACTAGCGCGACCATGAACGTCTATCTGGTCGAAGCTACGACCAAGGACAAAGCCACTGGCAAGAGAATGGTGGTATGGTCTGGTGAATACGCTGAACCTGCCACGCTGAATGATGGTATCAAGGTCGATGGCCGGGATGAAGTGACTAAGGTCTGGAAGTCAGAGAGATTCACCAACTTCTTGGACACTCAGAGAAACGCCACCAAGGAATCCCGGTCTGCTATGATTAAACAACTGCTTGCAGCTATGGTCGCTGGTGATGCTATCAAGGTGGTCGAACTCTCGACTAAACTCGGCATTGACCTCAAGAAGGGTCTGACCAAGATTCTCGCTGACTTGCAGGTCGAGCCTACCACTGAACCTGAACCCGAACCAGAGGACGACACAGACGATGATCCTATGGACGAAATTGCACAGGCGTTGCTTGATGACGCTGGTAAGTAGCGCCTAAAACCCTACCCATCGCAAGGTGGGTAGGGTTTTTTAGTGCTATTATTCCATAGTCCTATCATATTATTATACCTATCCAGTTCATTTATTGAACCTATTATGTTACCATATCCATCGCACGATTAATGTTCATATTCACCCTATTTATTGGCTAAGCTATTGATTTTATTAGCTATTTAATGCCTACCAAATGTTTCCAATTTTCTATTATCTCATAAGTGATTGATTTTATTGCATATTTAATGGTTTGCTGAATGGTTTGATATACCAGTAGGGGTAGGGGGGTAGACTGGTAGTCTTTATACATATATATTTTTTTTTTTTTACTACACCCTCTACCTCTTGGTATATCAATAACCGAGAAATATCCTAAAAGGCTAATAATATCAATAGCTTAGAGGAAATCGCTACATTAGAACATTTTATGAGTACCTAAAAGCCTAATAATATCAATAGCTTAGCGAATTTGCTTGACATCCCTCAAATAATATGCTATCATGTAGGCATCTCAAACGAATGAATAGGAGGTGTGGTTATGAACAAGACTGATAAAGAACTAGAGGATGAGTTTAATAAAGCTATGTTAGAGGACGTTGATCCAGTGTGTATGAAACAGAACGAGGGAGTAGTGTTAACGCAGGTAGAATATAGTGAGTCAGTGGACACTACTACACACGCTACTACAGACACCCTGCCCGGTCAGGGGTATGGTAGACATAAGAACCAACAGGTGCAATTAAGCAGAGCACGTCAAAGACAAAAGAAGCAAGACACCTTACCAATGATAGGTGGAGAGTATGGTATGTATGCGTGTGATAATGCCGTTGCTAGAGTGTTGTGGATGGCTAAGGGACAAGATAGTATTAAGCCTAGGTGGGCAGTGAAGGCGTTGGTGACACTTAGGGATAATGGGGTGTGTCAGGTATGTGGTGATGAGTGTGATACACATGGAGAGGTGGTTAGAAAGACACCATCGGTAGCAGGTGGGGAGTTCAATGAGTTTAATTGCATATTGGTGTGTCCAAATTGTTATGCAGTGTGGCCTAAGAAGAGTTTTGATAAGACTAGATCACCAATGTTGAATATATATACACAATATATGTATGTGTTGAAACGTAGAGGATTTGGTAGAAAGGGTGCGGTGCCACTGTCTGCTAAGGGTATGGAGAAGTATAGGGAGGTGTGTCATAGGTTAGAAGATAGCCAGATACGGCTAGAGGTAGAGTTAGAGAACATGCAACGTACGGTTGGTAAGGAGATTGTTAAGAGACGTATGACAGAGGAGGAGTACATGGAGATGATTAGTATGAAAAAGAAACCAATTAAAGACATAGAAGTTTCAAATCTTGAACCGGATATGTCAGTAGATGAGGATGGTACGGTATGGAGGACAGTTAAGGAATGACTGAATAGCACCTTTCCCGTCCCGGATCGTCGAGATTAGTCCACCGAGCGAGCGTAGCGAGGGAGGGCCGTGTGGGTAGCAACGAGACTAGACTCACACATGTAGTCCAAACGTAGGAGTAAGCCTAGTTGGTGAGAGCTAAATAGCTGAAATGATTAGAGAATTTGAGAAAGCTATAATATAGCTATATTGTAGCCATGCCATAAGCTATTGGAATCATTAAGCAATCAAGATATTTTCGATTTTTCTTGACAATCTCGCTCCAATATGCTATAATTGTCCAGATAATTGAAGTAGGCAATAAGTGAGGATTAGACTAGGATTAACCCATAAAAGAGAGGAGACCATGAAAATCACGGTTCCAGCCCACAAATGCTACAAATATGAAGAGGTTTGGGAAGTTGTAGAATTCAAGGACGGTTGCATATATAAGACCGAGCCTCTAGGGTTTGTAGTAGCCATAGATGATCCAGATTATGACAGAATAGACAGAAGTAGATATACATTGGCCACGATAAATGCCAAACCCGGCAAAGAGTATGTGTTAGAACTGTACAAAGCACAGAAGATCGCAAACTAAAAGAGAGGAGACTCCAAATGACCCCAAAAGCCGCACGGAAGTTACTCAGAAAGTACAACTACCACATTATGAACCACAAGGTTGGTAACGCCACAGCTCCAGACTGGATGTTGAGGTTGTGGAAAAAGTGTACATAAGCAGCACTCAAGGGGTAGGCTAACGTGAAACCCTCCAGCCAAACTATAGGACACTCACTTGAAGCGTATCTCAGGTCACGTGAGGTGGTGTATGGTAAATCTAACTATCATAACAATCTAGCCAAGTATCCTAACCGGATTAAGTTGCAAACCCATCGTAGGGTCAGTGGGATCGACGATGGGTTTGTGACGTTTAGGAAGTATAAAAAGAGAGGAGACTAACATGACTACAAACAAGGTAGTAGTTGAACTTACACTAAAGCAGTTGGATGATTTACTGTCCAATAGAGTCTCACAAATGAAACCTGTTATTGAGTATATCAGGGATAACGTGCAAGACGTTGAAGACTACATTCCAGACCTCGCAGACCTGGACATGGGTGAGCTTGAGGACGAAGGCTAATCATGTACATACCCACCCCACTAGATGAATACGTTGTCACCCCAATGCCAGACGGGACGTATAGCGTGTGGAATGAACCCAAGGACACACGTTATGCCGTCTGGCAGGCTGGCAACGGTAGGTACAGATGTACATGTGATCATTGGACTTATCGTTGCAAACTTTGGGGCGCGGATTGCAAACATATCACACTCGTCAAGGCGAGTAACAAAAGAGAGGAGACTAACTATGAAAAAGCCCACCAAAACAGACAAAGGTATCAAAGCCTTTAAAGTTGTTGGCCCTCAGGGGTATGGCACGAATGTTACGGGTGCTATTTTTGGTGTTCGTGGTATCACTCCAACCATTCGAGAGTTTCTCGACAAGTATCCAAACTATTTCCCAAAATACAAACGTGGTGCTATTATTAACCAAGCGCCGAAGAGTGCTGGAGTGTTTTGTTTCAGCACCATTGTGGATGCTCGTAAGTTTATACACAATAACTTCCAACTTCGTGAGCAGGACGTCAAAATACTCCAGGTAACTGGTTGGGGACGTAGGAAGATCACTGAAATAATACCTGGTTGTATGGAACTTAGTACGCTGTTTCGAAAGTGTGACCCATTTGACTTAACGCGGGCACCCCCAAGGAACCATCGGCTTCAGACGCATTAAAGTGGGCAACAAAATAAGAGAGGACAAAAAGTCATGACAACCATTCTAGGCCAACATATTTCACTCATACGGCCCTCACCACCACACAGGGCCATCGTCTACAAAAACGAGCGACCCCGGCCTAAGTCTCCAGTTAGGAGCAAACGCGCCATGTGTGGTAAGGTTCGTTTGATATGTGTGGAAGTTCTAGGTGGGATTATCTACTCCATCACTAAAGGCACACACTTAAACGTCATACAAACCTTCAACATAGACCCAAGTAGGGTGATACGAACAGGTTGGCAACTCGATAACAACCAGTTCATATGGCGGTGAGGTGAGTATGGGACTGCTAAACGACGACAATAAGGTAACTACAGGCGTGAAGGTAGCTATTAGGTCAAAGACCGAAGACCCTAGGTACTTTCAAGCTAATGACTTATTGAAGCAGATTGATAAGTTGAGGGCTGAGCGTAGCAACTTACTGAAACAAGCGGATCAGTATAGAGAGAGGTTGGATACGTTAGAAGCACAGTTTCATAGGATTGTGCTTGAGTTAGAACCTACCGAGATATGCACCACTAACAAACCCAAATCCCCACAAGACAAAAAAGCTGAGTCAGTTAAGGCTATTCAACAGGCGTTGGCAAGTAAGTTAGCTGACTCACCGGGGTTTGAGGAACAGTTAATGAAAATCTTGGAGACGATGAAATGATCACTAAAAAACGTCACAACACTGAGTATTCAGTTGCTAAGGAATGGGCACGTAAGCGTAACTTCACGAAGTTTCTGTTGGCAGGTATGAAAGCTAGGTTACGTATCACAGAGGTTCAAGAGGTTCTTACACCTATCGAACAGCAACGTGTATTGGAACTAACCCAAGAACTCAACGCCATTGTTAGAGCATGGTCAGGTAACAACCCATTGTCGAGAACGTTGTTTGAGAGTAACAAGAGAGGAAAGTAGTATGAACGTAAACCGCGTCGTAGAAGTGAGGATGTTTGATTCGTTAGGACAGCCAACCTTTAACTACGACATAGACGTCAGCACGAGTCTCATGTCTAAAAAATGGCCCAAGTTCGTGTATACTGTGTTGAGAGAATCTCTAACTGTGTGTATGCAAGGCGGGTGTGTTATTATGAGAGGTGTGTTAACGCCCAGACTATGAAAAGAGAGGAAACTAAATTATGCAACCCCCAGTGGATCGTTTCATGGAGGTTAATATGCACAACTACCGCAGACTCTCATTTGATGATGAGTTTCTGCCTGAGTTGGCACTAGAAACCGAACCTGATGAGTGTTTTATGTTCTTCGCAGAGAAGGAGGACGAACAAGAATGAAACCCGACTTAAATGACCCCATGAGTGTTGCTATTGCTAGTGCAACGTTAGTATTGCATAATGCGTTTAGTCGTAGCATGAACACAACCTTCGAACAAGAATTCGTTTATGTCCCAATGCAATTTCCAGTTGGGTTTGCAGAAACACTTTCGTCGTTAATGGAAACAGACCAAGAAATAGGTCCGATAGTTGTTACGAGTATTTTAGTGGCTGGCTTAGAAAGTATTATTAATGACTTCAACCTGAGAAACAAAGACTCCAGAGTCGCATTACGAGAAGCTATAACAAAACATGCAAACGAAGCACGTAAGGCACAAAATGCTGACTTACACTAACAAACGTCCCTGTGGCCACGGGACATGTGTGGGTGGCCATGACGCACGAGGGTTAGGTCAGTGCTAAGTCGCCCGCACTACCGGGCGGCAGTCTCCTCCACCCATAGCAAGCGTGACCAACGTGAGCAATGATTGGGTTAAGGACTCCGCCCGGTTTTTATTAATTTTGACATAAAAGGAGACCAACATGGAAGACGAAAACAAAAGTGAGTTCGGTAAAGGATGTGCGTATTGTTTGGTGCTATTCGCAAACCACTTCGACAATGACATGTGGCATAAGGTTGTAGAGTACAACTGGGCAATTCAAGGTAAGGAAGTATCAAAGGACGCTCAGTGGTGGTTGGATAACATAGTCCCAATTTATAAAGGCGACAAAGCTAAGGCACTCTCGTCTCAGATTGTGTCTTGGGCCAATGGTGCGTCGGATCATTTGTATGATTTGCAGATTCCACAGGATGGGTCTGAGTTGTCAGATGTGTTGACAGAGATACGTGAAACGGGACTGAAAATGGGCCACGGGTTTCTTGAGCCAGTTACTTGGACACCTGATGATATGTTTAAGTTGAGAGAACTAACCTTTAAGGCTGCTACGTTGATTGACCAGAAATTAGGTGTAGAGGTAGAGAAAGGTCAGTGGGAATAACCTTTAAACTTAATTCATTCAGAAAGTGAATTCATTATGTCTACGAAATTAATTGACTCCTATTCCAAGCTACTCCCCTACGACGGTACGCTCTATTCGCCAGTTAAGCGTACGCCGTACGTAGGGGAGTTAGCTATTACGTTAAGTGACCCTAGAGGTTATTGTTGTGTTGTGAGTGCCATCAATAACGACATAGCTACGGTGTATTGGTTAGATGACCTTCCCAACGCTACGAGAACTTATCCAGTGAAGTCACTCATCCCAACGGGTAAGACACCACTAGACTTACTCAAGTTATACGAGCCTACACCACAGTCACTTAATGACGCACTCACTAAAGAGCGTAGTCAGGTTGACTACCTAGCGTTCAAAAAGAAAGGAGGTGGGTCAGCCACTAACAAGAAGCCTAAGTTTGACGTCAAAAACATGTCTAAGGAACAAAAAGATCAGTTAAAAGGGTTTATTATGCAGTTATTAAAGGGAGGAGACAAATGAACGACAACGGTGAACGTTTTCTGTCTGAGTTGAAAGACCTCTGTAAGAAACATTTTGTGCATTTGATTGAGGAGTGGGTAGACGACAGCGATGGTAACACAATGTTCACGGGTATACACTTCCAAGGCCCCGATTTCTGGATTCCAGTAACGGATATGCTGTTGGAAAGTGAGGAGGACTAACCATGAAACGCGTCATAAGAATTCTGTACTTTGAAGGCCCAGACGAGTGGATAGACCTAACACTAAAAAAATCTTGGCTCCAGCCAGACGTGGAAGTTTCTATTGCTCAGGGACACATAGCTAAGGAACTGAGCAGAACCATTATTGTTGACGATCACTTCCTTGATAACAAGGAGGACTAACATGTCAGTAGGAATGAAAACATTGCTACAAATAGCCACTCAATTAAAATCCGAAAACAATAAGAACCCTGAATACGATAGGGCTTTAGTTGAATTTCTAACAGAAGCACTCGGCCTTACTATGGACCACAAGAATGACGTTGCAGAGTTATTGGACATTAAACTGGAGGTGCATTAAAAATGCTCGTAACCGACCCTTCGACGATACAAGAGCTACGTGCAAATGGTATAGACGTCTATGACTTCTCATCAATTAGTCGTGCTATCTCATGTCCCCGTGCATACTACTATCGACACGAACTGGGCTTGACCATAGCTGTCACACCTGAGCCTAGTTACTCACTAGAGTTTGGCCGATGCGTCCACAAAGCATTGCAACACTGGTATGTGAATCGCAAGGACGACGATGCCATTTTAATGTTTGCAAACGAATTCAAACCCTTTGAAGAAAAGCCTACGTTAAGTGCCAAAACCGGCAAGGAACTAGACGCCACGTATACGGTTAGGTTTGGCTGTTCGTTGTTGGATGCATACTTCACTAAATATGCTAACGAGAATTATACGTTAATCCAGAACGAGGTTCCAGTAGCAGAGGAACTAAGCGACAATGTATTCATAGCAGGTAGGATTGACAAAGTAATTGATCGTAATGGTAAGATTGTGTTTATCGACCACAAGACAAGTAAATACATGGACAAATACACCGTCAATCCTAATCCCCAGTTTGCAGGGTATAAGTTTCTATGCGAGAAGTTAACTGGCAAACACGTAAGCGGTGAGTTGGACATGTTAGGTGTAGCGAAGTCTAAGGACTTAACTACGTTGCTCAGACGTGAGCCGTTTGACTACACTCCTTGGCAAATGGAACAATGGAAGCGTAGTATAACCGAACACATCAACATGATTCGTAGGTGGCGTGAGAGTAAGTTCTTTCCGCAGTATTGGAACTGCAAACCGTTTTTTAGGGATTGTCAATTCTTGCCGTTGTGTACGTTGGCACGTCACGAAGAAGAAGATAGTTTGATTGCTAACCTCTATCGGGTGGAGTTTTGGGACCCCTTTACAGTAGACTAAGGAGACACTATGAAAACCCTCAAAGACATTAACCTATGTACTCACCCCGACCCGGGTGGGTGTTTTTATCACATTTACCTATTATACAAAGCCCAAGGTGCAACTATGCAACTCCCAGGTGGTTATCCTGCACCAGCGTGTGACCATTGTAAGTGGTTGAAGCGTGATGAGGACTTTCATGCACCTATGGACTAACCCAAAAAGGAGGTGATTAAACATGGCAACGATTCTAGCTATTAACCTGGCTATTGTGATCGTTTGGATAATCCTTAAACATGCGAACTGAAAGGAGTACGTACTATGCTTAGGTTCCCATATCCAATTAAGTTCGTAGCATCGAACAAACACGAGTTCGATGTGCGTGTAACGAAACCCAACAAACGATCATGGTGGTTGCAAATCCTTGACGATGGGGTAGTAATTAAAACAATAAAAGTCTCTAAAACCTCAGTCAAGTTGCGCTACCCCACTAAAAATGGAGGAACAGCAGATGGTCCAACCATACTCAGGTCGCTCGTCAAGGAGGACAGGTTATCAAGGGTACGGGAGTCCACGATCAACAGGCAAACGAATAGCAAGTCTACGTCTAGCAGATAATGATGTGTTTATTATTGTTGAGGCACCATATGATGCGGGGTTTACGGAGACCCTTAAGACTAGCATCCCACAAAAGAAACGCATTTGGGACGCAAACGATAAGGCGTGGTTCGTTGTAAAAGATCAACTTGATAAACTCACACATATACTTGACCAGTATTATGATGAGGTTATCTTGTTGGGATTTCCACAGCAGTCAATGGCCACGGACGCATGGGGGAAGTTGTATCTAACACAAGGCGCACCTATTGAGGTGATACAGGCGGTGTATAGGGTACTTGCTAAGAAGTATCATCCTGATTTAGGTGGTGATGTAGAGAAGATGAAACAGGTTAATGCAGCATACAAAGAATTAATGGGGGAATTTACTAACGGTGACTAGGAGGTCAAAATGAAAAAACTCATCTTAACAGCAATCATGTTCGGGTTACTTACGTCTGGTGCATACGCACAGGACACCAAACCTCAACCTAAGCCTAAGTCAACTGAAGAACTCACTTGGCAAGCACAGGCACTGCAAAACGAATACCTTTATTTACAGGAACGTCTCAAAAACATCCAGTTTGAGTTCAACAAAATCAAAGCCGAACTGGACGCTCGTAAGGTACCAATGGTTGATACGTCTAAACCTGACTCCAAAGAGGACAAGAAAGGAAAAAAATAAATGGACCTAACCACTAATAAAAATGCACAGGTAGCAACTCAGCGTATCAAGGGTAAAAAGCTGACGTTGCAGGATTTGAAGCGTGCAAATAGTGTTACCACTCAAATTAAGAACGTATACATACTATGCGATATTAGCGGTTCGATGAGTGGGAACAAACTGACCTCACTTAGAGACGCCTTGAAGAAGGTCTACCGTCCTGGTATTAAGGTGTTTGCGTTTAGCGATCAAGTGTACGAGCTACAAGAATCTGACTTTGCCTTGTTACAGGTGATGGGCGGTACGGGCATGATGAACGTGTTACGTGAAACCTGGCGTTGCGATCCGCGTCATATAATTCTTATCACTGATGGTGAGCCAACTGATACCAGTGAAGACGAAATCCTACTCGCAGCTGAGGCCCACAAAACCATACCTATTGATACGATTGGTGTGAGCGAATATGGTCGACGTGGCTTCAATGCCGGGTTTCTAGAGGCGTTGTCACGCATCACTGGTGGCAAATTTAACGACTGCAGCAAACCGTTTGAATTAACCTTTATAGTTGAAACCCTACTAATAGGTATGGGTTCCGAGAAGAGAGGAGCAATTCAACTATGAGAACCTATAATGTTATATATTTTCTAGACGACAAAGAGAACCTAACCTGTCACATGGATTTGGGAACTTATTATGACAGTATAATCATTAACAACGAGACTGATTACATACACGCCAACCCACAAACGATATTTTATGTCCCAATTCATGACGAGCAGACGTTTGTTAACTTCAAAAATTCAGTTATTTGGGCATTTAACCACTACATGAAGAATAAACATGCATCAACTCACACTAGTCCTAAGGAGTAAGCCAATGCAACTCAACATTCCAGACCCAACGTCAGTGAATGATTACATTCCTGATAGTTATAATGCACTAATCTACGGCCCGTCTGGGACAGGTAAGACTGAATTCTGGGCAACCTGGGCTGAGGCAGGTGAGGTGTTGGGACTAGACTCTGATCAGGGTATCGTAACAATCAAGTCTACACCTAGAATCTCACCTGAGCTTAAAGCACGTATCAAACACATACCCATTATTGACAAATCCACCGACCCTCACATCAAAGAACCCATTGGTTGGGCTATAGTAAAGGCAGTCGTTGAGTCTGTCGCTGCTACGGGTAAGTTTGGTAACTGCCAACCCAAAACTCTCGTCATAGACTCCATGACCACAGTCTCAGCTATGACAATGACATGGGTGTTAACTCAAAACCGCAAGTCCCCTGAGACTCAACCATCCTTGCCAGACTGGGGCAAACAAATTGAGGAACTCAAACGTATTATTAACCTTGGACGTAGCATTAAGGGTGTCAACTTTATATGCGTCGCACATGAGCAATACGAGAAAGACGAGTTATCTGGACGTGTGTGGTGCTTGCCACTTGTCACTGGTAAGTTTGCCCAACAAATAGGTGGATACTTCGACGAGGTTTATCATGCTAAAGTCGAGCAAACTGGTGACAAGCATGTGTATAAACTGGACACAAAAGCGACGGGACTTATTACTGCTAAGTCGCGGTTAGACTTACCCACACCAATCGCAACTCATTACAACAGTCTCAAAGGCACGTTGGAAAAGTTGCAAGTGAAAGGAGGTGTCACAACAACAAAATGACAATTACCCTTATTATTAACCGTTAACCAAATGGAGGAGCTTAGTATGCCAACGATTAACCTTGGAGTAGATTACGAAGACGTGAAATCTCTTGACGAATGGATCGTCGTGCCCGGTGGGACATATTCATTTGTCGTTCGCGGCATCGACGAGAAAAAATCCAAAACCGGACGGCCGATGTTGAACTGGCGAATTGAAGTCACCGACCCCGTGTCACAGCGCCCTGTGAGTGTGTTCTACAACACTGTCCTGCCGTGGATGGACAACGGCGAACTCAGCGTTAAGGGTTGCGGGATGCTTGTGTCTATCGCAAAGGCAGTAGGCTTGCCCTGGACTGGCAAAGACCTCAACACTGAGGACTACATCGGACGTGCCGGTAGCGTCGTGCTCAAAGTTAGTAAAGCTCAGAAAGACGACGGGACTGGTAAATACGTCGACGATCCTGATGGTAAGGTCCGTAACGAAGTTGAGAAGTTTGTCTACTAACCATTCCCACATCTATTAACCTTTTTCCAAGCATGACATTAGTTGTGCTAACTCTCTAGGAGGTTCTAATATGAAGACCGAACAAGTAGAAATCAAGTCCAAAGGCGAATCGTTGGGAACGTTTGACTACGCATACCCTGAGACGTTGGACGAGGGTATCAGTGTTGACACAGCGGACTCAGTGTTTAAGCTGTACGCCATGCAGCGCAAGATTCGTTTCATGGACGCCAAACGCAGAGAGCTGACTGGTGGTGGTCTCCCGAAGGCTCTCACTGAGAAACTTCGCTCCTTGGATAAGGGCAAGTTGGCTCAGATTGCCGAGTTGCTGGGGATCGAACTGTAGGTTATTAGTCGTTAGCTCCCTAACCGGGGTTGGAGGGTTCCGCACCTAATGGGATTTAACTTAGGTTAGATATACACACTGGAACGCTTGATGTTCATGCAACTACCGGTCTTACACTTGGGAATTTACATGACGAGAGGAACCAGTCATGTGAGGTTGCAAGTGGGGGAGCTTATTACTAGCGTAGCGGTGGTAGGGTAGAAACAAAGGGTTGAATCTAGACGTCATTGCGCCTATAGGCAGAGTAAGACCCGTTCTGCCCGAAACCGCCACTTAAAGGAGGGGGAAAGATGGATGACAATAGACCATTCCCAATTCAAGGTGGAGTTTTTAGACAGCCTGACGGGGAAGTTCGGAGGCCCGTCGAGCGTTATTTACCGTGTACTATTCCGTGGTGGTTAGCGGAGGAAGCGTATAAATTGTATGTCAAGGAAGGCGGAAGAGGCCAAACGCTGGAGAGATTAGCGGAACGTGGCGGTTTTGGCCGTGAAGAACTTATATACTTAATTCGTGGACGGTGGGGTGAGTGACCACGCCCCAGGCGGGCGAAAGGGGGAAGGGATGAACATAGAATTTGAAGTTTTGACAGATACGCTTTTACATATTGGAGAGGTTCAAGAGAATTTGGAAATCTTTATCGGAGAACTACGGCAGCGTGGTCTTGCACATGACAGAACGAAGCTGCAAGAACTAGAATTTGACGCTTTCGTTTCAACCCGCCCGAAGTTCAAGAAAGCGAACTACGGAAGTCCTGAGTATCAAGAATGTGTGGATGCTATCAAGCCAGCGATTGACCATCATTACCAGCTTAACAGGCACCACACGGCTTTTCATCAAGAAGGTATCAACGAAATGAACCTCATTGACATTCTCGAAATGGTGGCTGATTGGAGAGCCGCAGCGAGAAGAAGTCCAACTCAGACATTTGAACAGTCCTTAGATTATGCGTTTAATAAGTACAAGATAGACGAACAGCTAAAGGGGATTATACTGCATACTCTCAAGGACTTGAATTGGGTGTAGGAGGTCCAGCCATGAACGATGTGAACAGGGAAGTGGCAGAGAAGGTTATGGGGTGGGAAGTGTTGGACATAGACTTGCCGCCTGGTGAAAAACGAATGTGGGCCTCACACGAAGTCGATTCCATTGGCTATAAATATTTCAAGCCACAAATAGCCGTGAAGGACTTCGACCCCATGCACCGGATTGAGCACGCGTGGATGGTGGTGGAGAAGTTTGATGGTTGTCTGCATTTGAGGCAGCACAATAAAAATGGAAAATGGGAAGCGTTCTTTTGTGACGCTGGCCCAGGGCACGAAGCAGAGGGAGACACCGCACAAGAAGCGATATGCAAAGCCGCACTCGCGGCAAAGGAGGAAGCATGAAACTAGGAAAGTGTATTTATACAGGCGAACACGGAGACTATGCTCACCATATTCTTTTGGATGAGTTTCCAAATGACGTGCTCAAAATTTCAACGGTGTTCTCAAGGAGCATTAATGGCTACAGTGAGAACTCAATCCTCTTGGAAAGAGGAACGGTCAGAAGGCTGGTCACTCTCCTACAAGAATGGCTGGGAGAACCTATAGGCATGACTGCCAAGGTAAAGCTGCCGAAGAAGCGGAAGGAGGGGAAGTGATGTTGGTCCAATGTCCTTACTGCTTCGGTAAGGCAGTTATCTGCTGCGGTCTGTGTGGTGGTCGCAAAGTGGTTCCAAAAGAGGCTGCAAACCAATACAGAAAACTTGCGAATCCTACTGTGGATGACAGGATTAGGATACGAGAGCAGTTCAAGGCAAAGGAGGGGGAGGGATGATACTAGCCCTGAAACTATACAAGCTCTGTCCATCCTGGCGGTATCACGTTAGGCGCACATGGGCTATGGAGCCGCCGTTTAGGACGCATTGGTTCTGTAAGCATTGTCCTATAAAGATGTTCAACGGGATAGGAATGGCGTGGAGACGAACAAGAGACAGGGCCGCACTCGCGGCAAAGGACAACTGATGCTGCTGCGTATAACTGCCCCGCATTTTGTAGCAGGAATGGACACGGAAACCAGAGAATGTGCCCCGATTATTAATTATATGAAGATGTGGACTATTGGCGGTATCAAGTCTTATTGTGAAAAGAAAGGTTGGAAGTGCGAAAAGATAGACAAGAAGGAGGGGGAGCATGAGTGAGCGAAGGTTTTATATAGCAGAAATAGAGGAGAATGATGGAACATACAAAAACCCAGAAGTAATCACCGAGTCTGTGCTGAGGCGGTGGGCAATCCAAATGTTCAATGCTCAATGGACTTGTGCTGATGATGTGAGAATTGACATCCTACTCCACGGCTCGGGGGAGAAGGGCGATGACTTACCTCCCCGTGAGATGAGGGCAGAGCCGTATTACAAGAAGCTCGGTGAGGGGGAGAAGGAAGTAAAGGTCAACCACGAACAGTTTGAAGCTGTACGAGCAGCAATGCCCTCCCCCGCGCCGACAAGGGCGGAGTGGGAAGCGTGGATAAACAGATTTCCGTGGGTGTATTTGCAGGATTGCACCGTAATGGGAACAGGATATGATAATGGGGCAGAAAGGTTAAGGGACTGGTTCAAGTCCATGCCAATCATTCCCAAGGAGTGAACCCCCACGCCGACAAGGGAGGAATGGGCTCACAAACTGGCCCATGCGCTATGTACGAAGGACTATTTTAGCCATGAGACACAAAGGGAAGAGGTAGAAAACTTACTTCTTTCCATGCCCATCGTGCCGAAAGGATGAACTAATGAACAAATCAAAACTACTCCGCGACAGAGACATAGCTATCATACTATCCACAATACATCTCTCTAAGCGTGAGAAACGAACTAGATCAACAACCTATACAGTTACTCTACCAACACTATTATTAATCATACTAGCAATAGCCTTATTATTAACCTCACACCTAACCTACTAGGAGGAACCCGACATGATACCTACTATGATGAATGACCTAACCAATCCCCCACTTGACAATGTTGCAGTCTACCTAAGTGGTGGTATAGACTCGTCCGTGGTGCTTTATCACGTGACTAAAAAATGCAAAAACGTTCGCACGTATACGGCAGTTTTTGGTGTATCTAATGACGAGTCTGCCAAAGCTCAACGCGTGGCTAACTATTTTGGCACAACACACACTGAGGTATTTATATTCAAGTCTGATATACTAGACTCTCTCCCATATGTAATGCGTCTATTCGACAGACCTCGATACAACATCTGGCCGTTTTTTCTGGCTAGACGTGCCTTCTATGATGAGGTTAAAACAGCCTACATAGGTGAGGGGTCAGATGAGATATTTGGTTATCCCGATCGTGGTTACCTCGAAGGCTGGGCCGGGCAGTTGATTTATGTACGTCCAACCTATGATATAGTCAACTCCCACTTCGGCATCACTCTCAAAGCCCCGTTCACTGAGTTACACCACAAGCTCATAGCAGACTACGGTTCCCAGTCCGCACCGTTAGCATACTTCGATCCACCCAACAAATCCTACCTTCGTTCAGCATATAAACGTCTCTTGCCAGACTGGATACTCAACACTCCCACAACTGCACCAGCATTTACTAACTACACCGAACTTGGGATCACTAAACATGAATTCCAAATCGCAGCTACACGTGCATGGTTGGGGGTGCATGATGTTCACTAAACTAACCATCGAACTCACCAACATCTGCAACTTATCATGTGATCCTTGTCCACGTCACCACCTAAAAATGAACTTTGGCTACATGAACGAGCAGCTATTCTATAAGTTGCTAGACCAATGTCCCCCAGGTACCACTATCCTACCGTTCTGGCGTGGTGAATCGCTCCTACACCCACAGGCTATTGAGCTGCTCTATTACGCAGTTTCCCGTAAATTAGATGTTGTGTTAGCAACCAACGGTTCCCGAATGGTTGAACTACACCAACAAATCGGCCTCATAAAAAAGCTAAAAGCGATCAACGTGAGCTTACATAACATCGACTCATATTCAGCCTACCTATGGCTCCAAGAACTCAAACACGCTACAAACTCACCAATCGACATACAACTATCCTATGTCGAAGGTGAACACACCGACGTTCCAGAGGAGTTATTTAACCACTTAAACCTTCGCCGTTATAAACAACACTCCTTCAACGGTGTATGGGGATGCACCGATGCTGAACCAGTATTATACCAAGACTGGTGTCAGCGTTTAGACACTGACCTAGTAATCACGTGGGATGGTAAAGTCTCACGTTGCTGCTATGTGTGGCAACCAATAGAAGGTTTAGATGCTAACACACAAACTCTGGAATCCATACAATATCATCCAAATTATAGTCGTATCATTACTAACTATCCCGACCGCATTTGCTCTGCGTGTGACCAATGGCGAGGCGGGGGTAGAACTCTCTAACCCAGGAGTCAAACTATGGACATTTTAATCCTTGGTGGCGATGGCATGTTGGGGCATCAGTTACTTAAATCCCTAAGTCATAAACACTACGTAAAAGCAACCATTCACGGGCCGGAGATGTTTGGTAGAATCAACACATTTCCATATGTTGACGTCACAAACACAGACCACTTAACAGAAATACTCTCTGAATTTCACCCTAAAGTTGTTATCAATGCAGTGGGTTTCGTTAAACAACGGTTTCATGACTACGTCAAAAACATCGAAGTAAACGCTTTGTTTCCACACAAACTAAACAACCTCTGTAAGTCTATTCATGCGCGACTTATACACATCAGCACGGACTGTGTGTTTAGTGGTAACAATAGCAGCTACACAGAACAACATACACCTGATCCTGTTGACATCTATGGTATGACAAAACTACTTGGTGAAATTCACTCATCTTATGGTTGTCTTACTCTACGCACGTCATTCATAGGACGTGAACTTAAGAATAAGTTAGGTTTACTTGAGTGGTTTCTAGGTCAAACCGGGACGAGTGTAAACGGCTACATAAACGCTGTTTTCAGTGGCCTAACCACCATCGAATTTGGGCGTGTTATAGAGATGATACTAGACTCCCACGAACTACATGGTCTACTTAACGTATCTGGTTATCCCATTAATAAGTATGATCTCTTACTTAAACTCCGTGCTAAATTCAACCTAAACATAGACATCAAACCATGTATGGAACCAGTGATTAATAGGTCGTTAGATTCATCCAAGTTTATGAAACGCTTCAACTACCAGCCCCCAACCTGGGATTCGTTGATTGAGGAACTATGAAAATCCTTCACTACCATCACAACGGCGTGGGTGTGGTGCTTAGCAACGAAATGAACACCAGACCTAACATCACATCAAAGGTGTTCACCACCGCCAGACATCCTTTTGGGTTTAAGGCTGACTACGTGCTACCACCCAATATACCAATTCTAGGTTCACAAAACCTTTCATATTGGATATTGTTTAGTACACTACACAAACGTTATGATATATTACATAGTCATGATGGAATTCCCCTACCACAACGTGTATTACGCAAATGGTCTGGCCGGGTTGTGCAGCACTACCACAATCCATTATTTACTGACTTCTACCCACACACTCCCATACCATCGTTCGTATCAACGCCAGCCATGACATTAACTATCCCAAATTCTGTGTGGATGCCACTACCTATAGACCCACTTAAATTCCATCCAGGTGTTAGACTTTATAACCCATACAATCCAGTTATAGGATTCTCATACAATATAAGCGCAGACAAGAATAAACTAAAATACATTCCACTTAATGAACTTATGCAGTTCTCACGGGACTGTAAACAAGTCATCATGAAAGGTTTATCTGATTCTATTCATCATACCAAAATGCCAGCCTACTACCAATCAATAGACATTTATGTGGATCGCTTGGGACTGGACTCCTATGGTTGGCAAGCTATCGAAGCGGCGGCGTGTGGGTGCGTGGTAGTTACTCAAGCCAAGAACTCTCCAGAAGATTGTCCATTTAGTTATGCAACTCCAGAGACACTTTCTAACGTGCTAGAATCCATCATAACTCTACCAGTTAAGATGTTCATAAACATGAAACATCAATCCATTGAATACGCCAATAAATATCACAACGTCTCAACACTCGTTGACAGATACCTACAATATTACTCTAACCTAGGAGACCTAAATGCTTTTAAAAACTGCATGGAGCACACTAGCATTACTGCTATATAAGCGTCAGAGTCAATGGGCCGTGCCAACATCATTAGGTGTATGTCTGACAGATAGATGCAACATCAAATGCACCTACTGTATGCGAGAAACGTTTAAACCACCAAGCGGTGAGTTAGACCTAGACGATATTCAAGTTATGTTACGTAATGCACCTACTGTTACAGGCGTCTGTATTATGGGTTTGTGTGAACCTTATTGTAATCCTAATACGAGTCGTATCATCAAATGGTTAAAAGATGAAGGTCACTACAGTATATCATTCACTACAAATTGTACCATCCCATTCACACCCGTTAAATTAGATGCACTTCGACGCGTTGATGACATGGCCGTGAGTATAGACTCAGCTGATCCAGTGGTGTTTCGTGAATTAAGAGGTACTAGCTTAGACACAGTCATGACCCACCTAACCGATATTATTCGTTATAAACGTGTGCTCAAGTTAACCGCCACTGACTCACCACCCATTCACATCAATGCTGTAATAACTCAACGTAACTGGTCTGGCATACCAGACCTAATAAAAATGTTCGAACCCTATGCTAACGACCTAACCTACCTAATGCTAGACCCATGCACACGACCTGATTACTCAAAGGCAGACGTATTTACATCAACTGAGAAACCGTCTAACTTCGACGACTTTAAACACCTTGCCAAACTCTCACCACTTAAAGTCATAGGTTTCGACTACATGTTCCAGCCATCTAGTGAGTGGTCTACCTGCTCAATGTCGTGGTTAGGCCCATTCGTACAACCCAACGGTGACGTTTATCCTTGTTATGGTTATAGAACTGTCGTTGGTAACATCTATCGTGAATCCCTACTCCACGCCTGGAACTCCCCACTCATACGAGAGTTTCGACGTTCCTTACAAACTCCCTATCCACCGTTAGTTCAATGTCGTTTCTGTAACTTCGCCCGTCCTAAATGGCAAGTAGGTGGTGCATACAATAAACTCCACGAGGATCAAGACAAATGACAGACTTTGATTATCAGTGGAAATACTTATCCAACTCACCCTATTTAGAACACAACTCAGATAGGGTGAAAGAACTCCTAGACCTAACAATGCTACCGCCTGAGTGGTTTAATGGTAAGTATTGCCTAGACGTTGGCTGTGGTTCGGGACGCTACACATATGCTATGCAACAACTAGGTGCAAAGGTTATATCAATAGACAACAGCATCTATGCACTCCAGCTAACAAGTCAAATAAACAAACACGTCTTTCTACATGACATCACCAAAGCACCGTTTTTTATACGTGGTTGTGCATTAACATTCTGCTATGGTGTGATCCACCACACACCCAACCCTAGAAAAGCCTTCTCAAACCTAGCAAAGGGTGTACCTAGTGGAGGTTATTTATTTGTTATGGTATACCGTGACTCTCCCGTTCAAAAACGGTACGAAGGTTTCAGAAAACTATTTAAATCCCTACCTGCTGTAATGAGGTTACCTTTTGTTTATATGATTACTCTAGTGTTCCGTTATAATTACATCCCACCATTTTATCATCCAGTTCATACAGTTCATGGTTGGTGGGACGCATTAAGTCCGACATACAACTTCACATTCACCGAGGACGAAATAGTAACGTGGTTTAGAGAAGAAGGGTTTAGTAACTTATACACTTCTACCCTACCTAACATATGTATGACAGGACTAAAACTATGAAAATCCTCTTTGTCCCACACGATGCAGGTAACTTTGCTCCGTTGGTAGCTAAGTGTCTACGTGACCAAGGTTACGATGCTAGGTGTATAATTTTTTCACAATCGTATCTAAGTTATAAGGTTCAACCACCAGACAAAGTAATCGGCGGTCGTGGTGTGTGGTCACTATTAATATTAGAACTAAAACGCTGGCTCGTGTTGTATGAGGCACTTAGTTATGATGTGATTGTTTTTACCTTTGGTAGTACCATCCTCCCGAACCCGGCGTTTATAGGTTGGGGATTGAGTAGTAAAATTTCACTAAAAATGCGTATGTTTTATTCATGTATAGTCTATCCATTCAGTTATCTAATGTTAGATGTTTGGTTGTTACATAAACTACACAAACGCATAGGTGTATTGTTCCAGGGCGGCGACGCGCGTAGAGGTGACATACTACGTACGCGTGGGTATCCAGACATAGACGAAGAACCCAAGGGTTATTATATTAACTTCATTGACAGATTAAAGTCCCGGCGTGCCAAACTTTGGGACAAATATGCTGATGTTATTTGGTACCACAACCCCGATCTCTGGTGGGGACTACCTAAACGCTCAACCTTTATGCCGTACCCAATAGAGACTAACCATGAAACGTTCTGATATACGTAGACTCTACGTCCATAACCGCATGATCCTAATGAAAGGATTTAATGAGGTTGGTATAGTTATAAGTATCTGGAACACGTCTATGCTACTGTTGCTTACGTTGTCTAACTTATTTGGACGGTCTATTAAAGTTGTGTGGATGGTGGTTATAGCTATACCTACTATTGTAGTTGTCTTTTATTTAGTAGGTCTCCTACTCTACAAACGCGGCTTCATGAACGCGGAGTCAGAATGGATAGCAAGTGTAAGTCCTCCACATATGGACATAATCAAACGTCTAGACCACATAGAAAAGGAGCTACAGGATGTCAAGACTAACATTCGGACACATAGTTAACCACCGTGAGCCAAAAGGTAGTCGTTTCGTATTAGACGCTGTTCATAAAGCACGTATGTCAGGTGCAGACTTCGGGTTTATATTTGCTGAACGTCTCTCATATCAGGAGGCTATGAAGTTATACCCCCAAATTGATGTGTTGCTTGAGCAGTTTGTTATAGGCTGGTATGGTCTACAAGCATGTGAGTTTGCACTCATGGGTAAGCCGGTTGTAGTCTATCTACGTGAGGCTGACGGCCCGCCGCTGGTACCTAGCCAACTCTGGCAGGACATACCATTTATCAACGCCACTCCAGATCAAATCCCTGGTGTGATTATAAACATCACCAAGATGTCAACTCTTGCTCTAACTGAATTAGGAAAACGCGGCATAGCCTTCGTTAAGAAATATCATTCAAACACTGTAGTAACCCAACAAGTCATGAATGAGTTATTAACCCTACCAAATCACTCGGAATTAAACGAATCTCACGGAAAACTTTCCCCTAAGGAGGTGCATTGTGATGAAAAAGGTAATCCTATTAGCGTGGCTGCTTCAAATAGTGATCTACCCAAACTATAAAGGCATCCAAGGTGAGGTTGACTACTCTCGTCCAGCCATCGTGATTGACAAGGACGAAGTCTACCAAACCATACCAGGTACAACAGAACGTGACTACACTAAACCTAGCTACACTATAGAAGACAAACGTCCAGATACACGTAGACATCATCAACGTTACATAATCGACATGGAGGACCCGTTGGAATGAACATATTCACTATCAACCTATCAGACATAACTATCCCACCAACTCGTCAACGTACTGACAAGGACGACAAATACATTGACCAGTTATCCGAATCCATCCGTATGATAGGCCAAATCAACCCTATTATACTTGACGAAACCAACACCCTCATAGCAGGTTGGTGTCGTATCAAGGCGTTTGAGTTGCTAGGACGCACCGAAATCTATGCACGTCGTTGGGAGGACTTGGACCAATATGAAAAAGAACTTATCGAGTTCGAAGAAAACGTTAGACGTAAAAATCTATCCTATAACGAACAGTTGCTCGCTGAACTTGCACTCCATGAACGATTCCAGCAGTATCACGGCGTACAGAAGTCCCCATTTTACGGCCACGTTTCTAAAGGACGACCCAAATGGCGAGTGGAAGACATGGCTAACTTTATGGGATTCTCAATAGGTAAAATGAGTGAGCGTCTCAAGCTCGCACAAGAAATCCGCCGCAACCCTGAGATGGGTGACTTCAAGACCGAATCCCAAGCACGTCACGCTATGGAACGCAAACAAGCACAGGCTATACGTACGGTGTTAGCTGCTGTTAAGGTGAGTGAACAGAAGGAAACCACACCATCCAACGAACCCAAACCATTATTTGAAACCTATCACCACGGTGACATCACCCTCATTAACGCAGACGCCAAACTCGTCATCCCTACCCTACCAGACGACTCTATAAGTTGCCTCATCACCGACCCGCCTTGGAACGTTCTCTTTGATGAGTCATTTGGTACAGACACCAAAATAGGACTGGAGTTAACTCATGAGACTCTCAGACTTCTATACCCAAAATTGCAGTCAGGATCATTATGTGTCATGTATTGTGCAACAAGACACCTTATCACAGGAAAAATTTATGAACTCGTTCAGTCTTGTGGTTATGCTATCTACCCCACTATACATATATGGTACAAACCACACTCTGCAGGAAGTTCCATACCTTATCGTGAACTCAAGAACGACTACGAACCCGCGCTCTTATTCTCAAAAGGACTCGGAAGAGATTTTCATAGTCCTATGTGGGCAGTTATTAGTGGTCTAGTAGAAGGCAAACGTTATCATACTGCACAGAAATGTACGGACGTGCTGAAGCAACTCATTCAGAATTTCACGGTTGAAAATGAGTTAGTGATTGACCCGTTTATGGGTTCCGGACAGACGATGTTAGCCTGTCGTGCGTTGAAGCGTCGCGGATTGGGTATAGAAAAAGAACCTGACCATTATCATACTGCTATTTATCTAATGGAGGAACCTCATGTCTGAACAATGGTTTGACATAGGTCGATGCGTCTATTGTGGGGCTATATTATATGACCTACATTACCCTACATCAGTTGGCTGGAACCCAACCGGGCGTCACCGTTGGAAAGGCGGCGACCCGGATTGCAGACACCGCGCACTGGAAATGGAGGTAGATGACGATGAAATTCATACGAGCACAGATAACTGACACCCTACACGACCGCTTGATGGCCCTCACCACACATCATGGTGAGTACACCCACTTGATTCGTAAAGCCATTCGCGAGTTCGTTACCAATGAGGAGGCCCGCCGTGGAATTGACAACACAACTAGACTTACAATCCAAGTGCAGCAAACTAAAACTAGTCCTTCCAAAATCCCTAACCCATAAACGCCTAGCTATTGTTGGTGAAGCACTAGGCGCAGACGAGGAGGAACAAGGTGATTACTTCGTTGGCAAGGCTGGGTTCTTACTTGATAAACTCCTTCGTGAGTGTGGTCTCATCCGTGATGCTATTCATATTACTAATGTTCTTAAAATACGTCCTCCGGATAACAAAGTACCCAGACTAGGTGAGTTAGGTCTAACCATAGATGACTTCGTCCCATATCTAAAGGAAGAACTCTCACTTGTCAAACCTAACATTATCCTTGCATTAGGTGCCCCGGCCATGCAGGTTCTAACTGGCAAAGACGGTATAACCAAATGGCGCGGCTCGACGGTTCCTTGCACTTTAATCCCAGGGAACATACCAGTTGTGATCACTCTTCACCCGTCGTATATACAGCGTGGTCAGTGGCACCTATATCCATATGTTAGGCATGACTTTGAAACCTTTGCAGATATGGGATTTGGGTTGCATAAACAAACCCAACCATTTGAAATGTTGATTGAGCCTACACTAACTCAAATTATGGACTACTTAAACGAAATATACGAGACGTCCACTGAAACGTCCATAGACATAGAGACCGTTAACAAGACCCACATCACTTGTGTGGGGTTTACTAAGAATGAGAACTCGGCAATCTGCATACCTTTTCGTTCGAAGGGTCTACGTAACCACTGGGCCGAGCATGAGCAACTACTTATACTTGAAGCGATGCGTCGTGTCTATCAGAAACCGGGCCTTGTCAAGATTGGTCAGAACTTCCTAGACTACGACGCCCATTACCTCTATCCGTTGTTAGGCTTCCCACGTGAACCCCTATTCGACACCCTCTATGCACATCAGTTAATTCACGCCGACGCGCGTCATGACCTAGGGTTCATCATAAGTGTCTACACCGACATGCCCTACCATAAAGACGACGCCAAAGACTGGGAATCTAAAAAACTCCCACACGATCAAGCCTTGTGGGAATACAACTGTCGTGATACAATAGGCACACACCGTGCTGCACTTAAACTAAGGAGCGACCTACATGAATTGGGACTCTACGGTTTTCTCACCGGCTACATCATGCCATTCAAACGCGCCCTATTTGAGATGGAGTGGAGAGGAATATACGTTGATCAAGAACTGCGTGGGAGAATGGCAAAAGACATTGAAGATAACCTTTTACCAGACGCATTGTGGTGCATCGAAGAACTCACAGGTAAAGCTATTAATCCAAACTCATCCAAGCAGGTTGGGGAGTACCTCAACGACGTCCTCCACATACCCGTTCCAAGGACAGACAAAGGCAACTACACAGTCGATGAGGATAAGTTAGAAGAACTCTTCGCGAGGTTTCCAAAGCATCGTCGTATCATGGAGATGTTTATATGCACCCGTAAGATGAAGGCTAAGGACTTGGGTACCTATCTCACTGCACCCTTATCAAGTGACGGTCGCCTACGCACTAGCTTTGGCATAGCTAAAACCGGTAGACTCACCTCTGGTACTAACCACCGTGGCGAGGGCACGAACCTCCAGAACCAGCCCAAGCGATTGCGCGTGGTTTATAAAGCCGACCCCGGTCGTAAGTTACTATGTCCTGACCTCGTAGGTGCTGAAGCCTTCGTAACTGTCTGGCAATCCGGGGCAAAGAAACTCAAAGCTGAGATGTTGAAAGGTAAAAAAATCCATGCTATCGTCGCCAACTGGATCACCGGCAAACCCATTAGCGAACTCCCACCCGAAACCTACCGCAACATAAAAGCCTGTGTGCATGGTAGCAACTATAAAATGGGCGTGAACAAATTCGCCAAGACCATAGGCTCAACCGTTGAAGAAGCCAAGCGTGTGCGTGAACAATACTTTGCTGTGTTTCCTGAGTTGGCTGGGTATCATGCATGGGTAGAGAATGAAGTTGTCACCAAACGTAAACTCATCACGCCTTATGGACGGGTACGTATATTCACAGGCGACTTGAAAAAAGACGATATGTATTCTGCTTATTCACAAATTCCACAATCCACTATTGCGGACACAATAAATACAGGGATACTCGGTCTTTGGTTGGTGAAGCCAGACGATATATACTTACTGCTACAAGTACATGATGAAGTTGTAATAGAGCTACTTCCAGACAGAATTGAGTGGTTCAAACTGTACATAGAAGCACATCTATCCAAACTACGCGAACTATGGATTGGAGATGATTATTTAGTTATTCCAGTGGACATAGGTAAGGCTAAGGACAGGTGGTACGGAGGTGAAAAGTAACATGAGTGGGTATGCAGAAAACTTACTTGGACGCAGATTTGGTAAGTTAGTGGTGTTAGAAAAAATCAACACACACAAAGTTACTTCTAGGAGTGCGTGGTGGAAGTGTCAATGTGATTGTGGAAATATAACAGAAGTCGCTGCAAGACACTTAAAAGCTAAACTCAAACCTAAAACAGACTGCGGTTGTGTTAAGGGATACTCAAAAAGTGGCACGTATATATCGTATAGAAGTATGAGAAATAGATGTCTGAATAAAAACTCACCAGACTATCCTAAATACGGAGGTCGTGGGATAACTGTCTGTGGACGGTGGTTAGACAGCTTTGAAAACTTTTCGAAAGATATGGGTCCACGTCCAATAGGAACGACGTTAGATAGGAAAGATAAGTTAGGGAACTATGAACCATCAAATTGTAAATGGTCAACATACCACGAGCAAACATTAAACAGGAGTACGTCACTAATTTCAAAAGAAGAACTGGATCGCTTAAATAAGACACTTGGTTTTGTCAAGTAGGAGGTCATATGCCACAATTTTATCCACCCACACCAGAAGAACAACAAAGGATGCACAACATAATCACAGCAGTCTTAGATCAACTCTATCCACGTGATAAAATTACCTTACTCAATCGTGACGAAACCTACCACTTATGCAACCTGGTAAGTGAAGTCACAGGCCACATACAAGAATACTCCAACTTAGTTTGGAGTCACTTCAACCACTTAAACAAACCAACCGTTGATCCGAGTCATGAAGTGTTGTTACGTAAGCTAGAACGTGCGTTGAATAACCGTGGACTAGATATTAACAACCTAATCAATTCATTAAATGAAGGGAGTAAGTGATGACCGACCAATTACATGATTTCTATGTCAAAGGTTCAGATGGTGTTGTGTATCGTGCCATCTACGCACTAGATAACGACTTCTATCTAGTATGCAACACCAACGTCGACGTCACCGATATGCCAGTTCCAGTGTATGTAATCCGAGGTGAGAAAGTAGAGGACTTCAACGCATGACCACCTTCGACCTCATAACCTGGGGTTTAAACCTAGGAGCACTCATTGGCGTGATACTTAACATTAAGCATCGCCGTGAGTGCTTCTATTTTTGGTTTGTTACTAACGCTGGTTGGTGTATCGTTGACTACTACAAAGGCATCTACGCTCAAGCAGCACTATTTTTCGTCTACTGGTTACTCGCAATCTGGGGTATCTTCGCCTGGAGGTCTAAGTCCTAATGCCACGTAAATGCTCCCCGTCGTTTATGGAATCCTACCTCGAATACACCCGTTACCAGGAGTCTCCCGCACGGTTCCATTCATGGACCTCACTCTATGCTATATCGTCGGCGGTGAAACGTAACGTCTATATAGACAAATTCTACTACCGCCTATACCCTAATCTCTACATTGCACTCGTTGGTCCCAGTGCTGCTGTCAAAAAAACCACCGCCGCAGATATAGCAGCAGGGTTAATTGAGACCCTACCAAAGATTCTATTTCTCAAAGGTAAAGTCACCGCTTGGGAGTTTTTCCACGAACTTGGCAATGCCACTAAAATCGGAGACGCGGCCGCGAGTATCTATTCACCAGAAGCTAAAAACTTATTTGGTGACCTAGGTAAGATAGAACTAGTCACGATGCTAACTGACCTCTATGGCTCACCAAGCTCATTTACATATCGCACTCTCAAGCACGGTACCATAAACATCAAAAACGTCTGCATCAACCTAATGATCTGCTCTACACCCGAATGGCTCATAACAGGTACCACCACTGATGAGATCGCAGGTGGTTGGACAGGACGATTCGTATACATTTTTGAAGAAACCTGTGACCGTAGTATAGCCTTCCCAGAAGACTTCATCACGCCTGAGTTGCAACAAGTCAAACAAGACCTCATAGAGGACTTGCTAGACATCTCTCAGGCCAGTGGAGAATTCGTCATAACTCCACAGGCCAAGGCTGAGTATCTAATTTGGTACAACTCCCGCAAGTCCGAATGGAAAGACGAACGTCTTATGGGCTACTATGGACGCAAAGCTGACCTAGTTTGGAAAATCGCTATGTTGATCTCACTCTCACGTGATAACTCACTCGTTATTAACGAAGAGATACTAGCCTATGCTTGGGGTATGTTAAAAGACATAGAAGGTAGTATGGGTAAAGCCCTTGCGCATGTTATTGATGACCCCGCACTAAGATACAAAGATTCTGTAGTGTCATATATTGTTAACCAACCTGGACATCGTGCAACTAGAGTAGCTATTCTAAAGAAATTTTGGAACAGATTTGATTCAGATATGTTAGATAGAATTATACGAAATGCTCTGGAGTGTAGAACTATTAAACAGTATAGTGTTCACCAAGGCAAGACCTCAGACATAATGTATGAAATTAACGAAGACCCGATTAATCCATAAGGAGAAATGTTGTGAACAAAATACCAGACTTAATAGGACAACGATTCGGCAAATTGGTTGTAATAAGTTTTCATGGTTTAAATAAACAGAATAAATCTATGTGGGAATGTATCTGTGATTGTGGTAAACATAAAGTTATACGTGGTTCTTTACTACGTTATGGAACATCACAGAGTTGCGGTTGTTTACGTACTAAAAGTGTGACCAAACATGGATTATGGGGTAGTCCCACCTATTCTAGTTGGCATGGTATGAAACAACGTTGCGCTAATCCAAACAGAGACGTTTATAAGGACTATGGTGGTAGAGGAATTACTATGTGTGAGCGTTGGAACAAGTTTGAAAAATTTTTAGAGGATATGGGAGAGTGTCCTAAAGGATTAACCCTAGATAGAATAGACAACAACGGTAATTATGAACCCGGTAATTGTCGATGGGTGTCGATGTTAGAACAAACATACAACAGGAGAAAGAATAACACATTAACCATTGATGAAACTAAGAAGCTCTACCATAATTTTGGTATAAAAGGTTACTAGATTCTTCGTTGGAACCATAGGAGGACTTATGACCCTAGAAACCCGGCCCGAAACGCTCATGGGCAAGACTCATAGGATTCGCACAGGATACGGATGGCTATACGTAACCATTAATGAACTAGACTCCAAACCCGTAGAAGTCTTTGCCACCATAGGTAAAAGTGGCGCATCCATTATGGCAAAAGCCGAAATCGTTGGACGCTTCGTATCGCTATGCCTACGCTACGACATCCCTCTCAAAGAAATAATCGACCAACTCATAGACGTCTCAGGCTCGGAGCAACTCCCTGTAGGCGACACAGTTATCAAATCCATACCTGATGCAGTAGGTAAGTTACTCCATCACTTGTACATAAAAACTCCACCCAAACAACAAGTGGAGTCTCTATGAAACTATTAGGCTTTATAGTCTACTTCATAATCATAGCGTTTCTTATAGCTATATGGAGTTACCAATGACGTGCGTTGGGTGGTTTCTTAGCGTCTATCGTCCGCTTACCAGCCAGCCACGTCCAGGGTGGTTCACCCCTGGCTGACTCCCTACCAATTTTCGTAGCCTGCGCTGTCCCAGGTACCCCAAACCCCTTAGCAGCTAACTCAGCAGACTTAGCCGTGAAAATGTCACCCTTATATAACTGTCTAACCGCTTCCTCACCAAACTTCACCGCAGGTCCGAACGGAGTTTGACCATATCTAATCCCACCACCTATCACCGGGACATTCTCAAGTAGCTCCTTAGCCATCTGCCAACTAGCACTAGGCAAGGACTCTCCTTCTTCCAACGCTTCAGCAGCAGCCCGAAGTGGCGTAGGGAACGGTGAATTCATACCCATGAAGTCTTCATACAGCATATTAATCAACGTCGTAGACACAATATACTTCCCTAACTTCTCAAACCTCTCCTTGGAGTTAATTCTCGGATTACCCATCCCTAGTACGTCCCGGATGAAAAAATTCCAGTCATTAATTACAAACGTCTGCAGCAACGTCAACATCCTACCTTCTTGACTCCGCTGAATCTTAGCAATATCACTCGGTGCCCCGGACGCTTGGGTCTTAACCACTACATCATCAGCATAGTTAGCTGCTTTACTCTTACTCAACCCATCAGCCATACCTTTTCTATATGCACCTCTCCATGTAGTCCACGCGGTTGCAATATCTAACCACTGAATAGGCTTCATACCAGCTTTACCAATGACTTGCTTAGTCTGACCTATCCTCCCGCCTCTTATGGCATCGAACGCCTGTTGCATAGACACATCATAAGCTCTACCTAACAATACGTTAGACCTACCAAACGGTTCACGCCAGAGTCGCCTATTGCCGATTGACTCAATTAAGTCTCTCACCCCTTGAAAGGTATGTTTGACTCCTATCTCTGGTATCGTGTTTCTCAACGCACTAAACTGTATCAACATGGTTCTCAAATTATAACTAAGCAACGCAAACGTCATGTTTCTATTCAACGCCATGATAGCTCTAGCAACGTTACCATGTAGCAACACCGTGCCTTGTTGTATACCTGTTTGATATGTCAACCAATCATTCACATACTTATAGAAGTTAGGATGTGTTTGGGACAACTGCCATTTATCACCCGTCGCGGCGTCTTGGAAAATCCCACTCAACTCTCTAATCTTAGCAATCCTTGGACTCATGTGGATATGTTTAACTGCCTGAGGTAGATACTTCTCCATAATCGTGAAGGCATCCAGCTCAAGTGGTAGCAACTCCTTACCTCTATGCTTAGCATACTTAAACGGTGTCGCAGTAGGATGAATGAACCGCTCAAGTGTGTCCAACCCCTGGGTCATGGGGTTCATACCTAGGTTCTCTAACTTACTAAAATCATGCATAAAGGTGAAGTAGTTTTCAACCTTCGGAAACGGGGCATGACCACTAGCAACCCTAGCTGCGTTTAATCTTAGGTAAAACTCATCCAGCTTCTCACGCATCAACTTATAAACCTGCATCTCACTATCACTCAGCTTAGGTACCTCTGTTATACCCATAGCTTTCAACCGTTCTAACCCATCATTATACCAAACCATTTGTTTACTTTTGGGATCACGTATATATGATCTCTGTTGCGCAATAGCATACGTCCCGATTCGTTTCCTAGCGTTGTAGTCAATCATCTCACGGAGGGTTTGCATCCACTTATCAACCGTCCTGCGCTCGACTGCTACAGCATGTTCACCTTCCTTAATGGGTCTATAAAATAGTTCCTTAGCCTCTGGTCCGGCGTATTCAAACACCCGTATAGGATTCTCAAATAACTCCCTATACGTACTCATAGGTATCTCATTCAAATTTTGAGCTATGTTACGCTCTAGACCCTTGACCTCAGGTGCGTATAACTTCTTACCCTTGAACGTAATCGTCCTGCGTTTCTTAACCGTCTCGTTCCAGTCAGTCGTGAACAACTTCTCATTAGGTATCTGCTTCTGAAACGGGGTTTTCATTTGAGACTCGGCACGTATAATTTTGATCCTGTCAACTAAATCATCAAACATCTTCTGGAACCCTAACATATCCAACGTAACCGTAGGCACTTCCTGAGCCTGTCCAAGCCTAACCAAGTCATCCATGCCCATAGACTTAAATCTTAGTTTACCTTTGTCCTCACTTAGATACGACACCCACATCTTATTCTTAATGTTAGGATCAGGCACGATACCTACTATCGTCCCAAACCCAGGTACTTTATCACCCTTCTTGACCGACCTAAACGTCTTCCCAGGTACCACTGCAGTGGCTTTTTCTTCTTGTGTTAATCCAACGCTTGGTCTCTCAACAGACACCCCAACATCTGCTAAGTCATCAAATATATCACTCTCACCTTCAGCTACTCTCATCCCAGGTTCCGGGGCTTCTACGTCTGATTTGGGGCGTATCACTTGAGTACCCTTAGTAGGTGTGACAGGTGGACTAGGCTCAACCTTAGGTGCAACTTTAACTTCTGCCTTAACTGGAGGTGCTTTTTTCTCAACAACCGGTGGCTTAACCTTCGTAGCTACTGTTTTTCCTTCCTGCACCAACGGCTCAGTAAACTGTCCACTCCCTAAGGTCTTCTCCAAGTCCGGCATCGCAGCTTTTAGTGTTCTCCCAACCGCACTATCCTCAGCCTCTATAACCTTTAATGCACTCAACGTGTCAGTAGGCCCAAACACTTCCTTAGCTGCTTGTACCAACACACCCAAATCAAACGTCTCAACCTCTGTACCCGGCACCCCTCTAGCAAAAGACTTATTCAACATATTCACGAACGTTCCATACAACTCATCTTGCTTCTGTTGTGCTACCTTCATATCCCCATACGAAGGCATCCCTAACCTCTTTCTAACCTGATTAATAAACCCCAAGGCACTTACACCACTACTCTTAGCCAAGTGACCCTCAGCTACATACCTTTCTTTCCTAACCCTAGCAGCTTCCATTATACGTTTAGCCGCTTCAGGTATTGTAGCTGGCTCATTAGGTATTGCGGTTCCCATCGTAGCCTTAGGTGCAACATCACCACCGGTCACTACGGGTTGTGTTCTGCCTAATGTCTCGGCCTGTGGTATGCCAACCTTCAAGTCCATTCCTAGCGTTGGCGCGATACTCTCACCTTCTACAATCCCACCAGCAGGTACCGGCTTAGGTGGTACTCCCTTAATATCAGGCATCGTCGCGCCTTGCATCACAACACCACCACTTCTACCAACTTCTGATGACGGTACCTGAACCTTAGACAACGACTCACCTTCTACGATGCCACCCTTGTCAACGTTTTTAATCTCAGGTTGATAGTTAACCTGTCTACCTGCACCCGGTTGTATATTCTGCCACGTCGCGCCTTCTTTGATACCCCACAACCTAGCATCATACGCCTTTCTAAGAGTGTGCGCGATCTTACGCTTCATATGTACATCATCTAACTCACTCAAATACTTAATCTGATCCATCACATGTGGAGGTATCTCACCCACGAACCCTTTAGGTACCTTTAACTTAGCCAGTTGTGCAGCCGGTACCAACGCCATAGAAGGATCAGTTATAACTTCCATTATCAACTTAATACTCGGCGCGAGTCGCTTGGCCCAGACTTTAGAATCCTTAACTCCTATCTCCTCAAACCCGGCTTCTAAGTCCTGGTCAATAGTCTTACCCATGTGCATCTTGTAGTAGTCTTCAAACGTCACACCCCATTTGCCAGGTGTTGAGATGCTCTCTAACGTACTCACGAACCCGGCCCCCATTCTAACAGCGATCTGCTGCCAATACGGCATCTTCCAAAACTGTTGTGGATCATACGTCTCAGCAGACATATACCCCAACATAAACGGCTGACCAGTCATAGCATTTAACGTACCCAATCCTACTCCTGCTGTCCTAGATGCTACCTTCAACGCACCCACACCAGCTTCAGCCATAGGTGATAGTGGTTCTTTAACTGCTAGGCTATTCAAGTAACTATCAAAATTAGACTTCCCTTGAGGTTGCTCCTTAATCTCTAACCTATTCATTGCACTTATGAAGTTTCCTTCGTTGTCTGGACTAGCCTCTAAATAACCACGTGTCTTATCGGCTAATTTTAAGTCACTCATTGGATCGGTTCCAAGTTCATACGCACGTCTATGTTCAGTCGTTAACTGTTCAAGCTCATTCGTGGCAGTGAGTGGTTGGACCGTTACTGGTGTTACACCAATACTACTCCAATCGCGTTGTGCACTTACCATCAGCGTTTCCTCATGTGTGCAATAATATCATTTAATATAGAATCAAGTGTTCTACCACTACGTTTTGCTTCTTGTCTGAGTTCCCCTATAGTTGGTCGCCAAGGACTGCCATCTGCATTTTTACCAACTGGTAGTTCTATACCCACTAAACTACCACCTGATCTAAGTGTGTTTGGTTCCCATATATAAAACCTACCAGAATTATCTAGTATCAAATCATTAAGCTGTCTTGCTATCTCCATACCACCTTCTTTGGTTACTTTTGGTTCAGCAGCGTCTTTCATTAGTTTTTCACGACGCTCTTGTGCTTCCATACTTTGTCTATTAATCTGTATTTCGGTTGGTGGTTTAACACTAATCGTACTAGGCTTACCCTTAACTAACGTTCCTTTCTCATTAGCTTCACGTAGTTCCAGTTCTTGCTTGTTGAGTTTACTAGGATGCGCAGTCATAATATGTTGATACTCAGCATCGGTTAACTCTATCGTAAACCCATTAGTCATATTAGTATAACTCTGCTTACTCTCCTTCTCCTCTTTCTTAGCAGCAGCGTCCTTAGCACCTTTCAACCTAGCTTCTAGTTCCTGTATCTCCAACCCGCGCTTCTTGAGTTCATGCTCCCTAGTGAGTGCACTCTCACCACGCTTTAATCCATACTCCTCAGCCTCCTGTCCCATCTTCCACTTCTCGTGTCCCATCTTCTCGCGTTCTAACTCATACTTAGCCTTATCCCACGGAGCAATCTCCTTTGGTTGTAACCACCCAATCCCACCAATACTCAACACTCCAGGTGTCTTAGCACCCTTCTCAGGATCAACAGGCTCCCAATGACCACTCTCAATTAACTTCATATACGTCTGCAACGCATCCTTACCACGGTCTAACTCCTCTTGTCGATACTTCTCCTGCGTTGCAGCAGCACCTTTAAGATACCCACCTGCAAGCGACCCAATTCCAGGCGCAGCATTGTCTAAGAACGTAGCCATTTAGAACCTCCTATCTATAGATAAACCTAGCTTCTGACGGCCAGTCTTCAGTAAACGTTTCAGCAGATGTTTTTGCAGGTGTGGTGGTTACCTGTCCAGTTGTACTAGCTGGAGTCTTAGAACTCAACTTAGCCAACGACTCACCAATCCCACTCAACGTTTCACCCGTATCCTTGTTCTGATAATACGACGTCTGCATTACCTGATTAGGCGAGGCAGCAGCTGTAGTCGGATACCCCTGTAGTATCCCACTAGCTGACTGATACCCCGTGTTCAAATTCGTAGGTTGTGTCTTACCAAACTCCAATGCCTTACCCATGTACTCGTTCTTCAACGTAAGGTTCAACGTCTTCCTATCCTCACGTGACTTAGCAGTCGCAGCAGCTTTCTCGTCTTGGGCTTTCATAGCAACATCAGCTAACATTCTCATTTTCAACCCACCCGTTGGCACCTTATCTGCTATCATACGTCTGGCTGTCTCAGCCTGTGCGTCTATGTCACGTAGCTTAGCCTGCGTTGCATATTCAATCTCGTCAAATTGACTCTTAAACACATCCAACGCTTCTGGCTCAGCACCCTGTAAAATTGCACGAAACAACCCGGCTGTCCTACCCCATGACTCAGGATCATTCATAGACTCAACAGATGAGAGATTTTTCAAGGCCATCTGTCTAATCAAATCCTGGTTAGCAGATATACGACTTCCTTGTGCTTCTGATGCTTCAACTTGATTATTATAATCGCTCTGACCTTTAATACTACTATACAAACTCGCAGCAGAACCTACCCCACCTACGATAGCAGAAAACGTATCTAACCAGCCCATTCTAGTACCTCCTATGGATACACCCTACCTATGTTAGTCAACACCACCGTCCCTGCTGAGTTAATAGTCACACGCCAATAACTAGCCGGGTTTCCGTTATCTCTCAACACAACTCCCTTAGTATTATCCGTTATAACCACATCACTCCCATGCTCAACATAATTATAAAACTTCCCATGACCTCGATAACCCTCTAAGTTATCCATTCGTGTGCTTATCAACTCAAATATCCTATTAGCCTCAAGCACCCAGTCATAAGGATCGTCACCTCTAATTTTATACATTGTCCCGGCTTGCTCGGTCATCGCACTTCAATCTCCCTTAACTCGTGGCTCGTAGGCCCGGCATTAGTATTAGTCGCCTTAACATATACAAACCTACCCTTAATCTTAGACTCAAAACTCCTCCAGTTATACGCATCAGCATGTGTGAGACTCGTCAACGTCACACTATACCTAGACACCCCATCCACAAAAAACTCCAACGTCCAACTCCCATCAGCATCGACCCTATATTCTTTTAACCAAGACGTCTCAGTCACTCGTTTAGCTTTCACACCATATGCTACTTCTGGACTCTTAACCAGGTCTTCTGGAGCAGATGTGAAGTCATAATTCTTAGTCACTACCTCTACCGAAATACTTTCATCTGTTGTACCTACATCACCACTCAACAACTGATACACCGTTGAATTACCACTACTTGTACTAAACTGGTAATCCGTTGACCCATACAACACCCCATTAGCATCATCACCGAAAATATCGTCTAGTCTAGTTGTTATGAGTCTCCACTGTTTCTCAACAGGGTTGAATTCTAGCAAGTTATTAGCCGACGTCCCGGTGGTGTCTTTCATAGGTGCAATCAAATAATACCTACCATTATAACAGGTAGCTCTACACTTACTCGGGGCTTGGTCTCTATCGACTACCGAATACAACGACGTTGGACTCTGCCAAAACGCCTTCTCGATGGGTGTACTCACACACGTACTCTTAACCCCATCAAACATATACACCCCATCTCTAGCTAAGTAATAAATCCCCCCACCTACGCTAGCTACCGACCACCTTGCATACGTCCCAACTGTAGCTTTGGTCTCATCAGTTGTAAACGTATCAGGATATTCAGTGTAACCACTCAACCCAACCACACTATGCTGGGTAACAATATACAACTTCCCTTCTGCTATGGCTAGGTTTTGTACCACCGTACCAGCCTGGCCCGCTTCGACATAATACGTCGACGGCCAGCTGTCTGGTTGGTCTGCAATACAATTATAAACTCTATTTCTATAATTCGTATCACCCGTTAAAAACAACACATTTTTCAACGCCATAACCACATCGCACGTAGGTGGTATCCCAGCGTCTGTTACAGCAACTTGAGTGAGGTTACTATCAGGTATCGTGTCGACATAATATGTCACTACATTATCAGGTATAATGGCTATTAAGTATCTAGTCCCACCATCGGCTATAGTTCTATACAACCTTCTAGCTGTGATCCTACTATCATTAGATACTGTCAAGTTAGCAACCATCACAGATTGATCGTCTGTCACAGTTATACTCGCACACGCAGGTGATGGCTCAGACTCAGCGCCTGTAGCGCCATCATAAAACGTATACACATACGAATACGCACCAGCTGACAACTGCCCGGTTGCCGAGTCAATACTAACCAGCGGTGCACTCTCAGGAGCGTCGATACCCCAGGTTTTAGTAGACGTTCCGTTGTCAGCTATCATCGTAACGCCGTCGGTCATGTAGACATAGGTATACGTACTTATCTCAGGCTTAACCGCAGCATACGAAATATGTCTAGCACTTGTCAAACTAGATGATATAGACGTGGTAACATTAGTAAGTGAATTCCACCTAGACGTGCCAGTTGATCCACTATGAAAAATCAACTGTTTATCTATACCCTCAACGTTGATCTGAAATAAATTACTAATCACTCCTACCGTTAATTGACTATTAAAATACGGCGTATGCACCGCGTGTCTCTCACGACACCTAACCGCTCCAGTATTATCGAAGTTGACATTCTTACCTACATACACGCTATCATCGTGCATCAACTCATGCCGAGCTTTGTTTTGCCAACCTTGTTTAAAATCACCAATTAAAAGGCTCATTTTCTGTTGAATATCCTCCGCACTGAATCGCACTCCAACATAAATATAACCTCAAATGCCTTAGCTTTGTCAACATCTCTACCAGAACCTTCTGCGTTGAAGGCTAGTGCCAACACGCCATGCTGGATAATAGGTATAAAGCAGTCATTCAAATAAATCTCACTCTCAACATTAGGCGTATCGTCTATTAGTCCCTTATACCACACATGCAACGCACCATCTGATACCCTACCCATTGTAACAATCCCATACGGACCATCTAACCTAACTACTGCCGTTGGCGTACTTGCTACTCCCTGTGCATAGGCGTCACTAACTGTACCATAATTAGACGTGAAGTCTTGATTCACGCCGTTTATTTCCATTCTAGTTAACTTACCATACTGTCCAGATGTTAATATCACACCACTATCATCAGCAGTTACTGACCATCCCATACTACTGGAGTCTGCTAATACTACTGTATTAGCTGTAGTTGTTGCAGACGTAGTCGCAGACAATACTCCACTTGTGTCAACTGACAGCGACCAAAATGTTGTAGGTCCACTTAATATAATTGTTTGGGTAGTACCAGTGAGCACAGATGTTGTGGACAATACTCCACTAGTATTTACACTTACTGTCCACAACGCGTCACTTGAATCCGCTAAGGTAACACTCGTAACCACTTCCCATCCAAACGGTCCGATTGCTCCAGTAGGTACAGGTACCACTCTAACTGTTGCATCCCTACCTGTGCCCATTACTGTAGCTGCAAGCGGACTCGTGCCTGTGGTTCCTAATGACCACGTCGCGGTCACGAAGTCTAACTCACCTAATGATACTATGTCTAGCTGAGATTTGTCATAACTCACATAATGCGCGTTTAGGAAATTACTCGGTACATTAGCCTCACCCGTTGTGGTACTAACATACCTAAGTGAATCTCCATCTACAATAAGAGTTGCTTCTGCAAATCGTCTGAGAGTTTTACGTAAATAACTAAGTATACTAGCGGGTGTCCAAATAGGCGCATAAGTGACGTCTTCACCTAATAAGTCTAACACATCTGAGATAAAGTCGTTAGCTTTCATATGAGTCCTGTTATGTGGTTTCCTCTTTCTCCTGCTTAGGTGCAGCTACCTTTCGCTGTTGCTCAGTAATGTTGTCATATATAAACTCTGGTGGGAATGGTTCATGATCCCGGCCACCCGGAAAACGTGACTTAACACTAACCGTGAATTTGTCTAATTCCTCAGTATACTTTTTATACTCATCTACCATATCCTTAGCTCTACCAGGTTCACTAGCAAACGCAGCAAACCTAGTATACCTAAACAACACCATAACATGACTATCAGGAATCCTAGGTACCGATGTAGACGTCAACGTCGCAGGTTCAAACGCCCCAATAATCGTATATTGACTATCCCCCTGATCGTCTATTGGACACGTCACGATAGCAGCATGTGCATAGTTAAATGGATTCAACAACGTATAATACTGCGCCCCGGCTGAGTCTACAGTACCTTCCCACCCACTTGCATAGAACTCAAATTGATCTAACATACACGGATGAATACGCTTGCCTGAGTTGCTGTCTGCTATATATAAGGGTGCTATACAAACTTCACTACTACTTCCCAACGGTACCGCAAAGAAGTTTCTAGTACCGTCTATGTTAATACTATCTCTGCGTTCGTCGAACAACGTGAACAACGCAGTAAGTTTGTATCCTTCGTTTAGACGTTCCAATAAAAACGCGTCTGTGCGATAGATGTTGTCGTCTTCTAGAGAGGTTTTAATTGTCGTTAACAACTCTGAAGTTAGCATTATCACTCCTGCATATAAGGTCCAACTAGATCATAGAATGTTGTAAGTGGACTAGCCCCGGCGTGGTTCTGGTCAAACACAACCACCCCCACAGGAACCCAATCAGGGTTAGGTAACTTAGGCAACTGTGCAGATACTGACGCCGCTGCTGTAGGACCAACAATATAATGTCCAGGTAACCCACTTGATGAAGCTATACACAACAGGGCTTTCTTGTACTCACCAGAACCCGTAGTTTCACTCGTCAAATCCCAAAAATCGTCTGTTGCGTCTTTTCCTTGAACTATTCTATTACCACCTATCGTAAATACTATATCATTAGTTGTCTTGACATAACCACCAGTTGACGCAGTAGAACACCCAGCGCCGGTTGTGCCAAATACATAATTATAACTAGTTGCTCTAACCGTCATATTATAGTTAGTTGCTAATGTCGTTCCCATGCTAATGTTCGTAGCAGCGTAAGGAACATCATTGCCACTAATGTTCATCTTACATGTTCCAGTTAGGAAACAAGAAGCAATACTTATTCCTTTCTCTCCACTTGAAGCGTCTAAGTATATTCTATTATTCTTACATACAACAGTGTCCGTATAATTATGTGGAGTAGCACCAGCGGCGGAATAACCAAAAGCAATACCAACCATATTATCAGCATACGTGTCATCTGGTATTCCTATTAGATTATTGACAATATCCACACCATGTCCATAAAAGAACCATATAGAAACACCACCATTAACTGGATCAGGTCTAAATTGATTGTTAGCAATAAACACGTTTTTAGGTATCTCATTAGTTGTATTTGCATTACCGTTCATGTTACCAATAGCAATACCGTGTTGAATGAACCTATCATAGTTGCAGTTAGTTATTTTAATGTTTTCACACACACTATCACTATCACCCATAATCCCAGTAGCCATACCATAACAGTTTTGAAAGTGCACCCCATCAACGGTGACATTAGCACTTCTAGCTATTTGCAACGCAGGTAGTAAACTAATTCCACCCGCAGCATAAACTGTTGCACGGTGATTTTTTATCTCACCACCAATTATTCTAACATTTTTAGACCTACCAACATAGATACTATGTCTACCACAGTCATCAAATGTGTTACCTATTAGATCAACATTACCTTCATGTGGACAGGTTATTACGACCGTGGCCCCGACACTTTCATCTGACAACGTCTCATTTACTGTCATGGACGTTCCAGTAACTCCAGTAACATTAAACGTAGCACAGTTGGTAGTTGCAGTTGCACCTGTAATGGTAATCTTATCACCTATCGCAAAACCATCCACTAAATACGACGCATTAGCATCACTAATAACTCCTCCTGACGCAGTGAAGCTAACGGTTGTAGACGATTTATATGTTCCAGTTGCTATATCAATTCCGTAACCTTGTCCGGCTGTGGATGTAGCATTAGCTCTAATGTCTTTTATTAGACAATTTTCAACTACTGCGTTTTTCCATGTACCACTAAGATTAGCATTTAACACTATACCTTGATTCACATCATGTATATACAAGTTACTAAACCTAGTATTACTAATCGTCTGTCCAGATGCTGCACTAATTCCACCTTGAAAATCACTTATTGTACTATTACCCTCACCTACGAGTTCGAGACCTTCTATAACTATATCATCACAAGTATCTGCTAACTGGAATATAACAGCAGTTGTGCTGGCTGCAGACAGTGTAATACTACCATTACCTTTAATAGTTAAGTGTGTTTTACTCGTAATCGTCAACCCAGTAGCTATTGTATAATCCCCATCCATGATGATGGTTGAGTTAGTGGGAGCTGCTGTAATACACGCCTGTATGGGTACACCAGTTACTCCCCACCATTCAGGTCTAAATGTACCACCGGTGCTAAATGCGTAGGTTCCCGATCCAGAGAAGATGTTTTGAGTTGGACCAGCTATAATGTTAGAAGGAGACGGCAACGTAACTGTTATTCCACCAGACGTAGAAAAATACGCCCCGTTTTCAAACTCAAACATTATATTAGAATAACTACCTAAATTCAACGAAGTGGCAAACGCGTAGGTAGTTGTACTATCTGCTCTTGTGTGTGGAATTACAACGGTGGCTTTTTTAGTAGTTCCGATAGTTTCACATATCCCTTTCAATGTGCTACCGTAACCAGTTACTCCATGGTTAGCCTCAGATGAACTAACATAATATCGCATACGTTCATAGCTACCGTCACCTCTACTTAGGTAACTACTAACCGTCACACCTGTAGCAGTCATTGTGTAGTCTTTATTAATTACACCATCAATGGTTACTCCAGTGGCAGACGTATATTCACTTATCACATCAGCCTTAAAGCTACCACCAGGACTCACTGCACAGGTACCAGTTGTAAACGTGTGCGTCGCGGTTATGCTACCGTTGACACTTTCTGTTAGGTGTTTAGGCATTAAATACCCTCCACATCATGACTAACCCTGAAGTCATCGTTCCATAAGGTACCACCGGTTACGTCTCTCACACGTCTTGGCATAGACGTCGTACCCATGTCCTCTATAATTGCATCACGAAGCAAATTAGCATAGTCCGTTTTGGCGTCACGTGCTAGGCCAATAAACGCAGGGTTTTGTGTGATAGTAAATACTAACCTATAACAATCCCACAATGCTCCTGCTTCAATTAACTCAGGTCTAAACACCGGCTCGTCGGTGTCTGCACTAAGATCAGCTACGTACTTCTTATAATGTACTGTTAGCACATAATCCTGATCTGGCACGGGCCATACTTCAAATGTCACCAACCCATCACCTTTGGTCTTACTAGTGATCCTATAATGTGTAGGCGGCCCCGTAGACGTCCTCTCAGGATCGAGTGCGTTAAGATAATTCTCACTAACTTCTCCCAACCTACTTTGATATACCAAACTCACAATCTCCCCAACATCAGCCACTGTAGGTGTATAATATGTCCTAAATATGCCATAGTTAGTTGACGCTGCCGTTGACCCGCCATATGCAGTTAGCAATACAATATTCGTTGCGTCGGTTATTGTTGTGATTTCATATGGTTGGGACTCACTACCAAATCTAATAAAATCCCCAACTGCGAAGTTAGTAAACGTCGTCCCCGACCCAACCACTGCAGTACTGTCATGCGTCACAGTGACAGTGTCTACAGTCGACGTATTAGCATAATCACCCTCTAGCTTAACAGTCGTTCTATCCTTTAGAAACTCCCAATCCTCAGCACCTAGAATTTGTTTATACCTGATGTTAATTCGCTGCTTGACTACCGGCATTGACAACATCGGGACGAATTCTTTGAGGTTGAGTGCCATTAATCTTAGGTTCATTTTTAGGCTCCATTTGACGTTTTACTTGATACCCACGAAGTAGAATCTGTTGTATTTGTCCTAGAAACTCTCTCGCTTCTTTGTAGCTAGGATTAAACTCTAGGCTTTTTTTAGCGTAGGCTTCGGCTGCCAGTAACCCACCCAATACTAACTGTGCTTTAGCTGCGTTTAACCATAATTCCCAGAGTCTAATAGCACCATCATAACGATTAATACCTTCCATTGTGTAGTGCAATGCATGAATTGAGTCATTAGCAACTTGGTACATGCCACCTAGGTTGACCAATGAAAATCCATCAGTAGGCGAGTGTTTAATCGCTTTGTGGTAGTAGTCTACGCTAGAGGTTTTCTTCGCGCGAATGAAGTAATATTCAGTTAGTGTCTTATGAATGAGGTCTTTGTAGGTTGATAGTATTACAATAATTAATCCAGCTATTATGTACCATTCGGGTGTATACGTAGCATCACCTCGTAAGCATGCAAACAACACAAACCAGATCATTACGTTAGTGGGTTCTGTATGTAAGTTGTGCATAAATATACCAGATATTAATGCTGCTATTAGTGCACCTTTTAAAAGTAAGTCTGCATCTGATAGTAGTGCCATTATGATTAAACTCAAATATGCCACCAAACCAGGTATGCCTACATCACAGGCCATTTGAATGTAGTCATTATGACACTTCTGCGGGTAGGGACAAGAGTAGTTACTTGGATCAAGAAACGCGCCGTTGGATTTGTTGTTGAGATCACGCTGTATGTAAGGTATTCTGCACTTCAAGCAATCCAACCCAAGCCCGAATCCTGGGGTGAGTTTAATTTGTTCCCAAGCTATTCGCCAGTAGTTGAGTCTCTCCTTAAGTGTACCTTTGCTGTAGTCACTAATTAAATGCCTCCAGCCTGTTGAGAGTAACATCATTCCAATACCAATGCTCATTATAACAAGCAACGTATACACATCATCTGATTGAGTTGTTACCAACACAAACAACCCACCCACCACCATGCCTAGGTAACTACCTTTACATTTAGTAATCCAAACTGTATAACCTATTAATGCGCTGACTAGATACCACCACCTAGACTCAGCACCCAGTAACAATGACAAAAAGAAACTCACCGCCATGAGGTTCCCAAGCATGTTAGTATTACCAATAAACCCTAGTGGAAATAGATACTGAGGTAGTGCGTTGGATAAGTTGCGTAGTGGCTCTCGCTTAAAGACTCCCTGTAAGACAGCATACAAGCAATTAGCCACAATGCCTATCATAACAATACCAAGACCAGTTAGATTAATACCATTAAACGCTGTCACTATGAACATAACCATCCCGGTCCAGACGCTTAACTCACTAACCCCAACATAGTGATATGGAGAAACTAACGTAGCCACGATCCACCACCCTACCATGCCTAACGTTATCCATATCACCATATCAGGTAAATAAATACTGGTACCTTCTACCCACCACTGGAGGAGGTATGCCACGCCAAGCAAAGGCATAAGTGCGCGTCTCAAGACCTCATAGGGTGCTCTAAATTGAGGCCCACTCATTAAGACGGTTAAAATGGCGAGTAGTATATAAGGTACCAGTTCCATAAGGTTTCTCCTAAGCAGTTCCGATTACGAAGACATAGTAATACGACGTTGCAGCAGGTGCAGAACTAAACGTCACAACATTCGTGGCAAAGCTAACTCCCAACCTGCCTTCAAATGCTGTGGTTTCCTGCACCCAACACGCGTCGATCGTACCCAATGGAGCCGTCCACGCTGTATCGGAGGCATCGCCAGTCAGTTTATAACAAATAAACATCTGATTGGCTACAGGTACAGCAAAAATTGCAGTTTCAGTGAAAGCCATTTTGCACCCCCTTCCTTATGGTGCAATCATAAGATAAACGGGTTTGTATTCTTGAGCCACACCAACCAACAGCTGAATCCCAAGCGGGGGCGTGGTGTCAACAGTGGTTCTAACCGTGGTACCTGCAACCGTGTTACCGACTGCAAGCTCCACAGCAAACCCAGCAGACGGGGTACCTTCTGACCAGACGCACGCTACCCCCCAGGTTTGGAGCCAGTAGTAATAACTTGCAGCAACCGTGATAGGAGGTACACCAAGAATCCATTCAGTGATAGCGGTTGCGATAACCGTAGCGTAGTAAGGATTCCCAACCATGGTTGCTTCTGATGCCGTGGTGAGTGCAGTCGCAATCGGGTCGTACAAGGTGATGTCGCAACTCGTTGCTGTCGTAGCGTTCGCCTTGTAGGATTTGATCTTATACTGAATCCCCTCACCAGCGGCGTCGTTAATCTGCAACCAACCGTCTTTGTAAATGCTAGCGGTTGGTTCAGCAGCGGTTTCAACGGTCAACGTGTAGGCTCCTGCGTCTACAGCCGCAAGGACTTCCTTGTTGATCCAGTTAGCTGAGCTAATCTCGGCGCATTTCACGAACTTACCAGGAGCCAGTGCAACTGTCCCGTTGTAAGCATACCTAAACACCCGCCCGTCTGCAAATGCCAGTCTCGTCCCAAGAGGTGCTTGCTGAGTAGCAGACGCCTCGTAGATTCCCTGCGCGGGTGGGACAATAATGTGGTCGCCTTTGCGATACTCACGATACTCGTTCTTTGATGCCATAGTTAAATCTCCTTCGGATTAGGCTACCTCAGACGTGCATTGGCTTGCACGCGGAGATAGGTTGTGGGGGAGTCGCCACTAACTGCTCCCCCGTGCGTTAAAAGGTTTAGCTGACAGATGAGATGTAACCATTCCATCTAGGTGCTGTGCAAATAAAAGACCCAGCCCACAGCAACTGCCTTACCCAAGCATCCTGGTTGATAGGAACCTTAGGTTCGGTCCAATACATATTGCGTTTCCTATGCACGACCATTTTCCAATAGTCCGTGTTAAGGATGAAAATATACCCACTTGGGCAGTAGTGGTCCACTACGATAGTGGCTTTGTTAAACGCGATCCCAGTGAAACCTACACGAGCAAGATCAGGAGCGGTGGTCAAGTCGCCACGCTGAGTGGGCTGAACCCGGTTCCAAATCTTATCGTAGATGTCCTGGGTCGTGATAATCAGATCAGGCTGTACGGCACCATCACAGCAGTTGCCGTACGCACTCTGGAGCATACTCATAGAGAACGCTCCACCTGTGCTGTCTACCTGACCGCGCCACCAAGAATACGACGTCTTGCTGATCTCACCATAGGTGCCCGTTGTAGCCAGTGCACTAATCAACGGCGGGATCGCTTTGGTGTCGCTCCAAGACGTATCAAAAATCGCCTCAGAGAACTTTTTAGTGAAGGTTTTCTGCGCGTTCTGCATTTTGGACTGAACGATAGACAGAATTTTCTCATCGCCCTCGACCTTGAGTTCAGTCTCACCATCCATGGTCACGTTGACCCACATCAGATACCAAGCATGCTTAGCCAACGTGGTGGTTTCAATAAGTGAGATATCGAACTCATCCAGTCCAGAATACCATCCTGAGTTCAAGTCACCATACAGCACTGGCACGTCGATCTTGGAACCGGAGTCGTAGGTGACTTTGTTTTTTGACATCAACCTAGTAAAAATCGGGGTTGAATAATAGAACTGATCCGTAAGAATGGGAATGTATTTCTCCCGTACGTGAGCATCAAGTTCTGAATAAGTAAGAGCCATGATTTAATCTCCTGTTAGTCTAACTTACCCTGCATGGCACGCTCTTTGATGATAGACTCAGTTGCTTCTTCCCATGAGAGAGGCTTGTCGGAGCGTTTCACGATAACTGGTCTAGAGCTACTGTGAATCCCATCAGTCCGGGCCTTGGCCAGTTCTTCCTTGAGCCTACGTTGAACTTCCTCCTCGACAATAGAGTCTCGATAGAGGTCTGTGTAGGCTTTTTCAAGGTCTAGTTGGCCGGTTTTAAGTGCATGGTCGAGTAACTTTTGTTTATCAAGATTCGCGTGTTTCGATGCGAGGTCGGTTAGTTGTGCTTGATAGTTAAACATGCGATCCACCCGTTTGGATGAATCAGTCATAGCCTTTTGAGCGCTGAGTAACTCAGACTTGAGACCGGTTATTTGTTCCTCAAGTTTTCTCAACATCTCAGCATTAGCAGCAGGTTCGCCTTTGGAGAGTTGTGCACGTAGCTCCTCCTCCTTGGCTTTCTGTACTTGCTCGTCTTCGGTCTTAGTGGTGTCTTCAAGTGACTTATACCATTCTCGCCATTGAGTTGTTTCCTGTTCCATCGCACCATAGTTTTGCAACTTCTGCATGTATTCTTGTTCCCGTGCAGAGAATTCCTTGCGTTGTTCAGCTAGAGTTTGAGTCTTGCGCGTGTAGTCCGCTTGCATAGACTTGTACAACTGTTGCAACTCAGGTGCTAACTCGTTAGGGTTAATGTTTAAGTCTTTGAAGAGTTCTGCGTTAGTAAGATCGTCCTTCTTGTCATCTGCCATTTGTCGTCTCCTTCGTTGCTCCAAAACGGAGTCTCAGAGCTATAAAAAGTTAATGGTTAAACTCCAGAGGTCGGTGGTTGCCTCGGAGGGCCAGTAAGTGATACGGCGCGGTTTCGGTCGGAACGTAACTTGGCTTGCTGAAGTGCTAACTTACCTTCCTGTTCCATGCCGTAGTGTTTGGTGATTTTTAAGTAAGCGTTTTGCAAGGTCTCGTCTATGATGTAGCGTATAGATGGTTCGACCTCTGCTGCACGTCGCATGATCACACCTGCTTGCATGAGTAGCTTAATGGCTTGTTGCTCTTGGGGTGTGTCCGGGCCTGGACCACCCGGGCCTTGAGACTGCGCACCAGGAGGCCCGGCACCGGGCATCATAGGTGCTTGTGAGGGAGTCTCAGGTTGGTCTTCCATTGAACTAAGGCTACTCAAACTTTCAGTTTCGTTTTCGTTAAATGCCATTTTCTCACCTCATTGATTCATTTAATGAATTGAATGTGTTGGTTATTTATGCCCAACGATGTCTAGCCTGACCAATCGTTGGGGGTAAACCTACGAAACGTGCACTGGCCGGTCGAGACTCACTTAGATTAGCCTCTGGATTGGGGTCTCTTAGTGAGAGTGCCTTAAGTAATTCTGACTCTGCGTTTGTACGTTGTTCTGCATAGGCTTGTTCACGTGAGATACGTAGGCGATTCGCTGCGTCTATTTCAGCAGGTGTACGCCCGCGTTCGGCTGCGAATTCAACTCCGGTTCGTATTGTAGGAGCTATCACGCCCGAGGTCGGTGAGCCTGTCATGGCGTTACCAACAGGCGGCCTACCCGGTCCGTGGTAACTTTGACCATATGTAGGACGTGGGTCAGCGCCAGGACCACCCAAGGCTGCACTTGAGACGTTTCCACCTATACCATCAAATGCACCTGCATAGTCCATACCTGCAATAATAGCAGCGGCAGCTGGAGTAGCAAACATAGATGCAACTTGTGCTATGTCAGAACCCTTAATGGCTGATTTACCCAAAAGAGGTTCAGCGGCGTCCATACCAGAAGCACCTCCACCAAAGCCAGTTTCCGCTGCGTTTTCTGTTGCAGAAGCCATTTCACTCGCAACACCAGTTATAATAGCACTCACATCAGCGTCGGTAGAATCAGATTCACCCTCACCCAAATCGCCAAAGTCTCCAGCTGTTACTACGTTGGCGCCTTCTCCAACACCCACACCAGGAGCACACATAGTTATACCTCTCTCTCGTAGTAAGTGTAGATTTTTTTCATGTTAAAGAGTCTCTGAAACGCATCACCATTTATGTGGCTAGATGTTCCAGAGATACGTTTAAAGCCGAGTTCTTTGAATTTTGCCACAATTAGGTCACGAAACTTGAACCCTAACCCCGGCCCGTATAGTTGGCGTATTAATGCAGTATCACCATTGGATTGATAAATCATACATCCAACTCTCTCACCGTTTAATATCCCTATTAAAGCACTCGCCTGTCCAAGTAGAACCATACCAACAGATTCACATAGGTTGTCCATTCCATAAATCTCAGGTATCTTGGAGTTAATCATTGGTGACCACATCATTAGGATTTCTTCTCTACTAAGGAGTGGTCTGAGTTCTAAGTTATCCATTAGCAGCCGGACTCCCGCCGGATTGGTTAGGGAATTGCGTACTAGCACCTGCATGACTCGCAGGTTGCTGCGGCGTGACTTCTTGGTTTTGCTCGTCCTGACGTTTCATTTCAACTCGCTTTAGGACGTCCTCACGATGGGGGTATTCTAAGTCCTCAAGCAAGGCTCTGTCGTCTATAACTTGCATCTTTCGGAGGTTCATGGATTGTTGTTTGCGTTCTTGTTTGACCAACTGTAAACTACTCCCCGGCTCGATTTGGAACACTACATCTAGCCACGCACGTTCTTTGCGCTTTGACACAGGTCTAAGTAACTCACTCTCAATCTCTTTAATTTGTTGCTCGTATTTACTCTGTCTCGCACGTAGCACTTCAAATATGCGTTCTGGCTCATAAAACTGGAATATCCTAGAGATCAACTTACGGCCTATTCTCATGTGCATGGCTTCTATGGCACGACCACGTAACCTCACCAATGCCTGTGCAGCCATCTGAAGTGCCTCGATTCCGACACCAGAACTAACCTGACCCGTACGAATACCACGCATGACATCAACCATACCAGTAATTTCATCTTTAGCTACCTTGAGGAAGTTTGCTACTTCGAATACATATTGTGGAAGTGCCACACCTGCTTCACGTCGCAACTCCCGGCCTGGGCGTTTTTTAACGTGTGATCCCGGTGCGTTTGTGAGTTTGATCCATTCTTCCTTCGTTAAAGCGTCAGCATCACCTACCCATATTGCGTTAGACATCAGGATAGCATTTTCAAGGATAGTGGCTAGTAACTTATTAAATTGTTCTTGTGGGTTGGTTAGCAACTCCACATCACCCCATGACCATCCACAGTCTGGATCAGCGTGCCAACTCAACATGTCTTGTGGGAACTCACCATCATCGTATGGGTTCTCACCGTCGTCGGCTAGTACGACATCACCTATTAGGACTGACTTTCTTGACATGTTTTTGAATTCGGGTTTGCCGCGTTCAGTTTTAGACCTGTCTTTGAGCCAGAATTCACGTATATATACACGTGGTACTGCACTGACGTGGGGATCTTGGATGCCTTGGGGCTGAAAGATAGTACCAAGTAATGTCGACAAGAACCCTTTGTGCTGTTGGGCTTGTCTAAATGGTGTTAACCCCGCGTCGGCTTTGATGCGGTCAGCGACTTTAGGGTAGATGTCCTGAGCCTTAGAGAGTGCCCAGACGTCCTCAACGATGAAGTATTCTCCCTCACACAGATTATAGGATTTAATCACTAAAGGATCAAAGTATGCCGCACGAGGATCAACGCTAGGTACTAGAATCTCGCCTCTGCCGTTACCACCGCTTCGGTCGTATACTGTAGATGTGAACCCGGCCCCGAAAACTTGACCATTATAGACTACATCCGACATGCCCTGTCCAAATACACTCTGCTCAAAGATAGCTGAACATAGGTCGTTTAATATATCAGCTGTGTCTTGGAAACTATCGCTCCTTGGCACAATCGACGGGATTGGTTTGGAGTCTGTTAATAGAGCTGTCTTTCGTTCGATGTTTTCAATGGTGAAGTTGATAACACTACTAACCTTATGACTCGGCCTACGTACTGGCCATTGTTCACCTTTGAGAAATTTAGTATACCTAGCCCAGTCTTGAGTGTGTTGTTGCTTATACAACGCGGCTTCGGTATAATACTTATTAAGCATCCCAACATACTCTATCTCACGCCTAACTTCAGCTTCCTTTGAGAGTATCTGGAGCTTCTCAAATTGTTCGATCTGTTCAGGAGTCGGGTCGTCTTTTTTCGCCATTTTTTATAACCTATCAGTGTAGTATCCGCAAACGTGAATTGTAGTTGTCACACCAGCCGCAGTAGCATACCAATATAACGCCTGTGCTGCACTCAATGCCGTGTCGAAGGTGGTGTAACCAGTCACACAGTGTGCCTCTGGAGCCTGTGCTGAGGATTCAATGTCGAAGTAGTAACTGGTTTCTGATGTTGTGGTTAGTAACCTTAGTCTAGATCGAGTCGAAAAAATAGGCACACAGCTACTTATATCTAAGGACGTATATGTTACTCCCGCTGTCGCTGCTGTGAACTCTTCAATAGGTGCAGCGTAACGGTAGTAGTTGCCACTAAAAATATCAAAATCTAACACTTGACTAGAGCCATTGGTTAGCACTGCACCAATACACCGGTCGCTGCCGTTGTACCAACCAACTTTAGATTCTGACCAAGCTGGTGCAGTAGTGGAGTTTAAAAACTCACTAGCTGTGAGTAACCTCGATGCAGCGGACACCACAGCAGAGTCATCTATGTAGATGTAATGAATCTGTGATGCACCTAGGTTAGATGATGCTGCGTTGGAACCGGCTGGACCTAATGTAAAGGTTATTTGTGTCGCGGTGTATAGATGCTGGTTGGTTGTCCCGTTGTGTGCCCAAATGCCGCCCTTGATGGTGATTGCTGTGGTAGATGAGTAACCTAAATAAAAACCATTTTTCATGCCACTGTTGTGTGCGGTGCTTTGTAGAGTAGTAATATCTACCCCGTACTCAGTCAACACACCTTGTACAGTTGTACTAGAATAATACGTCGCGGCTGCTACAACACCCACTAAACCCGCACCCAGGCCAGCGGTGGTTGACAATAAATCCGTCGCACCTATGAGAGCCTGGTTGCTGGTATTTGGAAACGTGAATGTCCTGTCAGCCGTTAAACCACTAGATGATAAAATCGGACTATAGCCAGCTGAGTTAATAGTAAAAGTAGTTGACGTTGTACCCGTATCAGTATGTTGCACATGTAGATGATCGTCTATATACCCACCCAATGCAGTAGCAGGTATAACGGTGTCGTCAATATAGTGTACACTAACACTCCCACCCAAGTAAGTCTCACGGGTGAATGTTGTTGATGCATCACCCCAACTGATGTCTTCTTTACCTATTAGTTCATTAACTAACTTAATTACTGTTGCCATTCCTGTTGCTCCTTGTGTTCGTTGACAAGTCTAAACACGTCTTCTTCTGATTTAGCACCCTGTTCAATGGCCCACGCGATTTCGTCAGTGGTTAGTCCATCAGCTCTACCTCGGTCTGGAAGTGGATAGTCAACGCCGGTATCATATTCGATGTTATCGTCTGTGTTAGTCAATGGGTAACTGATCACCCTTTGCCCACCCTGAAGGAGCTTTTGAAGTAAGTTCACTAATCTTAGCAGCAAAAGAGTCTGGAGTATCATTAGTGGCAACAGCAATAGGGGCAGAAGGTTTAGTAGTTGTGTCATTTTTAGTCACCTTTGGGTTAGTATGTTCTTCACCACACTTATTAGAGCAAAACACCTGACCTAAGTGTACAGGGGTGAATTTTTTGTCACAGTGTTTGCAAACATATTCATATTGTTTCAACCCCTCAGCCCATGCGGGTTCAAGGTAGAAATTGCTTAGGTTGCCTTGCATGTGGACTTCTAGTACAATGCCACAAAAAATCTGCCAAATTGGAAGGTGGTAGTCGTCTGCTATTTGGTGCATTAGTTCAGACGCGTGTTCGGGCAGACACAGCAGTAGGTCCTCGGTGTATTTGTTGAGTGTAACTTCGTCGAGTTTCTTTTTAGTTACCTGCATAAATCCTCCTATGAGTTAAGCCAATGGTCGTCGTAGGTGTCGTCTTTACCATAGGCCAAAATACGTGCAAATTCTAAATCACGGAATTTAGTCGTGGTTGAGATAGCTGGCTTACGTGCTTGGATTATAGACGCGTCGTCGGGTTCTTGGTTGACGTGACGATACATCGTGTATAAGCCTATCAACGCGCTCATGACCCTGTCGTCATACCCGTTGCCGATTGCAGAACCACCACCGGACTCGTCCTGGGTGAAGGTTATCAATTCACGAATCAGGTCTTGACTATGTACAATGATTGTCATGTCTGAGATACAATGTGTGCCGTAACTAATTAACGCTTTCTTGGAGCGCAAGTTAGTCTCCCAGCCTAGCTTGTTAGTAAAGCTCCCATCGTAGGTGTCGATACGTTCCTGACGATAGATGTTCCAGTAGTGGTTCTGCAATTCCTGCAACGTGACGCGGCCATACGACTCGACCTCAACCGACGCTAAGGCTTCGTTGTAGAGTTTGCCAACCGAGGCTACGATCTCGGCTAGGTTAAAGGGGTCTACATAACCATGCCATTCAGCGACTTGTTCGGCTACCAATGGTATAGGGAGTTTTTTCCAGACTTCGATACATGAAAAGTCACCTTTGGTTTTACCACTTCGGGGGTCGTATTGACCACCACCTGAGACGTCAATGCCCATTACGTAGATGCCTCGGTCTTCGGGAAGTTTCCAGATGCGTAGGTTACCGTTTTCGTCTGCTTTCAAACCGCGCTTGGAGATGTTGCCACGCCATTTGGGTTCACTGCATTTGAGAAACATCGTCCTGAGTTTACGTCTATCAAACAGCGGTACACCTGATACGATAAAGGCTTCTTCGTCGTTGCTAGGATATTCCTGCCGGAACAACTCCACATCGGCGCGCAGGTCGGCGATGGTAGTACGACGCCAGTAGAGTTGTTCTGGTGACAGGCTATATGTGGCCTTGAGTTCTTTTTCTTCGTCGTTGAGACTCTCCATGAAGGCAGTTCGCTCACGTCCTGTGTTGAACTGGCGCACATATTCTGGCAAGTCAAACCATGCTAGGAAGAACGGTATGAAGTTGCTACTCCCTTCTTTTGCTGCGAGCCACTCCTCGTGGAAGAAGTTGCCAACTCCTTTTGCTGTGGACTCGTAGAAGATGACACTGTTTAGGGTCTTAGGAACGGTGGGAATCAAAGCGGGAATGACATCTTCTGCTTTAGTCCATGAACCCAACTCGCTACAGTGAAGGTTATGGTAGCCCGCGCTTCTAGCTACGTCTTTCTTGCCAGCCGTTAAAACGGTCAAGGATGACCGTAGTCCGGGATTAAGGTTACGGGTTTTAGGGTCGGGGTTTTCGAAGGTTAGTTCGCGTTTAGACCCGTAGCGAACCATTGGTTGTAACTCTTTGGGTAGGCAGTCGTAGTAGAGCTTACACATGTTGAAGATTTTCTCACCTGACTCCTTTTCATGTGCGATTATAGCAGCGTCTGTGTTCTCGGACATGTGTGAGAGCCAGAAAATGGTGCCTTCGCAGTAAGTGGACATGCCCTCACGCCGGGCCTTGAGGATGATGAACCTGAGTAACTTTCTGTTTTGACGTGCGGATTCTACTACCTTGTGAAATTTCTGCTGTGGGGACCAGAAGTTGAACGGGAGCAACTGTTGATTCTGGTCTTTGATTTTCAACAACTTAGCTGCATAATATTCAAAATCCCACGTGCAGCGTTTGAAGTCGAGGTTATTTAAGACGCTAGAAGTCATTTGGGTCTGTGGCCACTCCTTATGGCATGTTTAGCGGGTTTGTTAACTTTAGATGCAAACTCACTAAGCTGCTTATGAGTCATGCTTAACACACCCCGGTTGCGCTTAAACAACTTACTAGGCGCGTGTTTAGCGATTGCCATTAGTTTACGTTGCTTCTCACTTACTGCTGGCATCTTTCACCGTTATGTGAGGCGGGTTTTTCTTGGCCTCTTTAATAATGTCGATTTTGATGTTAGCTACACCCTTTTTGGTTATGCCTAATTTGTCTGCTGCGGCCTTGGACAAGTCAAGCACCCTGTTAGGGTATTTATACGGGCCGCGGTCTGTGACTTCAACCACTACACTTTTATTAGTATGCTTATCCGTAACTTTGATCTTTGTGCCTAGCGGTAAGGTTCTATGTGCTGCGGTCATTTTGTTCATGTCAAAGGGTTTCTTAGGGTTACCTGCCATTGGTTTCCCGTGGAATTGCTTACCATACCATGAGGCTTTCGCACCTTGTGGGTGGGAGTCGTGGGTGGCAGACTCATCAAGTTTAGGTTTCTCGTCACGTTGAGCAAGTGCCTTGAGTGCTTGCGTGGTTGTGAGTGAGCCTTGTGCGATACGTTGGCCTTTGATGGTGATGGATTGTTTTAGGTCAGGGGAGAGGGGGAGGTACCAGACTTCTACTTGTTCACCACGTGCCTTTTCATACGCATCAACTAAATTACCACGAGCGTCTCGCAACTGTTGATAAGTTGGTGCTGCATTTGGATCAGCAATAGTTGTTTTTATTTTAACTGGCCTAACCCCATACTCCCTCTCAGCCTCTCTAACCATGTACTCATCATAAACCTTCTCGAAAAACTTACCACCTACCAGGAAGTCCCCGGTTGCGCCGTCGCCGGATATAGCACGACCCGTGCCAGGCCAGTTCTCACTACGCATCTTTGCAACTAAAGCTGACGCGTCTTCTCTGTATCTTACAATGTCAGTTAACTCACCCATATCGTCGAATATTTTGTACCTGTCATCAGCTTTTTCGTAATATGCACCTCCAGCACGATCTTCAAGTGAATATGACTCTGAATCCTTTGGTTTATTTTTAGACGCTGCTGTTGCAATTTTCTCCTGCTCCTCTACAATCCTAGCGACGTTCTTACCAGCGTTATCTTGCAACTGCTTCATATTCACATAACCCTGATCGAACGTTCTGCCATTAGGAGTCTCAAAGTGGAGAGTGTACTTACCAGTCTTTAAGTCCTTAGTCCAGTTGAAACTATTGACTAGCTTGTTGTATCTATCTGCTACGATTCTGCCGGTTGACCATGTTACTGAGTCCTTACCTTCTCGTACGGCTGTGTCGACCCACTCCTTTAATCCAAGTTTGGCCCATTTGAGGTCTTTGAAAGGGGCGGGTGGAATGTTACTACGTTGTCCGAGATAACCCTGTGCATAGTTCACTAATGAATCTCTATCATATGCACCATTTATTTTTGCACCTTCTTCGTCTCTAAGTATGTAGTATTCCCTGTTGTTTAAATCTGGCCTACCAGGAATGTTAGGAGGTTCCTTAGAGATCGTCCAACCAGTAGGTAGTTCGTCTTTTCCAATAGGTGTTGCATACCCCTCCTCCATCGCCTTCTGGTGTAATGAACTCTGCGTCTCATCCAAGTGCTTAGCTAACTCACCATTAGGCAACTTTCTATCGTGACCACGTGTGAACATAAACGCATTATCAGCTACGTTACCTGGCCAGTCATGTGGCTCCACGTAGCGTAGGCCACCTTCAGGAGTGAAGTGGAAGAGACGTTCTTGATAGGTTCCTGGGATGTGACCGGGGAGGTTGAAGGAGGAGTAGTTTTCGGGGCCGTACTTACCACCAGCACTACGTTTCTCTAACTTTTCCATCGCATTTGCAACAGCCATTCTTCTATTTTGCAAACGCGTTATATCCGGTTGCCATATTTCGTATCGCTCTCGATCCGGTGCTTTTTTATACAACTCGTCGAGTTCGTTGGTTGTCCTAGTAGCTATTCGTTCCAATCTATCACGTGCAGCCTGCAACTTGGGATCAATCGGACCAAGCACACTCGGCTCCCCAGTCTCTTTTAGACTCTTACTCCTCACCAACTGCAACATCTCATCCCTACTGACTCTCTGATCACCTAGAGATTTCAGTTTCTGAAGCAAGCCAGTGTAATTGAGTTCCTCCATGTTGATGAGGTTTTTGTCGGTTGCATACTTCAATGTGCTTAGCATCCCAGTAGCTTTAGGGTTGTCTGGGATGAAGAGTTTACCAATCTGGCCGGTTTCTAGGGCACGTTCGAGTGGGGAGTAGAACTTAGGACTGCTTGTTAAGCCTGTCTTTGCACCACCAGCACCCCCACCAAACGGTATCGTAGCTAAGTCAAAGTTAGCCATTCCTATAGACGTGCGTAACGTCTCACTTGCTTCCTTGGGGTCCATCGCTTGGGTGTAGGTTAACTCTCTACCAGTTTCAGGGTCTTTGAACTTCCCACCAGCAGCTACATGCGCCCAAAGGTTATAGGCGTTGTTGATGCTACTAACTACTGCTCCTGGTAGTGCCAACGCAAACTTAATCGGCGCACCAACTATCGCACCCATAACTTCGCCTGTGGTGCGGAGCCAGTCTGGTTGAGGTGCAGGTTGAGTAGGCGATTCATAAGCCGGGGGTATGGAGACGAAGGGTTTGTCACCAAGGGGGAGTTGGTTGGTTTGGTCCCCAGCCCCGGCTTGTGGGTTAGCAACTACACCTTCTGGCGTAGCTGCCATTGCATCACGTTGGTCCTTCCACTTCCTAAATCTCTCAACCTCAATGTCCGTAGGCTCAGTTCGCACTATGCTTTAGTCCTTGTCATCTCGTAGAGTCCCGTTGCAGTGGCTCCAGTCATGAAACCCTGCACCAGAAACAACACCACCGTTTGAGGACTCGTCCCGGTTGGAGTGATGTATAACGCTACTAAACTAAGTCCCATGCCGATGCCCACAGCAATCCAAGGCTTGGCTTTACTAGAAACCTCCCACGTACCATAGATCATCCTAAGCACGATACTTAGCAACACCGAGATTCCTATTGATCCAATTTGGAGTTCCTCTAACATAGTTAGTCTCCCAAATAAGTGAGTGTAACCTGTGCAGCTATTGGGATTTTTGCTCCCATGAGACCTTGGTTGATTGCGTCCTCAATGACGCTTTGGAGTTGGACAATTTCCTGGGGTTCGATGTCCTCACCGCCTGCACTCCCCGCTGCCTGTGCACTTTGCATCCACATAAATACTCGACTTGCAACTCCTGCAAACGCGATAGCCAGTGCTGTGTATTTCATCCATCTTTCAGTTGTCATTGCCATGATGTAACCTCCTTAAAGTTTGTGTTCGATGTTAGTGTGATACGTCCCACATAGATGCGTCTTATACGCCTCTATTCCCTTTTGCATTAGTTCAATGGTTTTCAGGGTTTCTTTGGCCCTGACACCTGCATTGTCTGGTCGGTCGTTTTCTAAGTGTTTAATAATCTTCTTCATGGATATTTGCAAAACCTTCAGACTCCTCTCCCACGTGCAAAGTAGATTGCCGGGATCGTAGACAGTCATCGTTTTAGTTCCACCGTAAGCTCCGCGATTCTTTTTATCAGGTGTTCCTCTTTCTGGAGTACGTCTTTCATTGTCGCTAGGCGTGCCCATTTCTCGCGTGTGGCCTCACCCAGCTCAATCGTTAGTTTAGCCAACACCAGCTTTTTCTCTATCACTTCATATGGTTCCTTGTTCCAGTTGTTCATGATCCTACTCCCTAGATTTTTCAACCCGTGCTACCTGTACTGCGAGACCCACCATGTCACGTTGTACGCTATCTACTCGTTTTTCGACGTCATCAAACTGCTTGCCAAACTCTTTTTTGCACTCTTCGTGCATTTTATCACAGCGCGACTGACCAACCTGTGAGTCAAGTTTCTGTTCGTTCTTAGTAACGCGCCTATCTAAATCAGCGCGTTTAACTTCCTCAACATCCAACCTTGCCTTTAGAACGTAATAAACAATCGCAGCTCCAGACCCAGTCCCGATGGCCCCACTAAGAAATGGCGCCAACATAGAAACCCAATCAGGTGTAGGTGTCAATCAAGTCGAGCCTCCGTTAGCAATTCACGTCGAGAATCCGTATCTTAGGTGCGTCAGGTTTAGGCAACGGCCTGTCGAACCATCCCATCCCGTACGCTGAAGAAGCGAACAGCACTATCGCAAGAAGGATAACTATATATTTTGTTGATCTTGCCATTCTCTCCACTCATCGTAATTAACCCACTTGATCCAGATATGACCGCATTTGGGGCATTGAGTAGGCCCAGGCTTGTCCTCATACTCATAGCTACATTTCAAACATAGGAACCTAGCCTTCACTTACACACCTGTGTAGCGTTCCCGAATTCAGGGGCATCGGGAGTAACAGTCACCCCGCAGTTGATCGTAACGGACTTTGGTGTGCTCCACCCGTAGGTCAGAGCCTTCGTCCCGTCGCTCCGTGTCACCTCGACAACAGCCCCAAGGCGATACGAAAACGTACCGTCTGCAAGGCCGGTAATAGTCAAGTTGGTGCATCCCGGGAGACATTGTTGAGCCAAGAGTGAACCGTTCTGCTCAACCACATAATACTTGAACACAGGACTCATCGAAGCAGGGAATACGCTCGACCTCGGCGTGGGGTCGTCAAGGGATTTCGTCACCTGAATCGTGACATCATGGGCCTGTGCGAAGGTTGCGAAGGCCAGTACCAGAATCACCGTTGCGAATAGCTTTTTCATAAATCCTCCTATTTGAACGTCGTCCCGTTCATAATGCAGCCTTGGGCGGTTGGGGGTGTTGAGCCATACTCATACGCCCCAATGTCGTACCCTGCCCCCTGCGGCCTAGTGATAACTGTCGCTAGTCCCGCTCCGTTAATGCAGCCGTTATATGGACTTCCGAGGGTGTAGCCGTTATTAATCGCATCACCTGACGAAATCGCAAAATAGGTAGTATTTGGGATCATGTCGGTCCCATATGTTCCGCTGAAGCCCGTTGGGATAGTACCGCCTGTGAAAGCTGGGTTGGTCTTTTTTGCTGAAGTCTCCAAACTGGTTGTGAAGTCATTGACTCCACCATTTCTATGGTAGTTGACACCACCAGATTCAACGTGAGTATCGGTGGCACTTGATGATCTATAGTACAGATTATTACTGTGATTTATGTGACTAAAACTGTTTGTTGAGTCCTCCCCAACAAGTATTGTGGAGGTTGAATTTAAAATATTGTTCTTAAAATCAATAGTACCAGTCGATGCAGTCACCAACGTCCTAAATAGATGTGTAGGTGAGTAACCACCTTGGAGCATGGTATTATTATAAATTCCGATATTAGCACCTACATAATTACCTGATGTTAAAGACACCATCCCTCCAATGATGATGTTTCCATAAATATATACTGAATCAATCGGGTTGTTATAAGCCGCTGGTATTCCTATTGCATTTGGACTTGCATAGATGATATTATATCTAAACACTACATTTTCTGGAGATCCATAATATCCACTATAGGTAGGGAGTCCATACGTCCCTACTGCAAATGCTGAAAAATTCCCAATGATATTGTAGATTGTATTGTACTCTAATGTGATATTGTCAGCATTGTTAAAACAGTCTATTCCATTTCCCCTATTTGTACCAGATACCTGTCCAGTATCATGAACAGTGTTGCCTCTAACTGTTATGTTATAATTGCGGTTTGGTATATTGTCTTGCCAGTAATGATAGATAGTTATTCCCTCATGACCCGTATGATGGACATGACAATTTTTTATAGTTACATTACTAACTGTGTGAGAGTCTCTCGGCCCAAGATGTATCCCATAATAAAACTGCGACCCACTGTCAGTTGTTCTATTATTTGTGACCTCACAGTTATCTATTGTTATATCAGATATAGTATAATATAGACCAGCCCTGATCTGCGAGATGTTATGATTGTTGCCATCGACTTTGAAACCCTGGAAAACTACGTTACTCTGGTAAATATCAACCATAGACCAACCACTGCTATCTGTAGATGCTTGTAAAGTTGCTCTAGTTCCTGTCCCCCAAGTAGAACCGTCATAAGTAACGCCACTCGCACAAGAAATCATACTACTAGAGCCTGTCCACGTTTCCTCAGATGCGAAATAGCAAACGTCACCACTCGTACACTCCGTATTCGCCTTAGCCAAGGTCTGCCAAGGGCTTCCGCTCGATCCATCCCCTGTTGAGTCATTCCCGTCCGTAGCATCAAAATAGTGATTAGCACTCCATGAAACAGAGGGAATCATCAACAAGAAGAATAAAATACAAAGTAGTTTTCTCATGAGCTTGTCCTTAGTATGAATAAGTGAAATAAGCCTTACCAAAAAACACATTAGCTATAATAGTTCCGGCCTCGGCCCAATCTGGAAATGTGCCGTATGTGCATGGATAAAGAACCCCCACTCTATTACCACCACTTGCTTCCTGAAATCTATGCGTATGTCCAGAGGTAGCTTGGGTGCTGAAGCATACCCAATACTGACCGCCCGCTTCAACTGTCGGTTTTGTAACAAAGGTGAATGTTACATCTGTTGCGCTGGTCGTTATGTCAAGCTCAGTGGATGACCCATTTGTGAGTAGTGTTGCTGGTTCATTAACATCCGCATCATGTGTATATATAGATAAATACGTCTTTCTATTTACCGATGAACTCAATGTAACCGTAACAGAGTC
>JBAZJW010000005.1:0-63694 GCA_041651055.1 Minisyncoccota bacterium
ACCAGTTTCCAGATGACGAACCTGCTCAGGCTTGCAAGGAAGAAGTACATGGAAACTGGTGAGGCGATAGTCACGTATGATGACGTTGTCATGGACGCCATTGAAGAACTGTGGAAGAAAGAAAACAAGTTCTTCAACGACGACATCAGCACAGTGAGTGTGAACACCAGTGAGGAAAAGAACAGCAATCACGAGATGCTGTTCCGAAGGCGCTGGAATAATCCCAAAGGGTTCAACAGCCCGTACTCGTACTTCGACGGGAAGCTAGTGCCGATAATGGTGGACGACAAAGGAAACATTGTTTACCAGTACAAGCCATCACCTTACGAGCACAGGTGGCAGCAAGAGGGATTGCTATGAACAACATAATCATAGCAATCGGACAGTCAGGCAGTGGCAAGACTACTTGGGTGAAGCAGAACTTTGTGGACGCTCACACCATTGAGAACTTAAAAGAAGGTTTAGTAAAGTATTGCAAGACCGACAGTGACTGCCTCTTGTTAGGGCACTACAACGTGGGAATACGCACTGAGGGCACGGACACTCTAAGCTACAACGCAATTGACGAGGTGCTGGAGTTCATGTTCAATGAGGACAAGTGCAATTACAGCACTGTTGTAGCCGAGGGCGACCGCATTAACAATGCCAAGTTCTTCCAGCGCATAGCACAGCAGTCAATGAATATTCACGTTGAATTGCATTATTTCAAGTGCGACCTTGCTGAATCAATGGAGCGCCTCAAGAAAGCAGGCTCGACCATAACAGAAACTTTCGTGAAGACGACAATGACCAAGAGTGCAAACAATGCCAAGCTGGCACGTCAGTTAGGATTCAATGTGACCATTCACGACACTAACAGCAAACAACGTGGATTGTGGGGCATGTAAAATGTGCGGAATAATAGGTGCTCACATAAAAGAATTTAACGGCAACACCATAAAATTGTTGATTAACTTGTTTAATGAGAGCAAGATAAGAGGGTTGCACAGCTTTGGAATTGCGTACTACAATCACGAAGGACACATTTGTGTGGAAAAAAGTCACACACTGGACGCACTTACACTGGTTTCAAGACTTGCTGCGTTGAGCAACGGAAAGTTCATATTCCATTGTCGATACTCAACGAGTGGCGATTGGACTAATCACAACAACAATCAGCCCATATACCTTCTAGGCATAGGGGCAATTGCCGTTAATGGTGTCATATGCATGGACGACAAGGAGACAATGGAGAAAAAATACAATGTCGTCTTAGAGACTGCGAATGACGCTGAGATATTGTTGAAAAAACTTGAACAGATGGAACTCATGTCGTTCATCAAAAATGAGTCATCAGCGAGCGTTGCAGCAACACTCCTGTCTGGGAATGATGTTTACGCTTTCAGGAATAACAAGCGTCCACTATACATATACAACGACAACAAAGCCGAGAACAGAATTGCTGTTTCAACACTTGACATAATACTAAGAGCAGGCGGAAATAAAGATTGTGTCTCAATATTAAAACCCTATAATATGTGCACACTATGATACAAGCTTACAACAAAAAACGCTGGGAAAACTTTAAGCAATATTACAAGCTCATGCGCTACTCATGGGATTGTGACCCAGCGTACCCTGCACTTAGGTACATCTGCGACAGGTATGAGTTGAACATGGAACAGCGTTACTGGATAGCATTCCTTTACGGTTGCACCTATTGTGTGCCCACAACGTTTTACATTTACAACGAGTTTCCTGACTTTGAGAACGTCAGCATTGACAGGATGCAGAAGTGGTGGAAGGAAAACAAGAAGCGTGTCTTCTTCCAGTCAGACAGGGCGAAGATGAAAAACTTTGACAAGTTCATTCCTTGCGTGCAAAGTTATATGGAACTTATAAAACCTTGTGACAACAGCCAACAACAACTCTTCTTTTCTCTCGAACAAGACTTGGAAAAATTATATGACATAACATACGAGAAAGCAGCAAAAATTTATTACTTCGGAAGATTCAGCCTGTTCAATTACTTAGAAGCACTCAACGAATTGACAGACCTGAAGATGAGACCTAGTATGATAAAACTTATTGATGCTGAGAGTTCACGCAACGGGCTTTGTTACGCCTGCGGTGAGGACGACATGGTCACAATTCATCACGAGCAATCCGTTAAGCCGATTGACTACAAGTACTTAGCACTTGCAATGTGTGACTTGCTCAAAGAACTGCAGCAAGAAAACCCTGAGCTTAACGTGAACATATGGAACGTTGAGACAGTGCTGTGCGCTTACAAGAAGTTGTACTGGAGCACAAGGTACTTCGGTTATTACATTGACAGGATGCAGGAAGAGATAACACTTGCTGAGGAGTTCATTCCTAACGGGGTGGATTGGTCAGTGCTGTGGGACTTTAGACGTGAGTTCCTGCATCATTCCATGCTTGGAGAACTTAACAATTGGCGAGGAGTACGCCATGACAAGATGACAATATTTAAGAATACACAAAAATTTGTCAGTGTATTTGAGACAGTGCCAGATTTTGGTAACTTCAAAAAAAGTGTAACATTTGAAAAAATTGGTGACGTCTATGAACACGACCTTTAGACCTATACACGCAACAGAAAAAAGTGTAATAGAAACAATCTGCCAAGAAAGTGGAAACCCTGACATCAAGCAGTTTCCTAATTACTGGACACGATTCAAGAACTGGGAAAGCAATCCACCATGCATCCTCATTGATGACGACACAAAGCGCATCATAGGATTCGCTGCATTCACAATGCAAAAGAAAGGCACTTATTGTAACTTCTACGCATTCTCAGTGCTTCCTGAATTTAGACGCATGGGGTACGGCGAACGAATTTGGAGATGCACATTATTGTTGGCGAAGAGCATGGGAAAGACCAGAATAAAGGCAGGAGCAAACATCAACTATTCAGGGTACGCATTCTTCACCAACAAGCTCGGATGGAAACCAATAGCAAAGAAGGGGAACGAGTACAGGTTTGACGCAAACATTACTGACGTGGAATGCATTGAAGATTTTAAGCGCATTGTCAAGAACCAAGACATTCCGCCTGATGATGAACTTAGTAAATATAAAAATATGGAGGAGTGCTTCCTATGAACCAAGCACAATTCATGCAGAAGTACAGGAGCCTCACGCCTAATCAGAGAACCAGAACAGTGGTGACCATTGAACTTGAACACAACACCAACATATTTGAAACGCCTTACAACTGGAATCAAATGTTCAATGAGGTCATACGAAAGACACAAATAGGCAAACAGCTTTTGGAGAAGCTACAATGACGAATTACAAAGAATATAGTGATGCAAAAGAAGCAATATCTCATTGTATCTCTAATAAGGAACAGGAGATAGCAAAAATAGAAATCGAAATTATAGAATTAAAACATACTAGACGAATGCTTGATGAAGAATTTAAAAAGAAACTTAATGAAAAACCAAATTTTATTGGATGATAAAATGATTAACGAAGAAAACGCACTGATACTGGACATTGAAACCAAGACTATGTCCAGCAAGCCCAGTGGTGAACTGGACATTCACAGAGTCACTGGAATGTACAGTTATCCTCACAACAAGTTCATGCTCACAATAGCCGTGCCTAACGTCCAGGCTGAGGTGGACGGGCACAAGGTCATAGTGGGGCACAACATTGAAGAGTACGACAGGCCAGTTCTTGAACGAGCAGGTATTAGCTTTGATTACAAAATCATCGTTGACACGTTGCGCATAGCAAAGAACAGACTAAAACCTTTGATGCGTATAGACACCGAAAGTCATAGCCTTCAAGCACTGGCTGAAATTCTCAATCTGAAAACTTTGAAGGGAGAAATTGATTACAAGATATTCCAGAAGCAGCCGAGTGAATGGACGGAGCAGGAAAAGGCAGAGATTGTTAAGTACACCAAGGGTGACATTGAGGTTACCAAGGAATTGTTCGAGCTTTTTTACAACAAGTTCGTTGTATTCAGACAGTTCGTCAGTGAGAAGAATCAGAAAAACTGGAGCTGGCTGACGTGCAGCAGTGGAAGTTTGAGCTACAAGATACTGTGCAACTTCGCAGGACTAGAAGAAAAGTATGCCAACAAAGAAAACCCTAGAGAAAAAGTTGGTGGGTTCGTCCTTGAACCAACAGGCGAAGAATACTTTGACGTTTGGTACTTAGACTTCGCTTCACTGTACCCTCAGATTTACATGATGTTCAACCTGTTCGGCAACCCCACGCTTAGACCTGACTGCACTGACTGGTTCACTGGCAACAGCGTGTTTGAGATTAAAGGCAAATACGCCAAGGACAAGCCTCACATTCTAAGCTTGAAGTATGAGTACATGTTCAAGGAGCGCAAGAAGGTCAAGAAGTCCGACCCACCACTAGCGTATGCGTACAAGATTATCCTGAATGGTGGCTACGGAGTTACACGTAGTCCAGTGTTTGAGAGCATTTTTTACGAGCACACAGGTGCTGATTGCTGCCGTATAGGGCAGAAGATGAATCAGCTGATAGGACAATTCTTTGACGAAGCAGGATTTGACAGCGTTGCTGGAGACACAGACAGCAGGTTCTTGAAGTACAGGGGTTCAATGCCTATTCCCGAGCAGAAAAAGCTTCTTGAAGAAACGACCAAAAAGCTTATTGACTTTGTGAACGCAAACGTTCCTTTCCCTTCGTCAACGTTCGAGCTGGAAAACCAGACGGGAAATGAGCCAGTGAAGTACATCAAGTTCGTCAAAGACAGAATCAAAAATAAGTTTTTGAAAAAGAATTACTTGTACGTTTACAAGGATGACAAGACAGGAGCTAACAAGGTTGAGATTAAAGGAATGCCGATAATAAAGCATTCAGCAACAAAGGTTGGCAAGCGTGTGCTGGAAGAATACATCAAGCCCAAAATTATTGCGAAAGGCATATGCGATTTTTCCAAGCAGGAAATCATGAAGAAAGCTGCAGAGATACTGAGTTTAGACATTAGTTTGGCTAGTGTCATGTTTAAGGTGAACGCTGCTAATACTTACAAGTCACAGACGTGCATTCAATACGCCATAAGCCAGAAGTTCTTTGGCGGAGAATCAGGAGTCATCCACCTGGTCAAGAACAAGCGTGGCGGAGAAGTCAAGACTGGTGACGGCTATTATTGCTCAATGGATTATGCACGCACAAAACTTTGCTCCAGCGACATCATACTAGAGAAGCTGGAAAATGAGATTGAACCTTTCGTGACGCACAGAATTAATAATCAAAAAAGCTTATGGAATATCTAAAAAGGTGACTACAATGAAACTGAGCAAGTCAAAAGTGTTGATGTTTAAAGGATGCCCCCACAGGTACAAGGTGACAATAATTGACGGGTGGAAGCCTAACAAGGCTGCTGCTCAGTTGCAGAAAGGCATTGACATTCACGAGCACATAGAGAACGTCACCAAGGACGTGAAGAATGTTACAGAACTCAAGCAGAAGATTCAGGAGCGCACCATAAAGCGAGACCACGCCATTGACATAATAAACTTTTTCGATTGGCAAAGCAAGAGGAAGCTGCCAGTGTTTGTCGAAGAATATTTTTTTGATGAGGAATACAACCTGTCAGGAAAGATTGACAGGGTCGACATGGACAAGAATGGCGAGCTAGTGCTTATTGATTACAAAACTGGAAAGGGCAAGTGGCTTCCCAACGGACAGCCTGCTTGGGATTATTACAGGTTCGAGCTTGCTGTCTACACGTACTTGTTCGAGAAGTGCACGAATCAGACCATTAGCAAGTGGGGAATTTATTTCACCACACAGAATGAGTACATGGAAGAACCCGTTGTCCGTGCTGAAATAAAAAAAGCCTTGGACACTGTTGTTGAAGTCAGGACACAGATACAAGAATGTATTGACAAAGATTCCTGGGTAAAGTGTCCCACGTACTTGTGCAAGTGGTGCGAGCTTTACTTGAATAAGAAGTGTGACGGCGGAGAAAGAAAGTTTAATGACGACTTTGACGACTCTGGAATGCTGGTGATTTAGAAATGGTCAACGCAATAAAAAAAGGGAAGAGCTTTGAGCGTGAAGTGGCCAATTACTTGACCGCAAAAACTGGAGTCACTTGGCACAGAGTACCGCAAAGTGGAGCTTTCGCCACTGTGAATAACAGCAACGACAGCAGGTTCGATGGTGACGTGTTCACCGAGGACGAGCAGTTCAAGGACTTAGTAGTTGAGTGCAAGAGCAACAAGAATGATGTTGACCTGAACGTGCTGTTTAATCCTAAGAGCATGTTTTGGAGTTGGGTCGAGCAGACCGAGTTTGAAAGCAAGGACAAGAGGTGGTTACTATTCTTCAAAATAACACACAAGGGTTTCTTTCTCGTATCAAAAGGTACGGAAATCTTCGAACTGCTGGATTTACACACAAGCAGATTGTCAATAAAGAATGTATGGAACGGAGCGGAAACATTACAGATAATAAAAATAAGCTAATGCACAATGGACATACCAGAGTCCGACGTGGGCATTTAGTTGTAATAGGCTTCAATGAGAAGAAGTATTATATTATAGTGGACGAGGACAAGAGATTCCAAGGCTTTTATTCTGGCGATATTGACGAGGTTGAACTTCCTACTGGGTGGTCGTTTAAATACTGGTAGATTAGCCTTATTTATATACTTTATAAGCATATATAAAGGGTATATAAATAAAAAAGAGAAAGATATATATACTAGCTTGACTATTATAATAGTAGAAACAACGCTTGGAGGCGCAAAAAATGACAAACGAAACAATAAGCACAACAGTTGAAGGCAAAGAAGTTATCTACGACGTCAGGAACAAGTCCTGGACTTACGACGGCGTTGCAGAAGCCATAGTCGTCAAGCTAACACCTAGCTTGGCCTCAACAGTGAACAAGGCTCTCGAGAAGAACGTAGCCGAATATCAGGCCAGGATACTGGAAGAAGCAGCCACTAAGAAAGCAGCAGAGCTTGCCAAGATGCAGGAGCAGCTAGACACGTTCAAGCGCAGGGTAACACAGGCTTTTACTTATGTTGGATACACGCTCAAATTCGCCGACCTGACCAATGTCTGGGCTAGGGTGAACGAAGTCAGCGTCAGTAAGGATAACATAAGTGCAGAAGTCAGGTACGACAGCAGCGTTTACCACAGTGGAAGCTTCGGCTCTTCACTGACTAATAAGCCGTGGATAGTCAGTTTTTCCTACAAGAACATAAGATATACTACTCTGGAGAAGGCATTGGAAGCAGCCAAGACAAGGATTGACGAGAAGATAGCAGAGAACACTGCCAAGGTAGAAGCTAAGAAGAAAGAAGAAGACAGGGACGTTGAGACACAGGAGAAGCTTGACCAGTACGGAATAAAGCTAGTCACTGAAGTTGAGTACGGCAGGAACAGAAGCTACAATTGCAAGCGAGCCGTCATAACAGTAGCCGAGGACAACGACCAGAAGTACGGCGTAGCCCTTAAAGGCAGCTTCGGAATGACAGACCTTGAAGTCGAACACGTCAAGATAAGGGGAAGATTCAGCGCAGAGCAGTTTCAGAAGCTCGCGGAGTTCGTCAAAACACTCGACGTGACTCCAGTGTACGATTACTAATTGGAGGCGATGAAGAATGACAGAAAAAATAACAGTATTTGGAAAAGAAATTCGCAAGGGGCACTGCTCTTGCTTGCCAGCAAGGATAGTGGTCAAGAGATTCGACCACTACATAATGTGCGATATAAGTAGTTTCTTCTCAACTGAGATGAAACCGAGCTACGACGGGCAGGGCAAGACCAAGGACATGGGCACGCACCTGACAGAAGACGAAATCATTAAATTCTTAGAAGAAAGCACAAGCTTTGAAACGTCAGAAACTGACCATGAGAAGCTGCTCATAATCAACACGCCAGAGTTCAAGATTGTTGTGATAGTGGAGGAAAGAAAATGACATACGCAAGAGACATAAAACCCGAGTACCTAACAGACACTTTTTTTGGCAAGGGCTTTGAAGCCAAGCTCAAGAAAGCAGAGAAGAATGAGAAAGACCTTGAAGTTGGAATATTTTTTAACGTCAGGGACATGAAAGAGGTGTAACAATGACAACACAAGTTGGCGAGACTGCTTACAATCAAGACAGGCAGGTCATCGAACAGAAGACTCAGGAAGCCGTCCTGAGTCTCACTAAATCTTTATGTTCATCAAAGAATAACAAACGTTTTGGAGGAAACTAAAATGACACAAAGAACAGTAAACAAGTTTACCAGCTTGGCCTACTTGAAAAACATTGGGCTGGAACTGGACATGGCGAAGGAACGACCTTTGTACTTGAGCGACAGCAAGAAGCTGGACAGCCACAAGGCAATACAGAATGAGGACACCAAAGAAATATGCTGTGTGACCAACACAAACTACACCCTGGTTCAGCATCGAGAGATGATTAACCAGGTGGTCAACACTTTGAGTGCACTGAACTTGGAGTGTTACGGCAGCGTGGTCAACATGGGAAGCAAGGTCTACGTTAACGTCTTGTTCCCGAAGATGAAAGTGAACGACGACGCCAAAGGAATACACTTGGGTGTAAGGTTCACGAATAGCTTCGACTTGACTACAGGCGTGAATTTTAGCATGTACGGCATGAGGATAGCCTGCGACAATCAGATGTTGCTGAAGAACCTGCTGTTCGCCGAGAGGCGCAAGCACGTTGGAGAGATTGACCTGAACGAGATGACAAGGACTTTCCTGGAAGGCGCTGTCACACAGGTCAAAGAGTTTGAGATACTCGTCAATGACTGCATCAAAGACAGCGTTGAATGGAAGTTGCTCATGCAGTTCTTGGAACAGAACGTTCTGGGCAAGAAGCACCATAACGAGATTGTGGCAAGAATCAACGATACTCTAAAGGCAGAAGGCAGGCGCAAGCCGACAAGGTGGGATTTGTACAATGCATTCACGCATTACTTGTCGCATGACACTTTGCTCAAGGACGGCATCATTGACTACATGGAAAAGAAAGCAGCCATGGTACTTGCTGAGCCACTCGAGAACTTTGTTGACCAGACCATTGAGCTTAAAGTTGAAGCTCAATAATTTTTTTTATTTTTTATAGTAGAAAGATTTAAATACTTGCTTTACATTCCAATATTATAATAACGCTTGGAGGCGCAAACAATGAATGAAACAACAAAGTTTGTCTTGACAGGAACACCAAATATAGGGTTTAAGCCTGAACAAGAAACCATTGAAGCAGAAGTTTCTGTATTCAAAGGAACTAATGAAGGGCTGTGCATAAAGTTCAAGATTGGCAACAGGGAAGTCGTAAGCATAGCACCATTTTTCGACGGCGGTAACGTGCTCATCAGCAAAGGACTCAGTGTTGACTTTGATAGCCATGAGGCTTTTGGCCACAATCACCTGTCGCCGTATGTGTATGAAGAGCTTACACAACTGCGTACTGACAAGGAAGCTATTGAACGCATTGGAGAAATGCTCAGGGGTGAAAGAAAATGAAACTAATACAACTCAAATATTTAATCAAAGATGCTAGAGAATCTGCAACTTTTGAGCGAGCCCATTTTTATGTTTTTGATAGGAATGGTGACAAGAAAAACACAGAACTCAAAGAAAGAACTAAGCTATATCGTGACGCCTGGATAATAAGCAGACTCGACAGAGCACTTGAGATGATAGAGAAAGAACAGAACAAGAGGAAGCTGAAATGAAACTTAAAACAATTTCGGTCGAGCACAAGGCTGCCAAGAACTACCGCAGCTACGGAGTAACCCTCACTGCAGAACTTGGAACATTCGAGGACGAGAATGCCTGCGTGAAAGAACTCCAGGCACGAGCAAGGAAGTATGTGGCAGAGCAGCAGAACATTGACGGGGGAATCGGCAGTGTTTAATTTTCCCAATACCACGTCACTGTTAGCTAGGCGTAACGAACTGTTCAAGATAGCAGACGACTCCAGCCAGACGCCTGAGCGCAGAGAAGCAGCACGCAAAGAAGCAGACAAGCTAACAGAACAGGCAATGACGCAGGCACGGGAACAGGCCATGAAAGAACCTGTCGAGCCACTTACACAAAAACCCACTGAACCCAAATCTGTTCGTGGAAGCAAAATAACTCACATTCAATGCGCCAAGTGCGGTGCTATGAAACCGATTTACGTTGACCGCTTGAACAAAAATCCAAGCAAGTACGTGAACTGGAAATGCTCAAAATGCAGGTGAAGACAATGCTGAAACAGATGATACTCGTAGGTAATGAAATAGAAATACTTGAGAGAGCATTAACCTTTATGGAATCCGAGAAAGAATTTACAGAGGACGAAATGAGACTGTTTCGAAGAGCACACTACATTAATAAAGGGTGAAACAAATGGCAGAAGTTGAGAAAGCAATAGTTGAAGTGAACTTCACTCTGTTGAAGAGTGTGTTCGCAAACAAAGGCGTATGCATTTGCTCGTTAACACAACAGTGTCCTTGTAAGGATTTTGTGTTCAACAAGAAGTGCAAGTGTCAAACGTTCAAGGTGCAACAATGACCAAGATGACACTCCCATGGGCTAACAAGTTCAGGGAACTTGTAAAAAATTCGTCTAGTTCACCAGAAATAATTATGAAGTTCACCAAATATTGTGACGAACAAGAAAGAAAACTAATGGAGGCGTGGAAGAATGGCAAAAATAAAGTTTAGGGAAGACTTGCGCTTGAGCAAGCACAACAAAGAGCAGCTTCTTGTAATCAACAAGATTATCGAGGAGTATGCAGCAGAAGGCTACAAGCTGACACTCAGGCAGCTTTATTACCAGCTTGTAAGTCGTGACATCATAGCAAACCAAGTGCGTGAGTACGCAAAACTTAGCAACCTGTTAGTAAAGGGCAGGATGGCAGGCGTTGTAGATTGGGACGCAATTGAAGACCGTGTTCGAAGACCTTTCCTGCCGTACTGGTGTGAAGACGTGCCTGACGCAATCAATGACATTACGAACTCGTACAGGCTTGACCGACAGAAAGACCAAGACACATACATTGAAGTTTGGGTTGAGAAGGACGCCTTGTCTGGTGTGCTTAGACGCATAACAAGTGAGTTCCACGTCAACCTAATGGTCAACAGGGGATACAGTTCGTGCACAGCAATGTATGACGCTGCCAAAAGGATGAAGAACGCAATGTGTAATGACAAAGAATGTCACATACTGTACTTAGGCGACCACGACCCGTCAGGGCTTGACATGGTCAGGGACATCAGGGACAGACTCGCTGAGTTCGGCGTTGACGTCACTGTCAAAGCAATAGGACTAACGACAGAGCAGGTCAAGAAGTACAACCCACCGCCTAATCCAGCGAAGATAACAGACCCACGTGCTGGAGCATATATAAGAGAACACGGCAGAGTTTCGTGGGAAGTGGACGCCCTGAATCCGAAAACGCTTCACGCTCTTGTCAGGTCAAACGTAACAGCACTGATTGACATGGACAAGTTCAACAAAATCGTTGAGCAAGAAGAAGAAGACAAGAAGAAACTGACAAGGATAGCCGTAGAATATGAGGAGGATTGAGAAAATGACCGAAAAAGAATGTCCAGATTGTCAAGGAAGCGGATACGAAGAGTGCCCAACTTGTGGAGCAGAAGACATGCTCACTTGTGAAGCATGCGATGGCACTGGAGTGATTGAAGTTGAAGACAAGTGCCCAGACTGCGGAGCAGACACTGAAGAAGAAGTTGAATCCAGACGTGACGCAATGCCAGATGAAGGTGATGAATAATGACGGATGAAACATTTGAACAAGCAATTCAAATGGGTGATGATTATTTACAACATTGTCCAAATGAAATTGAAAAACTAAGACAAGAACTGACCGACCTGAATGCTTCCATAAAAAACTTGGAAGATAGGCAGGTGCTGTCAAGGAATCTTTTAGCCAAGGGTGATGAGAGCTACGCCAATGAGAAGCTGGAACTCATCAACCAGATTGCACTGGAGAAGGACGGGGACAAGCCTAAGTTCAGCAACGAAGTGAAGCGCAATGCTAGATTCCAGGAGCTTATGGCCACTGGTCATCCGCTTCATACACTGAAAGCACAGCTTGAGGATGACAAGACAAAGCTAGAGTACAGCTACAACGAACTGAGTTTTTTGAAGAGAAAGTTTCAGGTGCTGCTATTGATTAGAGGCACTGACGTTAATGTTTAGTTTCGTTTCAGGGCAGAAGGAGTGAACCAGAAGAAATGTCCGACGACATCGTCACTGTTTGATAGCCTCTTCAGTGGTGTGCAGTCACGTTTTCTTTTGCGCCTCCAAATTCTGCCCTGTCATAATCACTGAGGTAACTCAAATGAAATGCAATCACGAAATAGCCCTTCACACTGGCAAGCAACTGGAGCAAGAATTGGCCGACGTTGACATAGCAGGAGACTTTAAGAAAACATTGACTGACCTGCTGACTTGTGGAAGGTGCAGTACTGTTGTAACCAACACGGGACAGTATGAGCGAGTGCCTAATGCCATGGCAGAAATATACGTGGAGAAGGGCATGTACAAGCGTTACAAGGTTTATAGGTTGAAGATTGAAGACTATTAGAGCCTCTATAAAGCTTGTTTCCGAGTGTGGAAAAGAGAAACATTTATATACTAGCTTGTCCTACTATTATAATATAAAAATGCTTGGAGGCGCAAAAAATGAATAAAATACAAATATCTGAAAACAAACGCTGGGAAATGGCAGCCAGGGCAAACGACGATTTGGCAGATGCTCTAATAGAGAATAAGATGTCTAAGGACGACAAGGCAGCATTCGTTGACTGTTACAAAAAAGATATATGCAAGATGCTTTGGAACAAGGCTAGGTTGTGCCGAGAGAACGTGGTGAACTAAAATGAACTGCGAGCAATTCCTCAAGAAGCACAAGATGTTCTACATGGAACTGTACGAACTAATCTTTGTTCTTACTCTGGCTGGATTTACCAGCCGAGAGATTCAGAAGTGGGCGGGGGTGTTCTAATATGACTGACTGGACTCCATTAAGCCCGAGGTCTTGGCAAGCAGACGCCTATGCCAAGTGGGAAGCAGCACACTTTTCAGCAACCATTGAAGCAGGCACAGGCTCAGGCAAGACATACTTGGGCTTGATGGTCAGGCACCAGTTTCCGACCAAGAAGCTTCTTGTTGTCGTGCCCACGATTCACTTAATGTACCAGTGGGACAAGGAGTTCAAGGGCGCATTCGAGGGCTTGTCAATAGGAATGGTTGGTGAAGGCTTCCACAATTTCGAGGAAGATATTACAATTGCCGTAGTGAACAGCATTCGTGAAGAAGACCTAAAAGTGTTTGAGATAGTCATTCTTGACGAGGCTCACAGGTACATGAGCATAGTCAACAGGCTTTTCTTGGAGCGCCACAAGTTTCCTATACTGATGGCTCTGACCGCAACCATGGAGCGTGAGGACGGACTTCACAAGTCATTCCTGGCCAACTACCCCTGCGTTTACAAGATTAGCCAGAAGGACTGCATTGACGCTGGATGGCTTTGCAAGTACTCAGTAGTTAATCTTCCGTGCCCACTTCTCCCAGCAGAGCAAGAAGCTTATGATTCCGCTCACGGGTTCGTTAGGGCTAACTGGCATAGGTATCAGACAATGGCTGGAGTCATGGCAGGCATGAGGCAAGGAGAAGGCACGGCATTCAATCTGATGAAAGCCATTTCTACTAGGAGAAGTGTACTGCTTAACAGCGCAACCAAGATAGTCTACACTGCAAACCTAATAGTCAAGGAGCCGAACGTGAAGACAATTGTCTTCGGTGAGTACAAGAACGCTGCTGAGAAGCTTTACAAAATCCTGCAGAAGTACAACATTCCTTGCGCCATTTATCACAGTGGCATGGGAATGAAGAAGCGTCAGGACATGCTCGAGCAGTTCAAGGACGACAAGTTCAAGGTCATGATTAGCGTGAAGGCACTTGACGAGGGCTTGAACGTTCCAGCAGTGGAACGTGCTATCATCATGGGCGGTAGCAAAGTTGAGCGTCAGATGACGCAGCGTCTCGGCAGAGTCCTAAGAGGGCAAGAGAATAAGAAAGCCTTAGTCATCCAGCTTTACATTCCAGACACTAAGGATGAAGACTGGACGAAGGCAAGAACCAAGCCATTCGAAGGAGCTGCCGAGAAGATAGTTTGGGCGAAGAGTTCAGTGCTTCCAGAAATGATTTAAAGAATTAAATAGCCTCTGTTAGCTTAACAGAGGATTATTTTTCTTTATTTCTGCTATATAGTTAGGTTTAAATATATGTTTACTATTATAATTATAGGTGAATACAAATGCCAAATGTGAATCTAGACAGGACAATTAATATTTCGGTCAGCGTACGCATTGACCAGTACAAGTGGCTCAAAGCTAACAAGTTCAACCGCTCAAAGCTTTTTCAGGAGTTCGTGGACAAGCAAATGAAAAAATGAATCAGGTAAAACTCAGGGCTATATCCAGCAGGCACGGCAACGAATCTTTCGGTGTAACTATCCCTATTGAGATTGCCAGCAAATACGAAGGCACTTACTTTCACGTCACAGAACGTGACGGGTGTATTCTTTTAGTTTCAGGATGTCATGCAGAGGTGAAGAGGGATGCAAGAGAAAATAAAATTGGGGTGGATGTCAGATTCGCCAATGTTTAACACGGGCTTCTCGAGTATTAGCCGTGACCTAATCAACAGGCTTAACAAGAAGCCTCAGTATGATTGCAAGTATCTAGGGCATAATTACCAAGGTCAGGCACTGACACGGGGTACAAAGTTCATTGACGGAAGTGAACTTGACTTCGAGCTTCACGGCGGTGGAATGAAACCCTTTGCTCAGGACGTCATGAGTTGGTGGATTAAACAGCAGAAGCTTGACGTGTTCGGCGTCCTGTTAGATACGTTCATGCTTTACGGCAGTGACGGGTGGTTTCTTAGACAGGATACTAGCCCTGCAAAGACTATAATGTATTTTCCAAGTGACGGTGAAGCCTGTCTTCCAATCAACTGCGAGAACATTCTTAGGAAGGTTGACATGCCAGTGGCCATGAGCAAGTTCGCCAAGAAGCAGGCATGGGACGTTTACAAAATAAAGACGGAGTACATTCCTCATGCTGTTGACCAAAAGCTTTTCTTTCCATTCACAACGGAAGAAAGAATTGCGCTTAAAGCAAAGTGGGGCTTGAAGAACAAGTTTGTTGTTGGCACTGTGGCCAGGAATCAGCCACGGAAAATGCTGGACAGAACTTTCAAGGCATTCAAGATATTCGCTGAAGGAAAGGATGACGTGGTTTTGTTCTTGCATTCCGACCCGAATGATATTTCTGCAGTATTTGATTCTTATCAGTTGATGATGCGGTACAACATTCAGAATAAGGTGTTGTTTTCAGGAGTAAAATATTTTAGAGGTCTTCCATACAAGGAAATGAACAGCGTATACAACATCATGGACGTTCACTTCTTGTCAACATCTGGTGAGGGCTTCGGAGTTCCAACCATTGAAGCTGCTGCTTGTGGAATCCCGTCAGTAGTGACAGACATTACCACCACGCAAGAACTCTTGGTTGAAGACGGGGAATGCGGACTTCCAGTGAAGTGCCTTGGCGGAGAACTTGATACGCTAACTGGAAGCTGGAATGTTGAGCGAGGAGTAATGGACATTCTGGACGCAGCTAAACAATTGCAAAAACTTTATGATGACGCCAAGCTTAGAGCCAAGCTCGGCGAGAACGGAGTGAAGAAAGTCGAGAAGTTCTATGACTGGGAAAAAGTTGCGGATGACTGGGACAGGCTAATCAGGGAGAAGGTGATGGAACTGTGATTATTGCAGCAATGATTTTTCAGAACTCCGAAGACTACATTGAAATGGCTTTGAAGTCAGTCATGACGTGGGCTGACAAGATAGTTCTGGTGAATGGTGGCTGCACTGACAAGACTCTGGACATTATAACACACCTTAGAGATGAAAGGTTTGTAATGATTTTTAATCCTTGGGATTCTAAGGACAAAGGCATGGACGGCAAGCAGCGGAATGTGTACTTGAAATATCTTCTGGAAAATCATATTGGTGACTGGTGCTTAGTCATTGACAGTGACGAAGTGGCGAGTGATAGCTGCGTGTACCTTAAAAAGAATCTTGAAGAAGTGGAAGCGCAAGGAATCAATGTCATCAGTCCTAAAATGGAGCATTTCATGTACGACTTGAAGCACGTTGACGCTTCAATGGACAAGCACTGGTGTCTTCACAGGCTGTTCAAAGTACAGCCAGGGCTTCACTATCCAGAAGTTGAGCACAACGTTTTAGAAGTGCCCAACATTAAGCATGCGCATACCGAAGGTATAACACTGTATCACTTAGGATATATTAGAGGATTGTTTAGTGTCATGAACAGGTACAACAAGAATCTAAGCAAGAGCAACATTCATACGCCAGAATTTTTAGACAGGTGGAAGAATCATCACATTCTAGGAACGTACCCTACAAGATTTTATAATGGTGAGTACCCTAGAGCAATGAAAGAATACTTTGGCATTTGACGATGGACTACAAACAATCAGACTACAATGATGCGTACTGGGAAGGCAGGGACAAGATAGAGCCTAAACATTACGTCATCTGTTCGGACATTTACAAGTCATTCATTCCGAAGACACTTCTTGACTTCGGCTGCGGAGCAGGACAATTGGTAAAAATTTTTAATGATATGGAAGTTAATGCGTTCGGTTATGAGCCTTCAAAAATTGCGAACACATACAAACGCTCTGGAAAAATTGATTCGCAGTACGCATTCTTAGATTATGATTTGATAACTTGCATGGACGTGGCTGAGCATATTCCAGTTGTAGATGTTGATGAGTTCTTGTCAGAAATAAAAAAGGCTTCTGTCAGGGAAGAATTTGTTGTAGTGTTCAGCATTTGTTTCAGGGGCGACCCAAACTTCAAGCACGACAGCACTCATATCACCGAACGCACTCGAGAGTGGTGGGAATACAAGCTCAGAAGCAATGGCTACGATATACTAAAGACTCCAACTTTCTGGGCGTTTAATAATCAAATGATGGTCACAAGAATAAAGAAAGAGGTGGGATAAGTTGACGCAAAGGATTAGTATACATATTGCAACGAAGGACAGGCATTCAGAGATTGCCTGCTTGTTAGTGAGTCTTCGCAGTCAAACATTTCAGGACTGGGACTTAGTGATTGTTGACGAGAGTCAGACACCATTGAACACTCACGTGCCCACAATGCACTTGCTTAATAGGCTGCGCTTGGAAGGTCACAAGGTCAACTTGATGCGCAATACAATGCTGTTAGGCGTGTGCCATGCTAGGAATATCTGCATTGACAACGATACTTTCAAGAATAAGCTAACACTAAGAGTAGATGACGACGTCATTCTTGACACTGACTACATAGAAAAACTTTACAATGTTCTTGCGTCAGATTATGACATTGCTTCTGGAGTGACTCCATTAGTATCGCAGCCAGAGTTCATTAGAGAACCCAAGCGTCTGAACGGAATTGTCAATAAGATTGAGTACGACAAGGAAGGAAACATTGTCAGGCTTGATGATGACTGCGGAATGTGCTACGACGGATATGTTAATCAACCTGACGCAGATGGAGATTGTCTGCTACCTTTTGATATGGTTGTTTTGCCAGCAGACCACTTCCGTAGTTGCGCATTATACAAGACTGAAATCACTGACAAGGGCATAAGATATGAGTCTAACTTGAGCCCAGTGGGTTTCAGGGAAGAAAGTTTTTTCAGCCTCAGAGCAAGATACTTGGGTTGCAATATTGGCGTTGACCTGTCAGCAAAGGCTTGGCATTTCATGACTCCTTCTGGCGGTTGTCGTTATCCCAATTATCAAGAACTTGTGATGCAGGACAACGAGCTGTTTATGAAATGGTCAAAGGCTATGTTCAAAGAAAAAGGTGAGCCGAAATGATTAGAGTCACAGTGAGTGGCGGTTTCGACCCATTGCATATTGGACACTTGAGGATGATGCAAGAAGCCAAGACGCTCGGAGACTACTTGATTGTCATCGTAAACAATGACAACTGGCTGAATAAGAAAAAAGGTTACACGTTCATGCCAGAAAATGAACGGGTTGAACTCATTGAAGGACTTGCCTGCGTTGACGAAGTAGTACTGTCCAAGCATAAGCCCAACCCTGACGACATGAGCGTATGTAATGAACTCCGTGACATCCAGCCAGACATTTTTGCGAATGGTGGTGACAGGTTTTCTGACAATACTCCAGAGAAGAATCTTTGTGACGAACTAGGTATTGATACAGTGTTCAATGTTGGTGGCGGAAAAATAAGGAGCAGTAGCGAACTTGTCAACAAATGTAGGTGATGAACAATGAAGCTTAATGTTATGGGAAACGTTTTCAGTCAGACAGGATTCTCGGTTCATACAAGATTCTTAGCCGAAGCACTGCAGGACTCGGGCTATGACGTTGCCATTGAAAGCCCGAAGCACCCGAACTGGGAAATGCTTTGCCCTGATAAAATGTTTAAGATGTTGAACAAGAACTATCAGCGTGAGCCAACAATAATGATTACATCACCAGATTATTATAGGCTCAAGTGGGCTGACAATCCTGAGAAGCTTATTGGATTCTGCATTTGGGAAGGAGACACTGTGCCTAAGTCTTGGACTAGAAACTTGGAATTGTGCGACCAGATTTGGGTTCCGAGCGAGCATGTAAAAAATGCTATTATGCATTCACTAAGTTCTGAAGAAGTTGAGGAGCTCGCGATTGTGGAAAAAATGTTTGTTGTTCCTCATGGCGTAGACCTCAAACAATTCTACCCGAAGAAAGTGGAACGGGATGACCGATTTACTTTCGTAGCTGTTAAGGGTTGGGCTGAAGGGCTTAACGACAGGGGTGGACTCCAGTACCTAATTAGAGCCTTTGTGGACGAGTTTCAAGAGGGTGAGGCTGTTAAGCTTATGGTCAAAGTGAACGCTGTATACGGCGGTTCAGAAGAGCTTGTAGGCTCTTGGCTTAAACAAGCTGGTATAGAGAAGCTTCCGAGTAACGTAGAGCTAGTATTTAAAGACATTCCGTACTCTGAGCTAATAGATACCTATAACAAAGGGGACGTCTTTGTATGCTCCACTAGGGGTGAAGCTTTTAATCTCGTAGGATTAGAGGCTATGGCTTGTGGGCTTCCAACGCTGCAAACAGGCTTTGGCGGTCAACTGGATTATATGACTCCAGGCAATTCTTGGTACATTGATTGTAAGCTCGAAGAGGTCACTCATAACAAGCTTCTTGAGGGAATCAAGTGGGCTACACCTGACCATGAAGACCTAAGAGTCAAGCTTAGATACTGCTTCGAACATCAAGATGAAGTAAAACAAAAGGGAATTCAAGCTTTGAAAGATGTTCAAGAATGGTCATGGAATAATTCTGCAGTGAAAGCAAAGCAGGCTCTTGATAAATTATGAGTCTCAGAGAATGGACTTTGGGGGTGGTTTTAAGAAAGTTGCCACTCCCTGAGACAAAAATATAAAAAAAAATTATTTGCCCTGAAAGAACTTCAAGGCTGCATTCAACAATGCACTTGCCAATGGTATGACTATGTAGGCATATGTTCCCCAATCAATCTGTGGCAAAAGGTCTAGAAGAAACACTGCAGCAGTACCGCCGCAGGCAATTCCCAAGCCCTTCAAAATCTTCTTGCCGTCTTCCTTGTTTAACTTATACTTCGGACTTTCTTTACTTACCATTTTTGTTCACCTCACAAGTGTGGCATGTTGTGCCCAACTATGTTCCTGATTGAACGTCCACCACAAGTCATAATATTTCTTTAGTTCGCTATGCGGGACATTCTTTAAATAGTTTTCTATACTTTCTACTGGGTAATAACACCAGTCCAAGCAGTACCAACGGAAATCGTCTTTCAAATAAATGACGTAAGCGTGCCCAACTCTCTTATTGGTTCTTGGCTCTAGCACATAACCGCAGGCAACTTTCCTGCGCCAAGCAGGAATATCAGCAGCGTCCATTAGTGTCATGAGCATTAAAGCTCCGTCTTCACAGTCACCAGTGCCCAACGCAAAGGTTTCTGCAGGTGACTGCCAGCGTTCAGGTTTGTTCCATTTAAGCATATCACTCTTGTACGATACACGCTTCATAACAGCTCTGAGACATGTCAGTGCTGCTTCATCATGGCTTTTAGCCTCACCACTTATAGTATTGCCAAGTTCTTGTATTTCCATACAAGTGTCAGTGAGTGTTGTACGTATGTCAACAAGTTCTCCGCCAGTAATTGTCATGTATTTTATATTAGACTTTGGCCACTTATTATTCCAATAATTTTCAAATACTGAAGGAAACGCTTTTATTAACGGCGAAAAATTCATTATGATTCACCTCATTTATAACCTAGCCATGCACTCCATATTTTTGGTGTGGGATTGTCAGTATCACTCTGCAAGTTAAATCTTATTTTTATAGCTATTCCTTCCACTGTCGGAACTGTTAACGTATTTAATCCAATACCTTGCCATGTGCTACCATTGTCAACGCTGAACTCAAACGTGCAAGAGTTATAATCTTGCCCATGTATCCTAAGTTCCACACCAGTTATTACTGCATCACTATATTTTGTTATACTTGTTGCACTGCCAGATGATTGTCCAGTATCTAACATGAGTGTACTATTCAATTCTTGTGTATTAGTGTGCGTAAATTGTGACGAACTTTCTTCGAAGGTGTAACATATTGCATCTGTGATGGCATTAGGATTGTTGGAGGCTTGTATGTTGCCTGTTATCTTATCATCTCTTAATGAAATAATATCCCATAATTCAGTGCCATTACGTTCATAAGAAAGTGTAGTTACCCAATTGGCAGCACTAATATTGTGAGTGAACTCTTGCACTATATGAAGTCCTGAAATGTCACACCTCGGGCATTCACAGTAAATGCTTTGTCCTGGACGAAGTGTTGGAAGTCCATGAAGTACTGTAAGTGTTCCTTTGGTATCTGTTACGTTGGAACTTCCAAGCTTTAGACTAACATCAGTCTCAATTGCTTCCTGTGAATGAAGATTGTTATCATTGACTAATAGGTCTTTCTGCCAAAAACTAGCTATATCTGTGCTATCTTTTTTACTTTTAGCATAATAAAAATTTCCAGCACTTTCAACCTTGTCGCCAGTCATTATGATATTATTACGACGTTCTAGAAGGTCTTCACCATAATTATTCACTGCCGCAAGGTTCTGTCCTATGACTACACTCTCAGCAGTATTTATTTCTTGAGTGAACGTATGTATATCGTAATCAAAATCTAAGTAGCCATAGTACCCTGCTTTGTTCAATGCATCACTGAATATTTTTGCAGGTTTTGCCCAAGTGTAATCTCTATAAATTAATGTGGTCATTCCAGTGCTCATGTTAGTAGTTGTAAGAATACTAGAGAACCAGTTAGTGACCATAGAAGATAATAACACATATACTGTCTGGCTCGTAACACTCTCAACAATTAGCCTGTCTTGAACTTCTGGAGCTTCCCTGCCTTCAAGTACCATAAAATATCCGTTGTTAGCATCAAAGCTTTTGAAAGGTGCATCGATTTTTCCTCTGAATATTTGATTAGTTGCATCTGTAAAATCTGCATAAATGTCAATTCTTTCTCCGCCCGTAATGATAGAGTTCCACTTACCTTCTGTGTTATCAATGTCAACAGTGAAAGTTCCAAAGCCTCGATTAAGAGTTTTTCTTGTTACAGAAATATTAAGCACATGAGGACTTGTAGAGCTTGCGAGGTCGACTTGAGTTCCGCTATGAAGCGTAACTAATACTTTTAATTTGGGCGTATAAGTAGAACGTGGAGTAATTACAATAACTTCATCATCATGAAAACTTCCAGAATTAGGTCGTGATAGTGTTGCCATTAGTCAATCACCACACATCCACCATATCCATCACCTGAATCTGAGCAATAGCTAGTCCACCAATTCCACCAAGCATAATAAGGTCGTCCTGACACGTTATAAAAATCTGCAAGTATATACACTGGATATTCTGAAGAATTGGTGACATTCTGCATAAATGCCTGTCTGCTATAATTAAGTACCACTGTTGATGATGCAAGTTTTGTTGTCTGATTCATTATATACATTGTTGTAGAATTCGTCATGTTGGTGGTATTTATGTAACCATCTGTTGCATTGGTTTGTAAATACAAATCAATATTATGGTCAAATGCTGAGCTTGAAACATTCTGAATACTTAAATTTTTAAATCTGCTCATAACTTGTCCGTGAGGACTTACATTTTTCTGGCTTGAACTCATAGGGTTAAATAACATGTAAGTAATTCCTGTAGGAACAAATTCTACACTGAACGGGGAATAATAAATCATCATGGTTTGTGATTCAGAATATTCATCATTATGCCCAGTGATAGTAATATTACCAGTGCCTCTATATTTAACTCGTAAATCTGAAAATTGTATAGTGGTATTAGAATTATTCACAGCAATAGATTTATTACAATCTTCTGTAGAACAGTTAGAAAGATTAAAACTTGAATAGTTTAAACTAACATCTGCTAGTGTCCCAGTTGCAGTTAAATTCCAAAAAGTGAGATAGCCTTTACTAGTTGATAAAATATCAAATATTATTGGAACATCACATGTTGTGGTTGTATTACAAGTTGATGATTGTAAATAATTATTGAAAATATCACTATCTAAGGTAACAACAGTGGGCGTTGTTGAATTGTTTAAATCTCCACTGACATTGAATTGGTATGATATATTAGTTCCTACTTTCACGCCCAAATCAGAAACAGAATCGCTTGATACCTGCAAATCAACATAGTACATTCCCACTGGAAGCTCTGTCTGCGTGTTGGTCATATTTATCTTGTAACGTAAGTATTTTCCTGGATTACTAAATGTTAAGAAACTTTCATCTGTAGCCTCTTGCCAGTTAGTACCATTATCAGCTGAAACATATAATCTTACATCAGAACCTGCAGGTTGTAACTCACTAAAGTCTGGATAAACATTTACTATATCCTCATCACTTGATAATATAATATCTGAAAATGCTTCTGCACTTGTCTGATTATCTAACCAATGATTATCTGTCTGTGAATAATTAATTCCTGCTCCACTATAATTTATCTGATAGAAGTAAACATAACCAACACCAGTTCCTCCACCGAAACCACAATCAGCTCCATAACCATCCGCATATCCAAATGAATATCCTTTAATGTTTGTACCACTTCCTGGATTTGCAACAGTTTTTAGAAATACTCCATCTTTGTAAACATATAATTGTGTAATGTCACTAGCATTATATCTAAAACTTAATACTCCTGAAGATGTAGAACTTGAACTACCATAACAAGATAGTGATATTACCTCAGTGTTAGGAAGTGTGCCTGCTGCATTGGTGACCAAATTTATGGATGCTATACCTATACCACTTCCAAAATTTCCCCAACACCCGTTTGATTCATACCCGTATGCACTACAACTCATATTGTAATAAATGTCTACTCGTGTTTTTGTATTAAAATCCAAGCCTTTAGAATTTAAATGCGCATACTGCTGTGCTGTGTCAATATAGGAACCATCTGAGTATGCTGTTGCACTTGATAACGTATATATAGTCTCATTAGAATCCCACTCGGCAATACCTTCACCGCCTTCATTATAATTCCATCTTCCACTTACGTCAGAAGTCATATCATCAAACACAAACGTTGGAAGTGATGTTGAATAATATGAGCCGTTGTTAGTGTCATCAAAATAACTATCATTGTACCAAAGTTCTAAATAGTCTAATTCTATTGGATTTGATGCAGTTGCATTAACCCAAAACGTAATGTTATCTTGCATACTAGCAGCACTGCTTAAACGTATATATGTTGTATAGGTACTAGTAGCTGTAAAATCAACGTCTGTTAATGTTGTTGTATTATCATACCACCTGTTTTCAACAAGTGTATTATTATTTAAGTATCCTCTAAAAGTTACTTGTGTATTATTGTCGTTATCACTGTCCAGTGTTGTATCAAGTGTTGTGTCATAAGCATATATATCAACTGTTACACCAGTAAGTTCACTCCAGTTTTTTGTATTGAATTCAAATGTACCATTATCTGTAATATTTATTTCTGATACTCCAGTACTAAACTCCGTTGTTTCAACGTATGGAATTGTAAAATTGTAATATAAGGGCAACGTTCCGCAAGTGTAATTTATTCCATAATCTTTAAGACTAATGTCTATACAAAATGTTGATGCATAACCATCTGATGATAAATTTATGATTGGAGTTGTGAACATCTCCCATTTCTTTGTTGTATTATAATCTTCAATTTTAAAAACTAATGTAAAAAGTCCCAATATTCTTTCAGCACTATAATTAATATTTCCAGAGGTATCAGTACAATTAATGTACCAATAATATGTGCCAGTAGTCAATAATAATGTAAACGTAGCATTACCCGATGAAGTATTTGTAGTGTTACTATTATTATTTATGTACAATGTACAGTTTCCAAAACTGTATGCGTCACTAGCTGTATAATTGAATACCACTTCATAACTTGTATTCGCATATGCGGTTTCATTGGCAGGACTGTTTATTACTAACGACGGAGGATTATTATCAATAATTATCGTCATGTTTTGACTATTAGCTGAATCAGTGCCATCACTACAATTTATCCAGAATGCCCATTGCCCATCGTCAATAGTAGAGTTAGCAACTAATGTAGAATATACAGACACATCTACACTATCATTAAATCCGTAATTAGTTCCGTTAACAAAAATTGAGCAGTTTAGAATGTCACTGTCAATATCGTCAGCTTCAAAATCAACAGACAGTGTATTATTTGTTGTTGCTGTATTATTAGTCATATTTACAATTGTAACATTTGGAACACTATTACTTACTGTAATCTGTTCAGAATAATTATATGGTGACGAAAACAGTTCATCAATTGCCTGAACGGAAACATTTATTTTGTCAGTTTTAGAAAAATATGAATTATCTAAACTAGAATTAAGTATTGTTCCTGCAACTGTATTATTAAACGATTCACTAAAAATATATGTATCGTTGATGTACCAAAAAAATGTTATATTGCCAAGTCTTGAATAATAATTATAGTATGACGTATTAGCACCCAAGTATGAATTTGTATATACTGTTGTCAAATTAAATTCTGGAGCTGACACCAATATAGGATTAGTTGGATAAACAGTTACAACTGACGAATTGAGCCAAGAACTATTTGCTGTAATATTACTGGCCAAACATGAGAATGTCCAATTAGTGTCTACTGCTTGACTTGAAATAGTATTTATTGCGTACTCTACACTTTCTTGGAATGGTAATTTACTTGTATAATTAACTTCTGCAAATGTTACTCTGGTAGAACCTGAACCATCTGAGCCTCCATCGTCAGCTTGTTGTTCTGTCTGGATATAAATATCTCCTGATAATGTATCAGCACATAATAATTCATCTGTATTATTATAGACATAAACTGTATCTGCTGTTGTGTTTATGACAATAAGTAAATCAATATAATCCACAAGATACTGTACAGAACAACCTGGAGTGCCACTACATAATGCAATACCACCCATGGCGCAAATATTATCAGTACCATTACTTATCTGTGTATACGCATAGGAATTAGAATTTAATACTGCGGCTGCAAGAACTGTCATATTTTTTATTGTAACGTTTATTGCGTCAGGAGCATTAGATAATGTAGTAAAACTTATAAGTTGTTTAACACCACCAAGAATAGTTGATGCACCATCACCACCAGGATTAACAACAGAAGAATTTAAAACATTCAATCCTTCTGACAATGTTGATGTGCCAACAGGAGCGTCACCCCATAATGTTGTATTGACAACCGAATCATCAAAATTATCGTAAGTATAATTTCCTATTGACGTGTAATTAATACTTCCAGAACTATTTAATCCGTCATCATTAAACCATTCATAATAGAACCAATCTATAATGTCACCGTCAACATCTGTCGCATTACAATATCCTGTTAATGAACTATTGGTATATGCTGGGTCAGGAAGTATTCTTGACGTATTTACAACAGCTAAGGAATTCAGTATTCGTATTGCAGAACTATTAATAGCAGTCCCATTGTGTGTTCCATTCTGTGGTGTTATCTGTATTATTACCATACTGTCTTTTCTCACATTGGTAAGAGTTGTTATGTTGGTTGAATTTGCAAGTCCCGAACTGTTGTATACATCATTGATAAACCATGTAAAATATGAATCTGTTTCTGCGTCCTCGTCAACATCAGTTATTGTATAGTTAGGAATCAATACTGTATCATAATACGCTGTTGTTGGAGTAATATTTACATTGGTGACAACTGGTAATGTATCAGTCATCTGAATACAGTATTCTTCGGATTCATTTGAGTGTCCAAAATTTGAATCGTTTGCCCAAAACTTCCAGCATACTTCAGGCTTATGGGTGATATTTAATATTGATGTAACACTCACATTGATAGAAGCTGCAGTATTATTGATTACTGAAGAACTATTTGTCATTATGCCAGATATATTTGACGCAAAAATATAATAACTAATATTTCCAATCGTATCTGTTATGGTGATATTTGTTATTAAGCTACTATTATATTTGAATGTATCATTAGATGTATTTTTTGCATTTTCAAAATATGGAGCATTAGTATCTTTTGTTATAGAATAATTTAAACTTGTACCTGTAATACCATCATTAATACACGCAACCCAGAAATAATAATAACCATCTGATAACGTAGTGTTACTAGATATATTTGTTGGTGTATTATTCAATACAGAATCGTTTGTATTATATATAGTTCCATTAATTAACAACGAACAATTCAACGTTGCATAAATATTATCTGTTGCATTTATATAAGCCCACTGTATATTCTCATTTGCAATAGTGTCATTTTCTGGTGAAATAATAGTTACTTCAGGTATAGAACCCAATGTGATATTTAATAATCCGCTAGTTGAACTTTCTGTCTCGACATTAAGTGTTCCATCAATACAAGCTATGAATAATTTATCTGATGATGACACCAACGCATCACCTGCAGCTAATGTGCACACATGACTATTTGTTCCTGTTGTTGAACAATTTCTACTGGTGCCCATCGTTGTCCAGTTTTGGTCTTCTTTATTTATTCTGCAATAAGCATTTTGTATTGTATTAAATGTTACTGTTGGAGTAGTGTCAATAGTCAATATTGATGTTGCCTCATTACCATTTCTCCAAGCAGTACTATTTTGTCCACTACTTGCGCTTGTTAAATTATATGTTGAATTATCTATTGTTGGAAATAAATAATCAAAAGGATATGCAAATCCCGCACCACTATTATACATATTTGATATTTCTGTTGCATTTAATGTTCTATTCCATTGTGCGAACTCGTCTATCGTTCCCTGAAACCAGTCATTATTTCTTATGCTCCAAATGGCTAAGTAGTTTAATGTAGGCCATGCTCTTATAATATTTGCATCAGTAAGAGTGCTTTGTAATACTCCATTCAAATATAATTTACATGTGCCAGCAGTTCCATCAATTATCACCAAAATATGATTCCAAGAATTATTACTCAATACGCTACCATAAGTAAAAAGACCACCGCCTGTATTTAAATTTACAGTTAAATTTTCAGTTGCAGTTCCTCTTGTCATTATAGCCCAGTCACCCGCAGCCCAAGCACCATTAGAAGATGAAGCCACTATTGCATTATATCCAGCAGTTGTCCAGCCACCTATGCCATGTTTGTTTACCCATACGCTAACAGTCGTATTCGTGGTTTGAGCATTTGCTGAGTGGTTAAACCTCTGGTCTATTGCTGTGAAATTATAAGCCTGATTAAAGAATCCTGTAACGTTGCTTGGTGTTCCGAGCTTCGTGTATGTTTTTCCTACGTCGGCAGTTAGAACTCCATTGGTAGCTGAGTAGTATTGTATTAGTCCATCTGTTAATGCTCCCATAACTGAACTCGACAACATAAAAACAACAATGAACCAAAATAAAATTTTAAATTTCATTGTTGTACCTCTAATTTATGAACAGGTAAAATATAACTTTTATTTATCCATTCTATTATCCCATTTTTACAAATTATTTGTTCGTCAAATATTTTACAGCACGTTTCACCACCACTAGAAGAACATGCACCATCACAATTACCATCAATACATGAATCACAAATAACCCCATCATGATTTTCAGAACACATATATCCCTGTTTTTTAAAGTCAACTGTTTTATTATTAACAGTTAATATTTCTGAACAATTTTGCTTTATTGATGATATTATTTTTATTTCATCACCAAGATATATAAGTTCATCTTCAATAATACTACCATTGTCAGTAGATTTATTTACTATTATGTGTTCATATTGTGGTATAGTTTCATTATAATATGTTGTCACACCGATGCAATTCTTTATTATTTTTTTCTGTGGATTATTCATTTCTATGTTAAAAATTTCATCGTTAATAATAGGCTTGTACTTTATTGTAAGCTTATCCTCTCCAACTAACTGACGTACTTTTGCATAATAAGCTCCATTTTGCCATATTATTCTTATATTATGACCAAAATTTTCAGGACTAATAGCATCTCTTGTTGCTTCAGTGAATCCTTCAAGATTAGAATATTCTACCTGCAATATTTTTCCTTTGCAGTTCAAGCATCTTATAATGCTGCTAAGGGAGACAAAGTCAACCTTGTCCAGCATAGGATTGAAAACATAAGTTTGCTGTACAGTAATATTTGAAGCGTAAGTAACATTTCTTATAAGATGAAATTCAGTTTCTGAAATATTCTCATAGCCATGGCTTCTTGACTTTGCTGTCATGAGCTTTGAACCATTGTAAAGTTTGACAGTTTCTGTTGCTCCGAGTTCCCACGAAGAATCTTCCCAAACGTAAAGCTTTGTGTTCGTGTCACTAACAACTATCTTAGCACCTTCAGGAAGCATAATGTATATTGAGACACTAAGTATAGTTAAGATTAAAAATCCTATTGTTATTTTTGTTGTATTTCCCATGGTCAATCATATTGGTCTTGGATAATCGTCATATTGTAGCGAAGATTAGTTACTGTTGCAGCAGTTTTTGAATCATCAAAAAATGTTAAGTCTTCAACAATATAATTGCCATTACGTTCTGAATTACCGTCAGTATAAGCATGTTTAAGACCATCTCGTAATGCTCGTAAATCAGTGCGTGCTGAATCAATAGTTGTTGCGCTGCCAATTATTATTCCACTGATAACAAATCTAAAGTCCCAAGCGTCAGCAAACACCTCGTTCATCACAAGTCTTTTTCCAAGTAATTGTTTTCGAGTAGCAGGCACTGATGTTTCTAAAATATTTTCAGCATAGATAGTTACGCCGCCGAATGTTATTGTTGTATATGCCATTATGCTACACCTGTCACTCTCTTAGATTTTGATGAATTGTCAGTGGTGTAATAATTGTTAGTGACATTTCCACTATGAAGTGCAGGGTTGTAACCACTTCTTTTTGCAGATTCTGTTTGTGTCATATAAGTCTGTGTGCCTATATCCCAAACAACATTGCTTTGACTAGGGTCTCCTGTACTACTTCCTGAGCCACCTTTGTATGAAACGCCACCACTGCTTCCTCTTGAACTCTTACTACCACCTGAGCCACCTGACATTGCAACTTGAGCCTTGACCATTGCCTCAACGACCTTTCTTGTTTGGCTGTCTAATTGTTCTAAGCAGTTGCTGTAGCTTTCTTGCGCAGTGGTTGCTTTTATGACTGCCTTGACGTCAGCGTCCTTAGATATTATTCCTTCTTGGTAAAGCACTGTCATTGACTTGACAGTTTCTCCCATGAGATACTCATTGTCCATAAGGTTAATCTTGGCTTCCTCGCTTTTCTTTATTGTGCGAGTGTCCGAGTCTATGGCTTCGGTGTGCTGCGTTGTCACGTCAGTACCTGTACCTCCACCGACACTTCCGCCACCAATGGTTGCTGCTCCGTTGAGTCCAGGAATGGCATTGCCCGTTACTGCTCCACCTGCTGCTTTTTCTGCCTGAATCTGTCCGTACTCTGCAGCCGTCATGAGTTTTCCACCAAAAGAACTTCCGCCTACACGCATTGCGTCCTCAGCGGAATATCCTGCATTAATGTAATCATTTATGTTAGCCCTTTTTGCTGCACTCATCTTGATGTCAGCAAAACTATCCGCAGTGAAAACATCTTTGGCAAGTCCTATAACATTACCAAGTTTTGCTCCAAGGTCACCGACCTTGTCAATCACCCATCCTATTCCTGTGAGCATTCCTGATAATACTTTGCCAGCAGCCTGCCCCAATGCTATCCAATCATCTTTGTGTTCTATCAATACATCAGCCAACTCAGTTAGAGTGGGAATTAATTCATTGCCTACCTGCACTTTAAGGTCTGAGAATTGTTTGTTAACCTTGGCAAGTTTTACAGAAAGACTTTCCTCAAATACAAGTCCGTTGTCTTCAATTGTTTTCTTCATGCCTTCAAGAGTAGCTTGCAAGAATGCTTCTTTCTTTTGAGTTTCAGTAAGTGCTGCTGCCACTGTGCCGTGAACATTTGCATAATTTTGGTATGCTGCTTCTGCGTCCACTATTATTCCCAAGTTATCTAGTATAAGTTTGCTTTGTCTACCAACACCTAACGTTATGTCCCCAACTGCTTCCGTTACTGACCTTCCAGTGAGCTGTCCAAGAATCGCTGCTCGCTCAAAAAATTCAGGAAGCTTGTTCTGTTCAATTCCTAACGCAAGTGCCTTGTTAGCACTGGACATAAGTTCAAAATCTGTGACTGTCTCATGAGTTGCGTTGTTTAAAGAAACTAACAAGTCGTCACTGTTCTGTGCCATCTTCTTGAACTGTGCTGTCATTACTTCTGCATTAGCAGCAGCCTTAACGCTGGAAACTCCGAAGGTAAAAAGTCCTGCAGCTGCTGCTGTCAGTGCAATTCCTCCAACCCTTGCAGCCATGCCAAGCTTGGTCATGCCAGTTTCTGCCCTGTTAAAAGTGTCCGAGAATTGGTCGTACGCCTTGATGACTATTCCAACAGTGGCTCCGCCTACAATACCACTCATTAACGAATCACCAAGTCCCATTTTGTTTATCTCCTTGCACTTTCGTAAGCTGCTGCTTTTTCTTCTTCACGCTTAATAAAAGCGTCAATTAAATAATTTATTTCTCGGTACGTGAGCTTTCCTATGTTGAAGAAGTTGTACCCGTGCTCGTGGAGGAACAGGATTGTTTGTTGTTCTCCATTAGTGGTTTTTTTTTTAACAACCATTCTTCAGCTTCTGTGAGCTTTACTTTGTCCTGCTCCACAGAAGGCTTTTGCTCAACGTCTAAGGAAACTGCTGTGAGCGCAGTTGATATTGCACTCATTGTTCCAGGCTTCATTGCTGCGTAGTCTTTCTCAAAGGAAATTTTTGGTTCCACAAGGTGTTCATCCAGTATTATCTTGTCTTGTTCTTTTGCTGGAAGTCCTATGAGTTCGAGCCACTTGCCACGAGGCGCAGGTATCATCTTCACATAAGGAGCAGATGACACCAAGACTTTTTCTTTAATCTTCTTGCCTTCGGGATATTCTTCCGTTGGAGGCAATGTTTTGTCCACATAAGCAAAACGTTCCAGCATGAGCAACGGAACGTCCACTGGCAGTAACTGTTCTTTGTCATTCCTTTGAAACAGTGCAGTTTCTTTTGTTAAATACATTTAATCCACCCCCAAATATTTACCACGGATTGTACTTGACCACAGTGTCCGAAGCAACTGCTGAGCAGACCTTTGGCTTTATTGTTATGGTCTGTTCTTGTCCACCGCTGAATGTTGAAGGGTCGTCCATGGTTGGAATGTTGCATCCACTGAACGTCATGTTCAAGTACCTTGTTGCTGTTGGAGCAATTCGGAAGAACATATTGAAGTCACTTCCGCCCTTGTAGTACTGGTCGTACAATGTCTTCGCCCAAGTGGTGTTAGCGTCAACCTTGAGTTCTACACTGTACTCACGATTCGTGGGGTACGGCAATGTCACATACGGGCTTCCGTTAATCCATGGTTCAGCCACAATTCCATTTGATATTTTTATTGTTGCTGAGTTTATCTCATTCATCACTGTACCACTAGGCAGGCTGAACTGTGCATGCTGAGAAAGGTACGGCAGAGTTGTCGAAGCAGTCACTGTGGTTGCAGCTCCTGAGCCGTAGCCAACGTACTGTGCCTTTGTCGCAATGTCTAACTTGACAGCGTCTCCTCTTGGAAGTGACATGGTGAACTCGTCAATCATGTTTCCATATGCTGTCTTGACATGATTAAGTCCTGTGTCACTGAATCTCTTAGCGTCTTCCAGTGTGAAGCTGTTGAAAGGAGCAGTTGTTCCTGACGTGAACGCATTGCTGCTGTTGTTGTTAGTCTCACTCATTACGTGAGTACTTGCTGTTCCAGAAGTATCAACGCAGCTTCCTAGAGCAAACGCAAGCATTCTCCAGTCTTGAGGATAACAACTGAATGCTGCACTCGCTCGAGTGAGCGTTGGCACGTGCTGTGCAACGTTCCTTGATGCACCTTGCGTGTACCTGACATGCATTACTCCAGTTTCTTCTTTGATGTTCATATTCTGAACCATTCCTAACCACTGCCCAGTTCCGCTCGCAGCAGCGTATGTTCCTGACTCAAAAATCATCGCAGATTGTGTTTGGTCTCCAACCATTCTTGCCATTTTCCTACACCTCGTTTATGCATTACTTGTGACAAACTTGTGAGTCACAGTAAATATTCCACTATGTATTCCATGTTCTCCTTCCTCATCGACAGGCACAAATGACGATACAGCAAAATCGTAAAGATTTCCTGGAATGCTTCCGCCTGAGCCTGTTTGTTTAGTCCGAAGATAATTAAATACTGAATCAGAAAGTACGTCACGCTGCTCGACAGACTGTGACCATATTCTAATTTCGGTCGTGATTATTGTCCACATGTCAGTAGTGTTCTGCCCTGCGCTGTTAGCTTTGAATCCTATGTTGCGGACTGTGATGACAGGGTACAAAACATTCCTGTTAGGGTACGATGTCATTATGAATTTTAGGTTTCCAGTTCTTTTGGAAGATATGGGGTCTGTTACTCCGCTGTTCAGAAGAAGGTCACGTATGAGCAATACAGTGTCGTGAATTATTGTACTATTTCCCACAGCCATGGTTTACCCTTCGTCTGCAGCCACAGACAACCTATCTCTATCTTACCTATACAAGCATTTAAACTTTAAGTTGTGCTATATAGTTAAGTCCTATAATCTTGAGCCTCTAAGCCCGTTGTAGAGGCTTTGAATTTTTGGTTAAGCCTATCCGCTATTATCTCATTAATCCTGTCCCTATTGCGCTCTAAACTGTTCCAGAAGTGCCTTCTAGGGCTTAGTCTGGACGTGCCATACTCTAAGAAGGGAGCGTATTCTACGTTGGTATGAACGTGACCTACACCCAGGTTCACGGTAGATTGAACGCTCTGCATGAAGCGTCCTGTATCAACGCTCCTTGTTTCAGACTTGGCACCTGAAATGCTCTTGACAATTTCTCCTTGCAGAAACATGGTTGCCTGAGACACGCCCTCATTAAGCTCCTTCTCAACACGCTTCAGTTCTTTATTCAAGAAAGAAATGGCTGCTGCCACACCCACAGTTTCAATGCCAACGTTACCTGCCATCAGAACTCTCCGGGGAAGCTTCCAGTGTTCAACTTCCTGACGTAGACCTTCTTGTAAATGTCAGTGCCTTGAACGTTCTGAATTATTGCCCCGTCAGGAAGTGCTGCAAATATTTCTGTAATGGAAGTTCCACTTATGGAAATCTTGACGTGAGCACCACTGAAGTTAATTGACGGATTAAAGAACATCTTACGGTCATCAATCTGAATCTGTCCTTGCTCTAAGAGCTTGAAATCCTGACCACCAGTCCTGCCCATGCCAACAGGGAAGTCCATGGCGTAAGCATACTGAGTTGAGCCAGAAGCCGTTAAATAATTCTGGTCGTAAGCAGTGCCTGAGTAAGTTGGAGCATAATGCTTAACCTGCATTAACCTTCCATACAGCGCAACATTTCCAGAAAAATCTAAGGCAAATTGCTGACCTATATTAAGCACCATGGTCTAACAACTCACTTGTGCTTGCGCTCAAGCTTTTCTTCTTTACTGTCAGCCTTGTCGAACTTGCTCTTTTCTGAAACAAGTTCATAATTGCCAGTGGCCAAAAGCCTGTCCACTTGCTCATCAGGAACGCTGATAACTTCAACATGCTGATGTGGACTGTTTCTTAGTAATTCTTTCATTAGCAACACCTCACAATGATTGACGATAATTTATGTTTGTTCCGAGGTCTTTAAGTTCCTCGTTGGCCTGCACTAAGTAATCATCCGCTGCAGACTTGGCACTTGACGTCTTGCCTTTATTCAACGTAAATTCTCCTATGGTAACGGAAGCTGCGTCCGTGCCTTCAAGTTCCATACTCGATAGCACATTGGCACAAGTGAAATGCAGTATTGGTGGAATGTACTTCTCGTCCACGCTGGACAAACTAAGCGTGGCTCCAGTGTACCTTTGAACCCTGAGCCTAGCCATGTCAATAGTGTTCGTCATGTTAGTTCCACTTATGCGCTCAGGAACGTCAGGAATCTCAATATGAACCTGCGCTATGAACGAACCAGTATTCCAATTTGCCATTATCCCTTACCCCCGAACATTGCAAACATCTTAGCACCAACCCAAACAATGAACGCTCCAAAAGTTCCAGCACAAACAGTTGCGAACCCTATGATTCCAGTGGCCTTCTGCCTGAACTCAGTGTTGAGCTTCTCTTGGCACTTGAGTTCTCTAAGGTCTTCGTGCATGATGTCTAGCTTCACACTTATTGTATCAAGAGTTATTCTTGTCATTTGGGAACACACTCTTCTGCATTACAAATCCACTGCTGCACGTTGTTGCTTTCTGAGGTAAGCATAACGTCATCAATAACTAAAGCCCAGCCATTCCTGCAAAGTTTATTTCCAACTTTGGCATTTATGCACTTTCCGTTATCAAGACCATAATATTGCTGAAGACTTGTACACTGCATCACTGTCTTACTGCTGCTGCAATAATAGACATTATCATCAGTAAGCTTTATTCCACCAAGAACTATCAGTCCTGCTAGCAGAGCCGAAAGCAAACCAATGCCAATCGTTTTTTTCTCAACCATCATAAACACCTCAGTCTAATGAACTTGTTTTCCAAACTTCTAGTATTATGCTCGGGACAGCAGGACTGTAACCAGTGGCTGCTGTGTAAGGCATGGTAGTTCCAGCATCGTCCGTTGCAATCATCACGTTGACCCAATCATCTGTTCCCAAGTCTAAAGTAAGCGCAACCGCCAAAGGAACCTCAAGAGTGGCACTTGAAAGGCACATCTTCGTGTTCGAATTAGGAACATCCGTGTTGTTAATTCTGAACCAAAGCTCTGCGCACTTGTTCACGGTGTCCGTCGTGAATATTGCGCTCACTGCAAAAGTATAGTGTCCTGCAACGTCAATGGTGATATTCTTTCCATTTTCTAAACTCAGCTGATATCCGCTGAAATTGCTGAAGTTAGAATAGTACGCTGTTGATGCACTGCCCAAAGTCTGGGTTGTCAAGTCATAAAAAGTGGCATGAGGGTTGTATCTTGTGAAGTTACCATCAATCTGAACGTTACCTATCACTTCAAGGTTTCCGTCAATGACCATATCATCTCCAGATTGCGTGATAGAAGCATACGCTACTGCACACAACAAAGCTAAAGCAAAACAAGCGATTACCCACTTCATTCAACCGTCACGCTCCCGCCTTTGATTATGAAATTGGTTCCATATATTTCAAACTTGCTGATATTATAGAGGTCAGCAGTTAGAGTGACTGAGCCAGAACCATTTACCAAAACTGAGTTTCCTAAGACATCTATATTAGTGTTCAGAGTGCAAATGTCTCCTGCTTTGATGTTCCACGCACCACTTGAGTAAGTGCAAGAACTTGCTCCTGTTGTGTTGTCATACCAATACATACTTTCCTCATACAAAGGAATACTGCCAACATCGGCAGATAACATTCTCCAGTGAGTTCCGTTCCAGCAGCGCCACTCAGTAGTATCTCCTCCAGTGTAATCACTGTAAGCATAAACCATGATAGGGTCTGCCCAGCAGTCTCCCAGACTTAAATTTTCAACGCCAGCAGTGTCCTTAATATTCCATACACTATTACTTGTGGCATTTACAGGAACAGAATAATTAATGTACAAATAAGTTTCTTGTCCACTGGCTGCACTGCCTGAACTTGACCAGTTACCATCGAAAACATAAGAGCAATTATGCTCTCCAGCGTCATTCCAAGTTCCACTGCAAGTATAAACTCCAGTGTATTCAAGCCCGCAACTACCATCTCCAGCCGTTGAAGCATTTGCCGTTTCCTGATAGCACCAAGAGCCTGCAAAGCTAATAGCTGACGCTAGTATTAAAAAAAGAAACCAATAAAAAATTTTTAAGTATTGCATACGTTCATCACTCCTGTTCCATCAGGGCTTCTCAAAATGAGACATGTGGTGTTTGTAGTAATGCTCGCATTATTGGCGAACCATATTACTTGGTTAGAACCTGTCATGTTTAGCTGTCCACCCAAATCCTGATTTGTTGCGTTCAAGTAAGTGATTCCAGTAACATTCTTGCTGTTCATAACTATATTGCCAGTCATAGTTCCGCCAGCAAGAGCAAGATAGCTAGATTTGTCCGCACTCCAGTTTCCGTGGTTAGCAACTTGCTCAGCAAGAGTATAAAGTCCATCAGTACACGTTATACTGTCATTCACTGTAGTCACTGCGCTGTTTGCTGGACAAGCTGCTGGATAAGTGTGCAAGTCTGACCATATTAGTGCGCCACTAAGATTCGTTGCACTGATGAACGCCGCACTTGTTATATTGAAGCCTGTAGCGTCAAGATTCTTCTCAAGATTCGTAGCGTACAAGTTTGTTGTATACAGATTGAGCCAATACAATGATGACGTGCCAAGACCAAAAGTACTGTTTATTCCTGGGTTTACACTTCCGTTCACACTCATGGTTGTGACATTAGCAACTATCTCAGTTCCTAACACTGTAAGATTTTTTCTTACTATAAGATTAGACGTTATATCCATGCTGCCAGTAAGGTCTAGGTCACCAGTATCTCTGTTGAGTCGCATGGCCACTGTGCCTGCAGTATTTGTCCATCTGAAATCTGTCTGATTGTCAGTGTCTTTTATCTCAAACCACCTTGACGCTGATGTAGTATTTCCTGTGCTGTCATTGGTCACTAAGTACCATTTGTAAAAACCTACGCTTAATCCTGTAACTGTAACATTCCTCCACGTTGCATTAGTGACTGTAGCTGACGTGTTGTATACTGGAGTATTATTATTTACAGCACTTAAAAATAGCCACGTTGTCATTCCACCGCCAGTTGCTCCTACTGAAAGTGTTGGTGTCCAGTTGAATAACATACTTGTGCTAGTTTGTTCTGCAAGATTGGCAGGTGCGGTAAGTGTATAAGAGACACTTGCAAATGCTATCGGCATGCAAAGCAGAAGCATGATTGCTATTATTGAAAGTTTCATAGTTTCACCTGCCTTCCCTTATGATAAAAGTCCCCATTGTCCTTGACTTCAAAGACAGTGAAGCCTCTAAAATCTTTTATTATGAAAGAACCATCCTGAACTAATGATTCACTTGTTGCTCTTGCCTGTTGGATATTGCTCATGGCTAATCACCACGCCCAAACCCTAACAACCTGCGAGTCCGTATTGCTCCTGAGCCAGCAGCCACTCCTGTTCACTCCGTCAAAAGTGAGTGAATCGTTAGGGAAAATGTCTGCGTGGAAAGAAGTTCCACTATTGAAGCTTAATTGTCCTACGCTGGTTCCTGAACTTGCAAGTGCAAACCTTTGGCATTCTGTGTTTCCGTGAGTGCCGAAGCCAGTGTTAGTACCTGAGAAGTCAACCCAGTTCCAAGCTGTACCTGAGTTAAGTGGGCAGCCTGAATAAAACATTCGGTCAGAGCCGAAGTACTGATATTTCTTATCTTGCAATCCTTGCATTGTCTAAACACCTCGTTTGATTTGTTAGCGGTGAACCCGAGTGCCACTCGCTCGAAAGTATTAAAAAATTATGGTCTGTATCTAATTACTATTTGAGGATTTGCCAGTGCTGTTGCCGAAGCTGCCTTGGTGGCAGTCAGTGTGAGCACGTCACCTTTTGCTAACACGGCATACTGTAAGTAATTGGTTCCGCTGCCGTTATCGCAAAGACTGTCTAAGCCAGCTGCAGTGAGTGCTCTTCCGCCATTGCCAGTATTGTCACTGTCTGTATTGAATGCTGTGCTTAGCAAGTTATTGCTCTGTGTTGTGTTTGCTACTTGGATAGTCCAATGGTTGTCTGCATGAGCTGCAATTGCTGTAGTGACTGATAGTCCCATGTCAATTATTTCGCAAGCGCAAGGTGCAACAAAGACCACCATTGAGTTGGTAGCGTCAACGCTTGTTGAATCTCCTTCTTCCTCATGAAAATTAACTATGTGATACTGGTCATTTCCACCAAGTCCGCCTCTTGTCATTTTAGCACCTGCTCTTCATTGCCTTACACTTAGGACACTTGTAGACTGTCTCAAAAGCGTCCTTCTTGAAGACTTCCATAGTTGTCTTGCACCTGTTGCATACTTGTTCTGCCTTTGGAATGGCAAATACTTTTTCCTCAACAGGCTCTGCAACCTTCGCCACGACTGGCTCTGCTGTCTGTGTCTTGACTGGTTCGTCAATATCACAAATTGTCTCAACTTCCTCTTCAACTTTTCTTTTAGGTATTTTAAGCATGATTGTTCACCTCGTTAATAATGAAAAAATAAAAAATTAAAAAAAAAATGTTTAAGCTGCTCTGTAAATGTAGCCTGTGTCTCCTTCAGTGTCTGCTTCACCAAAGTTTCCAGACAAGAACATTGTTGCTGGAACCTTAGCGCCTGTGCCTGCTGCCTTGAAAGTCAGAAGACCTGCGCCCTGAGTTGCGCAACCAAACATACAACCTGCGAGAGTTCCTGTGCATCCAGTAAAGTCTGCATAGATTGCATTGGTTCCTGAGCCGACGGCTGGCTTTATGTCAAAGTCGCAATTTCTTACGATGAGACCTAATATTCCAGAGCCACCGCCTTTCAAGAACAAGTGGCAATCAACCGAAGCTCCACCCATGAAAGTGCAGTCTTCTATAATGACGTCCTGTGGCTGTGTAGTGCTAGTTCCTTTAAGGACTACACCACCAACGTTCTTGTAGAATGTGCATCCAGATATGAGTATCTGCCATGCGTTTCCTGCGCTGCCCCACTGGATTGCTCCGCCCGTGGCTGCGTTTGTTGCCGTTGTGCCCACGCAGTTCTTGAAGTGACAGTTTACAATTGTGGTTCCGAATGCTGCCTTCGCTGCATAATCATCGTCGAAGAGTATTCCACCACCAGTTCCACCATTGCCGTTGATTCCCAAGTTTGCTATCAGGCAACCAGGTGCTCTAATGGCAATTATTGGGCTTGTGGTTGTTGTTCCAACTTTCAACTGTGGAAGTCCACCCTGAGTTCTTCCCCTGCTGACTCCGATGAGTGCAAGGTTAGAAGTTGCGTAAGGAATTATTATGTTCTCTGAGTAACTCACTGGGTCGCCAGTGTAGTCAGTGTGTGTCTGTGCTGCAACGTAGACCACGTCACCTGCGCTTGCCGCAGTGACTCCTTCCTGTATTGTGATGAACGCTTCATCCCAAGTTGTGCCGTCACCAGAAGCTCCAGTTGCCTTGCTCGCATCAACGTACCAAACATTTCCTGCACCGCTGACCATTACTGGATTAGCTACATTGCCAGTTACCTGCCCGCTAACGTCAAGGTCTTTGACCTTAAAGTTGCTCCTTCTTAATCCGCATTTTGTCATTATGATTCACCTACTCGTTCGTTTTTATTACTTATTGAACACAGCCTCTTGGACTGCAATTCGGTGTTTTTCTTGAAAATGAAAAACAAAAAAATAAAAAAATTAAGGTAACAACTTTACGAGGTTGTTATTGTACAGACTGCGTAATCCCTGATTAGCTTGACTGCAATTCTCTGTGAAAGGACTGCTCCTTCCATGTCGAATGTTTCAAGGCTGAACTTCTTCAGGGTTACTGGTCGCTTCTCGGCTATGGCGTAGGCGTGTGCCCTGTCAAACACGAAAGCGTACTTGCTGTAAGTGGTTGAAGGAGCTGCGTTTGTGCTAAACCTGTACAGCCTCAAGCCGTAAATGGTTCCGAGGAAGCCGTTTCTGTTGACTTCGTCACTGCCGTGCTTGTCTGCGTCCATGAAGGTGTCAATCTGCCTTATGTCCGAAGCAACTTCGTTGCCCAGGTACATTGTGGTGGCTTCATAGTCGTTGTCTTCAAGGTACTGGATTGCCCTGGATATGTTAGCAATGGTTATTGCTGCACCGCCAGTGACAGAGTCCGAAGCGCCGTAGAGTGCAGTAAGGATGAGCTTTGTCTCATTCTCTGCGAATCTCTTGCCGAGTGTCCTGACACTTCTGTCAAGCATGTTCCACTTGGCGTCTTCCAGCATTTCCTCAGTTATCCTGACGGCAACGCCGTACTTCTCAGGCTTGATGTTTGTGGTTGACCACGTGGGTTTGTCCAGCCAGAACTCTGCGCCTTCCGCAATAGGTCTAACCTTGCCTGTGTTCACGTCGTCAAGGTCAACATCTATGCTTGAGCCTGGAATCTGTGCTGCGCCGAAATACCATCCAGCTTCACTCCTTGGAAGGAGCTTCTTGTCCACTTCGTCGATGAGGACGTCGTAGATTTTCCTGGGTATCAGAAGCTGTCCTTCTGTGGCATCGCCCTGGTCGATGTACTCTTTTAGATATTTGTAGTCAGTTGCCATTTTGTTCACCCGTGGAAGTCTACAACACAGAAACCGCCTGACGCTGCTCCCGTTATTGCACGACCTATTGACCTGCCGCCGTCCTGCGTTATTGTAACGCTGCCGACCGCTGCCACTGCGTGAGTTCCCAGTGTGCCAACCTTGGCACTAACCAGTACGTCACCACAAGCTGGAACGACGAATGCTCCCCTTGTTGCTACGCCAACCAATGCACCGCTTGCAACGTTCTTGAGTGCCATTCCTAAGAACTGGTCACCAGAAGCTGCCAGCGCAACTGTAACTTCAGTTCCTGCAAGGCTTGTCGTTCCTGAATCAACAATGTTGTCTGCGCCTGAAGAAAATACTAGCTGTCCGCCAGATATTACTTCCATTGCGTAGCACGATATGATTCTCGGCACTGTTCCGTCAAGAACAGGCACTGCTCCGTTTGGATTCGCTGTCATTTTGTTTACCTCTTTATGGGGAAGCTTCCGTCAGCGTTGGGCACCATGAACAGTGACAGCTTTCCAGACTTTGAAGTCTCGACAGCGTAATTGTCATGAGCCATAACCTTCTCGGTCGTTGTCCCGTTGTCTACTTTTCCCTTTGTTGCTCCCAACATTTTTTCCATCTCCTGAACCTTGCTCTTCAGAGCAGTGTTCTCGTTCTCCGTTGCAACCTTTTCGGCTACAATCTTGTCCATTGCCAGCTTTTCCGCTGCAACCTTGTCAGCTTCTGCTTTTTCAGCAGCTGCCTTCTCAGTAGCAACTTTTTCAGCTGCAATCTTTTCCGCTGCGACCTTTTCCGCTGCAAGCTTTTCAGCTGCAACTTTGTCTGCAGCCAGCTTTTCAGTGGCAAGTTTTTCGGCAGCAAGTTTGTTTTCTTCTTCCATTCTTGCTACACCTCTCTCGGTATTTTCGTCTATTATCTTCTCACCGATTAACTGGAACTTCTCTATTATATCCGTAATCTCTGCTTCGGTGAGAGTTGATTGTAATTGTTTGAGGTCTAAGCTTTCCACAACATCACTGGTCTTGCCCTCGTCAGTTTGGATATTAGCTGACGCAACTCCAGGAGTTGGCGTTGTGCTTAGTTCCAAGTAGTGTATTCCTTTTGCATGCAGGAACTCGTCGTCTTCATTTTCTCGGACTAGCTGCTTGACCATTGCACCAACGCTGACTTTCAAGCGCCTGTCCCTTATTTTTTGGACAACGCCAGTGCCGTCTTCCTCAACCCAGCCTTCGTAGTGTTGCTGCCCGTTCTTAAAAGTCTGATACTCAACCTTGCCTATGCTGTTGTCCGTGGTGGCTTCGTGGTCTTTTATTATTGTCACGCCAGCAAGAGTCTGGCTGCCTTGTTCGAGTTCTTCAGCAGTATACATTATCTTATTCCTGCTCATGCCTGCTTCGATAGCAAGCCCTTTGACCTTGAACTTTGTGCCGTTCATTCTAAGACCTCTGCGTAACCACTAAAGTTGACTCTGACATTCTCAGCCACAACAACATTCTTGGTTTCTCCAGAAGTTGGTGCTGTGCCAAACTTTTTCTTGTAGGCGTCAACTGCAACTGCGTACATATCACTTTCCGTGTATGATTTGCCAGTTCTCGGATTCTTTTGTCCAGAAAGAGTCTTCTTTATTGAAGATAGCATGTCGTCAAAAGCTTTTGGCATTAAATGTCACCTCGGATTTAGGTTCTTAGGTCAGATTAGCATATAAACTTTAAGTTGTGCTATATAGTTTTTTCAGCGTGTTATGAGTTCTATGTGCTGACGTTGCCTGCTAGTAGAAGCATTGTTTCCCCTAACAGTAACTGGGTCAACGTCTTCTCCTTCAATTCCGCCTCTGGAAGTTTGAAGCCTATTCTCTATGCCCTGATAGTTTGGAAGTGACTGTTTGCCACTACCTGAATAATCATCCCAGTCTCCAACGACGTGAATGTCTTCTTGGTCTAAAACATCGTTGCCACTATTGCAATCATGTTCAACATCGTCATTATCTGGAGAAACAACTACACGCATGTTGCAGCGTGGACAAATGAACACAGACCTTCGTCCGTGAATTGTGTCGTCACTCATTTTCTTCCTTTCTTCTTTCCACCGCAAGGCATTCCAATCAACTCCATATCTTGGCGTTTATCTCTTCGTGCTTCTTCATTGCACAGTCACCGCACACCCACTTACCAGCCACTAAGCACAACGCAGTTTCTTTAGGCTGAGCACAGTTAGGTGCTTGGCAGTCAGGACGCTTGCGCATCCCAAATGCTGGCTTGACTTCTTCCACAAAATCGTCAGTCATCTTTTCTTCCCCCCATGCTGTTTTATTTCGTCAGTAATGGCAGTTCTTAACATTTCTTCAAGCTTTGAATCACTTATTGATACTTGCAAAAAATCGTCACTGCTGTAACGCTCAGGGTGTATGGTGTGTTCTAAAATCTTTGGCCTGTACAACAGATTGTTTTCGTCAATGTAAAACAGTTCTCCATGATAATAAACTTCTGTAGTTATTCGTGCCATTTTATTCTATCACTGGAATCCATGCGCATCTACAAGCAACGTGTGCTGGAAGCATGTTACGTGCTTCACTAAGAGGCAATACTTTGTTACTGAGTCCTAAACAAGTGGGGCAAGTCCTGTCCGAAATGGCTGCAATCCATTGCACCTTCTCGACGTTTCGGTCTTTGTACGTCATTAATGCTCCTTCTGCTGCTGCCCTGACTGTCTCCGTTCTTGCAATGGTGTAAGGTCTCACGCTTGCACTGGCGACAATCTTTGCCCTGCCGTCATCGTACCTTTCCACTTCGCCGTCCTTAACAGCAAGAAGGTCTCCAGGTCTTACCTCATTCTTTATGCTAGTGGCAATCTTGTTGATTGATTCTCCGTTGTCGAAGCCACGCCTTATTATTTTTCGCAGCTTCTCAACCTGAGTGTCTGATAACTTGCCGATTTCTTCTTCGAACTGGTCTTTCGCTGCTAAGAAAGGAAACGTGTCCTTGTCGACAAAGCTTAAAATGTTATTCTTGAACTCGTTGTAGTCAAAGCCCACCCATTCCTTGATTGAATAATCTAGTGACAGGTCTTCAAACAGCTTGTCTGGTGATACGTCTTTGCACGTGCAATGCTCAATCATTTGCGAACCAACTTCTTTGGCCTTGGGCTTTTCTGCAGGCTCTCCTTGTTTGCGCACTGGGAATCTTGCACCTGGACTGTTAGCACTTCCTGGAACTGCAGGCAGTGCCTGAGCGTCCTTACGTGCCTTTTCTTGTTCAATGCTTTCTTCACGCTCACCAAGTTCTAACAACTCGTACAGCCTGTCTTCCAGTTTGAATCGTAAGTCGTCACTTATGGTGAACACTTTAAGCATTTCAGTAATCCTTATTACTTCCTCATTGACGTCTTTCTTACTAGGCTTGCCCCAGACAAAGTCAATGTTGGCTCCAGTATTTATTGGTGCAGTGACTCTTGCAAAAATGTCTTCCTCAACAATTTTTTCAATGTCAATCTGGAATGAGTGAGCACGCTTTTCGAATGCTTCTTTCTGCTCAGCTGCCAGTCCTTCAGGAATGCTTCCGTAACCCAGCAAGACTTCAGGGGTTTGTGACGTAACACTAATCATTTCAAGGTCGTGCTCTAGCACGGCAGTGAACTTGTCACCAACATTGCCGAAGTCTATTACTTTGAAGTCAACGTAAGGGTCGGTGCTCCATTCTTGTTTCTCATTCATGAACTCCATTGTCTTGCCGAATGCCTCAACGGATTCGGCAGTTGGAACAATGCCTTTTTCGGCGTCACCGAGCTTTGCCCAAAGTGGACTGTTAGCCTTGCGCTTGAGAATGGTATGCATGTCCTTGCGTGCCTTGATGAAATCGTTGATGATGTGAAGCATTGGATAAATTATTCCGTTGCCGTAAGCATCATCACCAATCTGGTTTATTGCTAAGTGAGCAATCTGGTGAGGCTCGAATGGTATTGGAGACTCACCAAACAATGTAGGGTTGTACTGATAATACCTTTCAAGCTTTCCCTTGTCATTGCGGGCGACGAACATATTCCTACTGCAAAGAACTTTCATTTCCATCGGTGCACTTTTACTGGTCGCACCACCTAGTTCCATGAATGAGTTGCCTGTGAGCAATGCTTCTTTAATCCACTTCCTGAGAAGGCTCTCGAAATGATTGTCCTTGACAAACTCGTCAAGAACTTTCTGTACGTTAGCATCGTCTGCTTTTATTGTAAACCCATTACCGACAATGAAGTCCACGTACTTGTCAACAATTGCAGTGACCAGTCCGAACTTCTTGTACATCTTGAGAAGGACTTCAAAGTTGAACGGGTGGTCAATGGCATTCTTTAAAATGTCCCCTCTGAACTTTATTTTGTCGTCAAAGACTTTTCCCCTGAACTCCTCAAATATGGAGTTTATTCCATCACCATTGCATATTTTGCTTCCATGCGAGAATACAGAAATGGACGAGGCTGCTGCACTTGGTGCAGAGGTGTTTGTTGTAGGACGTGAGACCTCGGGTATTATAGTATTACTATGCTCAGTGATTGTAGGTGTCTTTAGATTTATGGTAAATAGCGCACACACGTATAGCACCTCGTCCTAAAGCTTAAAGATGATAATGGATATAAACTTTAAGTTGTGCTATATAGCATTTACCTTAATGTAGGAGCGTAAGAAACATTCTGACTGCATCCCCAACAAGCAAGTGCCAGTGCGTCAGGATAATCATCAAACCCGTACTCACTGTGGTGCAACTTCAAATCCCCGTTTCCCATAGTCTCATAGCGCAAGTCCCTCAATTGCTCAATAAGCTTCCTGTTGTTAGGATACTTGATTCTGTTGTTTTCCATGAGCACTTTTAGGTTGCTGTAAATATCAATTTTTTCTTTTATTGTAAACTTACAGCCCACTAGCCTTCCAGGGATTGCCACGTTAAGCTCATCATACACTCCAGCGCCTAGTCCGTTCATGTCCACAAACACTTTTTGGAATACGAACTGAGAATCTAAGAACCTGACTCGACCGCTCAACTGCACTGTAGTGTTAGTCACCCACGATTCTATGTAAACCACTTTGACCTCGTTGTTAAAAATGTTGCGCTCAATGACAATGATGACTGATTCGTCCTCGCCCATGCGAGCGCAGTCAACCCCAAGATAATAAATATGCCTCGGGTGCTCACGCTTCTCAATAATCTTTATACTCTCGTCCACGCAGTTCTTGATAAGGTCATAACTGAAGTAGCTGTCTGCACTTTCTAAGAACTCAGCAAGCCATTCCTGCCTGAACTTGTCCTTGGGCGTCTTGCCCCTTGCCTCATCAATTTCTTTCTTGTCCAAGTACGGATTGTCGTAGCTCGTGAAGTGCCAGCTCTCGTAATCGTGATTGTGTTCCTTGTCAATTCCTAGAATGTAAAGTTCGTAAAACCAGTTCTTGCCAGTGGGTGTGCTGATGAACACCGCCCATCCTTTCTTGTCCGCAATGGTTGGCCTGAGTGCTTCCCACCAAACATCACTCTTAATCTTACTGGCTTCATCAATTATCAAGAAGTCCAGACCTTCACCAATAAGGGATACTGGATTGTCCGCTGACTTGCCAAGCACCTTGCTCCCATTGTGGAGTTCAATCATCATGCTGCCTTTACTTAGACTGCTGCTCTTGACTAACCACGGGAAGTACTTGTTGAACCCCCAGTATATCTCCCTGAATACCTTCTCGGCCAGCTCGTAGCTCGGAGCCACAATCCAGCCCATCTGGTCAGGCTTGATGACCATTGCCTTCATCGCTTCTCTGGAAGCCGATAGTGACTTGCCCCAGCGTCTTCCACAAGTCATAAGCCTGAAACGAGCAGTAGAATTATGGAACTGCTGCTGCCCAGCGTGAGGCACGTACTTGGACTCAGTGAAAAACTTTTCCTGATTAAAAACGTACTGTGTGCGCTCTATTGCTTCAACAGTCATAGTTCTTCATCCTTTTTTCTATCATCTTCTCTAAAGTCCCCACGTTGCATCTTAAAAGTCTCCATCTCGAGTATCAATTTAGTTTTCTTGAATTTTACAAACGCATGACCATTACTATAACACCACCTAAGTGCATCTAATAGTATGAATACTTCAGCCATGTTCATGTCTGTCTTTATCTCTCCCACTGAAGTTAAATAAATGATATCTCCGTTAATAGCTTGTTTTACAACTTTTTGTTGAGACATGCATAGTAATGTAGAACGCAACAAATTCGTTACTAATAATATGTCAGTATCAGGTTTCATTTTTTGAGTCTACGTTTTATGAGCATCCTGAATGGATACCTGATAATCTCGACAATACCAACTACTATGGTCAGTATGAGTATAAACAATATTGCAGCGCATGCCCAAATAAGTGACTCTGCTATTATCAACGGCACAGCAATTATGACCAGTACCAAGATTGCTAAACACAATAGTATCAAAGTAATTATCATTTCATTCACCTCATTCTGCTACAATCCAAAAATCTGTTTCTCCATCTATCACTTCAATGACCTTCCAACCACTTTCTTTAAAGTACCAAATGGCTTCGTCTTTAGTCCAGAAGTGCAAAGAACAATTATTGTCACTGTTCGTGATGTATGCTTTCGCATAATTCTTAAATTCTCCCCTATCTTTCAATAAGTCTGGGAACTGAAACATTCCCCTGCCGCAAGGAGCTAAGTAGTGCCTCAAGTTTTTGAGGATATAATAAACCTTGTACTTGTTAACATGCTGGAGCACGATGTGACTGTACATTTTCGTAATGCAGTTTAGTGCAAGTACTGACTCACCTATTCCAGTGCAGTGGATAATGCTGACGTTGTCAATGCCTTCCAGGTACTTCTTGCTCAGTGACACCATTGAGTTGCTCACGTCTAGTCCCATTACTTGCTTGCAGTCTTTAGAAATGTGTTTGGCTAGTCTTCCAATTCCTGCGCCGTAATCAAGAACAATGTCGTCCTTGTTTATTTTCAAAGTTTTCGTTATGAACTCTGCGTCCTTATTTGTGTTCTTGTTAAAATCATCTTCAGTGCGTGCTCCCCATACTATCTTACTCATGGCGTCTTGAGATTCGTTGATGTTCTTCCAGAATATTTCTTCAGGGTCGTAGTTGGTCATCATTTCTTTTTACCCCCAGAAGTTTTTATTGGTATGAACGATAGTGTCACAGTGGTATTACTAAAAGGATGCGTTATGGACACTGTCCTGTTAGGCATTGGCGTAGTATACGGCATGGGCGTTGTTGTAGGACAGAATGGTACTGGCTTGTAATTCTTGCACCTAAATCTAAACTCACAGTACTCGCAGTTCTTTTTTTGTTCGAAGCATGGTGGAGTTATCATTCTTTATTCACCTCTAATAGCAGGGGGAAGATTCGAACTTCCGCACTCTTTCGAGTCCAGGTCATGAGCCTAGCGGGATTGACCACTACCCGACCCTGCTGAAAATATTAAAAAAATTTTAGTTGGTTGACGGGTTGAACGCAGGCGTCTGCATCTTTGTTCCAACAGCCATCTTTTTGTGTTCTTCACCAACAACCGAAAGATTCTCAGCTGAAGACGAAGCACTTATCTTCTTCTTACGCTCCTCAACGAACTTCTGTTCCTGAGCGAGTTCTGCTTCGTTCATGTCACTCTGGGCTATGCTGACAGTGCACCCGTGCTTGTACGGCTTGCAACTGTAGCTAGTATTCACGACTAGCTCGAACCACACGTCACCGCCTTCACGCCTGCGCATGTTCTTGCGCTCAACACCAACGACTTCGAAGTAGTCCTTGTGCCCGTACTTGGCAAGGTCGAATGATGCAACAAGGTCTAAGAAGGGCTTCTCGGTTTCTTTGAAGTCACGATTGTAGCGCAGCTTGAGTTCGTTGTACAGTGTCTGCTTCTTCATCTTGAACTCTTCCAGTGCGCACTTCCTGCAGAACGGCAGGTGCTTCTTCACGTACTCCTGAGCAAATGTGTTGCACTTGTCCATGAAAATGTCTTCCGCTGTTACTTGTCCTGGCTGATGTCCTTCTTCTTCCTGCTCCGCAGGAGTCATTGCTCGTTCAATCCTCATTTTCTTCCACCTCTGGTTTGTTTACTATTAGCCCCATGTCTTCTAGCTTGTCCACTATCTCGTAGTAGTTCTTCTCTTCTGGAACGGACACTGTTATCGTCTTGGGCAACTGAGTTGGTGGTGCGACCTTCACGCCGTCCTTGAGCTGTTTCTCGCAGACTTCTATGGTGAAGTTTATTTCTTTCATCTTGTTCTCTGCTGCCTTGAGCCTCTTGTTGTATTCTCTGCGCTGCACTTCAACATCTACAGCAATTCCTTCACTAAGCATTAGCTCTGCTTGGTGCTTGACGAACAACATCTCATCAAGTTCTTGCTTAGTAGATATAAGCCTGGTCTTTATTATTTGCTGCTCCTCAGCATCCAAGGGGCGCATTTCAGGTTTTTCTTCACTCATTCTTCTCATCCTCCACATCTACTTCTTCACAGTTCTTGTCCAGGTCAGTCTTGACAGAAATCTTAACTTTGTAGTCTTCAAAACTGTCCATATCCTCAATGAGCACGTCTTCGTTGCCATTAAAGAAATGTTCTTCAAAGTCTCCAGTATCAAAAAATCCTTCTATATGTTGAACAAGTGCTTTATGCATATCTATTGCATACCCAGCCCTAAATACTCTAAGCTCAAACTTCTTTTCTGAAGTTTCAAAGTTTTCATCACTTTGTCCTTCTTCTGGGAAGACTTCATAATTGTCTTCACTCTCAACTACAATCGTTATTATACTTTTCATTTTTATTCCCTCCAAGTTTGTAATGTTGACAACAGTCCACTGTATTGCACGGGCTTCGCATGTTGTCGAAACTAGCAGCTTCTAACTGGCCAATAAGTGACCTTCTCGCCACGCAATCGTCCAGTTCGCTCAGTGACGTACTGTCAATATGACCTAATACTAGCTCATTCTTGCTGTCCAGGCAACAAGCGTACCATTTCCCATCTGGATTCAGGAACGCTTCTGTTTTCACACGATTTATTTGTGGACACTGCTTGCTCTCATTCTTGAGCTTATGTTCTAAGAACTTGTCACGCTCCGCCCACAAGCATGGAATGATTCCTTGCACAACGTCCTTGTCGTTTATCAAGAACTTGATGCAGTTAATGGTGAGTTGCGTATAGTCTTGTCCTTCAGTGTAAGAATGTGCAACCATTCCCATTTTCTGATTAAGTACTGTCGCTGCAACATTCTTGTACATTACTGGGTCAATGACGTTCACTTCAATGGTGACTTCTCGTGTCTTGTGAAGTGCTGTCCTGAGCATGAGGAAGCCAGTGAATTGTTCCCATGCTTTGTAGAAGTCCGCATTCTTTGCGAGCTTATACTGTTCTGGGATTATGCTGTCGATATTGCACACGACCTTGTCCACTAGCTTGTCGTTAAGAATGGTATTCCACTGTTCTGTCGTACTGGACAAGAAGTTGGTGAATAGCACAACAGTAACGTCTGGCAGGTAGTAGCGCACTGCTTTAAGGAATGCTATTATTTCGGCGTGCAGGAAGGCGTCACCATTCTCGCCTATTATTACTTGGTCTATTTTCTTGTTGTGCCTCTGATTGTAAATTATTGCTTGCCTTAGAACAATTTGAAGCGTGTCTTTACTCATGAATGTTTCTTCATTACATGCTCCCCTGTCTTTAGGACAGAATATGCAGCTTGCACTGCACTTGCTCGTCAAGCTCAGGTTGAGGCTTCGTATCATAGTTTCAGCTCTGTCTGGTCTATGACTATTGGCTCGTTTTGTTCTATGCTGAGTATTTTCTCCAGTTCGCCTTCCAGTCCTACTAGCCTGGAGACCTTGTACAATCGCTGCACGTCCACTAACTGATAGTGTTGCCCGTCATAAAGTGGTGTGTGCGTTTCCACGTTTATGAACTTGTTGTTGTACCCGTCATATTCTGCTCGTATTGTCATAGTCACACCTCTCCTGCTTCAAAAGAAATTCTCAATCTTCCACGCTTGCTTCCTTTCTCAATGGTTAGTGTTGAAGGGATTATTCTTTTTGTTGCTGCTTCAACTTGTGCAACAGCAGAACTGTATAGTCCTATACTTGCCAAATCATCTGAAAAACTCATTTGTTAATCACCCTCAACAATGTTATTAACGACGCAAGCCTGTCCTCGAATATTATATTCTTGACGTATGTTTGGTGAACAACTTCTAAGCCCAAATGGTACGCCCACTTTCGCATCTGCCACATTGTAGGCACGTTCACGTGTTCCTTGTCGCAACTGAACAACTGGTACTCGCTGTATGCTGGAGTGGCAAGGAAGATGTACCCGTTCAGCTTGGCCACTCGTTTGAGTTCTCTGAGCACGTCCATGGGTCGCTCGGTGTGTTCCAGGGCGTGAGAGCAGAACACAAAGTTTATGCTTTCTCCAGCGAACGGAAGGTCGTTCATGTCACCTTTCATTACACTGTTGCAGTTTGGGTGAATGTCAATTCCCATCCAGTTAAATCCTTGCTTAATGAAGAATGGTCGTGTTGTGTCGTCCCTGCAGCCAACGTCCAGAATGGTTGCCTCGTTGTTCTTGTCTTTGACAATTACTTTGCGGAAGTACCTGAGCACATCGAGCAAGTGACCTTCTGCCTTGCATATTTGAAGGTCTTGCTTTTCTTCCTCAGTGTACTCTGCTGGAAAAACAATAGTGTTTTCTTTGGTTATCATTTTTTACCTCAAGAATATTCTCATTATCTTCGGACGTATATCGTTCCACAACTTTGTCTTGTGTTGTCTTTCGTATTTTAACATGCAAAGTGAGTATAGTTTCAGGTCATAAAACACCGCAACATCTCTAAGGACAGAATCGTCAAGAGCAAACAACGTGTCCAATGGGTCAACTTCTGCATAGTCACTCATTTTGTTTTACCTCTTTGGTCTTGAATACTGTGATGTCCGCCTTCTCTTCGGCTTGTTCCAGGCTGTCGTACAGGAACTTAATTTTGTTCCTGCTGCTCAGTGCGTCCCTGTCGTTCACTGTCAGGCTGGCACTCGGGAGCGTCTTGTCGCTGGGTTTTATTTGGATTCTTAGTTTCATCATTAATCACCTTGTCATAAAACTTTTCGAACTGGTCTTTCACTTGAATGTCCATGTTAATGTTCAAGTTCTTCTTCACGCTGGGGTAGTATTCCTCTTTGATTTTCATGAGGCAGTCCATCATGTACTTGCAGTCTTGCGGGTCTTCCGCCCATTGCCTCATCACGTTGAAAATGTCCTGAAGCCTTTTCAAAAGAATATTCTCATCAAAGATTTCTATGCCGTACACTCTGCTCTTGGCTTGAAGTATTGGTACGGGACAGAGTTGGTCAGGATTGTACTTTGGAAGCTCTAGGCCAAGTGCACACTTATTAGAGGCTAACACTGGGCACGATGCGCACTTCGTTCGGCTACACTCCTGCATTAAGCTCTTGAGCGTTTCTAGTTGGACGTGGTCAAGAACGGAGAAGCCTTGCGAGAGCATCACATCGTTAATTATTAATCACCTCAAATATAAAAGAACAGAAATATAACAAATATATAAACTTTAGGATGTTTCAGCATGCGCCTGTTATACGGCTTCATCAAACTAATCAAGGTCTAATCAAGCTGCAAATCCTGATAAAAAAAGTTAGTAAAAAATAAGGTACCAATTTTTTACTCTGTTTTTATAAAAATTTTTATATTTTGATATATAATAAATCTATATTCTAAGAAATATATTTTCTAAAAATATCGTCTGAGTATACAGGTTCGCTTCGATTTTACTAAAGGTTTTATGCTAAAAAGAGGGTAAGGAACAAAAGTAGTGTCCGTACTTCTATATAATTTTTTTAAAAGAATATAAAACAATATATATTTTTATATATGTATAAATTTTTTTATACAATACATGGTGTCAGTTCTCGCTCCTTACCCGTTTTTTGACCTAAAACCTTTAATTTTTTGTCCTCTTTAAATACTATCCCTAACGTAAAAACCAAAATTATAACAATTTCTTTTTACTTAAAACGCTTTTATATTCTACGAAATATATTTTACAAAACACTATTTCGGAGAATATAAAAATTTATAAATAAGCTTATATTTGGGTTTTTTCATGGAAACAAAAGCAATCCTCATAAAAATTCCAGAAAGTGAGCACAGCTTCCTGCGTTCTAGAAACTACAACGTGAGTGCTCTGCTGCGCACTCTTGTCTCCAGCTTCGTGATTGAGCAGAATCAAAAAGAAATTATTGAAGCAGAAAAAAGAAGAAAAGAGGAATTGATGTATGCTACCTACACCAAGCCTGAACCCAAGCTTAATACCGAACCTGAACCTGAAAAACAATTGCCAACTGACTGAGCCTCGTCACTTGATAAGCGAAATCAGGAAGTTCTATGACTACTTTAGTCCGCACGAACTTTGGTGCATGCGGTACAAGCAAAAAGAAAACCCTCACATAATACAAGTTCATTCCTTCGAAGAATTTCTCAGGGCAATAGCTAAGTACAACAACAAGGAAGAAATGTGCTGCGTGTACGCTGGAGTGAACCCGTACAAAACTTGGCGCTTGAACGAGAACGTCACGCACTTGAAACAACTTTTCTTCGACATTGACTGCACCACTCAGGAAGAGTTCGACGAGATTCAGAAACACGCTGAAGAGCTAGGAATGAGGTGGAGCAAGCACATCAACTCAGGGCGTGGCAAGTACCTTCTGTTCCCAGTTACGCCCACTGAGATAACGGACACTAATCGTGACGACATTTACAACCTGACAGCGAGCCTAGTGGATTACTTTAATGAGAAGTTCAAGGCACTAGACGCAAGGTGCAAGGACGTCAGTCGCATCAGTCGTGTTTGGGGCACTGTGCATTACAAGAATGTCATTGAGCACAAAGGCAGCCCCTTGCAGTGTCAAATAATAGCGGAGCAAGAAGTTAGCCCTGAGCAGATGTCCAAGAACTTAGAGGTCGCTCAGGGCATTGCAGCAGGGCGCAAGCACGAGTACAAGCTATTCAACGACAACACAGTTGGCGAGTGTTACGCTTGCGACAGTGTGCTAGAAAACCCGCTTCCACCAACAGTTAACAACGGGGAGAGCAGCACGGGATTCAACGACAGGCTAGGAAAGAACCTTGCCATTTACGCTTGCAGACTGCACGGGCGCAACGGACTAGAAATGGTCAGGAAGTGCTACTCAAGCAGGGACAAGAATCCGAAGGAAGCTGACGGGTGGTTCAAAAAAGCAGAGGGCGACCCTGACTTTAAGCTGAACTGTTACGAAATAAAAAATTATCTTGAGGAAAATTATCCCACAGTGTTCAGCACTCAGTGCAAGCGTTGCATGAGAGAAAAAAGGAATAGAATAATTTACACTGACGAGCCTGACGCAATGCGTGAGCTGAAAGAAAAGTACAAGGGCAGGCTGAAGTTTTTTATTGCTGATAAGGAAATGTTTGACGGCATTGTAAGCCCGAGTGAGCAAGGTGACGCCAAGCAACTGTACATCATCGGAAACATTTATCAGCGCAACAACGGAAGGGCAAACCGCAACTTCCAGCGAGTGCTGAACATGGAAGACATTGAGAATAATAATTCTAATTTTGAAATGTTTTACTTCGGCGAGCCACTCCCTGGAAGGAACAGGGAAGTTGTGAGGTACGAGCGTGCAGGATTCTACCGTTACGAACTGAAAGAAGGTGACCGCAATTATATTTTGCTTAGTGAGAAGAAGATTCCGTACGGAGAGAACATCATCAGGGGAATGATTACCGAAGTGAACGGCAAGTACACCATTGCAGAAGGCGTCAGCCTTAGAGGAACTCAGCAGGTAGTATTCGTGTTTGACCACAAGCCCAAGCTGGCAGAGGTCAACAATGATGACGAACTGTTCAAGCTCGTGGACTTCACTGAGCAAGAACTAATCGACACCATTTACTCAAAGCTGGACGGTAACAGGCTGGTGACTTTTAGGCAGCCAGCATTCATCAATACTTTGGTACTCTCGTGGCTTTTCAGTGGCAAGAAGAATTATCCGCTGCACGTCAACATAGTAGGCCAACCTCACTGCGGAAAAACAGAACTCTTAGAAAGGCTTAGTGAGTTGATGAACGAGGAGATTATGGACTGCGGTGGCAGCACTATTAAAAGTTTGATTCCTAGTTTTCACGGGATTGCTCCAGAAATTGGTGCACTGTTCAGGAGCAGGAGAGTGTGCATGCTTGATGAGCTCATCAACATGCTGGCCAGGACTGGAAAGAAAAGTGAGGAAACCAGTGACATGTTCATAACGGCCAATAATATATTGGAGCATAAGAAGAATCACAAGTTCGGCTCAGGCAAGGGTAACATCATGATGAGCATGCACAGCAAGGTCATCGCAGTTAACAATCCAGCAACGGGCAAGACCATAAAAGAAACGTTCAAGATAATGCCAGAGGCATTCATGGACAGGTTCCTGCCCGTAAGGTTCAGTTCCAATTACAAGTTGTACGTGAGCAGTGGCAACTACGTTGAAGACAAAGCCAAAACCATAAAAAAGTTCACGTTCCTCAGCATAACGGACTATCTTAACAATTTCATGGTTGACATTGACAAGAAGCGTTACGACGAGTGCCTTAAAGAAATCAAGCCACTGGTTCCAGAGGAGATTCAATTCTTTTTTTCCAGCAGGACGTCGTCCCACCACATGCAACTGATTCTTGACGGCATTATCAAGGTCAGGTGCCTGCTCGAAAAAGACAGTTCGTGGGTAGCAACTGAGCGTGATTACGCAAAGTTCACGAACTGGCTTCGAGACTGGGTGAGGTGGTGGTGGGACGACAAGCTCCCGCAAGGCAAGACCATTACCAGAGTGCTTAATGACGAGCAAAAAATCATTCTGGAACTCGTGGGCAATGGACTAGGAAGAATAAAACTTTTCAAGCTACTGGAAGAGCGCAACATTGAAGCCAAGTACAACCTAAAATTCCTTTACGACAATGGTGTGCTAAGCAATGACGAGAACAACATCTTCCCACTCATCAACACTAACGAGAGTGAAGTCAGCATTGAAGACATGGACGTGAGAATATGACACTCGACAAGTTCATGAAAGCACTTTTGTTATTAGTGCTTGGTGAAATGACTATTGAAACAGTGGCGTTCATAACGTGCCCACTGTGGTGGTGGATACTATGACAATGGATTATTCGTTAATAATATTTGCAATTCTGTGCATACTAGGCATTGTAGCAATAATTTTGATAACTCCATTTTTGGGATATGTTGTTCACAAGTATTGGGACTGGGCGGACGATTTTATTGATGAACACTTGAGGTGAAAAGAATGGGAAAACATAGAAAGTGGTATTATCCAAGGCACTGTAACAAACCTATGATTGTTATAGATGATTTCGACAAAAGTAAAACTGTGACTATGAAATGTGAAGTGTGCGGTCACAAACTTTGAGGTCAAAAGATATAAACTATTGCAGAGATTGTGTGAACTTCGGAGTATGTGAATCTGATTATGTATGTAAAAAGGATTCACTTGCAGGAGAATGTGACTACTTTGATAAGCGTGTTTTTTGTGGTGAAAAGAATCAATAACTTTGAGGTCAAATGTTATTATATGAGGTGAAAAAATGATGAAGAACTTGAATGTTGAACTGCCTAAGAAGGCAGAAAAAAAGATTGATGGGCTAGTAATATATAATGAACGCCCGAAAAAAAGTGTATTGGAAAAACTTCTTTGGTGGATGAAGTTTATTGCAGCCGTGCTAGTGGTGTGCGCTGCAGTGATGGTGTACACTGCAGGCTACGCATCAGCGAGTGAGTATCATGCAGCGAGCAACGAGCCTGTAAGGTTTTGCTACCTGTTAGAAGAAGACGCTAACGGGTGGACTAGGTGGTGCACTCCTGACAACGCACTGTACAATGGCAAGGGCTACAAAGTGTTTGACCTTGAATGGCTTGAGACTCCTTGCATCAACAACATTGACTGCTGGGAAAACAAGAACCGCTGGGCACTATGGATAATCAATGCAATGGAGGACTAAAATGAACAAAGCATACAAGGCAGAACTTGAAAGGCAGATTAAGAGCCGAACTGTTAGCATGTGGCTTTGGGCACTCGTGTTTATTGGTGGAGTGCTTTTGTCTGCTTCAATAATTTTTGCAGTGATAGGCGTTCCGTTGATTATCGTTGCGCTTATTTTTGCGTACCGTGCTGAGAACAAGCGCAAGAGTCTGAGCTTAGAATTGTTGAAAGGGTGAGGATATTATAATACTGCAGAAGCTAAATCTTTATATACTTGCTGTTGTTTAGCTTTTGTAGGTATCATCCAAAACTAACCGCAAACGAGGTGTAACCAAATGGAAATACAAAACACATTGTCAGATGTTGATTCAGAAGTTGATTATATAATATCTCATTCTTCGCCTGTCCAGAGTTTTGACGGGGTTAATATAAGTAACAAGACCAGACTCAATGCTGAGTATGGCAAAACAGCAAACAATGGAGGAAATAAAATGACTGAACCAAACTATCCGCAAACAGCGGAACCAAAAACAGAACTTAGCCTTGACGCAGACGACCTGAAGATAGCACAGGAAGTCAGTGAGGACGCCCCCAAGAAGAAGCGCACTGACGACAGCACCAGAGAACTGGGCATTGACGAAATGGGCGGACAGTGGATTAAGAACCCTGTCGTTGGAGAATCTACTGAGATGTTGACCATTGAGAAGGTCATGGAGAACAAGAAGATTGATGCCAAGCGAGCAGACGGGCAGGCATTCAAGACCAACCTGAGCAGCGTGGACTACAAGATTGACATCTACACGGACAAAGGAATCTTCTGCCCTTCATGCTGGGAAGTCTGGGGCAAAGTAAAGGCTGCCATTAAGAAGAACAAGGACTTGACAGGCCAGGTCATCAAGGGCACGAAGTTCAGCGTGAAGCACGTCGTGAACGGGCTGTACGCTGCCAAGCCAGCAGCAGAAGTCAGGAAGCTCTTAGAACTTCCGAACACTCCCGAAGGACTTGCAGCAGCGGAGAAGGCAGTGCAGGAAGCCAAGGACGCGCAGAAGAACAAAAAGTGCTACGAGGTCACTTTGTACGTGCAGAACCCTGCCAAGACGCAAGCAGCAGGCGCACCAGTATTTGACGAGTTCAAGTATTAATTTTTTTTATTGAGTTGTATGTAAAAGGAATCCTTACATGGTAACGTGTAAGGGCGAAATGCTTGTCCGAGCCCTCGTTGAGAGTTCCTTCATAAGACAACTCAATAATTATTATCAAAAAATTAAAAACGGAGGAATAATAAAATGGGAGCAAAAACTAAGACAACGAATCTTTTAGCATTCTTGAAGAAAGTGACTTTCAACAACGCCCTGAACGACATCCTTCTGGACTTTCGGGCTGATGGAGTTCACGTCAGGGCAATGAGTTCTAACATCTTGTTCAGTGAAGGACTGCTCAAGAAGAGTGCGTTCACTGAGTACGAGGCAATAGGCAGAGTTGGAATACCAAACTGCACCAAGCTCGTGAACCTGCTCAAGACCAAGAAAGGCGACATCCTTCTTAGCAAGACAGCTGATGGAAAACTGTGCTACGCTGTTGAGACGAGCGCAGCGCACATTCCACTTTGTGAGGACAAGTTCGTGAGCAGCAACGTTGAGGAGCAGCCACCATTCATTCCAAACCTTGACGCTGGGTTCAACCTGACCTCAACTGAGTTCAAGAAGATACTCACTGACTGGAACACCATTGGAAGCAGCAAGATTGAAGTCATCAGTGACGGAAAGAGCCTAACATTCAGCACTGAGGACGACACTGGTTACCAAGTTGCTGAATCCTTCCCAGTCAAGTACACTACAGGCAAGACACTGCTAGGACTTTGCTTGAAGGACGTCATGAAAGTGGCTGAAGGAAACCTTAACGTGACTTTCAAGTTCACCACTAGCGACAAGGACAACCTGCCATTGAGAGTGAGGGAAGAACGTGAGCACTACACTGTCGACCTAATCATTGCGCCTTTAGACCCTGACAGTGAGACGCACAAGAAAGCGCAGGAAGAAGCAAAGAAGAGGCAAGACGCTCAGGATGCAGAAGAAAAAGCAGAAGCTGTTGCTGCAAGTGAGGTGGACTCTGATGGGCAGTGAGGATTACGATGAGGATGACGTTTACGATGAGGACAGCACAGGACACGATTTTGAGGACGAGGTGAACTGACATGCGTAAATACATCATAAAATTCACTGATGGACGGCTTAGTGACAAAGAAATAAAAGCCGAAAATATTGCGCATGCGAAAACAATGGCCAGAGTTAAGTATGGCTTTTGTGTAGTGAGAGCGAGGTGAACTGACAATGTGGATAGAAAAATACAGACCTCACAAGTTTGAGGACGTGCAAGGCTTAGACCCTGAACTTCCCAAGCTGGTAAATGATGACATGCCTCACCTCATGTTCGTGGGCAAGGCAGGCTCAGGCAAGACCACTACAGCACGAATCATTGTTGACGTGCTAGGCTGCGACTGCTTGCGCTTGAATGCTTCTGATGAGCGAGGAATCGACGTAATCAGGGACAAGGTGAAAGACTACGCTAGGACTAGGAGCAGCAACGGAAAGTTCAAGATAGTCTTCCTGGACGAAGCGGACTTCCTGACCAAGGAAGCTCAGATGATTCTTAGAGGAGTCATTGAAGCGTACCACACAAACTGCAGGTTCATCCTGACGGGCAACTACATCACTAAGTTCGACGACGCTATCAAGAGCCGTTGCAAGCAGTTCAGCTTCAACACACAAAGCAATGAGCAAGTGGCAGCGTATCTTGACAAAATATGCTGTAACGAAAACGTATGCGCTACACGCGATGCACTCGAGAAACTCGCTGCCAAGTACAACCCTGACATCAGGACAATGCTGAATGAGCTAGAGACACTGGCCAAGAAAGGCACGAAAATAATGCCTTCAATGATTAGTGAGGAAGACGACAGGGTTGCCGAACTTGTGAAGCTGCTGCAGTCAGGGCAGATGAGCAAGGCAAAGAAGTGGATACTGGACAGCTCGTTCGACATTCACTACGTGCTGAACCTGCTCAACACTTACTCGTGGAATGCTGCTTGGGACACGCCTAAGAAGTTGAAGTTCTGGGAAGCCCTGGGCGAAACGGAGTTCAGGATGGGACTGAGCGTTGACGAGGAAGTGCAGTTGTCGAGTGGTCTTGTTAGAATGTACAAGGCGCTGATGTAAAATGATTTATTGTCCACGTTGTGGCTATACAGAATCTACCAATTTAGGACTTGCGATGCCATGTCCAAATTGTATAAGTGCAAGATTAGAAAAACCAATATTACAGGTGAACCAAATGGAAACAAAAAGCCGTTATGAAGTAGTATCAGACCTTGAAGCTAAGAAGCGAGAGCTAATCAAGGAGCGCAGTGGCCTGAAGGACACGCTGCTTGCCAAGCAGAAGAACCTGAAGAACATTGAGCGACAGAAGGCAGACACCATAGTCCTGATTGACAGGCAGATTGACGACCTCAAAGATGACATAGCAAACTTTGAGAAGACATTAACAGAGCGAGAAGCGACCATAAACGAGCTCATCAAGAGTGTTGATGACAGCCTTGGAAGATTCAGCAAGCTCACTGAATATAAGTGATGCTCATAGAAAACAAAAAACCAAATTTGACTCCCACCTATGAGAACCCAATATGACCTAAAGATGGTTGTATGTAAACTAGAAAAAATAAAAGTGGGAGATTAATTTTTTTTATTGTGGAGAGTTACCGAACTGGCGAACGGCTGGCAGCGACGCTTATCAAAACAGGAAGCCAGATGGCAGGTTCGATTCCTGCACTCTTCATTATTGCTCACCCGTAAAAAACGCATAAGACGGCTAACCTTATGCAAGGTTGTGGCGGATTGTGGGCTTTTATAATTTAAGGAGAAAAAAGATGGAAGTTGAAAAAAAATACTTGAGACCTAAACAAATGCAAGTTTTTAATAGTATGGAAAAAGGTAAGTGGTATAATGCATACAATTTGCATATTCCGAATGCTCACAAAATTCTTGTTGCACTTTACAATCAAAATATGGTGGACATGGAAGATGATAATTCTGGAGAAAAATTTTTCAGTAATAACATTCATCACAAATTTAAAATAAAAGATGATGTCACAATTATAAACAATATTCCAAAAATTAAAAAACGAAAGATTTAAATAGAAGCTTTACAATTACTATTATAATAAAAAAGTGAGGTGTAAAAAAGATGACAACATTAATTTTGGAGGCGCAACGCAAAGAGATACTAAGCCGTGGCGGACTGCTTCAGTCAGTGTTTGGTGACATGTCACCAGAAGAAGCACTAACAAGGCTTCAACAACCGCAAGAGCCACGCCCGATAATTCTGAGAAGACGATTTTCTGACCCACTGTTTGCACGCAAGCTGCTCGTCATGAAAGACAACGTCAGGCACAAGTTTAGACTGCAGAGAAAAATAAAGGACGTTGACAAGGAATACAAAGCACTTCCATATTATGGAAGACAAATTGAAGTTATCGAGGTGCACAGATGAGCGGAAACATAATGGACGATTTGAGACAGACAGCTTCTGGCATTCCGCCAGACCCCAAGATGTTCTTCATCCTTAACAGGTGGTTCAGCAATGAGCCCACCAATGCAGAACTTTGTGAGCGCCTTGACAAGTTCAGCAGGGGCAGGGCTAATCCTGAACTGCTTTGCAACATGCTGGCAAGGGGAGTTAACAAGCAGAAAACATTCATTCCTTACATCAAGAAGGCCAAGGACGAGGACGAAGAGCTTGTCGAAGAACTTAGACGATACTACGGAATGAGCACTCACGAGTTCGCAGTGCAGCGCAAGTACATGAGCATTCATGACAAGAAGCTTCTTGCTCAGGTCGCAACGGCACTGGGTTGGGACTCTAAGAAGTGCAAGGACTTCGGCGTTGAGTACGTCAAGCCAGAAGTAAAGAAGCTACCCAAGACCAAAGAGCCACAGGGCAAGAGCCTATTTAACTTTTGAGGTCGCAATGGTCAAGTGTGCTAGATGCAACAGGGAAATGAAGAACCCCGAGAGCATTGAGCGAGGCTTCGGAATTACTTGCTGGAAGAAAATGCACCCGAAGCCAGAACAGAAGTTACTATCAGATTTTAATGAGGTGTAAAAAATGGGATTGTTTGACGACAAGACGATTGAGAAAATGCGTGAAGACAAGTTCAACAAAGCAATAGCGGAAGGCATGAGTTTGAGGGACGCTGAAATGGCATTCCACACCAGTGATGAGATACCACAGTCCGCAATCAAGGGCGTGAATCCGCAGCCGTTGAAGATTTTGTTCTACTTCAAAACAGCTCCAGAAGTGGAACTCGTGAAGAGGCACTTCAACGTTCTTGAGTACGTTGAACTCAACACTAGCGACACAGAGTTGTTGCTTAGACTTTTACTTGCACTGGAGACGGGAATAATAAAGGAGGATGACTTGCCATGCTTGAAGAAATCAGAAAATCAGCTCTAAGGTGGGCTGAGAACAACCAGGACAAGACCTGCACGAAAGGTTGGTACAACAGTCCTAGAATTAGCAGTGAGTTCATGGACTGCTCAACCCCGTTCAGCTTTGACCTGTACAACTTCTGCTCATTCGGTTGCTTGTACTGTTTCGCATACTACAGCAAGGCAAACAATCCGAGCGTGGCGCACAACAACAAAGCAATGGAACTGAAGAGCGTGAACGTGGACAAGATACTGGACATTTTCGAAGGCAAGTTCCCGAACAATATTTACTACAAGCACTTCATCAAGAACCGCAAGGTCATCCACATTGGCGGACTGGCGGACAACTTCTGCAACTTCGAGCGCAAGAACAAGCGAGGACTGCGCATAATCGAGTACCTGCTCAAGACGGGCTACCCAACAATCATCAGCACCAAAGGTGACTTCCTCAGCATTCCCGAGTACGCTGAGATGTTCGAGAAGTACAAGGACACTGCCAAGATGGCAATTCAGTTCAGCATAATAACTAACAAGCCAGAACTTGCAGCGCAGATTGAAGTAGGAGCGCCTTCGCCTGTACGACGCATGGAGATTCTCAAGCAGATGCATGCTTGGGGTTACTGGACAATATTGCGCCTCAGACCTTTCCTCATAGGCGTGAGTGATAGAGACCTGGACGGGTTCCTGCAGTGCATGAACACTTACGACATTGACGCAATCAGCACTGAGTTCTACTGCTTAGATATGAGGGCGAAGGAAGAAGACAAGAAGCGTTACAAGTGGATGAGTGATGTTTGCGGATTCGACATCATTGACTATTACGAGAAGTTGTCGCCTGCTAGTAGAGGCACTTACCGCAGGCTAAACAGGAACGTAAAAGAAAAGTACGTGAAGAAAATGTACAAGTTCTGCGTTGAGAATGGAAAGCACTTTGCCATAAGCGACCCCGACTTTAAAGAACTCAACATGAGTGGCTCTTGCTGTGGTCTCCCTGATGACTGGAACTGGTGCAGGAACCAGATGACGAACCTGCTCAGGCTTGCAAGGAAGAAGTACATGGAAACTGGTGAGGCGATAGTCACGTATGATGACGTTGTCATGGACGCCATTGAAGAACTGTGGAAGAAAGAAAACAAGTTCTT
>JBAZJW010000006.1:0-44615 GCA_041651055.1 Minisyncoccota bacterium
TCACAACATAAAAGTTTTTGGCTTGCACAAACAGCGGTTGAAAAGTGGCTAAAAGTTAAAAAGATAAACAATAACTATTGTATTGAGTCAAAGATTGTGTTTGATAAGTAATATTAACCTAAACAAAAGAAAACAATATTTATAACCTTGTAGACGCTTATGTTAAGAAGCTTAACTTGTTTATTTACTACCAAACAGACCCAAGAGGCGCAACGATTTATTTAGATACGCAAGTTATACCACGAAACAATTACACACAAGCACAGGTTATATATTAACAAGCTTAAAAGCTTAAAGGGGGTTTTATGAAGTACAAAACCACAGCAAAAGCAGTCAGAGAAGGCTATCACACCATTGTCAGAGTTGGCTATTGTGACTTACAAAGCCTTTTGTCAAATCGTAGCCCTGTTGCATATGCGTCAGGGATTTACGGTTGGAATTTTGACGTATACGACATTGACGGCGTTGCCATTTGCACAGGCTACCGAGGCATGCCAGAGCAAAACAGCAATGCAAGCTATGATCTTATTAAAGAATATGAAGATAAATCACAAGGCAAGACAGCAGAAGAGAAGGATATATTGATAAAGCAGTTTATAGAACAAGCAAGAGTTAAATAACCACGCCTCAAGGCGGAAAGGAGGTTTAAATGATTCAATATAAGATTTACTGGCACGACTTAACACCAGAAGCGCAAGAAAGGTTGAAAGACCTATGGGATGAAAACATAGACCTTGCACCTTTGGCGATAGTAGAGATAGAAATATAGATCATAATGGTGTTTGTATGAATATAAAGCCGGTGGATAAGATAGAGCGTTTATACCTTGAATTTAGCGTGTTGCCTTCCAAAAGACAGCTATATCGTGCCAGGAAACGGGAAAGGGAGTCTATAAGAAAAATACAGGGTTGTAGCAGTAACGAGGGGGTGTCGTATGAAAAAACAGAGGAAAGACCGCAAAGCAATGCTGAGAAGAAAAATATATACGATAATAAGGAATACTGCGGTGATAGATAGTATTCCAGAACCCACCGGAGGGCAGACATATTATGCCGTATTGAACAATCGATCTATATTGAACATGACAAAAGAGATAATCAGATTGGTGGAGGAATGAAGTATTTTATTCTTGGGTTTTTAGGTTGGATATTTATAATGGTATGGATAATATTTTATATTGTCAATCTATCCGGCTTGGAACAGTTTCATTGATGTTTTTGGTGGTGTTTTATATCCCATTCCATTTTGTTCAAAAATAGGGTGGAATGTATAGTAAAATCAAGCGTTTTTGTGATTTATGATATTTTACAAGTCAAAAAGTTCAATGAAATCAATACTTTCCACACTTTTATTCCATTTTACCCCCGTCAATTCAATAATGCAGGGATATACAATGTATCCCTGCATTGTTGACCAGTCCATTGGAAAGTATGTGGAATACAAATGGAATGATTTTAGGAATGATAAATTTTCCATTCCACATATCCATTCCACACCATTCCCTTACCTTAATTTAATTATAATATATATAGGCGAGTGGAATGACTGGAAAAAGTGTTCAAAAAATGAGTCACTATTCCATTCTTTCCATTCCTATTGTTTTAGGTAGTTGGTAGTTATATATGATAATATGATTGACAATTTTATAATGGGTGTTATAATGGCTGTGGTGGGTGGGTTGATCGGTTAAGATAGATAGATAAAAAAGGGGGTTGTGATATACCTATAGAATAGCCCTAAATGCGTCTACAATGCGTTTTAAGAGGGGGTAAAGGATGTAGATGATATATAATGGTGTATTACTGAAAAAGGGGGTTTAAATGAGTTTTACGCAGTTTCTGAAGAATCAAGGTCTTATCGCTAAAGAAAACATGACCACACCAAAACAAAAGGCAAGTAAGATGATATTTCTTACTGAAGATTGGGAGGTGCAGGAATATATAAAAACACATGATCTTTCAAGGGTACAACTGGAAGATATACTTGATGAGTATTGGGATACTGGGAGCGTTGAAGTAGAAGATGAATAGGAGGGGGGTAGGCTATGAGAAAATTAAAGAGGATAGAGCAGGATAAGATAGAGAATGAAATAAAGAAGAAAATCTCAAAAGGTATATCGAGAAGTAAACTGATATATGAGATAAGGAACAAGTTTAAAATAAGGGCGTGTGATGTAGGGTTTATACTTTACTACTTGGAATTGGAGAAGCGGTGGAATAGCCGGAAGGAAGGTAACGATGAGCAGGAAAGAGTTAGTACAAGAATTATTGAAATATCTTACCTACGAACAGATAGCGGTAGAGGTAGGAAAGACAAAGGAGACCATATACCGATGGAAAATGAAAGAGAATGGGAGGGAGTCGAAAGGAGATATGGCTTTGTTGAAAAACTTACTTGAAGCGCAGGTAGGTAGGTAATGTCAGATTATTGGATACCTTCACATAAATATCAGTTAGTCGAGTGGTTGTCTTGCAGGTATCCGCAGGACAGCCACAAGTTTAAATCTATGGGTAGAAAACAGCTTTATGCGGTATATCACAATATAAGAAGGAAGGAAAATATGAGTGGTATAAATATCAATGATATGCTTAAACAAACCATGATAGATACACAGAATGTATATTTGACAGCTTTTGAGGAAGGTAAAAAGATAGGTTATGAGGAAGGTTTAAAGGAAGGTAAAAGACAGGCAAAGGAGGAACTTGACAAGATATTAAAAGAGATAGAAGAAAATCATTGACTTTTAGATTTAACGTGATATAATAGGTGTCACAATCAAATTATAGGCTATGAGTAAAAAACACTTTCCATTAAATAACAGATCAGAAAACATTTTAAACGCCCTATCTCTCTGCCTGCAACTCATAGCCAATGAACTCCCCTTGTGGGTGAGAGTAGGGCGTTAATATTAACCTTTCCTAACCTTATTGATATGATAGAAATAGACTATTCTCAATTGAATACTTTCATCAACTGCCCCCACAAATACCGCAATAAATACCTTCTTGGATTGGCTAAAATAAAGATAGATGAACGTGACACGGATAAGAACTTTGGTAAGTCTGTGCATAAGTCACTTGAGATACTTTATAAAGGAGGTAGTCTTGAACAAGCTAAAGAAATCTTCAGGAAAGAATATCAATGTGTCGAGAATGAAAAAGTTAAAACACCTTTGCATGGAGAAAAGCTTACTGAGGAGTACTGGAAATATTGGAACGAGTCTACTTCTGATATATCTGATAAATGTCTCACTACGGCAGAAGTAGAAAGTGTCGGTGATTTTATCATAGGTGATAAAGTAAAGTATATAGTAAAGATAGATAGGATAGTGAGGTCTAATTCTGGCTATTGGGTGATAGACCATAAGACCTCCACGAGTCTTTCCTACAATTATTTCTGGCAGTTCAATCCTAATATGCAGATCAGCGGATATGTGGATTATGCTACGAGAAAGTTTGGACAATGTAGCGGAGCGATAATAGACCTGCTTAGTCTTGGATTCAGACAAAAGAAGTACAAGGAGTTTGAAGCAGGTTTTCATTGTGAGTTTGTGAGAGAGATAATCAATAGGAACAAAGAACAGATAGCTGATTTTGAAAAGAACGTGTTGATGTGGACGGATAGGATAGTCAGGTCTGAGATGTTGAATGAATTTCCCAAGAATGAATATTACTGTCATGGATATAAAAGTGGGTGTGAATACAAAGAACTATGTGTGAGTTGTGATGATAGTGCATTAAGAGATAGTTTGTATGAGGTTGTAGATAATAAGTCATATTTAAAGGAAGGTGAGTGATGATAAGGACAAGTGATGTTGCAAGTGGTCAGGTGGGTATGTTTATAAAGGCTTTGGCTATAGGTGAGACGGGTAGCGGTAAGACATACTTTGCGAGTACATTTCCTAAAAGTTACTTTCTAATGACAGAACCTAATGGTGAAGATACGTTTTTGACTATGCCGACTCTAAGGGTCAACGTGGTAGGTTTCGACAGGTTCATACCTGAGTCAGCTAAGGATACCAAACGTGTGTTTGATGAACTTAAAAAGGCTACGTTAGAAGCTAGACAGTTGGCTAAAGATAAACAGATTGAAACAGTCGTACTCGATAACATTACTTACTTGGCTGAGTATAGGTGGATGTATATAAATGAGTTTGAGAAAGAGGTGAGTAAGAGTACGGGTGAGCCTAACACTATGGCGATGTATGGAAAACTTAATAGGTGGCTCAATGAGTTCGTTATTCAAGACTTACTTACCATTCCTGCTAATCTCATTGTGACTGTCCATCAGATGCTTGAGAGTGATGAGGCACTTGAGAAGAAACCTGATAAGTCTAATCCTGTTATGCCGTCAATCCTGGGTGGATTCCGTGACACAATAGGAGGACTATTCTCTCACATACTCTATCTTGCTAAGAAAGAAGCAGGTGGAAAGTATCAGTATGTGGCGAGGACTAATCTTGGTCAAGGTAAAAATGCTAAGTCACGGTTTCCTAACATGCCACCTGTGATTGAGAATATTAGTTATGCTACGTTTAAAGATACGATAGTGAAGTGTTTGAGTGAAAATATTAACCAACCTAAATAGGAGGTGTTTCGATGGATGAGGATTTAAAGTCTAAGACAGGTGAATTTTACGGAGGGGTAGAGCCGGTTGAGGTAGGAAATCTTGAAGATGTCAAGGAACAAAAAACGTTAATACCGGCTACTAAGAATGTATTGTTTAGGATTAAGGACGCTGAGGTAAGGGTAAGCCAGGACAATACGTGGAGGTCTATCAATCTGCAACTTCAGATAGTCAATGGAATAGACTCTGAAGGAAAGTACAAGAACAAGGTAGTGTTTAGCAATGTTGCTTACTACGCTGACCCACACAAGTACACGAAGGATTTCTTCAAGACTAAACAGCACCTTATCCCTTTAAAGATGTTGAGGAAAGCGGTAGAGGATACGCTTGACCCGATCGATGGTCATACGCCTGAAAGACTTATCGGTAAACTTATTAAAGGTGACATAACGATAAGGTCAAGAAAGCTTATCGTTGAAGGAGTGGAAGAAGTATCACAGGAAAACGATGTGCGTTATTTTAAGCCTGTTCCGTTAGAAGAACAGGTATAGCCACCTTTTGTTCACCCTCCTAATAGGTGTTTATCTTCCTCGACTCCGAACGGAGGGTGTGTATTTATAACATATATGCGTTCTATTACTTTTCAATTTGAAGGATTGCCTCCGAGTTATAATAAATCATTTAAGATAAATTATAACTTTAGGGAAGTCTATCTTACTGAGGAATGCAGGACGTTTAAGACAAAAGTGAAGTTCTTGTGTCCGCATGTTGAAATAGATGAGTTAGATAAGATGAGGATTACCATAATGTATAACAACGATTGGCATTACAAAAATGGTAAGATAAGGAGGAAGGATATACAGAACCTCGATAAATTACTGATAGACGCTCTTGCTGAAAGGTTGAATTGTGATGATAGTCAGTTCTTTGAAGTGCATCTTTTTAAGATACAGTCAGATAAGACATTTACAGTAATAAATATCGAGGTCATGGAATGAGTTTGTTCAATTTTTATAGCGGTAAACAGTTTCTTGAGTTAGAACTACCGGCAAGGGAGTGGCTCGTGGAGAATGTATTACGTGAGAAAGATAGTTGTATATTCGTAGGGAATGAGAAATCAGGTAAGTCATTGTTTATATTCCAACTAATATGTTCATTGACTACTAAACACCCTTTCCTTGACAAGTTCAATGTTCCAAAGCAGTCAAGAGTGACTTATATACAGGTAGAAGGAGAGTTGAAGGATAGTCAGGACAGGATGAAAAGGATGATGAAAAACATAGATTTTGACCAGGAATATTTTCAACTAAAGTTCAGTCCTCCTATGGAACTTGAACAGAAAGCTTATATGCTTGGTCTATGTCATGCGATAAAGGAACATTGGATAAAGAACGGTAATGAAAAAGGTAAGCCTGATATAGTAATAATAGACCCGTTATATTTCTGTTTTATGGGTTCTTTGAACGATGATGAGGTAGTAAGAAAGTTTATAGGGAATATTCATATTATGAAGGATATACTCGGCTGTGCGGTAGTGATAGTACACCATACGCATAAGCAAAAGTTTGATTACACAGGAGGAAGGATAGAGGAAGGAGACGAGGCATTGTTTGGAAGTAAGTTCCTAAAAGCCTATCCTGACCATATCATACTTTTTGACTATGACAAGGAAAGGGATATGAGGATATTTAGTTGCACTACACAAAGGTCAGGTCAGATATTACCTAAGTGTAATCTAAAGTTAGTATCTGGTAAGAACACTATCAATGACCCTTTGTATTTTGAGGAAATAGAGAAAGAGAAGATAGATATGAGCACTAAGATAGTAAATCTATTGAGCAAAAAAGAGTTTAATGATGGACTGGATTGGGAGCAGATAACAAGTATGTTGCATATAAGTAAGACAAGTTTCTTCAACAGCATTAAAAAACCTTTAAGCGAAGGTGTTATAGTGAAGGAAGGGAAACCTGTTGCTTATAAGATGAAGGCTATGAGTGGAATTGACAACCTTGCTCTTGACAACCCACCTTGTACCCACTTACAGACTTCTCCTCTCCCTTCCCCGGTTTCTGTTGCGAAGGAATGAAGCAACAAGTGTAAACATGATTGAACAAATAACGCTCTGCGGTTGAAGGAGGCTTCCCATGACAGAAGTTGAGAAGATTTTGGAAGGTCTATATGCAGTTGGCTATATGGCTTGTGAAAAACAAGACTCAAAGAATAATTTAATTGATGTTGAAAATTCCAAACTCCAACTCAAGAAGTTGGTGGAGAGCAGGAAACTTCATGGTAGTTCTGACGTTGAAAAGATAATTGATAAGACGATTGACGAAGTGGCGAAACTTTTTGAATAGGGGGTAGTATGAAAGTAAGGTTTGAAATATATAGTTCAATATTAAAAGAAGTTAAGGAGTTATCGGACGGTATTTCTAAAAATATGCAATCTCTTGGACAAGATAACTTTAATATAAAAATGGGTTGGAAAATAGGTGAGGTTACTGTTACTTTGCCAAAAGGTAAATCAGTTGATGAGATTAAGAAACTTTTACAAGAAAAAATGCAAAGTACAGTTCCCGAACAGAATATATGGTTAAAGGAGGTAGCTTATGAGAAAAAATAACTTTCATAAGGCATCTTCTTTTTACGCTGTTAGTAACGCTGTTAGTCTTGCGATAAGTCGTGAATAAGACCATACGTCCATACGATTAGGCTATAAGCCAAAAGTAATCGGAGGTCGAAGTAGCGCAGTCAGTCAAGCAGTTAGTCGTTCAGTTAGTCGTAAAAAGAGGAAGTAGCAGTAACCACCTATTTTAAAAATCGAGGTAGTATGCCAGAAAAGACGATGAAGTCAATATTACATAATTTAGCTTATATGGCTGAAAACAACAACCCTGTTGATTTAGGTTTAAGAGATAAGTTGGTTGAAAAAGCCCTCAAAGACATCCAAGCGTTGTTGCCGGAATTAGATGTTGAGAACGCTGGATGTGATTTAACATGTGATGCTTTTATTGATGGGCAGGAAGCTTACAGGGATAAAGTTATAGAAACGTTAAAGTAGGGGGGTATATGAGTGCTGATTTTTGGTTAAAATGTCCTATATGTAAATTAGATGAAGATACCGTGCGTATTGATGGAGTTTACGAAATAGACGTTAATGCAGATGGGACTATCGATACTTCATCAGTGCGTGGGAGATGTATAAACTGTAATACTAGATTTGAAGAGAGAAGTAAATAACCCCTCTGCTCATCTCGTGTGTGTCAGTTACAACTTGATACAACTGCCACATGAGATGGGTGGGGATATTGAGAGGTGAGGGGTGATGAGTATAGATAAGATTGTTTTACATCTGTGTGCTGATATTGGTTCTGATAGTAAACCATATCGAGAAAATGGTTATACAGTAATTTGTGTCGGAAAAAAAGACGATGTTAGAACCTATATTCCACCAGATCATGTTTATGGTGTAATTGCTAATCCACCCTGTACGATGTTTTCTTTGGCTAGGACAACCGCTAAAACACCAAGGGATATTGTAGGAGCGTTGGGAGTGGTATCAGCCTGTTTGAGAATAATTTATTTTTGCAGACCTAAATTTTGGGTTTTAGAAAATCCCAAGGGTCTTTTGAGGAAATATCTTGGTCAACCCCGGTTAACAATACAACCATACTGGTTTGGAGATAATTATAGTAAACAAACCGATCTATGGGGAGAATTTAACATTCCTAAGTTTTCACCCGTTAGATTGACTCCCGATGAAATATACGCTATGAAACAAAATACGAGAAAGTTGCCTGAAATAGGATTAAGTATCTCAGATCGCAGAGCCGTAGCTCCGATGAAATTTGCACAGGCATTTTTTGAGGTTAATAGATAGCCCAAGGAGGTAGCGATGGAGATCAAAGAGGCGATTGAGTTATTAAAATTTAAACAACTTTGTAATAAACAAACAAGACAAGATGACGAAGCACTCTCCCTCGCAATAAAAATCTTGGAGAGGGTGAATACTGGTCTTATACGTGATATTATTTTTGCTAATCGTGGAAAGTTGGCAGCACCTATTGCCAAAGCTATCGTGGAGGGGTTGACAGCCACCCCAAACCAAGAGGAGGGAAGATGAGATTAGACTTATATCATAATCCGAGCAAAGAAGATGTGCTGAAAGCAATTGGACTTACTGAATCTGATATACCAAGGTTTAGAGGTGCAGGTGTTGACGGTGATAGGATTTGTGTCCACACAAGAACAGGTGGAGGAAACAGAGAGTATTACGCAGAAGCAAATAACGAATTAAGAAAAAATCCTTATTATTTATGCGATGAAGATGATGATTTTGATTGCACTTATGCTAATTTTTGGTTCAAGATTCCAGAAGAACATAAAGAAATAAGAGCCACAGAAAATAAAGAAGCTAAAGCAGTTTATGGAGATGCCCCAACCGCCATAGGGGTATTGTTTGGTGATAAGGAAGCTATTAAAAAAGCCCAAGAAAATTTAGATGAACTTAAGGACGGTGTCAAATGAACTTTCCGACAGAAAAAGAGTATGAGATAGCAATTGTTAGTGGCGTAGAGGGAAAATGTATTTCGCTAAACAATTATCGATTAGCAGGTAATAAGCCTTGGGGTGGTGGTAAAGTAGAAAAATCTTGGAATGTAACGCTCAAAGATTTATTAGGGGCGATACCAGAATTGAAAGAATTAATAGATGAGTTTTTTAAACTCAAAGAATACGCACAAAAGATAGCAAATGAGATAGAACAAATGAAAAAAGATTTTGAGAAGCGACTAGAGGAGACAGAACAAACGACAAGACAGGAGTGCCATGGTGCTATAAATATTGCTGACTTTGCAATCATAGAAAGGTTGAAAGATGAGAATAATAGGCTAAAGTCCGAGAACGAAAGTCTAAAAAAGTCTCTAACGATAAGAAATTTTGAATAAGGGGGTGATGGGGAATGGAAAAATACTATTCTAACTGTTGTTATGCTTATATGCATGATTACCCCGATAGCGATATTTGTCCGAAGTGCAAGGAACATTGTGCAGGTATCACAGAGGAAGATGTTGAACTTGAAAACATGGGAATCAACCCAAAATGAGGCGTTATCGTGAGTGATAATATATTTACCAAACCCGAAGCCATCCTTGAATCTATCCGCCGGACGGATGTGGGGAGTGATATTATTATCCAAAACAATGATTTAAGTATCTGGTGCATACTGAAAGTTATTTGCAAGGAACACCCAGAAAGTAAAGACGAAGATGGAGGTGAAGTAAGATGAACATACCCACGACTAAAGAGATTGAGGAAGCGGTTGCCTGGGTGAATCACCCGCACACCGGGAACATCAGCGAAAAGATGAGAGAAACGTTGGATAGGGTGTTCTTGCCCCTCGCCACCTTCGTCTTAGAGGCTCAAAAGGAGTGGCCGGAAGAAAGAGATGACGGTTGTAGGTGTCGTGGATATGAGTGCACTTGTGATGATAAACTAAATCGAGGTTTCAACCTCGCCCGCTCCCAATGCCTTGCGGTGCATCTCAGGAAGGTCGGGGAGTTGGAGGACACTATTGAACAACTAAGGGTGCAACTTGCTGGTTGTGGTGTTGAGGCTCTTGGGTATGGTAAAAATAATGAAGGCAAACAGGTTGAGAAAGGTACTTATGGATATTCTGCTTCATTACAGGACGTAAGAGATTTGCGAGAAAAATACCAAAAGCTCAAAGATGTGGTTGCGGAGAAGGATAGAGAATTACAAAAATACAAAGACAATACTCTACGGATTATCTGTGGTGATTGTAGCAAGGCACACAATCCTACTTTTGAAGAAGTAGTTAACCTTGGATGTGCAATATGTAATAAAGAACAGATCGCCAAGCTCGAAGAGGAAATTGCTGAACTTCACAAAGATTTACATGGTTATGCTTATACTGATGATGAAAATAAAAAGTTAAAAGATGAGAATGAGCAACTCCACCACCAGATCGAGGGGTTGAGGGGGCTATTGACGACAACAAAAGACTTGCTTGGAGATATTCCTGGAGAAAGAACCGATGAATTACGCTTTAAAATAGAAAAATGCTTGGAGGTGGGGAGATGATAAACATACATGAATTAACTGAAAATGATAAGGGCAGATTAGTTGTTTATGGAACAGGTACATTCAAAGAAGAAGGTGTATTAACAAGTTGGAACGGTACTTATATCTTCGTTAAGTACGGGCAAGATGTTGGCAGTAAAGCTACACGTCCAGAAGATTTGAGTTTTTCATTAAAATAGCCATCTGGTCAAAATGAAGCTAATTAAAAAGTATCTAACTTATTTCCTATGGTATCTATGGGGAGTGTTTTGCGGGATAGCAGTCACACTGTGGTCAAAATGAAGGAGGGGTATGAAGAAAAAATATTTTGTTATGTATGAACATACTTTTGGAGCATATCAAAAGGCCACGGCTGTAGCAAGAGTGTATGATAGCTTAGAAGAATGTTTGAGCTTTATTGGAAAGATGAATTTTTATTTTGTTGTTGAAGGTTATGTTGTTGAGTAGAATCTGGTCAAAATGATAACTTGGGCTGTCGGCTCATATAGCACGGCTGAAAATGAGCGGAAGCGGTGAAAGGTGTAGGTTGGATTCCTACCAGCCCAGCCGGATATAACCCCTAACCACAAAAGGAGGAGTGTATGGAATATTATGATGTAGTTAAAAAGTTGCTCGGAGAAATAAAACCAGTTGGAGAAACTTACGAGGATACCAGAAGGTTTGAGAATCTAAAAAATACGATAAGTCTTGTTGATGACCTGATTTCAGACCTTCAAGTCGTTGCAACAAACAAGGACAGGGTCGAGTATTCAATGAAACAGGCTGGCTTACTTGCTGATAAGTTTTTACAAGGTTTGAAGGAGTCCAAATGACCAAAAGGAAGAAGCGGAAAAGTTTGACTGGGTTTTGCAGACCATCAATAAACAAGATATTTAAATATTCACTAAAAGATATAACTCGCCCCATGAAGTTGAAATTTCCTTTTGTTATGAAAAGTGATAGGGTGTGGAAAAAGTTAGGCTGTAAGCATATAAAAGTCCGCATTACCATACAAGAAATTTAGAGGTGACTATGAAACCAAAGCGCAAAATGAAAGAAATAAAAAAACCGTGGTTGAAAAAAGATTGTCTTGCCGTGGCCGGTTTGGAGTATATGAAGAATATGTATGAGGCGGCGAACCCCAAGCCCAAGCGTGTATGTGTGTGGAGCGATGACCAGAGTGTGTTTTTCCATTTAAGTTGTAAACATATTTATCTTAAATGTCAATCACAAGGTTTTAAATTCTGCCCATTCTGCGGGCGCAAGATCAAGGAGGTCAAGAATGGATAGGGTAAAAATGGTTCAACACATTTTAGACTGCATTGAAAAAATGAAAAAGAAACACCCTAACAATGTTGACGTTAAAGAAACCATCGAATGTCCAATATGTCAAAAACAATTAACAATGGTATCCAATAGCTACAACGGTCATATCTGGGGAAAATGCGAAACCAAAAATTGTTTAAGTTGGATGATGTGAACACCCGACACGAAGGAGGTTTGAAGTGAGAATATCTTTAAAGGTTGATTATGATGGAAAACCTTATTTGCTTCTTGAAGCTGATAATGGAATTACTAAAGACACGGCAGATGACGTGATGAAGTTATTCATAAGACAAGCAAGAAAAGGCATTGTGTTAAAGCAAGAGAGCAGTTTTGAAAATTGTGATAGTTATGCTTCTGTAAGATTGGAGGATATCCCATGCAAAACAAAATGACGGTTGCTTACGATAACACACCAAAGTCAAGATTGCCTTGGATTAAAACATTCTATAACATAAAATCACGCTGTACTAATCCTAAAGAAAAATATTGCCAAAGAGGAATAAAATGCTTAATCACAGCAGAAGAATTAAAAATACTATGGTTTAGGGATAAAGCCTATACATTAAAGCAGCCAAGTATAGATAGAATAAATGGCGGAAACTATACTTTTGAAAACTGCCGTTATGTAGAAATGGAATATAATATTAAAAGAAGTTTGCCTAACCACACAAAGCCAATAATAAGGACTGGGCCATGTGGAAAGTTTTCAAAGAAATACAAATCTATTCAAGCAGCAGCCGATGATCTTGGGATATTAAGAACATCTTTACTTAATTGCTTGAATGGGCGTGTTAAAACGTCAGGAGGTTTTAAATGGGATTATCTTTAGAAGAAGCGATTAAAATAGCAAATAAGTTGGTAGGTGATATTGGTGACTATAGAGAGCGTCTTGCCCTTCAAACCCTCATCTCCCACTCCCAGACCCAAAGTGAGGTGGTGAGTACTTCAACGATAGAACAGATTATGAAAGATAATATTGATTGTGAGTATCATCACAGAGAACAGATTAAACAAACTGCAGAAGCCATCGCCTCACTCCAATTGCAGAAGAAGCCGAGCGTGGAGGACGTGAGGTTATTCTTTGTAGAACATCTTTCTGAATTTATGACTCAATGGCAATATAGGTCTATGACAGCCGACAGAAGTGATTTGGTTAGAAATTTAACTATAAAGTTATACGACAAGTTTTTTAAGTGAGGTAGTAATGAAACAAATCATCGCTAACACTTTAAAAAAAATAATTTGTTTTTTTATAGGTCATTATCTTGATAGTCACGATATAGAAACAGTTCATTTGGCACATAGGGAGTTATTGACGATTTCAACTTGTCGAAGGTGTAAACATAGGGAAATCTGTTTCCACGATTTTAATGGATCGCTCAACCATTGTACTCTGTAAAAAAAGATAATGGGCTGTGGAAATTGTTACAATCAGGAAGAATATAGAAAAGAAATAAAACAAGGTAGAAAGTGTCATCATTGTCTTAAAACAAAACCCATAAATGAATTTCATAAGGATAAACGTTGGAGAATGAGAATATGTATATGTTGTTTCAAGGTGATGAATAAGATGATAAGGAACGGATATAGGTGGGATAGGAATAGTGCTTCTTACATAAAGAGAGGTTATTGATGAATTGTTTCTATGCAGATATGAAAAAGGTGTATGTGACAGTGGAATGTCAAAACTGTGGAAAGGTAAAAAGAAGATATGTCGTGAGCAACCACAAGAATATATTAAAGTATTGTAGCAGAAAGTGCTATATCCAATACACTATGAACAAGGCTTCAAAGATGAAGAAGTTAAAAAGAAAGAGAATGTCATTAAAGGACTACTTACCTTCTCTGTTCAAGTCTTAAATCACCACTTCTTCTTTATCCACCCACCGAGAAACAACCCTGACTTTCCATCATAAGTTATTCCTCCTGCCCCTACTCCAAGTTCCCAAGTCTTTTCTTCTACCATGACTTGTATTGAAGATTGGTCTATTTTGTCTACCTTTGCTCCTGGCAAGACTATGGTGGAGGGTCTATGAATGTTTTGTGAAGGTTTAGGAAAGAAAAAGTTCCATACGTTCAAAGCACCGAGGACGAGTAGAACTGCTAAAGATACCATAGCTATAATGCGTATGAGTGAACCTAAAGCCTTCCACCAATCCTCAGTGCCTGAACCGACAAAAAGATATTTGAGATTAAAACCTTTCATTTTAATCTAGGTGACTTTACCCAACCACGTTTGATTAAGTACCACATACCGAACATTCCACAAAGTAGACCTGCAATACCGACAAGTAAAGTAATCATGTTTTCCTCCTTTTAAGCAACTCTGACAAGGTGACACTCCTCGACCCCACTACCGCACAGACTATCAACACGACCAACATGAGCACCGCATACGCAATAAAGATCACTACCATTGATAGTAAGGCTAATGACTTCAACGTCACCGCAATTACCACATTCAACAGTAGGAGTATTGCCTTCATGTTTTATAAACATTTGTTTTTTGGATGTTCTTTGTGTAGACAACCATTGCTCCAATACTCACAATCATCAGGAAGTTGACAAGTCTCACCACGAGAAAACTTTCTTGGACAATGGGTGTCTATGAAAAACCTTAAATGCTCATTGACCATGAGACGGCGGTCTTTTATAACCTTGCCACATCCTGTGCATATGAATACCACGTTTCCGTTATCACGACCTTCATACATCTCTTTTTCACAACACAACATTAGAATTTTACTCCTTGAGTATGGAGATATAGTTGAGTAATACGGTCTCCGTTCTTCTCTATTGCACTCATCATCACTTGATGTTCTTTGCATACCTGAGATTGGAATGAATTTGTTGTAGTAGAAAATTTAAGCAAGGCTTTAGTATTTTCCTCTACTGCTCCTATAAGTTTTGTCTGTGAAAGATAAAACATTGCTACCATACATACAAAGGCAAGTATTGGAAAACCTATACGGTCTATAAATATCATTATTAGTTTCATCCATTCAGGTATTCTAAGGTTTCCAAAATCCATCCTATGCTCCTTTAATACGCTATGTCGGTAATTCCTCCACTACTACTACCGCCAAGAGTATCGCTTAATGACTTTGCATTACTTGTGATACTTATACCAGCCCAATACCAGTCTACCCACATATAGGGGGTGTTGAAAGGTATTTTTGTTGTCCTTTCCGACAATCTATGCAAATCTGTAAGTTGCCTACGATTAAATCCCCATCCCGATATTATTGCTCTACCCTCTCCAGCCATTATCCCTGACTCCATATTACATGACCGTTGATTGCTGAAGTGGTCGTAGTGTTAGGTATAAAATATAAGAATGGTACGCTATTGTCATACATACGCACAAAACCGCTTGTAAGGCAGTCTATGGCGTTGGGAATCTGTGCTTGCAGTTCAAGTCTTGCCAATACTCTATAGAGCACTACGTGTATCTCTCCGCTTGTCCATGTAGCCGATAATGTTAAAGACTGTGCTTTTCTTATACCAGTATCTCCAGCCGCTAATCCTATGGGGTAGAATGTTCCTGCTATGGAAGAAGCTACGGTAGCGATACTATTGGTAGCAGTCTTGTCTGCATCTCCGTTAGAATTTGTATACTTTAATGTAAGTGTAGGAGTTCCAGCACCTGTGGCGGTGGATATTTCTACTCCTGCCATTACTTGTTCTCCGGCATTAGTTCCTGTAGCATCACGAGCAGGTATTTGGGCAGAATCAGTAAATGTCTGTTCTCCCGTATTGGTTTCGTCTATTCCGCTGTTGTGCCAAAGCCTATCACAAAGTACAAGAGTTCCTGCAACAGTAGCCTGTGCCTGAAAACGAGCCAAATAAGTATTACCACTTGCAGGATTGCTGAACGGTATTTGCCCACTATAAGTAGTCAACACCGCACCACCTATTCCAGGTGTGGGTGCTACCGCCGCACCTGGCATACCTGCCAAATAAAACAATGAATGTGGTCTACCGGCTACCATTGTTCCTGTAACCGCTTTTACAAACTCTCTCGGATATTGCATTCCGGCTATTGCGCCGTCTACGGTAGTTATAGCCATTTTACTCCTTTAACTTATTGTTACTGTCCATGTTATAATCAAAGAATCATTAACACCTTTATTTATCGCAGCAAATGATTGAGAACAAAGCATTGTTCCTCCACTTGCTGATTCACTATTAAACAATCCTGCTTCTGTAATATTTGCCGATAGTCTATCTTCCAAATCCCATTCTCCCTTGTAAGTAGCGACTGCACCAGAACAGGTCATACGAAGGTTCTTTCTACTTACTTCAGTGCCTAACGCAGTTGCTCCAGGAGTTCCTGTTCCTATTGCCATACTTATTATGTTAGGAGATGTACTTGTAGATATAAGATTGGCTATCAGTTCTTTTCCTACTGTTGTAATACTCATTGATTCCTCATGTGACAATGGACTACTATTGTAATATCTTTACCGGCAGTACCGCTTCCTATCTGGTCTATATCTATGGTCAACAGGTCTCCTTCAGTCAATGAAGTAGTGTTGAAGGTAGATTGATTAGCACTTGTAGCACCATCGGCTATAGTCAGCCTATTAGCTTGGGTAGACCATATTGTAGAACCATTTAGGTTTACATCGAATATAAGAGAAGAACCTACAGGTGCTGTTTTTGCAGTAGCGAAAGCTTTGATGATTTTACCGTTTCGTGTAGCGATAAGTGAATTTGTCTTGTTCGCTCCTGTAGTAGCGTCAGTTCCAAGCGCAAGTGCAAAAGTAAAATCACGGATAAAACCATAACCATTCGTGTCAAATTTACTCAAATCATCATGTAAGTCTATACTACCGTCATTGTGCAAAGCAAGACAGTTTTCACCCTCGACTACATGGTTTACTAAAGCATTTGCCTTGTCATATTCGATGTATGTCCTTCCTCCTGGAGCAAAGCTTGGACTGGGAGAAATACTCGGTGATTCACTTGGTGATGGTGAAGGTGACTCACTCGCTGAAGGACTTGGCGATACTGAAGGACTTGGACTCGGTGAAATGCTTGGCGATTCACTCGCACTTGGGCTGGGGCTTTCCGAAGCCGAGGGAGAAGGACTTTCAGAACTTGACGGTGAGGGGCTTTCGCTAGGACTTTCTGACGGTGATGAGGAAGGAGATTCACTTAAACTTGGACTTGGTGATTCTGAAGTTGATTCACTTGGTGATTCACTGGACGAAGGTGAAGGACTGATACTCGGTGATGGAGATATTGATGGACTCTCACTCGCAGATTCGCTGGGAGATTCAGAAGGTGATTCAGAACTGCTGGGAGAAGGTGATATTGACGGACTAGGGCTTACTGACGCACTTTCAGAAGGTGACTCTGATGGTGATTCACTTGGAGAGGGGCTAGGTGAAATACTCGATGACTCAGGTGCTGTACTTGGACTGAATGAAGATGATGGACTGGGAGATTCGCTAGGTGACTCTGACGGACTTGGTGACGGACTTATCGAAGCCGACTCACTGCTTGACGGTGATGGACTTACTGAAGCAGAAGGACTTGGACTTATAGAGGGTGAAGGACTGACACTTGGACTTTCTGATGGTGAAGGAGAAGGTGAAATCGATGGAGAAGGGCTTATCGAAGGTGATTCACTACTACTCGGTGAAGGTGAAATGGATGCTGACGGTGATGGGCTTATACTCGGTGAAACAGAGGCCGAAGGTGATGGCGATATAGAAGGTGAAGGGCTTACAGATGGTGACTCAGATGATGAAGGGCTAGGTGAAATCGAAGCACTAATACTTGCTGAAGGGCTGGGAGATATTGAAGGTGAAATGCTTGATGACGGAGATGGTGAAATTGAACTACTTGGTGATGGTGAAATACTTGGAGATGGAGAAACTGATGGAGAAGGTGAAGGAGAAATTGATGGACTTATGCTTGATGAAGGGGTTACTTCTTCTCCATACAAGTAAAAACAAACATCTGCTGAACTTGAACTTGTCCAAGCACTTGCAAAGTAACCACAACCATTACCAGAATGAGTAGGACTTGAAGAATCGTATCCAACCATTATAGCGACAGAAGTACTATAATCGCCATCTGTTCTTTGTGCTATAATACAATAATCTTTTCCATTTTCTATTTGTGGAGAAGTGGTAAATGAAAGTTCATACAAAGCAAATTCATCTGCTGTCATTGATGAACAAGCTATTGATTCAGAAGTAGCGATTGCTGCCCCTGAAGGTTTTGCATCTGTTCCTACAGTTCCAGTAGCATTATACAAAACAAAAACTACATTTCCTGGAACATCACCATGTCTTGAAAGATAAAATTTTGCAGAAGTTACTGTGTAATTCCCAGGAGAAGTAAAGGATTGTCCATAAGCACTATAAGCAGTATCGGCAGGGTGTCCTTCATATAGTAATATTTGTCCATTTTTATTAGTTTCTGAATAAGAATCTATCAAAACAATACTTGTAGAAGGAGAAGCAGAGGGTGATGGAGAAGGTGAAACTGACGCTGACTCACTTGGTGAAGTTGAGGGTGACACACTTGCCGATGGTGATGGTGATATGCTTGCAGAAGGAGAAGGACTAATTGAAGCTGAAGGAGTGGGGCTTACCGAAGCACTTATGGAACTACCACCAGTAAGTCCATAGTCAGATATTTCTCCTACTTCCGTGCTTGTAAGTCCGTCATTAAAGAAAAATAAATCATCTAATTTTCTATCACAATAATAGCTACTATAAAGACCTATATTTAATGCCGCACTATAGGTCATGTCTATAGCGTTCCAAGAATCATCAACAAGCGTCTGTTCTACTTTGTTAAGATAGAACTTAGTATCTCCTGAAACTCTTGTCACGGTAAGTTGATTCCAACCTTGAGAAAGTTGGGCTGAACTTGGTAGGTCAAAGCTTACTATTCCACCTTCTCCTTGCAGATAGCAATATGCGCCTGAAGGATAGTAATAGAGCATCCAACCTGAAGCATAACCGTGATCGAATATACAGGTAAGTCCTGGAGCACTATCGGGGTCATAGATATAACAACCTATAGCAAAGTCACCTGTGCCAGGACGGAAATCTGCACTATCGGTAACATCAAAATAGGCAGAGTCACCATCACCCTGAACACAACGTCCGAATTTACCTGAAGCATCATAAGTGACTGTAGCGTGAGCAGTAGCGGTATGACCATTCCCTGTAGCATCAGCAAGATTACCTGAAGTCTCGTTACAGAGCCATGCTGCTTTACAGTTAGCGTCTAATGTGTAGTTAGTAGTGAATATGTGATGATACTTTGAAACTAATTCTTTTGTTGTCATTTATCATCAGCTATTATTACTTCTTTCTGCTGAGTAATATTACCAGCAGTATCTTTAAGTTCAGGTTTAAGCAATATCTCAGCAGATTCACAATTATAGACTACATCAGAAAGGTCTACTTTTCCAAGTTCTTCCTGATTCCGTTTAAGCATATAAGTCTTACGCATAAGCTTTTCACAATGTTGTTTTATGTCTGCTATTACTTTTTCTTTAGTAAAATGTATTGCGTCATAGTGAGTGTAACCTGTCACTCTTGAACCATCTGAAAGAGTGTATTCTGTCTGTACTTTGATATTACCGTTTTCATCGATCATGTGTGCGATTACCTGACCCTTTATCATTTAAACACCTCCTTAAAACTACCCCAACCTGGGATTATTTCTGATTCTGTCCAACCACGACAACTACGTTGACTTCTAAATTCTTCAGGACTCCATCTTGTCTTTGTAAGGTTTTTGTCATGCCTTATGTCTATGTTAGGAGAAGCTGACATCCAAGACTCAGATTTATAATCGTCTATACGTTCAGGTCGATTATGGCTTCCGGGTTCAAAACCTATCTTACGGCTAAAACCGTCTTTTTCTACTTTGGATATTCTTTTTCTATAATGGTCTATTAACAGTTTTCTATATGCACATAATCCTGAAGTCTGTTTTGTCCTATAGAACACCGCATGACCTGTGTTGTAATCGACTTTCCAAGTGTTCTCATTATAGTAGTAGACATCTTCTTTTGGTGGAATAAAAAGGAAGTGAGAAGGGTGGTAATAGACATCATGTTCTGCGAGGAATACTATATCTGTGTCTAACGCTTCAAGACCTGCTAATATTTGTTTGAACATAGTCAATATACCACGTTGTTCGTTTAACACTATGTTTTCTCCAAATGATAAAGGTTTAAGAGAAGTCGAAATGAGTTTATGTCCGTTACAGCATACTTTAAGTTGATTACGGACTTTTTCAGCGATTTCATCATTACATTCATTATCGGTATAGTATACTATTCCTTTGGTAAGTTTTTTATCGTTCCAACCAGGCACGGGGCTAAACTTATCTATCAACCATTGTAGTTTATATTTAGCCTTATCCCAACGGTCGTTGAGGAATAGTTCTTGAGTGAATTTCCTCGCTTTGGCTACATCACCGCCTCTTAGTGGATAAGGGAAACCGAAATCACCACCCTGCGTTCTGAACATGTGGGCATACCATGTTTTCTTATTACAGACTACCCTTCCCCCACTAAGCCATGTCTTGAGTGCTACCTCTGTTCCTTGTTGACCCCATGAACCTATTGCTTCATCAGCAAGACCAAGTTCCCAATATTTTGAGCGAGTACACATGAAACAAGAACCTTGCAATGACATAGTATCGACTATATCACCTATCTGACGTTTTTTATATTCACCAAAATATTGAAAATGTAGTTCTTTATCAAATCTATATGAGGTAGATTGTGGACTTTGTTTTGCCCTCCATACTATATCCATAGTAGTAGGTTCTCCACATTCTTTACATACTCCACTTGGAGATTGATAACGTCTATGACCATTTTTACACACCCAATCAAAGGCATGAAGATTACGCATGATAGGTACGCATGTCCAATCGTCTTGCATGTCCTTCATTAACTTCACATCAAAACCCTGATCGAATGAACAATGAGCATCTACTTTCATCACATATTTTGCTTTAGATAGCTTTACTGCTTCATTCATCGCCGCACGTTGACCTATGGAAACGCTATGATAGATGATAGTGATTCTCTTATCGTCTTTTATAGGAGGTTCAGCCCACTTTCCGTCAAGGACTACGATGATGTTAGTATTACCTTCAATATGAGAAAGTATGTCATCTATAGTCCTTGAAAGAAACATCTCATTACGAGCCGGTATGATTATACTAAGGTCATTCATATATTTTAAGGTGACACCTGTCACATATAGACTCGGAAATTATATTCAACGGTGTTTTACATCCGCATAATCTATTCCCAAGCCATTTTCCATCGGGAGCACCTAAAAGTTCTTTGGTAAGTCCACTCATAGAACGTACTTTCACGCTTTCAGGTTTATCCTTAAACTCTTTCCATGTAGCGATAGTACGTTCGTCAAATTCAAACTTTGTATTTTCAAAATCATAGAAATGACCTGAATCGTCTATAGGACAACCTGCTAAGATTATTTTATCGTAACAAAGACCAAGAGCCACTTTAGTAGCAAACATACCTACGCTACCATAGTGGTTAAAATCCCATTTACGGTCTATGTAGTCAGCCATCTTTCTATCTATTGAGTAATCACCAAGATTAGTGTGGGTAATAGGTTTAGGTTTCATCCAACGTCTTAGAACGAATATGTCACAGTATAATGATACCCAATGTTTTACTATCAATTCTCCCTTAACTACTTGTGACAATATTCCAAACCATGAAAGATTAAGCACCATTATCTCTGCTTTCGGAGCGATATTACGGGCATTTTTAAAATCTTCAGGAGCGCATTTTGCAGAACCGAGTATTATGACTTCCATTCTCTCACCCATTTTGACTTGTCTTTTTCCCATCCTGGAACTGGACTGAATTTATCTATGAGCCATTCAATATCATATTTACGTTCTTTCCAACGGTTGTTCATCCAATAATCACAAGACCAATGTTTACCTCTTTCGACATCTTTAGTATCCATAGTATACATACGACCAAATGCTTTACCTTTATAAAGATGTGCGTACCATGTGTTTTTATTGACTACTACACGACCTCCCGAAAGCCATGTCCTAAGACCTATCTGTTGGAACTCTTGGCAAAAACTTCCGTATCCTTCTTCCTGGACTCCGTTGAATCTATCAAAATATGACTTATGCATAAACCAGCAAGAACCTTGTGAGGACATCTCATCGTCTATCATAAAGTCTTTACGTTGCATGGCACGGTCTTTCCAAATGATTCCATGCAGACCATCGTTTATCCCAGGATAGCAAAGGTAGTGGTAATCAACAGGAGCACGTTTATCATCGATATACTTCCAATTTTCTATATCGAGATTGTTTGAATCCATTCGATAACGGCGTGGTATGACTACCCAATCTTCCTGACAGTCTTTAACAAGCACCTCATCAAAACCCTGTGCAAATATACAATGAGCGTCACATTTAAGAAGGTACTTACCTTTTGCTATGCTTGCAGAAGCATTTATCGCAGTTCTCATACCAAGCCTGGGAAGGTGTATAATAGTGAGGTTGGGGTAGTCTTTAAGCTTTGGAACTGACCAATAACCGTCTAAGACGGCTATTATCTCTATTTCACCTGTAGCTTTAGACAAAATATCGTCTATAGTCTTTTGTAGAAACTGTTCATTGCGTGAAGGTATGAGTATTGATGTCATAGTCCGTCAAGATAGATACGTTTAGTGTTTTTTATGGTCAATCCCTCATCGAATTGAGGTGAACCGTTTATTACTTTTTCAGGAGTAGTCTGGTCAAGTTTAAGATAACGACCGTCTATTCCTGTCGGGTCTATTTTTACATTACCACTTGCGTCTACGGCTAACCTTACTTTTGCAAGAGTCGAGGTATCCCAACCATAAAGCAAGACCCTCTTGGTGTCAGGAGATGATGTATTTTCAGTTTCGAGTTCGTTTGTAGGTCTACGGTGAGTGAATTTATAATCTTGCTGTTCAGCCATTAAATCACCACCTTTAATAATCCAGTAGAAGTGACTGCTATCCTTACTTTGTCAGAACCGTCATATCCATAAAGTAGTATACGTTTAGTATCGGGAATGGTATCATTATCGGTTTCAAGTTCGTCAGTAGTACGTGCCTTGTTGAGACGATACTCGCTTTGTTCCATTACTTTCTCCTTGTCAAGTTTTTAAGGTCAAGCACGACTTGGGTAAATGCTTCTTCTACAGACATTTCTTTTGAGTAGTTGATGAGCAATTGCTTGAACACTTCAGGTTCATACTCTACAAAAACTCTGTCGTTCTCATCGATAATCGCTAAGCGCATTTAACTCCTTTTGATTGTTGGTATATTGTTGGAGTAACTTAGCTGACTGTTCTTGAAGCCTGATATATTTGTAAATACGGTCTATTCGTTTCTCGTTATGCAATGACACACCAAGTTTAGTGATGATAGGTATGATAAGGTCACGAGGATTACCTTGAGTCTTTAATGCTTCATAAATATATTTAGTCTTTCCTTTTATATCTTCGTCTTGTCGGTCTTTGTCCCACACATCAAGCATGTCATAGATATGGACAAATTCTTCTGAAGGAGCGAATGAACTATCAGCACCTTCCATGACGGGTATGTGCTTTTGCTTTACTTTGATTACTGCTTTTTCAAGTAGTTCTTTATTTTCCATGATATGTTTGTATAGACATAAGTGACTAATGCTATTGTTGTGATAAATAGAAGGTATACACAGATTATGTTTATTATGACTATGAACATGTTTATCATGTCTGTAGATCTTCAGGTCTTGCTTCACGGAATACAGGGAAAAATCCAGGAAACATATTGTTAGTCATATTTGATATTTGTTCAGGGAATGTACCTTTGTTCTGTAACATTTCCATAGCACCACTGACTCCACCTACAGCAGGGTAAACACCAAACAATCCTGCTTTTGCTATTCCTCCTAATTTTCCTGCACCTGCTACATTTAGACCCATGAATCTGCGGTTGATGGCACGATTGATTCCTTGTTGTTTCAATGCCATCTCAGTTGCTTTAGTCACTAATGATTGCAATTGTGAACGTTCTGACAGAAGTTTAGTGACACTACTTAGGGCTTCACCTGCTCCTTCCATAGGACTGATAGTGCTTGAGCCTGTGCTAAGATTTTGAAGTGTGCGTAAAGCGTCAGCATTATTACCTTTAACTGCGTTTTGTATGAAGGTACTTAGTTGTGAAGTTTTAAGTGTACCAAATTTTTCAGGACTGAGACTTTCGATAAGATTAGTAGCATTTTTGAATGGTACATAGTTTTTATAGAGCGTGTTTATACGTTCTGAAGTCATAGGAACTTGTGACATGACAGGGTCGTTCTTTAAAAAATCCATCCAATTCTCACGTAAGACATTACTTGCAGAAGGAACTGATTCTCTAAGATTTGATATACGAGATGAGGCTTGGTCAAAATCAATCATTTTTGATAGAAAACCGCCTTTTTTTGTTTCTACAATTCCTGAACGTAACTTTTCAGCTCCTTTCACATCACCTATTGATTCAAGATACGAAGCTGATTTTTCCAACATACTATTGAAATTCTTTACGTTGAAATTTAAACCCTTACCCTCCATTTCCTTTGTGATAGAGTCTATTTCATTCGACCAATTTCCATAGTTAGATTTCTTCCAACCATAATAGTTTTTCTTTAATGTTTCTGCTATGTTATCAGATACTCCTTTCAAGTCTATGTCAAATTGTCCCATCTTATTGTTTATAAACGCAGGAATATCGCTTACTGAAGTATTTGGGTCAAGACCAAGCGTAGACCTCATAGGCGAAGCTTGTTTGGAAAGTTGGGCTGATTGATAGAACGGTCTTGCCAATACTTGCAATCCTTTAGCGGCTAATGCACCTCCGCCACCGAGTAACGCTTGAGTACTGCCTAATCCAAACGAGTTAGAAAGAAAATCATCAAATGTATTGCTTTTGTTTGGTTGAGCACTTTCACTAAATATGTCATCAAGAGATTTCTTGTTAGTAATAGAAGTCTCAACAGTATCGTTACTTTTGAATATTTCGTCTAATGATTTACTTGGCATTTTTTTTATTTATGTGTTTTAAAACATCATTGAGCGTGTAACCTTCAGCTAAAGCTTGTTTCACTTTATCTATATTTCTGCCCAATAATGAAGCCTTACCTTGACCTATACCATAAGGTATTATTTCAGTAGGGTACTTCGATATAAGTTGATTATATATATCCTTATACTCTCCAAGTCTGTCTCCACGTTTTTTAGCAGTAATGAGCATGTTGCGTAAATTGAGTTCTTGCAACATTGCAGTATCTTCAAGCATGGGTACAAGTTTACTTCTTGGCATGTTTAATGTAGGCATAGAAGGCTCGTACCAATTCATTTCCTTAAAACCACGTTGAGCACCGGTTTGTGAAGTTATATATTTAGACTGTAGTTGTTTAAGTGTCTGTGCTAATCCTATGGTAGCATTACTTCCAAACTTTTTTCTAAGAAAATCATTGAAAGGAACATCTCCTTCAAGAAAACCACTTTTCGCACCTTGACTTATATAATTTTTTGCTATTTCAAGACTACTTATAAGGTCAGCAGAAGAAGTTATCACATCTGCATGTTTTTCTGAAACCGCAGGTTTAAGCTTACGCACATTGACTACTTTAGGAACTCCTTTTACATTCCTTGTTTCTTGAATATCCATGTAATCATCAGGTTCAAATTTAGTCTCTTGAGAATCTTGGATAGGATTACCAGAAAGAGCACTAAGGTAGTTAGGGTCATTCATAAGTTTTGTTTGAGCGGTATAGTATTCTTCTCTTGCTTTTTTCAATGGTAAGTCTTGCTGTTCAAGCCACATTTTAAGTTTTTCTTGAGCGTCTAACTGTTGTGATTTAATACTTGCATCTATTCCTGTATCCATTCCTTTACTGAAATAATCTGCCCAATTAGCCATATCTATCTCCTTACCATATTTTAGGCAACATGCCTCCGGCAGTTCCTAAACCTTTTCCTATTCCAGGCATAGCCATACCAAGCGCAGCACCACCTATCGTGCCAAGTGCATTTGCCCATGCCGGAGATTGTTGTGACATCTGAGCGTTTGTGTTATACATATTACCGTAAAGACTTGCATAGGGAGAATAGGTAGAGGCATTGTAACTTGTTGCCATACTGGGAGTGTAATTAGAGAGTTGATTTGTATAACTTGCAGAACCAGGTGTAGATAATGGTTGCCTACCTGCCACACTAAGACCTAAGTTCTGGTAATAGTTGTTCCAATCCATCTGCTGTTGCATAAGACCACGACTCATGTAGTCTGCTCCTATTCCACCTTGAACATTGCTGCCTAACATACCTGCCATGCTTGAACGATATTGTTCTTTCATCCAATCAGGAACGCTACTTGTCATTCCTTCGCTTGCTATTTTAGCGAGTTGTTCTTGTAATTTAGAAGTCTCAGGATAAAGAGATTCCTGCGCAGACTGCATAGCTTTTCCTAAAGGAACTGCGTATTGCTGAGCAAGTTGTAATTGTAATGCCGCTTCTTGAGGTGCGTATTGCTGTTCAAGTTGCATGAGTTTAGGATAATTTGCTACATAATCAGATATACTTGAACTAAATGATTGCGGTTCTGGTACTGATGGTTGCTGAATTTCTGTGCTTCCACCCATATTAAGCCTCCTGAAGCTGTTTGTGTAATAATCTATCCACTGAATACTTTCTACTTTTTCTTTGTGGATATTTTAGCATACGGTCAAATGTTATATACTTAGTATTAGGATACATTTTAATACCTTTCTCAAGCATTATCTTTAACAGACCTACGTTCCTATACTGAGGTCTTATTACAAGGTCTAAGACATTGGCGGTGTCTTTACTTTCAATATTCCAACGACAGAAAGAGATTATGTTATCTTTACTGTCATAGAACAACATCAATGTCTTATAGCAAGCATGGAGTCTTATGTATTCTTCTATCTTTTCACGGTCTCGATACATGGTATAAGACATGACAAAATCAGCTATTTTAGAAAAATTTATCATCCTTTTATTTCCTCTACTACTAAGGTCGATATGAGCTTACCATTGTCCATAGAAGTGTTACTCGTACCTTTATTAAGTACACCGGCAGAAGTTCCACCGCATCGTACGTTGAATGTTTTTTCTGAAGTTCCAGGTGAAGTCATAAAATAGATAATAGGAGGTAATCCATCAGGAATAACACCACTTCCTGTATAATCTTTACGACTTGTCGCAAGTACAGTAGTACCGTCAAGGAGTATCATACAATCGTATGAAGCTGCTGTACCTGCATAGTTTACTGCTGCTGTTATTTTTAAGATGTTTGAGTTAGACTGTGGTGTATGTGAAACTGTCAATACTTGGTCTCCTTCTGTCGCTACACGGGAACTGTTGTTTGCAGAAACTACAGTATTACAGGCTACTTCAGTCTGTATCTGTTGGTAAGTAGTCGCTATGGTAGTACCTGTAGGCATAAGTGCGGCAGTCAAAGCTTGCCATGCACCGTCACCTCTTAGAAACTTTGTTGACGCAGCAGTACCGCTACCGAGGTTTTCTGTCGGCAACACTCCTGCGGCACTTGGCACACTTGCAAGTCCTGTCAATGAAGTACCGCTTACTTTGCTTGCGGTAGTTATTTGAGCCAATTTAGCATCAGTAATCGCTGCACCATTGGCTATGTCGGCATTGACTATCGAAGTGACTGTACCATTGTCTATGAGAGAATAAAAATCAGTCTTATTCGCACTATCGGGAAGTGAACCTGAATGTGTTATTACAGCCATATATCCTCCTATTCTTCTGCTTCATATTCGTCAGCGTAAGTAGTCATTATCAATTCTATTACGGTAAGAGTAGCGTTAAGTGTACTACATGATATTTTAGGCTTTATCTTTTTGAAACGACCAAGACTGTCTAAGTGCCATTCTTCATGGACTTCCTGTGTGGAAGTGAATGTCAATGGAAATGTAACAGGAAAAGTAATACCTTGTGTCGCAAGTGATATACTGCCAAGTTGTTGATAACCTTCACCGTCTAAATTTACAGAAACTATTACCGTACCCGTACCACCATTGGCACGTATCTTGACTTCTCCACCATACTTATATTGGAGCGGTTTACCGAAATCCTCGGCACGACCTTCTTCAGTATAGCTTATGGCAGTACCGTTATCGCTTGTACCATACCATAAACGATATACAGAACCATCAGTGCTGTCTACACCATAAAGTCTTTCTTGACCGCCTATTTTAAGTTTTGCAAAACGAGCTACGTTCCAACCACTTATCACCGCCCATGATTTTGAAGCTACATAATATATCCATACTTCATTGTTATAGGTGGAAGAACCTGTAGGTAGGCTAATGAAGTATTTATTATCCCAATATATTGCTGAAGCTTTGTTTATATAAGCCCAATTGATGTTGTCATATTGAGTCTTGAGAAGATAACTGATAGGATAAGAAGAACCTGTTTGGAGTTTATCTTGTATGTTACGGTAAAGTTGTCTTACTCCGTCATAGGCAAGGTAAAGTACATCGTCACCTACTTGACATATCGTATCCCAAGCGGCACAACCTATGTCAAATAACCTTTCAGGTTTGTCTGTCGCTACGGGAGTTGAGGAAGGGTTTATTCCCCACACACTATCAGTACCAAAACAAAGTATTCCCTGGTCTCTTATTCCGGCTATTCCCATTGTAGTTCCGCAGGGAACATAGAAAAAGTTTGAAACTGTGTCAAAAGCGGTAGAATAGTCAGTAGGAAAAGCACTTGAATAGTAAAGGCAGTTCTCTTTCAATATCCATACACGATTTCTAAAGTATGTTATGGCACGAGATTTTGGAGGACTATCACTACCAGTTCCGCTTGTATTACCGAGGTCTTGGAAAGTATGATCCATTTTCATACGGAATACATTGTCAGTACCATTGGTGATAAGTACCACATCACCTTCACCAGATTCACCTGCCTTAATCATCTTAGTTGCGAGATTTGTAGTGAAATTATCTTTATGCTTGGTAAAAGAACCTGAACCAGCCCAACCCCATAAATTAGTATCCTCTGTGACAAGGAGTTCGTTGCTACCACCATCAGGTTCAAAACCAAAAAGTCCTGTTCCTGCGTTGTTTGATAAATCTTCTATAAGAGTATTGCCTGGACGTATTGAACGTTCACCCTGGACATCGAGGTTGACGTTGGTAAGGACAGTAGATTGGTTGTCTGATAGTATCTGTTCGTTTTGACGAGTATTGACACCACCAGAAAGGTCTTTCTTGACTATGAACAATTGAGAGTCGTCTTTTAATGAAACAGGCAATATAGCCATTATAATATACCCTCGTCTCTATTGAGAGGTGACGCTATCATCTGCGCCACTTCATTAGGTTTGTTTACACGTTGAAATATCAACTTTGACTTTTCCTGTTCATACATCGCTTCATACATACTTGCTTTTGAAAATTGCCGTTTAGCACGAAATCCTTCAGCTGCTGCACCATATTCTATTGCGTCTGCACAGTCTATAACAGGATAGTCATAGTTTTGTGAAAGTGGAAGTACAATACGCTTTTTACCTACACGATACACGTTTGCTTGAGAAGGTGTAGGAAATATAGCTATTTGCATATAACGTGATTCTGTGACTTCACTTGGCATTGCGGCAAGTAGTGTAGAAGCGTCATTCTCATATAATAAGGTATAGCCGGTAGTAGCAGCAGATTTTGAAAAACCAAGTATCTTAGAGAACGAATTAGTAGCTGTTGCGTTAGTAGTACCGCTTAGGTCTATTGATTCATATATTTCATAACCAGACACCAATCCTCTTAGTAATACAGATTGTGTAGTGTCTGAAACGGAAGAACTTACCACTATTGGTTTTTGGGCTGAAGATATTTGCTTTTTAACTACGTCACGCATAGGTATGTAAATGTCTGGTAGACTGCTTGTCTGGCCTATATCTGAAGTCCTGTAAGCATATACATTCTGCAATGAAGATTGGTTTAGCCATGAGTCGTTTGTGACATCATAGACATAGTTTATTTCACAAGAACTTTCATCGAGTCCATAAGCAGAAGTAGAAGCGGTAGCGGTAAAGGTATAGGTATCCAATAACTCATCCCATAGATAGCTTTTGAGTATGTCATTATATCTGTTATTTGACCATACTCCTATGTTAGTAAGCATAGTGGAAGAATTGTCCTGTATCAATGTAGCTACGTTATCCTTTATTGTCTTAAACGGTTTATTCATCGTTACCTCACACTTGATAGTGAAAACTTCTCTTTCGCTCCAAGTATTTTCTCTAATATATAACTTGCTTCGTATATATCGTTCATGGGAGTCTCATTGTTTTTTAGGCAGTTGAAGAAGTATTCTACCTCTTTCTTATACATGAGATTGGTAGGGTATATCTTGCAGATTATTTGTTGATGACCAAAGTTAAGTTCTAATGTTCTATGGTAGTTCTTTATAAGGTAGTTTTGATGAACGCTGGCTGAGACTCCGTTTTCAAACAAGATAGATGTTTCGGCTATATCTTCCTTCTTTATAAGTAGGTCACTCACCTTACCATAGATTATATGTATGTCTTTTATTTTACCAAACAACCATACAAGATAGTCTATTTCATGTAAATCATCAAGTATCACTCCACCATATTCTGAAGCTGAATTAGTCTTGGTATAGTCACCCTTGCGCCAGAAAGGAAGATAGTAACCAAACTCGGCACGGGCGAATATTGTCTTTCGTTTATCGACCAGTTCTTTAGCATCACGTATTGCAGGGTGGAAACGCATATTACAACCTACCATAGATAACGTTTCGTTATGGGTATCTTTGAGTGATTTGATAAGTGAACGTAATGACTCTAAATCATGTGCGATAGGTTTTTCTATAAATACCGGTATTCCTTTTGACATGTAAGCATAAGCATGTTCAGCATGGAATTGGGTAGGAGTACAGATAAAAGCACAGTCTACGTCATAGTCAAACGGTTCGTTTATATCAATGGGGATTATGGTATGACCTAATGACGAAATATTATCACCATGACGCTTTCCTATTGAACCATATCCTACTATAGCTACTCTAAAATTCATCTTTGACCTTCGTAAGCCTTTACCCACAAACGGGCGTTTTTTTCAATGTCATAATGTTGTCGGTTAAAATCATAAGCGTTGTCGGAAACATGGGAACGGAGAGAGGGAGAGTCTATAAGGATGGAAAGCTTTTCCTCCCATTCGTCAACGTTTTTCGCCTTCAAGCCGGTGCTTCCCTCAATGACATCTTCGTAGGGGAGAGAATCACTCACTACACAAGGTATTTTCATAGCCGCAAACTCGCTCCATTTAAGCTGTGATTTGTATCTGTTAAATTCATTATCTTCCAATGGGCATATCGCTATGTCAAGGTTTAGAGAAGCTAACTTTAATGGATAGATAGAGAGGTCTATGAATTGGTGATATTCAAGCTTGTCTTTGAAATAGTCTTTGAGTTCTATTAAGTCACCAAGTATAACGAACTCTACCTTATCTCCGTATTTCTTGAGTATGCGTTCAAAAATGTCACGTACCATAAACGCTTCAGCATAGTGACTTGCTGAAGGAGTCCAACCTATACGTATCTTTTTGTTTTCACGTTTAGGGAAAGGCTTGAATGTGTCAAAATCTATTGAGTTTGGCAATACGAATATCTTGTCTTTTTGTTCAGGTATGTCCTTACCATAGCGTTCTGCAAGATGTTTGTTGGTAGTGGTGATAAGGTCGGTAAGTCTCAATATATCCTGCTGTGAACGATAACGTACAAGGTTTTCTTTTAGACTAAATCCATTGACTCCGTCTTGCCACATGAAACTTTCATTTCCCTTATCGTCCTTGATAGTCACATTACTGATACCGAGAGTACGATATGCAGGATTAAAAGGAGAACAGGAATAGACAAGGTCATCATAGTCCATTACAGTTATCTTACCTAATTCCTTGTATTTCATTATGAGTGCCACACTTAACGCACCTGCTGCAGACTGACCGACTATGACATTAGCCCAACTCATTATATCTTCCAAATCTTCACGTGTGGTATCCTCCTGTGAGAATACTACTACTTCAGCCAAACCAAGCTTTTCTATGACTTTAGCTGGTACACGACAACGCCAATATGCACACCCAGAATGGTTTACTGAAAAGAATATTCTCACAGGATTTACCTCCGTTTATTGACGATACAAAGCTACGATACTTCCACTTGCCAAATCACCTGCGGTCGCATAATAGGTAAGACCTTTCAGAGATATGTCAAATGGTACAGTTATAGGCAAAAGAGGATAACCAGCAGCCGAAGCACATACCGCAGACCAGGTAGGGATGTCTATCTTGCATATCCTTCCTGTCGCTCCAGTAGAGGTAGTCTCACCTGAAGCAGAAGCATTGACAAGAGTCAATGTTACTGCAGTTGCAGGTAAAGACGTGATAAGCAAAGAATGTAAATAACATGCTCCGCTTATCAGCCAATTACTTGTGCCGTTTGCCGCATTAGTAGTCACAGTCGTAGAACTATACAGTTGCGTAGTCTGCAATGAACCGTCAGAGTAGACATTCGCAGTATAGTTATCATTGACTTCATCAGTTATGAACACTCTTCCCATAAGTCTCCTTTATTACTTTTACTATTTCAAGAACAGGGTCTGAATTAAGGTCTCCAAGTTCCTCCTTGACTACCTTTTCTCTCTGTTCTTTCAACGCATCAGGATTTTTAAATTCCTCGGTAACGACTTTTTCTATATTTGAAAAGTCAGTCCATCTCACAGCATCCGTGCGTATAAGTTCTATTTGAGAATAGTCTATACCTCCAAAATTCTTGTATTGGAAACCTTCTACCATGACGATAGGTATGTTCATTGCCATAGCAAGCAATTGGAACGTACCTTCTTCCATTCCTACCACACAACCTGTCATAGTAAGAAGCTTTATTGCGTCATCCACATGAGTCTTATTTTGCTGCATAGTCCTCACTACATCACCAAAATAGAGTCTCATGTCGTGTGCGCTTGTTATTTTAGATATAACTCGCCAATGACGGTTAAGGTTGTAATAAGGAATAGAATTATCTGTCACGGCTTCAGGGTTGACGTTAAAAGCAGCCCATTTTTCTTTTAACTTGTCAAAGTTGCTTCTTAATACTTCCTGGGCTTTAGCATATTCAATCCTTTTCAATTCTAAGAATGTGAGTATGTTTTCAGGTTCTTCATGGGTAGTGATAACAGGACAAAATACCAGATTGTTTTCCTTTAAACAATCAGGGTCACGAGGACGTAGCTTTCTTATCAATGGTGAGCCTGTGATAACGGCACGATCTCCATAACCTGCACGGTCTAAACGTTCTTTTTCCTTTATACCCCAACAACAGAATTTATCCGCATACATCTTAAAATTGTTAGGAGGAAGGTAATCACGGGTAGCACCTCTACCATGCTGTATTACTACTACCGGCTTGTGCATGACTTCTGAATTTATCCTGCACAATTCAGCCATCTCACGCCGAACGTCCTGCCATAGTACAAATATGTCAGCTTCACGAGGATTTGAAGTAAATTGTTCAGTCTTTGCAAGTTCTTCCTTTACATCACACAATACATTGTTAAAATCAGACAAGTATATTACCATATTATATTACCTTCCTTACCAATACAAACGCTTCAGCATATTTACTATTACACTCTGCACCACGTGTTTCATGCAGACAACGTATCTTTTCAAAACAACGAGGGTGTGGGTATTGTTTTTCTTCTGTACCATAAATACCTAATGTGTGAAGTTTTTTAACGAAATGTTCAGGCTTTATGGTGATATAGAAATTTGGGTCAAAATGACAAGGTTTGAGATAACCTGTAGAGGAAGGTATCTCACACATAAGCATGGTAGCACGAGTGAAACTATTCGCTACAATAGCGGCTTCATAACAATAACGATGGTCTATGTTTGTGCAGTTATGGAAATGAGTGAATATGAAATCAGGTTTTATTTGTCCTACCGCTTTGCTAAAAAACTTGCAAAGGTCAAGTAACGGACGTTTATCGATAGAGTTATCTTCCCAATCTCCAAAGTGTAATGTGCTTACTCCTATGTTATCCATAGCTTTTTCACAATCTTCCGCAATACGCTTGACAGGTATGTAACAATGTACCGTAGCACCTTCTTCTACTGCACGGATAAGTGTACCTCCGCAACCAAGCACTTCATCATCAGGGTGTGCCAATAAAGTAAGTATGGTTTTATTTGAGAAATATCCTGGCGTCAGACTCGATGTATCCATTTCTTAATACCGCCCTCCTTAACGTTATTCTGAACTTTCCTTTGTCTATGTAGGCTAATGGTTGACCTTCTTCGTCACGCATACGTATCTCATCATAGAAATGAGAAAGACTATCTGCTTCTATCTTATTATCAGTAATACGTTTCATCGGGTTTATAAGCCTTTCTATCATTGAATATACTGATTTTGATATACGTTGTATTATCTGTTGTAAGTTACCGTTCAATTCGACAACTTCCCTCATTAGCACCATTCCACCGTCTATTTCGTTATTCATCTTTATGGCGCATAGTTCTGTTTGTTTTGCACCATTACGGATAAGGTTCTGTATGGGAGAACCACCTTTGTTGAGAGGTAATGCTCCACAATGAAAACCTATACAAGTATATTTTTCTATAATATCTTGTGGTACTTTCCATGACCAGAAAGGAAAGAATATTACGTCTACTTTATGTTTAGAAAGATATTCATAAAGCTGTGTAGGGTTACTTACTGCTTTTTTATCTAATGGTCTATTGCTTGCTGTGATATAGTTTATCATATCTGGACGTATTAATCCTTTACCGCTATACAAAAAAATACATCATTGAGAAGGTCATCACGAGTCACGTTTGGATAAACCCGGCTCACTAAAGGCTGTATCTCACTGTCTATCTTCTCCTGCCATAGTTTTTCATCATCCTCGAATGGTATGTGGCCTTCCATCAATTGTATTTTAAAACCTGATTGTTTAAGATAACAGATAAAATCACTTAGACTCATACGGTTAAGGTTGTGATTATAAAAGTCCATAGCTACTTTACATTCCATTTTTCTATGTGACTTTATATAACGTTCAAAATCATTTCCATCAAGTATACAATGACCATAGGGAAAGTCTAGGGTGCAAAGAGAATGACCTCCCGTGATGCTGAAAAAAGAATTGTAGTGGAAATAAGCAAATCCACCTTGTTTAAGGCTTTTGTAGATATTGTCTATAGCTTGTTTTGGTTGTGTGATGTGTTCCATAGTATCCCAACTCACTACTACGTCATATTTTTCAGGTTCTACAAAGTTTGCTATGTCATTGTTTGAAAATGTCACCTTATCCTTGATATGTCTAGGGATATGCTTGCTGATATATTCACGTTGGCTATCAAGGTAGTTCTGCTGTTTTATCTTGTCTATGATATTCATGTTAAGATCTATAGTCTGGTGTATGCCATATTCCAATATGTCTATTCCATGTATTTTGGTATCTTCTATGTATGCCATAGCATAGGCGTTGTTTCCATTGTTACAACCAAATTCTAAGATGTTTTTACCTATTAGAGTAAACCCATTTTCTACGAGTCTTTGTTCAGTCTGTGCTACCATATTGGTGATACCACGAGTAAGTTTGAGACCTGCAAGTTTAGAGCGTGGTATGAGCATATCACGCCAATCAGGTTTTATCCAATCACGGAAACCTTCATAAAGGCTGAATTTATGATTGTCATTTGAAGTAAATGTGTCGAATACTCTAAATTCTTTCTTCATAAAGGTTTGGTAGAGATACGGAATGCAGGAAATGAGTTAAAAAACATATTGGTAAGTTTTTCATTGTTCCAATATTCTTTTGGACGAGAGTAATATATACAAGTAGGGATATGTCCTTTAAGACCCCATTTAGCCTTGCTTTTAGGATTCCAATATTTTCCTTCGCTGAAACTTCCTCGGTCTATCTTTACCTGTTCCATAGCGTCTTTTGCTTGGTCAGGATGTAATCTAAGTATTGTTTCAAAATCAAGTTTTTCACGATTTATCGCCTCGAATACGGAAGCGTCACGAGTAATGTCTACTTCCTTTCCGTCACCATTATAAAGTTCATAAAGGACTTTAAGACGCTGCTTGTATGCTTTGATATAGTCGGCTTTCTGTTGTAACTCAGCAACGTCTTTTCCTGTGTCATATTTTACATTAAAGAATTCACTCATATTTATACCTCATTTAAAAAGACATGAGGGGCGTATTTCAGCCCCTCAATCAATCTACGCAGTTGCCCAGGCACTCAGTAGACCACCAGCATAGGTGTTTAAATACTCAAAGGTATATTCTGTGATTATCATAGCATCCTGTGAGTCACCAAGTTTCGCAAGAGGTACTACTTTGGGTTTTCTGTTGTTAAGATAAGCGATAGAGAATTTGTCTGATTTCGTTGCAATGACTGAGTTCGTAGGTGCGTATCTGTCAAGAGCGACTTCTACCGTACAGAAATCACCTTCATAGACAGAAACGAAATTCCTTACTCTGCCTTCAGAACCAGGTTCTTGGTAACGGGTATTTGAAGTGGCAAAGCTTGAAATACGCCGTTTGTTGAAACCGTTGGCGTAACAGATGTCAGGTACTGCTCCGTTAGAGAACATAGTCTGAAACAGTGCGTTAAATTCTGATTCAGTCAAGGTACAGACGTTTGCTGAGCCGGTACGCACATTGGAAGTAGCGATACAGGCAAGCAGACCCGTGAATGTACGAGCCACACCTTGAGCACCAGAAGCCGATTCAGAACCTGCCGCAGAAGTCATCCAAATGACTGACTGTTCCTGCATTATTTTCAGTTCTTTCATCGCTTTTTCAAGCTGGTAGGAATACTCACTATCAATACCATACTGTGCAACAGCTTCCATAGTACCTGAGATGCTGAACACTTTACGCATGATAGTGGTATAGTTACCATATCTTGAACGTGCCGCAAGAGCACCGAACGCAGCAGAAGCACCTTCCGATACTCCATAACCCGTTCCAGTTCCTGACTGGAGAGAGTCGGTAAGCCATTCATGGTACTTACCCATACACGTTTTGACGTTCAAACGTGAGAGAATCGGGGTATCTTCAGGAGAAATCTGGCTGATAACGTCTAACACATCTTCTTTAAGACCTGTGGTAGCGTTATATGTTACAAATTGATATGCAGTAGACATAGTAGTTATTCCTCTGACGGATTAGGTGTAAACTGTCCTTTCAATTTCATTATCTCTCCTAAAAGAGAAGCTTTTCCTGTCTTTTGGTATTCACTCATAAGCTTTACATATTTCTGGTGGTTAGAGGATTCTTTTTGAACAGTAACCGTAGTACCGCCGTTTATTAGGTTCTTCTTTTGCTCTTTTCTAAGTTGAGCAGTTGTTTGGTTTAGTTTATTTTGCATTTTAGGATTGAGTGATATTCCCAAATCAAACGCAGCCATTTTAGCGGCAGCCATAAGACCAGCTGGGTTTTTGCTTAATTCTTTGTTTGAATTAAGATAGTAACCTATCTGTCTTGTCACTGGGTCTTGTTCGTTCCAACCAAGTATACCCCCATTACGGTCACGCACAAAGCAATTAGGAAAGTTTTGTGACACGAAATCATAAGATTGTTTTCTTACTACTTCATCTTGTGATTGTGTCCTAAGACTCTCCGTTATGCGTTTTTCACGATCTTCTTCTTTCCTTTGTCTTAACCTGTCAAGTTCACGTGCGATGTTGAGACGGGTATTGTCATCAAGGTCAGGCTTTGAAAGAAATGCCGTGAGTTCAGCTTCACCATATTGAGGTTGTGTAGGCTGTGCTTGAGTCTGTGTGATTTGAGAAAGTTTTTCGCTTAGTTCGTTCTGCTTCCTTATGAGTTCATACATAAGGTTACGGTCAGGTCTGTCATCTGCCACAGGAATACTCGGATTTTTTACACCTTCCGAGTCAGGTGTCTCCTGTGTGACTTGTTCCTGAGTTACCTCTGGTTGAACTTCTTGCTCTGCCGTTGACGAATCGGCAATAACGTCAGTAGTAGTGGATGGGTCTACCGTTACATCCGTTTTTTCAGGTTCTGGCATTTTACTCCTTGTGCCTATCTTACCCTCAAGGCGTGGGATTAGTATGAGAAGGTGCGGTACTTACCTACCGTACCCGTGTCTTTTAGTTTCTTAAAGTCCATACCACTTTTCTTCAATTCTTTTGGTTTAAGGAAAAACATCGCTTGGTGACGTGGTATGGTCTCGTTAACAAGACCGTTCGCTATAGCAAGAGACTGCTTGAATTTGTTCTCACTCTGTTTATCGGGAAACTTACGCATGGCTGCTTGCTGATAAAGAGGGGTGTTGTTCTTTACTGCATAGTAACCCTTGTTCATCGCTTCTTCAGGTGTAGCACCAAATTCTTGAAACTTTCCTGATTCAAGCCGGTTAAGCAAGGTACTACCTGTCATCACCATAGTATCATAATCCTCACTTGCATTTTCTCCATAGATGAGGTTAGCAAGATTGTCTATAAGTATTTGAACATTTGCATTAGGAACATCTGTAGGCATATTATTTCTTCCTTTTAGGTTTCCAACCCATAGAGCGCATAGTACCATAGATATACTTACGAGAACGCTTAGAAGTGGTATTACCGAATTTCTTACTCGCTGATTTTTTAAGTGCAAGTTCAAGTTCTTTTGGCATAGTCTCATTCGTTATCTACATCTGCTACTACCGTGTTTGATTGGGTAGCAAGTTTGAGTAAAAGTTCTTTTGCCTTCATGTTATTTACATTGTAATCTTCTACCATTTTTATTAACTTATCTGAAGCGATGTAGAGTATACGTGATTCTAAAAATTCTTGAGTTTTTGGGTCGAGATAGGCAAAACGAGAACTAAGTTCTGACATATACATCTGTATGTCACGCTTTATGATAGACCAACCTTCGCTTTCGGTAAGTTGTTCTACTTTTGTCGCTTCATCTACAAATTCAAGTAGTTCTTCTTGATTCTTTTCCATTTCCATTTTTGATAAGTGTTCCGTGTTCGTTCATCATTTCCTGTTTTTTCTCAAGCATACGTCCTACTATGTCTGGTCTGATACCCAATCTTACAAGGACTTGCGCTTGTTCACCTTCTGCCAAATCCTCGAAACGAGGTTCTATGGGCAATGGCTGTTTATTCGGGTCAGGAGGTTGAGGCATGGAGATCATCTCTTTCCATGCGAGTTCTCCACCATCTTGAAGGTAACGTTTGAATATGTTGTATACATTCATGGGGTTTACTACTCCTGACTGTAATGAAACAGGTTGAAGTAGTATTTGGACGTTACTGAGCGCACGTTGAAGTTTTACGTTAGGATTAGTGTTAATATCGTTAGCTTTTGCTACAAGATTATATTTACCTTGTATCTCATCACGGGTCATGTGGATAGGTTCTATACCATTCTCACCTGAAACGAGAGTGTAGACTCTTTCAGGCATGTACTGTTGACAAAGTTCAAGTATCTGCATGAACAGTTCTGAAAGAGAATTGGTGAACATTGAACTTTCAAGAGAGAATACTTGATTTGCTGCCTGTGCTTGCATTTGAACTTCTCCAAGCGTTCTTGGTTGTCGTTTGTTGACCATAGACTGTAGTGAATAGTCAACGACTCCCATGTATTCCTGGAGTGTGGTCTTGAGTAGCATTTCTTCACGTTCATAGCTGAACTCTACGTTGGGATTGTTGTTATCAATAAGTTTTATAGCATCATCGAGTGGAGTCTGTCCTGGAATAGGTATACCTTGACCAGGAATGAACTTGACTAATTTATGGTTGACTATACCTGAACGGAACTTAAACATCGGTGCGTTACGGATAGTCTGGTTGTCTATCTTCTGGTTGTGTTGAGCATCTATTTCTTTAGAAATATCTTCAAGGTGTTCAGGAACTCCACGAGGACTGAACCATCTATCGTCTATTATCTCTGTAGAGAACTTTATAAAGGGAAATTTTTTATGGTCGTAAGGAATAGGAACTCTTTTGAGGACTTGTTTAAATTCAGGAGCGAGAAGAAACATAACTTTTTCAGCAAGACCGTCTTTGTCTAGGTCATAGTAAGTGAATACTTTCTGAAGTTTGACAAGTTTTGAAGGATTTGAAAATCTGTCTATTCCTTCACGCATGTCCTTTGTCCAATCAAGAGACTTGTCCTTTACTCCTGTGCTTGCGATAAATTCTATGTTGTCAAAAGCTTCCTGGTCTATCTTATCTTCACTTGCCCAGCATTTGAGCATGTCATAAGGACGATAGAACTCATAACCACAAAGACGAGAGTCCTGTATGTCCATGCCTGTATCTGAGTTGGTGAAGAAATCTGCCGGGTCTATGATATTGACAATAGGTGCGTTGTAAAGTTCGTCAAGCAACCTTACCTTTATATTATCTTTACCTTGCAATAGTGAGGTCATAGCTGTGTTGACTGCTTCAAGATTTTCAGCTTGGACTGTCTCTGAAAGGTCTACTTGTAGTTTTTCAAGCAACCAACGCTGTATAGCTTCTTGAGGTATGCGAGGGCTGAAGATAAGTTGTGCTTCCTCCATCGATATATCGTCAAAGGTGATTGTCTCGGTACGGTAGTCTGAACGCATTTCCCAATCTACTTCGGCTATGACAAAACCTTTTTCCAACATCTTATCGGTAAGTAATATGACTTTACCAAGAAGATTCATCTTCACATCAGCTAACCAGTCTATGAAACGCTCTATGCGATTTGCTTTTTCCAAGTTATTATCTGACTGTGGAACTACTTGCATACGAGGTTTGATATTGGAATAGAGTGCTACAAGTTGTGACTTAAGCTTGCGTATATACATCTCGATAGTGGGCAGACGCAGGTTAGAACAGCCAGGGAAGGGAAATGATTTTGACTTCTTTATCCTCATGCGAAGGCGGTAGAATTTATCGTGCTTGTCAGCCCATACTTGACTGTCGTTTTGGGCTTGGGTTACTTTTTGGCTTATATCATTGAACAGTTCTATGTCCTTATCGACAGAAACTGTCTTTACGGTAGGGTTATTATTACGTACTATTCTTCGTGGCATATTTTACACCTTATATCCCATAGCAGGTAACTTCATCGAATCTACTTTCACGCTCTGAAAGGATTGCTTCCATACTTTCTGTATCTGAAAATTGTTCATTATCGAAATAGATAGGTTGTAGTAATTGTTCAGCATAGGTCATACAGTCTATGATGTCATCGTGAAGGCTAAGACCGATTGTAAGCAACTCATCACGTGCCTCAAGATGTTCTGGACGGATATAGTATTTTCCTGATTCAAACAATGGCTGCAAGGCTGAAATAATACGGGCTTTTTTGTTCCTTACACTTACTTGAGTAGATACGTTGGTGAAAGAGTTTTTAAGTTCGGTTATGGGAGGGTAGAGTTTTTGCTGTTCACAGAGTTTAAGGAAACTTTGAAAGAAACTTTTTTCTGTTCCTGAGTTGGGGATACCTATGGAAGTCGTGTTGTTCTTGTTAGCAAGCCATAGATTTATCACTCCGTTCATAAAGTTAGTGATAGTATCGTGTGTCCTTATATAGGTAAGGAGATAACGGTTGTTGTTATTGTCTATAGCGATAAGTGCTGCTACCTTATAATCGGCAGACTCATCTTCAGAATATGCCGGGTCTACTGCTATGACACAGGAATATTGTCGAGGCATTTCGGTAAATGTGCGGATATGTTCTTCCTTTATCGGCATCTTTTCATCGCTGATAGGATTACACCTATACTCGGCAGAAAAGTAGGTACTACCCATGATAGATTTACGCTTTTGCAGTTCTTTATGGGAGAGCATCTCAGGCCATAATTCATGACCTTCATCTTCTATTCCGTCCTTGTAAGCGTCATAGTTACGCTTGTACCAACCATTGTTAGGAGTCTTTACAAGCTGATGAAGGTAACAAAGAGGGTGGATAGGAGTTCCAAACATGATTATCTGTCCGTTAGGAAGAAGTTTAGGTATAAGTTCTTTAGAGATACGCTGTTTTAGTTTATCCCGTTGTTCTTCAGAAACTACAGATTCATTATCTTCAAGGTCATCAAGACATATAAGACCCCTTCTACCACCACGTAGCTGACCTTCGATACCTTTACCTTCAAATGAAATACCGTTACGAAGGGTGAAGTATGATTCTGACCATTTTTCTGTCTTTAAATCACCAAAGAACTGCTTTAAAAGACCGTTTGATTCAAATTCCCACCTTATCCGGCGTGTGATCTCGTTGAGGACAAATGATTCTGAACGTGAAACGAGTGAAATATCACCAAATCCTCTGAAAAGTGACCACCAGATAGGATAGATGATAAGACCTAACGTTGATTTAGCACCACCACGAGGTGCTTCGGTGGCTATATATTGATATTTAGGTAAGTAATCATAGATTTCACGGTGAAAATCAGGAACTTTAGCGGTCAAGTAATGAGGAAAACAGTAACGTGCAAAATCATAAACACTATTACCAAATTTTTCCCATAGTTTTTTTGCTTCTTCAACAGAATAGGTATGGGCAGGAGTGGTTATTTGTTTGTTGGAATCAAGAGTTGACTTTTTTTTATAAGCCAAGCCCCACCTCCATGTCGTAGCCTTTCCTTTGGGAAACGTCTATAACAAAGGGGGAGGGAACGGGAGAGGAGAGTTGTTTATCCTCGCTTCGCTCGGATGAAGAAGGCTCGCTTCGCTTCGCCGGAGAAGTCTGTAAGGGTAGGTAGACTCCAGGGAACAAGCGTGGTAGCCATTCCATCGGTATCCTTTCTTCCAAAAACAAAGGTAGTTTATCCTTTTCCATTTTCAACTATAGAAATTTTTTCAAGTTCATCATTTATCTCAGCAGTCTCTTCCACATACTTCGACCACCGCACACACTCGTCACACAGCACCTCCCGATTGGCGCACTTCCTTAAACAACAATTCACCTGAAAATTCCCCCTCGACTTATATCCCATAAAATTTTAGTCTAACTGCACGGTTTACGTTTCTTACTTATCATAATATTCACAACCCCATCTTATCACAATGTCATGCAACATGACAAAAGTCAAAAGTGGTGCGGAAATTGGGGAGGGGTTATATCACACGAACCACCCACCCCCTGGGGGTGTTGCCACCCCTCTATCTATTCAATCATTTCAATTTAACTTGCTCACTTCCTATAATTTTTATTATGTTAACTATTTATTATTGTTGTAAGTGCTTGTATTAGAAGGAGTTGTATCATTTACTTGGTTATATTCAATGGTGTTAGATCGTGCCGGTTGCGCAAATTGCTGGAAAATGCCGGTGTTGACTGTTACTGTGTCCTTAGTGATTCCTAAAATCTTGGCTTGAGCGAGGCGAGCAGTCACTCTATCACTCACCCTTGTCGCTTCGGCAACATCTTGTTTTAAGCCAAGCAATATAGAATCTTTATTGATTCCATTGATTTCTTTCTGTATAGCAATGCGCTTTTGCTCCGATTCTTCATACATTTTCAACGCTTGCGCTATCTCTGCCCTACCTAATAATTGTCTAATAATGACACTTGGGTTTGCTGTAGAATAACCGCACAAACGGACTAATTGGGTCTTTGATTTAGCTGTATGGTAATTGAATATAAATTTTCGTTCACGTTCGTGAAGCCTTGACAGGATATTTTCTAAATCTGGTGTTGATGTTTCGCAGTTATTAGGTTTTTGTTCTATTTCTGCTATGGTAGGTGTCATCTTGGGAATATTATAACACAGTATTGGATTATTTGCAAGTGAAAGTTGACATAATCTAAAAAAGTCAATGCTGTAAAGGGAATATGATTGTAAGATTTTATAGGTTAAAATCGTTATGTAGTAATGACTTATAAAAACTACAATGAAATCAATACTTTTATGAAAGGTGACATAATATCAATCGCTCCAGGATTCGTTTTAAGCCACGATAGATGATTAAGCCATACTTGACTATGGATTATATGATAAAATAAATGTTAAATAATCAGAAATAATACTTGACAATATGTTATCAATGGTATATACTTTAATTGTAGAAGGGGATAATAGTAACAGAGTAAAGGAAGGGGGTCAGAATGAAACACACACAAGGGGAATGGAAAGTACACGGTGTAGACGTTTATGTACATGAAAAAGACAGAGATTACTTTTGTACAGTAGCGAAAGGCGGGGATTATATAAGAACCAAAGAAGAAAAAGAAGCCAACGCCCGCTTGATCGCAAGTGCGCCGGAGTTGTTGAAGGCGTGTAAAGATGCGTTAAGAGATTTGCTCATTGCACAGCAAAGATTAGGCATGGAAACTCAAACAGTTAAAAAGCTAAAACAAGCCATAGCCAAAGCGGAGGAAATATAATATGAGAATAATTAAAAAGATTGTTCATCGGATTTGGTGCGAAGGTAAGATTATATCACAACATAAAAGTTTTTGGCTTGCACAAACAGCGGTTGAAAAGTGGCTAAAAGTTAAAAAGATAAACAATAACTATTGTATTGAGTCAAAGATTGTGTTTGATAAGTAATATTAACCTAAACAAA
>JBAZJW010000007.1:0-22465 GCA_041651055.1 Minisyncoccota bacterium
ATTGGAATCTGTATTATGCGGCGTCGAATGTAAGTCGGGGTATTGGGGCTCGGCTGGTTTTTTGTGGGGTATAAGTAGAATGTTTTATTATATTTTAATAACAACACTTGCGCAAGGTCTAATAGGGCTAACCGCGCTGTTAGGAGGCAATTGGAATAATGACCTGAATGCAGGCACGTTCAATTGGAATCTGAATAATGCAGCGTCGAATGTAAATCGGAATATTGGGACTCAGATGTTCTTTGTAAAGAATCGCCGCCCTATTAAACCGTGCCTCTTGGCAAAACACAGAAATATAAAAACCTGTGCTGGTAGGGGCCATTTGGCCTTCGAACGCTCAGTCACCCCACAAAGACCAGCGGGTGCATTGCCATGAAACGATATGGCAATCTCTTCTCGAAGATTTGTGCTTTCGATAACCTCGTAGAAGCTCACCGGAACGCTCGAAAGGGTAAAACCCATTACTCTGAAGTGAAGATGGTTGATGCAAATCTTGAAAAGTATCTCACCCTGATCCAAAATATGCTGACTGGTGAAACATACCACACATCGAAATACCAAACCTTTACCAAAATCGACAAGAAGAAGGAACGAGAGATCTTTGCACTTCCTTATTACCCAGATAGGATCATACAATGGGCAATTGTTCAGGTTCTCGAACCCGTTTGGATGAAGACATTTATAAAAGGCACATACTCCAGCCTGAAAGGCAGGGGTATCCACAAGGCATTACTTGACCTGAAGCAAGACCTGAACGATGGGGTTGGCACAAAATACTGTCTTAAAATGGATATAAAGAAGTTTTACCCCTCGATTGATCATGACATCCTCAAAACAATCATCCGGCGAAAGATCAAAGATCCCAATGTCCTCGCAATTCTTGATGAGATTATTGATAGTGCGCCCGGTGTGCCAATTGGCAATTACTTGAGTCAATATTTCGGAAACCTTTACTTAAACGGGTTTGATCATTGGATCAAAGAAGAAAAGCAGGTAAAATATTATTACCGGTACTGCGATGACAGTATCATTCTTGCGCCGGATAAACAAGCCCTCCACCAACTGCGGACGGAAATACAGGTATACCTCTCTGAAAACCTTAACCTCGAATTGAAATCCAATTATCAAGTATTCCCGACCAATATCCGAGGAATTGATTTTGTAGGATACCGGTCATTCAGCAATTACACACTGGTAAGGAAATCAATCGCCAGAAACATGAAGAAGAAACTCACTCCGCTTCAAGGGATGCCCGACCTGACACCACACGATCAGAACGTTATCGGCAGTTACCACGGCTGGCTGCTGTGGGGTGACACGCACCGACTATCGAACAAATACATCACGCCATTGATGGGAAAACCGGTGATAGCATGACAAAATCATATTCAGACAACAAACCAGAACCAATCGAGATCGACAAGATCGCGAAAGGTGTAGCTAGGGTACTGATCCGATGGAACGCAAAGGAAGTACCTGCACCTGTCATGGACGGAGAGAAGGTAAGGACGCAATGGGAGTACGATGAAGAAGTGATCTCCTGGAGCCTTCCCACGCCTGATCTCACGCCCGAACAAATTGCTGTCTATTTCAAGGAGAAACGTGCAGAGATTGAAGGATTCGCAAAGGCAAAGCGGATCAACTGGAAGAGGACGGACGCTGGGAAGATTGAGATTAATATGGTTGAGGTGATCAAATGAAAAAGTTCATTCTTGTAGGTATTGCCCTGCTCCTTTTTAGTATAGGAACAACGCAGGCTATTGCAATCAATCCAATGGAGGGCATAGCATTTCGCGTAGTGAACATGAACGATGGTTCGCGAATACAGGTCAACGTAGATGGATGGTTCAATTCAAACGGGGATGGAACCTATTCGATCACATGTCCTTTGAATATACCCATTGAATTAAGAAACGCGGTTCTTACTGTGAGATTATATTCGGGTGGTGTAAACCAGTTAATTGTAAAAAAGGGTAATGTAACTGTATCTTATATCTCGCAGGATTCATTAATAACTCATTCCGGGGATTCAGGAGATACCGGATTTGCCTATGTAGGACCATCTGCATGGTTTGATTTCAATGCAGAGTTGTAATCATGTTCAAAGCGATAGATTATGAGGTCATCACAGACCACGACGGATCGGTATCAGTCCGAAGGTCAGACGGGGCAAGCATCCCCACAGATCCACGGAACCGGGATTATTATGAGTTCTTACAGGTAGAGAAGGCCGATACACTGGTGGAGATAAAACGTACGACACTTGTTAAGCCTGTGCCCACTGTAACACAGGAGGCTCGTATAGCAAAACTAGAGTCTGATCTATTAGCAGCGACAACCAAGATAACGACACTTGAATCTAAGATAACTGCAACTAAGACTGGCTAACTATGAGTTTTAATTCCGGTGGATTCAACCAGACACGGTTCAATGTAGGAGGAGGCTCACTAGACTTAGTAGGCCAGACTACTGTAGTTGAATCTAGTATATCTGCCGGAATGAGTCTCGACATAGGTCTTGTAGCAACTGTAGACTGTGTATTAACAGTGACAGTAATACTTACTAATGACTTATTCTTAGAAGAGGCCCAGGTAGTAGTAACAGAGTCAGTTGTAGATGGTGCCCTTGCTGTTGATAAGATCATACAAGGTCTTGTAGGGGGGGCTGCCTCCCTTACTGCCACCTTAGATGTTGGTACTGGCCTTGCCATAGAACTTGGTGCTACATCAAGTTCCACAATAGTGTTAGATGCACAGCCTGCAATCGTAGCGACCATAGCAGGTACTGCTGATACATCTGCAAGTCTTAGTACTGATAAGGCTCTCGAAGTAACCGTAGCATGCACAAGTTCCATATCAGATATAGTTCCGTACTTTGACATAGGCCTTATAAGTCTTATATCTGGTACATCTGATATAAGTGCAAATGTATTACTGGACTTAGGTCTAGAAGCACTTGTAGGTGGATCGTCAGCAATAGGCACATTACTTGATACGGGTACTGGACTCGGATCAGACATAGGGGCCTCGTCTGATACGACAATTGTTCTTGATACACAACCTGCGATTGATATATCTGCAAGTGCTACATCGGATATAATAACATTATTAGTAGTTGACTGGGCGCTGGCATCACTAATAGAATCTATATCAGATATAGGTAGTTATCTTGATTCACAATCTGGCTTCGGGGCATCTTCCAATACAATATCTGATATAGGGATTCATCTTAGTGTTGATAGGGAACTCTCTGTCATAGTAGATGCTACATCCGATATAGGCAGTATTGTTGATAGTCAACCTATCTTTGAATCAGGTGTGGGGGCTTCCTCAGACTCGACGGTTAACCTAAGCGTCGTATGGGCACTTCAGGCTTCGGTAGACTGCATATCTGATATTATTGGTGACCTTAGTTCAGACGATACATTAGCAGTCCATATAAGTGCCACCTCTGATTGTACAGTATCACTTGACAGTCAGCCAGGACTCACATCCGACATTGATAATGTCTTCGGCGTAAGTGGCCTTATCGTAGCCGAGTTGGCTGGTCAGACAACTGTCGAGTGCACCTCCGATATACCAGATGTATTGTTATCCCGTGATATATACATCATACCTGATATAAGTCCTGAGTCAACCGTAGTTGGTGCACTGCTTAATACACAGGAACTAACGATACTAGTAGGCTGTACATCTGATATAACTGGTACATTGGTGGTCGGGTGGGCACTCCAGGCACTTATAGAATGCACGTCCGATATAACATGTGTAAGTTCTCCAGATATATACATATCAACTAGTATTGATGGTATATCATCAGTTGGTGCCACACAGTCTCCTGATATAGGTTATGAAGGTGATATAGATGAGGAACTATACAGCAGTGCTACCTTATCTGTTGATGTAGGCCTATCAACTCTGATTGAGTGTATATCGGGATGTAGTGCTGATACTATACATGCAACAAGGGCGCATATTGGGGATCACCTTGAGCCGATCAGCCGCCTGACGAAGACTTTATCAGTACAAAGTTATATAACCTTAGCAAAGCCAATAAATAGTACTGTAGACAACACTATTACTATTAGTAGTCCGATTACTGTAGCGTTGTCTGGTAGCAGTACTGTGATGACTGTAAATGTGAGGTCGAAATTATGGTAAACGAAGTTTATGTAGATTCATGGGGAGTTACGTTCACAGTAAGTACAAATGTAGACCTTACTGCTGCCGCAACATACTACCTTGAAATAAAGAAGCCCGAGACAGGCACAGAGGTAATATGGTATCCAACTATCAGTGCTTCGAGCAGCCTTGTCTACGTGTCTGGTACAGCCGATCTGGATGAAGTAGGAGTGTATTCATTGCAGTCCTATGCTGAGTGGGGAGATCCAGTAGACTCAAAGCATTGGGGTAAGACTGCATACTTTGAGGTATTCGAGAGATATACACCGTAGGAGACTAATTTATGACAGCAACTGATTATATTGCAAACAAGGTGTTGGACAACCTGTGTGGTGGTTCAACATATGATGCACCGACTACTTACTATGTGGGACTCTGCACAGGACTTACAGAGGCAGGAGTAATCACCGGTGAACCTACTATAGGTGCATCTGGCTATGCAAGAGTAGCCATTGATAATGATAAGACTACATGGGGTGCAGCAGCCAGTGGTATACTTACGAATGATATCCTGATTACGTTCCCTACTGCATCGGGTAACTGGGGCACGGATATTGACACGGTGTTCCTGGCAGATGCAGCATCGGGGGACTATGTAATCCTATATGGTACTACTACATCACGTACAATCATTGATGGTGATATAGTCTCATTTGCAACTGGAGCAATAACAGTAACAATGTGAGATAGAGTATGTCTTTCCCCACCAATTACCTCCAATATCGTGACATAATACTTACTAATAGTGCATCTACCAGTTTTGATGACTTCCAACTTATTTTTAATGTACATAGAGAGTCTGGTACAGATAGTGGGTTTGATATTTATCTCGGAACTAACATAAAAGAAGATTATTCAGATATTATATTTACATTATCAGATCATAGCACTATTATTAATCATTACCTAATAGTTCCATATACATCATCAGTTGCTAAAGTACTTGTTAAGATACCAAATATAGATGCATCATCCTCTGTTACAATAAGTATATTCTATAATAATCCAACCGCCGTAAGTACTAGTAATAAAGATGCTACGGTCGTTCCCGCTATTACTAATTCTTCTTGTGAGTCAACAACAGGCTGGACACGATATGAATACACTGGTGTTACTTCATTCCAAACTCATAATTCATACCATACAGAGGGCAGTTGGAGTATACGTGCTACTGTAACCCAAACTGGACAAGGTTATGCACATCATGAAATTGGGCAAACGGTAACACTTGAAGTTGGTACACCATATAAGATAATTTATGACTGTCAGTTATATGTTTATAAAGGAGCATGGTCTACAATTCAGGGTGCGTCTACTAAGATAAATGATGTAACATTACAGTCCCATAGTACATCTTCAGCAGGTACATATACATATCCTGGTGAAGTTATACAGTTTACTCCCACAACAGAAAGTGTAAAAATATCATGGGATGTATTTGTATGGATGGGGTCCCCTTGGTATTCTCCATATACATATTATTATCTTGATAATATTATCTTAATGAAAGACATCACATCTGTAACAGTTAGTGAGTATGGAGATACAGAATACTGTGTACAAATTTATGATAATGATATAGTTCTGGCATCAGTGAATTCCGTATATATGCCATTAACTGTTCAGATAGATATTGATAATGTTATTGAACTGGATTCCGATAGTTATTCATGTGTACCTGTGCGGAATGGTGGATTTGAAACAGGTAACTTTGAATCCTATAATGATGTTGTTGCATATGATGGGGAAATTGAGTTATTCGATGTATGGACTGTAGCAGCATCTGCCAAACAGACAGGTACATTTGGTGCACAGTGTGATATTGATGCGGGTGAATATGCTTATATGTATAAGCCACTTGTAATAACTGCTGAACAGACAACTCTAGGTATATGGTTCAGGATGCCTACCTGTGATATATCTGGGGAAGGATACATAGCACTTACTATACAATTACTTAATAGTGGATATGATTACGTGGATACGTTATTTGATGATATATTTGTGGCCGGAACTAGTAGTTTTGAGTGGGCAGCAGCAACATGTGACGTATCACTTTACTCTGGAGACTTCATACTTTATACTAGGATACATTCAATAACTGGTGGAGGAGGTGTGGAGTAATGGGCTACGCAGTACTTATTATAGATGACCTGCGTGTTAATGGTGCATCTGTAGACAATGGTGGATTTGAAGATGGCGATATTTCATCTCCGTGGTCTTCAGTTGGAACTGAATTACCAACATTGATAGACTCAGGTTACCCACCCGAATATATATATGAGGGATCATATGCATGTGCATTAATCCCTAATCCCGCTGGTAGTTCATCTTACTGTACAGTATATTATCTCTTATCAAGTGCAGCCTCTGATGACGTAATTACATTCAAGTATCAAATTGTATATGCAGAGAATGAGCCTGGAAATACAGTTGGTATCGGTGCATACATTTTTGGCGATCCGTATGTATCAGAAGCATATGCATTATTCTCTGAGGTATTCGAGGATGGAGCATCCCCCGCAACAACAGACTGGACAGAATGCACACTTAATGTAGCAGATACAGGCGCAACGGGTCAGACTGATATATATATTGAAGTATGGTCATGGCAAGAATCAGAAGATGCTGCACATGCAATATTACAGTTTGATAATATAGACCTATATAGTGGTACTCCATGGATAGAGTTTACTAATGGGGACTTTGAGACTGGTAACCTTGATAACTGGACAGTAGTAGGAAGTGCCACTACTAGTACAGATGTAGTACATAGTGGAACTAAGGCTTGTTATATAGATGGCTATGGTGTTGGTATTATGCAGAAGATAGACTTGACTGATATGGAGCAACTTAATATATACTATAACATACCATATACCGAAGGGTTCCTACGTATTAACATAGATACCCTTGAAGCATCTACAGTACTTACATGTAGTGATTACTATACTACAGGTGGCTGGATATGTCGCCGCCTGGATGTATCAGCACTATCAAATGTACATATACTTGATATAACTACGTATGATGCAAGTGCATATATTGATGACATAACAGTGCAGGCTACATTCGATAATCAAATTCTTTATGGTGACTTTGAAGACGGCACTTGGTTTAATACATATACAGACTATAGTGGTAATTCAGAGTATCCCCCTACCAGTGGTATAGATGGATCACGCTGCCTATTCCTTGATCCTGACTGGAGTTGGGGAGGTACACAGACTGCTAGTGCCTATACGTATAGTGACTTAACAGATGTTGATTCAATTAAGTTCCAGTATAAGATACCTGTATTTAGTCCAGGATATACTAATATTGGAGGTGCATGGCTCAAGATCCAACTAACAAAGACCGGATCACCAACACTTACTTACACTATAGCAGATGCAGATAATGGTGTAATAAATGATTGGACAGAATACTCTCTTGATGTATCCGATCTTACTGGTGTCTATAAAGTAACTATCTATGCTGAGTCACAGGACGCCGACTACTCTCTACATCCATATTGCAATGCCTATATTGATGGTGTAATTGAGTATGTTACACCAATTATCATTGAACAACATATGTATGTCCGTAATCAGTATAATACCGATGAACGCTGTGATGACATGGCAGCATCCATATTCTGTGATATGCCACTGTCCAGTGTACTCGATAACATCTTTACACATAGGTTGACTGATACCGGTAAGTATATTGGATTTGACGAACAAGATATGGATGAACTTGGCAGCATTCATAGTGTTTTTAATATCTATAATATAATGCATATGAAAGTTCGGAGAATCAAGTAATGGTACAAACTGGCATATTCATGGGATATCCTGGTAGTACCTTCTTTTTTCCTGGAGGCCCACATTGTGTATATGAAATATATGACCCACGCTACCCCGGATATACTGTATGGTATAATAATGGGACATGGTTACCATCTGGATCTCCTTATATAAGTATGCTTGATTCACTGCCACTTTCTGGTGGTGATAATTATTTCTGGCTTATGGGTAGGTGTTTTATTAGGTATAATCCAAGTAGTGGGTATACATGGTGGATATCAGGATCAGAAGCCAGCCCTACTGACATTGTTCCATGTAATGATAATTATATTGTATATAATAAAACAATTGATGCAATAACATATGTACACTGGTATAATCCAGGCGATCCTTGGGAGGCATCCCCACTAAATTTAGGCTCATTATTAACTACTGGCATGAATGAAATATACATATTCCATTATTCGGGTGGATCTCTTGGTGGAGGCTGGACTGGGGGGCCAATGGCATGTGATACAATTGGAGATATGTATGTTATTAAATATCCGGTGTGATTATGATAACATTTGACATAAACCTTGGAAGTATAATAATTGGTGTAGTAGGGACGGCTATCTCACTTATTCTGGCATACTTAGTCCGTGAGACACGCAAACTTATCAAACTTATTGAGAGGCATGAAAAAGTCCTCTATGGTGATCCAGATATTCAGGATTGGGATGGATTAGTAAAAGTCGCCCTATCTAACAAGCGTTACTCGATTAACGAGCGAAGGGCTTTTATATACCTAATCTCTATATTATGTAGGAATAATGTAATCGAGATGGACAAGGAACTCGAGGAAACCCTTGATCAACTCAAAAAGGACTGATCTAATGAAGGAAGAGATACTACTTATATCCGACTTACATGTGATGAGTTATTGGGGTCTTATACACCCAGAATATGTGGCTAAGGACATTCGTACTGGAAAGAGAGATGTCCAGTATGTTATGAATGAGCCACAGACATTTTCCTGGGATCACTGGCAAGATATGGCCAGACAATGCAGGAACGTCTCGGCCATCCTTGTAAATGGTGACGTTATTGATGGAGTAAACAGGCACAATGTAGGGGCTGTCTGTAATAATGATCCAATGGAACAATGCAAGATGTCCGCTATGCTCTTAGAGATGCTACCTAACGATGTCCCGATGTATGTTACTAAGGGCACCGGTTATCATAGTGGTGATGAGTTTATTGCAGAACAGGTCGTATCTGAACTCCTCGATATCTCCTATGCAGATGAAGGTATCATAGAGGAATGTGGTATAAGGATATTTGCCAATCACTATTCTCCCCATGCACAATATAAGGCCGCAGCACTTGAACGTAAGATCAATCAGGTGGCTGCTGCCGAGAAGTACTACGGCAAGATAGATGTACTGGTCAGGTCACATAATCATGCTTTCTCTGCCACAATGACAACTGATCACTTGGCCGTTATGACACCCGGATGGCAGCACAAGACTCCCTACGCAATTGATAAAGACCTCATTACACCCTCAGATATTGGGTATGTAAAACTTATCATAGAAGATAATCAACTCATAACTGTTGATAGGAGAGGTGTCGTGAAGTCACCCTTCTGCTGTCAGGTGATGAAATGGTAGAACATATACGTATACCTGAGTTCGAAGAATACATCCAGAAGTTTGGTGTCCACAAATACAGAGTGTGGACTGTTCAAGAAGAGGATATCCTGCGTGAATATTATGGAGTAATACCCACAGGAATGCTGGCCGAATATCTTGGTAGGTCAATAAAGGCCATCCAGGATAAGGCATTTGTAATAGGAGTAAACATCGCTGTTAACCAGCAAAAAAGAATCAATGATTAATCTCTAATCATTTAACATTTTTCTCAGACTAATAATATGTTGAGTCAGGTTGAAGTCACTATTCATCTGCTTCATCTCTACAAGTAAGTCATGGGCCTTATCAACTACTATGTCCGCATCGTAGTTATTCATAATAATCACCCTGTTTATCTTCTGTGTTAACTTGGATAACTTCACAACAGTAGTAGCAAGAACATAGTTATCTTTGGCTTCCTTCAATAATTCTCGTGTAAGTGCAAGTTGCTCATCTAATACTTCATTCCTCTTCTTGCAGAAGTCCTGCTCATAGAGGATATCATTAATCGTATCTTCGTAGAGTTTTATCTTGAACTGAAGTCTATAGTCTTCACAGGACTCTGAGAGAACAGTTTCCATGGCACGCTCTGTTATACTACTAACAGACATGCCAAGTTTCTGTATCTGCTCCTTGAGGTCTGGATCTACCGCAACACTTGTCTTGACCTTCATGACCTGGGCCTACGTTCAAGTGTACCATTGGGCATACTTTCCCACTTCTTAGTATGTCCACACTCACAGGTGTACTTATAAAGTGTCTGCTTCCTGTACCGCACGGTTTCATATACCTCTACGGGTTTGCCGCATTTCTCACAAAGTGTAGTTGTCATATCATTGCCTCTTCCATCATAATTTGTCCACCTTTTGTTCGGACCATCTCAGTCTTGGCCATCTCTTGCACGAGTTCAGTTACCTGCTGGGCATTCCAACCTAGCATAGACGCCTCATCTATCAGGCTCATCTTACTCAATGTGTAGATACCATCTGTACGCTGACCACTCATAGCAATAATACGCTTAATTTGTATGAATGGTATACCCTTCACTATGTCATCTCGCCATTTCTTCTCACGCTGGACAAGTTCTATTACTTCCTTATCATCGGCACCTATTACTGTTGATGACTCGGCCTCGTACTTGGCCAAATGATAGCCAAGAAGGAGCCTATCAAAGATGGGACTCTCGAATGAATTAAGCCCCAGCCTCTTATAAAGTCGTAGTACACTGCTATCAAACTCGAGTGACTTAATAATTCCTATCTGTTCTACCCACTGGTCAATATCATTCCATAATTGTCTCATATGTTCTTGATCACACTTCATGTTCCGGGTCGTATCCATAACTTCAAGGAGGTTATCATTATCTACTCTTGTGGGAAGGAAGAGCATGAAGACCATACGCCTACCCATACCTGAGGTAAAGTCGTACCTAGCAGGCTGTACACCACCCCACAGGGTCAGGTTAGACTGATACTCGATAGAGCCACCCGCTAAGTCCTTATTAACTCTACCATGATCTAACAGTGCCAATAGTTGGGAGTCCATCTGATTATTATAACTTATCTTGAAGGCATTCGTAATGGCCGAGAACTCGTCCACCATCAGGATACCATCTTTATAAGTCTTGGCTACTCCTTCTGTCTCGTATGGAACTTCTTCGAAGACACGTATCGTGCCTATGAGGCCTGCCTCAGTCATGGACTGTTTAAAGCCCATCTGTATCTTCGTACCGCTAAAGATCCCGCTATCTGGCTCCCCCATATTATTCATATAGTATGATTTCATGTAGCCTGGAGGTGCCACGAACATCAAGTGGCAGCGCATACTTGGAAGTCGCTTACCTTCCCAGTATATACCATCACGGCGGTTTAACAAATTAAATGCATGTGCTATGTAACTACAAACGAAGAATGGTGTATATGTATCATATAGGTAGGCTTTCCTTTCATGCATCTCACCCATAACCATGTCGATAAGAGACATTTATGCCCAACCATTTGATATCAATTCCCTTATAGTACGTGCACGTACCTTACCAATACCACGTACTGACATTAATTCCTTATCTGTGGCATTCATAAGATCCTCTATGGACTTGTACTTGGCCCTGATATCCTTCCACTGCTGTTGAGTCAACTTGAAGTATCGTGCTAGCAGTATGTCGGGATCGCGCCTTGAGGGAACCATACATTCTCCTGATTCTACCTTCTGCATGAAACGTATCATGGTGATAAGAGCGTCCCACTCTTTCTCCATCCACATTACATGTATGCGCTCACGACATGCTATTGATGCCAGCGCCCCATAGACAATATTAATGTCTACCTTTATTCCGAGCCTTTTCATATCATCGATAAACGTAGGGACATTACCCACAATAAGGACGAGAACAACTTTATCATGACATGATAACCTGCTGATTTGACTTGCTAATCTCCCCGGCTTACTCTTCGTTCCGACAATGGAGCCATACAGATCGCTCATTGTCTTGCGCTCTACGATCACTTTCTCTGTACTATAGTCTCCTTCTGGTAATGCCTTCAACTCAAATGTGTGGTCGGGGAAAGCATCCTGAAGGAATGGCATAAAGTGTTTGGGTTCTCTCGTATCAACGTATACATGCAAATAAATCATTCCTTCTTATTATTCTTCTTGATCTTGGCTTCAATGGCTCCACAGATACGCTCTGCTGACTCCTTGCTGTGACCCTTACTACGTTGTGCCTTGATGCATTCGTCCCATGTTTCGTAACTTCCGAGTGGCATTATTTCACCCTCACAAGTTCATACATATCATTGCCCAGGCTCATGTATACTTTTCCACTCATTTCAACATTAACTGGGTTCGCTACACCAGTAAGACGTATCCATGGAAATCGTTTTGCATCCAAATGTATGTCTATATCCGTTGCACTTACGTGGTGATTATCAATAAGTATCTGTGTACTTTGTAGATCACCAATATCAAACCGTATCTTTACATCAAGTGACATACTATTACCTATCCTTATGGTCTTCTACCAATTCCCAAGATGCAAGATATCGGCCTGGACTTTTTGATATTATACATGTATCTGGAGGGTATTCAAGTGCGGTTCCATTAGGTGTGATAATTGTTAATTCACATGGATAATATGGGCCATCACAAATCTCACATTTGAACTTGTATTCAGTCATGATTACCTCCTTGCCATATTACCTACAAATGTCATAACTATGACCATGATGGCTGCATAGATAACAGCAGCAAGAATGCCTATCCACGGTACATAAATAGGGAACATCATGTTGGCTATCTGGCCCACACATATGCCGCCTATAACATAGAAGACAATGAATACTATAAGTGTTACAATTATATCACGCATATGTATCATTCCGCAGGTTGCCAATCGTAGTATCCATTAAGAACTTCACTACGTATTCTCTTAAGCATACTTACCTTACCTTCAATATAATCATCATCACCAATCTCTTCGAGCAATTCTGTATATTCCAGTATCTGGTCATCTAAGACAGGTATGAGCCTGTCCTTGTCTACATACTTAAATGTCCTGCTTGCCATTAATGATCTTCCTCAATGTATTCTCAATTCCCTCAATGTCATCAAACTTGAAGGTGGTTGCTTCATGTGTATCATCGGAGATTGGATATTCAAAGGATACAGTATATAAGTCAGGATATATAATTCCAAGTGCATGCGTCTTAAGTGTTTCAATATCCTCTCTTGGTACTCCCGTCATAAGTATTACGCGCCAATTGATATCAAGTTTACGAACCGCCAAAAGGGATTGGATTCTCCGGCCCCGATCTTCATCGGCGTTTACCTTGATCATTAATACTGGAATTTTCCTATCAAGCCTATGCATCATCTCCAGGGCAGCCAGGAAGCGAGTACCTTCATCACCAAAATATAGAATACTATTCTTGTACTTCTCTGGTATCATTACCCGTATCCTCTATCAGTTGTGCTTGCTGTTGAAGTTCCTGTACTTGTTTGGCACGTTCTTCATCCTCCTTGCGCATCTTATACCACTCCGGGTGTACGAAGCATTCACCCTTGATATTGAATGGGTCATCAGGTAGGCGGCGCTCAAGTTCAGGTGGCCTGTGTGGCTCTCCCATACGATACCAATTCATAGGATCATAGTGGAAACACCATGCCATAGGGTAATAACTATCATACCTAGCGTAGCAGACCCAGAACCACATCATCCATCCTAGTCTGCTATTCCAGTATGGATCACGGCAGAACTCAACCAGTAAGACCTTGAGCATATTAGTCCAGGCCTTATATGATCTGTTGTCCTGTGAGTTGTCCAGTTCTGAGGCCCAATCAAGAGCCGCCTTCAGTACAATTGCATTAGGATTGTTCTTCAGAATCTTCTCATATGATTCCTGTGTAGAACACTGATCAGTAATAAACTGATAGTCGGCAGCATCTATTTCCAGATCAGCAAATAAATCCACAAGATTAATCTTAGTTGTCATACTCATGCATCCCTAGTTCACATTCAATTATGTACTTCTTATCTTGAAGTTCTTCAATCTTCAATATTAAGTCAGTCCGTCTTAACTCCAATGCAAGCCTCCTTACGTGATTGGACTTAATATCATTTAGAGTTGGACCACATAACTTGTCTGTCATTCTTCAATAAGACTATATGTTGCCTGGAAGATGTCATCTGCACATGGATATATCTCGTCTTTGATACCACGGATTACCCAATTACCTACACCTATTCCAAATGTTCCTTCAAGTGTCAGTATACGTAGATGTCCATCCTCAAATTCAATACTACAATTGGGGTTGCAGTCCCTTGCAATCTGTTCTATCTCACCGAAGTTATCACCAGTCCACTGTACGGCCTTTATAGTTACAGGTTTCTTCTTATAGAAGTCTATCATAACTCTACACCATGCATCTTAAGTATGGCCAGGATACTATAGGTGGCTGTATCTCGAAGTTCATCTAACATCTTCTCGTCAGTAGTAGCGTATTTAGCCCTCGTAGCCTTAATCTGTATCTGAGCCAGCCATACATCCAGAGGTAGTTCATTAATGGGTGAGTTCTTATATCCGGTACCCTTGCCCTTCTGCATCTCTACTAACTGTCTACAGACATGTTCAAATGTCATATCTGATTTAGTATCAGGTTCCTGTTGTTCTTTATTAAATGCCATACTCTTACCTCTTATATGCTATACATGCCATATCACAACCTGGATAATACGCATACGACATGAATATATCTCCAGTTACTTCTTCATGTACTGCTCTAATAACATCCTTGTGATTCTTATCATGTACAAGAAGTAGCCCACCGCTCTTAAGTTTGGGTATACATTGCATCAAGTCTACCTTGGTTGCTGGATAACTATGATCACCGTCTATGAATATAGTACCAAATATGTTATCAGGAAATGTGTTAATTATATCACATGATCTGTCATTTAGTGTCCATACTTTATGCCTTACACAATACTTATCCAAGTTCCTATCGCGTATCCATCTTGTAATACGACCTGTAATATGGACAATAATACCAAGCCCTGGTATACCACACTCAACATGTTTATTAAACGGGTCTACCGTAATCAACGTATACGTATTATGTTCATTATCTATTAGTCCTTGTGCTAATAAGACCGTTGAGGCACCATGATATGAACCTATCTCAAGGATGGGACCAATACTATGAAGCCCCGCATTATAGAGCACGTCCTTGTCCAGGTCTGTAAGTAGGCCCCGTATATCGGGTTTCATTCTGGACACACTCCACAGCACATACTATCCCGATCCATATGCTTATGACAGTCATTAGTCCTAATACAGCATGGATGCGGGTCGCCATCTGCATCATAGTACTTAGCAATACCTAATGCCCATGGACACTTACCCATACGCCTGTCTACTGGCCCCCATACACTACGCTCAGTGTCTATAAGTGCCTTGGCCTGCTCGTAGCCACATTCATTTGGTGTATACCAGTTCTCCATCCGTACGATGCTATGCTTAAGTTGGAAGGTCGTACAGAATTCCTGCATATCCCGTATATCATCCTTAGTCGTATACCCCGTCAGTACTTGATTGACCCCACATTTACAGTATTCCCTCACTGTATGGAGGTTACCAAGTATAAAGTCAAGGTCTACTCTAGGCTTACTTTCCTGCTGCTTGATTGGATCAAGGAAGTTAATCGAGAAATAGATACTCTTGAACTTCCTTGCAAGCCCCTCACTTATGGGTATAGTACCATTCGTAATAGTAGTAACGTCCATACCATACTCACGTATGATATCTACCATATACTCGATATTGGGTGTGAAGAATGGTTCACCCAGCCCCTGCAACTTAACATAAGTAGCATTACTATTATCGTGTAGTATCCGTCTAAGTGTACTCGGAAGGATATCACGTATATGCACATTGGACTGTGTACGTGAACAAGATGGGCAACTAAGATTACATCTAGTTGTCGGTTCTATCTGAAGCCACATCGCCATCAGTTACTCCAAACCTTGATCTCCATATAAACTTACGCCTGCGTAGCCACTGCCTTAGATGTAACTTGTCTGTTGTTATGGCCACCATGGCAAAAAATATCTGCTTCATTGCCTGTATGTAATGACCATACTTCATGAGTATCTTAGCAGTTATGTAACATGGGGTCCATAGGTTTCCCTGTGTTAAGTTACCTCCATGCTCATAGACATGTGTAAGTAACGCATATACGGCTCCAAATCCACATGCACACTGTGTATGTTTAAGACATAATAGTAACTCTATATCATCACATTGAGACAGCGTCGCATCAAATATGTATCCACGCATATCTTTTACACACATGAGAGCATCGTGTCGTATCATAATGGATGACCATAAGAACAACTGCTCGGGGAACCCCTCATTAACTGATACAATATCAGCCATAACATGTAGTGTACCAAAGTCCCTATGCCACCAACCGGACGTAAATACCACATCATGATTAAGTACATTGGCATATCGTACCTGTTGTTCGAGTTTATCAGGCTCCCACGTATCATCTACATCTATGAAGCATACATACTTACTAGTGACATGTTCTATCCCTTTATTACGTGCAATTGCTGGATTAGATTTAGAACTTCTCAAAAGTAAATGTACCTTGCCGTCTTCATACAGTGCATGCTTACATACAATATCAACTGTGTTATCATACTCAAAGTCATCTATTACAAGTACCAGTATGAAATCCCTATATGTCTGGCTATTAATACTGTCAAGCAGTTGATGTATAAATTGTGCACCATGATACACTGGTACTACTATTGAAACAGTACTAGTGACTTGTTGCACCGTTGAGTCTTGCAGTCTTCCCACATTCTCTGCACACTGTACTTCGTCCATCTGATTTCCTCCTTGCTATACTAAAGTCCTTATTCTGTTTCCACTTACCACACTTGGAATATTGTCTCGGTTCATCATCAAGTGCAAGTATCTCACTCGTAAGCATTACCATTAAGATCGCCGTCCGTGTACAAGGTAGTTTACTTGACCTTTACCCCGTGGATACCACTTTTCGGGTGTGAAGAACCCATCCGCTCGTATCCACTTAGACTCATTTGCTATCATCATATCAATAACGAAGTCCAGGGACTTCTGTATGAACTCATCATGTTCATATGAGTCTATGATCTTGTTTACCAACTTAAGAAGACGTTCTTTCCCTCTAGTACGCCAGTCTTCCTCATACCACCAATCACGAGTATCTTGAAGGGCCATCAATCGTGTCTGCTTATCATCTTTGGGCCAATCTTCCTTATGCTCGATGATATATTGTATCACGCCCCCGATCCTCTCACAGTAGGCGCTATCTTCCTTGAACAACGTAAGTACAAAGATTCCTATTTTCTTAATGGCCAGCCTCCAGAAGAGGGGCGGCTTTAACTTCCTGAAGTCCTTATAGTAGTGACTCCATGTAAATAACAGGAGTGGATAGTTAACTGGTATCTTGTCCGTGGGCCGCATCTCGATCCACTCTTCCTTCACTGCTAGCAACCTAGTCAAGTCTACAAGTGAGAAATCCTCATCACTGTTTAGTTTCTTCCATAGTCCATCCTTGGTAGTCCTATGGAGCATCCACTGATCAGGAGTAGCCCACATCCATCCTATACGTAACTTCTTCTCAGACTGCTTCATGTAAATCCTTGCTTGTCACGCGACACTTCTCACACATATTCTTATTTCCTGCCATTCAAACCTCTCTCATCTTCAATATAATGTAAATATGCATGACATGATACACATAAAACCATTATATTATCTAATGAATTATTGGCCTTATTACGATCTTTATGATGTGTGTCAAGTCTACATCCTATTTTACCACACCACTCACATATTTCTTCTTTTGTTTCACGTCTAATACGCTGATAATGACCCTGTGAATGTCCTCCTTTCCAATTTAAATTCTGATTATTAAGTTGTATGTTTCTCATTAACTCTCTGAAACATGTATCAGAGCAGCATTTCCGACTCAACTTACGCATTTCTCCAGTATTACATGCTCTAAATGTCTTACCACACATAACACATGTATTGTACCGTACCTGTGGTAATGCTGCATCTACATGTGATCTCATCTTTACACCATTTGCCTTCAATATACGACGTATAGTAGTATGTGATGTATCAAATATCCTAGCAATTACATGTGTTGATTTTTGATCAACAACATAAAGTCGTATTATCTCTTCAATTACTTCTGGTGTCATGGTAAGATATAAGGTGATTGAACATAAATATGTTTCTATATGGTGTATCTGGTACGGTCTTTAAGTTCTTGCTGCTTGCCTGCATTCCACCCGTTCACCTCTTGTAAATAACCCGTTACTCTACTGATCTGGGTCACGTCGTGGCAGCCACATACTGGACAGACCGGTGCACCACATTCAGGACAATATTCAATAGTCTCAACTATATCATGTGTACAGTCACAGTGATCTCGTGGACACATCTCCATACATTCTTGATGACATACAGGACATAGGTTTCCATCCTGCATTACACTTTCATCAAGTATTACTAGGCAATTATAGCACTTATACTTTTTAGTCATCTTCGTACTCCGCTCCTGCCAGACAGCACAACCATGTAGTAAAGCATGACAGGTCACAGAAGAAGTGCTGGCCGTCTGACTTAAAGTATTTCTTCTTACCATCCTTATGTGTTTCAATGGTGACAGTACCAATCTGGATACCATCATGAGTCAGGTCTACTTCCTCCTCACAGAAGGTGCATTTACGCGTCACTCTTATCAGATCCGGTCTTTGATTGTTCAAGTTGCTTGGCTGCCTGTTCTTGTAAGACGACTTTGAGTTCGTCACTATCAAGTTTATCTACTACCTCACATATCTTTGTTGGCATATTGGCACTTGCATCTTTTAAACAATCTCGGGGATCTATTTCAGTGTAAACGTTTTCAGTCATTACTTATCACCAACTACACGACGCTTTACAATATCAATGTCGTCATCCTCAAAGTGGAACCTACGACTTAATACATATATGTTCTGCCGTATATTTGTATCCATTGTAACTAAGTCTCCACAGAAGTCACTATATGAATTACTTACTCTATGAAGATGCTCAAGAGGTGTATCGTTATAGTGCATATCTACCTTCTTCTTCTCGGCATTAATATACCAGGACAAGATAGTGAGCATCTCTTGGAGTTCTGATATGTTATGCTGCAACTCTATAGTATACCTATTAATTAGGTCTACATTGGCATTGATTGCATCCCGTGCATTAAGATGATCCCGACTATGATCTTTCATCGTAGTCATATAGTTTGCACTCATCCATGTCACACTGGTGACAGATAATATGTTTAACTGGGCTACACTGGTACATAAATGTATCTTCTCTTAGACACTTGCGCATACCCGCTATATCAAGCAAGACCTTATCTACGGCATTACTCTTAAACTTGATTGTCTCGTACTTCTGAATCCTGGGATTAATATACCTCATGTATAGCATGTTACCACGCTTTACATTATTATCCCACAGGAGTTTATAGAAAGCAAGTTGCCTCATTATAGATTCCTCATTATACGACTTGCCTGTCTTATACTCTACAATAGCAAGTGTATCCTGTGTATCAAGTTTATCTACCCTGTCAAAGGTACCACTTAGGCAGAGGTCATCGTCTATGATCTTCATCTCACGCATGAGTGGCATAAATACTTCAGGATTTTTATTATACCTCTTGTATTCTTCTTGGATAAACCATGCTGCCCACTCTTGCTCTTCCGGTAAGAATGCACTTGGGACTAGTTCTTCCCACCTGTCAGGCTCAATACCGGAGTAGATATCGAAGAACCACTCGGCAAACTCATGGAAGCGAGTACCCACTATCATCTGATAGTTAGCGCTGTTATTGTGACCTAGTAAGTATTCTTTCTTAAATTTCATGGGACAAAACTTATATGTTTCCAGCATACTCTTACGAATATACAGTTTGCCTGCATCATTGTATAGAAGTTCATGTACCATTAGAATAAACTCCTACACTTGGGGCAACCATACGTAAATGATACACCACACCTGTCTTGCGGGAATGTAAACATATCATTTCCAGTATAGCCACAATGTGGACATCTAACATGCATCTTGAACAACTTACCACATTTAATTTCATCCTTTATATCTGTAAGAGTCATCATAGTATTAGCAACCCATACCTGACGAGCAACCGTGTCATCAAAACACTCTTGGCCACTACAGTAATCAGTATATGTTGCTGCTAACTCATCTATTACATGTTGTAAGTGATGAAGTATATCTTGTTCCATAGGTGTCTTTGCATATGCCATATTAGTCAGCCTCCACTATCGGTGCCAATAAGTAGAACATGTTTCCCTTATCACCATCATACCTGATTGTCATGGGACTCTCTGGTGTATACATACCAACTGTTAATGATTCATCTACGTACTTCTTGAAGTACATAAGAAGTGACTCAAGATAGACTGTACTTACCATAACGTGACTACTAGGGGCAGCCGTATCACACTCAATATCCGTTACGATGTCATTATCCTTATCTGATATTGATAGGATTCCATTATCAATTGATAAGATAGTCTTATAGAGGGAGCCAGTAAGATCACTTAACTTAAGTATCTTATTATTAGCATCATATAAGTCCTTTATAGGTACATCGTGAATAATATTAGGCAAGTCTTTCATTACCTTATCTGGACTTGGTGGCATCTTAACGGCACCCTCTGCAAACTGGTAGAACCTGTACCGTGTCCTGCCAGCCACCATCTTCAGTATGTTATCTTCATAGTCCAACTTGAGTGTACCCGATGTTGGCATGGATGCCGTGATCTTAAGCATATCAAATGGCATAGGTGCTGCATCACCCTCTATGTGCGCAGGTATTGTAATATTGCCATACATAGTATTGGCATTATTAAGTATAGCAATATTCATACTATCAGGACAACATGTCAGGTAGGATTCCTTGCCTACCGCGAGTGCCCCAAATACCAAGCGAGAAAACACTGGTATCTCAATAGTACAGTTCCACTTCATATACCTTCATACCCATCCATTACATTATCAAGTGTAGTCTTATCACGTATATTATAGATATGTGCACTCATGGAGTATGTCTCGAGGTACCCCACATCACTACTTGTGCCCTCTGCTACATGACGCAGGAGTTCAGAGAGGCCATAGGCATTACCGCCCCAGGCCATCAACATGTCATTAGACCTGAACGTCGCTATACAGTTAAGTTTATTATCCCGCTTAAGGAACTGCACCGTCTGCATACACGGAACGTGTTCAGCCCTAGTGTCAAGCGGCACACACCACGTATGCATGATGGCCCTGCGTGTATTAGGACTCATATTTAACTTATCTATTGCTACCTGTACTTGATTGATACCACGTCCATCGCCATTACCACAATACACATCCCTGCTTACAAGTGGATAATCACATAACCTATTCCCATATGTATAAGTAAATCCAGTACTTGTAATACTACGCAGTTGCTTAGCATAGTCTGTCATGAAGTGTTGACCGAAGCCAACCTTCTTAAGTATCCTATAAGGTTTAAGTGGCTCATCAATATGTACGACAAGAGGATAAGGTAACTCAATAGTTACTTCCCTATCTTCAGTCAAGACTGGCTTACCATACGTCATGATACGCTTAACTAGCGCATAGTGTGCCGAACTTATAGTCTGCTCATTGATAAGGTTCAACATCCTGAGGACACTCCCGAGTCTGGATCTTTATTGTCTGCCCTCTTATTGGTAAGTACATCTCACCATCTTTCCCTCCATTAGAGAGAAACACTACGAACTGTTCATTTATCTTCACATCATTGAGGCCTTTGAATTCCTTAATTACCTCACCACGGTCATTAACTACCTGTGCATCACACACGTACTTCTGTGTCATTAATCTCCCTCCATTACATCCACAATATCATATGATTCTTGCTTGGTCGTATCACAAATTGCATCCATGATCTCCCTCTTGTTTGGTACATCATCATAGAATTTCTCCACTACACCCACAGGTATAGTAAGTGAGTTCTTTAATTGTTCATATGCACCTTTATCAATTACAGTAAATCGTTCTACGTTTACCTTCCTCACGTATCTACTCCTGTCTATGAGGCGTAGTGGCCCATCTTGTGTGATACCATCGTGGGCCATCTGCTTGCAGTCTTCTACGTAACGTTGTCTTAACATCGTAATGGTGTCCCGCATTTCTGTTACACCAGAACTGTCTTCAAGGTCTTTTAGTTC
>JBAZJW010000008.1:0-12968 GCA_041651055.1 Minisyncoccota bacterium
TCATTGGTAGTATCTTGCTCCATCACGTTCATCCTCCTGAATTAAGTAGCCTTGTAACTTGAGCAATAGAGCCTGCCCGATTTGTTCATTCTCCAAGGCCATGATCTCATCTGCTATCTGCATCATGGTTTCCTGGTCTTCCTGACGCAAGGCATTACGGAAGAACCTAGTCGTGGCCGCAATATAGGCACACTCCAGTAGTGTCAAGTCAACTATCATAGTATCACTTGAATTTTGTATCAAGCAGGTATTCTTGTACTATAGTGTCATTTGGTACATGTAATTCATATGATTGTTGTATCTGTGAATACTTAGTCGTTATCGTCTTCATATATGGACTAGTGTCCGTATCCATAAAGATAGTCGTATCCTTTGATGGTACAGTTCCAAGTTTGAATCCTCCATTACCAACACTGTAGTAGAATGCATAGACGGGTACTTCATCAATCTGCCCTGACCCGAGGAAGAATGAACTATGCATAAGGGCTGTATCTTGTAAACTATATATCGCAGTACGCTGCTCCCATGTACACCCCCATAAAGGTACCATAACTATTAATACCATTAAGCCAGTTACTAGTATGAATCCTATAAGAGGATACAAGACTGGATGTGCCCTACTCCCGATATCATATATACATACACCAATAACTGCTCCAATAAATCCAACTGTACCACACAGAAACAGTCCAATACATATCTCTCCTATAATAAATACCACATCAGTCATGGTTTATAGTCCGCTCCGAATTTCTCCATCTGGTAGTCTACAAACATTGCCTCGTTCTTAAGTCGTAGTGTACGCTCAATCAGGCAGCGTATAAGTCTGAGTTCTTCAGCCACCCTCACGTCATTGGGTGCAAACTCATTATAAGTATTAGTCATATTATCTCTCCATACATGATTTAACAACCTTAGACAGATGATCCTCATACGGTCGTATATCTTGTCGCCTTCTTGTACATTCATTATAAGTCTTAATTGCATTTTCATTTACACGATTATCTGAATCCTGCATATAAGAAGTATACTGTCTAATAACGTTACATACAAGTTTATCTACATCGTTGGTCGTGCCGTACTCCTTGAATAGTGGACTCCCTAAATACCCATGTGTTTCATTATGTATACTTACAGTAACATTACCTAAGTTTGTTTCAGTAACTTTCACAACGTACTGATGTGGCCAATCAGAGTACTTATATTCACCAGTATCATAGTTAATACTAAGATACTTATTAATAATATGGCCGTATGATTGATACGTGCGTATAACTTCTTCCTTTATATGTTCTTTAGTGAACAGTTCAATCAGTCCCATACATATCACCTGGACCTGCTATATAGATTCTTGTATAACATATTGGACATATAGCCAATATGCACTTCTTTTCAAACATCGGTACAATCTTGAACATCTGGTTACCACATTTGCAACTTATATGACTACATTCACTTGAATGAGTCATCATAGTAGTGTCCTCTGTCCTTCAATTACTTGGTCCCACAACATCCCTATACTCTCAATAAACGTACGAAGTTTCTTCTCAATGGTCTTCTGTACACATACGGGCCAATCTACCGTTACCTTAGACATAATTAAGTTGGAGTCCATATCATCATAAATACATAACTCTTTATGATCACCCTTAATATAGATAAGCCGTGGCTTGATTCCCTGTGGTATAGTAGTACCAAACAGTTCAGTGTGATAGCGTATGCCCCGTGCCCAGGGATTGTTCCCTTCTATATCATTTACGCCTTTAGGTATACTAACATCATGTATGGAAGTCTTACCATCAAGGATACTCTTAATAGTCGTGCGTACTGATAAGATTGCGGCGTCAGGACTATCTTTCAAGAGTAGGTCTTTCAGGAATGACTCAAGCAGTCCTTTAGTTACATGTGCCTGATCACTACGTTTAAGTTCTATGCCAGTGAAGTCCAACTTATCTGTTGGCTGCCCATCTTTCCAGATCAAGTGCCCTGCATAGCGCTTCTTAGCCACTTCACCACTGACGGCCATCTTGAATAATATACGACGGTATAGTTTCTCAAACTTCAATGTAAAGTTAACTGTACTGTTATGTTCCTGTGACCAGTCTTCCAGCCTCTTATTACAGTAGTCTCCTAGTTCGAGTCCTTGCTCGGGTGTCTTAACTCCAGAAAAGAAGACTGAGTCCGTATCACCGTAGATCGGTTCATGCCCATACTCTCTTATAATCTCCTGTAAGAACATATTCAAGTCCCTACCTGTCTTGGTTATGAAGGCAGCCTGATCCTGATTATACAATCTGAATCGTGGCCATCCTATAACTCCATAGAAACTATTCGCAAGGTACTTCAAGACCGTCTCCTTGTTCTTCATAACTGCGTCGGCCTTGCCTTCCATCTTGAGGCGTCTAAGTTTCTCCCTCTCTTCCATTATAATCTTCAGTGTATTCGGTACTACATGATCTATGTCGGGACTGATATTGAAGCCTACCATGATGTTCGGGTACAAGGCCGTAAGATCCACTACCCCCACATCATTGTGTATCCCAACAGGAGGTGTGAGGACGAGTGCACCCTCGAACCCATCTGTCGTAATGGGCTTATTACTCTTCGTGGGCATGGGCTTAATACCGGCCCTCATAATAAGAGACTCGATAACCCTACTGTTCATAAGAGTCTCCTCTATCTTGACACCTGCTATCATCCTCAGATGTTCATAGAATGCAATAAGTTGTACCTTCGTATCAATTGTATCAAGTGCGATAACATCATACTTACAATACTGTAAGAAGGTGGCCCAGTCTTCATCCTTGAACAACTTACCTATGTGTGGTCCGTAGTCCTTATATACGAAGGCTGCCTCACCCATTACATCCTTATTCGATATGACAGACTTCAAGTCGTATGCTGCCAGTTGTCCCTGGGGTGCATAGTACTTCTTGAAGGCATCCAATAAGTCCAGGCATTGTCGTCCCGGTATCTTGATGAACCATCGTGTCCCATTCCCTGTACCAGTCGGCTTGCATGATGGCTCCGTATATGTACGACACAGATCCTTCATATTTAATTTGAGAAGTGTGGCCCTATTAATAATGTAGGGAATATCGAAACCATTTGAGTACCAACCTGAGAGGACGTCTGGATCAAGTTCATTAATGTACTTGGCAAACTTCACAAGTAACTCTTGCTCAGATGTACATGCTTCCTGACACTTATCCGTGTCTGGTACACCATACGTAAATATCTTGATCTCCTTCGTATAGGAGTCCATTACCTGGATAGAAACTATCGGGTGTATTGGATTAGAAGGCTGAGGTACAGAGTCCTGATCACCCAGCACTTCTATATCAAACCAGACTACACGCGGGAGAAGAGGCTCATTAACTTCTGCTGGACTGACTTTATTACCTTCATCAACTTGATAGGCATACTTGATGCTGGTGTCAATGAGATACCTCTTGTCGAAGAGGATGTCGGCTTCGTCCGTCCACTCAAACGAGTCGCGTATTTGAGGTACGTCCGAAGGTAGCCTGACGCTAATTTTCCGTATGGATCGTCCAAGTGCATCTGTATGTGTGCCTTCGGCTGTATGGTATTGAATCCGAAAACCCTTGGATGAGATCGCCCCGTGGTAGTTTGCTGCCACTGAGGCCGGGGCATAGAAGTAAGGTTCAAATCCCCTGATAATTGTCTTGCATGTTCTAAATTTGTCATGATAGTCACGTCCATATAGAATAATTACCGCATTATTATTGTCCTTTACCCACAATGAATCTGTCCATACTAATGTCTCGGTCATCTATTTAATATCTCCTTATAAGTCATGCAAAGACTTAGTTACCATCTTGATAAATAGACGCTCCTCTTGCCAGAAACACTTTCTATGTCTGAGGTAACCACGCCCCCCTCCATATCTATATCTTATAAACATATCAGGGAATGACTTACCTATGTAAGGTACTCGCTGGTTATGTGCCATGTTGTACCTCACAGAAGTACTGCATATCTACCCAGCCACCAGCCTTAAACTGCCAAAATGGACAGAATACACCTTCTTGTTCCATGCTTTTTTGTTCCTCCATACTATACATACATGTACTACGGTGATCTAACCTATAACTACATTGGTATGTGTAGTCAGGGTGTTCACTGAAATACTCACAGTAAAGTTGTTCCATAAATATGTATGGTGGGTAGTGAACCCACACATACATGTCCTCTACCACGGATACTAAAGATAAGGTAGGTATCAACCAAAGTGTGTGTTCGACATCCATACAATACATACACTATGGTGTATGTGGCCGTGGGGCAATGTGCTCTCCCCACGGAAGGACATAGAGAGTCATGAACTCTCTGTACACTATATGTATTATGTCCCACATGCAGTCAATACTGCTACAAGTACTATCCCTATAATGATTAAAGGAAGTAATATAATACACAGTATCATGTATGCAACAAGTGATAAGATTTCATCTACTTCTATATTCATAACTTACTACTCCTTTATATGATGACACATTAGCATAACGTGGGGATTCAACTCCTTTAAGTTTTATGTCATCATATAAGCCATAGTGTAGTTCACCTTCCACATACCGGGAGTCATTAAGTTCCCAGCATATTTTCCTACACTATGGAAGAGCCAGCAGAGGGATTTGAACCCCCAACCTGACGCTTACAGGGCGACTGCACCGCCGTTGTGCTATGCTGGCTTACAAATAAATTGTATTAATTAATATATATTACTATCTAGTTGTGTCCTGTGATTCTTCCATGTCTACGGCCCCACTATCTTTTATGATGCCCTCGATGACCTTGAACTCGAAACTCTTATGCTTATAGGCCTTCCACGTACTTCCATCACGACGGATGACTGCACCCTCCATAATATGACTGCTGTCTATGGTAGACTCTCTTGTTATAAGGTGTTCTACATGCTTCAAAAATTCTTCCGTATTGAGCACTATACCAGTATCAAGTACAGGTACGTGATCTACTCCGAGTTGCTGACACCGCATTACCACATCATTCCATGATAAGTCAGTCTCGATTCCATCAGGATTAACCATAGTCACCCTGTATACGTAGAGTCGTGATTGCCCCGGAGTACACCCATACGTGAACTTGGTAGTCTTACCATACTTCTTGGAGAAGTCCTTATCCTGCAACTTATCGTTGGAGCACTCATTACTGATCAACTTATTATCAGGTGTATATCCTACTATCTCATAGTAGACAGTCTCACCCTTGTGCAACTTATTTACAAACTGCTGATGTGCCCGTGCCCGCATAAGTGAGCCATCGGCACCGAACCACCCATCAGGCTGCTCCAGTGTATCAGGCAGGACTACCCGCCTGCTACCACATACATATTTCCACTCGACAGTTGGCTTAAACACATTATAATGAAGTAGCCTGTTAACTGCTTGTTTCCAGTCTTCCATTGTAGTTATCATCGTATGGCCACTACGCTGAGATGTACCATGTACTTTCTCAGTTATTACTACGTAGTCTCCATGCTTGAACTGTTCAAGGTTGTAAGCAAGTTGCTCCGTATCAAGGTGCTCATGGAATAATGGACACCTAACATGTTTCTTCTTACTACTCTCGTAGTTATAGGACTTCTTACGTGTAGCCTGAGATACATACTTATTACAGATATGGACACCATTCATATCATTGAACGTTGTTCCCTCTATGAGTTGTGACGTATCGATACCTGTGAAGTCCAGACAATTAAGTTGTATAAAGAAGCCATCGCTACGTTCTTTCCTGAATCTCTGTGTACGGACACGCCCACTTGAATCGAAGAAGCCACCAGATCGCTCACCCGTAGTAGGATCAATCACTGATAGCAGGTTATTGGCCTTAAGGAACTCCTCTGATAGTTGCCCATCAGTAGGGAAGTACACCCCTAATTGTTCGTCCTTCGTATCAAGTCCTACTACTACTTGGTTGCCAAAGCAATCACCAAGTAAGAGCCTATCTGCATTGGGGTGCTTCCTAATATTCCTGATCCTGGTCACATATCCATAATAAGTCATAGATGTATCTCCTATATTATAATGTACCTCTATTATAGTGTAAAAGAAAATTTATTAGAAGTTATTCGTGGAAGAGTGCCTTGCGGAATCTCTTAAAGACAGATCCACCATCAACACATGTCTTGATACCACAGACCTTCCACTGCCCATCATCTGTAGGTTCCACATCAAAGCAGATAGTATCGCCACATGCATTCTCAACAGTCACAGTAACTGTGTCGTGATGGAATGGAAGTGCTACCCACACTGCATGCATGGCCTTCTGGAGTACATCATCGGATGAGTATCCCCTGAAGGCTCGCCTTGCTCCCTTCTTATATCCAGTGCAGCACTGGGGCGCCTTCTTGTTCATAGTGAACTCAAAGGGACAATACTTAACATGATTGAGTTCATCATTCTTACAGATGGGCTGACCGCCCTCGTTCTTCTTAAAGTACTTGCATGTCATGATTTCTTCCTTCCTTTTGATTTAAATACCGTATGTTTACATGTTGGACATACCTTCGGCTCATGGTAGAAGACCCTCCTACAATAAGCGCACATGTATGTCTTAGTCGTAGTCGTCATCAAAGTCGTCTTGGAACTCTGTGACTTGTACACCGGCAGCCTGTATAATATTCATGGCCCCATCTATAGTCAGGTTCATTACGAACTCTGGATCCTGCTCACTACATGTACACAGTACATATTGCATGAACAGGTGTTCGGTGGACTTCATATTATACAATCCGCTTGTCTTGCTTAAATAAGTATATGGTGGTATCACACTAGTCAAATGTGGCACCACAGTTTTTCTCGAGGTGTTCCAAGAGTTTAGGCCATGTGGGGTTCTCCAAGTCGGGTATCTTATCTCCATATCTTCCTCCATTATCAGAGCCTGTGAACTTCAAGACCCTCTTATCTCCACTCTTCTCCATCACACCTACAAGATCAAACAGATGCTTGCTGTTCTTCTGCCACCGGGGCTTAGCAAATCCCAAGTCTGAACCATCTGAACCCACGGCATCCTTAGCCTTATACGTACAGATAATATTACATCCAGACATGATGAGTTTGAGCATGGCCCTGGCATACCGCTTGTTGGCCTTACCCCACTCTAATCTGTTGACCTTATCTTTGTCCTTACCTATATGACTGACTCCAGGTGCTTCTTCACTGAGCCAGATACCAAGCCAGTCCCACAGGTCACTAGCACTATCAACTACTACCGTGATATTGTGCTCTCCATCTGTCTTAACAGCACCTAAGATTTTCGTAATGGCATCTTCAAGTACACCGAGCATCTGACCGTAGTCGATGTCGCCTGACTCGTTCAGTCCACTGAACTTAAGTACATCCGCTACGAATACGCGCTCCTTGACATCATCTGGAAAGGACTTAATATTAGTCTTAATAGCACTCTCTGTGTCTATGACAAAGATTTTGCCGGGAGGAGTCAGACAGAAGTGTGACTTGCCTACCTTGGCCTTGCCCCAAATTGCTATCTTTAATCCATGTGCTGCCTCTAACTCGGTAGCAGGCGTATATAGTTCAGCCAGTGTCCTATCACTGGTTGGTGCAGTGCTATCTTCTTTCTTTGTCTGTGCTCCGAATCCCATATCTTACCTCCTGTAGTTGCGAGTAATATCTGTGTAGAACTCGTCCATGTCATCAAGGGCTTTGAGGTAGCCCGCAGCATACTGTGGCTGTTTGTCTACCTTAAGGGTGGCCCGCTGACGAAGTCTCCGTATCTCAGCCTTGACTCCCATCTTTCTCAGCCTCCAACAATGCGTTCTTAAGTACTTCCATATGTCCACAATACGTACATGTTTTCCTGGCATATGTATAAAGGACTTCTGTTGCGTCTCTCGATGCCATACAATGGCCAGTAACAAGATGAATGAGGAGTCCAAACTCATATGGAGTTAGACTCTCTGCTATTTGCAGCATCTTATCAACAGTCGATACCGGTATCACAGTCCTTTGGTCTGTTATGACATAGTCAGTACCAGTATTATCTATTGATAACCCACCCACCGTGTGTGTACATATAAGCCTATGTGTTGAGAGGTTCATAGGCTTAGAACTCGTAGTCCTTCAGTGCATCAAGGGCCTTGCCTGCTGCTCCCATCTTGGGATTAACAATGACATGGAAGGCATTCATGCTACGGTTATACTGTGGGTCTTTCGGATCCCGCACAATACCGATAGCAATCACATCTGAACCAACAGGCACTTCCGAGATGGCCTTCTCTGCTGCATCGTCAGTTGGGAAGACCATCATCTCGGCTCCCATTCCACCATTGAGTGTCATCCTGTGCTTGCCATTACTTGATACCGCCACATTGAGCGTGTAGCCACTGACAAGGATCGTGCCTTTCTCATCAGTCTCGAGTGCCGACTCTAAGTCCATGGCCTTATCATAGGACTTGGCCGCATCAAGCACCATGCCATAAAGATCATTTGAATTAAGTGTCTTGAGCAGTTTCGGTTTCACCGCATTACTAATATACAGTGCACCACTTGCCTCATTAATCTTACCCAGCAGTTCGTACTCGCCACCGGCCTTGACATCGACATCTCCATAGGCCTTCACGATAGACCCGTTAGCAATGCCAATAATCTCACGGGACATACGCACAGGGAAGGGCTTACCGTATCCGAAGTTCTTCTTCGTTCCGGCCTCATCCCAGAACTTCTTATTATCAATGGCTACGATCCAGGTTCCGTCGGCTGCCTTCATAGCACCATTAGTACCTTCTTTGACAACCTTGGCCAATCCCTGTGACAGTGCAGTTTCCCTGTCATCATTGTAAGTCTTGAGTGCAGTATTCCGCTTGTACCCATTGGAGTCTTTCTTAGGGGCTGCTGCCACGACTACCATCGTGTACTTCTCGGACTTACTAACTGCAATTAGTTCCTTGATCTTAACACCAATGATGTTGTTACGTGCCTCGACCGATTCACCTGCCATAACTTCGTTGACCTTATCAACAAGTTTCTGGACACGATCTTTGGCCTCTGCCTCAGTCATTCCTGCATCAACAAGTGGCTTTACATAGATAGTTACGTCTACAGTTTCTGCTTTCTTTGCCATAATAGTTCACCTTACTTGATTGTTACGCCAATCTGCCTGAATTGCATGAATGGCTCTACCTGATTGTACCTGATATACCAAGTCTTACCACGATACTTTATCTGTCGTAGAAGGCCATAGCGTACCATTTCCATCAAGTAGTATCTTGCTAACCTAATGTTGCATTCGAGAATCTCAGATACGTCTGTTGATTCATACGCCTGAGTCGGATCCCAATCCTTCTCAATAAATAGCCTGATCTTCTCGATGTTCTTCATGCTTGTGTTCTACATCAGCCTGATGTAGTTTATCATTTACCAGTACGATATCTCCATGAACCATTCTTACAGAGATACGAAGATTATCATTTCTCTTAAGGTATCCAAGCATCGCATTGTACACGCTTATCTTGGATCGTCCGGCCCTTTCAATATCAATAGTCTGGTATGTGTGTCCAGAGCGGATGAACTCGTCAACGATATCCCTGGACATGAGTGGTATACTGTTCACTTGTGCCACCGTCCCTTGGGGCGATCTGTTCTTATCCACTCAACCCCATTATCATCCTTTTCTGTAGTCCATGTATTCCTGACTACACTTGTGAAGTACCCCTTACATAGACCATCTACACGCTGTTGTACTATGTCGAAGACTGCATCCAGACATAGCCTGCGGTCACCTAAGTAATCAGAGAGATTACTGACAGTGTGCCGAATTTTATCGGCCTTGGTGCCGGTGCGCTGGCATTGCAGCATCTCCTTTTTGAATTCGTCGTAGAGATCCTGAAGAGGTTCCACAAGTAATATACGGTGTCTGTTCTTATAAGTGTTTTGTTGGGAACATTTGACACTTCATACTTCATGTGTGGGGGTGCCATGAATCGGACACACCTTATTGATCCAGAACATGCCTTTCCCGAGTCCTCTGCCGCCATAATTATCCAAGATGGGACATGTGCAACCAAGTTTGATCGCGTCGGGACTTCCTGGGCTTGGCTTCTCCAGATTATTTCCTAGTGGATTCTCCATGTAGTCAGCCTCCATGTGCTTTCAGTGTATTCTTCCACGATACTATCAGTATCAGTGCCCACACCGTTGCAGTAAATGGTATGGCTGATAGCCACAAACCCAGTGATGCATAGGTCACACAATACAGTGTCAAGACTACAGTCGTGATCGAGGCAGTCCACAGGTTCAGTGTGTAGCCATTAAGACAATCACGCAACTGGGGTATAAGACCAAGTGCGAACACGATACTTCCTGCTGTGAAAACTATATCCTGCCAGATCATGATACCTCATGGTGCTCCGCAGTACAATAAGATGTAGTGCATCATCGCACAAGTAATCAGGTAATCAAGATAGAAGGGGGTTATCCCCCTTTTAGAACAAAGTAATGGTGGTTGTGGTGGTGGTTAGTACCACATATACTTGTGGAACTTGATTACTTATTAACCTTGTCATCAGTTATCATGCCTACAAAGAGGACATCCTTTGTTACATGGCATCTCATCACATGCTAGTATATCATGTGTATCCATGTATTCATAGACATCAGGTATGTCAAACTTACGTGCATGCTCGGCACATAATGTATCATTGATATCTTCCTGTGCATGTGTATATCAGGACAGATACCAATCCAGTTCCATGTTTTATCTGGATAGTCAATCACAACGTTACCGTGGTTGTCCTCGATTATAGTCCATCCAGTAAATGGGGTAGACTTATAACTTGACTCTATACGTCTGCATGTCACACATTGTATATAACGTAAATTAGGGGTGCCAGACCGTTCTTTATTAAGTTCATCAATAGGACACAACGGTGGTGGAGACATAAGAGGACCAACTCGTAATTTATTTAGTTCACATATATCGGCATAATCTGAACAGTATGGACACTCTTCACATTTTCGTATTGTTAAGTGTTTAGTGGGCATTCAGGCTACCTTCCTTGCATATGTGAGTAGGCTATCTACTGCGATAGGCATACCGTATTCATCGCGGATTACGTGGCCTGGAGCCGTATTAGGGCAACACACGTCGGATCTCTTTACATGTTCTGCTACAAGCCTGCTTGTTACATAGACCATACCATCTGTTTGTCGTGGTAAGCCCTTAGTGAGTCCTTGTCCATTAATATATATGGGAACACCATCTATTTCCCCTACTTTATGCTGTGTAAAGTTAACCCTGGCACAGCCACCTGAATAAGGTATCTTATCAATATCACCACCATCCGTGATGATCCCTATCATATGATCTCCACAGCAATTAACAATCATGATGCTTCTTCCTACATGCGTCCAGCGCTTTATCAAGACACTCCTTATTAGCCACACACCTTACATGTTTCCTGAATGAAATGGTCGTACCATCTTTCTTCCTTACAATTATTGGCATAGTTATTCCCACTTGAGGTGACCATCAAACAGGTCGAATATGTATTTGCGCTGATCAAACTTATCCATACCACGCTCATACATAAGTGTACGCATGGATCCAGTAACGGTATCCTCAGGCAGGATTTCCATCACCGTTGTCTCACCCTTCCTGAACATCTCCCTGGTCCATACATCCCTGTCACGGACATCCTCTATGAATGTAAGTCCATTCCTAATTACATGTATCTTGAGTCTCTTGAAAAACATATTCGTAAGAGTTGTGGCCAACTCCCGCTCACTCTGAGTTACCAGTACCATCACCTTCTGTCTGTTCTTTTGGCATCTCAGAGTTGATGTCGCGCTGCACTTCGATACCATGAATGAATGCCATATATATCTTCTCTCTAATGGATATATCCATATCAGAGATTGCCGTCAGTACATCTGAGTTCTTCTTGCCATTATTCTTCATCCATATCTCAGTAAGTGCACCCATAACATGGGCATACTCGTCACTTGTTATAAAGTCTTCACTTGTCATTGTTGCTCCGTACTAGGTAGCCATTCTTGATATCATAACCATACTGTCTTAACTCCTTAACAGTAATCGTGGGAGTTGCACCCAACGTAAATTTAAGTGCTTCCATGAATGGCCCTATAGGTACTTGTTTAATGTTTATTGCAATAAATGTTTGGTCAACGGCCTGCTTTAGTGCCAACTTGGGCACTGGCTTACTCTTATCCCGCCTGCCACCGTATCTTGTCACAATTCCGCACTGGCTGCATACAAATTGTGGCATGATCCCTCCCCACATACGTGTTACCCGCCCACGATGGCAGTGCCTACATAGTCCATAGTCAAAGCGTACCATATAACTGTCTGCTTCTCCGTAGTTCATTTACAATACTATTGTACAATCTTGATTCCACTCTATCTGATTGGTAGTCTTCCGTACCCATTATATTCAATGCACCTGATGGGTATCCCTCTGTACACATTGGCCCTAACTCTCTACAGAAATTTATAATGTTAGTACTTGGTGTAAATGAACACTCCACATCTATAGTGAATGGTTGATGTACTTGTTCAGGTGGCATATTACTGAAGTAATTAAAGGCCTTCTTAATAACATCCATCTCCCTACGTGTCATACCAGATATACAGATAGTATTTCCACTCTCAGAAAGTGCAGCCATATTCATCCCTGTGTCTTGATATTACCCCATGTTCTGCCATGATCTTACAACCTTGAGGATGTCTTCCATCTGGGCCTTTGATAATTCAAGAAGTGATATTTCATACTTATTAGTTACACCACATGTATTAGTTGTGAATGCAATACTTTTAACATACATTTCTGACGTACCAAATAATTGCTGATAGATAGTATCTGAGTTCTCGTTGCACCACTCACGAAGGTTATCTGGAAGTATCCCTGTCATACTCACCCTCTTATCATCCTCTTAGAGTCGTGCTCCACAGTC
>JBAZJW010000009.1:0-3085 GCA_041651055.1 Minisyncoccota bacterium
GATCGGATAGACCTAATGTTACTTTCTTAGCTATACCGGCAGAAGAAGAGATGGAAGAGATAATAGAAGAATGATCGTCCGAGTTAATGAACCTTGAATGATGAGGAGTGCCAGGTAAGACGGTGATAGGGCTGCTTGTAGCTGAAGCAAGACCTGAACCGCCGGCATCATTAGCCGAAACTGTCCATGTACCTGGAGTATGGAAGACTATGTTAGAAGAACCTATACCGCAAGGGTTGGCTATTCTTGTTTCTGTACCTGAGTTACATGTTTCATCTATATTATTGTTTAGATAGAAAGGTGCGGTATTTGAAGCTTTGGGATCATTTGATGATAAGGCTACGTTATATGCAATACCACGATCTAGTTTGGGAGAAGATGAGGAGTCTACTGCATATGTTTTAACCAGATAGTTTTCTCCTACTCTGGCAGAAGAGACAGAGCCCGATATATTGGGAGAGGTTTCATCGGCGAATGATTGACCAGGCAGCGATACTGAAAGTTTAGTTGCAGTGGCATTGGCAGGAGAGGTGTATGCTAGAATGTTTCCATCAGTGCCTGCAGTAATTATATGACCAGAGCCAAGATTGACAATCGCATAAAGTAAGGACCATGTTCCTGCTGGAGAAGATGAGGCTTTCCAAGTTGAACCATCAAGTAATAAAGTGTAAATCTGACCACTACAGCCGGATGCAATAGCAGCGGTTGGGCTGATTACATCTGCTGCAAGAAAATTTTCAGATGCATCATTTTCTATATACTCAACACTCCATGAAGATCCGATGAGAGTAAAAGCAACGATCTTGCCGGCATCGCCTACTGCTATAGCATGAGTATAATCTGTGGCAATAACATTGTTAAGAAGACAGAGCACTCCATTCTCTTCGTGTATAATATTACTTTCCCACGTTGAGCCGTTATATGTAATTGAAGCTGAACGACAGTCACCATCTACTCCTACTACTATCGCATGAGTAGAGTCGACAGATGCAATTGACATAAATGTATAGTTATCGTAATGACTTACCACGTCACTGACAGACCAAGATGAACCACTGTAAGATATGGCTATAATCTTGCCATCTCTGCTAGCAGCCAGTACATGTGTTGAGTCCATCTTTGTTGAAGATTCAAAATTATAACCAAATTCTGTTTCATATGGTATTACTGTTGCAATCCAAGAGGATCCGTCATATGAAAGACTTAGTATTTGTTCTGCATTTCCAACTGCTATAGCATGAGTGGAATCTATGACAGTAATTGAATTAAAAGGCCACGGCATATCTTGTGGAATAATTTCAATATCCCAAGAAGAGCTAGTTTTTGTTAATGATAAAATATTGCCATAGCCATATTCCACCGCTAATGCATGAGTAGAATCTACTTTTACGATTGAAGCGAATCCGTCAGATTTATCATTTGTAAAAGTATTATGAATCCATATTGAGCCATCATATGTTAACTCCGAAATTTGATTTGAATCACCGACTGCTAGTGCATGAGTAGAATCCATAGCTGCTACTGATTTAAAGTTAGTAGTTGAATCGCTGTTCACTAAGGCGTTGGCACTCCAAGAAGAATCATTTTTTGTCATGTAAACAATATCAAACCCTACAGCTGCAGCATGAGTAGAATCAATTACAACAAGAGACACGAGTTTTGTGTTTGATCCGCTATTTATGGATTCTGCTGTCCATGAAGAGCCGTCATATGTAAATGATGTGATCCTACCTGAAGCACCTACTGCTAGTGCATGAGATGAATCAACCGTCTTTATGTTAAACAAACCACTGGCAAGTGCGCCTACTATATCGCTGGCAATCCAAGAGGTACCATTATAAGTGAGGGCAACAGACTTACTGCTACTCCCAACTGCTAGTGCGTGAGTTGGATCGATTTGAACTATTTCCACAAGTGTATCCCCGCTTAGTCCTTCGGGTCTTATATTGGTTACGTCCCACAACGAACCATCATATTTCAAAAAATCAATTTGGCCCTTCCATCCAACAGCTAAAATACTAGTGGGGTCAATCACGGCATACGAATGGTGTGTAGCAGTGGGACTATTAGGAATAGTGGTTTTATTCCAAGAAGACCCGTTTAATGTTAAATAAACATCTTTGCCCGTCCCCATTACTATGGCATGAGTTGAATCGATTCTAGTTACATTAGAGAGCATTACGTTCGGGTCGCTAGCGGGAATGGTACTGGCCATCCAAATGGAGCCGCTGTAAGTTATAGCAGTTATTTGTCCGTATTGACCAACCGCTATAGCATGATCTTGATCAATTATCGCTAATGAATTGAACAGCTCATCAGAATTACTCACCACTCTGGTCCATGAAATACCGTTATAGTGAATGATTGCTCCACCAGCATGCGAACCACCAACAACCAAAATGTTATTATTGTTGATTACTCCTATATCGTACAGGTCGTCTATAATTCCTGAGTACTGCTTTTTCCAGGTTTGGCCATTGTCTGTTGACTTCATAATTCCGCCTCCGCCACCAACTGCCAACAGACTTCCGTCCTCACACTTTGCGACCTTAGTAAATCTATCTCCCGTTGGTTTTGGATTTACCCACTCCCATCTTGGAAAGTCATAGGTTACTTCGCTTGCCTTTGTGCTTTGTGGTGATTGAAAAGAGGAAAGGAACATTGCAGGAAGAGAGCAAATGTATAACAAAAGAACAGCCCAGTGAACTACTCTGGTACATGGCTTAAGAGACCATGAATAATAGAACTTTGAGTGCAGCCGCAACCAGTCATGAAGAGGAGAAAATGCTTTAAATAGTGTTCTGGTTGATCGTTGTATTTTGGCTATCTTTTTATCCAATTCCATTACCCTCCTAAAAATTATTTTGACTCTACATCTAAAAAATTACAGACTGAATAACTGTAATTTAATTATAACCCCTTTTTAAAATTATGAGAATAGGTTGATCGTTCTTAACGATGCGGAGGCTGAGATACATCGGTAACAAATCTGGTATATTGGATAGTTCAATCCAGATTAATGAGATAGAGTCTACCGATGAAAAACTTTAATATTAGCGCACCTAATGTCTATGATCCTTGTGTA
>JBAZJW010000010.1:0-2544 GCA_041651055.1 Minisyncoccota bacterium
CCAGTATACCCGTTGGAGAAGACGACACCTGATGAAGAACTTGAACGCCTCGCTACGGAAGGATTTCATAAACTCTTCGGAGAAGGCACAGAAGTATACAAAGAGAGATTCAGATATGAGCTGGCCGCGATCAAAGAGACCGGATTTGCAACCTACTTCCTTGTTGTTCAAGACTTTATTAACTGGGCAAAAGATCATAGTATTCCTATTGGACCTGGTCGTGGCAGTGCAGCGTCGAGTCTAGTTTGTTATTGTTTAGGAATAACAAACGTAGATCCTATCAAATATAAACTATTCTTCGAAAGATTTATCTCTGCACAGCGTGTCACAAATCCTGATATCGATATCGATATGTGTCCTCATGGTAGGAAGAAAGTTCTTCAATATGTTATGGGGAAATATGGAGAAGATCGGGTTTGCCAAATCGGCACCTATGGAGCCTTTAAACCAAGAGGCTCTCTTAGAGACTTTGCAAGAGTTTGTGGCTATCCACCAAGCGTAGGAGCCGAACTGGCAAAGCTTATCCCTCCAGATGTAGCAGGAAAAGCATTAACGTTTGACGAAGCAATTCATGCTGAGCCAAAGTTGTTAAAGACTGGTTATCCAGAAGTGGTTGATTTTGCCAGAAAAGCAGAAGGGCTAAGAACAAAAGCTGGTGTCCATGCAGCCGGAGTTGTTATAGCAGATCGTCCTCTTACAGAAGTCCTTCCCCTGTTTAAAGGGAAGAGCGATGAAACAGCAACCCAGTTTGATATGCATGATGTCGAAGAGCTTGGCCTAGTAAAATATGACTTCCTTGGTTTAATCAATCTAACTATAATTGATGACACTATTAAGCTGATCGAGAAGACAAAAAGAATTAGGATCGATATAAATAACATCGACAGAGAAGACCAGGCTGTATACGAAAACATCTTTCAGAAGGGCGAGCTGGATGGCGTGTTCCAGTTTGAAACATCCTCTGGATTCAAAGACCTCTGTGTCCGCGTAAAGCCATCTTCAATCGAAGATCTATCGGTGATAACAAGTATTTTTAGGCCTGGCCCTATTGGAGCTGGACTTCTTGAACAGTACATTGCTCGCCGCAATGGAGCTAGTTTTGAATATCCAGACCCAAGGCTAGAACCAGTTTTGAAAGATACATTTGGTATCTATTGTTTTCAAGAAAACATAATGCAGATATGCGTAACACTTGCAGGTTATACTGCAAGTGAGGCAGACGATCTCCGAAAAGGAGTTGGCAAAAAGCTAGCTGCTAAGGTTAAAGAACACAGAGAGAAATTCATTAAAGGATGCATTTCGAATAACGTAGATGAAGAAGCCGCGACAAAATTATTCGACGATATAGAGGGGTATAGTAAATATGCTTTTGCTCTTTGTCATGCGACAGCTTACTCTATAATCTCATTTGCTACTGCATGGCTGAAGTACTATTACAAAGAAGAATTCTATTGTTCGCTATTTAACAATACTCTTGGGGAACAGGATCAACTGGTAAAGTATATCTATTCCTGTAGGCAGCAAGGGATCCCTATCCAGCCGCCAGACATAAATAAATCCTATGCTGAATTTACACTGGATAATGGCACGATTATCTTTGGTCTGGCCGGAGTAAAAGGAATTGGAGAGAAAGCTTGTCAACAATTCCTTGAGAAGCGCCCAGAAGACGGCATCCAGAATCTGGATGATTTATTCTCTTTGGGAATGAACCAGGGAATCCTGAAGTCTTTGGCTAGATGTGGAGCGCTAGAGGGAATTTCTGAGATCCCTAGTAGCCAACTAGAAGAAGCAATAGAGACACTGGCTACTTACTATAAGAAGCTGGCAACTTGGGAAGAGAGAAAAATCCGCTATGAAACGAGAGAAGAAGAAAGACAATCCTGCATAGATACTGGCGAGCCGCCGCCAAAGAGATTGCCTAAGTTACCCAATAGACCGGAGTTTCCAGCAATAACGGAAATCAGAAAAATCTCTCGCGCAGAGAAGTTAGCCTTAGAACACGATACTCTTGGCTTCTATTTAACTGGACATCCGCTAGATGACTATCCTAGTCTGACCAGGATGGCGAGCTGTACGATTGAAGAGATTATTGAAGATAGCAAGGGTGGAGAAGTAGTAACGATACCAGCCGTTGTATCAATTCTCGAACGACGGAGGACCAGAAAAGGCCAAGACATGGCTAACATTATTCTGGAAGATCGTACGGGGAGAATAGAAGCGACCATCTTTCCTAAGACCTGGGTGAAAGTAAAAGATACATTTGACGTTGGTCAAATAGTTATTACCTCTTGCAAGATAGATCGAGAAGTTCCATTTGAAGAGGGAGCAACAACCGTAGCGAAACTTTATTTACAAACAATATCCCCAATTAAAAACGAAGATTATATAATGGCCGAGATGAGTAATTTGAAGATGGGTCTTCATGATGGATCAAGTGTATGGTTTATAACCGATAAGGAAACGGACTTTAACAAATGGCAAAAAGCAAAAGCACTAATACAAAACCTGGAGTAGCGATGAGCACACCTTTATGGTCCGACGAAG